>NZ_JAVDWC010000001.1:0-525000 GCF_031457175.1 Sphingopyxis sp. BE235
CGCAAGGCCATCTTCAACAAACCAGCATCATATTATCCGAAAAGGGGGTCCCTCTTCGACGCCGATCGGGGGTCCCTTTTGAACGCCGTTTGACATCCGCAAGCTGGCGAAGAACGGGGTGAAGCTCGTCTCGATCACGCAAGACTTGGGCGACGATCCGATGAGCGTGATGATGCGCCAGATCATGACGCTGTTCGACGAGTATCAGTCGAAAGAGAACGGCAAGCACACGCTTCGCGCGATGAAGGAGAATGCGCGGCAAGGCTTCTGGAACGGCGCTCGTGCGCCGATCGGCTATCGCGTGGTCGCGGCGGGCGAGCGCGGCGCAAAGATCAAGAAGAAGCTGGAGATCGACCCGAACCAGGCGGAGACGGTGCGGCGCATCTACCGCATGGCGCTGAATGGCGTCGATAACAGAGGACCGATGGGCCTCAAGTCGATCGCCACTTGGCTGAACGAGAACAACATCCGCACCCGCGACGGCGGGCGCTGGGGCTTGGGCGCGGTGCATCAGGTGTTGACCCGCACGACCTATATCGGCCAGCACCGTTTCAACACGCGCGATCACAAGACCAGGACGCCGAAGCCGGAGAGCGAGCACGCCATCATGGAAGTGCCCGCCATCGTCTCGGAAACGGAGTTCGAGGCGGTCCAGCGGTCGCTCAAGGCGCGGAGTCCGAAGATGATGCCGCCAATGGCGGTGGGCGGCCCGACGCTGCTCACCGGCATCTGCTTTTGCGCCTGCTGCGGCGGCGCGATGACGCTGCGCACGGGCACCAGCAGCGTCGGGCGGGAATATCGCTATTACACTTGCTCGACGAAGGCGCGACAGGGCGCGACCGGCTGTCCCGGCATCACCGTGCGGATGGATCGGCTTAATGAGGCCGTGGTCGATCATCTCGAAGCGCGGCTACTCGACCCGGCGCGGCTCGAAGCTCTGATGAATCAGATCCTCGAACGCCGCGACGAGTGGGTGAATCAGCGCCGCGAGCATGTCGCCGATCTTGAGCGACGCGCGACCGAGGCGGAAGCCAAGCTCAAGCGGCTTTACGACGCGATCGAGAATGGCGTCATCGACGTAAGCGATCCGTCGCTCAAGGATCGCATCGCCGAGCTGACCGCGACGCGCGACCAGGCCAAGGGAGATTCTGAGCGCGCACTTGCCCATATCGTGAAGATCGGCCCGGCGATCACGCCGGAGAGCCTGCGCGCCTTTGCAGCCGCCCTGAAAAAGAAGCTGCGGAACGGCGACGGCACTTTCGCCCGCGATCAGGTGCGGGCGGTCGCCCAGCGGGTCGAGGTGGTCAGCCGGAAAGAGGTCCGTATTCGCGGCCTGCGCAGCGAGCTGCTCCGAACGCTAACCGCCGCCTCTGGCGTAGAGGCGGCGGTGCTAGGCGTTCGTGCCTTTGAACCGAAATGGCGCACCCGACAGGATTCGAACCTGTGACCTTCGCCTTCGGAGCTAGAACCACAACGCTACGACAGGCTTACCAATCCAACGCTAGAGTACGATAACACGCTGTTTATACAGCATTTTATTGATCGTAAGGGTTCTCTGTGCTACGCCAACGACACCCACAGTTTTCGATACGGTGGTGAGATTTTGGTGAGTTTTTGAGCCCGCACTAGCGAGGTACTTATGTCGAAACTTACGAAAACCGTCGTGGACAAGTCCGAACCACGCGACCGTCAATACACCGTTTGGTGCGGCGAGCTGAAGGGCTTTGGCGTCTTCGTCCTGCCCTCCGGCACCCGGACCTACTTCGTCGATTATCGAAACGCCAACAATGTGCGGCGGCGGATGAAGCTGGGCCGGCACGGACAGATCACCGCCGAGCAAGCGCGCACGCTGGCCATTCAAGCCCTGGCCGAAGTCTCCAAGGGGAACGATCCCCTCGAAAACCGGAACAGCGCGCGCAAGGCGATCTCGGTAAAGGAGCTTTGCGAGCTGTATATCGCGGAACTCGAAGCCGGCCGCATCCTCGGCAAGGGCGGGCGGCCGAAGAAGGCCAGCACCAAGATCACCGACCTCGGCCGGATCAACCGCCACATCATCCCACTCCTGGGCAAGAAGCGCGTCACCCACGTCACCAAGGCCGACGTGACGACCATGATGAAGGACATCATGGCGGGCAAGACGCGCGGGATCGAGAAGACGGAGAAACTGCGCGGTAAGTCGATCGTACGGGGCGGCATCGGCGTCGCTAGCCGCACCGTCGGTCTCCTGGGTGGCATCTTCACCTATGCACGGGATGACCTGGGCATCATCGAGGTCAATCCGGCGCATGGCATCCGCAAGCCCAAGGACGCCGTGCGCCAGCGCCGTCTGAACGAGGACGAGTATCGCGCCCTCGGGCGCATCCTTGCCAATGCCGCCGAGGATGAACGCTACACGCGCACCGTGGAGATGATCCGTCAGATCGCCATGTCGGGTTGCCGGCGCAGTGAGGTCATCAAGCTGCGCAAAACGGAACTCGACACCGTGGGGAGTTGCTTCCGGTTCGAGGATACGAAGGAAGGTCAGTCCGTGCGGCCGATGGGCTTGCCGGTGCTGGAGTATTTCGACGAGCGGGACATGAGCGGCGACAGCCCCTATGTGTTTCCCGGCGAGCGGAACCTGGCCAAGCCGTTCGGCAGCTTCCCTCGGCATTGGGAAAAGATCTTCGCCGGGACGGAGCTGGCGGACATCACCGCTCATGTACTGCGCCACAGCTTCGCCAGCCTGGCGAACGACCTTGGTTTCACCGAGATCACCATCGCGGCGCTTCTCGGCCATGCCACCGGCTCTATCACCAGCCGTTATGTGCATACGCTCGATGCAGCCCTCGTCATGGCGGCCGATACGGTGTCCGGCTACATCCATGCGCTGCTCAATGGTGCTGAGCTGACACATACACATTATGCGCTTGATCGGGGCTCGCGTAAGGCTGCGTTGGTTCGGTTTCTGACGCCCCATCAAGACTCAACAGCACAAGCTGAAACGTCACAACGGCTGGCCGCCTGACAATTGCACACGATGGTATGGGATGCAGGCCGCTCCTAGACCGATGCGGCTTTCATCCCCAAAACTGTCTAAAGAACAAGAGGTCGGCCGGGTCATTATCCATCGGCACATAGGCATATTGACATACATTATATGAACACATATTGATGTGTTTAATGTATATGTCATGAAAGCTCGATAATGGCCCACTCGCACGCCGACCATGGTCATGGCCACGATCACGACCACGATCATTCGCACACGCCGACCATCACCAGCGACAATGAGCGCAAGGTGCTGCTGTCGTTCGGCCTGATCTTCACCTTCATGGCGGTCGAGGTCGTGGGCGGTCTGCTTTCAGGGTCGCTGGCGCTGCTGGCGGACGCCGGCCATATGATGACCGACGCGGCGGCGCTGGCGCTCGCCTATGCCGCCTTCCGTTTCGGCCAGCGCGCGGCTGATTCCAAACGCACCTTCGGCTATCTGCGTTTCGAGGTGATCGCCGGCTTCGTCAACGCCGTCACCCTGTTCGCGATCGTCGGCTGGATCGTCTATGAAGCCTGGCAGCGCTTTCAGGAGCCGCAGCCGATCCTTGCCGGCCCGATGTTCGGGGTCGCGATCGCGGGGCTGCTGGTCAATATCCTCGTCTTCTGGATTCTGACGCGCGGCGACAGCGAGCATGTCAACATCAAGGGCGCGGCGCTCCACGTCATGGGCGACCTGCTCGGCTCGGTCGGCGCCGTGGGCGCGGCGATCGTGATCTACCTGACGGGCTGGACGCCGATCGACCCCATCCTGTCGGTGGTCGTCTCCCTGCTGGTACTGCGTAGCGCATGGAAACTGGCGGGCAAGTCGCTGCACATCCTGCTCGAAGGCGCGCCCGACGGCGCGGCGCCGGAGAAGATCGAGCGCCATATTCTGGAGCATGTGCCGGGCGTGGCTGCGGTCGGCCATATCCATGTCTGGTCGATCACGTCGGGCCGCACGCTGGCGACGATGCACGTCCGACCGGCGAACGACACCGAGGCCCGCGTAGTGGTGCGTGCAGTGGAACGCGAGTTGGAGAGCCATTTCGAGATCGAGCACGCCACTGTAGCGGTGGATTGGAACGAGGAAGGCGAGACGTGCAGCCTCGCTCCCGGCAGCAAGCGGGATGAGGGACGCGGACCTGGGCACGACCATCCCAGCCACAGCCACGGCGGCGTGAAACACGCTTGCTCCCACTGATAGGCGGACGTTGGTGCAGCCTATCTGAAATGCTCTGTCAGACTGCCTCCCGGTGCCTGAAGGTGGCTCTTGGCAATGAACGGGAACCAAACGCCCGCAGGAACATCGCTGTTCTCACTGCCGCGCAAGCCTTGGGCGGCGCCAGCCCGCCGATCGTGATGTCGCTCGGCGGGCTGGTCGGTCAGCAACTCTCGCCCGATCCCGCCTGGGTTACCTTCCCCGTCAGCCTGTTCGGACTCGGCCTTCGCGACCACAGCGGCTGTTTCCTTTCTTGCCGGCACGATCTTGCACAGCTCGGGTTGGATGGCGATCAATTGGCTGATTTTCCCGGTAATCGCGACGAGCCTCATTCCGCTGCTGCTCCGGCAAGCCGGTTCCACAAGTGCAAGGGGATGATCGAGGAAAACCGGCAATTGGTTGGCTAGCGGGTGGTCAAGGCTGGCCCTAGAAGGATCATAAATCTACACATCGTCATATATTCACGTATAAGAGGCTCCTGATGTCCGACACCACCAACTCTGACGATCATGGCAATCCTAAGCATTCTCAGGGACTGTCGAGCCACGACGTAACGATCCTGGCCGAAACTTTCCGCTTGCTGGGCGATCCCTCCCGCCTGCGTATTCTGCTCTATTGCCTGCAAACGCCGCGATCGGTGGGCGACATCGCCGAAAGCCTCGATCTGTCGCAAACGCTGGTCAGCCACCATCTGCGCCTCCTGCGCGGCGCGCGCCTCGTCCGTAGCGAGCGACACGGCAAGCAGATATTCTATGAAGTGGCGGATGCCCATGTGAGCACCATGCTCATCGACATGGCCAGCCATATGGATGAGGATCACGACGACGAATGATCGCGCCCAGTAATATTTGTTCACAGAAAGACAGGAGGACCGGCGCACCTCGATCAGGCCCGCCGGTCCGATAACCATATCCCTCAGAACCAGGACCGGATTCCGATCAGGAAATTCCACCCACCTCTGCTTTCAGCGCGGGCGCGGCGAAAATCCGCCGTGTCGCCAAAGGCGCGTTCATATTTCACGCCGATATAGGGCGCGAACTCCGGCACGAACTGGTAGCGCAGACGCAACCCCAACTCGGCGGTGGACAGCCCGGAACCGATGCCCAGCTCGGGAACGTCCTGCGCGGAGAAGTTCAGTTCGGCGGTTGGCTGGAGGATCAGCTTCTGGGTCAGGCGCTGGTCATATTCCGCTTCGATTCGCGCGGTGACGTCACCCTTGTCGGACAGGAACAGCGCACTGTCGATCTCGAACCAGTAAGGGGCAAGGCCCTGAACGCCGATGACAGCGTAGGTGCGGTCCGGTCCGGACCGAAAATCGTGGCGTATGCCGGCCTGGAGGTTCCACCACGGATCGAGCGCGTGGCTCCAGAGCGCCTGCGCCTCGACACTTTCCGGGCTGTCGTCGAAGTGGCTTTCGCCTTCGGTCTTGAGCCAGAGCTTGTCGATATCGCCGCCATACCAGCCCTGCACGTCCCAGGCATAGCCGTCCTTGCCCTTGCCGATCACGGCTTCGAGCTGATCGATCAGGATATTGTGGCTTTTGATATCGCCATGTTCGCGGCGCACGATTTCGCGCGCCGGAGCCATGGCCGCCGCGCCGAATATGGCATCGGCGGCGTGATCGGGGCCGCCCATGGCCGCCGCCGATGGCCCGCGCACCGGCGGGTCGGGAATGCCCGGTTCATGGCCTGCATGGGCCTGGTGCGCTTCCATCGGCGCGGCTGAAGGCATGGCGTGGCCGGCATGAGGATCGGGCGCTGCGGAGGGTTCCGGCGGCATGTCGTGCCCCGCATGGGGATTGCCTTCGGCACCGTCCATACGATGCCCCGCATGGGAATCGGCCGGGTCCTGCTGTGAGGCGCCAGCATGACTCCGGTGATCGTGTTGCGCTCAAGCGGGAGTCGCGACGGCGAGGAGAGCGATGCCCACGAGCCGCATCATGCCGCGTCTCCGTCGAGCGGACGGACGGTGACGACGCGAAACATCCCGGCGTGCATGTGGAGCAGCAGATGGCAGTGAAACGCCCAGTCGCCGGGCGCATCGGCGGTCAGGTCGAAGCTGACCTTGCCGCCCGGCAGCACATTGACGGTGTGCTTGCGCGGATAGCTGCCGGTATGACCGTTCACCAGTTCGAAGAAATGGCCGTGCAGGTGGATGGGATGGGTCATCATCGTGTCGTTGATGAGGGTAACGCGGGCGCGTTCATTGCGCTCGAAGCGGATCGGTTCCACGCCCTCGCTGAACTTCTCGCCATCGAACGACCACATGAACCGTTCCATGTTGCCGGTGAGGTGGACCTCGACCGTGCGCTGCGGCGGGCGCGTGTCGGGATTGGGCGTCAAGGACATCAGATCGCGATAGGTCAGCACCTTATGGCCGACATCTTCGAGGCCCAGCCCCGGATCGCCGGTGCGATCGACCGGCGCCATGGCGATGGCGTCCACGCCCACACCGACCTTGACGCTGTCGGGAACCAAAGACTTGTCACGCATGTTCATGCCGCCCATCGAATGGGAACCGCCATGATCCATGCCGCTGTGATCCATCCCGCCATGGTCTGCTGTCACCGCGTCTGCCCCGGCCGCCATCGCGCCATGGCCCATGGCACTATGGTCCATTCCCGCCATTGATCCGTGGTCCATGCCGCCCATGCCCATGTCCTTCATGGTGAGCGTGGGACGCGGGCGCAGCGGCGGAATCGGCGCCGTCATCCCCATACGGGATGCGAGCGTGGCGCTCGCCATGCCGGAACGATCGATCGATTCCGCCACCAGCGTGAACGCCTTGTCCTCGGCGGGTTCGATGATGGCGTCATAAGTTTCGGCATTGCCGATCTGGAACTCGTCGACCGTTACGGGTCGGACATTCTGGCCATCGGCGCTGACCACCGTCATCGGCAGGCCGGGGATACGGATATTGAAGATCGTCATGGTGGCGGCATTGATGAAGCGCAGCCGCACCCGCTCGCCGGGACGGAACAGGCCGGTCCAGTTCTCCTGCGGGCCATGACCGTTGATGAGATAGGTGTAGGTGACGGCCGTCACGTCGGAAATGTCGGTGGGGTCCATCCGCATCTGCGCCCACATGGCGCGGTCCGATGCCGACATTTCCTCCTCGGGGCCGCCCTTCATCATGCCGAACAATGTCTGTTTCTGGCGATTGAAGTAGCCGCCTTCCGCCTTGAGCTTGGTGATGAGAGCGTGCGGATGCAGGAACGTCCAGTCGCTCAGCACGATCACATGCTCGCGATCATAAGCGATCGGATCGGGCTCGGCGGGATCGATCACGATCGGACCATAATGGCCCTGTTGTTCCTGAAGGCCGCTATGGCTGTGATACCAATAGGTGCCGCTTTGCAGCAACGGAAAGTCATAGACGAAGGTCGAACGCGGCTTGATCCCCGGAAAGCTGAGGCCGGGCACGCCGTCCATCTGGAATGGCACGAGCAGCCCGTGCCAGTGGATCGAGCTGTCCTCGTCGAGCGTGTTCTCGACGTGCAACCGCACATTCTGCCCCTCGCGCAGCCGGATCAGCGGCGCGGGCAATACACCATTCATAGTCACGGCGTGACCGGTCCGCCCGCCTACGGTGAAAGGCGTATTGGCAATCCTGAGGTGAATATCCTCGCCCGAGAGTGTGGGCAGGGTCGGTACAAGCCCGGTCGAGCCGGTTCTGGCCCAGGCGGGAACAAGCCCCGTGATGCCGAGTCCGGCTATGCCGATGGCTCCCGCTCGTAAAAACGACCTGCGCTCAATGAATGGTGTCATGTCTCTATGTCCTGCAGGTGCCCGATTTTCGGAAACGGGAACAAGGGCCGGAAATGCCGGACGGACGACAGCCGTCATCCGCCCGGTCGGACCTGGTGGTATGGCTACGCCTCCCTATGCCACTTCAATAGCGCGCGCGGGATAGCCGTCCTCGGCGAGCGCGACTTCGATAGCTTGCGCGCTAGCCACGGTATCGACCGTGACCTTCTTGTCCGCGATACTCACCTCGACCTTCGCATTGGCGTCGATCGCGGTGATCGCTTGCGCGATGTGCTTGATGCATGAACCGCAGCTCATGTTTTCGACGTGGAATTGCATGGGAAATCTCCATTGTTCCTGACAACGGATCACAAGCTAATCTTTCCCATCGTTGGAGGGTCAAGGCCGTTTTTCGCGGTCGCTATCGGAAAGGAGATCACGGCCCTACCGTTGAGCCATGTGCTTGCGAGGGCGGCTTGCTCTCATCAGGTCAGGATATATTTTGCCCTTGACCTTCCCATCATTGGAACCTGCATCTTGCGACAAATTCCAATCGTGAAGTGTGGAGTATCGAGCCATGATAGCCGCAGAAACCCTGAGAGATTCGGACGAATCCATCGATTCGGCGATCAGCTTGCCGATTGAGGGCATGACCTGCGCGTCCTGTGTGGCCCGCATCGAACGGTCGCTGAGCAAGGTCGAGGGCGTACAGTCCGTCAGCGTCAATCTGGCGACCGAACGCGCCGACATTCGAGCAAACGCCGACATTCGAGCAAACGCCGCCGTCGACCGAAAGGCGCTGGTGCGGGCCGTCGAGGCCGCCGGCTACAGCGTGCCATCTGTCGCCGGCATCGAACTGGCGGTGGAGGGAATGACCTGCGCATCCTGCGTCGGTCGCGTGGAGCGGGCGCTCAAAGCTGTCCCCGGCGTCACCGAGGCGATAGTCAACCTAGCGACCGAACGCGCGAGCGTGCGCGGCGCGGCCGATGTTGAGGCGCTCATCGCAGCGATCGCGGGCGCGGGCTATACAGCGCGCCCAATTGAGGCCAGCGTTTCTGGCGACGAGGAAGCGGCCGAGCGGAAGGACGCCGAGCGCCGGGCGCTGAAGCGCGATCTCACCCTTGCGACCGTACTGGCGCTGCCGGTGTTCCTGCTCGAAATGGGCAGCCACGTCATTCCCGGCGTCCATGGCTTGATCGACCGCACGATCGGCATGCAGGCAAGCTGGTATCTCCAGTTCGTCCTGACGACGCTGGTGCTCGCCTTCCCCGGCATCCGTTTCTACAAGGCGGGCCTGCCCGCGCTGGCGCGGCTGGCGCCGGACATGAACTCGCTGGTTGCCGTCGGCACGCTGGCCGCCTACGGCTATTCGCTGGTCGCGACTTTCGCGCCCGGTCTGCTGCCCGCCGGGACGGTCAACGTCTATTATGAAGCGGCGGCGGTCATCGTTGCGCTGATCCTGTTGGGCCGTTACCTCGAAGCCCGTGCAAAGGGCCGCACCTCCGAAGCGATCAAGCGGCTGGTGGGATTGCAGGCCAAGACCGCCCGCGTGCGCCGCGACAGCGCGGTGTTCGAGGTTTCCATTAGCGAGGTCATCACCGGCGACATTATCGAAGTGCGTCCCGGCGAGCGCATCCCCGTCGATGGCGAAGTGACCGAGGGCGAGAGCTATGTCGACGAGTCGATGATCACCGGCGAACCCATCCCGGTCGCCAAGGCTGAGGGCGCCACGCTGGTCGGCGGCACCGTCAATCAGCAGGGCGCGCTGGCGTTCCGCGCCACCGCCGTTGGCGGCGCGACGATGCTGGCGCAGATCATCCGCATGGTCGAGCAGGCGCAGGGATCGAAGCTGCCGATTCAGGCGCTGGTCGACAAGGTGACGATGTGGTTCGTCCCCGCCGTGTTCGGTGTGGCGGCGCTGACTTTCGCAGCCTGGCTGTGGTTCGGCCCGTCGCCCGCACTGACCTTTGCACTGGTGAATGCGGTCGCCGTGCTCATCATCGCCTGCCCCTGCGCTATGGGGCTGGCGACGCCGACCGCCATCATGGTCGGCACCGGGCGCGGAGCGGAACTGGGTATCTTGTTCCGCAAGGGCGAGGCGCTGCAACTGCTGAAGGACGCCAGGGTTGTCGCGGTCGACAAGACCGGCACGCTGACCGAAGGTCGTCCCGCGCTCACCGACCTGCAAGTGACGGACGGCTTCGACCGGGCGGCGGTGCTGGGTCTGGTCGCCGCTGTCGAGGACAAGTCGGAGCATCCGATCGCCCGCGCAATCGTCGACGCGGCCAAGGCGGAAGGTATTGCGCTGCCCGCGATTACCGACTTCGACTCTATCACCGGCTTCGGTGTCAAGGCGGTGGCGGGTGGCGAGCTGGTCCAGATCGGTGCCGATCGCTACATGCGCGAGCTTGGGCTGGACGTGGCCGCCTTTGCGGAGACAGCACAGCGGTTGGGGCAGGAAGGCAAGTCGCCGCTCTATGCCGCCATTGGCGGGCGGCTTGCCGCGATCATCGCGGTGGCCGATCCGATCAAGGCGACCACGCCGGCAGCCATCGCGGCGCTGCACGCGCTCGGCCTCAAGGTTGCGATGCTGACCGGCGACAACCGCATGACGGCCGAGGCTATCGCCCGCCAGCTCGGTATCGACGAAGTGGTCGCCGAAGTCCTGCCCGAAGGGAAGGTGGAGGCGATAGCCCGGCTCAAGGCCGAGCATGGCCGCGTCGCCTTCGTCGGGGATGGCATCAACGATGCGCCCGCGCTGGCGGCTGCCGATATCGGCCTAGCGGTCGGCACCGGCACGGATATCGCGATCGAGGCGGCCGATGTCGTGCTGATGTCGGGCCATCTGAACGGTGTGGCGACGGCCATCGCCCTGTCGCGCGCGACGATTGGCAATATCCGCCAGAACCTGTTCTGGGCGTTCGCCTACAACACGGCGCTGATCCCGGTCGCGGCAGGCGTGCTCTATCCGAGCCTGGGCATCCTGTTCTCGCCGGTGTTCGCGGCGGGTGCTATGGCGATGTCGAGCATCTTCGTCTTGGGTAATTCGTTGCGCCTGCGCGGTTTTCAGCCACGCGAGACAGGAGGAACGGCATGAACATCGGACAAGCCTCCAAGGCGTCGGGCGTCTCCGCCAAGATGATCCGCTATTACGAGCAGACCGGCCTCATTCCGAAAGCCGATCGCAAGGACTCCGGCTATCGCGATTACTCGCCATCGGATGTTCATATGCTGCGGTTCATCCGGCGGGCGCGTGATCTCGGTTTCTCGGTCGCGGAGATCAACGATCTTCTGAGCCTCTGGCGGGACAAGGCCCGCCAGAGCGCCGATGTGAAGCGGATCGCGCAGGCCCATATCGCCCAGCTTCAGGAGCGGATCGAAAATCTGAACCAGATGGCCGCGACGCTCGGAACGCTGGTGGATTGCTGCGCGGGCGATGATCGGCCTGACTGCCCGATCCTTGCCGATCTGGAGGAACCCGGCGCCGCGCCAGCATCCGTGCCGGCGGCAACGGGCCGCCTTCGGCACCGACCGTAAACGAATCAGATATTCGACACCGCTCCACGATGCGGCGCCGCTCCCGCTAAGCCGTGGTCAACAAGTCCGACAACAAGCGGACGCGTTGATCCCGAGTGGTGCGGTCGCCTTCAGAAAAACGCTGACGCCATAACCTATGGCGACCACCCCGCCGATTTGCAGTAGGTCTCGTCGTGAAGGGCGGCGCTTCTCCGTCATGTGTCGTCCGGGGTCGCGCCTCCCAGCGCCCGGATCAAGGCGATTGCCGTTCGGGCGCGATCATATTCGACCGTGATGCTGGCGCGTTGCGCGGCGAGCGCGGCGGTTTGGGCCGTCGTCACCTCCAGATAGTCGGCCGCGCCGTCGCGATAGCGATCAAGCGCCAGGCTCTCAGCCCGCGCCGCCGCTTGGGCGGCTATGCGCTGCTCGCGATCCTGACCCGTCAAGGCATCCATGCGAGACAGGGCATCCTCCACCTCCCGGAACGCATCCAGCACGGTCTGGCGGTAGCCCGCGGCGAGTTCTTCATAGTCCGTCCGGCTGATGGCCAGCCGCGCTCGCCGTCCGCCACCGTCGAACAGATTGAAGATCGTGGTGATCGGCCCGAGCGCCCAGAAACCAGTATCCGCGCTGACGATCGGCGCCTCGACCGCCTGATACCCCGCGCCGAGCCCGAGGCTGATGCGCGGATAGAAGGCGGCCCGCGCGACGCCGATCCGCGCATTGGCGGCGACCAGGCGGCGCTGCGCCTCGGCGATGTCGGGACGGCGCTGAAGAAGTTCGGAGGGCAGGGACGGCGGCAGGTCAGGCAGCGCAAGGCTTCGTTGCGCGGGATCGATGGCGAAAACAGAGGCGCTCTCGCCAACCAGCGCCGCGATCCGGTTCTCGATCCCCGCGCGCTGCGCCCGTAGCGCCTCCAGACGGGCGCGGGCATCGGCGAGCTGGGCCGTCGATCGGCTACGGTCCACGCCAGAGGCAATGCCGCCTTCGTGGCGGGTGCGGATCAAATCATCGGCGCGCGCATAGGCGGCCACGGTCCTGGTCAGCAGGACCTGCTCGGCATCGACGGCGCGAAGTTGGACATAGAGATCGGCGACCGAAGCCTGAAGGCTGAGCCGCGCCGAGCGCAAGGCGGCCTCCTGCGCTTCGGCATCCGCCGTAGCGGCGCGCACGCTGTTGCGGACCCGGCCCCAAAGGTCCAACTCATAATCGAGACCAACACCGAAGAGGATCTGGTTCGCGATTACGGGCTCGCCAGCTCCGATCGATCGTCCGGCTGAAAGCCGCTCGCGCGAAGCCCCGCCGGTCAGATCGACATTCGGCAACTGGTTGGAGCGGTCGAGCCGTGCCGCCGCCAACGCCCGGTCGTAACGGGCAAGCGCGGCCGCGAGCGTCGGGGTCCGCTCGTCCAGCCGCGCCATCAGCTCGTCGAGCACCGGGTCCGCGAATCCGCGCCACCACTCGCCACGGTCTAGATGATCGCCGGGCGCGGCCGTCGTCCATCCTTCCACATGGCGGAAGCTTGCCGGGGTCTCGATTGCCGGCGTTTGCATCGGCGGCAGGGTGGCGCAGCCGCCGAGGCCGATCGCGGCGACGAATGCTATCCTAGCGCTGCGCATTCGGAGCCGCCGGTTGCCGTGCGGGAACTACCCGGACCTTGTCGCCGGTGGCCAGCGCGTCGGGAGGGGTCTGAACGATGCGGTCGGTTGGACGTAGCCCCGAGATAATCTCGATGGTCGCGCCCTGGTCGCGACCCACCGCAACCTCCCGAAGCGCGACCTGACCCTGGCCATCGACCACGGCGACCCGCGCGCCGTCGGAACCGAGGATCAGGGCGCTCGCCGGCACCTGGACCGTTTCGGCGCCGCCAGGCACGGACACCCGCACCTCCGCGTAGCTGCCGGGTCTCAGGCGTCGAGCGCCGTTATCGACCAGAAATTCCACCAGCATTGCGCCGGATTGGCGGTCCACCGCCTCGGAGAGACGGGACAGTGTGGCCTCGAACACCTCGCCCGGTCTGTCAGGCACGGTGAACATCGCTTGCGTGCCGCGCACCAGCCTTCCCGAAAAAGCTTGCGGTACGCGCACATAGAGGCGCAGGCGGCTGACGTCGGCAACGGTGAACAAGGGTTCCACCCCCGGCGCGCCCGTCTGGACCAAGGCGCCGAGCTGGGCCGAGCGGCTGGTGACGACGCCATCGAACGGCGCCGTCAGCCGCGTAAATCCGGTCAGCGCCCTCAGCCGGCCGACGTCCGCCTGAGCGGCCCGTGCGCGCGCATCGGCAGCGGCAAACTGCCCCTGCCGCTCATCGGCTTCCTGCCGGGACACGGCGTCCTTTTCGAGCAGATTGTTCCAGCGCGCCGCCGTGGTTTCGGCCAGCCCGCGATCAGCGGCCGCGGTCTGATAGGCCGCCTGGGCCTGCGCGAGCTGCTGGTCGATCTCGGGCGCATCGAGGATGGCGAGCGTTTGCCCGCGCCGCACCCGGTCCCCGATGTCCGCGCGCCATTCGCGCACATAGCCGCTCACCCGCGCGTTGATCGCGGCGCGATTATAGGGATCGAGACTGCCCGGCAGCACGATCTCGCCTCCCTCGGACACGCGGGGCTGAACCAGGCTGACGGTGGGCAGCGCGTTCTCGGCCGCGATGGCTGCCTGTTCGCTTTCGGCCATGCCGCGCGAAACGAGGCCGCCTCCGACCAGTGCGGCAATCACGAGACCGGCCGCGCCGAGATAAAGGCCGGCGCGCTTCTTTGGGGTTGGATCAGACATGCTGGAGTTCAAGCTCCCTTGCGGGTGAGGAAGGCGCGCCCTTGCGATGGGCGATGCTGAACAGCGCCGGCACGAGCAGCAGTGTCGCCACGGTTGCGAAGATCAAGCCGCCGATCACCGCGCGGCCGAGCGGAGCGTTCTGCTCGGCGCCCTCGCCGATACCGAGCGCGATGGGGGTCATGCCGATGATGATCGCGAGCGCGGTCATCAGCACGGGGCGGAAACGGACCACCGCCGCCTCGATCGCGGCGCGGGTGGCGTCGCCGGTCTCGGCTAGGCGTTCGCGTGCGAAGCTGACCACCAGGATGGAGTTGGCGGTGGCGACGCCCATGCACATGATCGCGCCGGTGAGCGCGGGCACGGAGATGGTCGTGCCGGTCACGAACAGCATCCAGACGATGCCGGCGAAGGCGGCCGGCAGCGCGCCGATGATGACCAGCGGGTCGATCCAGCTCTGGAAGGTCACGACGATCACGAGGTAGATGAGGATAATCGCGCCGATCAGCCCGAAAGCGAGACCGGAGAAGGCGTGGTTCATCGTCTCATATTGTCCCGCCAGCGTGACGGTTACGCCGGCCGGGCGCTCGGCATCCATCTCGGCAATGATGCGATGAATGTCGCCGGCCACGGCGCCCAGGTCGCGAGCCTGCGGCGTGGCATAGATGTTGATGACCGGCTGGATGTCTGCTCGGCTCGCTACGTTGATGGTCGTATTGCGAGTCACGGCGCCAAGACCGCCCAGCGTCTGGGCCTCCCCGGCGCCCGTCGCCGAAACCGGCAGCGCTTCCAGCGCAGCGATCGTGTCGACCTCCAGTTCGGGGACTTGCGCCACGACAGGATAGGACACCCCGTTTTCGGGATTGAGCCAGTAAACCGGCGCAGACTGCTGCGTGCCGGCTAGGGCGGTCGCGACGCTGGTGGTTACGTCACGCTGGTTGAGCCCGTATTGCGCGATCCGCGAGCGATCGATGTCGATGTTGAGCTGCGGCGCGCGCGAGGATTGCTGGAGTCGGGCGTCGGCGAGGCCGGGCACGGTCCGAACGCGTTTGAGGATCGCTTGCGCATAAGCTTCGTTCGCCGCGAGATTCCGGCCGCGCACCTGGATATCGATCGGCGCTGGCGAGCCGAAGTTCAGGATTTGGCTGGTGATGTCGGCAGGCAGGAAGGAGAAATCAACGCCCGGAAAGCTCACGGGCAGCTCGCGCCGCAAAGTGGCGACATGCGTGTCCGTCGCGGTTCGGTTCCGCCCGAGCGAGATGAGGATATCGCCCTCGTTCAGTCCCACCGTCCCCGTATTGTTGTAGATGACGTTGAGCAGCGCGGAGGACATTCCGACATTGGCGACGACCGATTCAACCTGCTCGGCGGGGATCAATTCGCGCACCCGCGTCTGCACCCGCGAGATCAGCGCCGTGCTGTCCTCGATGCGCGTGCCTGCCGGCGCGCGCACATGCAGGGTGATTTGCCCAGCATCCACAGTGGGAAAGAAGTCGCGGCCAAGTGTGGGAATGAGCAGCAGCGACGCCACCATCGCGCCGAGGAACGCCGGGATGAAGATGCGCCGTGCGGACATCACGCGGGAAAGCACCCGCCCGAAGCGGTCCTTCTGCCTGTCGAACCCGGTCGAAAAGCGATGCTGGAACCGGACGAGTGGATTGCGCGAGCGGGCGCGCTCGGCCTCTTCGCCCTCCCGATGCGGGCGTAGCAGATACATCGCCATCGTCGGGATGAGCGTGCGCGACAGGATGAACGAGGCGATCATCGAGAAGATCACCGCCAGTGCCAGCGGCACGAACAGATAGCCTGCGACGCCCGGCAGGAAGAACATCGGCACGAAGACGATGCAGATGCACGTCACGATCACGAAGGCGGGCGTCACGATCTGCGCCGCGCCGTCCATGATCGAGCGTAGAACCGGCTTCCCTTTCTCAAGGTGCCAGTTGATGTTCTCGATCGTGACCATCGCGTCGTCGACCAATATGCCGATGGCCAGAGCCAAGCCGCTCAGCGTCATGATGTTGATCGTCTGGCCGGTCGCGCTCAGCGCCAACAACGCGGCGAGGATCGCCAAGGGTATCGTGGTCACGATGATGATCGTCGATCGCCACGATCCCAGAAACAGCAGGATCATCAGCGAGGTCAGCACGGCGGCCAACACACCCTCATAGGCCACGGTGGAGACGGCCGCCTTCACCAGCACCGACTGGTCGCCGATAAGCTGGACGCGCAGCGTTTCCGGGAGGCCCTCGGTGATCTGTGGGATACGCTCGCGAACCGTATTGACGATATCGATGGTTGAGGCCGCACCGCTCTTGAGCACGGTCATCAGGACTGACCGCTGGCCTTCGACTTGGACGATGTTCATTTGCGGCGGCGCGCCGTCGCGGACTTGGGCGATGTCGCGCATGGTGATCGTCGCGCCGTCGACCACGCGAACTGGCAGATTGTTCAACTGCTCGACCGAGCCCGGCGCATTGTTGAGCCTGACGGTGTATTGCAGGCCGCCGACCTTGGCGAAGCCCGCCGGGATGATTTGGGTTTGCGCGGCAATCGCCGCCGCGACGTCGCCGGCGGACAGGCCGCGAGCGCGCAGCGCCTCAGGGTCGATGTCGATCTGTATCTGACGCTGCTTGCCGCCGAATGGGAAGGGCATGGCGACGCCCGGCACGGTGATGAGCTGCGGGCGGATTTGATTGACGCCGAGATCGTAGAGCTGCTGTTCGCTCAGCCCTTCGCCGGAGAGGGCGAGCTGGACGATCGGCACGGTCGAGGCGTCATAGTTGACGATGAACGGCGGAGAGATGCCCGGCGGAAGCTGACGCAAAATGGCCTGCGAGATCGACGTGACCTGCGCGGTCGCGGTGCGAATGTCCGCGCCTGGCTGGAAGTAAATCCGCACGACGCCAACGCCGTTCATCGACTGGCTCTCGATCCGGTCGATGTCGTTGACGGTCGTGGTCAGCACGCGTTCGAACGGATTGATGATCCGTCCGGCCATGTCCTCGGGCGACAGCCCATTATAGGTCCAGGCGGTCGCGATCACCGGCACGCCGATGCGCGGGAAGATGTCGACCGGCATCCTCAGAACGGACAGGATGCCGAGGCCAAAGATCAGCACGGCCATCACGATGAAGGTCAGCGGTCGCGTTAGCGCGACCCGCACGAGCGCCATCATCGTGGCTGGTTCCGAAACATAGGTGACTTGCTAGGCATCGCACGTCCTCCCGCGAGATCGCGAAAATGGGCATGCTCCCGTCTTGCGTGATCGTGATCGTGGTGGCTGTGGGAATGGGGCATGTCGATCTCAAACGGAGCCATAAGATGTGCACATGAATATGTGTTCATTTGTTTGATGTCAACTCGATGCAGTCAAGCACCACCATGAGCTGGCCGTGGCGATGACGAGCAAATGGCAGCGTCATTTTTGCGCTCGGAGAAGCCGATGACGGCGTCGGCGGTTGAGGGACGGCTTCAGGAATCCGGGAATTCCTGACTTTCCGCATTGATTCGTTTGTTGCCGCAGACCGATGCTTCTTCCAACGTTTGGAAGGTCAAGGGATGAATCACTTCGGGCTCACGTCGGACCTACGCCGCCGGTACGTTGCTCGATGACTATGTGCAGTCGGGCACCATGGCCGCCGACCAAGCGGCGCTTCTAGCCGAAGTCGCCAAGGGTCCCGACCGCGTCGTCATCATTGAGGACACGCGCGAGCTTCAATGCGCCGCGCCTAATCTCGTCGCGATGCGCACCAAGGATGGCATTGCGACGCTCGACGCGCCATGCCGGCGTGCCCCTTCGACCTATCGCCTATCCTTTCATATTTATCTATATTCATATGAATGATTGTTGAAAATAATCCTTGACCTTGCCAACGCTGGAAGCCGCAAAGCGAACAGGAATCGATCAGACGCCGCGGAACGGATGAACAAGGCGCGGCACAGTTGAAAGGCAATATCATGCCGACAAAAAGCGCACTTCTCCTGGCTTCCATAGCCTTGGCTATTGGCGGCCTTACGTCAGCTTGTAGCAAATCGGGCGGCGATCAGGGCGCACAAGCGGCGGCAGCGCCGCAAGTGCCAGTAGCGCAAGTTGTCGTGCGCGAGCTTGCCCCCTCGGCCGAGTTCAACGGTTCGCTATCGGCGCCCCAGAGCGTCGAGTTGCGGCCCCGCGTCAGCGGCGCAATCGTCTCCGTCCATGTCCCCGAAGGCGTGCTCGTCAGGAAGGGGCAGCTTCTGTTCCGCATTGATCCGCGACCATTCCAGGTCGCGCTCGATCAGGCGCAGGCGCAGCTTCGTCAGGCGCAAGCCTCCGCAACGCTCGCCGAAAGCAATTTCACCCGCTCGGAACAACTCGTCGCGACCGGCGCAATCTCGCGCAAGACTTATGACGACGCGCTGGCGCAGCGGAACGCCGCACGCGCACAGGTGCAGGCCGGTAGCGCGGCCGTAGCCGCCGCACGGCTCGACCTTTCCTTTACGCAGGTCACGGCGCCGGTCGGCGGCCGGGTCGATCGCGTGCCCTCGGACCTTCTGGCGCGCCGACCCGACATCCGCGCGGTCGAACATACGCTGCGCGCCGCCAACGCGAATATCGGCGCTGCCCGCTCAGCGTTCTTCCCGACGATCAGTCTGACCGGCTCGGCGGGAACGGCGAGCGCGAGCCTCGACGATCTGTTCTCATCGGGGTCGGGCGCATGGAGCTTCATGCCGCGCATCACCCTGCCGCTTCCAATCTTCGGCGGCAGCGCGCTGAGAGCCAACCTCGATCGCGCGGACGTGCAGAAACGGATCGAAATCGCCAACTATGAGAAGGCGATCCAATCCGCCTTCCGCGACGTGGCTGACGGGCTCGCCGGCAAAGGAACCTTGGACGCCCAAATCCGATCGGAAACGCAGCGGGTCGATGCCAGCCGCAATGCCTACAGGCTCGCGGAACAGCGGCTCAACTCAGGCGAGGATGACAACCTCGCCCTGCTCGACGCGCAGCGCACGCTTTACGGGTCACAGCAAGCCTTGGTCCGCTCCAAGCTGGTGCGGCTCAGTAATCTCATCAATCTCTACAAGGCGCTGGGTGGCGGCTGGACGGAGTTCACGACACCGCCTGATGATCCGTTAGCCCGGTGATTGAGCTGCGCCAGCTCCGCTACCTGATTGCGGCGGCCGAGGCCGGTAGCTTCAGTCGCGCGGCGCGCAGCATAAATATCAAGCAAGCAACGCTCAGCCGACACGTCCTCGAAATCGAGAAGCGGCTAGGCATGGCGCTGTTCGACCGCAAGACCCGCGGTGCCACTCTGACTCCGAATGGCAGAACCTATCTGCGAACGGCACAGCGCATCGTGAAGGAGTTCGAGGAACTGAACAACTGGGTCCGCGCCACGAACAACGGCCACGTCGGCAAGCTGGCCGTAGGCTTCTATACGTCCTTCTCCGCCGGCAACTTGCGGGCAACGCTCAGCGAGTTCGGCGAACGCCACCCCGAGGTCAAAGTATCCGGCTTTGAACGCGATCGGGATATGCTGTTGGCCGGGATCGAGAATGGCCTGCTCGATATCGCGATCATGATTGGGGAGGCCTCCTATCGGGGTCTGATGAGCCGTTCTTTCTGGAGTGAGCGCATATTTGTAGCAATGCCGGCAGGCCATCCACTCACCCAATGCGAACGCATCCATTGGCCCGACCTGACCGGCGAACACTTTTTGCTGACCGAACGAGATCCCGGCCCAGAGACCCGAAACATCCTCATGGGCAAACTTGGGGTCCCCGGTTGCATGCCAGAGATCGACATGCAGGATATCGGACGCGAGACAATGTTGAGCGCCATTGCGCTCGGTGGGCGTCTCTCGATTGTCGCCGAATCCGCCTTGGGTATCCAAGTGCCAGGCGTAACGTTCAGCGAAATCCACGACAGTCATGGACATATGCGGATCGGCTTCTCGGGCTATTGGCGTGAAGACAATGACAACCCCGTCTTGCTGCGCTTCCTTGATCTCGTGGCCGGTCGCTATTCGCTGCCGCCCATTCTGATGCCGCAGCCATCACATCACCAACCGGAAAAGAAATAGCCATGACACGAAGCAAGACACTCTTCATCGTGCTGGTCGCGCTGGTCATCGGATTCGGCGTGGGCTTCGTGCTGCGCCCGGTGATCATGCCCGTCGAGCGTGCGCCGGCCCTCGCGAGTCCGGCCCCCGCCGCACCGGAGCCGGCCGAACCGCGCGGGACGCAGTATTTCGCGGCGCATCTCGATGAAGCACGGGAGATCGTGGGGCAATGCGCGGAAGGCTCGGTGCGGGGCAGCGAGTGCGCCAATGCCGAGCAGGCCGTGATCGAGGCGGAAGGCCGCGACCGCTTCAAGAAGTTCATGGGCAACTGACGGCAGGCGGCGCGCTCTCACTTCCCCTGCGCGCGGTGCCGGCGAAAGGCGCGGTCGGTTTCCATGAACCGGGCGAGCATCGGCGCGACCAGCTTGTCGGGCGGGACCGGCGCTCCCCCGGTCTCGGCTGCGAGCGCGGCGGCATAGGCGACGAGATCGCGATGCACGGCGGCGGGCAGCTCCACGGAGAGCTTGACCGGCCGATCGTCGGCCAGCGGCCCCAACTTCAATTTCGTCATCGTGTCGCTCCGATCGGTTCAAGCACCAGGTCGCGCGTGATGACCACGCGCAACGGATGCCCCGGCCGGATGGTGAGCGTCGGCTGCACATTGAGCTGCCGACGCACGATCTGCTGGCCGGTCTGGTTGATGGTGTCCTGCGAGCCGCGACGCAGTGCGCGAGTAAGTTCGTCCTCGCTATCCGCGCCCAATTCGGCGCCGACGCCGAGCAGTGTCGAAACGGCGGCGGCTTTCAGCAGATTGCCCCAATGCTGGTTTACGCGATCCTGTAGGCCAGCATATCCGGCCGCATCAGCGCCGGGCTGGCGCTCGAGAACGATCGAGCGGCCGTCCGGCAATATCAGCCGATCCCATGCCAGCAGCACGCGCGCCTGCCCGGCGGCGATCTCGCTGTCATATTCGCCGATCAGCCGCGTGCCCTGCGGGATGAGCAGGATGCGGCCCGTAGGGCTGTCATAGACGTTTGCCGTTACCTGGGCGGTGATCTGGCCGGGAAGGTCCGAACGGATGCCGGTGATGAGCGCGGCAGGGATGATGCTGCCGGCCTGCACGATGTTGGGCGAGGCCGGCGCCACGAGGCGTTCGACGCTGACCGTCCGCTGATTAGACGCCTGCGCCAAGAAGGCTCGCTTGGCGGCCTGGTCGCCCTGCGCCGTCTCGGCAGGTTGCGGTGAGGCAGGAGCACCAGGCGCTGCCGTCGCGAGGTTCGGCAAAGACGGCATCGCAGCGGCCCCGGCGCTGCTGCCACCCAAGAACACGCCGCTCATGCGGGCGGCGTCGCGCTCCTGCTGCGCGCGCTGGCGGGCGGCTTCCTCAGCCTGCGCGCGCGGATCGGGCTGGGCGCCGACCGGCGGGACCTGGACATTCTCCCCGCGCTGCTGGGCCGAGACGATCGGGCCGCCGAGGTCGCCGGGAAGCGGCGGGCCGAGTTTCGGCGCTTGGCTATAGTCGCGCGGTCCCGACGTGATGGTCTCGGACGTGGCGCGGCTGTCGGTGTTGTAAAGCTCCTTGGCCTCCTTCTCGCCGGCCGGCTTGAGCGCATAGATCAGTGAGCCGCCGATCCCGAGGCCGGCGACGACGCCGAGGGCGGCCAGCGCCTTGCGCGACAGGCGCATGACGCGCGGCGGGTTGCCGCGAAGCTGGAAGGCTTGCGGATCGGGGCGCGGCGCTTGCGGTGCGGCCGCCTCGGGCGGGGAATTGTCGGCGGGATCGGTCACGGCCGCCCCCTGCGCCCATTGTCGCGCACGATGCGGACGCGCTGCTCGCCGCGCCGGTCGCCCAGGCGCAGCTCGGCGGCGGCGAACAGCCGGTCCACCACCATGTAGCGGCCCTGCACGCGGTAATTAACTAACTCGGCATCGCCGGCCGCGCCGGTCACGAACAGCGGCGGCATCTCGCCCTGCGAGATCCCGGCCGGAAACTCGATGAACACTTGGGCTGCATCATCGAAGGCGCGAACCGGCTTCCACGGCACGCGGTCGCCCTCGATCCGGTAGCGGAAGTTGAGCGCCGCGAGGTCGAGGCCGGTCGCGACGGGGGCAGCGGCGGCATTGGCGCCGCGCAGCGCGATGAGCTGGTCCTGCGGATAGGTCCATGAGACCGAGGCCATGTATGTCGATGCGGTCGCGCGCAATTCGATGTGATAGGTGCGCCGGTCGGTATTGATGACGAGGTTCGTGGAAATGTCGGGGCGTGTTGGCTTCGCCAGGATATGCACGCGCGCCGTCGCGCCGCTGCCGCTCACCGTGTCGCCGATGATCCAGCGCACGGTGTCGCCGGCCGCGACCGGCCCGGGCCCCACGAGCTGCTCGCCTTCCTGAAGCGCGATGTCCGTCACCTGGCCGGGCGCGGCATAGACCTGATAGAGCGCGCCGTCCGTCCAGGGATATTGCTGGATGGCGTTGAGGAAACCGTCGCGCACCGGCTGCACGCGGGCGGCCGCGTTGGCGGCCCCGACACGGCGGCGCGGATCGGCGGGCTCGGAAGTCGCTGCCCCGGCCGCGACCGGCTTCAATTGGCCGGGGAGCGGCAGGGGTTCGGGGATCGTCACCACCTCGACGGCGCGGAGCGGTTCCGCGGCCGGCGTCGCCGCGATCTCGCGCGGCGGATCATCATAGCGAATCGCGGGCGGCTTCGCCGATGTGGTGGCGCAGCCGGCGAGCGCGGTGGCGGAGACAAGCAGGACCGCCGAGGCGGAACGGCGAAATGGCGTGTGCGTCATTGCGACAGCTCCCTTGACCAATTCAAAGCGTTGACGAAGACGCCGAGCGGATTCTTGCGCAGGGCGTCGGGGGTGCGCGGCGGCTGCACGACGATGGTGAGGATCGCCGACCAGCGTTCGGTGGCGGCAAGGCTGCCGTCCTGATAGCGGCGCTCGGTCCAGGCGACGCGGAAGCTGTCGGGCGATGCCCGGATCACGCTCGACACGTCCACCGCGACCTGCACCCGGCCGACATTGGCGAAGGGGTCGTTGGCGCGGGCGTAGTCGTTGAGCGCCACCGCGCCCCGATCGGTCGTGAAGTCGTAGGCGCGCAGCCAGTTCTGGCGGACGATCACCGGATCGGCCGGGATCGCCCTGACCTGCTCGATGAAGCGGGCGAGATGGAACGCAATTTGCGGATCGGTCGGGCGATAGCCCGCCTCGGCGGGGGCGACGGCCTGGGCCTCGCCGAGCCGATCGACCTGCACCACCCAGGGCACGATATGCCCACGCGCCGATTGCCAGACGAGACCGGCGGAAAGGCCGCCCGAGAGCGCCAGCGCGCCGAAGAAGGCGAGGCGCCAGTTCTTCGCCTGCACGCGCGCGGAGCCGATGCGGTCGTCCCATTGCTGGGCTGCGCGCTGATAGGGTGTCGTGGGTTCGGGCGTCTGGCCGTAGCGGATGGTGGGGCGTCGGAACATGGGAGGTCAGTCCTTCTCTTTGATGTCGGGACCGGCGCCGCCGCCGTGGCTGTCGCCAGCCTTCATGGTGTGGGCGAGGACGGTCGCGCCGTGGCTGACGGCCTGGCGGCGTTTCATCGCGGCGGCCCATTCAGGCTGGGCGGATGCGCCGGCCGACGCGGAACCGCCAGCGGTTGCAGCCGCCGGGGCGGCGGATGCCGGCCCGCCGGTGATCGTGCCGCCGGTTGCGGTGAATCCGGCACGGGCGCCGGAGCGGAAATTGGACTTGATCGCCTCGCCGCCCTTGGCGGCCGCCTTGCGCAAGGGCGAAAGGACGGCGTTCGCCGCGCTTCCCGCCGCCGCTTGGCCGACAGCGGCCATGCCGCCCGCAACAGCGCCTGCACCGCTCTTGCCGAACGAGCCGAGGCTGTAGGCGCTGGTGGCACCGCCTGCCATCTGAGCGCCACCACGCGCGGCGGCGCCGGTCATCCGGCCGGCCGCACCGACTGCGGACCCGGCCGCGCCCACGCCAAGGCGTGCGGCGGCGGCGCCTCCGATCAGCGCGCCGCCTGCCGCCAGCGCGGTCCCGGCCGCCGTACCCGCGCCGAGCTGCGGGCCGCCCGAGACGATGCCGTTCGCAATGCTGGGGCCGAAGATCGACAGGCCCAGCAGCGACAGCGCGGCAAGCGCGATGGCCATGACCTGATTGATGTCGGGCGCGGGGCCGAGGGCAGCGCCGGTGAACTGGCTGAACAAGGTGGTGCCGATGCCGGTGATGACGGCGAGCACCAGCACCTTGATGCCGGTCGAGACGACATGGCCCAGCACCTTCTCGGCCATGAAGGCGGTCTTGTTGAAGAAGGCGAAGGGCAGCAGGACGAAGCCGGCCAGCGTCACCAGCTTGAACTCGATCAGCGTGATGAAGACCTGCACGGCGATGATGAAGAAGGCGAGCACCACGATCACCCAGGCGAGCAGCAGCACGAGGATCAGCGCGAGGTTGGAGAACACGGCCCAAAGGCTGGAGAACTGGCCCGCCGCATCGAGCAGCGGCTTGGCGGCTTCGAGCCCCTTCGCCGCGATCGTGCCGGGCTTCATGAACTCGTCGATCGTCATCGCCCCGCCGCTGGCCTGGAGGCCGAGCCCGGCGAAGCTCTCGAACACGATGGTCGCGAGCAGCGAGAAATTGCCGATGATGAAAGCGAAGGTGCCGATGTAGAGCGTCTTCTTGACGAGGCGCTGAAGCACGTCCTCGTCCGCGCCCCAGGCCCAGAACAGGCCGGCGAGCGTTACGTCGATGGCGATCAGCGTGGTCGAGAGGAACGCGACCTCGCCGCCGAGCAGGCCGAAGCCTGAGTCGATGTAGCCGGTGAAGATGTTGAGGAAATTGTCGATAACGCCGGTGTCGTTCATGGCCGGGTGCCTTCATCCGGCGCCGTGTCGCTGCCGCGCTCGATCTCGGGCGGGGGCTCGTCCTGGCGGAAGAAGCGGCGGCGGTTGACGGCCCAGGCCGCCTCGCAGCCACTATCCGGCTTGGTGAGCGAGGCGCAGCGATCCAGCTCGCGGGCGAGCCTGGCCTGGCCTTCGTCCGCCGGCAGGAAGAGCGGGGGCGCGGGCGCAGGCTCATCGGGCTGGACGGCGGCGACGATCGCCACCGTCATCATCAGCCCGGCCAGCGCCGCCACCCCTGCGATCTTCGCCGTGCGCGACATCGGGCGTCTCAGTTGCCCATGAAGCGGCGGAACCGCTCGCGCCCTTCGGCCTCCTCGGCCGCCTGGCGGGCGGATTGCAGCGCCTGCGCCCGGCCCTGCGCCGCGACCGCGGCGGTGAGGTCGGCGAGCTGCTGCGATTGCAGCGCGAGGAGCTCGTTGCCCGCCTGCGTCGCCTGGAGCGCGCCGGTCGCCGACTGGCTGGCCGAGACCAGGCTGTACATCGTCGTGCGGGCGCCTTCGATGTTGCCGACGACGCCGGCCTGCACCTGCAAGGCATCCTGAAAGGCGCCGACGCTATCCTCCCAGCGGGCATTGGCGTTGGCGACCATCTGCGCGTGGGTGCCGGTGAGCGCCGCGCCCTTGTAGCGGCCGTTGAACACCTGCTGGACGTTCTGCACGTCATAAGCGATGCGCTGCGCCTCGCCGAGAAGCTGCTGGGTGCGCTGCACCTGCTGCTGCAACTGCTGGAGCGAGCTGAACGGCAGCGAAGCCAGGTTGCGCGCCTCGTTGACGAGACTGGTCGCCTGCTGCTGGATTTGCTGAATCTGGTTGTTGACCTGCTGGAGCGACCGCGCGGCCGTCAGCACGTTCTGCGCATAATTGGTCGGGTCATAGACGATCCCGCCGAACTGAGCGTGCGCCGGCGTGGCGGCGGTGATGCCGATCATGCTCGATGTGGCGATGGCGCCGGCCAGCATGGCGCGGCGCAGGATATTGGGTTTCATGGGGTCGTGTCCTTCAAGGCAAGGGGGAGCTGGCCGGCATCTTCCCGGCGACCGGCCAGCGGATCGAGTTGGGGTTCGGGAAGAAGATCGACCGCCCAGGCCAGGCCGCGATGGCGCAGCCATTCGGCGGCGAAGCGCTCGCGGCCGTGGGTCTCGACCAGTTCGGCGATGCGGAGCTGATCGGTCTTGGAAGACGCGGCGGCGAAGGCCAACGCGACCTCGCCTAGCCCCAGCTCGAACAGCCGGTTGCCGCGCCGCGACTGGCAGTAATAGTCGCGCTTGGGCGTGGCCCGGCTGAGGATTTCGATCTGGCGAGCGTTGAGGCCGAACCGTTCGTAGATGGCGGCGATCTGCGGCTCGGCGGCGCGCTCGTTCGGCAGGAAGATGCGCGTCGGGCAGCTCTCGATGATGGCCGGCGCGATGTTAGAGGTTTCGATGTCGGCCAGGCTCTGCGTGGCGAAAACGACGCTGGCGTTCTTCTTCCGCAAGGTCTTAAGCCATTCGCGGAGCTGGGCTGCGAAGTCGGGGGTGTCGAGAACCAGCCAGCCCTCGTCGATGATGATGAGCGTCGGCGAGCCGTCCAGCCGGCCTTCGATCCGGTGGAACAGGTAGGACAGGACGGAGGCGGCTGATCCGCCGCCAACCAGGCCCTCCGTCTCGAACGCCTGCACCGACGCTTCGCCGAGCCGTTCGACCTCGGCATCGAGCAGCCGGCCCCACGGTCCACCAAGGCAATAGGGGGCGAGCGCCTGCTTGAGCTGCTGGCTCTGGAGCAGAACCGCGAGCCCGGTCAGCGTGCGTTCCGGCACGGGCGCACTGGCAAGGGAGCCGAGCGCCGACCACAGATGCTCCTTGGCCTGCGGATCGACGGGGACGCCTTCGCTGGCGAGGATCGCCGCCAGCCATTCGGCCGCCCATGCGCGCTCGGCCGGATCGTCGATACGGGCGAGCGGCTGTAGCTGGACGCTGCCGTCGCCGTCGTCGGACAGCCCGAGATCCTGCCAGTCTCCGCCCGCCGCCAGCGTGGCGGCGCGGATCGAGCCACCGAAGTCGAACGCGAAGACCTGGGCGTTCTCGTAGCGGCGGAACTGCATCGCCATTAGCGCGAGCAGCACCGACTTGCCCGCGCCGGTCGGGCCGACGATCAGCGTGTGGCCGACATCGCTGCCATCGGGGTGAAGGGAAAACCGGAACGGGGTCGAGCCTTCGGTCCTGCCATAGAGCAAGGGGGGTTGTCCGAAGTGCTCGTCCCGTTCCGGCCCCGCCCATACTGCTGACAGGGGGATCAGATGGGCGAGATTGATGGTGGAGATCGGCGGTTGCCGGACGTTGGCGTAGGTGTGGCCGGGCAGGCTCCCCAGCCATGCCTCGATCGCGTTCATCCCCTCGGGGATCACGGTGAAGTCGCGGCCCTGGATGACCTTCTCGACCAGCCGCAGCTTCTCGGCCGCAATGGCGGGATCGCCGTCCCACACCGTCACCGTCGCGGTGACATAGGCCATGCCGGCATAGTCGGAGCCCAGCTCTTGCAAGGCGGTGTCGGCGTCGGCGGCCTTGTTCGAGGCGTCGCTGTCGAGCAGCGTGGACGCCTCGTTGGTCATGACTTCCTTGAGGATGGCCGCGACCGATTTGCGCTTGGCGAACCATTGCCGCCTGATCCTGGTCAGCAGCTTGGTCGCGTCGGTCTTGTCGAGCATCAGCGCGCGGGTGGACCAGCGATACTCGAAGGCGAGCCGGTTCAGCTCGTCGAGCAGGCCGGGGAAGGTCACGCTCGGGAAGCCGACGATGGTGAGCGTGCGCAGATGGTGCTCGCCGAGCTTCGGTTCGAGCCCGCCGGTCAGCGGCTCGTCGGCGAGTAGCGCGTCGAGGTGCATCGGAGTTTCCGGCACGCGCACGCGCTGGCGGCGGGTTGAGGTGGTGCTGTGCAGGTAGGTCAGCGTCTCGCCGTCATCGAGCCAGCGGACCTCGGGCACGAAGCCCTCGACCAGATTGAGAACGCGGTCGCTGCGGTCGGCGAAGCCCTTGAGCAGTTCCCACGGATCGACGCCGCTGGTGGACCGGCCCTCGTAGAGCCACCCTTCCGCGCGCGCCGCTTCCTCGGCCGGCGGCATCCACAGCAGGGTGAGATAATAGGCGCTCTCGAAATGCGCGCCTTCCTCGCGGAACTGTTCGCGGCGCTCCATGTCCACGAGCGCCGAGACCGAATCGGGAAAATCGGAATCGGGGTAGTCGAGCGCGGGACTGCGCTGCGCCTCGACAAAGATCGCCCAGCCCGAGCCGAGACGCCGGAGCGCGTTGTTGAGCCGCGCGGTGGTGGCGACCAGCTCGGCGGGTGTGGCGCTGTCGAGATCGGGGCCACGGAAACGCGCCGTGCGCTGAAAGCTGCCGTCCTTGTTGAGAACGACGCCCTCGCCGACCAGCGCGGCCCAGGGCAGGAAGTCGGCCAGGTGGGCGGCGCGATTCCTGTATTCGCGCAGGCCCATCATGGCCGCATCCACGCCGGATAGCGGAGGTGCCGCCGGGCCACGTCCACGAACTGCGGGTCGCGGCGCGCGGCCCAGACGGAAAGCGCGTGGCCGATCGCCCAGATGACCAGCCCGGCGATCCAGAGACGCAGGCCGAGCCCGATCGCGCCCGCCAGCGTGCCGTTGACGATGGCGAGCGAGCGCGGGGCGCCGCCGAGCAGGATCGGCTCGGTCAGCGCCCGATGGACCGGCGCAAAATAGCCGGCGATCGGCTCGACAGGATCGGCCGCGCCCGTCATGCGATCAGCGCCCCGCCGCCGAACGAGAAGAACGACAAAAAGAAGCTCGACGCGGCGAAGGCGATCGACAGACCGAACACGATCTGGATCAGCCGGCGGAAGCCGCCCGAGGTGTCGCCGAACGCCAGGGTCAGGCCGGTGACGATGATGATGATGACCGCGATGATCTTCGCTACCGGCCCCTCGATACTTTCGAGGATGGATTGCAGCGGGGCTTCCCACGGCATCGACGATCCGCCGGCATGGGCGGGCGCTGAGATGGTGAGCGCGATGACGCTGGCGGTGGCGGCGAGCATGGCGCGGCGTGCGCCATGCCGAAGGGCATGGATCATGGTGCGTCTCCGAGGTTGGGGGGTGCGAGGGGAGTCAGGCGGTAGTCGCCGGTCGCAGCGTCGATCCCCTCGACGCGGGCCAGCTCGGCGAGGCGGCGGCCGTGCCCGTCGCGGACCAGCACGGCGATCAGGTCGATGGTCTCGGCCAGCAGCGCGCGCGGGACCGTGACCACGGCCTCCTGGATGAGCTGCTCCATGCGGCGCAGCGCGCCGAGCGCGGTCCCGGCGTGGATGGTGCCGATGCCGCCGGGGTGGCCGGTGCCCCAGGCTTTGAGGAGGTCGAGCGCCTCGGCGCCGCGCACCTCGCCGATGGGGATGCGGTCGGGGCGCAGCCGCAGGCTGGACCGCACGAGATCGGACAGCGTGACGACGCCATCCTTGGTCCGCATGGCGACGAGGTTCGGCGCGGCGCACTGAAGCTCGCGCGTGTCTTCGATCAGGACGATGCGGTCGGCGGTCTTGGCGACTTCGGCCAGGAGCGCGTTGACCAGCGTGGTCTTGCCGCTGCCTGTGCCGCCCGCGACGAGGATGTTGGCGCGGGCGGCGACGCCATCGCGCAGCGCCGCGGCCTCGGCCGGCGACATGATCCCCGCCGCCGCATAGTCGTCGAGCGTGAAGACGGCGACGGCCGGCTTGCGGATCGCGAAGGCGGGCGCGACGACGACGGGGGGCAGCAACCCCTCGAACCGCTCCCCTCCTTCGGGCAGCTCGGCCGAGACGCGCGGGGAGCGGGCGTGAACCTCGACGCCGACATGGTGCGCGACCAGGCGAACGATGCGCTCGCCGTCCGCGGCGGCCAGCGTCATGCCGGTGTCGCTGATGCCTTCGCCGAGCCGATCGACCCACAGCCGGCCGTCCGGGTTCAGCATCACCTCGATGACGGCGGCATCGTCGAGCCAGGCCGCGATCGACGGGCCGAGCGCCGTGCGCAGCATCCGCGCGCCGCGTGTCTTCGCCTCGGAACGGATCGGATGGACGGTCAAGAAAAAGCCCCTGATGAGGGCCGGGCGAACCGCCGCCCGGCGTCAGGGGCGCATCAAGAGAGATAGAAAATGGCGTACTTCAACAAGTAAATGCGATTGTCGTAGTCTGGCGTAGAAAGACAATAACTGGCGTATCCAGCTCATTCTTCTTGGAGCGGAAAGTCCTCGCCAATTTCTTGCCTGACCTTCGAACCCTTCGCGAGTCGGCGGCCGAGCGCATCCATGAAGGCGTCGTAGCGGTCGCCGCCCTGGCGACGCATCGCGGCCCGCTCGCTCTCGGGCGGCGGCGGAGTGTTCGACAGCCAGAAGCGCACGAACAGCGCGATCATCTCGACACCGATCCCCGTGTCGCGCTCCAGCCGGGTGATGCGGCGGTCCAGCTTGTCGAGACGCTTGGCGATGGCGGCCTCGCGCTGCTCGTCGGCGTCGGGCGACAGGAAGGATGCGATGGCCGCCTCGGCGATCAGCGACCGGGACTTGTCCCTGCGGTCGGCATAGGCGGCGAGCGCGCGCATCAGCTCGGGGTCAAGATAGACCGACAGCGGCGTCTTGGTGCTCATAGCTCGATGCCGTCCTCGGGATCGAGCGACGCCTGCCGGGCCACGCGCTGCATCTGGCGGCGCACCGTCGCCTGCCGCGCCGCATCGCTATCGGGGTCCGGCTCGTCCAGCTCGAACTCGTTGGCGGGCGCGGGCCGGGGCGTCGGCGCGATGTCGATGTGGGGCTCCAGCGCCGGCTCGCGGCGCAGGTCCCCGTTCGCGGCATCGTCCTCAGCACCCGCCTTCTTGGCGGCCTTTTTCTTCATCGGCTTCTTGGGCGATTCATGCTCGATCGGCTCGGGCATCGGCGGCGCCTCGATCGGCGCCAGGCCGCTCCAGTCGTCGGGGCGCGGCGGGCCGCCTCCGACATTCATGTCAGGCGGCGACATCACCCGCTGCGTGAACCGCCGGTCCTTGAAGTAGCGGGCCTTCTTTGCCCGGATCGGCGGGATGCCCGCGACCATGACGATCTCGTCGTCGGGCGGTAGCTGCATGATCTCGCCGGGGGTGAGGAGTTGGCGGGCGGTCTCAGAGCGCGACACCATCAAATGCCCGAGCCAGGGCGAAAGCCGGTGGCCGGCGTAGTTCTTCATCGCCCGCATCTCGGTCGCGGTGCCGAGCGCGTCCGAGATGCGCTTGGCGGTGCGCTCGTCGTTGGTGGCGAAGCTCACGCGCACATGGCAATTGTCGAGGATCGCGTTGTTCGGCCCGTAAGCCTTCTCGATCTGGTTGAGGCTCTGGGCGATGAGGAAGCTCTGGATGCCGTAGCCGGCCATGAACGCCAGCGCGCTCTCGAAGAAGTCGAGTCGGCCGAGCGCCGGAAACTCGTCGAGCATCAACAGCAGCCGGTGGCGCGATTGCCGCGCCTTCAGGTCCTCAGTGAGCCGGCGCCCGATCTGGTTGAGGATGAGGCGAATGAGCGGCTTGGTGCGTGAGATGTCGCTGGGCGGCACGACGAGGTAGAGCGTGACCGGCAGCTCGCCCTCGACCAGATCCTTGATGCGCCATTCGCAGGTGCGCGTGACCTGCGCGACGACGGGATCGCGATAGAGGCCGAGGAACGACATGGCGGTCGAGAGCACGCCCGATCGCTCGTTGGCCGATTTGTTGAGCAGCTCGCGCGCGGCCGAGGCGACGACGGGATGGACGCCGGCCTCCCCCAAATGCGGCGTCGTCATCATCGCCCATAGCGTGCTCTCGATCGGGCGGCGGGGATCGGACAGGAAGGCGGCGACGCCCGCCAGCGTCTTGTCGGCCTCGGCGTAGAGGACATGGAGGATCGTGCCGACCAGTAGGGCATGGGAGGTCTTCTCCCAGTGGTTGCGCTTCTCCAGCGAACCTTCCGGGTCCACCAGCACGTCGGCGACGTTCTGCACGTCGCGCACTTCCCAGGCGCCCTTGCGGATTTCGAGCAGGGGGTTGTAGGCGGCCGACGCGCCGTTGGTCGGATCGAACAGCAGCACCCGCGCGTGCCGGGCGCGAAAGCCGGCGGTGAGCTGCCAATTCTCCCCTTTGATGTCATGGACAATGGCTGAGCCCGGCCAGGTGAGCAGCGTCGGCACCACCAGCCCCACGCCTTTGCCGGATCGGGTCGGCGCGAAGCACAGCACATGCTCGGGACCGTCATGCCGCAGATAGTCGCGCCCGAGCCGCCCGAGCATGACGCCGTTCGGCCCGAGCAGCCCGGCGGCGGCGATCTCCCTGCGCGACGCCCAGCGGGCCGAGCCATAGGTCTCGGCGTTCTTCAGCTCGCGCGCACGCCAGACCGACATGCCGATGGCGACGACGATCGCGGCGAACCCGCCCGACACGGCGATGAACGCGCCGGTCTGGAATACCTCCGGCGCATAGGCGTCGAAGGAGAACCACCACCAGAAGAAGGCCGGCGGCGGATAGATCGGCCAGTCGCCGAGCATGAACCAGGGCGCCCCAAGCTCGGGCTGATAGGCGAGCGCCGCGGCCGTCCATTGCGTCGCGGTCCACAGGGCGGCGAGCACGATCAGGAAGACCGCGAAGACCTGACCCCAAAGGATTTTGGTTGCCGACATGGCACCGAAGTCGATGCGTACCGGACATCAAATCAAGTCGCTGCTATTATGGAGGAAAGCCTAGCGTAGAAATACAGGGAATGGCGTATTTTCGCCTTGTCGTTCAACTATGCCAGCCTATTCCTAGACCTGACTGGCCGCTTTCGAGTTACGCGCTACGATCATTGATCCGGGCTTGCGCGCGCAATGATCGACACGACTGCGGTTGTGGATGCGGTCGCTTCGACGCAAAGGGCTGCGAGTTGCCGGGTTGCGGTTCGGCGATGTTGAAGGTTCAGCGCCAACGCCAACGATGCGCGATGATGCGCCCGGACTTCCTTGTTACTCGCACCGGGAAAGACGTGCGCTATATATGCTTCAAGCATCCGGTTTGCATCGGTTTCGCTTGGCCGAACGCCGTCTAACGATTCGTGTATTGTGGGATCATAGACTGCCTGCGCCAGCGATATGATGACTTCGCGGCATAGCAGGCCGATCGCTTGCCAATCTTCTTCGGCGGATGCGGTTTCAAGTTGCGTTCGCGCCTTGGACAATGCGCGATCAACCCGCTCCCATCCTGTCGCCTCGCGCGGTTCCGATGGCAGCGACGATCGCTTTGCGATGGCTTCGATTGCGGCACCGAATAGCTGGCGGACATAGAAACGCCGATCCTTGTATTGCGGCAGCTCCGCGCTCCAATGACGATACCATGCCCACAGATCGACGTGCGGGTTGTCGTATGTGACGCCTTCTGGGATCGCTTGTCGGATGCGGACTTCTCGCGCCCGGTAATAGTCGTCAACGTCCTGAATACGCGCGCCGCCGGTTGCAACGTCGATCATCATTGCACGATGGATCAGCAATTCCGATAGCAACGCTGCCGCGCCGGTTGCGTTAGGGGCGTCTAGCGTTTCGACACGAATATCTTCGTGTTGCCTGCTGGCTTGCTGCGCGCTCAAAATAGCTTCGGCGATCCGCTTCCGATCCTGTTGCGACAACGATCGCAACGCTTCGGCGATCGGGTTCGGCGCGCGCACGATGATTGCTTCGTCTTCCAAGTCGGAAAACCAATCTAGCGCGGTTTCGAGTTGTTCGACGGACGCCAGGCAATGCCGCAGCAGCATCGACAGATCGAAGCGTTGAAGGCTTTCGAGAAATTTGCACGCATTGTCCGTCGTGTTCGCCATTTGATCCGTATGCCGGTTACTGCGATTACGATCAATCTTCCAGCGACGCTTCCACTAAAGGCCCAGCCCCCGGCCGCGTCCGAACGACCAATCCACCCCGCCATTGCCCCGCATGACGCCGGAGATGTGCTTGCCGATCTGCCGGTCGAGCGACGGGGACCAGGGCACGAGCTGGAAGCTGAGGCCGCTGTCGATCATGGCGAAGCGGCCCGAGGCGAGCGTGACGCGCTGGCGCACCGTGCCGGCGACATATTCGCCGGCCTTGGACGGCGCGTGCGGCAGGCCGATCTCGGCCGACAAGTCCTTGGCGGCCGCGTCCAGTTCGCGGCGGCGGAGCGTGTCGAGCAGATTGCGTGCAAAGATAATCCGCTGTCCCTGCCGCCGCGCCAACCCTTCGTCGGCGAGATGCTCGGCGCGCGCTTCCATTGCGGCACGCACCTCGGTCCCGAAACCGCCGCCAAGGTCACGGCCGTCGCTCGAAAGGTTACGGCGGTCGAGCCATGTGGCCCCCGGCGCGTGGACCTGCGCGGACAAATCCGCGTCCGAGCGCACGGCGAGCGCCACCCGCTGCCGCCCCTTGCGGTCCTCGAAATGGCGCAGCTCGACGATCGCGCCGGGCTTGCAATCGCCGGTCGCCTCGATGTCGGAAAAGCGGACGTGGTGGGTGCGTCCGTCGATCCCGTCCACGATCGCATAGGCGCCGCCGGTCAACTCGTCGTGCAGCCCGCGATCGACCAGCCTGCCGATAACGGGCTGGGCGGGATCGGCGTCGAGAACATAGCTGGCGGCGCCCCGGTCGATGCCACGATCGGTCATCGCTTTGTGCATCCGCTTGATGATGTCGTCGCGCTCGCCCAGCTCGCGCAGCGCCGCCTGGGCATCTCCCGCTAGCGTCCACTGGCCGGGCGCGATCTCGCTGGCGAGGCCCAGCCGCTCCAGCTTGCGCAGCCGGCCCATCCTCAGCGCATGGTCGCCGTCCGGCCGCACGCCGGGCTCGGGCGCCATGTCGATCAACCCGTCGCGCTGCATGGTCCGCGACAGATCGCGGTCGATCTCGGTCCAGCGTTCGGCCTCGACCTGCCGCTCCAGCGATTGCCGGATGTCGAGGTCGCTGCGCAGGCCGAGTTCCTGGGTGACGATCTCGCGCGCCTGCGCCCGCATCCCCTCGCGGATATAGTCGCGCGAGATGACAAGGTTCTGCCCATCCTCGCCGACGCCGCGCACGATGATATGGACGTGCGGATTACCGGTGTTCCAATGCTCGACCGCGCGCCAGTCGAGGCGCGTGCCGAGGTCCGCCTCCATCCGCGTCATCAGCTCGCGGGTGAATCCCTTGAGGTCGCGCATCTGGTCCGCATCCTCCGGCGACACGATGAAGCGAAAATGATGCCGGTCGTCCTCGCAGCGCGCGGCGAACTCATTGCGATCGAGTCCGTCCGCTTCGGCGCCGAACAGCACGCCCCGCTCGCCGTCGCGGGTGACGCCATCGCGTTGCAGATAATTGAGATGGGCGGCGAGCGAGGCCCGACCGCCATGCCGGACCACGCGCGCCTTGACGATAACCTGGCGCGATCGGTGGCCGAGCCGGTGGGTCGCGCGGACGCTCGCCACGCGGCCCCGGCCGAAGGTCGAGCGGCCCGGCGCGACGATCCGGCCGCGGCGCGAGACATGGCCGCCGGCCCGCTGCGCGGCGGCGAGCGCCTGGACGATGATCGGCAGCGCCCGCTGGCTACCGCGCGAGCGGATACGGCCTGGCCGGAGGCGGAAATCGTCGTCGCGGCTCATGCCGGGACAGGCCGCAATGTGCGGCAAACCCTGCGCGCTGCTGGTTTCCAGCCAGCGCCGCACAGTGCGGGATTTCCGCACACATTGCGCAGCAATGCCCGAAAGCCTTGAGAATCAAGGCCACAACCGAGGCGCAAGGGCTCCGCACATTGCCGCCCTTTATCTTGCCCTCGACCTTCCCCCTTCAGAAAGACAGCCCTGCTCCCTTCCGGCGCTGCGAAAGCCTGCGCCGAAACCCGCCAGAGCGCGCGAAAGCCGCTCACGGCGGAGGCCGCCCGGAAAGCGGGACGAACAGGCCGTTGGAGGGAGACGCGGCATCGGCCATGACAAGCCCGGCGCGGTCGTCGGCCGGCCCTTCCGGCGGCACCTGGGATACCGTGCGATCGGCGGATCGCGGCGCAGGCGAAACCGCGCCCGGCCGCACCGCGAACAGCGCAGCGCGGCGCCAAGCGAAGGGATCGGGCAGCGGCGCGGCGGCAAGCCGAGTGTCGTCCGAACCACCGGTGATCGACGCCAGCTTTGCGAGATAGGCGCGGGTCTCGACGGGCAGCGGACGACCGCGCGACAGATATTCGTCGTAGCGGCCCGGCCCCGCGTTATAGGCTGCCAGCATCGCCGTCGCGTTGCCGTAGCGGTCGTGCATCGCGCGCAGATAGGCCGCGCCCGCCATGATGTTGTCGCGCACGTCGTAGGGGTCAGCCCCAAGCCCATAGCGTGCGCGCAGGCTGGCCCATGTCGCGGGCATGATCTGCATCAGGCCCATCGCTCCGGCCGACGAAACGGCGCGGACATCGCCGTTGCTCTCGACGCGCATGACCGCCCATATCCAGCGTTCGGGGATTCCGAAGCGCCCTGCTGCGTCGGCGACATGGGCGGCATAGGGATGGCGCGCGGCCGCTCTCTCGGCGGGCGCGTCCTGCGCCCGCGCGGCGACGGGCGCAGCGCTCGGTGCGAGCAGCAGCAGGACCGCGAGCAAGGCGGCCGACACGCCCCGGCTCCGCCGCCAGCCTGCCAGCGTGCTCGCTCCGGTAAAGGGTGCGCGCGAAGCGCCGGCCGAGGGCCGCCCTTGACCTTCGCTGCGCGCGCCGGCCGGCCTGCGACCGAGCGGGACGGAGGGATGAGGCGGTCTTTCCGCGAACAGAGGGATGATCGGGGAAGGCACTGATCAGCTCCGATCGTCGCGGGGCCGGGGGCGTTTCCACGACAGCCTGAACGTCCGTCCATCATCATCGGCACGGAACAGCACCGGCCGGAACGCCGCCGGGAACAGCGGGCTGTCGATCTCCAACGCGATATAGTCGCCGGCACGTTCGCCGACCCGTTTCCACGCGCCGCCGACCTCGGGGCCATCCTCGTCGTCGAGGTGGACGCGGTAGTCGGGCGCATTTTCGGCGTCGCTCGGATCGAGCGCGACAAGCACGATCGCCTCGTTGATACCGAATAGTCGGACGCGGCCGGCATAGCCGTCGGCGGTGGATTCAAAGATATTGGTTTGCATGGCCGATCTCCTTGGCTTCGGGGGTGGAAGGCGATGGGGACGGCGCGCGCAGATAGAGCGGCGTCGCGCGTCCGATGACGGCGGAAGCCGGCAGCGGGCCGAAGTAGCGGCCGTCCAGACTGTCGGGATGGGCGGGATTGAGCAGCAGCAGCTCGCCCGATCGCAGCGTGCGGCACCCCTGCCAGACCGGAAGCGGACGGCCCTGGCCATCACGCGCGCGGGCGATGGCGACGCGCCGGCCATCGACGCTCACCGCATCGCCGATCCGGCATGTCCGCTGCCCGGCTTTAGCCGCGACATGCTTCAAGAGCGGCACACCCTCGGGCAGATAGCCGCGCGTCGAAAGCCAATGCGCCAGCCGTTCGGGCGGCGCGACGGCGACCAGCGCGCCGATGGCGGGATCGCGGTCGGGATGGATGCGGTAGAGGCCGATGGGCGCGCTGGCGCTGGCGTTCCAGATGGCGCGCGGGAGCGGATTGGCGACGGCGATAGCGACGAACGCCGCGGCGAAGGCGGATGCGGCGATGGCCGTCGCCATGACGTAGCGGCGGCGTGTCATCCCTCGATCTCCCGGCGCTTGAGCCAGGCGTGATGGCGCTCGATCGTGTAGAGGCGCGACGGCTGGCCGACGGCGATGCGGTTGTGGACGTGGCGCCAATGGTCGGCCGCCGCGTCGCAGGGATCGACGCCGGCCGCCTCCACCGCGTCGATCGCCGCGAGCACTTGTTGGACCTTGGGCCAGCCTTCGATCTTGAGCAGGATGTCCCCGCCCGGCCGCACGAACGGCAACGTCGTGTAGGCTTCGTTGGCCGCGACCGCGCGCACCACGTCGATGCGCGAGACGATCGTGCCGAAGTCGTTCGACGCCCAGCGGACGAAGGCGAAGACGGCGCCCGGTCGGAAGCCGACCACGCGGGTTCGGCGGGTCAGGATGCGGTCCTGGGCGACGCGGCCGAAGCGTATCCAGTGCTCCAGCTTCTTCTCGATCCAGGTCAGCTCGACATGGGTGAGGCCGTCGCGGGCGAGCGCGCTGAACGCGCCGCCGCCGCGCACGGCGGGGGGCTGATCGTCGATCATGGGAGGTCTCCGGGGATGAGGCTCGCGACGGGGGCGGTGCGAGGGCGGCGACCTGGCCGCTGCGCGAGCGTCGAGCCGGCGAGCAAGGCCGCGCTGTCCACAGCCGCGCGCGCCGTTAGCAAGAATCCGAAGGATTCTTTTCTATTAGCACCGTTAGAAGTGGTGCGATTCCGCGAGGATTTCTGCGGGTTTGCGAGGCCCGCGCGTTCTCGAAAGTCCGTGTCCGGCGTTCTTGATCGTCCGAATCCGGCTGTTCCCGATAGTCCGAACCTCATGGCCAGTTCTCCACAGGCTTGAGGCCGACGCGGCGCATGGCGGCGTCGAACGGATCGACGGGGACGGGAGCGAAGTTCAGCCGGTCGCGGCCGAGCGCATGTTCGAGCGTGAGGACGTAGCCGGGGAGCGGCTGGCGCGCGACGATGGCGCGCAGCTCGAACGCGAACCGGCGCAGCGGCGAGAGCACGCCGGATTTGAGGTAAAGGTGCGGAACGTCGAAGCTCCAGCCGCCGCTCTGCCGTCCGCCATGCTTGCGCACGATGCGGTAGAGCCAGCGTTCGAGGCCGCCCGTCAGGTCGAAATAGGCGCGGTCGATGGTCAGCACGAGCGCGCGGTCGAGCACGCCGGCATAGAACCAATCGGGCAGGATCAGCTCGATCCCGAGCGCACGGCCGTTGCCGTCCGCCAGCTCGCGCCATTCGTTGATCCACGAGAAACGATGGCGGCGGCGCTGGTGCTGCTGCCGGATCGAGGTGGCGACGGTGGTGGATTGCAGGCGGTCGAGCGCGGCCTTCAGCCGCTCGTAGCTCGCCTTGCCGGTGCCGCGCCGGGTGAACGCCAGTATCTCGTGCGGCGTCGTCACCATAAGGCGCGAGGTCGGCCGTCCGGCGTCGCGCGCCTCGATGAGCTGGCTCGCCGCCCATATCAGCACGTCGGCGTCCCAAATAGTCGCCATGCCATGCTCGGGCACGGCCTCGACCGAGATCCACGTCGCGCCCATGCGGAAGTCGATGGGCGCGGTGCGGCGGGATTTGGCGAGGCTGAAGAACGGCCAGGCCATCAAGTCCTGCGCGTCGCGGGCCGCAAGGTCGCCGGGGACCGAGCGGAACAGCTCAAGCTGCGTGCGCTCGGCGCTGGACCGGCCGGAGAGGGAGCGTGCAGTGGGCATCGGCGCTCAGCGGCGCACGCAATCGGTGGGGAGGCGCTTGGCGGGATAGACGACGCCGTTGCCCGGATCGGAGGTCGAGCGGCGGGTGCCGAGCGCGGCCCAGGAGTCGAGGTCGTCGATCGCATAGACGATCCGGCCGCCGAGCCTGCGGAACACCGGGCCGGTGCCGTAGCAGCGGTGCTTCTCCAGCGTGCGGGCCGAGAGACCGAGATGGATCGCCGCGTCGGGCGTCTTGAGATAGCGTGGCGTTGTGGCGGCGACAGGCTCGGCCATGATGATCCTCCTGATGATGGCCGGCCCCGAAAAAGGGGTCCGGCGGACAGGAGGTGATCCTGGCGAAATGACCCCGGCGCGGAGAAGGGACAGCGCCGAGGGGAGCGGCAATGTCCCCTGTCAGCCGCCGCGCAGCAGGCGGAGATAGCCGCCGTCCCGCAGCTCGACGGCTTCGGCCAGCCAGCGGCGGACGCGCTTGCGCTCCTTGCTTTCAACCCATTCGGCGGCGCTGTAGCGGCGGACCCTGCGATGGATCAGCGAGGCGGCCAGCTCGCGTTGAGTGGCGCCTGCCTGGTGGCCGTCGAGCACTTGCAGCAAGGTGACGAGGTGCAGGCGCCGGAAGGGCGGCGGGCGCCACGCTGGCGGGCCGGCCGCCATGCCGTTGAGGCGGCGGCACAGGCGCTCGACCGACGCGAGGCGTGCGAAGGGGTTAGGTCCGATCGGCAGCATCACGGCCATCGGTCCGTGACACGGACCGCACATGCAAAGATGCTCGTCGCCATCGGGATCGGCGAGGATGATATGAAGGAAGTCGCCCATCCTGATCCGCGCGCGAACGTCGCCGAGCGCTCGCATGTCGAGAGGTTGCGCGCCGATTCCGGCAAGCGCGGGCGCGAGGACGATGCTGGCCGGCGACAGGTCTGGGCGCGCGACCGCCAGCTTGCGGTCGAAGGCCGAGCCGGGGGCGGCGTGGTAGCTGATGCCCCAGCGCTGCACGAGGTTGGCGGTCGCATTGTCGGCGGAGATCGTGCCGCGTTTCACGCGGCCGAGCGCACGGCGGTAGTCGGAGCGATAGCGCACGTTGCGGCTGAGATAGCCGATGGCGATATCCGAATATTGCAGCGCGTCGTCCCCGGCCTCGTCCGGGGGCGCGCGCCAGTCCTTCTCAGGCGGCATCGAGACCCTCCCAAGCATGGCCCTCTGCGGAGCGCGTTGGAAGATTTTCTCAGTCGCGGGGGCATGGAGAAGCCCTGCCGAATGGGTGGGCGCATAGCCGATTCAAGTCAGCGATTTGGCCTGATTTCTGCGCTTTTGCGATGCTGACAGAATGGTCGTTATGAGCCAGATGGACGTAGATAATGGCGATATCCGGTCTCAGACATCCATCTCGCGCGCGCAAGATGGGAGTCGTAGACCAACTGGGCGCGTTCGGGTTCCCTCTCCGGGTCAATCCCGAAAATGATCCGCACGGCCTCGCGCCAATCGGCTTTTTCCGCTGCCGCGTCTAACAGTCGCCAGTAGGTGCGGTGATGGCGTTCGTCATACTCGGTGACGTGCGGCGCATCAGGCGCGCTGTCCTCGAAAGCAGTTATGGCCATTGCCTCGCTTCGCTTTCAGCAATTGCTCCCTGCGCCCGCAGATTGGCAGGCTATACACCATAATGGACCGAAGCAATTACACTGTCTTCGCTATGGCGGCACGATGCTGAGAGCATAATAAAGCGAACATCGACGCCCATTACTTCCTCGATTTCTCTGCCGCGCCGCGCACCAGCATGACGCCTTCGCCGCGTTCCGAATCAAGGAAGACGATGCCTGCGTCCTCCAGCGCCTTGACCACCTGATGGCGGGTATCTTCGCGCACGGGCAGGTTATTCTCGGATTCGAGACGTTTGAGCGCAGTCAACGCAACAAGGGCCTCGTCGGCAAGCATCTCCTGGGTCCAATTGAGAAGCGCGCGAGCGGCCCGCACCTGGCGGGAAGTGATCATACGCGATCACGTTCACGAGGCCGGGCCTATGCGCCATGAAAACGACTATTATAGTCGCCTTGGTATAAGGGGAACCGACAAACGCGAGCCGAGCGAACGTCCGGCGAGCGCGCCTTTTCCAGCGGCCGCGCGGACCATCGGGCCGCGCGGCCGCTGCCGATACGGGCATCCGAGTCGGCGGCGTTATGCCGGCGACAGGAAGCGAAGCCGCAGGGCCGGACGGTCCAGCCCTGCGGCAATGGGCGTCAACCTGTCTTGAGGCGTTGCATCCCTTCGGCCAGCGTCCAGAGCGCGCGGTTGAGCGTCACATTCTGGTCGATGCCGTTGATCGGTCGCGAACGGCTGCGACGGATATGGCCTTCGGCATTGCGCTTGCTGCCATGCAGCCCGCCCCGAATGATGTTCTCCTGTATCACGTTGAAGGTGGTCCACAGGCTGCTGTCCCGATCCTCGTGACGGCGCGGCTCGATGATCTGCTCGGGGGTAAGCGGGCTTTCATCATCGCCATAGCGGGCGACAAGGCTGACCTCGCCAAGCAAGCGCTGCTCATCTTCGGAAAGCCGAACCTCCTTCATCGTCTCGCTGGCGTCGATCAGCCGGGGGAAGTCCTCCGCCACGGTGTAAACGCCTTCGATGATGTCGTGCTGGATATTGCCCTTATGCGGCACGCGGACTTCCTCGAACCGCTCGCCCGCGATCATGCTGTTGGTGCAGACAAACCGCAGCATCCCGGCGAACATCTGATAGGCGCTAGTCCCGTCATGGCTGTTGACGATGATGACCTCGGCGGCCTCGGGCTTGCCGATGCCTCCGTCCCGGCGCAGCCGCAGCATATGCTTGGCGTGGCCGTGGCGGCTGCCGTCACGCGGGACCGACTGGACGGCGAAGAACGGGAACCATCCCTCTCGGCGCAGCCCCTCCACGATGTCGATGGTCGGGACATAGACATAGCGCTCCGAACGGCTGTCGTGCGCCTCGTTGGCGAAGATGGATGGGACGTGGCGATAGAGCGCCTCGTTGTCGAGCGGCTCGCGCCCGCTGATCTGATGGGCGTTGCGGCCGAACCGGGTGGCGAGGTGGTGGATGCTCATGGTCTTTCCTTCCGTGGGCTTGGGTTTCCGCGCAGCGGAGCGCCGCGCTGAAACCCTGCCCGTCGGCGAGACCGGGGGTGCAACCGGAGTGGGCGGCTTCGCGGGGAACCGGCTGCACGGAACGCGAAGCGTGGAGGAAGCTGGGCGGAAGCCGCTCCGAAGGGCGCTGGGGGCAGAGCCCCAAGCAACCGCGCCGCCCCGGCGACGCATGACGGGCCTGCGGCTCGCGGCGTTCGGGGGCGCGAGCGCGCAACGTCGCGCCGAGGAATGAACGGCGGCAGCCGTCGACTGCGAGGTTCTCAGCGCCATCCGCCGGAAGCCGGCCGGGCTATACGATCACGCATGGCCCCCGGTCGCTTTTTCGGAGGCTGGAGAAGGTGCGCCCCGCCGTGTGGCGGGGCGCCGGTGGGATCAGTCGGACACCAGCTCGTAGTCGCCAGTGGTCTCGTTCTCGAACAGCCGGAGATAGACCGGCGTGCCGCCGGGAAGGGTCAGCTTGAACGAGACGTAATCGCGCTGCTCCTTGCTGGTCTTCTTCCAGGCGGCGCCGAACTCGATGCGCTCGTCGTCGGCCGCCACGATGCGGAAGTCGGGAGCCTTGTCATTGTCCTTGCCGTCGATCGGGCGAAGCTCGACCTGCTCGCGCGTGCCGAAGAAGCGGATTTCGCCGGTGTAGCCGCGATTGGTGGTGGTGAAGATGCCGCGGATCATATCGTCAGTCCTTTCTTGCCTCGGGACCACGCCATTGCGGCCTCGATGGCTGTCGACCGGACGGGGGACGACTGACCTGCACCCGAAGGGCGGAACGAAGTGGCTGGCGGTGGCGGACGGCTTTTTTGCTTCGCGATGCAAAGCCGGCAGGGCCGGCGGCGGAAAAAAGCCGTGCGACGCCGTTGCGGGGAGGCAGGCGGACCTCGGCCAGACAAGCCTTTTCAGAGGCCGTGTGGCGGCGTGCCGAGAGCAGATGCGGGGAAGACGACGTTGCGGCATCCCTGACGCCACCTCATGTCGCGCCAAGGCGAACCGATCACATCAGAGAAGCGTGCTTTGGAGAATGAGCAGGACGACGCAGTAATAAATGACGATCCCGGTGACATCGACCAGCGTGGCGACGAACGGCGCGGTCGCGCTCGCCGGATCGAAGCCCAAGCGCGTCTGGAGCATCCGATCAGCCACCGTCGGACTGGCCCATTCGGCCAGCGCTATTCGATGAAGGCGGCGAGGTTGCGCAGCGTCGATGCCATTCCGGCCTGGTGGTCGTCGGCGCTGATACCCGGCGGCACGTTCGCGCAGAGGATGGTGACGCGGGTGCCATCGGCAACGGGCGTCAGCGTCGTCGTCACCCGCATCGTTCCGGCGAAGGCAGGATCGTCGGAAGCGAACACCACATCTTCCACGATGCGCTCGTAGGGGAGCAGCTCGACGAACTGGCCGGCGAAGCGGTCCTCCCGTTCGGAGGACTTTCCGACCACGCCGGGCGCGGGATCGTCATAGATGAAGGCCATGCGATAGCCGCCGCCAGCGCGTGCGTCGAACGACTCGATGCGCGCGTGCATCCCCTTTGGCGGCCGCCAGGACGCCACCGATTCGGCGTCGGTCATGGCCCGGAAGATGTCGCGCGGCGGAGCCAGGATCGTGCGTGAGGCCGTGTCGATTCGCGCGCTGTCCGATGCTATCGCCATGCCGGATGATTAGCGGGAAGCGGGGCCAGCCGCCAACGCATCGCGAGCCGGGCCACGCCCGGCGAGCGCATTTTTCCTGAACGCCAGAGCGGCCGCGCCCGGACAAGAGCGCGGCCGCGAATTATCCGGCCTTCACGAAGGGAAAGGCCGGAACCGCTCGCGCGGTCCCGGCCCGTCACCTATTCGGCCGCAACCGCATAATGCGGCTGACCCTCGTCCTCCGGTTCCGGCGCGATGGCGTCCGCCTCGATCCCGGTCGGCTGCGCCACGGCGTCCGCGCCGTCCTGCGCTTCGGTGTCGGGGGCCTCCGCTTCGGACGGCTGCGCGTCCGCTGCGAAATCCTCCGCCTCCACCGCCTCGGGTTCACCCTCCGGCGCGCGCAACAGGACGGGAAGCCAGCCCGTCCCGGCGACAAGCTGCTCCGCCGCGTCGGCCATGTCCGCCTTCTTCATCGGCAGGATGCGCTCGGCTGCCTCGACCGAAACGGCCTCGCTGACGGCCTGCCCGATATGGGCCTTGGTGACGCGCCCGAAATAGCTGCGGGCGGTCGCGGTCCACGTCGCGGTCATGTCGAGGTCAACGGCCTTGGCCAGTCCGTCCGCCGCCTCGATGCGGGCGGTGGAACGCTCCCAAGGCACCTTCACCGCATTGACGGTGAGCGACACGCAATGCGCCAGAAGCTCGGTGCGGCTGTCGCCGTCCAGCGCCGCGAGAAACGGCCACAGGTCCGCCGTATCGTCGGGAAGCTGCGCGCCCCATTGATCGTGCCGCGCCGCGAGCGCTTCGCCCGCGCCGCTGTCCGCGATGCCCTCGGCATGGCTGGCGATGTCTTCGCTCTTGGCGGTGATGGCGAGGCAGGACTTGCCGAACCCATGATAGAACAGGTCCAGCACCAGCGCGTGGGTGAGGGCCACCATCGCCATGTCGGGCTGCGCGCCCAACGCGAGACGGAGGCCGAGCGTCCGGTGGGCCGTGAGGTCACGAACGAGGCTGTCCGAAATGGGCTTGCCCGCGTCGGCCTCGTCCACCTCTTCTTCCTCGTCGGCGTCCTCGTCGTCCTCCACGGCTTCGCCGTCCTCCGCGATGTCATCGCCCTCGTCCTCGGTGGCAACCTCGGGCTGCGGCTCGTCCTCGGCGCGGACATAGCCGCGCTCGATCTTCACCTCGCCATTGGAGCCGAGGGAGACGAACACGCCGCCACGCTCGATGATGGCGGGATCGTAGGCCGAGCGCTTGGCGCTGATCGCGTCGATCTCGTTGCTCAACGCCTGCGCCTTCACCGCCACGTCCTCGGGCATGTCCTCGTAGGAGTCATAGCCTTCGATCAGGGCGTCGTGTGCCGCCGCCGCCTCGGACAGCCGCGCCTCGTCCTCGTCGGACAGGCCAACAGGTTGCGGATAGTAGCGCCGCATCCCATGACCGTGCGGATAGTCGATACTCGCCTCGGCCCATTTCCAGCCCTCGGCCAATATCTCCCCGGCGATCTCGCGCAACCGCTCCACGGCAAGCGTGTCGAGCAAGCCCGCATCCTCGAAGAAACCGCCGTCATCCTCGGTGAACAGGTCGCGAATGACATTGCCCCCGGCCTCGGCGTAGGCATCGGCGCCGATGAACACGGCCCGCCGGTCGCTCGCGGGCACGTTGCTCGCGGTGAGGTCGCGCCGGATGATCCACGGCTCCTTGTTCCACGACAGGTTATCGAAAACCTGCTCCTGACGGGCATGGTCGTCGGTGATGACGAACGCCGCCAACTGGTCGAGCGTCAACCCGTCCTGCCGATAGACGTCCATCAGCTTCGGGCTGACCGCGCCGAGCCGCAGCCGCCGCTTGACGATCTCGGGCGACACGCCGAACCGCGCGCCGATTTCCTCCGCGCCCCATCCCTTGTCGCGGGAAAGCTCGTGGAAGCGCTCGAACTGATCGGCCGGATGAAGCTGCTCCCGATTGTAGTTCTCATCCAAGCTCACCTCGGCCGGATCGTTCTCGGTGTCGAGCCAGCAGCGGACAAGGTGGTTCTTCCTGATCTCCTTGCGCTTGGCGCGCAGCAGATAGGCGAGCCTGCGCCCTTCGCCAGCGGTGACGAGATAGCAGCCGGTCGGCTTGCCGTTCTTCACCTCCGGCTCGACGACGAGGTTCTGATAAAGCCCCTTGGCCGCGACGGACGCGGCGAGCGCTGCAATGAACTCGTCGGTATGCGGCACCTTGCGGACGTTCTTCGGGGACTTCTTGAGCTTGTTCAGGGGGACGAACACGGTCTGACCGTCTTGCGCGCTCTGCTCGGTCGCCACGGTTTCGATGGTATTGGTCATTTCCTTACTCCTTGGGCTTAGGTTTCCGCGCAGCGGAAGCGCCGCGCTGAAACCCTGCCCGTCGGCGAGACCGGGGGTGCAAACGGAGGGACGGCTTCGCGGGGAACCGGCTGCACGGAGCGAAGCGGAGGAAGCTGGGCGGAAGACGTTCCGAAGTGCGCCAGGGGCGGAGTCCCAAGCTCCGCGCCGCTCGCGGCGCCACAAACGACGCACCCTTGCGGCGGACGGCCGGCGCGGCGGCGTGCGCGCGGGCCTGGGGGCCAGCCGTCGCCGCGCCCTCCGGCCAGAGCAAGTGTGCAAACGCGGGCAGATAAAAACGCGCGACCCCTGCGCGGCTTCAGCCGCCAGTGTGCGCTCCCTAGATCCCCGCGTGCTATCTGGGGCGTTGCGGGGTGTCCCCGCTCGAAGGGGTCCGGCGAGACCTGTCAGGGACTCGACGGTAGGGGAAGGCTTTCCCCCTCAAACCGTTTGGGATGAAGACGGAAACAGCACGATCCGCACGCTGGAAGCGCGTTGCGAAGGCTTCAGGCTGTGGCTAGAAATAAAGTGCCCCGGCGGTATGCAAAGCAGGGACCACCGGGGGATACGGGCTCCATGTAGTCGATCCTGGCGGAAAAATCGAGGAGCACGCGGCCCGCGTCATGGGATTGCAGCCGATTGGCCGCGACGGACCCCGTCAAGCGACGCCATACCTATTCTTGCCGTTGCATCGGTGCTTCCGGGAGAAAGATTGCAGCGCTAGGCATATGTGATGAGCAGCGCCTACTTAAACGCGATTCTGGCTAGGGAGGCCGTTGATACCAGCGCGTTCTCACCTGTTCGGCAGGTCCAGACAATAATCGCGCCTGTGCTTCAGCAATGGGCAAACCGTTTCTTACTGTCGATTTCTCCGAGCGGCTCGTTTGCCAAAGGCACGGCCAACCGAAGCGGCACTGACATCGACCTTTTCATTTCGCTGCACGAAGACACGCCCGAGACTTTGAAGGATATTTACGGCTCGCTCTTCAACGCCATTGCAGGCGCCGGCTATGTGCCAAAGCGGCAGAATGCGTCGATCAACGCGACGATCGGCGGCTTCGATGTCGATCTCGTCCCCGGCAAGCGGCAGTCCGCCTGGACGACGGATCACAGCCTCTACCGGCGCACGGCCGATACCTGGACGAAGACAAATGTGACGACACATATCAACACCGTCGTCATGGCGGGCCATCAGCGCGAGTCGCGGCTCCTGAAACTGTGGCGCAACCAGAAGCGGCTCGAATTCCCATCTTTCTATCTTGAGCTGACCGTGATCGCAGCCTTGAGCGGGAGGACATCGCCTGACTTGGCGGAGAATGTCGTGACGGTGCTGGAGTATCTCAGGGACAAGTTCACTGCAGCACGGGTGATCGATCCCGCCAATGGAAACAATGTCATATCGGATGATCTCACCGGCACGGAGAAGCAAGCGGTGCGGCGGTTGGCGGAAGCTGCGCTGGGCGGCAATTGGAGCGGCTTCGTGCAATGACCGAATGGTCCCTCAAAACTTTGCTGCAAAGCCTGCACGACGAGATCGAAGCGAAGCTGGGCATCGCGCGCGGCAGCTTCGGTCACGGCGGAACGAAGGGTGACGCCAGCGAAGCTGTGTGGCTGGAGCTATTGCAGGGCTATTTGCCCGAACGGTATCGCGCTGCCGGCGCACATGTGGTCGACAGCAAGGGCGCCTTCAGCCACCAGATCGATATCGTCATCTTCGATCGCCAATATTCGCCCTTTATCTTCAATTTCAAAGATCAGTTCATCGTACCGGCAGAGAGCGTCTATGCTGTGTTCGAGACCAAGCAGGCGATCAATGCGCAGCATGTCGCCTATGCGGCGGACAAGGTGGCCAGCGTTCGCGCACTCCATCGGACGAGCCTGCCGATACCGCACGCGGGCGGCATCTACGATCCGCGACCATTGCCGGCCATTATCGGCGGACTGCTCACGTTCGAGAGCGAATGGAATCCACCGCTCGGCCAGCCGCTGACCGATGCGCTCGCAGCGCTCGATGGGCAGCACCGCCTCGATATCGGATGCGTCGCAGCGCACGGAGTGTTCGGCTGCGACACGGACGGTTGCTCGCAGGCGCAGGTCGGCGTGCGAGCGGCGACGCGGTTCCTGCTCGACCTCATCTCCCGCCTTCAGGCGAGCGCGACCGTCCCGATGATCGACGTGGGCGCTTATGCCGCTTGGCTCGACTGACCGCTAAGCCGCCGGGATCGGGACCGCGATCTGATTGGCGATGGCGGTATAGAGGTCGATGTCGGCCTCGGGCGCGCGGATCGACACACACAATGCGTAGCGGGCGGAACGATCCCAGCGCTGGAGCGAAGGCTTCTCCTTCCACCATCCGCTGACGGGGAAGACTCCGATCGCGTCGCGCTCGGCGAGGGCGGCCGCGCTGCCACGCCAAATGTCGCTATGGATCGAACCGCGGTCACGGATCGTACCCAGAACCCAGGAGTCACCGCCCGCGGCAGCGCCGACAGCGCCAGCCTCTTCGTCCTGAGCCGCCTTGTTGATCCGCTGCCGGAACGCTTCCAAGCCTTCGAGCGACCGCTTCACCGCAAAGCGGAGATTGTGCGAAGCGTAGCGGTGGCGCCGCGTCCAGCCCCGTTCACCGGGATTGGGCTCAACGAAATAGGACAGGGTGATCCGCAGCTCCACATCGAGATCGCCAAGCGCAGCCAGTTCGGCGCGCGGCCAGGGCAGTCGATGCAGATTCATATCGCGTGTTTTGATCGTCGAGCCGTCCTTGCGGAATGGCAACAGGGCGTCCTCGACCATCAAAGTCGCGTCGTTGGACGCGCTCATCAGCGCCCGGCCAAGGTCAGGCACGCCCCAGCCGTAGCGGCGTAGCATGGCCAGCTTCTGAGCTTGCGAGCCGGCCGCGTCGAAGCGCTGGCGCATCGCCGGCGTCCATTCGGCGGAATGGACAATGAGCGCGCGCACCGTTTCCGGCCAGAGTGTCGGACGGGCTGCGATAACGCCGGCGGCGAGGTTCGCGCCGAGCGCGGCAGCGCCGCTAGTGTCGCCGAACGCTTCGAACAGGCGCATGTTGGGACGATAGTGGGTCGTGAGGAGTTGGAGGTCGTCGATCGCCGAGGCCGGGTTGGCACCGTCATGCGCGAAGTTGCCGCCTTCGAACACGACATCCGGACGGATCGGCCATTGCCGATCCCAGATGGCCGACGTTCGGCTTGCCGGCGAGAGGTCGCCGGCCGGGGCGACGGGCGTCCATCCGTCATAGTCGGGATGGGTGATCGTGATCTTGTCGGTGCTGGCCCCGACGACGAGCGGATTCCAAGCCTGCGCCGGGCTTTCGACCTCTTCGAGGTCGTTGCGGTCAGGATAGTCGGCCGGATTGATGTCGCCGCGAAGATTGCCCGCCGCTAGGACCATCAGGCGTCGCCTGTCACCGCCGCCATAGCAGAGCTGATCCATTGACGAGGACCAGGAGGACGGCCGGCCCCGGCGCAAGCCGACGTCGCTGGTCACGGCCATGCAGAACACGCGCCGGCGACGGGGAGCATGGTCTTCGGCACGAGCGATACCGGTGGCCGTGATCGCTCCGTAAAGTCGCGGCTCGTTCTGCCCGGTTGGCGGCAGGATCTTCACCGTTTCGAGGCGATGACCAAGTGCGACCGGCTCGCCGTGGGAAAGCGCCGCTTCGAGATCGCCATAAAGCGCGACGCCAGCCATCGACGTGCCGTGACCATTCCAGAAGGCGCTGTCGCCGACGCCCCAGTCACCGTCGTAGCTATGCTGATCGGCAGGATCGAGGCCCGGCGCGAGCAGGGGGTGGGCCTGGGTCGCTCCGCTGTCCAGTATGCAGACTGCCGGTGCCAAGGGGGGCGGCGGTGCGATCCGATCAGCCAAGTCGTTCGCCCAAGCGGCCTGATCGACCGTGCGCATTTCGAGAAAGAGGGATGGAGTGTCCTTGGCGAGACGCAGTTCAGCCACGGCGTCGGAATTGCGTATCAGCCGATCCATCGTCGCTTCATCGGCGAGCGCCAACGCGACATCGCGCTCGGGAAAGCTGATGACGTGCTCCTTGATCGCGACATCGAGCTTGGCGGCGACAGACTGGAAGATCGCGAGACCGCCATCCCGAAGCCAGACTTCCCACCACACCTGACGGCCGTCGGCGGGAAAGTGCTGCGCTTCATCGGTAAATAGCGAGCGTGCGACCGCGACCCTGATGTCGTCGATCCGAGCGATCAGGGCCTCGTTCTTGGGCTTGCCGGTGCGCGTCTCCTCATCGCGATAGGCTTCGATCTTCTTGACGAAGAAATCGGCAGCAGCTTCCGGAACGAATACAGTGGCCGAGACCATCTCGTCGCCCTCCGCCGTAGGTCGAACCGCTACCAGCTCGATAGCCTTGGGCTTATTCTCCAAGGCTTCGACTGCGGCGCGCTCGGCTACGGGGATATCGAACTCCAGATAGAAGCCTGGCTTGCCCTCGGCGACGCCGTCTTCCCGCTCTGCGAGCCGTTGGCGGCCGGCGGCGAGCGCCGTTCCGATTGCCTGTTCCAACCGTGCAGCGTGCGCGGCACGCGCCCGCGCCGGAGGGAGGCCGCTGATGACCAGGCGGGGTGACGTGTACGCCTCGCTTTGGCCGCCGCCTTCGACGTGGAAATGGGGGCGGTCGCGGGGAGGTACAGCCATCGGGCCTCGTTGCTTAGAGGATGGCCGCGCGCCGCTCCGTCAGAGCGGTCAGCAGCGTCGCGGTCGTCACGCCATCGTGGCCATCCAGCACCGCGACTTTTGCCGCCTCGTCGGCAGCTCTGGCGACTTCGGCTTGGGAGAGATGGGCGGCGGATTCGAGAACAGGCGCCCATTCGATCGGCTTGAGATCGAAGGTCGCGAGCCGGGCTTCGAGGATGCCCTGCACAACCGAGGGATCAGGAAGATCGTAGCTGATGACATCGTCGAACCGTCGATAGAGCGCCTTGTCGAGCAATTCGGGGTGATTGGTCGCGGCAACGATGAGGCTCGGGCCATCGTCATTTTCGAGAAACTGGAGGAAGGAATTGAGCACCCGGCGAATTTCCCCAACGTCGTTCGGCCCGGCCCGTTGCGCGCCGATCGCGTCGAACTCGTCGAAGAAGTATACACCGCGCTGCATGGCAACGGCGTCGAAGACAAGCCGAAGCCGTGTGGCGGTCTCGCCCATGAGCTTGCCGATCAATCCATCGTAAAGAACCGTGAAAAGGGGCAGCTTCAACTCACCGGCCAAGGCGGCGGCGGTCATTGTCTTGCCTGCGCCAGGAGGGCCGACAAGCAAGAGCTTGCGGCGCGGGGCGAGCCCCCGCGCGCGGAGCCGCTCCTGCTGGCGCTGTTCCCGAAGGACGCGCGCAAGCCGCTCATCAAGTTCGGGCTTGAGCACCATGCTGGACAGCCGGACATCGGAATAGCGGGCTTCCAGAAGCCCTGCGAGTTCGCCCTTCGGCTGCGCCAACGGCACGGGGCCGGCTCCGCGCCGCGCCACCGTCGCGCTTTTGCCCTTGGCGGCATCGACCAACTCGCGCAGTTCCTGCGCGAGCTTCCCATGACCCTGCCTCGCCTCGTGCGCGGCTAGTTGCGTCGCCACGGAGAGGAAGCGGTCCTCATCCCCGTCTATATGGCTTTGCAGCAGTGCAACGATGTGGCGCGCGGTTGTCATAGGTCAGTTCAATGTTCCGGCCTCGGGTTGGAGAACTTTTCGGGAATCTAGCGTCGGTGATTCGCTGTGTAACGCGAATTCGTACAAGGGGTCGTTACTGCCCTCTCTGCCCTTCGCCAACACAGCATTTAGCCGGCGTCGATGGTCCGCTTGGCCGGCCGCAATCCGCGGGGTCTCGATTGCCGATGACCATGCGTTTCATCCAGCCCGGAATTAGGACGCCCCCATCGGATCATCACAGCCGCGAAAGGGCGTGGTGAGTTCGGTTCGACAAGTTTTCCGCGGAAATGCAGGGGCTTCGCGTCGCGCCGCCGCCAGCGTGGTGAGTTTTGGACTTCGAGAGGCGGCGCACCAAGGCTGCTGCGACAGTCTTAACTCACTGATTTCATTGGGAGTTTTGGCGCACCCAAGAGGATTCGAACCTCTGGCCTTCGCCTTCGGAGGGCGACGCTCTATCCAGCTGAGCTATGGGTGCGTATGGCTTGGAGCCGTAAGATTTGCGCCGGGGTAGGTCAATCCGCGATCGAATCCGACAGTCCGAGCGCGGTGAGAATTTGGTGAGTTTTTTCGTCCGTCCTTTCTTCCGTCCTCCTAAACCCTCGTAAATACTGTATAAAATCGCTGCTCTCGCGTTGGACGCGAGCCTTCGGAGGGCGACACTCTATCCAGCTGAGCTACGGGTGCTTCGCGGCGGTGCCTAGCCGGTCGAACGGTCATTGGTCAACGGATTCGATGCAGGATGGTCCGACTGCTCGGTTCGCGACTGCGCCACTCTGCCGTAGCCCTTCGCACTCTATGATACTACGCAGTATGCTTACGTCATGCTTACGTGAAGCGATTTCACCAGACTGGTTCGCTGAAAAGACGCAAAAATCTATAAGAAACTCAATGGTTTACGAAGAGATTGAGCGCAATTTTGGGGCTTGACCTCTGCCTTCGGAGGGCAGCGCTCTATCCAGCTGAGCTACGGGTGCTGATAGAGCGCGGCCTCTAGCAAGCCCGCGCCTTGCCAGCAATGGCCTATCGACCGCGGCGCAGCGATGTGCAAAGCGGCGCCATGGACATCGGGGACATCGCGTGACGCCATCCGAACAAAGCTGGCCGATGGCCGCCGATCTTTATGGCGAGATGCAGCTCGAGGCGCATCCGCCCGCGCGGCGCCGCTGGCGCGACTATCTGCCCGGTATCCTCGTCACCGCCATCGCCGCGCTCGCCGCGGCGTGGCTCGCCGACCATTATGCCGCGCCGATCGTGCTGATGGGGCTGCTGATCGGCCTCGCCCTCTCCTTCCTGTCGCAGGACAAGCGCACTCACGCCGGGCTCGATCTGATGTCGCAGACCGCGCTGCGCGTCGGCATCGTGCTCGTCGGTGCGCGGATCACCGCCGAACAGCTCGCCGAGCTTGGGCCGTTGCCCTTCGCGCTGCTTGTCCTGATCATGCTCGCGGTCATCGTCGTCACCGTGGCGAGCGCGCGACTGTTCGCGCAGGACCGGCACGCCGCGCTGCTCGCGGGCGGCGCGACCGCGATCTGCGGCGCGTCGGCGGCGCTCGCGCTCTATTCGCTGATCGGCGACAAGCGCGTCGATCAGGCGCGTTTCACCCTGACCCTCGTCGGGATCACCGTTGCCAGCGCGCTCGCGATGACGCTTTATCCGGTGCTCGCGGCCGAGCTCGGCCTGACCGACGCGCAGGCGGGATTCCTGATCGGCGCGTCGATCCATGACGTCGCGCAGGCGATCGGCGGCGGCTTTTCCTTCTCGCAGCCGGCAGGCGAGGTCGCGACGATCGTCAAGCTGACGCGCGTCGCGCTGCTCGCGCCGATGCTGATGCTCGTCGCGCTCTGGCTCGGCCGCAGCGGCGAAGCGGGCGACAAGAAGCGCATTCCGCTACGCCTGCCGTGGTTCATTCTCGGTTTCCTTGGCGTAGCGGCGCTCAATTCACTGATCGCGATCCCGAAGCAAGCGCAGGATGCGGCCGCGACGGGCGCACAGGCGTTGCTGCTGCTCGCGATCGTCGCCACCGCGATGAAGGCGCGGCTGCACCTGTTGCTCGATCAGGGATGGCGCAGCTTCGCGCCGATCATCGTCGCCACGCTGACCAGCTTCCTGCTCTCGCTCGCCGCCGCGCTCAGCCTGTGACGCTGTGACGTCACGTTAAATATTGGGATTTCAGCTCTTTGGCAGTGCCCAGCTGACAGTCAGCTGCGTCGCGCGGCGCGGAATATCGAGCTTCGCCTCGCTGAAATTGACCTTTTCATTGGGCGGCAGCATCCGCACCGGCGGCTTGATCGTCCAGCTATAGACGATCGTCCCCTGCGCATCGCGCAGTTCGGCGAGGATCGGCGGCACGCGCTGTTCGCGGTCGGTCGGGTTGATGATCACCCCCGATGCGGCGAAATAGATCGTCCCGTCGGCGAGCTCGCGATGATCCTGGTTCGGCGGCAGTTCGATGACGAGGTCGGGCTCGTCGACCCCGCCCGGCAGGCCGAGGCCCTGCGCCCAGCCCGGCAAACCGAAATACATGAGTCCCGCGGTTGCAGCGAGCATCAGCGCCGCCGCGCTCGCGGCGATGATCGTCCAGCGCTTCGCGGGGTTCCGCCGCGGACGGCGGAACGGCAGGGGCGCATCATCGATCACGGGTGCGGGACGCGGGGCCGGCTCGGCCGTAAAGCTCGGCGGAGCCCGCGCGGGTGCGGGATCGGGTTCGGGAAAATCGGAATAGGTCGCGGCCGGTCGCGGCGCCGTTTCGGGAGCCGCTGCCGGCGCGGGTTCGGGCGCGATCGGAGCGGGCGCCGCGATAGCCCCTACCGGCGTCGCGGCAGGTTCCTGGAACCAGCTATGGCGGCAATTGGCGCAGCGCACGGTACGACCCGTGGGTCCGATCGCCGTATCGGGAACGACATAGCGCGTATGACAGGACGGGCAGGCAAGGATCATCGCCTCCCTCTAAACACGCTGATTCGCGGCGTTGCAAGTGTCGCGTTCCACTCCCGTCTTGTCCTCTGTGGATAGCCGTGCGAGATGCTGGCTGATGAGCGGACCAGCGCCCCTGTTCCTTGACCCGACGCTGGCGCGCCGTCGCGCGCGGGCGATGCTATGACCGACGTCTCTCCGGCGCGGCCCGGCGGCGCGATGGTCGAATTCGACGGCGTCGGCCTGCGCTATGGCCCCGATGCCGAAGTTTTGAGCGACATCAGCTTTAACCTCCAGCCCGGCAGCTTCTATTTTCTCACCGGCGCATCGGGCGCGGGCAAGACCTCGCTGCTCAAGATGCTCTATCTTGCGCAGCGGCCGAGCCGCGGGATCGTTCGCCTGTTCGGCGAGGATCTGGTCGCGATGCCGCGCCACCGCCTGCCGGGCTTTCGCCGCCGGATCGGCGTCGTGTTCCAGGACTTCCGGCTGATCCCGCACCTTTCGGCGCGCGACAATATCGCGCTGCCGCTGCGTATCGCGGGGGTCAGCGAGGAGGATCTGTCGGGTCCGGTCGGCGAAATGCTGAGCTGGATCGGGCTCGGCGACCGCGCCGATGCCCGCCCCGCAACGCTGTCCGGCGGCGAGCAACAGCGCGTCGCGATCGCCCGCGCCGTCATCGCGCGGCCGCAGCTGCTCGTCGCCGACGAACCGACGGGCAACGTCGATCCCGAAATGGCGATGCGCTTGCTGGGATTGTTCGAGGCATTGAACCGCCTCGGCACCACGGTCGTCGTCGCGACGCACGATATCCACCTGATCAGCCGCATCGAGAATGCGCAGATGATGCGGCTCGAAAAAGGGCGCCTGTCCGACCCCACCGGCGCGCTGCGCTATCCGCCGGCAAACAGGGCATGATGGTGGGCCGATGATCATCCCGCGCGTTCCCGTCCAGCATCGCCGCCTGCTCCCCGACCGCCGCCTGTCGGGCCCGACGCCGTGGGTGATCGCGATCCTGATGATGCTGACTTTGCTCGCCGCCGCCGCCGGGGTCGGGCTTGCGCGTTCGGCGAACGCCATCGGCGCCGCGATCGCCGGGCGCGTGACGGTCCAGATCGTCACCGCGAACCCGGTGACGCGCGCCGAGCAGGCCGCGGCGCTCCGCCGGGCGGCCGCCGCGCAGCCCTTCGTTCTCTCGGCACGCTCGGTCGAGCCCGAAGAATTGCAGGCGACGCTCGGCCAATGGTTCGGCGCCGCCGAGGGCGACGACCCGGTGCTGAAATCGCTCCCTCTTCCGGCGTTGGTCGACATCGACTTTGTCGGCGAGGACCGCACCGGTCCCATGCGCCAGCTGGAGGCATTGGTCGCGCGCGAGGCGCCCGGCGCACGGATCATCCCGCACGCCGAATGGCTGGGGCCGGTCGCGCGGCTGATCCGCTCGCTCGCATGGATCGCCGGCGGCATGGTGGTGCTGATGACGCTCGCCAGTGCCGCGGTGGTGATCATGACCGCGCGCGCCGCGCTCGCGACGCATTTCCCGACGATCGAGATGCTTCATATGATCGGCGCGACCGACCGCCAGATTACGCGGCTGTTCCAGCGCCGCATCGCGATCGACACCGCTTACGGCATCGCGCTCGGCACCGTCGTCGCCGCCGCGATCCTGCTCTTGATCGGCTTGCAATGGTCGGGGGTCACAGCGGGGCTTGCGGCGACCGCGTCGCTTGGCCCCGCCGGCTGGGCGCTCTTGCTGGCGCTGCCGCTATTGGCTATCGCGCTCGCAGCCCTCACCGCCCGCCAGACCCTGCTCGCGGCGCTCAAGAAGATTCTATGATCAAGCGCCTGATTTCCCTGTTGTTCCTGGCCTGGGTGCTCGGCTTCGCATGGTTCGCGCTGCTGCTGCCGCTGCCCGCCGATGCGCAAAAGACCGACGCGATCGTCGTGCTCACCGGCGGCCCGGGACGTATCGACCGCGCGCTCGAACGGCTCGAGGCGGGCGACGCCAAGCGCCTCCTCATCAGCGGCGTCGCGCGCGAGGTGAAGCCGCGCGAGCTTGCCGCCGAGTATAAACGCCCGGTTTCGCTGTTCGACTGCTGCATCGCGCTGGGGTTCGAAGCTGAGGATACCCGATCGAACGCCACCGAGGTCGCGACCTGGGTAGAGCGCCGCAAATATAAGAGCATCCGGCTGATCACCACCGACTGGCATATGCGCCGCGCCGAGTATGAAATCGGCCGCGCGGTCGGCGACAAGGTGACGATCCTGCCCGACGCGGTGCGCAGCCAGCCCAATTTCGCGACGCTGTTTCGCGAATATCATAAATATCTGGCCGGACTGGCGGGCGGGCTGCTCGGCCTGTGAGATACGCCATCGCCCTGTTCCGTTCGATCCTGTTCTGGATCGCCTTTTTCGTGATGAGCAGCATCAGCTCGATCGGCGGGGTGATCGCGCTGCCGATCTCGCACCGTGGCACGATCTTTTTCGTGCGCATCTGGGCGCAGTCGCACCGGCTCTTCTGCCGCTTCCTGCTCGGCCAGACGATCGTCGTCGAGGGCGAGATGCCCGACATCCCCGTCCTCTATGTCTTCAAGCATGAATCGGCGTTCGAAACGGTCGAGCAACCGATGCTGTTCAAGCATCCCGCGGTGTTCGCGAAAGAAGAATTATTCTCGATCCCCGTGTGGGGCCAGGCGGCGCGCTTTTACGGCTTGATTCCGGTCGACCGCGATGGCGGCGGCAAGGCGATGCGCGCGATGCTCGGTGCGGCGAAGGCCGCGCTCGCAGCAGGGCGCCCGCTCGTGCTGTTCGCCGAGGGAACACGCGTCCCGCACGGCGCAGCGCCGCCGCTCCGCCCCGGTTTTGCCGGCATGTACCGCCTGCTCGGGGTTGATGTGATCCCCGTCGCGGTGAACAGCGGGCTGGCTTTCCCGCCGCGCCGCTGGGTCAAATGGCCGGGGACGATCACCTACAAGATCGGCGAAACGATCCCCGCCGGGCTGCCGCGCGAAGACGCCGAGGCCCGCGTGCGGGTGGCGATCAATGCGCTGAACCCGCCTGAGGCGTTACTGGAAACTTGACCGTCGCCCCCGCGAAGGCGGGGGCCGCTGGCAACCTTGCGCTACATCGATAGCGGCCCCCGCCTTCGCGGGGGCGACTTGTATTTCCTAGTGCTTCCGCCCGAAATCGGGCGCCGCATCGTCCTGCCCCTGTTCGATGATCGAGCGCCGGATCGCGCGCGTGCGCGTGAACCAGTCCTCGAGCTTGTCGGCATCGCCGCGGCGGATCGCCTGCTGGAGCACGGTCAGATCCTCGTTGAAACGCTGCAAGGTCGCGAGAACGGCATCCTTGTTGGCGAGGAAGACGTCGCGCCACATCACCGGGTCGCTCGCCGCGATGCGCGTGAAGTCACGAAAGCCGCCCGCCGAATATTTGATCACTTCGCTCTCGGTAACCTCTTCGAGCTCGCTCGCGGTGCCGACGATCGTGTAAGCGATGAGGTGCGGCAAGTGGCTCGTCACCGCGAGCACCATGTCGTGATGCGCCGCATCCATGATATCGACCTTGGCGCCCAATGCCTGCCAGAAGGACGTCACTGCCGTCACGGCGTCTTCGGACGCACCCGCACCCGGCGTGACGATGCACCAGCGGCCATCGAACAAGGACGAAAAACCCGCTGCCGGGCCGCTATTCTCGGTCCCCGCGACCGGATGCGCCGGAATGACGGCATGATCGGGCAGCGCCTTCGCCAGCGCTTCGGCGACACCCGCCTTCGACGAGCCGACATCCGAAATGATCGCCTCGGGCTTCAGCCCCGGCGCGATCGCGACGGCGGCATCGGCCATCCGGCCGACCGGCACCGCCAGAATGACGAGGTCGGCGTCGGCCACCGCGACGACCGGGTCATCGACAATCGCATTGCAAAGCCCGAGCTCGCGCGCGATCTTGCGCACTTCGGCGCTGGCGTCATGGCCGGTCACCACCACCTGCGGCAGCCGCTCCCCGATCGCGCGCGCGATCGATGAGCCGATCAGGCCCAGCCCGACGATGGCGACGCGATCAATCGTCATCAGCCGTTCAGCGCGGCGCGGATCGCCGCCGCGAGCCCGCGCGTCTCGTCTTCGGTACCGATCGTCATGCGCAGCGCATTCGGCAGCCCCTGCCCCGGCAGCCAGCGGACAATATAGCCCGCCTCCATCAACCGGTTATAGACGGTCTCGGCGCTCACATCGCCTTCGAACAGCACGAGGAGGAAATTGCACGCCGACGGCACGACGCGAATGCCATGGTTGCCGAGGCTCTCGAGTTCCCCCGCCAGCCAGGCACGCCATTCGGCATTATGCTCGCGGCTGTGCGCGACGAATTCCTCGTCGCCGAGCGCCGCGACCGCCGCCGCCTGCCCCGCGCGCGTGACGTTGAACGGCAGGCGGATGCGGTGCAGCGCCGAAATCACCTCGGCGGCCGCATAGCCCCAGCCGATGCGCTCGGCGGCGAGCCCGTGGATCTTCGAGAAGGTGCGCGTGACGAACACATTGGGCTGCGTCTTCGCAAGCTCGAGCCCGCCGTCATCCTCGGCGTCGGACAGATATTCCGAATAGGCCTGATCAATCACGAACAGGATATTCTTCGGCAGTCCGGCATAGAGCCGCGCGACCTCGTCGCGCGTCGCGAGCGTGCCCGTGGGGTTGTTCGGATTGGCGAGATAGACGACGCGCGTCTTGTCGGTGACCGCGGCGAGCAGCGCGTCGACGTCGGTCGCATAGTCCTTGTCGTCGGCCTCGACCGGCACCGCGCCCACGCGCCGCGCGGCGATTTCATAGACCGCAAAACCGTAGCGGACGTATAATATCTCGTCGCCGACGCCGGCATAAGTGCCCGCCGCGAGGTGGAGCAATTCGTCGGATCCGTTGCCGCAGATGATCCGCGCCGGATCGAGTCCGAACTTCGCCGCGATCGTTTCGCGCAAGGTCGCCGAACCGGGGTCCGGATAACGCGACAGCGCATCGGGCGCCGCCTGCGCCGCAGCGAACGCCGCGCGCGCCTTTTCGCCGGTCCCGAGCGGATTTTCATTTGCGCTCAGCTTGATCAGCGGACGGCCGTCGGCGCCCGCCGACTTGCCGGGAACATAAGGGGCAATGCCGCTGATCCACGGCTTGGGCTGAAGGCTTTGGGGCGCGTCGGTCATGCCGCGCCGTTTAACGGCTATGCTGCGCGAGTCCAGTACGTTGACAGGGTGCGTGCGCCCGCTTAGCCCCGCGCGAACCATGGCGAGCCTGCTCCACGATATCCAGCATCATAGCGTGACGATCGCGGCGCCGCTGCCGCTCGACAGTGGACAGGTGCTGGGCTCGGTGACGATCGCCTATCAAAGCTATGGCGCGCTGAACGCTGACAAGTCGAATGCGGTGCTGATCTGCCACGCGCTCACCGGCGACCAATATGTCGCGAGCGACCATCCGGCGACGGGCAAACCCGGCTGGTGGGCGCGCATGGTCGGGCCGGGCAAGCCGATCGACACCGACCGGTTCCACGTCATCTGCGCCAATGTGCTCGGCAGCTGCATGGGGACGAGCGGCCCCGCCTCGCCCGATGCGGCGACCGGCGCGCCGCTCGGCATGGCGTTCCCCGTCATCACGATCACCGACATGGTGCGTGCGCAGGCGATGCTGCTCGACCATCTCGGCATTTCGCGGCTTCATGCCGTCGTCGGCGGGTCGATGGGCGGCATGCAGACGCTCGCCTGGGCCGCGACCTATCCCGAACGCCTCGCCTCGGCGCTCGTCATCGCGAGCGCGGCGCGCCATTCGGCACAGAATATCGCGTTCCACGAGGTCGGCCGGCAGGCGATCATGGCCGATCCCGACTGGCAGGACGGCCAATATTACGGCAGCGCGCGCGCGCCGACCAAGGGTCTCGCGGTCGCGCGTATGGCGGCGCATATCACCTATCTGTCCGAAGAGGGACTGACCGAGAAGTTCGGCCGCCGCCTGCAGGCGCGCGACATCAAGAGCTTCGGCTTCGATGCCGATTTCCAGGTCGAATCGTACCTCAGGCACCAGGGGCTGGCCTTCACCGACCGCTTCGACGCCAACGCCTATCTCTATATCACGCGCGCGATGGACTATTTCGATCTCGCCGACCCGCACGACGGGCGGCTTGCGGGTGCCTTCGCCGCCGCAAAAGACGTGCGCTTCACGCTCGTCAGCTTCGACACCGACTGGCTCTATCCGACCTCCGAATCGCGCCGCGTCGTGCAGGCGCTGCAAAGCGTCGGCGCCGCGGCGAGCTTCGTCGAACTGTCGGCACCCTTCGGCCACGACAGCTTTCTCCTCGACGTCCCGGCGCTCGACCGCCTTGTCGCAGGATCCCTGCTGGCAGGTCTGGCATGAGCGAAATCTATCGCCTGTCCTTCGACCCGTCCGACATGCAGGTGGGCGCGATCCACGCCTTTCTGACGCAGAGCTATTGGGCCGAGAATATTTCGCCCGCGACCGTCGAACGCGCCATCGCGGGGTCGCTGTGCGTCGGTATCTTCGCGCCGGGCGGCGAGCAGGTCGGCTTTGCCCGCGTCGTCACCGATCGCGCGACCTTTGCCTATCTGGCCGACGTCTATGTCCTCGCGGCGCATCGCGGACACGGCCTCGCTGCGCGCATGGTGACCGCGCTGCACGATCATCCCGATCTGCAAGGGCTGCGGCGGTGGATGCTCGCGACCAGCGATGCCCACGGGCTTTATGCCGCACTCGGCTGGACTCCGATCGACGACGCCAAGCCGTTCATGCAAAGGCACTTCCCCAACGTCTACAGGCAGGCCGGACGATGAAACTGCGCCCCGATCTGGCGATCATTGCCGATGCCGTTCCCCGGGCGTCGCGCGTGCTCGACGTCGGCTGCGGCGACGGCGAATTGATGGCGGCGCTCCAGAGCAAGGGGGTCGATACGCGCGGGCTCGAAATCGATCCCGACAATGTCACCGCCGCGATCGCGCGCGGCCAGTCGGTCGTACAGGGCGACGCCAACCGCGACCTTGCCGACTATCCCGACGACGCCTTCGACTATGCGATCCTCTCGCAAACGCTGCAGACGACCGAGCGCCCCGACCGGGTGGTCGACGAACTGCTGCGCATCGCGCCGCGCGCCTTCGTCAGCTTCCCCAATTTCGCGCATTGGCGCGTCCGGCTTGCCTTGCTGTGGAACGGGCGGATGCCGGTGACGCGGCTCTTGCCCGTCGCCTGGTACGAAACGCCGAACATCCACCATGTCACGGTCAGCGATTTTCGCGATCTCGTGCGCGCGAAGGGCATCAAGGTCGAGCGCGTCTGGCACCTGTCGGGCGACAGGCCGGCAAGCGACGCCGCCGCCAGCTGGCGCGCCGAACATGCGATCTTCCTGATTTCGCGCTAAATCAATCCTGCTTCTTCAGCCCGTTCGCGAGCAGGTCGTTGGCGATCCGCGCGATCTCCGAAATGTCGCTCTCGGTGTCCCACAATCCGTAGCGCATGCCCAGAAACACGTTCATCCCGCCGATCGCCCACGCGTGGATCTCGCTGACGTCATCGCGGATTTCACCGCGCGCCGCACCGCCCTCAAGCCGCTGGCGGACGCGCGCGACGGTCGTTTCATAGTGGCGGCGATAACTCGCATAATCGACGAACTCGGCCTCGTCGATGATGCGGTAGATCTCCTTGTTCGCGCGCACGAAGCCGAGGTAGGATTCGAGCCCGATGCGCTCGGCGCTGATCTCGTCGGGCGCCGCCTGGACGATCGGCGTGACATGGTCGCGTAGCCGTTCGCTCATATAGCGGACGAGCGCCTGGAAGATTTCCTCTTTCGAATCGAAATAGGTGTAGAAACTGCCGAGCGCGGTCCCGGCGCGGCGCGTGATCGCGCTGATCGACGCTTCGTGGAACCCGCGTTCGCCGAATTCGATCGCCGCCGCGTCGAGCAGCTTGCGCAGCGTCCGCCGCCCGCGCTCGGTGCGCGGCGTCTTGTCGCGCGCGTCGCCCGCGCCCCGTTCGGTTTCGGCCTGCCCCGTTTCGGCCCGTCCCGTTTCGCTCTGCGGCTGATCCATGACTGCCTTTCCGTCTCCCCTCCGTCCGGCTCCCCCTGCATCGTGGCATTTCCGCACCACTGGCAAGCAAAAAGCGACAGAGTCATATTCCAAGTTGAAACTTGGTTCATGTTTCATTATTGGATGCGGCGCGGCTTGGCAAGCACCAGCCCAAGAAAAGCAAACAGGGTGGCGAGGGGTCACCCGCCACATGGGAGAGTCATATGCGTCCTTTCGCCCGCCCGCTGCGTCGTGCCATCCTTGCCACCAGCGCGCTTTCCATGATCGTCTTTGCTCCCGCGGCTTTCGCGCAGGAAGCGGGCGCGACCGACGCCGGCGATAACGAGATTATCGTGACGGCACGCCGCCGCGACGAACGCCTGATCGACGTTCCTGTCGCGATCACCGCTTTTTCGGGCGAGGCACTGGCAAAGGCCGGGGCGCTCGACATCACCGACGTTGCCCAGACGACCCCGAACACCACGCTCGAGGTTTCGCGCGGCACCAATTCGACGCTCAGCGCGTTCATCCGCGGCGTCGGCCAGCAGGATCCGGTGTCGGGTTTCGAACAGGGCGTCGGCATCTATCTCGACGACGTCTACCTCAACCGCCCGCAAGCCGCGGTGCTCGATATCTATGACGTCGAACGCATCGAAATCCTGCGCGGGCCGCAAGGCACGCTCTATGGCCGCAACACGATCGGCGGCGCGGTCAAATATGTGACCAAGCAGCTGCCGGAGGAATTCTCACTCAAGATCAAGGGCACGCTCGGCACCTACGACCAGGCCGACCTCGTCGTGACCGCAAGCGCACCGATCGGCGACCTCTTGCGCGTCGGCGGCTCGGTCGCGCGCCTGTCGCGCGGCGGTTTCGGCGACAATCTCACCACCGGCCGCGAAAATTACAACAAGGACGTCTGGGCAGGCCGCGGCACGGTCGAACTCGGCGGTTATGGCGCGCCGGTGCTGATCCGCATTTCGGGCGATTACAGCAAAGACAAGAGCGATCCGCGCGGCGGCCATCGCCTGATCCCGTCGCTGCTGACCAACGCCCCCGTGCTTGACGATGTGTTCGATAGCCGCGGCGGTCTCAACGATCCGAAACAGGAGATCGAGGCATATGGTCTGGCGATGAATGTCACCGCCGAACTCAGCGACACGGTCACGATCCGGTCGATCAGCGCCTGGCGCAAGGACACGTCGGCGACCCCGATCGACTTCGACGCGCTTCCCGGCGTCGATATCGACGTTCCCGGCTTTTACTACAACGAGCAGATCAGCCAGGAATTCCAGCTGCTCTACGAAGGCGACAAGCTGAAGGGTCTGCTCGGCTTCTATTATCTCGATGCGACCGCCGACACGTTGTTCGACGTCCGCATCTTCAACAACCTCGCAGGCCTCACCGCCTTTACCGAGGCCGATGTCGACACCCAGACCTTCGCGGTGTTCGGCGACTTCACCTATGATTTCAACGACAAGCTCAGCCTGTCGGTCGGCGGCCGTTACACGTGGGACGAACGCGAAGCGTCGATCCTGCGGCAGAATTATCTTGGCGGCGGTTCGCCGGTGTTCGGCGGCGCGGGCGTCGCATTCGGCGCGCCGGGCACCAATTTCAACGGCAAGCGCGACTTCAAGAAATTCACCCCGCGCGCGTCGCTGTCGTTCAAGCCCACCCCCGACCATAATTTCTACGCGAGCTATTCGCAGGGTTTCAAGGGCGGCGGGTTCGATCCGCGCGGCGTCGGCGTCAACGCGCCGGGCGCCATCCCGGGCCGGCCGACCGACGCGGAAATCGCTTCCTTCCTGAGCTTCCGCCCCGAAAAGGTCGAAAGCTACGAGGTCGGCTACAAGGGCAGCCTGATGGACGGCGCGGTCAATGTCGCGCTCGCCGCCTTCTATGCCGATTACACCGACGTCCAGATCCCGGGATCGGTCGCCTGCACCGTCAGCGGCCTGCCGAGCTTCTGCGGTGTGGTCTCGAACGCCGGTAAGGCGACCTTCAAGGGTGTCGAATTCGAGGGCCGCGCGCGGCTTGGCGAGGACCTGGCGACCGCAGGCGACCGGCTGACGCTGTCGACCGCGCTCGGCTTTATCCAGGCCGATTATAAGGAATATATCTCGAACATCCTCGTCGGCGGGGTCAACACGCCGACCGATGTTTCGGATTTCCGCGAGGTGCAGAACACCCCGAAATGGACCGCCAGCGGCACCCTCGCTTACTCGACCCCGATCGGCGACGGCGATTTGAGCTTCGGCACAACCTTGTCGTACCGCAGCAAGACCTATCAGTTCGAAATCCCGAACCCCTATATCGACCAGAAAGGGTTCGCTTTGTGGGATGCCAGCCTCGTCTACACCGCGCCCGACGACCGCTGGAGCCTCGGCGTGTTCGGCAAGAATCTGACGAACAAGGAATATAAGACCTCGGGCTATACGTTCGTGAACGTCAACCCGGTCACCGGCGCGATCATTCCGGGCGCGAACGGCTTACCGACGTCGGCGCTGGGCCGCGAAGGCACGCTGACCGCCTTCTACGGCAATCCGCGCCAGGTCTTCGTGACCGGCACCGTCAAATTCTGATCATCGGATAAGGGGGAGAAAGGGGCGTCCGTTGCGGCGCCCCTTTTTCTATGGGCTGAGCGGAGGCGCCCCGGTGCGCGCAACCATCCGCTCACCGTCGATGACGATCGGGCTGGCGAGCCCGTCGACGCTGGCGCCGTCGGGGCGGAAACGCATCCCGCGCGCCTGAACCTGCGGATCAGCAAAAACGCTCGCGATATCGTTGATCGGCCCCGCCGGCACCCCTTCGGCCTCGAGCGCCAGCGACAGCGGTAGCGCGTCCCATGTGGCGATCTTCGCCGCCAGCAGCGGGATCAATTCGGCGCGATTCGCAAGCCGCGCCGCATTGGTCACGAAACGCTTATCGTCGGCCCAGCCGGGCTCGCCCAAGATCACACATAATTTACGAAACTGGCCGTCGTTGCCGACCGCAATCACCAGCTGCCCGTCGGCGGTCGCGAACGCCTGATAGGGCACGACATTGGCGTGCCCATTGCCCATCCGCCGCGGGGAAACGCCACTCGCGAGATAATTGGCCGCCTGATTGGCGAGCACCCCGACCTGGCAATCGAGCAGCGCCATGTCGATATGCGCACCCCCACCCTGGGCATCGCCTGTGGCGTCACGCCGCCGCAGCGCCGCGAGAATCGCGACCGTCGAATACATGCCGGTGAAGATGTCGGCATAGGCGATTCCCGCCTTTTGCGGCGCGCCGTCGGGCTCGCCGGTCAGCGACATCGCGCCGCCCATCGCCTGGATGATGAAATCATAGCCGGCACGGTGCGCATAAGGCCCGGTCTGCCCAAAGCCAGTGATCGAACAGACGATCAGGCGCGGAAAGTCGGCACACAAGCTCGCCGGATCGAGGCCATATTTGGCGAGCCCGCCGACCTTGTAATTTTCGATGACGACATCGGCGTCGGCGATCAGCGCGCGTGCTGCGGCCTGCCCCTCAATGGTCGCAATGTCGATCGCCACGCCTGTCTTGCCGCGGTTGGTGCTGTGATAATAAGCGGCGCCGAGATTCTCGCCGCTCTCATCCACAATGAACGGCGGGCCCCAGCTGCGCGTATCGTCGCCGGCGCCCGGCCGCTCGACCTTGACCACCTCGGCACCCAGATCGGCGAGCAATTGCCCGCACCACGGCCCCGCGAGCACCCGCGCCAGTTCGACGACGCGGATGCCCTCTAATGGCTTAGGCAAAGGCCGAAATGCCGGTGATCGCGCGGCCAAGAATCAGCGCATGGACGTCGTGCGTGCCCTCATAGGTGTTCACCGTCTCGAGGTTCACCGCATGGCGGATCACATGATAATCGGCCGAGATGCCGTTGCCGCCGTGCATATCGCGCGCGACGCGGGCGATATCGAGCGCCTTGCCGCAATTGTTGCGCTTGAGCAGGCTGATCGCATCGGGAATCAGGCGGCCTTCGTCGATCAGCCGGCCGACGCGCAATGCGGTCTGGAGCCCCAGCGCGATCTCGGTGAGCATGTTGGCAAGCTTTAGCTGGACGATCTGGTTCGCCGCGAGCGGCCGCCCGAACTGCTTGCGTTCGCCGGTATAATTGCGCGCCGCTTCGTAGCAGAATTCGGCGGCGCCCATCGCGCCCCAGCCGATGCCGTAACGCGCGCGGTTGAGGCAGCCGAACGGGCCCTTGAGACCCGACACATGCGGCAACAGCGCATCCTCGCCGACCTCGACCGAATCCATCACGATCTCGCCCGTCACCGAGGCGCGAAGGCTCACCTTGCCCTCGATCTTCGGCGCCGAAAGCCCCTTCATCCCTTTTTGGAGCACGAAGCCGCGAATCGCGCCGTCATGCGCCTCCGACTTCGCCCACACGACGAAGACGTCGGCGATCGGCGAGTTGGTGATCCACATCTTCGCGCCCTTGAGGCGGTAGCCACCCTCGATCTTTTCGGCGCGCGTGCGCATGCCGCCCGGGTCGCTGCCCGCATCGGGCTCGGTCAGGCCGAAACAGCCGACGAGTTCGCCCGAGGTCAACCCGGGCAGGAACTTCCGCTTCTGTTCCTCGCTGCCATAGGCGTTGATCGGATGGATCACGAGCGAGCTTTGCACCGAACAGGCCGAGCGATAGCCCGAATCGACGCGCTCGACTTCGCGCGCGATCAGCCCGTAGCTGACATAGTTGAGCCCCGCGCCGCCATATTCGGGGTCGATCGTCGCGCCGAGCAGGCCGAGCGCGCCCATTTCGGACATGATCTCGCGGTCGAAGCGCTCGTCGAGAAACGCCGAGGTGACGCGCGGCAACAGCGCATCGGTCGCATAGGACCGCGCCGTATCGCGAACCATCCGCTCCTCTTCGCTGAGCTCGGCGTCGAGCTGGAGAGGATCGAGCGGGTCGAGCGCTTCGATGCGCTGCGGATCGGCGAGGGCCATGGAACGGGCTTTCTCTCTAAACGGCGGGCAGCCCTACCGGATTGCGCGCTATGGGGTCGGATCGGCCGCGTTGCGGGCGATCGCGGCAGCGGGGCTGTCGCGCGGCTCCAATATCGCCGCCGTCTCGATCAGGTCAAGCGCACGCCGTGCCTCATGATAGCGCCGCGCATCGATCACCCACTCCCCCGCAACCTCCGACCCGGGCATCGCCTCGACCTCGGCGATCGCGAGGTCGGCTTGCCCGGCCGCGAGATAGCGCCGGGCGCGGTCGAGCCGTTCGGAGGCGCGCGGCGACTGCGTTCCGGCGGCACGCACCACGAACAATTCGCCGAGTTCGCGGCGCAGCCCGGTCCACAGGCTGCCGCTTCCGTCGCCGCCGCGCCCGACAAGCTGCGGCCCCATCGCATCGAGTTCAGCGCGCAGCTGTTCAAGCGTCACCGGATCGCGCGACGTATCGATGATCGTCTTGACGGCGTTGGGCTGGTCGTCGCCGAAGCGCAGCCGCAGCTGCGCGTCGAGATAGCCCAATGACAGCCCGCGATCGAGCGCGCGGCGCACGGCAAAGGCGACGAGCAGCCCCTCGGCGCGCGATGCGTTGCCCGACGCCGATTCGGCCTCGAGCGTGATCCGCGACAGGCGCTGTTCGAGTTCGGCGACGCGCGCCGCGAGCGCGTTGGCGCCGTCGATCGGCGCGACCATCAGCGGCGGCGCGTTAGCCCCGCTTTTTGCGGCAAGCGGATTGGTCGCCCCCGCGGGCGCCGCGACCATTTTCGCGGTGGGTGGTAAGTTGTTGCCCGTCAGCCAGCGATTCACAGCCCATCCGCCGCCGGCGATACCGATCAGAAGCAGCAGGAAGGCACCGATGGCGAGAGCGCGAAACGATAGTCCCCTTTCGGGTACTGCCTCGTCCGCCGACGAGGACGTGTCGATGCTGTCGATTGCCATGTTTCTCTTTCGAACGACCCTATTTTGCACCCTTGTGCCACAAAGCACGCGCTTGTGCCAATATTGCGACATCGTCGGGCTGTCCCGCGATGGCCAGATCGCGCCAGCCGTCGCCCGCCGCAGCCGCAGCCGCAGGGCTGATCGCGACAAGCGACAGGTGCGCGCGCGCACCGCCGACGAGCTGCGAAATTCGCTGGGCGGCGCGCGCCGAATGCGCGAGCAGGATCGCGGGGGCGGCGATCAGCGCGTCCCATTCGGCCGACACCGGGGCGGGATCGACGGCATAGCAGGGCAGCGCGGTAATCATCGCCCCCCGTGCGTCGAATTCCGACCGGTCGGAGCCGCAAAGCCAAAGAATATTGTGGATATTTTCTGACGTCATATCGTCAAGAAGCCGCTGTGCGCCCGATGATCCGGTCATCGCCACCGTCAGGCCCGCCGCCTCGGCCGCCCGCGCGGTCGCTGCGCCGACGGCATAGACGGGCAGCGACGCCAGCTCGGCCAGTCCCCGCCCCGCCAGTCTTGCGGCAAAGGCGCTGGTCAGCAGCAGCGCGTCGAAATCTGCAGCAGCCGGTGGGCTCCAATCGAGCGAGCGCGCGGCAAAAAGCGGCATCGCGCGGGCGTCGAACCCCAGTTTTTTGGCCCGCTCGACCGTCGCTGCATTACCCGGCTCGGGTCGCGTGACGATCAGCGGCGGGCCATCGGTCATGCCGCGAACAGGCTCCGCACGCTCTCGGGCGCCTCGCCGAGCAGGCGATGCGCCAGCGCCGCGGGCGCATCGGAATCGGCAACAAGAATGTGCCCAGCGGCATGTTCGGCCCCATCGTCGGAGAAAATCTCGGCATCGAGCCGCAGCGTGCCGTCATCGCGCCAATGCGCATGGGCGGCGACGGGCGAGCGGCAGTCGCCGCCAAGCGCCGCCAAAAACGCGCGCTCGGCCGCAACGGCAAGATGCGTCGGCGCATGATCGATCGCCGACAGCAGCGCGCGCGTCGCCGCATCGTCGGCGCGGCATTCGATCCCGATCGCGCCCTGCGACGCCGCGGGAAGCAGCAGGCTCGCCTCCTGTATCAAACCGACGTCGTGCATCCCCAGCCGCTCAAGCCCCGCCGCCGCGAGCAAGGTCGCATCGGCATCGCCCGCCGCAATCTTCGCGAGCCGCGTCGCGACATTGCCGCGCAGCAGCACTGTTTCGAGGTCGGGACGGATCCGCTTCACCTGCGCGGCGCGGCGCGGGCTGCTCGTCCCGAGCCGCGCGCCCTGCGGCAGGTCGGCGATCGTCGCCGCCTTTATTCCCTCGCGCACCACCAGCCGGTCGCGCGGGTCGGCGCGTTCGAGCATCGCGCCGAGGAAAAAGCGCGCGTCGCGGATCGTCTCGACATCCTTCAGCGAATGGACCGCGATATCGATCGTCCCGGCATCGAGCGCCGCATCGAGCTCGCGCGTCCACAACGCCTTGCCGCCCACCTCGGCGAGCGCGCGGTCCTGGATCTTGTCGCCCGTCGCGGTCATCGGCACGATTTCGAGCGCCGCCATATCGATGCCATGGCTGGCAATCAGCGCCGCAGCCGCCATATGGGCCTGAGCCATCGCGAGCGGCGAGGCCCGGGTGCCGATACGCAGCGGGTTTTCGGGGGTCGGAAGTCTATTCATCGTCCCGCTGCTAGAGCATTTCCAGAAAAAGTGGGAACCGGTTTTTCGACTGGAAATGCTCCGACATCATCAGGAGCCTTTTTAAAGGCTCCGCCGCGGCTTGCCCTGCCGATAAAGGGGCGGGTAAAGGAACGCGCAATAATATGACCCTGATCCTCGGCCTTGAATCGAGCTGCGACGAAACCGCGGCAGCGCTCGTCGACAGCGATCGGCGCATTTTGGCGCACCGCGTCGCGGGGCAAGAGGCCGAACACAGCCCCTATGGCGGCGTCGTTCCCGAGATCGCGGCGCGCGCGCATGTCGACCGGCTGGCGCCGATCGTCGAGGGCGTGCTCGCCGACGCCGGCGTGTCGCTTGGCCAAGTCGATGCGATCGCCGCGACCGCCGGGCCGGGGCTGATCGGCGGGGTGATGGTCGGGCTCGTCACCGGCAAGGCGCTCGCCCACGCGGCGAACAAGCCGCTGATCGCGGTCAATCATCTCGAAGGCCATGCGCTCAGCCCGCGCCTCGTCGAACCCGGCCTCGCCTTTCCCTATCTGCTCCTGCTCGTCTCGGGCGGCCATTGCCAGCTGCTGCTGGTGAAGGGCGTCGGCGACTACCGCCGCCTTGCGACGACGATCGACGATGCCGCGGGCGAAGCCTTCGATAAGACCGCGAAGCTGCTCGGCCTCGGCTATCCCGGCGGCCCCGCGGTCGAGCGCATCGCGAAGGAAGGCAATCCGCATGCCGTCCCGCTGCCCCGCCCGCTCGTCGGCAGCGCCGAACCGCATTTCTCCTTTGCGGGGCTCAAGAGCGCCGTCGCGCGGGCCGCCGCATCGGGTGCGCACAGCATTCCCGACCTCGCCGCCTCGTTCCAACAGGCGGTCGTCGACTGCCTCGTCGACCGCAGCCGCATCGCGCTCGCCGCCTGCCCCGATGCGACCGCTTTCGTCGTCGCGGGCGGGGTCGCCGCCAATGGCGCGATTCGCGGCGCGCTGACCGATCTCGCGGCGCGATTCGACAAGCCTTTCGTCGCGCCGCCGCTCTGGCTCTGCACCGACAATGGCGCGATGATCGCCTGGGCGGGCGCCGAGCGTTTCGCGGTCGGCCTCACCGATCCCCTCGATACCGCCGCGCGCCCGCGCTGGCCGCTCGACCCCGAGGCCGAAGCCGTGCGCGGCGCCGGAGTAAAAGCATGACAGGTGAAAGCATGACGTCATATGCCAGATTCGGCGTGATCGGCAGCGGCGCGTGGGGCACCGCGCTCGCGCAGCTTCTCGCCGCCGATGGCGCCCCCGTCCGTCTGTGGGCGCGCGAAGAGGATATCGTCGCGGCAATCAACGCCGAGCATCGCAATCCGGTTTTCCTTCCCGGCGCCGCGCTCTCGCCCTCGCTGACCGCGACCGGCGCGCTTGCCGATATGGCCGATCTCGACGCGCTGCTCGTCGTCGTCCCCGTGCCTTTCCTGCGCGCGGTGCTCGCCGAACTGCCGCCGGGCGACGCGCCGCTGATCTTTTGCAGCAAGGGCATGGAGGCGGGCAGCTTCGCCTTTCCGATCGACATGGCGCGCGATCTCGCGCCGTCGCGGCCGCATGCCGTGCTCTCCGGCCCGACCTTCGCGCACGAAGTCGCCGCGGGTCTGCCGACCGCGATCACCCTCGCTGCCGCCGACGCCGATCTCGCGGCCGGGATAGCGCAGGCGCTCGCACGCCCGCATTTCCGCCCCTATGTGTCGACCGACGTCATCGGCGCCGAGATCGGCGGCGCGGTCAAGAATATCCTCGCGATCGCGTGCGGTATCGTCGACGGCGCCGGGCTCGGGCTCAACGCGCGCGCCGCACTCATCAGCCGCGGCTTTGCCGAAATGACACGCTTCGGACTCGCGCGCGGCGCGCAGGCCGAAACGCTGGCGGGCCTCGCGGGCCTCGGCGACCTCGTCCTCACCTGCACTTCATCGAACTCGCGCAACTTCGCGCTCGGCCAGGGGCTCGGGCGCGGTGAGGCAGCCGAGATACTGATGGCCGACCGCCGCACCGTCGCCGAAGGGGCGTTCAGCGCGCCCGTGGTCGCAGCCGCAGCGCGCGCCGACGGGATCGACATGCCGATCACCGACACCGTGGCGCGGCTGGTTGCCGGCGAAACGCGCGTCACCGACGCCATTCAGGCCTTGCTCAGCCGCCCGCTGCGACCCGAAGGGCGATGAATATCTTCGCACAATTGCCTGCACTCCCCGGCCACGCTAGACTGACGGTCAGGGCAAAGCAGAAGGGGCGGAAGGCTTGAGCCAGACGGACAGCGCAGCCGCGCCCTCTTCACCTCCCGGCACGCCCCCGGGCGATGCCGACACGGCCGCGCTCGCCAAGGGCGGACGCACCAATTTCTTTGGCTTCATCCTGCGCCTCGTCGCGCGCCTGCCCTTCCTCTATGTCGCGGGCCGCTGGTACGGGCCCGAGGCGGTCGGGCGTTTCGCTTTCGCCGTGCTCGTCATCGAGCTGGTCGCGCAGCTCGCGACGCTCGGGCTCAAGCGCGGCCTCGCCGAACAGCTCAGCGCGCCCGGCGCCGACCAGCGCACCGTCGTATGGGACGGCATGTTCGTCGCCTTTGTCGCGTCGGCGGCCGGGTCATTGCTGCTGGTGCTGCTGCCGCAACTGATGTTCCCGTCGGGCGGCATCGACAGCGCCGATCGCTGGATGGCGCTGCTGGTCTTCGCGATCGCGGGCACCGATATCGCGCTCGCCGCCTGCGCGTATAAATTCGACGTCGGCGCCACCGTTCGCGCGCGCGCGGTGGTCGAGCCGTGGGTGATCAGTATCGCCGCCGCCGGATTCTTCTTCGTGTCGAAGCGCGACGGGCTGATGCTCTCCTATGCCGCCGCGATGCTCGGCGCCTTCCTCACCGCGCTAGTCCCCATGCTGCGTCACTATGGCGGACCGCGGGGATGGCAACCGCATCCCGCGCACCTGATCGCAGTTGCGCGGCGCAACGCACCGCTCGCCGCCGCCGACGCGATCGAATGGGGCACGCGGCGCCTCGATCTGTTCATTCTCGGCCAGTTCACTTCGCCGACGATCTACGGCATCTATTATATGGCGCAGCAGGTCGCCTCGCTGCCGCAAAAGCTCAAGACCAGCTTCGAGCCGATCCTTGGCCCCGTCATCACGCGAAATCTCGCCGAAAAGCGGCTTGCCGCCGTGGCGGCACAAGTGAGTCAGGTCGGTTTCTGGATCATCGCCGCGCAGGCCGGCGTCGCGCTCGCGCTCGGCATTCCGGGCGAAGCGGTGATGGGGCTCGTCGGCCCCGAATTCGTCAGCGGCACCGCCGCGCTCGCCTTCCTGCTGGCCGCCGAGGTCGTCGCCGCAACCGCGGTCGTCAGCGAGGCGGCGCTCGTCTATGTCGCGCGCCACCGCAATTTGCTCATCAGCATCGCGACGCTCGCGCTGCAGGCGGGGCTCAGCGTCGCGCTGATCCTGATCGCCAAATCGATGGGCCTGCCGCCGATCTATTACGCCGGCGCCGTCGCGCTCGCGCTGATGCTCGCACTCGGATTTGCGTCGCTGGTGAAGGCACGACTGCTTGCGCGCATCCTCGGCGCGCCGGTGAACAGCCTGCGCTGGGCGCTCGTCTGGGCAACCGCGGGCGCGACCATCCTCGGCTATGGCGCGACGCAGCTTCCCGAATGGGCCGAGCTCCTGATCGGCGTGCCCTTCATTCTCGGCGTCTATGGGTGGCTGATCTGGACACGCGGCTTCGGCCCGGCGGACCGCGAACTGTTCAGGAAACACCCCGAACCCGCCGCGGCGCCCGCGGGCTGATCCTTAATCGACCGCTTTCTGCGCCGCGTCGCCGACATTCTCGGCGGCATCGCCGACCTTTTGCGCCGCTTCGCTGACCGCGCCGCTCTGCGCCTTGTCGTTGGCGAGGAACTGGAAGGCGAAAAAGGCCGCGACCAGAATCGCGACGAGGAAAATCAGCCCCATCCCAAACCCGCCGCGACGGCGCGGTTCGCGGTCGATCACCGTGGTCGTGTGCGTCGTCCCGTCGGGATCGCGCGTCTCGTGAATTTCGTCGGCCATAAGAATCTCTCCCATGCTGTCTGGCGCATAGGACGCTTCATGGCCGACGAAGGTTCCTATCCCAGCCGTTCGGCGATCTTCGCCTTGAGGTCGGTCTGCGCGCGCGGACCGACCTGCGCGATGATTTCGCGCGCGCACACGGCGCCCATCGTCAGGCAATCGGCAATCGGACGGCCCTGCGCCTGTCCCGACAGGAAACCCGCGGCGAACAGGTCGCCCGCGCCGGTGGTGTCGACGACCGTGTCGATCGGCTCGGCGCCGACTTCGGTGCGCGTGCCGCCGGTCAGCGCGATCGCGCCGTGCGAGCCGCGCGTGACGACGAGCAGCGGCACCTGCGCCGCGACGGCGGCGACGGCTGCTTCGAAATCGTCGGTTTCGGCGAGCGCGCAAATCTCGACCTCGTTCGCGAAGAGGATGTCGAACAGCCCCTCGGCGATCAGCTTGCGGAAATCGGCGCCGTGACGGTCGATGATGAACGCATCCGACAGCGTGAAGGCGACCTTGCGTCCCGCCGCGCGCGACACGTCGATCGCGCGCCGCATCGCTGCGCGCGACAGCTCGGGATCCCACAAATAGCCTTCGAGATAGAGAATCTCCGAATCGGCGATCCACGCTTCGTCGATCATTGCCTGATCGAGCAGATGGCTCGCGCCGAGGAAGGTATTCATCGTGCGCTGGCCGTCGGGGGTGACGAGGATCAGGCAGCGCGCGGTCGGCGCGCCTTCGCTGAGCGGCGGGGTTTCATAAGCGACGCCAAGCGCGCGCAGGTCGTGCGTGAAAACATGGCCGAGCTGATCGTCGGCGACCTGCCCGATAAAGCTGCAACGCTGGCCGAGCGCGGCCATGCCCGCCAATGTATTGGCGGCCGAACCGCCCGACATTTCGATCGCGGGTCCCATCGCGGCATAAAGCCGTTCGGCTTCTTCGGCGTCGATCAGCCGCATCGACCCCTTGGTCAGACCTTCGGCGGTGATCAGCGCATCGTCGGCGCGGGCGATGACGTCGACAATGGCGTTGCCGATGGCGACAACGTCGAAACGGGCGGTGGAGGCCATGAAAAATCCTGTGATGCGTGGAAAAAGCTGCCGCGCGCCTTAGGCGGCGGGGCCCGCCAAGGCAAGCATAACGCTTGACCCGCGCCGCGACGGCCACCATCCCCGGACCATGGCCCGCGCCGTTCATGCTTTTCTGCTCGCGCTAAGGGACTTGCCGCAGCCCCGCGTGATGCGCGTGCTGGCGCAAAGCCTCGCGCTCACGCTCCTGCTCCTCGCCGTTTCGGGCGCCGCGATCTTTTTCGCGACCCGCTGGGCACTGGCGCACTGGAAGTGGCTCGACAAAGCGCAACTCGACATGGCGGGCATAGTGATCGTTCTGGTCATCATTGCGGGAAGCTGGTTGCTCTTCCGCGCCGTTGCGATCGTCGTCGTCGGCCTGTTCGCCGACGGCATCGTCGCCGATGTCGAGGGGCGCCACTACCCCGCCGCCGCCCGGCGCGCCGTCGATGTCGGCTGGCGCCAGAATATCGGCCTCGCGCTGGCTTCGCTGGTTCGGTTGATCGGCGGCAATCTGCTCGCGCTGCCGGTCTACATCCTGCTGCTCGTCACCGGTATCGGAACCCCGATCTTCGCCCTGCTCGTCAACGCATTGCTGCTCGGCCGCGATCTTGAGGCGATGGTGCTCGCGCGCCATCCGGATCGTCCACGGCTCGACCGGCCGGCGCGCTGGTCGCTCGGGCTGCTGTCTGCCGCAAGCTTCGTGGTACCCATCGCCAATCTATTGGCGCCGATTCTGAGCGCGGCTATGGCCGTACACATGCTGCATCTGCGCAATGGGGACCAGAAAAGATGATCGAAAACCGCCGCCTGGCCGCCATCGCCGGTCTCGCTTTGACGCTCGGCGCGTGCGCCGGCCCCGCGATCCCGCGCCCGTCAACCCCATCCGCGGCAACCCCGCCGCCGACAACGGTGGTCCGGCCGGTGCAGAATAATGCGCTGATCGGCAACAGCGCCGATGCGATCGGCCGGATGTTCGGCAAGCCGCACCTCGACGTCACCGAAGGCGCCGGCCGCAAGTTGCAATTCGCCGGGTCGAACTGCATCCTCGATGTCTATTTCTACGCCCCGCGCGCGGGCGCGAATCCCGTCGCGACGCACGTCGATGCCCGCACCCCCGATGGCCGCAACGCCGAAGTGAACAGCTGCGCCCAGTCGTTCCGGCGCTGATCGCCAACCCTTGTCAGGCGTCATGACGCCAGTTCGGCGAGCGCCCAGAGCGCCGCATCGGCGACCATCGGCGATTCATCCTTCGCCAGTCGTTCGAGCACCGGCACAAAACGGACATCCCCGCTGTTCCCCGCCGCGATCGCGGCATTGCGCACCATCCGCCCGCGCCCGATCCGCTTGATCGGCGACCCCGCGAACACCTGCCGGAAATCGGCATCGTCGAGCGCGAGCAGGTCGGAAAGCGACGGCGCGACCAGTTCGGCACGCGGCAGAAAGGCGCGATGCGCGTGCGCGGTTTCGGCGAATTTGTTCCACGGGCACGCCGCAAGACAGTCGTCGCAGCCATAGATGCGGTTCCCGATCCCGCGCCGCAGCGCGACCGGGATCGGGCCATTATGCTCGATCGTCAGATACGAGATGCAGCGCCGCGCATCGAGCCGGTACGGCGCCGGAAAAGCCTGCGTCGGGCACGCGTCCTGACACGCCGAACAGCTGCCGCACGTATCGCGGCCCGGCCTCGACGGCCCCAGCTCCAGCGTCGTGTAGATCGCGCCGAGGAACAGCCAGCTGCCATGATCGCGGCTGACGAGGTTGGTGTGCTTGCCCTGCCAGCCGAGCCCCGCCGCCGCCGACAGCGGCTTTTCCATCACCGGCGCGGTGTCGACGAACACTTTGACCTCGGCGTCCTTCACCTCCGCCACCAGCCAGCGCGCGACCGCTTTCAGCGCCTTTTTGACGACGTCATGATAATCGCCGCCCTGCGCATAGACCGAGATGCGCCCGCGACCCGGATGATCGGCGAGCGCCAGCGGATCGAGCGCCGGGGCATAGCTCATGCCGAGCGCGATCACCGATTTGACCTCCGGCCACAGTCCCTTGGGCGATCCGCGCTGTTCCGCACGGCTTTCCATCCAGATCATGTCGCCGTGGCGCCCCTCGGCGAGCCATTGGTCGAGCCGCGCCGCGGTCTCAGGCGCCGCATCGGCATGCGCGATCCCGAACGCCGCGAAACCATGCGCGCGCGCGACGGCTTCGAGCCGTTCTTCGAGGAGAGGCGTTTCCAGAGGCAAGGCTTCGGCAACCATTGCCGCTCTATACGCGAGCGGCCTTGCCGTGCCATAGTTTGGTGAGCCAAGATTGGGGACCCGGGTTTGAGCGATTTCAGCGTCGAGGCGAATGGCCTCACCAAATATTTCGGCAATTACAAAGCGGTCGATCATGTGTCCCTCGCGGTGCCGACGGGCAGCATCTATGGCGTGCTTGGTCCCAATGGCGCGGGCAAGACGACGAGCCTGCGCATGACGCTCGGCATCATCGACCCCGATGAGGGCACAAGCCGTCTCTTCGGCGGGCAGCGGCCGCAATCGGTACGCCACCGGATCGGCTATCTTCCCGAGGAACGCGGGCTGTATCCGGGCATGAAAGCGCGCGAGGCGATCGCCTTCATGGGCGCGCTGCGCGGGCTCGACTGGTCCGAAGGGCGCCGCCGCGCCGCGGGATTCATGACCGAACTCGGGCTCGAACGCGTGATCGACGAAAAAATCCGCAAAATGTCGAAGGGCATGGCGCAGATGATCCAGCTGATCGGCTCGATCGTCCACGCCCCCGACCTCATCGTACTCGACGAACCCTTTTCGGGGCTCGACCCCGTCAATCAGGAACGGCTCGAAATGCTCGTGCGGCGCGAGCGCGACCGCGGCGCGACGATCCTCTTCTCGACGCATGTCATGGCGCATGCCGAACGCCTCTGCGACCGCATCGCGATCATCGCGCGCTCGGCGCGCCGCTTCGAGGGCACGGTCGACGAGGCGCGCGCGCTGCTGCCGATGCAGGTGCGCTACACGCCGCGAACCGCGGGCGATCCCGCCGCGGTTGCCGCAAATCTCCCGGCGGGCGCGGAACTGCGCGGCGATGCCTGGCATTTCGCGATTCAGGACGCCGATGTCGAGCCGTTGCTCGCGCGCATCACCGCGAGCGGTCATGGCGTCACCGGCCTGTCGATCAGCCGCCCCGCACTCCACGACGCCTTTGTCCATATCGTTCGCCAGGTCGACGCGGGATTCGACGCCGATGCAACCGAGGACGCCGTAGAGGAGGCCAGCGCATGACCCCCTTCATCCGCAGCATGTTCGTCGTTGCGCGGCGCGACTTTCTCGCGATCGTCGCGACCCCGACCTTTCTCCTCTTCCTGCTTGCCCCCTTGTTCATGGTCGCGATGGGGCTCGCCGGCGGCATGGGCGCATCGCAGCTTGCCGACAGCGCGCGCGGCGCCGGCCGCATCGTCGTCGTCGCCGATCCGGCAGATATCGAGGCGCTTCGGGCCTCCGATCAGCGCCTCCGGACTGGAATGACCCGCGAACCCGCACCGCTCGATATCCGGATCGCCAGCCCCGCCAACGGCGATCCCGTTGCGATCGCACGCGAAAAGGGCAGCGACACCTATGCCGTCATGAGCGGCCCCCTGACCGCCCCCCGCATCGTCGAGCGCGAGAAGGGGAGCAGCGCGGGCCGCTATCTCGCGCTGCTTGCGGGCGATGTGCAGCGCGCGCGCGCCGCCGGGCCGATGCCATCCATCACCCCCGATTTCGAAGCGCTGTCGAGCGGCGGCACCAGCATCGCGGTGCAACAGTCGCTCGGTTTCGGCGCGGTCTTCATCATCTTCCTCCTGACCTTGCTGCTGGCGGGCCAGACGGTAAGCTCGCTCGCCGAGGAAAAGGGCAACAAGGTCATCGAAATCCTCGCCGCCGCGGTGCCGCTCGAAAGCGTCTTTCTCGGCAAGCTGCTCGGCATGCTCGGCGTCGCCGTGCTCTTTATCGCCTTCTGGATGATCGTCGCGATCGGCGGCGGGCTGATCGCCGCGACGCAGGTCGATCCCGCCGCGATCGCCGCCGCGGGCAAGGCCGGCAAGGCGACCGCCGCGCTCGTCTCGATGCCCGCGACGGGCTGGCCTTTCTTCCTCGGCATCGGTTTCGCCTATTTTATCCTGTCCTTCCTCCTGCTCGGCGCGGTCTTCCTCGGTGTCGGCGCGCAGGCGGGATCGGTGCGCGAAATCCAGATGCTCAGCCTGCCGATCACCATCTTCCAGGTCGGCATGTTCAGCCTGTCGGCCGGCGCCGCGAGCGCACCGGGCAGCGGCCTTGCGCATTTCGCCCAGATCTTCCCCTTCTCCTCACCGCTTGCGATGGCTGCGCGCGCCGCGACCGACGATGCCAAGGCGGTCCATTTGCTCGCGCTCGGCTGGCAGGCGATCTGGGTCGCGCTCGTCATCTTCCTGTCGGTGCGCCTGTTCCGGTCGGGCGTGCTCAGCGGCGGCAGCGGCTGGAAATTCTGGAGCCGTAACAAAGCGGTTGCGCCTGCCGCGGCGGCTGCGCAGGCCGCTTCGTCCCAGTCTCATTGACAAAGCTGTTAGCAGTGGCATTCTGCAACTGATTTCGCCGACGGCGGCAAGCGTCGCGGCGAGTCCTTTGCAAAGAGAGGAGGCCCCCCGATGGCGACTGCAGCGAAGCCCCAGCCTGTCACCCCCCAGCCTGTCACCCACGCCTATGACATGAGCCCCGCCGCGATCTATTCGGAAGATCGCTGGCAGGAGCCCTTCGCCAAACTCCGCAAATTGGGCGGCATCGTGAAGTGCGAGGACAGCGTCCACGGGCCTTACTGGAATATCGCGAGTCACCAGGCGATCCAGCATGTCGAGGCGCTGCCCGACATCTACAGCTCCTCTTGGGAATATGGCGGCATCACGATCCTCGAACGCGACGAGGACGAGGATTTCCGCCTGCCGATGTTTATCGCGATGGACCGGCCGCAGCACACCGACCAGCGCCGCACCGTCGCCCCCGCCTTCACCCCCGCCGAAATGACGCGCCTGTCCGAAGATATCAGGAACCGCACCGGCGAAGTGCTCGACGGCCTGCCGTGGGGCGAGACGTTCGACTGGGTCGACCGCGTGTCGATGGAACTGACGACGCAGATGCTCGCGATCCTGTTCGATTTCCCGTGGGAGGATCGCCGCAAATTGAGCGAATGGTCCGACTGGATGGGCGACGTCGAACTCGCGCAGAAACCCGAGCTCAAGGAACAGCGCCGCGCGGTGCTCGAGGAAGCGTTCGTCTATTTCCAGCGCCTGTGGATGGAAAAGGCGAACCAGCCGCCAACCCCCGACCTCTTGTCGATGATGCTGCACAGCGAAGCGATGAGCCACATGGACAAATATGAGTTCATCGGCAACCTCGTCCTCCTGATCGTCGGCGGCAACGACACGACGCGCAACACCATGTCGGGGCTCGCTTACGGTCTCGACCAATATCCCGAGCAGCGCGCGAAGCTCGAGGCCGATCCGGCGCTGATTCCGAATGCGGTCAGCGAGATCATCCGCTGGCAGACCCCGCTCGCGCATATGCGCCGCACCGCGCTCGCCGATACCGAGCTGTTCGGGCACAAGATCGCCAAGGGCGACAAGCTGATCCTCTGGTATCTGTCGGCGAACCGCGACGAAAGCGTGTTCAGCGACGCCGACGACATCGACCTGACGCGTGAAAACGCGCGGCGGCACCTGTCTTTCGGCTATGGCGTCCACCGCTGCGTCGGCGCCCGCCTCGCCGAATTGCAGCTGCGCATCCTGCTCGAGGAAATGGCGGCGCGGCGCATGCGCGTGACCGTGACGGGCACCCCCGAGCGCGTCCACGCCTGCTTCGTCCACGGTTTCCGGTCGATCCCCGTCCAGATCGAGAAATATTGACGCGCGCTTGTAACCCTTCGGCCCCGGCGCACGTATCGAGGATATGATCGAACGTCGTCATCTCCTCGGCGGACTCGCGCTCGGCGGCGCCATCATCGGCGCACCGATGCTTTTCGCCAAATCGTCGCGTCCGAAGGCACAAGCCGGTTGGCAGCTTTCCGATGCCGAATGGAAAAAGCGCCTGTCGCCGCTGCAATATCGCGTGCTGCGCGAAGCGGCGACCGAGCGCCCCTTCACCAGCCCGCTCGACAAGGAAAAGCGCGCCGGCACCTTCGACTGCGCCGGCTGCGCGCTGCCGCTCTATTCGAGCCGGACCAAGTTCGACAGCGGCACCGGCTGGCCCAGCTTCTGGGCACCGCTGAAGGGCGGAATCGGCACATCGACCGACCATGAACTCGGCTATGCGCGCACCGAGGTGCATTGCAAACGCTGCGGCGGCCATCTCGGCCATGTCTTCAACGACGGACCGAAACCGACGGGCAAGCGTTATTGCATGAATGGCGCGGCGCTGACCTTCCGCCCCGCCTGACCTTTTACTCGGGCTTCACCCGCCACACCGACAGCCCGGCGCGCGACGCGATCGGCACCGCTTCGAGCCACGTGGGCGGCGTTCCGGCGTAGAGCTGCGCCGCGAGCGCATCTTTACGCGCGCTGCGATATTTGGCGAAATCGTTGGCGGTCCGGCAAAATATGATCAGGGTCGCCGCCTGCTTGCGGACCAGCGCCTCGGCGTGTCCGGGGTCACCGGCAAAGACGCGGATCGAGTCCGCCATCGCCTCCTTGTTGCGATGATGCGGCGTCGCGACCAGGCTGTGGTGCGTCCAGAAAATCACCGGCGCGCCCAGGTCGATCGGGGTCAGGATCGTCGTCGTCGGCAGGCGGTTCAGCTCGGCGATCGCCGCGGGACTGAGGCAGTCCTCCTGGTAGGGATTTGCCGCGGCGACCTCTTCGATGGCCTTGTCCTCTTCGGCGTTCAGCGACGGGATCACCAGCCCGAGCACGGCTGCCACCGCCATGCTGCCGAACAGCGGCAGCGTCAGCGCGGCGGCAGCCGACGCAAGGATACGCAACAAGGTCGATGGAATCGTCCGCGCCCATGCCCAGGCGCGCAGGCCGAGCCACGCGCAGCCCGGCAACGCAAAGACATGTGCGGTCGAAACGCTGCGCAGGACGAGCAGCGACAGCGCCGCCGCCCCGAGCAGCGCAACGATGATCGTCGCCCAATTCCTGCGGTGGATGGCCGCCGAGCAGCTCCGCCACGCGAGCAATGACCCGGCGAGACCGATCAGCGATGGCACGAGCACGTGGATCGCACTGGACGGCGGCGACATCCACAGGGGCTGGCCCTCGAGGACATTAAGATACCAATATTGCACGACGATCGGATCGAGCGCGGCAAAGGGGCCGTTCGCGCATTGCGGTTCGGTCCACACCAGCGCCCCCGCCGCCGACAGGCCGGCCAGTCCCAGCAGCAGGAAGCGAACCCACGGCTGGTCCGGTTTGGCGCGCGCGGCCGCGAAAGTCACCGCGGCGGCGGCGATGAACGCCGCCATATAGGGCGCCGAAAGCGAATCGCACCAGTTGCCGAGCAGCCCCTCGGGGCCGCGCGTCGCAAACTGGAGCAGCAGCGCGCCGCCCGCGAGTGCGCCCATATAGCCGCAAAGCCGGGTGCGATCCTCGGCGCGTCCGTGGAGCGCCCAGCGCAGGGCGGCAAGGCCGGCGAACAGCGCGACGATCGGCAATCCTTCGATCGACACCGCGAGCAGCGCCGCGGCGAACAATCCGCCGAGCAGGCCCGCCTGCCAGGTCGCGGGCCGCAGCGCCTGCGCCATGATCAGCATCGCGAGGAAAATCTGCCAGCCGTGATGGTCGACCCGAAGCGGGCGGAACTGCACCAATATATAACCCGACATGATCAGGAAGAGCGGCACGGCATAGGCGATCCGCCGGTCGGACAGACCCCGATAACCGAGCGCGCAGGCGACGCTGAGCGCCGCGCCGAGCAGCGGCGGCCACAAGGTCATCACGATCCGTTCGGCCATCGCCTTCCCGAACAACGGTTTCAGCAGCAAGATGCCCGCCGCCAGCGGCGCATCGACGACGCGCGACCAGTGCATCAGCACCCCGCCGCCCGCCGGATTGACGCGATATTGCGAGAGATCCCACCAGCCCTGCCCCGCAAGGAGATCGCGGACCTGCGCCATGCGCATCGCGTCGTCGGTATCCGACAGATCGAGCGCGCCGATTGCCTGCCATTTCGCGATGATCGCGACGAGGCTCATCGCCCCCCAGATAATCAGCGCGATGCGGACCGGGGTGAACCACGGGCTCAGCACGATGCCACCGGATTCCGGTGCGCGAACGGATGGCTCCGCGCCCGCGGGAAGCGCGGACGCGTCGCTCATGTCGTGACAGCCCGGAACACGATATGGCGGCGCAGCAAATAGGTCGTCTGAAAGCTGACGATGATCGCCGCGAGCTTTGCGAGCCGCGGATCGAGGCCGAGCGCGCTGCCGCCGCCGACGATCGCGGTCGTGACAGCCAGACCGACGAGCGCCGACCCGACAAAAAGCAGTTTCTGGCGTTGGCGTTCACCGGTGCCGCGCGCCGCGGCGCCGTCGGCAAAGACGAGCCGGCTCGACACCAGCCAGTGCACGAGAATCCCGGCGCAATAGCCCGTCGCCGAGGCCGTTACGGGCGACAGCCCGGCGTCGAGCAGCAGCAGGAAGAGCCCCGCATCGCTGCCGAGCGCGAGCCCGCTCGCGAGCAGATAGTTCAGCCAGCGAATCTCGCCGCGCCGCACCGACGCGATCAATCTGGTCACCGGTAGCATGGCGCCGATCCCCCCGGCCAAGCGCTTACGCGGCCTTCGCCACGCGCGTGGGAACCTCGCGGACCGACGCCAGCGCCGCCTGCTCGCCCTCGGTGCCGCTTTCATGATATTCGGCATCTTCGTTGACGCCCCAGATATCATAGAGTTTTTCGCCCGCGACGATGTTGCGCACCGTCAGCATCGCGGTCATCATCGCATGATCCTGGTTGTTATAGCGATGCATGCCGTTACGCCCGACCATGTGCAGCGTCGGATAACGCGCCTCCAGCTCGCTGCGCATCGTCTCGACATGCTTGGCATAATCATCGTCATAGACCGGATAGGCCTTTTCCTGCCGCACCACCGCGCCGCCGACGACATCTTCCGGATCGCAAAGACCCAGGATTTCCATTTCCTTCGTCGCCAGCGCGATCAGTTTTTCGTCGCTCGACGCCCAGAGCCCGTCGCCCTCGAAACAGAAATATTCGAGGCCGACGCACGCGAGTTCGGGGTCGGGCACCATTTCAGGCGACCAGCTACGGAAATTCTGCACCCGGCCGACCTGCACCTTGCTGTCGTGGATATAAATCCAATTGTCGGGAAACAGATCCTCGGAGCGAATCTTGAGCGCGACGGTCAGAAAGTCGCGATATTTGAGGTTCGGCGCGGCGCTGAGCGCCGACGCGGGCAGCGGATGGATACGCGCCGCGAGTTCGCGCATCGGCGCCGAGCTGATGACATGCGCGGCATCGATCACGACATCGCCGTCGGGGCCGGTCGCGGTCATCCGCCAGCGGCCCGTCTTCTGATCCTGCGTGAGCTGCTTGAAGCTGTGGCCCATCAGCACATGGTTGCCGCCCGCGACGACCTTGTCGCGCGCCGCGTCCCACATCATGCCGGGGCCCAGCCGCGGATAACGAAAGGTTTCGAGCAGGGTCTTGGTCGCCATGCCGTCGTTCGGGCGCTTGTTAAGCCCGAGGCTGCGCTTCAGCCCGTCGATCACCGCGCCGCCGAGGCTAAGCCCCTTGATGCGCTGCGCCGCCCAGTCGGCCGACATTTCATCGCACGGCATGCCCCACACCTTCTCGGTATAGGTCTTGAAAAAGATCGAATAGAGTTTCCGCCCGAACTGGTTGATCGTCCAGTCCTCGAAGCTGCGGACATTCTTGTTCGGCAGCAGCTTCGCCTGCGCATAGCTGACCATGCACAGCGTCGAGCGAAAGATGCCAAGGTTCCACAACGCCTCGAAAGCGCGCAACGGATAGGAATAGAATTTGCCCTCATAATAGATGCGGCTCATCCGCGGGCGCTCGATGAAATCGTCGGGAAGAATCTCGTTCCACAGGTCGACGACTTCGCGGCTCTTCGAAAAGAAGCGGTGGCCGCCGATGTCGAAGCGAAAGCCCTCATGCTCGACCGTGCGGCTGATCCCGCCGACATAGACCGGATCCTTTTCGATCACCGTCACGCTGTACCCCTGCTGGGTCAGCTGATAGGCGGCTGTCAGTCCCGCGGGACCGGCGCCAATGATGGCGACGTCGGCGCTCGTCGGACGGCTTTTCGACACTTGGGCGTTGGTCACTTCGATATTCCCCCACACAGGCAAATTGCTGTCCGTCGCAATGGAGGAAACATGGATAAGAAACGGTTAATGGAAGGAAGGATTTCGCTCTAACCGCGGGCTTTGCTGGGCGGACGCGACGATGCGATACACATGAAAAGAGCCCGAGGAGAGCCTGGGTTGTGGTTCCAGCCAATCGACCGGCTGACGGTGCAGCAAATGCGCAGCCAATCCATGCGGGCGGGCGGCCGCCAGAGGCGCGATGTCATTCTCGCAGAACACCAGATATTGCGCCCCTCCCTCGCTGACCAAAGGCCGCGCCGCGGCGGGCGGCGCGAGAAAGGCCGACAGGACGCGATTGATCGTCGCATGGTTGCGGTGATGGCCCGTTGTCACCACGCTGTGCGGCGTGCTGACCAAGAGGGTCGGCGCAATATTGATCGATGCAAAGAGAAGCGCCGGAGGTTCGCCGGCAAGCGCCGGACGCCCTTGCGACAGACAGACCGGGTTGCTGCCGCTCGCCGCCGCCGTCGCTGACCCGGCTTTCAGCAACGAAAGGTTGAAACCCAACGCCATGGCAATCGTCGGAATTGACAGCAAAAGGAGCAGCGTTCCGGTCAGGCGGCGCCAAATGCTCGACCCCGCATCTCCCCAGCGCCAAAAGGCCAGCGCGAGCGCGGCAAACGCCGGGATCATATAGGCATGGGCCACGGCGAGCGAGCGGATCACCAGAACCGCCATGATCGCGCCGAACAGGATCATTAGGCCAAGGCGCCCCCAATTTTCGGCTTCGGGACGACCCCGCGCCCTGTGCCAGGCCCACAAGGCCGCTCCCAAGCCGATAACAGTGGTAAGGATATAGGCCGCCCTCCGCGCGGGCACCTGCTCCCACAAAGGCCGTCCTTCGAGAATCGGTTCATACCAATAGGTGCGGACAAGCGGTTCGAGTTCGCCAAACGGCCCCGCCAGGCAAGCCGTCCCCGTCAGGACAAAGCCCGCCGCAAAGACGATCCCCGCTGTCCCGACGATCGACACGCGCTGGCCAAGCGAAGCGGTCCAGCGGGGCGGCGCGGTCAAAGCAATCAGGAACACCGCCCCGGCCGCGGCGGTGGCAAGCAGATAGGGCAAGGAGAAGCTGTCGCAAAAAGCGGTCGAGAGATAGGCCGCACCGCGGAACGGCAGCGACCAGAGCGCGGGGAGCAGGATCATCCCGGCCGAAAAACCGCGGAGCCGGCTCGCCTTGGCCGGATCGCGCAGCCAGTCGAAGACAAAGAGCGCCCAGAAAAGACCCAGGAAGGGAAATCCTTCCAGCGAAATCTCGACATAGATGCTCGCCGCGAGCGCCGACCATAATCCGTTCGCGAAGCTCGCCGGCCGCAGCGCGAGCCACAGAAGAATGACCGAGAGCAACACCTGCCAATTGTGATGATCGATATTGAGCGGGGCGAAATGATGGAGATAGCTGATCGTCGTCGCCGCGATCGCGAGGCCGATGAAGACGAACGGCCGGTCGCCCAAAATCTGCAATATCCGGGAAAAGACGAGCAGCAACGGCAGCGCCAGCAGCGGCGGATAGATCGCCAGCACCCAGCGCTCGGCGGTTTGCGGATCGACGAACAGGCTGAACAGATCGATCAGCACAACGATCGGCGCATCGATGAACCGCGACCAATGCGTCGGCCCGCCCCCGCCGCCCGGGTTGGTGCGATATTGCGCCGTGTCGAACCAATTTTGTCCGCCAACCAGGTCACGCACCTGCGCCAGCCGCATCGCATTGTCGGGATCGGAAAAGGCCAGGTTCGCGATCGCGTCGCGATGCAGAAACAGGCTGGCCACGGCGAAGCCCAGCCACAGGATCAGCGCCAGCCGATCGGGCGAAAGCGCGGCGGCAGAACCCGCATCATGGCGCTTTTTTGCCACCGTCGCGGCCATCCGTCTCTCCTATGGCCACATCCAGCCCCGCCGCTCTCCATAGCTATTGCGCGCTAAAGACTGGTTAATGTCGTGGTAGCGATAGACGTGCGCGGTGGCTCTTTCCCTGCCGATCATGGCTAAAAATCGGTTACCGGCATCCTGTGTTTCTGCGCGACGCGCCGCTTCGCCACTTGGGGCGGCGCCCGGCTTGCGGTAAACTGGCGCCGATCAAGGAGACGCAGGCATGGCAGGCGGTCTGGCAATCGTATTGAGCGGCGGCGGCGCGAAAGGCGCCTTTCAGGTCGGCGTCGTCCACGAACTCGTCGTCAATCGCGGCGTTCGTCTCGACATCGTCGCGGGCGTATCGACCGGCGCGATCCAGGCGCTCGGCGTCGCGCAGGACGATGTGCCGGGGCTGCTCGACGCCTGGCTCGGCATCCGCGGCAACAGCTCGATCTACAAGTCGCGCCCGCTCGGCGTCGTCGGCGGGCTGCTCGGCGAGGATGCGCTCTACGACACCGCGCCGCTCAAACGCCTGCTCAAAGGCTTCGCGAACGACGCCAAACTGCGCGCGAGCGGGCGCAAGCTGCTCCTCGGCGTCGTCAACCTCGGGACCGGCACCTATCGCAGCATCGACGAGAGCGTGCCCGGCATCCACAATTGGGTTTACGCCAGCTGCGCGATGCCGCTCTTTTTCGACCCGCTCAAGACGCGCGCGAGCGACGGGACCGAGGAACAATGGGTCGACGGCGGCGTGCGCGACGTGACGCCCTTGAGTTCCGCGCTCGAAATGAACCCCCGCGGGGTGATCGCGGTGCGCGCCTCGCCCGCGCCGCGCCCCGGCCCGGTGCGCACCTTCCCCAATCTGATCAAAATCGGGCTGCGCGCCGTCGATATATTGCAATCCGAAGTATCGGCGAACGACCTCGCCGGCGCCGCGCTGATCAACGACCTGATCGCCGCGCGCGAGGGCCAGCTTCGTGCGCTCCAGAACGAAGGCATCGGCGGCGCGCAGGCCGCGCGTATCCTCCGCCCGCTCGATGTCCAGATCGCCCGCTACCGCTTCGCCCCGATCCGCATCATCGAGCCTGAGGAAGAAGTCGCCGAAACGCTCGAATTCAGCCCCGCGAAAATCCGCGCCGCAATCGACGCCGGCCGCCGCGCGGTCGACCGCGAATGGGACGCGCTGGAGCCGTTGCTGAGCTGAAGGCGGACATCTTCTATCATCGTCACCCCGGACTGGATCCGGGGTCCATAGCTACCGTCGCGCTAATGGATCCCGGATCAAGTCCGGGATGACGAAAGGAGGAGATGTCCGTTCCCCACCCCCTAAAAGCTGCCTAGCAACTACAATTCCCCTCGCCCGGTGGCCCGCGCGCACTGGTGCTGCCGGGCAACGCTCCGTCACGTATCGCAACGTCGCGGTGCAGCGGCTTCAGCGACAACGTCCCCAAGCGCACGCGCGGGGTCGCCTTGCCGGGCGCCGCGCTCACCGTAAACGCACCGTCGAGCCGCAGAGCCGCGGCCGACGCCTTGCCCAGCCGCACCGTGTAGCGCCCGTAAGCGACGCCCTCGAACAGGAAATAACCGTCGAATTCGGTGATCGTCGTCGCGCGCACGCGGCCTTCGGCGTCGACGAGTTCGACACCCAGTCCCTCGATCGGATTGCCGCCGTCGCGCCGCAGCGTGCCCTCGATTTCGCCCGCCGCCGCCATCGGCAACAACACGCGCGTCGCAACCCCGGGCCGCGGGGTGACCACGACCCCCGGCAGCGCGGGCTGGACATAGGGATCGGGCAGGCTGCCGGCGTCGATGCCGATCATCACCGGCCGGAAGGGTTCGAGCCCGTCGATCGCACCGCGCCCCGCCTTGTCGGTTGCGGCGTCGACAAAGGCGTTGCCCGCGGTCAGCGGCACGTCGGGCAGCGCGGCTTCGCTTGGCTGGCGGACCCCGTCGCCATTCTCGTCCATCCACACCTCGGCGATCACCTGTCCGCGGCTCGCAAGCTTTTCGCTCGACACGCGCCAGCCGCCGTTCGTTCTCGGCCCGAAGCTGAACGCGAGTGCGAGCGACGCCGCAACCGATCCGTCGCTCGCGACCTCGCCGAATCCCGTCAGCTGCAACTTGTTGAAACGGCGTGTATATCCGATCCCCGCCCGCGCGCGATCGAGTCCGCGATCATAGCCGAGCTCGGTGCGCCACTCGGCGTCGCCCTTCCCCGCCCATTCGCCGATCAGCGTCATGCGCGAATCGGCATTGGCGCCCGACAGCGCAAAACGCGCCTCGCCGCGGACGCGAACGCGCCCGATGCGGGCGTTGGCGAGCAGGCTGGCGGTGAGGTTGTCGGGCGGATCGGGGCCGATAGGCACCTTGGTCCGGCTCCAGTCGAGCTGCCCGGTAAAGGTCAACGCGCGAAAACTCGCCGACGCGCGCGCGCTGGCTTCGATGCTGTCGACCCCCGACCATCGTTCGACCTGCCGCACGTCGAAATGCAGCGGCAGCACCGTGCGCCCCAGCTTGACCGACTGGTCGACCGATACTGAATATATGCCGTTGATATTATTGATCAAGCGATCCGAAACGAACCCGCCCCACCCGCGCATCGCATCGGCGCGCACATAGGTTTCGCCGAACGCCGCAAGCCAGCTCGCACGCGCGGCCAAACCGCCATTATCGGCATAGCTGCCGCCCACCTCAAGCAAGGTCGGCCCGATCGAGCGGCGCAGCGCGACTTCGCCATAATTGTAGCGGACATTTTCGATCAGCAGGCTGTGGAAATAGGCGGCCGCCGACGTGCGTGTATCGAGCCCGCGCTCGATCCCCATCGTCCCGCGCCAGCCGCGCCGGAACGCCCCGCGCCGCCGGTCGCCGAACTCGATCAGATCGGCATTTTCCTGCGCGAGGCCCGCCCAGTACCAGGTCTGCTGCGGCGGGATCGAATCCATCCCCACCTGCACCTGCCGGATTTCGCGCCGGACCTGCCCCTGCGGCCCGTACAGCACGATTTCGAAACGATTCGCGCCATATTGCAGCGGCACATCGATGAATTCGTATCGCCCATCGCCGTTCGGGTTCGTAAAAGCGAGCAATTGCCCATTGCGATACAGCTCGGCATCCCAGCCTCCGGGCAGATCGCCGCGAAAGGTCGTCTTGTCGAAGGCGTCGGGCCGCTCGATCGGGCGATTGGTGAGCACCGCGCCGCGCCCCGGCGCCGACGCCGCGACGATCCCGGTCGAGAGCAGGCTGACATCGCCCACGCCATAGTGCGTCGCCTTCAGCGGCCCGAGCAGCCGCCCCTGCGGATCGGTTCGGTAAAGCCGCATCCGCAGGCTGTCGGGCACGCCCTCATTGTCCGACGACAACCGCGCGTCGAAACTCTGCCTGAGCACCTCGCCCGCCGCAAAAATCTCGTAACGTCCCTGGACATAGGATCCGCCGCGCTTGTCCGACACGACGCCCGCCGACGCGACGACATCGACCGACGGCGTCGCCCATGCCTGATACGGCCGCGCCGCCTGCGGCAGGCTCGCGAGGTCGAACTGCGCCTGCGGGCGGATCGCCGCGGCGCGCGCGCGGCGTTCGGCGGCGAGCTGGAACGGCAGCTTGTCCTTCGAATCGATCCGCAGCACCGCGTTCGACAGGTCGGCAGCAAGCGGCACACCCAACCAACTATTAAGACTATCGAGATCGACGCACCAGCCCGCGGGCGTGTCGCGGATCGTCGTCACATTCAGCCGAAAACTCTCGCTCGCCGCGCGCACTTCGCCCGCGTCGCGGTCGATCGTCAGGCTGCGCCGCTCGTCGAACACCCAGCCGGTTGCGCGGCGCAACTTCTTGTCGACGCGTACCGCCAAATCGAGCGCGAGCACGACATCGCCCAGATCGACGCAAATCCCCTGCGGCGTCTGATAGCCGCGTACCCCGTCGCCGAGTCGATATTGCCCCGAGCGCACGTCGAACAGCCAGCTGTCATCCTCGTTCGGCGCCCAGCTATCGCTCGCCACGGAAACAGGCTTTTTCTCAATGGCTTCGGCGCCGGCAGGAACAAGCCCCACCAGCGCCAGCCCGGCCAGTATCGCCGGTTTCCATCGCGAGAGCGCCGCGCGGATCATCCGCCCCGCTTATCCGATCATTTCACCACCCGCTCGGCCTGGTCGATCGTGCCGCCGCCGACTTCGCGATCCTCTGTGTAGCGAATGCGCACCGGCCCCTTCAGCTTCGCCGCGAGCTCCCCCGGAACGCGCAGCGACACCTTGCGCGCGCCGACCTCGGGATAGACCGCGATGCCGCGTGCGACGAGCAAGGGCTCGGGTGTCCCCGGCCGCGTCACCTCGATATCGCCATAGACCGAGCGGTTGCCCGTGCGCGCGAGGTCGAAATTGAACGCCGGTCCGTCCTGGGTCTCGCTCACCCACGCCGCGCCGATCGCGGCTTCGGCACCGAGGTCGCCCACGCGCACGATCACCGGGATCGTAATCCCGTAAATCGGTGTGAGCGCAATCGACACGCCCTCGCCTGCCGGCTTTGGCTCGGCAGTCGCTGGCGCCGCGTCGGGAACCGCACGAAACAGCATATGCGCGCGATATTCGCCTGGCGGCGTGCCTTCGGGCAAACGCACCCCGACGCGCACCACCTGCGGCTGGTTCGGCGGCAGGGTGACGCGGCGCGGGCTGAACGCGATCATGTCGAGCGCGGTCCGCTCGGCCGCCGTGACATTCTCCTCGGCGATCTCGTCGAGCCCGCCCTCGGCCGTCATCCTTTTGATCTCGAGGCTGATGCGATAGGTCGCGGGCTCGGTGCCGATATTGTTGAGCACCACTTCGGTCCCGCGCGATCCGTCGAGGATGACGCGCGTCGGCGCGACGAGCAGGTCGCCCGCCGCCAGCACGGGCGATGCCGCGGCGCCGAGCGCAGCCGCAGTGAACAGGCCAAGGGCCTTCAAAAAGCGAAGCATTGGATACGATCCCCACAATCGTCCGGGAAACGGCCCCACACCGCCCCGATGGTCGCATCCTGCCTGCACCGACATGGTTGATATTTCGCTAACTATGCGGACCGCGGCCGAAAAAAGGGGTCGCCGAACGATGTCCGGCGACCCCATTTTAACGGCTGGCGGATCTCGGCCCGCCAGGCCCCCCAACCTTATTGGTAGTTCGCGGTCACATTGAACGTGCCCGAATAGTCGCCCGACGCCTGGTTGGCGCCAACGCTCAGCGTGCCGCCGACCTGAAAGCTGCCCCCGGTCGTGCCCAGCGTGATGTTCGGCGACGAATAGGTCAGCGTTGACGACATCGTGCCGCCGAGCGAGCCGTTGAGCGTCACGCTCGAATCGCCGCCGACCAGCACCACGGCACCGTTGGTGCCCTGGACGTTATAGCTGCCCGCCGTCGTCGTGCCCGTGCAAGTCAGGCCCGCGCCGCAGGTCGCGGCACCAGCGGTCGACACTGCGACGGTCGAGGCGGTCGCGCCGCTGATGATCGTCGCATATTGCAGGTCGCTGGTCTTGGTGAGCGTGATCTGGCGCAGGATCTTGGCCGTCGCCGTGCCGGTGGCCGACGCCGCATGCGCCGCCGAGGCGTTCATGGCGAGGGCAGCAATCGCGGCGCCCGCGAGGGCGCGCTTCATTCCATAGTTGCGCATATGATTTGGTCCCTTGAATTCGGTCTAAAACTCGAATGGAAATCCCACCCCATTCGGCGACCTGTTTAGAGGGCGACCTGTTCAGGCTTTGCCAGCAAGCTTGGTTAACGGCACAATAGGGATTGACCCGCGGTACGCAAAATAAACAATATAAATCAATGATTTACATTCATTTTCGGCGGGTTGTAGGGACTCTGTTTCGTTCATTAACGGCCCGGACTGGCACAAATCGGGTGAGCGCGGGGCAGAATCGCGAGGAGCCCGTCAGAGCCGTTTCAAATCGATTCGCCCGTCTTTCATCATGGCGATCAAATCCCCTCGCCCGACAACCGCTGGCAGATCATATCGAGCTGATCGAGCGATGCGAATTTCAGCGTCAGTGCGCCCTTGCCCTCGCCGGCATAATGAATCGCGACACCGATTCCGAGCAGTTCGGACAAATGCCGCTCGACCGCGACGATGTCGGGATCGCGGCCGCCGTCGGCGCTCTTATATTCGACCGGTGCCTTGCGCGGCGCATCGCCCCCCTTGCCCGCGCGCACCAGCGCCTCGACCGCGCGGACCGACAGCCCTTCCTTGACGACGCGGCGTGCGATCGCCTCGCCGCCGTCGGCACCGATCAGTGCGCGCGCGTGGCCCATCGCGAGCGACCCGTCGCCGACGAGCGTCTGCACGCTCGCGGGCAGGTCGAGCAGGCGCATCAGATTCGCGACGTGGCTCCGCGATTTGCCGACCAGCTTCGCCAGCGCTTCCTGATTATGCCCGAAATCCTCGATCAGCCGGCGATAGGCGCTCGCCTCTTCGATCGCATTGAGGTCCTGGCGCTGGATATTCTCGACGAGCGCGATCTCGTAAGTCGCGGCATCGTCGAGTTCGCGCACAAGCGCGGGAATCTGGTGCAGCCCCGCGCGCTGCGCCGCGCGCCAGCGCCGTTCGCCGGCGACGAGCTGAAACCCCTCGCCGTCGGGCGAACGTCGGACGATGATCGGCTGGAGCAATCCGCGCAGCCCGATCGAATCGGCAAGCTCGGCAATCGCATTTTCGTCGAAATGGCGACGCGGCTGGCCCGGCAGCGGGCGAATCGCCCCGACGGGGACATGCTGCACCGAATCGCCCGTTACCGGCGTCGCCTTCGCTGCCGCCCCGGGAGTCGCGAGCACCGGTGCCTCGACCGCGACGTCGCCGAACAGCGCGTTGAGCCCGCGGCCAAGCCCCGAAGGTCGCTTGCGCGCGGGCGTCGATTCCGATCCTGTTTCGTCTTTATTATCAGACATTTATGCAGCCTTGCGGACGTTAGGAAGCCGGTCGATCAGCTCGCGCGCGAGCGCGATATAGGCGGCCGATCCGGCGCAGCGATGATCGTAAATCAACGCCGGCAAGCCATGGCTCGGCGCTTCGGACAGGCGAACGTTGCGCGGGATCACCGTTTCGAAGACGACGGGGCCGAGCACCTCGCGCACATCGTCGGACACCTGATCGGTCAGCCGGTTGCGGCGGTCGAACATCGTCAGCGCGACGCCCAAGATCGACAATTTCTGGTTAAAGCGCTCGCGCACGCGCTCGACTGTGGTGAGCAGCTGACTCAGCCCCTCGAGCGCGAAAAACTCGCATTGCAGCGGCACGATCAGCGATTCGGCCGCGATCAGCGCGTTGAGCGTCAGCATGCCGAGCGACGGCGGACAGTCGATCAGGCAGATATCCCACTGCCCCGCCTCGGCGCTCGACAGCGCCTGTTGCAGGCGGTGCAGCCGGTCCTGAAATTCGATCAGCTCGATCTCGGCGCCCGAGAGGTCGACCGTCGCGGTGACGATATCGAGCCGCGGCACCGCGGTCGGGATCGCGCATTCGGCGAGCGTCGCGTCGCCGCGTAGCAACTCATAGCTCGAACATTCGCGTTGCGACTGCTTGATTCCGAGCCCCGTCGACGCATTGCCCTGCGGATCGAGGTCGATGATCAGCGTGCGCCAGCCGGTTGCCGCGAGCGCGGTCGCCAGATTGATCGCCGTCGTCGTCTTGCCGACCCCACCTTTCTGGTTCGCCACGGCAATGCGGATCATCGCTTTCCTCGCTGTTTTGCCGCGATTTTTCCGGAACCCACCAAAATCTGGCTCTCGGCATCGGTGCGGCTCTGTTCCACGTGGAACATTCTCTGCCATGGCTGGGGCAGCAAAGCCAGTTCCTTAACCGCGTTTCGCCCCTTTGGCAGTAACCATCGCGTCGTTTCGGTGGAAAAACGGGCGGATAAGTCGAGCAGCTTGTCGAGCGGGGCAAAAGCACGCGCGCTGATCGTCGCTCCGGGCCGGATCTCGATCCGTTCCAAAGGCGCCTCGACGACCTCGACATTTGCCAGACCCAGCTCCGCAGCGACAGTCCGCAGGAAATCACAGCGCCGCTTGCGCGATTCAACGAGCAGCATCGGGCGCGAACTCAATATGGCGATAACGAGCCCCGGCAACCCCGCGCCGCTCCCGAGATCGATCCAGAGACCGTCACCGTCGCGCGTATCGAAAGACAAGAGCTGGGCGCTGTCGGCAATATGCCGGACCCACATCGTCGGGATTGTCGACGCAGCGATCAGATTCTGCCGGTCGTTCTCGGCAACAAGCTTGGCAACAAAGCGGTCAAGCTTTTCCCACTGATCCGGTGTCGGCGCGAACGCTTCGCCAATCCAAGCGCGCGCGGCGTCTTCACTCTCCAATGGCATTGAGACGTCGGACAAGCTGTCCCCTTTCTTCGTCATTCCCGCGAAGGCGAGAATCCCGCTCTTTCCATTCCCTGCAAACCGCCAAACCCGAGCTTGGGTCGGACTAAAAGCGGAATTCCCGCCTTCGCGGGAATGACGGGAAGAGAATCATATTCTGAATTTCCATTACGCCGCGCGCCGCCGGCTGTGCACCATGATCGCGGTCAGCGCCGCGGGTGTTACCCCATCGATCCGCGCCGCCTGCCCCAGCGTCTCGGGGCGCGCCTTCGTCAGCCGCTCGACCATCTCGCGCGACAGCCCGCCGATCGCGGCATAGTCGAGCACGGGATCGAGCATGATCGCCTCATTCGCCGCGAGCGCGCGCAGCTCGGCATCCTGCCGCGCGATATAGGGTGCATAATGCGCGTCCTCGGCGATCTCGGACAGAATCGTCGGATCGATTGAATCGAGTTCGGGTGCGAGTATGACAAGCCGCGCCATCGTGATGTCGGGATAGCGCAGCAGGTCGATCCGCCGGCGGGCGATACCGTCGCCCGGAAGCGCCAGCCCGACCGCGGCATAATCGGCGGTCGCGACCGGCCGATCGAGCAAGGCTTCTGCGCGTGCCCGCTCGGCCTGCCGCGCTTCGAACAGCGCGGCGGTCGCGGGCCGCACCAACCCCAATGCGATCCCCTTCGGAGTCAACCGCGTTACGGCATTGTCGGCGCGGAGGCGCAGCCGATATTCGGCCCGCGCGGTGAGCATGCGATAGGGTTCGGTGACGCCCTGCAGCACCAGATCGTCGACCATCACACCGATATAGGATTCGGATCGGTCGAGGATCAACGGATCGCGGTCTTGCACAGCGAGCGCGGCATTCGCGCCGGCGACCAGCCCCTGCGCCGCCGCCTCCTCATATCCGGTCGTTCCGTTGATCTGCCCCGCGCACCAGAGGCCCGGCAGCGCGCGCACCTGCAATGTCCGGTCGAGCGCACGCGGATCGATATGATCATATTCGACCGCATAGCCCGGCACGACCATCTCGACCGTCTCGAGCCCCTCCATCGTGCGCAGCATCGCGAGTTGCACGTCGGCGGGAAGCGAGGTCGATATCCCGTTCGGATAGACGAGAAAGCTGTCGAGCCCCTCGGGCTCCAGAAACACCTGATGCCCGTCGCGGTCGGCAAAGCGGTGGATCTTGTCCTCGATCGACGGACAATAACGCGGTCCCGCCGCGCCTATCGCTCCGGTGAACAGCGGCGAGCGATCGAGATTCGCCGCGATGATCGCATGGGCTTGGGCATTGGTGCGCGTGATCGCGCAAAAGATCTGCGGCACCGTCCGTTCGCCGTTCCACGTGGAACAGGTCCAGCGCGCGCCTTCCGCGCCATCCGACGGCTGCTCCTCGAGCCGCGCCCAGTCGATCGTCCGCCCGTCGAGCCGCGGCGGTGTCCCCGTCTTGAGCCGCGCCATCGGCAGGTCGGCCGCGCGCAATTGCTCGGCGAGTCGGTGCGCGCCGGCCTCGCCGATGCGGCCGCCCTCCATCCGCTCTTCGCCGCGGAAGAGCCGTCCGCCGAGGAATGTCCCCGTTGCAAGCACGACCGCGCGCGCACTCAAAGCGGACCCGTCGGCCAGATCGAGTCCTGCGACGCACCCATCCTCCGACAGCCGCAGCGCCGCAGCCTCGCCCGCCACGACGGTGATGCCGCCCTCTGCCGCGAGCAATTTCTGAATCGCCGCGCGATAGAGTTTGCGGTCGGTCTGGACGCGCGGCCCCTGCACCGCCGCGCCCTTCGATGCGTTGAGCATGCGATAATGGATCGCCGCGCTGTCGGCGGCGCACGCCATCCAGCCGTCGAGCGCATCGACCTCGCGCATCAAATGACCTTTGCCGAGCCCGCCGATCGCGGGGTTGCACGACATCGTCCCGATCAGTGCGGGGTCGAAACTTACGAGCGCGACGCGCGCGCCGAGCCGCGCCGCCGCCGCAGCGGCTTCGGTTCCGGCGTGCCCACCGCCAACGACGATGACATCGAAAATTGCTTCATTCTGCATGATTGGTGCGGCCTTTACCGCAAAGCGCGCGTCGAATCCACCGTGCTGCTTGCCGCTCGATGTTTCACGTGGAACATCATTTCCCGATGCAGAAACGCCCAAACAGCGCATCAAGCATTTCCTCGACTCCGGCGCGCCCCGTGATCCGGTCGAGCGCGGTCGCGGCGAGCCTAAGTCGCTCGGCGAGCAAGATTAAATCACGTGCCTCGCGCGAGCCTGCCTCGATCGTCAGCCAGTCGCGCGCTTCGGCGAGCGCGGCGCGCTGGCGCTGGCGCAGCGCGGCTTCGCCCTCGCGCGGCAACAAGGTGCGTGCCATGTCGACGATATAGCGATGGAGCTTGTCCATCCCCTCGCCCGTCGCCGCTGACAGAATCAGGTCGCAATGCGCCGCCCCGGCCTCCGCCGCCGCATCGCCCGACCAGCGATCGGCCTGCGCGGCGATAGTAATGCAGCGCGGATGCTCCGGTGCTTCCTTCGGCGGGCCGAGCCACAACAGGATATCCGCACCCTCGACTGCCGCCCGCGCGCGGTCGATTCCGATCGCCTCGATCACATCGGCGCCCTCACCCCGAATCCCCGCGGTATCCGAAAAGCGCATCGCGATCCCGTCGAGCGCGAGCGGCGTTTCGATCACGTCGCGCGTGGTCCCCGCCACGGGTGACACGATCGCCAGCTCGCGCTGCGCCAAGGCATTGATCAAGGTCGATTTTCCGGCGTTCGGCGGCCCCGCGATCACCACCGACAGCCCTTCGGCGATCACCTCCGCCGCCGGCCGCGCCAGCCATTCGCCGAGCTCGCCCGAAAGGGCCCCCATCCCCGCAATCAAACGCCGCGCGACAGCGTCGCCCACTTCGACATCATCCTCGTCGGCAAAATTCAGCTCGGCTTCGGCCCCCGCCATCAGGTTGAGGAGCCGGTCCTGCCAATCTGCGACCGCGCGCGAGACATGCCCGCTCGCCATGCCGAGCGCCTGCACGCGCTGGCTTTCGGTTTCGGCGGCGAGCAGGTCGGCCAGCCCCTCGGCCTCAGCCAAGTCGATTCGTCCATTGTCGAACGCACGCCGCGTAAATTCCCCCGCGACCGCAGGGCGTACCCCCGGCATCGCGCCAAGCGCCGCCTCGACCGCCGCGACCACCGCGCGACCGCCGTGCAGATGCAATTCGGCGAGATCCTCGCCGGTCGCCGTCGCCGGTCCGGGGAACCACAGGATCAACGCGTTATCGAGCGGCGCGCCATCGGTGCCTTTGAGCGCAGCGAGTGAGGCATGACGTGGCTCGGGCAGCCTCCCTGCGAGCGCCCGCAGCGCTGTCCCGGCAGCCGGTCCACTGACGCGCACAACGCCGATCGCCGCCGGCGGCATTCCGCTCGACAGCGCAAAAATCGTATCGCTTACAATGGCTTGGATCAGCTCTTGCGTCCCTTGGCGGCCTTGTCGCCATCGTCCTCGCCGGCCGATTTCGACGCGCCGCCCATCAATCCGCCGCCGAACTGCCCGAGCAACGACTGGACGAGCTCGAGCCCGCTGCCGCCCATCGGCACCCAGGTCTTGACCATCGACTGGACCATGTCGGGGGTAATCCCCTTCGCCATCAATTCCTTGACGCGGTCGAGGTAGATATCGTGCAACGGCTCGAGGTCGGGAAGGCCGAACAGGCGCCGCGCCTCTTCGGGGGTGCAATCGATCTCGATATTGAACTTCATCGCCTGTCTCCGCCCCGAAATGCCGGTTAGCCGCTTGAGCCACGCCCGCAGCCCCGCTAGCTTCGCGCTTTCACCACAAAGAAGCAAGAGTCAGGAGAGCTCCCCACATGGCCGCAACGAACACCGACATCCCGACGCTCAACGGCGCCGGCACGATCCCCGCCTATGTCGCGCGACCCGACGCCGACAGCACGCGCGCGATCATCGTCATCCCCGAAATTTTCGGCGTCAACGAAGGCATCCGGCAGAAGTGCGACGACTGGGCGGCCGAAGGCTATCTCGCGATCGCCCCCGACATCTTCTGGCGTTTCGCGCCGGGGGTCGAGCTCAGCCCCGATATCGAGGCCGAATTCCAGCAGGCGCTCGGCTATTTCGGTCAATATGACGCCGATGACGGGGTCAAGGATATCGAGGCCGCGATCCACTGGCTGCGCAGCCAGGGCGCCGGCAGGATCGGCGCGGTCGGCTTCTGCCTCGGCGGCCGCCTCGCCTATATGGCGGCGACGCGTACCGATATCGACGCTTCGGTCGGCTATTATGGCGTCATGATCGACCAGATGCTGAACGAAAGCCACGCGATCGCCAACCCGCTGATGCTTCATATCCCGACCGAGGATCATTTCGTCGACCATGCGGCGCAGAAAAAGATCCACGACGCGCTCGATCCGCACCCGAAGGTCACGCTCCACGACTATCCCGGGCTCGACCATGGTTTCGCCGCGACAATGGGCAATCGCCGCAACGAAGAGGGCGCACAGCTCGCCGATGGCCGCACCCGCGCCTTCTTCGCCGAGCAGCTCGCATGAGCGCGCCGCATCCCGGCCTCGCCGCCTGGCACGCCTATATGGCGGGCGGCGGCGATCCGCAGGCGCTCCGTGACCTGCTCGCCGAGGATGCGGTGTTCCATTCGCCCGTTGTCCACACCCCGCAGGAGGGCCGCGACAAGGTCTTCGCCTATCTCCACGCGGCAAGCCACGTTCTCGGCGGCGACGATTTCCGCTATCTGCGCGAGATCGTCGATGGCGACCAGGCGGTGCTCGAATTCCAGAGCAGCCTCGACGGCATCCAGATCAACGGCGTCGACATCATCACCTGGAACGACGAGGGAAAAATAAGCGATTTCAAGGTGATGGTTCGCCCGCTCAAGGCGATCAACAAGGTCTGGGAAAAGATGGGCGAAATGCTGGCAGCGCAAGCCGCGAATTAAATCAGCATCAGTTCGGCGAGCTCGCGATAGAGTTCGGGCGGTAGCGCGCCCACGCCGCTTTGATCGTCGACCCCCTTCGGCGCATCGGCGTCGGCCAGATAGCGCCAGCCCTGATGCGCGCGCTTCGGCTGCGGATGCACGCGCTCGAGACCGGCGACGCACACGATGTCGACGCGACCGTCGCTGCGATCGTCAAAGCGCAGGATTTCCACGCGCGCAACGAGCGTATGCTTCACGATGAAATGGAGCTTGCCACCGATCAGCTCGTCGGCGCGCTTGGGCCGGAACCGCGTCGCAAAGCGAATCTCGCCGCCTTCGGCATAATTGGCGATCCGCGCCTCCAGCGCCGGATAGTCGGTGCAGCCGACGGCAACGCGGGTCATGTGGAGTGCGGACATGACCGAGAGATGGGAACGGATAAGAAAAAAGCCAGCCCCGCGAAGGGCTGGCTTTTCCTTTTTTAGCCGAACAGCGTCCCGACCCCGACACCCGGGTCGACCCAGCCTTCGTAGATCATCTTGACCGCGACATAGACGATCACGGCAAGGCCGACGTAAGCGATCCAGCGGTAGCGCTCGATATATTTGGCGATGATGTTTGCCGCGAGGCCCATCAAGGCGACGGCAAAGATCAGCCCGACGATCAGGATGCCCGGATGCTCGCGCGCCGCACCAGCGACCGCAAGCACATTGTCGAGGCTCATGCTGACGTCGGCGACGGCCACCGCCCAGGCGGCGCCGGCAAAGCTCTTGGCGGGCTTCAGGCCCGAATGCTCGTCCCCCGCAATCTCGGGCGACCCATGCGACTGGCCGGCGTGACGCAGCTCGCGCCACATCTTCCACGCGACCCACACGAGCAGCAGCCCGCCGACAAAAATCAGCCCGACGATCTGCATCAGCTGGGTGACGACGAGCGCGAAGGCGATGCGCAGCACCAATGCCGCGATCACGCCGATCAGGATGACCTTCTTGCGTTGCTCAGCGGGAAGACCCGCGGCGAGCGCGCCGACGACAATCGCATTGTCACCCGCGAGGACGAGGTCGATCATCAGCACCTGCAGGAAGGCGGCAAAGGCCGCGGGCTCGGTGATGTTCGAAAAATCGTTGACGATCGCGCCCCACATCTCGGCGGGTCCGCCAAATCCGGCGGCATGCGCGCCGGCCTGGGTCAAAATTTCCAAAATCACAGCGGCTCTCCGAAATAGCTGACCTCTGGCATAGGGTCATAAAAGTGATGCAGCAACGCCCGCCATTGCTGGTAGCGATCCGATTGCCGGAAGCCGTCCCGATGATCCTCGACCGACCTCCACTTCACTAAAAGCAGATAAGCCTGTCCGGTTGCTATCGGGCGGCAAATTTCGAGCGAAATAAAGCCGGGCGACGCGGTGATCAGCGGCCGCGCTTCGCGGACGGCCGCCTCGAAATCGGCTTCGCTGCCCGCACGGACGTGCAGCAAGGCGTGTTCGATCACGGCCATCGCGGCGGCTTATTGGTTCATGCTGTCGAAGAAATCTTCGTTGGTCTTCGAATCCTTGATCTTGTCGAGCAGGAATTCCATCGCGTCGATCGTGCCCATCTGCATGAGGATGCGGCGCAGCACCCACATCTTGCTGAGCTTGTCCTTCTCGACGAGCAATTCTTCCTTGCGGGTGCCCGACTTGCCGACATCGAGCGACGGGAAGATGCGCTTGTCGGCGACCTTGCGGTCGAGCACGATTTCCGAGTTACCCGTGCCCTTGAATTCTTCGAAGATAACCTCGTCCATGCGGCTGCCCGTATCGATCAGCGCGGTCGCGATGATCGAGAGCGAACCGCCTTCCTCGATGTTACGTGCGGCGCCGAAGAAGCGCTTGGGGCGCTGGAGCGCGTTCGCATCGACACCGCCGGTCAGCACTTTGCCCGAGCTCGGAACAACGGTGTTGTAGGCGCGGCCGAGGCGCGTGATCGAGTCGAGCAGGATGACGACATCCTTCTTGTGCTCGACGAGGCGCTTGGCCTTTTCGATCACCATTTCGGCAACCTGGACGTGGCGCGTCGCGGGTTCGTCGAAGGTCGACGAGACGACTTCGCCCTTCACGCTGCGCTGCATGTCGGTGACTTCCTCGGGACGCTCGTCGACGAGGAGGACGATCAGGTAAACCTCGGGATGGTTGTCGGTGATCGCCTTGGCGATATTCTGCAGCAGCACCGTCTTACCGGTACGCGGCGGCGCGACGATCAGCGCGCGCTGGCCCTTGCCCTGCGGGCTGACGAGGTCGATCACGCGCGCCGACTTGTCCTTGACGGTCGGGTCGACGGTGTCGAGCGACAACTTCTGGTTCGGATAGAGCGGCGTCAAGTTATCGAAATTGACGCGGTGGCGCACGACATCGGGATCGTCGAAATTGACGCTGATCAGCTTGGTGAGCGCGAAATAACGCTCGCCGTCGCGCGGGGCGCGGATTTCGCCTTCGACGGTGTCGCCGGTGCGCAGGCCATATTTGCGGACCTGGTTCGGCGAGACATAGATGTCGTCGGGACCCGCCAGATAATTGGCTTCGGACGAACGCAGGAAACCGAACGAGTCCGGGAGGACCTCGATCGTGCCCGACCCGATAATTTCCTCGCCCTCTTCGGCGAGTTCTTTCAGGATCGAGAACATCAGGTCCTGCTTGCGCAGCGTCGATGCGCCCTCGACCCCCAGCTCTTCAGCCATTTCGACGAGCTGGGCGGGGGCTTTGGTTTTAAGTTCTTTAAGATGCATGGATGGATTCCAGGATAGGTTTTGGGAGAAATAACAGTCGATTTCGATGCACCCTGGGGTGCCTATCCGGCCGTGGGACGACCGTTACAGATAGCTTCGGCGCAAGGAAGCGCCGCCCGCGCGGAGCGGGGTTGATCGGCCCCTATAACCGGGCCGGGTTCAAGTCAATCGGGCAGCGGTGATCGGGCGCTTTCGCGCTGCCTTTTTATCCCTCGTCACCCCGGACTTGATCCGGGGTCCATTTGCGCTGGCGCCGGAGGGGAGATTAGGGGCGAACCACGACGAGGATAACGATAATCGCCGCGGCGACCCCGGGAACTTCGTTGAGCATCCGCAGCCGCTTTTCGGAGAGCGGACGCTCGCCGCGCGCGAGTTTCTTCGCATAGCCGATCATCCAGCCATGATAGCCCGACAGCGCGATCACGAGCAGGAATTTGGCGATAAACCATCCCTCGTGCCAATAATCGCCGTTGAAAGCGAGCATCAGCCCGAAGATCCAGACGATGATGAGCGCGGGATTCAAGATGATCCGCCGCAGCCGGTCTTCGCGCTCGATCCATTTCTTGTCCTCGTCGGATCCGACCGGACATTGATGGTGATAGACGAAAAAGCGCGGCATCATGAACAGGCCGGCCATCAGGAAAATCACGAAAATGATATGCGCGGCTTTGATCCAAAGCATCGTCGCCCCCAAAAAACCAGCCAGTTCCATAGATTATCCGCCGCGAACGCGCCTGATCAGATGCTCGACATGCGCGATCGGCGTGTCGGGCACGATGCCATGGCCGAGGTTGAAGATATGGGGACGCGACGGGAAGGCCGCAAGGATGCGATCGATCGCGGTATCGAGCGCTTCGCCGCCGGCGACAAGCGCGAGCGGATCGAGATTGCCCTGCACGGGAAGATGCGCCGGCAGGATCGCGTCGGCCCACAGCGGATCGACCGTTTCGTCGAGCCCGATCGCGTCGACCCCGGTCTCGTCGGCATAGGCGCGGAGCTTGCCGCCCGCACCCTTTGGAAAGCCGATGATCGGCGTGTCCGGATGCAGCGCCCTCAATCGGCGCACGATCTCGGCGTTAGGCGCGATCACCCATTGCTCATATTGCGCCGGCGACAGGCTTCCCGCCCAGCTGTCGAACAACTGCACTGCGTCGACGCCATTTTCGATCTGACCCGACAGATAGGTGACCGTCAGCTCGACGATCGCGTCGATAATCGCCTGGAACGCCGCTGGATCGCCGAACGCGAGCCGCCGGGCGGTAGCCTGATCCTTCGACCCCTGCCCCGCCACCATATAGGTTGCGACCGTCCACGGGCTCCCTGCAAAGCCGAGGAAGGTCGTTTCAGACGGGAGCGAGGCCGCGACGCGCGTCACCGTCGCATAAACCGGATCGAGCCGCTGGTGCGCCGCTTCGAGTGACGCCAGGGCGCTATCGACGAGCGGCGGGGCGAGCCGCGGTCCCTCACCCGCCTCGAACCACAAATGCTGGCCGAGCGCGTGCGGGATCACGAGAATGTCCGAAAAGAGGATCGACCCGTCGAAACCGAAGCGCCGGATCGGCTGCAACGTCACTTCGGCCGCGGCCTCGGGATCGTAGCAAAGCTCGAGGAATCCGCCCTTGGTTTCGCGCAAGGCACGATATTCGGGCAGATAGCGCCCGGCCTGGCGCATCAGCCAGAGCGGCGGGCGCTCCTGACGCGCCCCGCGCAGCGTTGCCAGAAGCTTCTTCGGTGACGCCTTCACGCGAGCCCTCTTTCTTCTCAATATAATCTTAAATGAAATTGTGGTGGTTTGTTGGTCGGCGGACAAGCGCGGCTTTAGGCCGGGGCGTCCTTTTTGCCAACAGCTTGACTCCACAGCCGCCGCCGCCCGCCGCAGAGTCGACCCTCGCTTATCCCGCTATTCACAGCCTGTGGATAAGATTCGTCCCTTGTGGATAAGCGATGGAGCGGAATCGACACGGTCGGGGATGAATCGATCGTCCCGATTTGCTCCCCGCGCTTCTCCAAAAATTATCCACAGGGCTCTATTCGTCATCCCGGACTTGATCCGGGATTGCCTTTTTCGGCAGTTTCCCGCCATGGTGCCGCGATGGGCCGGCTCCACTTACATCTCATATCCGACTCCACGGGCGAGACACTCGAAAATATCGCCAAGGCGGCGATCGCGCAGTTCGACGATGTCGAGGTCGTGCGCCATTTCTGGCCGATGGTGCGATCGGAATCGCATCTCGACCGGATCATGGCCGAAGTGCAGGCCAGCCCCGGGATGATCCTCTTCACGCTCGTGAACGGCGAGCTGCGCGTCAGCCTCGAACGCCGCGCGACCGCGCTCAACCTGCCGACGGTTGCGGCGCTCGACGCCGTGACCGACGCGCTGTCGCGGATGCTCGGGCAGGAAGCGAAGGCGCGTCCCGGCCGCCAGCATCAGCTCGATGCCGCCTATTTCGCGCGCGTCGAGGCCATTCAATTTACCGTCGCGCATGACGACGGCATTGGCTGGGAAAATTGGGAACAGGCCGACATCGTGCTTGCCGGCGTGTCGCGCACGTCGAAAACCCCGACGAGCATCTATCTCGCGAACCGCGGCTTCAAGACCGCGAATATCCCGATCGTCCCCGAATCGCCGCCGCCGAGCGCGCTGTACACGCTGAAGCGTCCGATGATCGTGGGGCTGACGACCGGGCTCGACCGGCTCGTGCAGGTCCGCCGCAACCGCCTCCTGTCTTTGAACCAGGCGCCCGAGACGAGCTATGTTGACGACGAGCGGGTGAAGGCCGAGCTCGCCTATGCGCGGCGGATGTTCGCCGACAATGGCTGGCCGGTGATCGACGTCACGCGCCGCTCGATCGAGGAAACCGCCGCCGCGGTGATCAAGCTCGTCGAAGACCGCAGCGCCGCATGACCCTCCTCCTCGCCTCGCAAAGCAGCGGCCGCGCCGCGATGCTCCGCGCCGCCGGGCTCACCTTCGAGACGAGCGCCGCGCATGTCGACGAGGAAGCGCTCACCGCCTCGCTGCTCGCTGCCGGGCAGACCCCGCGCAACATCGCCGACGCGCTTGCCGAGGCGAAGGCGATCAAAATCTCGTCGCGGCTTCCCGGCGTGACGGTGCTCGGTGCCGACTCGACGCTTGCGCTCGACGACGGGTCGATGCTCGCGAAGCCCGAAAGCCCGGAAGAGGCGGCCGAGCATCTCCGCCGCATGGCCGGCACGCGCCACCGGCTGTTCAGCGCCGCGGTCGCCGCACGCGACGGTGCGCCTATCTGGCGCGCGATCGGTGAGGCGAAGCTGTGGATGCGCCCCTTGTCCGACGCCTTCATCGCCGACTATGTCGCGCGCGAATGGGACAGCATCCGCTGGACCGTCGGCTGTTACGAAATCGAAGGAGCGGGCGTGCAATTGTTCGAACGGGTCGAGGGCGATCCCTGGACCATCATCGGTATGCCGATGCTCCCCTTGCTGGCGTGGCTGCGCACCACCGGGCTGGCCGCGTCATGAGCGGTACACCCTATGCCGAGGTGATCGGCGATCCGATCGCCCAGTCGAAATCGCCGCTGATTCACGGCTTCTGGCTCGAAGCGCTCGGGCTCGAAGGCGATTACCGCCGCGCGCATGTGAAGCCCGACGAGCTCGCCGCCTATATCATCGAGCGCCGCTCCGATTCCGATTGGCGCGGCTGCAACGTCACCATGCCGCACAAGGCGGCGGTGATGGATCTTGTCGACGATCCCGGCGACATTCGCGGCTCGATCGGCGCGATGAACACGATCGTCCGCCAAAAGGACGGGTCGCTGATCGGCACCAACACCGATGCGGCGGGCTTTTATTCGCCGCTCGCCGAACTCGATCTCGAAGGCGCACCCGTCGCCGTCGTCGGCGCTGGCGGTGCGGCACGCGCGGTGCTGTTCGCGCTCGCCCGTGCCAATGTTGGCCCGGTGACGATCCTCAACCGCAGCCCGCTGAAAGCAATGGGCCTGCTCGCGACCTTCGGTCTCAAGGGCGACGTCGTCGCGCTCGACGCGCAGCTCCCGCCCGTGTCCCTGCTCGTCAATTCGAGCAGCCTCGGCATGAAGGGCCAGCCGCCGCTCGATCTCGACCTGTCGCCGCTCGCCGACGATGCGATCGTCTATGATCTCGTCTATTCGCCGCTTCAGACGGGCTTGCTCAAGGCGGCCGAGGCGCGCGGGCTCGATACCGTCGACGGGCTCGACATGCTGATCGGCCAGGCCGCGCTCGCCTTCGAGCTTTTCTTCGGCGCGTCGCCGCCCGAAGGCCGCGACGAGGAGCTGCGCGCGCTGCTGACCGCATGACGCATAACAAGCGCCTCGGCTCGCGGCTCCGCCGTCCCTTCATCCTCGGCCTCACCGGGTCGATCGGGATGGGCAAGTCGACCGCGGCGATGATGTTCGAACGCGAAGGCGTGCCCGTGTTCGACGCCGACGCCGAGGTCCACCGGCTGCAAGGCCCCGGCGGCGCATTGGTCGCCGCGATCGAGGCGCGTTTTCCCGGCACCACCGGCCCGAACGGCGTCGACCGCCAGAAACTCGGCGCGCTGGTGCTCGGCAACACCCACGAACTCGCCGCGCTCGAGGCGATCATTCACCCCGCCGTCGGCCGCGCGCAGAAACGCTTCCTCGCGCGCCACCGCGCGCGCGACGTCGTCGTGCTCGACATCCCGCTGCTCTTCGAAAAGGGCGGCTGGCGAAAGGTCGGCGCGATCGCCGTCGTCTCGGCGCCGGCATGGCTGCAGCGAAGGCGCGTGATGCGCCGTCCGGGCATGACCGCGGCGAAGCTGAAAGCGATCCGCCGGCTGCAGGTTCCCGACCGCGTCAAGCGCGCGCGCGCCGACTTCATCATCGAAACGGGCCGCCCGAAAAGCGAGACGCACCGCCAGATAAGATTCATCGCCTCTTGTTTCCACGCCCGATAGGGTCCAGATTAAAGCCTCGATGCGCGAGATTATTTTCGATACCGAAACCACGGGTTTCGATCCCAGGAGCGGGGACAGGCTGGTCGAAATCGGGTGTGTCGAACTGGTCGACCGCCGCGAAACCGGCGTCACCTTTCACGCCTATTTCAATCCCGAACGCGACATGCCCGCCGCTGCCGAAGCGGTGCACGGCCTGTCGATCCAGTTCCTGTCGGACAAGCCGCTGTTCGCGACTCGCGTCGACGAGCTGATGGAGTTTCTGGGCGACGCGCCGCTCGTCGCGCACAACGCCGCCTTCGACTTCGGCTTCGTCAACGCCGAACTCGCGCGCGCCGGCCGCCCCGCGCTCGACATGACGCGCATGTGCTGCACCGTTCAGATGGCGCGCAAGCTCCACCCCGGCGCGAAACACAGTCTCGACGCGCTCTGCACGCGCTACGGCATCGACCGTAGCCACCGCGTCAAGCATGGCGCGCTGCTCGACGCCGAACTGCTCGCGCATCTCTATATCGAAATGACCGGCGGCCGGCAGATCGGCCTCGGACTCGCCGCGTCGAGCGCGAGTATCACCGTCGCGGCCGCCCCCGCGCCCGCCGCATCGCGCGGCACCGACCGTCCCTTTCGCGAACCCCGTCCCCATATGGCGTCGGCCGCCGAACTCGCGCGCCATGCCGAATTTGTCGCAGGGCTGAACCAGCCGCTGTGGCTCGATACGGTGTGATGACCCTCCCTTAAGTCATCGCACCGGCCAAGAAGGAGAAGAAAAATGGAAATCCGCGTTTCTGGCCACCAGATCGAAACCGGTGAAGCGCTGCAGTCGCACGTATCGGATCGGATGAACGCGATTGCCGACAAATATTTCTCCCGCGCGATCGGCGCGCACGCGACCTTCGGGAAGGGGCCGCACGACAGTTTCCAGTGCGACATCGTCGCGCATGTGATGCAGGGGCTGGTGCTGAAGGGGCATGGTCAGGCGCAGGACGCGCATGTCGCCTTCGAAGGCGCCGCCGAGCGTATCGAAAAGCAGCTCAGGCGCTATATGCGGCGATTGAAGGATCATAACAACGGCGTGGCGGCACCTTCGCCGACGGTCGACGAAATCGAGGACAATGCGGGCTACACCGTGTTCGACGCCGGCAGCGACGAGGATGCGGGCGACTCGCCTGCGATCATCGCCGAAACGCGCGTCGATATTCCGAGCAGCAGCGTGTCCGACGCGGTGATGATGCTCGACCTCAGGAACACCAACGCGCTACTCTTCGTTAACAGCAGGACCGGCACGCATAATATGGTCTATCGCCGCGACGACGGGACGATTGGCTGGGTCGAACCACGATAGGACTGGATTTTCTCCGCCATCCGGCTTAAGGGCCGCGCCCAACGATGCCCGAAGCCGGGTTGGCGGGGGGCCTGCCACGACAGATCCGCGATCGCTTGCCAGCATGGTTTCTGGCGGCGGCCGGCGTTTAACAAGATTTGACCAGACAATGAATCTTTCTTCCCTTCTCTATCCGGCGACCGTGCGCGCGCATGTGCAGCTCGATTCGAAAAAGGCGCTCTTCCCCTTTGTGGGTGATCTCGCGGCACGTTCGCTCGGCCTCGATGCGGGCGAAGTCAGCGAGGCGCTGCTCGAACGCGAACGCCTCGGCTCGACCGGGTTCGGGCGCGGGATCGCACTTCCGCATGCCAAGATGGCCGATCTCGGCGGCGTGCGCGGCCTGTTCCTGCAGCTGGCGCGGCCGATCGACTTTACCGCGGTCGATGGCCTTCCGGTCGACCTGCTCTTCATCCTGCTGTCGCCGCTCGATGCCGGCGCCGATCATCTGAAGGCGCTCGCCGGCGTGTCGCGGATGCTCCGCAACGATGCGATCGCCGAACGGCTGCGCGGCGCGAAGAGTGACGAAGCGCTTTATGCGATGCTCGCCGACACCGAAGCGCGTGACGCGGCCTGATAAGGCATCGCGCACGAGCTGAATCCTCCCTGTGCCGCAGGCATGGGGAGGGGGACCGTTCGCGAAGCGAATGGTGGAGGGGCCGCAACGTCGCGTCATTGCCCCTCCGTCAGCGGCTCCGCCGCTGCCACCTCCCCATCGCTGCGCGACAGGGAGGAACTTGATGACCCGCCTCAAAAGCCGTTTTCTCGTCGACCTGCTGCTTCGCCGCACCGAAGCGGCCGGCGGCTTTGCGACCGTGGTTATCAAAGGCGACGAAACCTCCGGAATCATTCTCGTCCAATGCAGCGATCGCGGTGAACCCGGACCGCTGCTCGAACGACGCTTTTCAGTAGGCGGCAACTATATCTGGGAGGCGGTCGGCCCGGCCGACGCAAAAGATAGTGAATCGCGCGCGATCTATCAGGACCGGCGGCGAAAGGCCGATCCCGATATGTGGCTGATCGAACTGGATATCGCGGATGCGCCACAACTCGTCGCGGAGTGGGCCGCGTTAACTTGACTCTGTTGCGGCGCACAATAAGTGCCGCCCATTCGATAACGCGTAGGTCGTTCCGCGGGTTGCACTGCTTTGCAAGCACCCGGCAAACGGTTTGGACACGCAGTCGGACGATGACCGCAGGCGGCGATACAGGACCATAGTCCCCCGCCTGTTTTGAGAGGTTCGGTTCATCGGCCGCACTTTTGACGGACAATATGAGTCGCATTCTGAACGTAGCCGGCATGGCTGCCGTCGGCATGACTGCCGCCTCCATGCTGCTTTTGGCGGAACCGGGCTTTGCAAGCGATCTTGCGGCCGACGCCAATATCCCCGCGATCATCCTGCCGGGCGCCGACGCGCCGGTCGTGGCTGAGAAGGCGGACCTGTCGACCGATGCCGAACTTCCGGTCGAAGACAGCCAGAAAACCGAAGACGAATCGGCGCCCGAGCCGCAGCCGGCGCCGGTCACCGCTGACTCGACCGCCGATTCGCTCGCCGAACTCGTCGCTGCGACACCGAAGCCAGCCGACATCGACCCCGAACTGCGCTGCCTTGCCGGCGCGGTCTATTTCGAATCGCGCGGCGAATCGCTTCCGGGCCAGCTCGCGGTCGCGCATGTCGTGATCAACCGCGCCCAGTCGGGACGTTTCCCCAAGAGCCTGTGCGGTGTCGTCCTTCAGAAGAGCCAGTTCAGCTTCGTGCGCGGCGGCCGGATGCCCGCGGTGCGCAACGCGGCGCAGTGGAGCAACGCCGTGGCGATCGCGCAGATCGCGCGCGACGGCAGCTGGAAGAACCACGCCCCGGGCGCGCTCTTCTTTCACGCGCGCTATGTCTCGCCGGGCTGGCGCAAGACGCGCATCGCGCAGATCGACAACCACATCTTCTATCGTTGACCGGGCGGGCGCCGCGAGAAGCCGCGCTCCCTCTCTTCGTCACCCCGGGCTTGATCCGGGGTCCAGCTGCGCCATCGCCGATAGATGCCGGATCGAGCCCGGCAAGGCGAAGCGATAGACCGTTCATTGCCAAGCCATATTTGCTGGCGCATGAAGCGGTGATGACGCGTCCCATTTCTGTCGCCCTGCTCTCTGCAGCGGCGCTCGCTCTCGGTGGCTGCGCCACCGCGGTTCCCCCGGTCGAAGTCACGCGCTTCCACGCCAGCGCGCCTGCAGGCTGGGCGCCGGGCACGCGCTATACGGTCGACGCCGCGCCGCTCGGCAACGCCGGGGCGATGATCGACGCGCCCTCGCTCGAATGGAACAGCTACCGCACCGCGGTCGAACAGCAATTGCAACGGCAGGGACTCGTTGCGGCGCCCGACGGCGCCCGCGCGCCCTTGAAGGTGCGCATCGGGTTCGAACGCATGAACCGCGAAGGCGTTGGGAGGCGATCGCCCGTCTCGGTCGGCGTCGGCGGTTCGACGGGCAGCTATGGGTCGGGCGTCGGACTCGGGATCGGCCTCAACCTCGGCGGCGGTCCCAAGCGGATGGCCGACCTCCAGCTCGCGGTGCGCATCGACGATGCCGCGAGCGGCCAGGCCTTGTGGGAAGGCCGCGCGTTCACCGCGGTCCCGGTGAAGGCGCCCGCCAGCCAGCCCAGCCTCGCCGCGGCGAAATTGGCCGACGCGCTATTCAGGGACTTCCCCGGGGAATCGGGACGCACTATCAGCGTCAAATGACCATCAGCATCAACGCCGCTTTCGACAGCGGCAATATCGTCGTGGAAAATGTCGACGGCACGTCAGCGCGCCTTTCGATTCGCAAGGACCGCGAATCGGACTTTTTCCAGTGGTTCCATTTCCGCGTGTCGTGCGCGGTCGGCGACGCGCTCGACCTCGCGATCACCGGGCTTGGCGACTCGGCCTATCCCGATGGCTGGCCGGGCTATGCCGCCTGCGCCAGCACCGATCGCGAAACCTGGTTCCGCCTCGATACAGCTTATGAAGCCGGCACGCTGACGATCCAGCACACCGCCGAAAGCCCGATCCTCTATATCGCCTATTTCGCGCCCTATTCGATGGAGCGCCATCACGACCTCGTCGCGCAAATCGCCGAATGCGAAGGCGTCACCTATCGCTGCCTCGGCACCAGCCTCGAAGGCCAGCCGATCGACTGCCTCGAACTTGGCACCGGCCACACACAGGTCTGGCTCTATGCGCGCCAGCACCCGGGCGAAAGCATGGCCGAATGGTGGATGGAAGGCGCGCTCGAAAAGCTCGTCGATCCCGCCGATCCGCACGCGCGCTCGTTGCGGAACAAGTGCCGTTTCCACATCGTCCCGAACATGAATCCCGACGGCTCGTGCCGCGGGCATCTGCGCACCAATTTCGCCGGCGTGAACCTCAACCGCGAATGGGACAATCCGACCGCCGAGCGTAGCCCCGAAGTGCTCGCCGTCCGCAACGCGATGGACGCGACCGGTGTCGACTGGGCGATGGACGTCCATGGCGACGAAGCGATCCCCGCGGTGTTCCTCGCGGGTTTCGAAGGCATTCCGTCGCTCAAGGCCGAACAGACCGAAAAATATAAGGCGTTCGAGACCGCGCTTGCCGCGAACACCCCCGATTTTCAGGTCGACCTCGGCTATGCCGAAACCGCGCCGGGGCAGGCGAATCTGTCGATGTCGACGACGCAGGTCGCCGAACGCTTTGGCGCGGTGTCGATGACGCTCGAAATGCCGTTCAAGGACAATCGCGACCTCCCCGACCCCGCCCAAGGCTGGTCGCCCGAGCGTTCGAAGCTGCTCGCACACGCGTGCCTCGCGACGCTGGACCAGCTTCTCTGATGTCCAATGCGGGCGCCTGGCGGATCGTCGAGGATGATCTGTCGGGCGCCGACATCCGCGCGCTGCTCGAGCAACATTTTGCGGGCATGCTCGCGAACTCGCCGGCCGGAAGCTGCCATTTCCTCGATTTCGACGGGCTGCGCGCCGACGGCGTGACCTTCTGGTCGATTCACCGCGGCGACGAGCTCGCGGGCTGCGGGGCGCTCAAGATGCTGGGCGCCAAACACGGTGAGATCAAATCGATGCGCACCGCCGAACCCTTCCTGCGCCAGGGTGTCGCGGCGCATATGCTCGACCATATCATCGACGTCGCGCGGACCCGCGGTCTCGGTCGCCTCAGCCTCGAAACCGGATCGAGCGGCGCCTTCGAACCGGCAATCGCGCTTTACCAGCGTTACGGCTTCACCGAGTGCGAGCCTTTCGCCGACTATAAACCCGACCCGTTCAGCCGCTTCATGACCCGCGTGCTCTAGTCACGAAAACGGGGCCCGGAAGGGACTCCGGACCCCGCAAATTCGTTCAGCCGAGAAGGTCGCGTTACGCGGCCTTCTTTTCCTCGATCGCCGGCGCGCTGCCGCCGATCGCAATCTTGTGCGGCTTCATCGCCTCGGGCACTTCGCGCACCAGGTCGATCGCGAGCAGCCCGTCGGCGAGGTCGGCCTGTTCAACGCGCACGAAATCGGCGAGCTGGAAGCGGCGCTCGAACGCGCGCGTCGCGATGCCGCTATAGAGCAATTGGCGCGCCTCGCCTTCGGCCACCGGCGCCTTGCGGCCGCTGACGGTCAGCATGTTCTGCTGCGCGGTGATGTCGATTTCGTCGGACTTGAAGCCGGCGACCGCGACGGTGATGCGGAAATGGTCGTCGGCGAGTTTTTCGATGTCGAACGGCGGATAATTTTCGGCGCCCGAACCACCCGTTTCGAGGAAATCGAACAGGCGGTCGAAACCGACGGTCGAACGGCGATAGGGGGTCCAGTCGAAACTGTTACGCATGGATCTTTCTTCCTTTTACAAAGCGAAGGCAGGGACCGCGGCGGCATGCCGCGATCGCCACCCGGCCCCGTGTCGGCGGCCGGATAGGGTCAATCTGGTAGCCAGCGAAACCATTTCAAGAGGGCGGTTGGCGTTCGGCGAAAACCCGCGCTAAAGGGCGGCGTCTCTCTCCAGCGCAAGGATCCGAAATGCCCCAGCTCATCCTCATCCGTCACGGCCAGTCGCAGTGGAATCTCGAAAACCGCTTCACCGGCTGGTGGGATGTCGATGTCACCGAAAAGGGCGTCACCGAAGCGATCGCCGCGGGCGAGCTGATGAAGGCGAAGGGCATTGCTCCCGACACCTGCTTCACCTCGGTCCAGTCGCGCGCGATCAAGACGCTGAACCTGGCGCTTGAGGCGATGGGCCGGCTCTGGCTCCCCGTCACCAAGGACTGGCGCCTCAACGAGCGTCATTATGGCGGGCTCACCGGGCTCGACAAGGCCGAGACCGCGGCGAAGCATGGCGACGATCAGGTCAAGATCTGGCGCCGCAGCTTCGACATCCCGCCGCCGCCGCTCGAAGCGGGCTCGCCGTGGGACCTGTCGACCGACCCGCGTTACGCCGGCATCGATATTCCCTCGGCCGAAAGCCTCAAGGACACGATCGAGCGCGTGCTGCCCTATTATGAAGCCGCGATCGTCCCCGAACTCGCTGCGGGCAAGACGGTGCTGATCTCGGCGCACGGCAACAGCCTCCGCGCGCTCGTCAAGCATCTCTCGGGCATTTCGGATGCCGACATCACCGGCCTCGAAATCCCGACCGGCCAGCCGATCGTTTACGAACTCAACGACGATCTGAGCGCGCGCGAGCGCTATTATCTGAGCGAGCGGTAAGGTCCCGTACCCCGGCGAAAGCCGGGGTACACCGCGGGGACGCTAAAGCGTCCCCGTCACGGTCAGCTGGAAAAACCGCCCGAACTTGCGCAGCCTCTGCTCGCTGAACGCGACCGGCCCGTCGCGCCGGTCGACAAACACCGTCCGGTTGAACCCGTCCCTCATATTCGCGAGGTTGCGGTACGACAGCTTCACCGTGAAGCCCGCGACATCCTTATGCTCGACAAACGCGGTGACGAACGGCCCGTCGGTATATTCCTTCTCGATCGCGCCGAGCCGCAAATTCGGGCTGTAGCGCTCGTCGAAATAGCCCGCGCCCCACGCGAGGTTCGTCCCCGGCACGTCATGCCGCAGGCTCAAATCGACGACATATTCCTGCCCCTCGCTCTGGTCGCGCCACAGGTCGGTGAGCGGGTCGCGCACGCGGTTGCGACGCCAGGTGATGTCGCTGTTGATCCGCGCCCCCTTCCACCCCAGCCGGTCGAGCAGCAAGGTCGCCTTCGAACTGATGCGATAGAGATGCGCGGGCGGCAAATTGCCGCGTCCTTCGGTCGTCGGCGACAGCGGCACCTGGTCGACGAGGTCCTGCGCATAGGCGTAAGCGACGGCGACCGACGCATTGCCCCACGCGCCCATATCCTGCACGAATTCCAGCTCGGTGCGATTGAGGACCGGCGGCACGAGCAGCCCGTTGCCACCATTGCCCTGCCCGTTCGCGACATCGACCGAGCTCGCGAAATCGAAAAAGTCGAGCTGGTCGACGCGGCGCTGGAGGAACCAGTTGATTGTCGTCTTGGGCGCAACCTTCCATGCCAGCGCGACCTTGCCCTTCGGCCGGACGAAGCGGCGCGTCAGCCCGCCCGGCCCCGACGAGGTCAGCTCGCTATATTCGGCGCCGAGGTTGATCTGTGCGGTGAGGTTCGACGCGAGCGACCGGCCCCAGGTTAGCGACCCTTCTCCTCTCCTCTCCTCGACCCTCGTCCGCTCGCCGCCGAAAACGACGGGCCGGAAACTGCCATCGGGTTGCAGCACCGCAAATTCGGAATCGACGTCGAGTATATTGTACGCACCCTCGAGCGCGACCTGCCAGTCGGTGCCGCCGCCGGTGCGCCAGCTATATTCGCCGCGCACGATCGACTCGCCCTCGTCGGCGGTCTGCTTGAACCGCTCGCCCGCCCGCCCGCCGATCTCGCGATCGACGATGAAACTGTCGACGAACGGGCTATGCTCGAACCGGTACAGCGTGATCAGCTTCAGCCGCCCCTTGCCCAGCCCCAGCTCATAATCGCCGCCGATATCGAAATTATGCTCGTCTTCGGTGAAGCGGAACGCCTCGCGCACAATGCCGGTGCCGGGCTGAACAGACGTCCCGTCGACCCGCTCGTCGAGGCCCACCAGCTGACCGCCCAGATTGAAATTCCATTTGTTGCCGTTCGCGGTGGTCCGCGCGAGCGCCGCCGACAGGCGCGGCTGGTCGGCGTTGTAGCGGCCGAACTCGTCGCGCACGAACAACAGGTCGCCATTGCCGTCAAACCGCTGTTCGGGCCCCCAATGCCCCTGACGCCGCGCTTCGTTCTTCAGGCTGAGCGTCACATTCATGCCGCCGAGCTTGCCCGTCGTCGAAATCTCGCCGTTCAGCCAGTTCTTGTCGAGCCGCGGGCGCCATTCGGGCTGCCAGCGGATCGTCGTCTTGAACCCGCCGCTCCCCGCGCCCGCGACGAGCACGACGTTCGCGACCTGTCCGGTCAGCCCCGGGACGTTCAGCCCCGCGCCGTCGACGATGTCGATATAGGCGACCTCGGCCGCGGTGATGCGGGCCAGCGCGGTGCGCGCATCGGTCGATTTGTTCGCGATGCGCTCGCCGTCGATCAACACATTCTCGGTCGCCGCGCCCAGCCCGCGCTCGCCGCCGTTGGTGCCGGTGACGATCAGGAAGCCCGGCACCTTTTCGACCATGTCGAGCGCGGTGCGCGGTGCGAAGCGCGTGAAGTCGGCGGGCGTATAGCGTTCGGCGCCATTCACCGGCACGGGGATCGCCGCCGGAGCGTCGCCGGTGGGTTCCTGCGCAGCGGCGGGCGCGGCCGACAGCAGAGCCAATATGGCCAGCGATGACCCGTGAAAAACAGCCGACATAATTCCCCCTCGCGGCCGCTATCGAAACAGATGGCCTCCCCAATCGCGAATAATTCGCAATAATTATCCAGCGCTATATTGTCTACCAACGGCTGGCGTCATTCGACGAAGGCCTGGCGATCAGCTTCGACCCCGCTTTTGGCAGCCACCTCGGGTCTCTTCTTGCATCGTGATGAATTCGCGACATTATGCTGCGGAGTCGGGGGGGTATAGTGCGCATTCCAGTTTCGATATTCGTGGCGGCCGTGCTCGCGCACGCGCCGGTCCGTGCCGAAGACAATCAGATCCAGCGCGGCGCGGTGCCGCCTTGGGCGGTTCCGTCCGAACTGATGCCGGTTCCGGGCGATGCCGGCGGGATGTTTTTCGTGCGGCGTCAGGATGTGCTCATTCATCTGGATGAACGGGGGCAGGCGCAATATTTCGGTTATCGCATCCGGATCCTCCATCCGAATGCGTTGCAAATCGGAAATGTCTCGACCGCCTGGAATCCCGCATCGGGCGCCCCGGTGGTGCATCTGGTCAAGGTTCATCGGGGCAACGAGACGATCGACGTTCTCGAAAAGACATCGTTCGAAATCCTGCGCCGCGAGGATCAGCTGGAAGCGGCGAAACTCGACGGCGTCCTCACCGCGGTGCTCCGCGTGCCCGATCTGCGCGTCGGCGACGAGCTTGAGGTCGAGCTGACGACCCGGTCGAGCGACCCCACTTTGGGAAAGAATGATTCGGGCCTTCTCTTTCTCGCGCCCAACCCGGCGCCCGGCCGCTACCGGCTGGGACTGAGCTGGGACAAGGGGCTGAAGCCTGCGGTCAGGATGACCCCCGACATGACGGCGATCGGCGTATCGCGCGACGGCGGGATCGACTTCCGGTTCGACAATCCGGCGCTTCTGACGCTGCCGAAGGACGCGCCGGCGCGCTATCAATGGCAGCGGATCGTCGAATTCACCGACTTCGCCGACTGGGCCACGATTTCACGGCACTTCGCCCCGCTGTACGCAAAGGCCGCGGCGATCGCCGACGGTTCGTCGCTCGACAAGGAAGCGCAGCGCATCGCCGCGGCGCACGCGAAGCCGCTCGACCGGGCCAATGCCGCGCTGAAACTGGTGCAACAGGATGTGCGCTACATCTATGTCGGGCTGGGCAGCGGAAATCTCACCCCCGCCACCGCCGAGGAAACATGGCAGCGGCGTTACGGCGACTGCAAGGGCAAGACGGCGCTGCTGCTGGGCTTGCTCGGCAAGCTCGGAATCGACGCCGAAGCTGTCCTCGCCAACAACAGCGGTGCCGACGACGGCCTCGACGAACGCCTGCCCAATCCGGGGATATTCGACCATGTGCTGGTGCGGGCAAAGATCGACGGCGCTGCCTACTGGCTCGACGGCACGCTTCCGCCGGTCGTTCCGTCCGCTGCCACCCCGGCGATTCCCTACCGATGGGTCCTGCCGGTGACCGCGAAGGGCGGCGCGCTCCAGAAACTCGAATGGCGCCCGGCCAGCAAGCCGAACGAAATCACCCTCTATGAAATCGACGCGCGGGCGGGCTTCGATCGGCCGGCGCGGGTGACGAACACCACCATCGTCCGCGGCATCCGGGGGTTGCAGCAACAGGTCGAGCTGTCCGGATTGACCGCCGATCAATTGCGCGACGGCATGCGCCAACAGCTGGTGGGCGGAACGTGGGAGACGGTCGACGACGTCAAATGGCGCTATGATCAAAAGGCCGAGGCCAGCGTCCTCACCATCACCGGGACATGGACGGTCGACTGGGACGATGACGGCGACGGCGACAAGTCGCTCGCGCTGCCCGGCGGGGGTTTCAACCCGCCCGAACGGCGCGCGCGGGCGGCGGATCAGAATCAGGACCTACCCTATTATAGCGCCCCTGAATTCGACTGCCGCGTGACGACGCTGCGGCTGCCGGCGACGACGAACGCCGCGAACTGGTCGTTCAAAACGGGCTATGACACGCGCATTTTCGGCAAGAATCATTACCGCGCCTTCGACCTTCGCGACGGATCGATCCGCCTGGTCCGCGGCCTGCGCGTCGAACAGCCCGAAATCGACGCGATCAGCGCGCGGCGCGACAATGGCCGGATTGCCAGTTTTGACAACAGCATGGCATGGGTCTTTTACAAGCCCGACGTCGCCAAGCCGCCGGCGCCCGGCGGCAGGCTCGTGCCCGCCACCTACGAGATCGACTGGACCGCCGACACCGTACCCTGCCTTTCGCCCGCCACGATACGCTGATCGCGGCGCAGGCGGCGATCAGTCGCGCAGCAGCTCGTTGATCCCGGTCTTTGCGCGCGTCTTCGCGTCGACGCGCTTGACGATCACCGCGCAGTACAGCGACGGCCCCGGTGACCCGTCGGGAAGCGGCTTGCCCGGCATCGCGCCCGGCACAACGACCGAATAGGCCGGGACTTCGCCGATGAAGATTTCGCCCGTCGCGCGGTCGACGATCTTGGTCGATGCGCCGAGATAGACGCCCATCGACAGCACCGCGCCCTCGCGCACGATCACACCCTCGGCAACCTCGGCGCGCGCGCCGATGAAGGCGCCGTCCTCGATCACCACCGGGCCCGCCTGCAGCGGTTCGAGCACGCCGCCAATCCCGGCGCCGCCCGACAGATGGACGTTGGCGCCGATCTGCGCGCAGCTGCCGACGGTCGCCCAGGCGTCGACCATCGACCCTTCGCCGACATAGGCGCCGATGTTGACGAAGCTCGGCATCAGCACCGCGCCCTTGCTGATAAAGGCGCCGCGGCGGACGATCGACCCGGGAACGGCGCGGAAACCCGCGTCGCGAAAGCGGTTCTCGCCCCAGCCGGCGAATTTCGACGGCACCTTGTCCCACCAGCGTGCGCCGCCGGGACCGCCTTCGATCAATTCCATGTCGTTGAGGCGGAACGACAGCAGCACCGCCTTCTTCAGCCACTGGTTGACCTGCCAGGTTCCGCCCGCATCGCGCTCGGCGACGCGGTAGCTGCCGTCGTCGAGGCCCGCGAGCGCGGTCTCGACCGCCTCGCGCACCGCGCCCGTCGTCGTCAGCCCCAGCGTGTCGCGGTCATCCCATGCGGCTTCGATCGTCGATTGCAGGTCGGTGGTCATGAAATTCCCCATGGTAAAGGCAGATTGTCGAGCCAGTCGGCGATGTCGGTCGCGTGGAAATCGACATGCTCCGGCAGGTGGTCCCGATGACCGCTTTCGCTGCCATTGTCCAGCCAGACGGTCGTCATGCCGAGCGCTTTGGCGGGCGTCAGATTGCGCGCCATATCCTCGACGAAGACGCTTTTCGCCGGGTCGATTCCCAGATGCGTGATCATCATGGCATAGGCTTCGGGATCGGGCTTCGGCGTATAGCGCGTGACGCGGATATCGCAGATGCCGTCGAACAGGTCGGCGATCCCGCGCGCGTGAAGCACGCGTCCCGCATAATCGGCATCGGCGTTGGTGAAGATCAGCTTGCGCCCCGGCAGCCGCTCCAGCCCCGCGCGCAGCCGCGCATCGACACTCAGCCGGTCGAGCGCAATGTCATGGACATCGACCAGAAAATCCTCGGGGTGCACGCCGTGGTGCCGCATCAGCCCCGCCATCGTTGTGCCATGGTCGTGGAAATATTGCTTCTGCACCCGCCGCGCCTCGGCGGCGTCGACATTCAGCAGCCGCATGATGAAGGCGCCCATGCGTTCGTCGATCAGGTCGAAAAGCCTCGCCGACGGCGCATAGAGCGTGTTGTCGAGATCGAAGATCCAGCTGTCGATATGGTCGAGCGGGGCGGGCATGCGGCGGCGCATAATGGCTGGGCGGGATGGGGGCAAGCGGAGGTGAAAAGATCCTCCCCATGCCTGCGGCACAGGGAGGATCGGTTAACCGCATGATGCTACCCCTCCCCCCTCCGCCGCGCTAAAAGGCGGACATCACGGCAAAGGGGAACGGCGATGGCCGACGCGAACCGACGCAGCAGCATCCGGCGGATGGCCGCGCGGCCTTTGCCCCTTCTGCTGGGTCTTGCCGCGCTCTCGCTCGCCGCATGTGGCGGTGGCGGTGCACGGCCCTCGCCGACCCCCGCCCCGCCGCCCGCCCCTGCCCCGGCGCCAACCCCGACCCCCACGCCTGCACCCACTCCGACCCCGCCGCCGACGGGCAATTTCGATACCGCCGAAACGCGCCGCTCCGACGGCGTCAATTTCCACGGCGCGATCACCGCCTATCAGGCGGGGGCGACGGGGCAGAATATCCTCGCCGGCGTCATCGACGACGGGATCGATCAGGACAGCCCCGAATTCGCCGGCCGCATCTCGTCGCAATCGATCGACCTCGCCGGATCGCGCGGCATCAACGGCGAGGGGACGCACGGCACCAACGTCGCGCAGCTGTTGCTCGGTGGAAAGAATGACGTCGGCACCTTCGGCATCGCGTTCAACGCCAACCTGCTCGTGCTGCGCGCCGACCGGCCCGGCAGCTGCGCGACCGAAGACCCCTCGAACGACGAAAGCGGCTGCCGTTTTCCCGAAACCGCGATCGCGGCGGGGCTCGACCGTGCGGTCGGCGCGGGCGCGCGCGTCGTCAACATCTCGCTCGGCGGCGAAGACCTGCCCGGTGCCACCTTGCGCGCGGCGGTCTCGCGCGCGACCGCGGCGGGGATTATCGTCATCGTCTCGGCGGGGAATGACGGCGACACGACCGCGAACGGCAATGACCCCAACAACCCCGATTTTTTCGCGCGCGGGCTGCGCGACGCTGGCGGCGGGCTCGTCGTCATTGCCGGATCGGTCAATGAAAATGGCGCGATTTCCGGGTTCAGCAACCGCGCGGGCGGCTATGCCGGCTCCTACCTGAGTGCGCTCGGCGAGGGTGTGTGCTGCGCCTATGAAAATGGCGTGCTCAAGACCGAGGGCAATTTCGTCTTCGTGCTCAACGGCACCAGCTTTGCCGCGCCGCAGGTTGCGGGCGCGGTCGCGCTGATCGCGCAGGCCTTTCCGAACCTGTCGAGCCAGCAGATCGTCTCGCTTCTCTATCAATCGGCGCGCGATGCCGGCGCGGCCGGCGACGATGCGGTGTACGGACAGGGCATCCTCGACATTGCGCGCGCTTTCCAGCCGATGGGCGCCACATCGCTCGCGGGCACCGCGACCGCGGTCGCGCTCGGCGCGCCACTGGGTATCCTCGGCGGTCCGATGGGCGATGCCGGCGGGGCCGGCACGACGGGCCTTGTCACCGACGGCTTCGGCCGCGCTTTCGACGTCGATTTCGGCGGCTCGCTGGGCCAGCGGCGTCCCGACTTCAAGCTTTCGGGCGCGATCGGCGGTCTCGTCCGCCAGCAGAGCGCCGCAAGCCGGTCGCTCGCGCTCTCGCTCGTCACCGCGCCCGGCACCGGCGGCACCGACGCGCTCGCCGGCCTCTCCTTCCACGATGCGCAGCGCGCACGCACCCTCGCCGCCTCGGTGATGACGCGCCTCGATGGACGGACGCGCATCGGCTTTACGGCCGGCCGCGGCACCGGCGGCCTGCTCGCGGGCGAGCGCGGCGAGAGCGGCCACGCGATGCTGATTGGCGACGCCGCGCACGAGGGCTTGGGCTTCGCCGCAAGTCCCGGAATTGGCACGATAATCCGGCATAATATCTTTAATAATCAATATGTTAATATGATATTGGAAAATGGCTGGGTGTCAGGAACACGCTGGCAGGACGACCCCTTCCTCCGCTACCGATCGGGCCATGACAGCCGCTACCAGCGCGTCGGCGCCGCGTGGGATGCGCGCTTCGGCCCGGTCCGCACCGCGCTCGGCGCGAGCTGGCTGCGCGAATCGGACAGCCTCCTCGGCGCCCGCCTCGGCCCGATGTTCGGTGCCGGCGGCGCCACCAGCCTCGTCGGCGATGCCAGCTTCATCCTCGATGTGCGCGATGATTGGAAAGTTGCGGCCGCCTGGCGCCAGATGTGGACACGCCCCGACAGCCAAGGCTTGATTGCGGGCGGCGTGCTCTGGTCGACCGCCTTCTCGTTCGACATTGCCAAGGCGAATCTGATGCGGCCGGGCGACCGCGTCGCGCTCCGTTTCGCCCAGCCGCTGCGCGTCGCGCGCGGCGGCATCGACCTGATGCTTCCCGTCGCGCACGACTATGCGACCGGCCGCACCGACTTCGGCCGCCGCAGCTATAATCTCGCGCCGACGGGCCGCGAACTGGTAGTCGAGGCGAGCTATGCACTGTCGCTCTTCGGCGGAGAACTGATCGCGAATAGCTGGTGGCGCCGCGATCCCGGGCATATCGCCGCGATGCCCGACGACCGGGGTGCGGCGCTTCGCTTTACGATGGGCTTCTGATCGGCTTTAACGCTCCTCAATTCAAATACAGGGGATGCCAGAATGAAGCCGATTCAAATTCTTCCGCTCGCGCTCATCGGCGCGGCGCTCGCCACGCCGCTCGCCGCGCAGGCGCCGACGCGCACGGTGATCCACGCCGGGCAATTGCTCGCCGAACCCGGCAAGCCCGCGCGCGGCGCCTCGACGATCATCGTCGAGGGCGGCAAGATACTGAGCATCGCCGACGGCTATCAGCCCGCCGACCCCGGTGCGACGCTGATCGACCTCAGGGACAAATATGTCCTCCCCGGCCTGATCGACAGCCATGTCCATCTGACCAGCGACGCGGGCGGCATCGCCGGCCAGCTCGAAGAGGTTACGCTCAGCCCCGCCGCGCAGGCGTTCAATGCCGAGGCGAACGGGATGAAGACGCTGCGTGCGGGCTTCACCACCGTCCGCAACCTCGGCGATGGCGACGGCGCAACTCTCGCCCTCAGGGATGCGATCCTCGCGGGCAAGGTGCAGGGGCCGCGCATCGTCGACGCCGGCAACAGCATTTCGGGCAGCGCGGGGCATATGGACGGATCGCTCGGTTATCGCGACGAGCTCCGCCCCTTCTTCGCGGGTGCGGGCAACACCTGCAACGGCGCCGACGACTGCCGCCGCGCGGTGCGGCTGCAGATCGGGCGCGGCGCCGACGTGATCAAATTCGCCTCGACCGGCGGGGTGAACAGCCGAATCGGTGCGGGTCTCGGCAAGCAGATGTTCGACGACGAGGCACAGGCGATCGTCGACACCGCGCATCTGTTCGGCAAGAAGGTCGCGGTCCACGCGCACGGCGCCGACGGCATCCGCCTCGCACTCGACGCGGGGGCCGACTCGATCGAGCATGGCACGATCCTCGACGAGGCGACGATCGCGGCGTGGGCGAAATCGAAGACCTATTATGTCCCGACGCTGTCGACCGTGAACGGCTACAAGGAACGCATCGCGGCGAACGCCAACGCTTATGAACCCGATGTGCTCGCCAAGATCAAATGGCGCATCGAGATCACCGGCAAGAGCTTGCAGCAACTCGTCCCGCGCGGCGTGCGCATCGCCTTCGGCACCGACGCGGGCGTGTCGAAGCACGGCCGCAACGGCGACGAGTTCGAACTGATGGTCCAGCATGGGATGAAACCGGTCGAGGCGCTGAAGGCCGCGACGGTGAACGCCGCCGACCTGCTCGGCCTGTCGAACGAGATCGGCACGATTGCGCCGGGCAAGAGCGCCGACATCATCGCGGTCGCGAGCGATCCGGTCGCCGACGTGCGCGTGCTGAAGAAGGTCGACTTCGTGATGGCGCGCGGGACGGTGGTCGACTGAAATCAGAGCGCGCCGCGCAGCGTCAGCCAGCGATCGCGCTTCGCCGCGAAGCCGATCGTATGCGCGGCGCTGCTCGACGGAAGGTCGACAATCGTGATGCCTTCGAGTGGCGGCAGCTGCTTCCGTCCGATCGCCGCGGCCTTGCCGCCGTTGAAGGCGATCATGCGCAGGTCGGGCAGATCGGCGATCAGCGCCGCGAGGTCGTGCGCCTCGGCTTCGCGGATTTGGCTGTCGCTGCTCATGTGCCGTTCGGCGCTGCGGATCACGTCCCACAGCCCGACCTTGGCCTCGCGCAGCGCGGCCAGCCTGTCGGCATAGGGCAGGTCCGCGAGCGGCTGGCCGATGACCGCGCCGAGCAGGCGCCAGAACTGGTTCGTCGGATGCGCATAATATTGCTGCTCGGCGAGCGAGCGGACGCCGGGCAGGCTCCCGAGAATCAGCAATCGCGTATCGGGCGCGACGTGAGGCGGAAAGCTGGCGTGGCGGACGGCGGGCATGGCTCCCGATAGCCCGCCCCGGCCAGCGCAACAATATTGCCCGCCCCTTGACCCGCGAGGGAATCGGGTCTAGGGGCCCGCTCGACCGAAAAGGGCAGTTTGCTGCCTCTTTCAGTTGCAACAGCGCTTGAACATTGCTGGCGCGGATGGAGCCTCCGGAAGATCTTAGCGATCCGCCGGGGTCTTTTGCTGTTATCAGGTCGGCCCTTTTTCGCCTTTTTTGGCGGGTCAGCGGCCGGAGCTTCATCCACCGCGGTACAGTAACCGTTCGCTTTGATGGGCGGACATTTAAAGGTGAAGCATTCATGCCCACGATCAACCAGCTGGTCCGCAAGGGCCGGACTCCCCAGAAGGTGAAGTCCAAGGTCCCGGCGATGGACGCAAACCCGCAAAAGCGTGGCGTTTGCACCCGTGTCTACACGACGACCCCGAAAAAGCCGAACTCGGCGCTCCGTAAGGTTGCGAAGGTCCGCCTGACCAACCAGCGCGAAGTCATCACCTACATCCCCGGCGAAGGCCACAACCTCCAGGAACACAGCGTTGTGCTGATCCGCGGCGGTCGTGTCCGCGATCTTCCCGGTGTGCGTTACCACGTCCTGCGCGGCGTGCTCGATACGCAGGGCGTGAAGGACCGCAAGCAGAGCCGTTCGAAGTACGGTGCGAAGCGTCCGAAGTAAGGACCGCTTTTTCGGCTATTTGATCATCCCTGGCTGCCCTGGCGCCGGGATGCTGTTGTAAAAGGAATTACCTATGGCTCGTCGTCGTCGTCCTGAACGCCGCGAAATCCTGCCCGATCCCCGTTTCGGTGATACGGTGCTGTCGAAATTCATGAACAGCGTCATGCTGGACGGGAAAAAGTCCGTCGCCGAAAGCATCGTTTACGGTGCGCTCGAGTCGGTCGAAGCCCGTGCCAAGAAGGAACCCATCGGCGTGTTCCACGAAGCGCTGGCGAACATCCGCCCGAACATCGAAGTCCGCAGCCGCCGCGTCGGCGGTGCGACCTATCAGGTTCCGGTCGAAGTCCGTCCCGAACGTGCGCAGGCGCTCGCGATCCGCTGGCTGATCACCGCCGCGCGCAACCGCAGCGAAACCACGATGGCCGCGCGCCTGTCGGGCGAGCTGCTCGACGCGTCGAACAACCGTGGCAACGCCGTAAAGAAGCGTGAAGACACGCATCGCATGGCCGAAGCCAACCGCGCCTTCAGCCACTACCGCTGGTAAGCGCGCGCGGGACGCTGTCGCGTCTCGCAATCGTAACAATCATTCCTATATCGGGGGCGGCTCTAAAGGCCGCCCCCCACATCCAAGGAAAAGACCATGGCACGCAGCCATCCGCTCGAAAATTATCGCAACTTTGGGATCATGGCGCACATCGACGCCGGCAAGACCACGACGACCGAGCGTATCCTTTACTACACCGGCAAGTCCTACAAGATCGGCGAAGTCCATGACGGCGCCGCGACGATGGACTGGATGGAGCAGGAGCAGGAACGCGGCATCACGATCACGTCCGCGGCGACCACTTGCTTGTGGAAGGCCGACGAAGGTCAGGGCCCCGAGCATCGCCTGAACATCATCGACACCCCCGGCCACGTCGACTTCACGATCGAAGTCGAGCGTTCGCTGCGCGTGCTCGACGGCGCGATCACCGCGTTCGACGGCGTTGCCGGCGTTGAGCCGCAGTCGGAAACCGTGTGGCGTCAGGCCGACAAGTATAAAGTTCCGCGCATGTGCTTCGTCAACAAGCTCGACCGCACCGGCGCCGACTTCTATTATTGCGTCCAGACGATCATCGATCGCCTCGGTGCGACCCCGGCCGTCCTCTATCTGCCCATCGGCGCCGAAGGCGACTTCAAGGGTCTCGTCGACTTGGTCAACGAGCGTGCGATCATCTGGAAGGACGAAAGCCTCGGCGCCGAATTCTTCTATGAGGAAATCCCCGCCGACCTCGCCGACAAGGCGGCCGAATATCGCGAAAAGCTCGTCGAACTCGCCGTCGAACAGGACGACGACGCGATGGAAGCCTATCTCGAGGGCACCGTTCCCGACGTCGCGACGCTCAAGAAGCTGATCCGCAAGGGTACGCTGGCACAGGCGTTCGTTCCGGTCCTCTGCGGCTCGGCGTTCAAGAACAAGGGTGTCCAGACGCTGCTCGACGCGGTCGTCGACTATCTGCCGAGCCCGCTCGACATTCCCGACGTTCAGGGCCTGAAGCTCGACGGCGAGACCCCCGATTCGCGTCCGCCGGCCGACGATGCGCCGCTGTCGCTGCTCGCGTTCAAGATCATGAACGACCCGTTCGTCGGCTCGCTCACCTTCGCCCGCATCTATTCGGGTACGCTCAACAAGGGCACGTACCTGAACTCGGTGAAGGACAAGAAGGAAAAGGTTGGCCGCATGCTGCTGATGCATGCGAACAGCCGCGAAGACATCGAAGAAGCCTATGCGGGCGACATCGTTGCGCTCGCCGGCCTCAAGGAAACTACCACCGGGGACACGCTCTGCGCGACCAACGCGCCGATCATCCTCGAGCGGATGGAATTCCCCGAGCCGGTCATCGAGCTGTCGGTGGAGCCGAAGACCAAGGCCGACCAGGAACGTATGGGCATCGCGCTCAACCGCCTGGCCGCCGAGGATCCCTCGTTCCGCGTGTCGACCGACCATGAATCGGGCCAGACGATCATCAAGGGCATGGGCGAGCTTCACCTCGACATCCTCGTCGATCGCATGAAGCGCGAGTTCAAGGTCGAAGCGAACGTCGGCGCGCCGCAGGTGGCGTACCGCGAATCGCTCGCGAAGGCCGTTGACGTCGACTATACCCACAAGAAGCAGTCGGGCGGCTCGGGCCAGTTCGGCCGCGTCAAGGTCAGCGTCGCTCCCGGCGAACGCGGCGCGGGCATCACCTTCATCGACGAGATCAAGGGCGGTAACATTCCGCGCGAATATATCCCGTCGGTCGAAAAGGGCATGCGCGAGTCGGCCGAAAACGGTCACATGATCGGCTTCCCGATCATCGACTTCGAAATCAAGCTCACGGACGGCGCGTACCACGACGTCGACTCGTCGGCGCTGGCGTTCGAAATCGCGGGCCGTGCGGCGATGCGCGAAGTGGCGGCGAAGGCCGGCATCAAGCTGCTCGAGCCGGTGATGAAGGTCGAAGTTGTTACCCCTGAGGAATTCATGGGCGACGTGATCGGCGATCTCAACAGCCGCCGCGGGCAGATCCAGGGCACCGACAGCCGGGGCATCGCCCAGGTCGTCGAGGCGATCGTTCCGCTGGCGAACATGTTCGGCTACGTCAATCAGCTGCGCAGCTTCAGCCAGGGTCGCGCCAGCTATTCGATGCAATTCTCGCATTACGAAGAAGTGCCGACCAACGTCGCCGAAGAAGTGAAGGCCAAGATGGCCTGATGGGTCAAAGCCGCGCGGGCTTGCACCGCGCGGCAAGACCCTCTAAGGGCGGCGCCTGATTCAGCAGGCTCGTCCAGGACTGATCAACGCAAACATTGAACAAGAAGGTTATACCATCATGGCCAAGGCTAAATTTGAGCGGACGAAGCCGCACTGCAACATCGGCACCATCGGTCACGTCGACCATGGCAAGACCTCGCTGACCGCAGCGATCACCAAGGTGCTCGCCGAAACGACCGGCGGCACCGCCGTCGACTTCGCGAACATCGACAAGGCGCCCGAAGAGCGCGAGCGCGGCATCACCATTTCGACTGCACACGTCGAATATGAAACTGCTGACCGCCACTATGCGCACGTCGATTGCCCGGGCCACGCCGACTATGTGAAGAACATGATCACCGGTGCCGCCCAGATGGACGGCGCGATCCTCGTTGTGTCGGCCGCTGACGGCCCGATGCCGCAGACGAAGGAGCACATCCTGCTCGCGAAGCAGGTTGGCGTTCCGACCATGGTTGTCTTCCTCAACAAGGTCGACCAGCTGGACGATCCCGAGCTGCTCGAACTCGTTGAGCTCGAAATCCGCGAAGAACTGTCGAAGCGCGACTTCGACGGCGACAATATCCCGATCATCCCGGGTTCGGCTCTCGCCGCCCTCGAAGGTCGTGACGACGCCATCGGCAAGGACGCGATCCTGAAGCTGATGGCTGCCGTCGACGCGTGGATCCCGCAGCCGGAACGTCCGCTCGACAAGCCCTTCCTGATGCCGATCGAAGACGTGTTCTCGATCTCGGGTCGCGGTACCGTCGTTACCGGCCGTATCGAAACCGGCATCGTCAAGGTTGGTGAAGAGGTCGAAATCGTCGGCATCAAGGACACCAAGAAGACCGTCGTGACCGGCGTCGAAATGTTCCGCAAGCTGCTCGACCAGGGCCAGGCTGGCGACAACGTCGGTGCGCTGATCCGCGGCGTCGGCCGTGAAGAAGTCGAGCGTGGCCAGGTTCTGGCAAAGCCCGGCTCGATCACGCCGCACACCGAGTTCACCTCGGAAGTGTACGTCCTGTCGAAGGACGAAGGCGGCCGTCACACGCCGTTCTTTGCGAACTATCGTCCGCAGTTCTACTTCCGCACCACCGACGTCACCGGCGAAGTCATTCTGCCCGCCGGCACCGAAATGGTCATGCCGGGCGACAACGTCCAGCTGTCGGTCAAGCTGATCGCTCCGATCGCCATGGACCCGGGTCTCCGCTTCGCAATTCGCGAAGGTGGCCGCACGGTCGGCGCAGGGGTTGTGGCCACGGTCACAAAGTAATATAGGGCCGCGAGCCGCGCGATTCGGAACTGATTCGCGCGGCTCGTAGCTTAAAGAATTTTGATGGCCGATCCGGTTTCCCTGCGGAAATCGGAGCAGGCCATTTCGGCTCTTTCGCATCGTTAGACGGGATTCGACTGGAACAGTCATGGAAACGCAGAATATTCGCATTCGCCTGAAGGCCTTTGATCACCGCGTGCTCGATCAGGCCACCACCGACATTGCCGATACGGCACGTCGTACCGGAGCGCTTATTCGCGGCCCGATCCCGCTTCCGACGCGTATTGAAAAATTCACCGTGAACCGCGGCCCGCATGTCGACAAAAAGTCGCGCGAGCAGTTCGAGGTGCGCACCCACAAGCGGCTGCTCGACATCGTGCAGCCCACCCCGCAGACGGTCGACGCGCTCATGAAGCTCGACCTCGCCGCGGGCGTGAACGTTGAGATCAAGCTGGCCTGAGGCCAGCGCAGCCCCGGTGAAAACCGGGGTCTCTATCGGCAGGACACTTCGGTGACTGCATTGTCCGGCGCGATCCGGACCGACGATAGGGTGGATACCGCCGGTCGTTTCTTCGGAAACATCCAGACCGGGCTGCGTCCCCCGTCTCGCCGCTCTCCTAAGGGAAGGCGGCACCTCAGCCCGGACGGGGCGATGTATCGAAATTTTGGGCTGGGAGGGTTCTCGTCGGGGTTTGCCTTGATGAGGTCCCACACGCCGTGCGGAATGGTCCGCCCGGCCTCTGTTGAGGAGTATGATCATGCGGACTGGCGTGATCGCGAAGAAAATGGGGATGACCCGCCTGTTTCAGGACGACGGCCGCCACGTGCCCGTCACCGTCCTGAGCCTCGAAGGCTGTCAGGTCATTTCTGTGCGCGAACAAGAACGTGACGGCTATGTGGCCGTTCAGCTCGGTGCCGGCTCGGCGAAGGCGAAGAATGTTGCGAAGCCGCAGCGTGGCGCTTTCGGCAAGGCCGAAGTTGAGCCCAAGGCGAAGATCGTCGAATTCCGCGTCGCCGACGACGCGACGCTCGACGTCGGCGCCGAACTGTCGGCCGACCATTTCGTCGCCGGCCAGATTGTCGACATCCAGGGCGTGACCCAGGGTAAGGGCTTTGCCGGTGCGATGAAGCGCTGGGGCTTCGGCGGTATGCGCGCGTCCCACGGTGTTTCGATCAGCCACCGTGCGCATGGTTCGACCGGTAACCGCCAGGATCCGGGCCGCGTCTTCAAGAACAAGAAGATGGCCGGCCACATGGGCGCACGCAACCGCACCCAGCAGAATCTCGAAATCGTCCGCACCGACGTCGAGCGCGGCCTTCTCTTCGTCAAGGGTTCGGTCCCTGGCTCGAAGGGCGGCTGGCTGATGGTCCGCGATGCGGTCAAGCTGCCGCGCCACCCCGAGGCCCCCTATCCGGCGGGCATCAAGAGCGCAGCGAACGCCAATCAAGAAGCCCCGGCTGATGCGCCTGTGGAAACCCCGGTTGAAGAAACCGTGGTCGACACTGCCACCACCGACGGCGCACAGGAGTCCTGATCATGAAGGTCAAGGTTCACACCATCGACGGCAAGGCCGGCGCGGACATCGATCTTAACGACGATGTGTTCGGCGTCGACCCGCGTGCCGACATTCTCCACCGTGTCGTCAGCTGGCAGCTCGAAAAGCGCCGTGGTCCGGCTCGCGCCGCCCGCGAACGCAGCGACGTGTCGCGCACCGGCAAGAAGTTCGGTCGCCAGAAGGGCGGCGGTACGGCTCGTCACGGCGATCGCGCAGCTCCGATCTTCATCGGCGGCGGCAAGGCGCATGGTCCGCGTGCCCGCACCTTCGGCCACTCGCTGAACAAGAAGATCCGCACGCTCGGCCTGAAAATGGCGCTGAGCGACAAGGCGAAGGGCGGCAAGATCCTCGTTCTCGACACGCTCGAGCTCAAGGACGCCAAGACCAAGGCGCTCGCCGGCCAGCTCGGCAAGCTCGAACTCGGCAATCGCGCACTCTTCATCGACGGTGATGCAGTGCACGAAAGCTTCGCCATGGCGTCGGCCAACCTGATCGGCATCAACTCGATGCCGGCCGCGGGTGCCAACGTCTATGACATTTTGCGCGCCGATACGCTGGTCCTGACCCGCGCCGGCCTCGAAAAGCTGGAGGCACGCTTCAATGGCTAAGGCAAAAACAGTCGACGCGCGTCACTATGACGTGATCCTCGCTCCGGTGATCACCGAAAAGTCGACGCTGCTCAGCGAAAATGACGCCGTGGTGTTCAAGGTTGCGAACGACGCAACCAAGCCCGCGATCAAGGCCGCCGTCGAGGCGCTGTTCGATGTCAAGGTTCTCAGCGTCAACACGCTGATCACCAAGGGCAAGACCAAGCGCTGGAAGGGCAAGCCCTACACCCGCAGCGACGTGAAGAAGGCGATCGTTCGCCTGGCCGAAGGCCAGACGATCGACGTCACGACCGGCGTCTGATTGTAGGAAGAGGCAGAGAAAATGGCACTTAAATCCTATAATCCGACCAGCCCCGCGCAGCGCGGCCTGATCCTCGTCGACAAGTCGTCGCTGTGGAAGGGCAAGCCCGTCAAGGCGCTGACCGAAGGCAAGAACAAGACCGGTGGCCGCAACAACAAGGGTCATGTGACCTCGCGCGGTATCGCCGGTGGCCACAAGCAGAAGTACCGCTTCATCGACTTCAAGCGTCGCAAGTGGGACATGCCGGCTACCGTCGAGCGTCTGGAATATGACCCCAACCGCACGGCGTTCATCGCGCTCGTCAAGTATGAAGACGGTGAGCAGACCTACATCCTGGCGCCGCAGCGTCTGGCCGTTGGCGACACCGTCGTTGCCGGCAAGAAGACCGACGTGAAGCCGGGCAATGCGATGGAATTGTCGCAGATGCCTGTCGGCACGATCGTCCACAATATCGAGATGAAGCCGGGCAAGGGTGGCCAGATCGCCCGTTCGGCTGGCACTTATGCACAGGTCGTCGGTCGCGACCGCGGTCTCGTCATCGTGCGTCTCGGTTCGGGCGAGCAGCGTTACATTCGCGGCGAGTGCATGGGCACGGTCGGTGCGGTGTCGAACCCCGACAACCAGAACACCAACCTGGGCAAGGCCGGTCGTAATCGCTGGCTCGGCAAGCGCCCGCTGACGCGCGGTGTTGCAAAGAACCCGGTCGATCACCCGCATGGCGGCGGCGAAGGCCGTACCTCGGGCGGCCGTCACCCGGTTACCCCGTGGGGCAAGCCGACGAAGGGTGCGCGTACGCGCCACAACAAGTCGACCGACAAGATGATCATCCGGTCGCGTCACGCGAAGAAGAAGAGGTAAGCCATGGCTCGCTCGGTCTGGAAGGGTCCTTTCGTGGACCTCCATCTGCTCAAGAAAGCCGAAACGGCCCAGGACGGCGGCAGCAATGCCCCGATCAAGACCTGGTCGCGTCGGTCCACCATCCTGCCGCAGTTCGTGGGGCTGACCTTCAACGTCTACAACGGCCGCAAGTTCGTGCCGGTGTCGGTGAACGAAGACATGGTCGGCATGAAGCTGGGTGAATTTGCGCCGACGCGCTTCTTCCCCGGTCACGCTGCTGACAAGAAGGGCAAACGCTAATGGGCAAGGAAAAGTCCCCCCGCCGCGTTGCGGATAACGAGGCTCTCTCGGTCGGCACGCAGATTCGCGGTTCGGCGCAGAAGCTGAACCTCGTTGCCGCGCTGATCCGCGGCCGCAAGGTCGAAGACGCGATGAACATCCTCACCTTCTCGAAGAAGGCGATGGCTGTCGACGTGCGCAAGGTTCTCGCCAGCGCGGTCGCCAACGCGGAAAACAACCACAACCTCGACGTTGATGCGCTCGTCATCAAGGAAGCGAGCGTGGGCAAGTCGATCTCGATGAAGCGCTGGCACGCTCGTGGCCGCGGCAAGTCGACCCGGATCGTCAAGCCGTTCAGCCGCATCCGCATTGTCGTGCGCGAACAGGAAGAAGAGGCGTAAGATGGGCCAGAAGAGCAATCCGATCGGCCTGCGCCTGCAGGTCAACCGCACCTGGGACAGCCGCTGGTTCGCCGAAGGCCAGGACTATGGCCGCATGCTGGTCGAGGATCTGAAGATCCGCCAGTATGTGTTCAAGAACCTGCCGCAGGCCGCGATCTCGAAGGTCGTGATCGAACGTCCGGCGAAGCTGTGCCGCGTCTCGATCTATGCCGCCCGTCCGGGCGTCATCATCGGCAAGAAGGGCGCGGACATCGAAAAGCTGCGCAAGAAGCTCGGTGAACTGACGGGCAGCGACGTGTCGCTGAACATCGTCGAAATCCGCAAGCCCGAAGTCGACGCCAAGCTCGTCGGCCAGGGCATTGCCGATCAGCTCGAACGCCGCGTCGCGTTCCGTCGCGCCATGAAGCGCGCGGTTCAGTCGGCGATGCGTCTGGGCGCCGAAGGCATCCGCATCAACTGCGCCGGCCGTCTCGGCGGCGCGGAAATCGCGCGCACCGAATGGTACCGCGAAGGCCGGGTGCCGCTTCACACGCTGCGCGCCAATGTCGACTATGCCGAATCGACCGCTCACACCGCCTATGGCGTGTGCGGGATCAAGGTGTGGATCTTCAAGGGCGAGATTCTCGGCCACGACCCGATGGCGACCGACCGTCTGATGCTCGATGCACAGACGACCGGCGTCCGTCCGGCTCGTGAAGATCGCCGCTAAGGACTGCTGACATGCTGCAACCGAAAAAAACCAAGTTCCGCAAGGCTTTCAAGGGCCGCATCCATGGCAATGCCAAGGGCGGAACCAGCCTGAACTTCGGCTCCTACGGGCTGAAGGCAATGGAACCCGAGCGCATCACCGCACGCCAGATCGAAGCGGCTCGCCGTGCGATCAGCCGCGCGATCAAGCGTCAGGGCCGTTTGTGGATCCGCATCTTCCCCGACGTCCCCGTGTCGTCGAAGCCTGCCGAAGTCCGTATGGGTAAGGGCAAGGGTTCGCCGGAATTCTGGGCCGCTCGCGTGAAGCCGGGTCGCATCCTGTTCGAACTCGACGGCGTCCCCGGCCCCGTGGCCGCGCTGGCGTTCGAACGCGCCGCGATGAAGCTGCCGATCAAGACGAAGGTGATTGCCCGTCTCGGCGACACCTCGCATCTGGAGGGTTAAGGGCCATGTCCAAGACCGAAGATTTCAAGGCCAAGACCGACGACCAGCTCGCCGAACAGCTTGGCGAACTGAAGCGCGAGGCGTTCAACCTCCGCTTCCAGGCGGCCACCGGCCAGCTTGAAAAAGCATCGCGCGTCAAGGAAGTGCGGCGCTCGATCGCCCGCATCAAGACGCAGCAGACCGAGCGCACGCGCTCGGTCGCGAAGTAAGGAGACTATCGATGCCGAAGCGCATTCTGACCGGTACGGTGGTGTCCGACAAGGGCGACAAGACCGTCGTGGTGAAGGTCGAACGGAAGGTGAAGCACCCTCTGTACGGCAAGATCATCCGCCGCTCGAAAAAGTATCACGCCCACGATGAGGACAACGCCATCAAGGCCGGCGAAACCGTCCGCATCGAGGAAACGAAGCCGATTTCGAAGCTGAAGACGTGGAAGGTGCTCGACAAGGTCGACACCCACAGCAAGCCCAAGACGGCTGCTGACGCCTAAGCTGAGTTTCACGGAACCGCCGGGGCATCCCGGTAGGCCAAAAGAGAAGGAAATGCATCGATGATCCAGATGCAGTCACAATTGGAAGTCGCTGACAACAGCGGTGCCAAGCGCGTCCAGTGCATCAAGGTGCTGGGCGGGTCGAAGCGTCGTACCGCCGGCGTGGGCGACGTGATCGTCGTGTCGATCAAGGAAGCCCAGCCCCGCGGCAAGGTGAAGAAGGGTGACGTGCATCGCGCCGTTATCGTTCGCACCGCCAAGGACGTGCGCCGCGCCGATGGCTCGGTCATCCGTTTCGACAGCAACGCCGCGGTGCTCGTCAACAAGAATGAGGAGCCGATCGGCACCCGTATCTTCGGCCCCGTCGTCCGCGAACTGCGCGGCCGCGGCTATATGAAGATCATCAGCCTGGCACCGGAGGTTCTCTGACCATGAGCATGGCAAAGATCAAGAAGGGCGACACGGTTGTCATCCTGTCCGGCAAGGACAAGGGCAAGACCGGCGAAGTGACGCAGAGCCTGCCGAAAGACGGCAAGGTCGTCGTCGCTGGCGTCAATGTCATCACGCGCCACCGCAAGCCGAGCCAGACCAACCCGCAGGGTGGCCTGGAGCGCAAGGAAGCGCCGCTGTACGCGAGCAAGGTCGCGATTGCCGATCCCAAGACCGGCAAGCCGACCCGCGTTCGTTTTGAAACCAAGGACGGCAAGAAGGTCCGCGTGGCCGTGAAGTCCGGGGAGACGCTCAATGGCTGACAACTACACCCCGCGCATGCGCACTCGCTATGACGATGTGATCGTCAAGGCGATGACCGAGAAGTTCGGTTACAAGAATGCGATGGAAGTGCCGAAGATCGAAAAGATCACGCTCAACATGGGCGTCGGCGAAGCCACGCAGGACAAGAAGAAGGTCGAATCGGCGGCTGCCGAGATGGAACTCATCGCCGGCCAGAAGCCTGTCGTGACCAAGGCGAAGAAGTCGATCGCACAGTTCAAGCTGCGCGAAGGCATGCCGATCGGCTGCAAGGTGACCCTGCGCCGCGAACGCATGTACGAATTCCTCGATCGCCTGATCACGATCGCAATGCCGCGCATCCGCGACTTCCGCGGCGTGTCGGCGACGAGCTTCGACGGCCGTGGCAACTATGCCATGGGCCTGAAAGAGCAGATCATCTTCCCCGAGATCAACTATGACCGCATCGACCAGGTGCGCGGCATGGACGTGATCGTCACCACCACCGCCCGTACGGACGATGAAGCCCGCGAACTGCTCAAGCTGTTCGGCTTCCCCTTCCCGATCGAAGCGCAGGAAAAGGAAGCCGCCTGATCCCCCCGGGATCTGGCAGGCTCTTTCAAGAAGGAAAGAGAACTTAAGTCATGGCGAAACTGAGTTCGGTAAACAAGAACGAGCGTCGCAAGCAGCTGGTGAAGAAATACGCCGGCCGTTACGCGAAGCTGAAGGCGATTGCAGCGGACAACTCGCTCGACGATGGCGAGCGTCTGATCGCGCGCCTCAAGATGGCGGAAATCCCGCGCAATGGTAACCCGACCCGCATCCGTAACCGGTGCGAGCTGACGGGGCGCCCGCGCGCTTATTATCGCAAATTCCGGCTGTGCCGTATCCAGCTCCGCGATCTGGCCAACAAGGGCCTGATCCCCGGTGTTGTGAAGTCGAGCTGGTAAGGGACTGACAAGATGGCAATGACCGATCCCCTGGGTGATATGCTCACCCGCATCCGCAACGGCCAGACGGCGAAGAAGGACAGCGTCCTGACGCCGGCTTCGACCCTGCGTGTCCGCGTTCTCGATGTTCTCCAGCGCGAAGGCTATATCCGCGGCTACAGCGAAGAAGCGCTGGGTGCCAAGGGTCAGCACAAGGGCATCCGCATCGAACTGAAATATTTCGAAGGGCAGCCGGCGATCCGCCATGTGGCGCGCGTTTCGAAGCCGGGCCGCCGCGTCTATTCGGGTTCGAAAGAACTTCCGATCATTCGCAACGGCCTTGGTATCACCATCGTGTCGACCCCGCGCGGCGTTCTCTCGGACGCCGAAGCACGCGAACATAATGTCGGCGGCGAAGTGCTGGCGGAGGTGTTCTGATGTCGCGCATTGGTAAAAAGGCAGTGGCAATCCCCGGCGGCGTTACCGCCGCGATCGACGGCGGCCAGCTTTCGGTCAAGGGCCCGAAGGGCACGCTCGCGATGCCGCTTTCCGACCTCATCAACTATGAAGTCGCCGAAGGCAGCATCTCGGTCCAGCCCGCGAACGGTACCCGCGAAGCTCGCGCTTTCTGGGGCATGCAGCGCACGCTGGTGCAGAACCTGATCACGGGTGTGACCGAAGGCTTCACCAAGGTCCTCGAAATCACCGGTGTCGGCTATCGCGCCAACTCGCAGGGCAAGAATCTGAAGCTGCAGCTCGGCTACAGCCACGATGTCGATTTCGCGGTGCCCGAAGGCATCGAGATCAAGACGCCGGACAACACGACGATCGAGATCAGCGGCATCGACAAGCAGCAGGTCGGCCAGGTCGCGGCGGAAATCCGCCGTTGGCGTAAGCCCGAACCCTATAAGGGCAAGGGCATCAAATATCGCGGCGAGTACATCTTCCGCAAAGAAGGCAAGAAGAAGTAAGCCATGGCACATCTTACCCCTTTCCAAAAACGCCGTCAGCGCGTCCGTACCGCCCTCCGTCAGCGCGCGGGTGGCCGCGCTCGCCTGTCGGTGCACCGTTCGGGCCGCCACATCTACGCTCAGCTCATCGATGACGCTGCCGGGCAGACGCTCGCTGCGGCCTCGACGCTGGACAAGGATGTCCGCGGCAAGACCGGCGCGACCACCGCGGCGGCTGCCGACGTTGGCAAGCGCCTCGCCGCAGCTGCGAAAAAGGCGGGCGTGACGCAGGTCGTGTTCGACCGCGGCGGTTTCCTGTTCCACGGGCGCATCAAGGCGCTGGCCGACGCGGCTCGCGAAGGCGGATTGGAGTTCTAATGATGGCAGACGAAGTACAGAACGTCGAAGGCGCTCCCGAAGCAGCCCCCACCGATGGCCAGGCTCCGCGCCGCGGCCGTGGCGGCGGCCGCGATGGTGGCCGTGGCGGTCGTGACGGTGGCCGTGGCCGCCGCGACGATCGCCGTCCGCGCGACGAAGACGGTGGCGAAGAGCTGATCGAAAAGCTCGTTCACATCAACCGCGTCTCGAAGACCGTGAAGGGCGGCAAGCGCTTCGGTTTTGCCGCGCTCGTCGTCGTCGGCGACGGCAAGGGCCGCGCCGGTTTCGGTCATGGCAAGGCGCGCGAAGTGCCCGAAGCCATTTCGAAGGCGACCGCTGCCGCGAAGAAGGCGATGATTCGCGTTCCGCTGCGCGACGGCCGCACGCTGCACCATGATGGCCGTGGCCATTTCGGTGCCGGCAATGTGACGCTGCGTTCGGCACCCGCCGGTACCGGCATCATCGCCGGTGGCCCGATGCGCGCCGTGTTCGAATCGCTGGGCGTGGCCGATGTGGTGACCAAGTCGGTCGGCACCTCGAACCCCTACAACATGATCCGTGCGACCTTCGAAGCGCTCGGCGAGCAGACCAGCCCGAAGTCGGTCGCGCAGCGCCGCGGCAAGAAGGTTTCGGACCTGATCAAGCGTGGCGGTGCGTCCGACCGCGCAGCCGAGGCGGAAGCCGCGGCGGTGACGGAGTAAGACGATGGCTGACAAGAAGATCAAGATCCGCCAGATCGGCTCGCCGATCCGTCGTCCCAAGAGCCAGCGTGCGATCCTGACCGGCCTCGGCCTGGGCAAGATGCACCGCGAGGTCGAACTGGTCGACACCCCGGAAGTGCGCGGCATGATCCGCAAGCTGCCGCACATGGTCGAAGTCGTCGAGGGCTGAACCCCTCGCGACCCGACCTTTACCTATCAGCGCGATAAAAGCGAAAGCGAGTGCAATGACGATCAAGCTTAATGAACTTCGTGACAATGATGGCGCCCGCAAGGGCCGTATGCGCGTCGGACGCGGCATCGGCTCGGGCAAGGGCAAGACCGCCGGCCGCGGCCAGAAGGGCCAGAAGGCCCGCAGCGGCGTCGCGATCAACGGCTTCGAAGGCGGCCAGATGCCGCTCCACATGCGTATTCCGAAGCGCGGCTTCAACAACATCTTTGGCAAGGATTTCGCGATCGTGAATCTGGGCATGATCCAGAAGCTGGTCGACGAGAAGAAGCTCGACGCCAAGGCTGTCATCGATCACGCCGCGCTCAAGGCCGCCGGCGTTGCCCGCGGCGGCAAGGACGGCGTCCGCCTCCTCGCCAAGGGTGAAATCACCGCGAAGCTGAACTTCGCCGTTGCCGGCGCGTCGAAGGGCGCGATCGAAGCGGTCGAAAAAGCTGGCGGCAAGGTCGAACTGCCCGAACCCAAGGCCGAAGGCGAAGGCAAGAAAGCCAAGCGCAAGGCCGAGGCGGCAGCCAAGAACTAATGCTTACGGGGGCGGGTCGGCGACAGGTCGATCCGCCCCCGACGCATCTGAATTCGGGCCTTTGCCCTTGCGCTTCGTGACTGGCGAACGCACATAGGCGCCGGGTCGCGGGGGCGCGGTCCGCCACTCGAGGAAAGATCACCATGGCCTCTCGCGCCGACCAGCTTGCTTCCAACCTGAACTTTTCGAAGTTCGGTCAGGCGACCGAACTCAAGAACCGTATCTGGTTCACGATCGGCGCGCTGATCGTCTTCCGTTTCCTGTCGTTCGTGCCGCTGCCGGGGGTCGACCCCGTTGCGCTGGCGTCGCTCTACAGCCAGGCGGCGTCGGGCGGCGTGCTCGACATCTTCAACACCTTCTCGGGCGGCAGCCTGGAGCGCATGAGCATCATCGCGCTCGGCGTCATGCCCTATATCACGGCGTCGATCGTCGTGCAGCTGGCGGCGGCGTTGTCGCCCAGCCTCGCCGCGCTCAAGAAAGAGGGCGAAAGCGGGCGCAAGAAGCTCAACCAGTATACGCGCTACGGCACGGTTTTCCTGACCGCGATCCAGGGCTATTTCATCGCCGTCGGGCTTGAATCGCTCGGCGCGACGCAGGGCATCGCCGCGGTCGTCGACCCCGGCATGATGTTCCGCATCGGCGCGGTCATCAGCATCGTCGGCGGTACGCTCTTCCTGATGTGGCTCGGCGAACAGATCACCAGCCGCGGGATCGGCAACGGCGTGTCGCTGATCATCATGGCGGGCATTCTCGCGCAGCTGCCGCGCAGCTTTGCCCAGATGTTCACGCAGGTGCGCGAAGGCTCGATGGGCGGCGGCACGATCCTCGCGGTCGTCGGCGGCGCGATCGTCATCATCGCGTTCATCAGCTTCATGGAACGCGCGCAGCGCCGCGTCCTCGTTCAATACCCGAAGCGCGCGACGCAGCGCGGCGGGATGCAGGCCGACCGCAGCCATCTGCCGCTCAAGGTCAACACCGCCGGCGTGATCCCGCCGATCTTCGCCTCGTCGCTGCTGCTGATGCCGCTGACGGTCACGCAGATGATGGGCCAGAACGTTCAGGGCGACACCGCGACCGGCGATTTCCTGATCACGCTCAACCAGTATCTCGCGCACGGGCAGCCGCTGTATATGGCGCTCTATGCCGCGGGCATCATCTTCTTCTGCTTCTTTTACGTCGCGGTCGTCTTCAACCCCGAAGAAACCGCCGACAATCTGAAGCGCCAGAACGGGTTCATCCCCGGCATCCGCCCGGGCAAGAACACCGCCGCCTATCTCGACCATGTGCTGACGCGCATCACCGTGCTCGGTGCGGCCTATCTGGCGGCGATCTGTCTGATCCCCGAATATTTCATCGCCGGATCGGGTCTGCCGTTCCAGCTCGGCGGTACCAGCCTGCTGATCATCGTGAACGTCACGATCGACACGATCAGCCAGATCCAGAGCCACATGCTCGCGCATCAATATGGCGACCTCATCAAGAAGGCCAAATTGAAGGGGGGCGTTGCGCGGCGCTAAAGCGCCCGCTACGCCAACCGCGACACGGTAGGGCAAACAGGGGTCCCCATGACGCTGAATATCATTTTGCTGGGTCCGCCGGGTGCGGGCAAGGGAACGCAGGCGGTGCGCCTGGAAGACGAGCATGGCATGGTCCAGCTCTCGACCGGCGACATGCTCCGCGCCGCGGTCAAGGCGGGAACGCCGATCGGCGTGCAGGCGAAAGCCGTGATGGATGCGGGCGAACTCGTCTCGGACGAAATCGTCTCGGGCCTGATCGGCGAACGGCTCGACCAGCTCGGCAGCGACGTTTCGGTGATCTTCGACGGTTATCCGCGCACCGCGGCGCAGGCCGAAGCGCTCGACACCATCCTGTCGGCGCGCGGCCGCAAGCTCGACCATGTGATCGAGCTGCAGGTCGAGGAAGATGCGCTCGTCGATCGCATCACCGGCCGCTTCAGCTGCGCCAAGTGCGGCGCGGGCTATCATGATCGCTACAAGCTGCCGAAGGTCGAAGGCACCTGCGACGTTTGCGGCAGCGACGAATTCAAGCGCCGTCCCGACGACAATGAGGAAACGGTGCGCACGCGCATGGCCGAATATCGCGCCAAGACCGCGCCGATCCTGCCGATCTACGAAGCGCGCGGGATCGTCACCCACGTCGACGGGATGGCGCCGATCGACGAGGTCAACGACGCAATCGAAACCATCCTGGCGACTGCTGGCTAGCCAGTCCCCCCGGCGCCGGTTATTGAGGCGCCAAGGGGGACAGGCTGATGGCAATTTCCAGATATTTCGCAGGTGCGGCGCTGATCGCGGCGCTTGCCTTTGCGCCGGCTGCAAACGCCAAGGTTGTCGACCAGAGCGAGATCGGTTTCGCCGTGGCGCATACGGCGCAGGTCGCCGCGACCCCCGCCGATGTGTGGAAAATGCTCCGCATGCCGCAAAGCTGGTGGTCGAAGGATCATAGCTGGTCGGGCGACGCCGCGAACTTCTGGCTCGATCAGCAGGCGGGCGGCTGTTTCTGCGAGAAATTGCCCGACACCGGGGCGGGCGTCGGCAGCGTCCAGCACGCGCGCATCCTCTTTTCGAAACCGAACCAGATGCTGCGCCTGTCGGGCGCGTTCGGGCCGCTCCAGGGTGAGGCGCTGACCGGGACGCTGACGATCCAGATCAAGGAAACCCCGACGGGCAGCGCGCTGCGCTTCGACTATGTCGTCGGCGGCTATATGCGCTTCAAGATCGCAGACATCGCGCCCGCCGTCGACAAGGTGATCGGCGAGCAGTTGCTCGGCCTCGCGAATGCGCTCGGCGGCGCGCTACCCCCGACCCGCGACGAAAAGGCCGCGGGCGAGGCGGCGGAAAAGCCGAAGGCCGAAACGCCGCCCGCGAAGGAAGAGCCGGGGCTGGGCGCCGCGGTCGCCGATCTGGTCGAGGAAGAGGCAAAGCCCGCCCCCGACGAACGCCGCTAGGCGTCGGGCTTTCCGCGCAGCTTGGCGAGCGCCGCAAATGGCCCCGCGGCCTCTTCGCTGAGCACGCCCTTTTCGGCGAGGATGCGGTCGGCGTCGGGATGGCGCGGGAAGGGGTTGAGCGCGAGCGAGAGCGTTTGTACCGCGGCTTCGCCGAGGTCGGCGCGGTCACCCTCGAGCGGCAACAGATCGAGATCGTCGCTGCCGATCTCGATCTCTTCGTCCTCGCCCACGGGCGCATCGACATCGCGCAGGAAGCGCAGGTCGAACGGTTCGACGATTGCCGCTGGAACGGGCAGGTCGGTCGCGGCGCAGGCTTGCACGACATGCGCCTGCACCTCACCCTTCGCGCCGATGCCGCCGGCGATCGCGCGGACTTCGCCAGTGACGACGAAGCGGTCGAGCGCGACGAGCGCCAGCCGCTCGGCTATTCGCGCGCGCGTCTCGGCATCGGCCTCGATCGAAAGGGTACGGCCATGCGCGGCGTCGGCCAGCGTCACGACGAGCGAGAATTCGGGCGGCGTGCTCAACGTGCGGCTCCACCGAGATGGTCTGCGATAATAAGATCGACGACCGGGGTGGCCGCGAGTGCGGCCCGTAGAACAGCGACTTCCGCCATCACATGGGTGAGTCCGGCTTCGGCGGGCTCTTGGCCGCGCCACAGATTACGGACCAGCGCGCCGCGCAATTCGTCCGATCCATCGGCGGCGCGATAGGCGCCGAGCCGCCCGCCGAGCGCGCTCATCATCCGGCCGACCTGCTTGCCGACGACCATGTCGCCAAAGCCGATCTGGCGCATCTGCCCATCCATGTCGTTCACGAACAATTCGGTGAGCTGGACGCCCGCGAGCCCGTGCGCCGGTTCGTCGTCGATCCGGTGCAGCACGAGCGCCATCACCAGGCTGATCATGTCGAAGCGGCCGTCGAGCGTGTCGGGAACGCTGCCTTGCGCGTACCAGTGCGGCGCGCGCGCGGCGGCGACGACGGCGTTCCATAGCGGGCGGCGGGCCTCGCGCGGGTCTGGATCGGATTTGAAGAGTTTGCGAAGTGAGAACATGGCAGCTGCTTAGGCGCATTCGGGCCGCCCGAAAAGAGCCGCCGGTCAGCTTGTGGCAAGCTTTGCCGCGGCACAAGCGGCTTGTGCGCGCTGTCCGCTTGCGGTTAAGAGGCGCGAGAGCCAGCGCCGACCGCCCGGACAAGCGGCGGACAGGCGCAACGGAGATATTTGATGCCGAATTCGATCCTTTCGCTTCCTGCCCCGCGCGCGCGCCTCGTCGTGCTCGGCCTCGCCGTCGCGCTCGCCACCAGCGGTTGCGCGCAGCTCAAGGGACGGCAGGGCTATGTCGTCGATCCGTTGCTGACCGAGGCGATCACGCCCGGCGTCGATAACCGCGAATCGGTCGAAAAGACGCTCGGCCGCCCGACCTTCGTCGGCCAGTTCAGCAACAATGAATATTATTATGTCTCGCGCGAAACGCGTCAGCTCGCCTTCGCCAAGCCGCGCCCGGTCGATCAGCAGGTGCTGCGCGTCCGTTTCGACGCCGCGGGCAATGTCGCCGCGGTTGATCGCACCGGTCTCGAACTGGTGAGCAAGATCAACCCCGAAGGCGACAAGACGCCGACGCTCGGCCGTCATCGCAGCTTCTTCGAAGATATCTTCGGCAACATCGGCGCCGTCGGTGCGCCGGGTGCGGGTGCGCCGGGGCAATAAGCCCGCAGATACCGGCAACGGACAGAAAAGCGGCGGTGCCCCGGGGCACCGCCGCTTTTTCTTATTGCGCTATCCCGCCGGCCGCGAGCACCGCCAGCGTGACGAGGTCCGACGCGGTCGACGCCATCGTCGCGACCTGCACCGGCTTTTCCATGCCGACGAGCATCGGGCCGATGACGGCGCCGCCGCCGAGTTCGCGGAGCAGCTTCGCCGAGAGATTGGCCGATTGCAGCCCCGGCATGATCAGGACATTCGCGGGTCCCGACAGGCGGCAGAAGGGATAATTCTTCATCACCTTCTCATTGAGCGCGACGTCGGGTGCCATTTCGCCTTCATATTCGAAGGCGGGCCCCCGCTGGTCGAGGATCGATACCGCCTCGCGGATGCTTTCGAGCCAGCTTCCCTCGGGATTGCCGAAGGTCGAGTAGGACAGGAAAGCGACGCGCGGTTCGTGACCCATGCGCCGCGCGACCTGCGCCGTGCGCTCGGCGATATCGGCGAGCATCTCGGCGGTCGGCCGCTCGTTCACCGTCGTATCGGACATGAAGATGGTGTGGTGCTGATCGACCAGAATGTGGATACCGAACGGCGTCTTGCCCTCGGCATGGTCGATCACGCGCCGGATTTCGCGCATCGACTGCGAGTAGGTGCGCGTCGTGCCCGTGATCATCGCATCGCCGAGCCCCATTTTGAGCAAGAGCGAACCGAAGATGTTGCGGTCGCGATTGACCATGCGCTCGACGTCGCGGCGGAGGTATCCGCGGCGCTGCAGCCGTTCGTAAAGCATGTCGACCATCTGCGGGACGTGCGGCGAATTGACGCTGTTGTGGACCTCGAAGCTTTCGGCGTCGGCGACGCCCATCGCGCGAAGCTTGTCGTGCAGCCCCTCGCGCCCGACGAGCACGGGGATTCCGTACCCGCCATCGCGGAACTGGATCGCGGCGCGAAGCACGACTTCCTCTTCGCCCTCGGCAAAGACGACGCGCTTCGGATTGTTGCGCGCGGCTTCATAGGCGAGCGTCAGCACCGAGGTGGTCGGATTGAGCCGCGCGCGGAGCTGGGTGCGATATTCGTCGAGATTGTCGATCGGCCGCTGCGCGACGCCGCTCTTCATCGCCGCTTCGGCGACCGCCGCCGGCACGATTTCCATCAGCCGCGGATCGAAGGGCGAGGGGATGATATATTCGGGGCCGAAGCTCGATGCGCGCCCGCCATAGGCCGCGGCGACCTCCTCGGGCACCTGCTGGCGCGCAAGGTCGGCAATCGCATACGCAGCCGCGATCTTCATCTCCTCGTTGATCGCGGTCGCATGGACGTCGAGCGCGCCGCGGAAGATGAAGGGGAAGCAGAGCACATTGTTGACCTGGTTCGGATAGTCCGACCGTCCCGTCGCGATGATCGCGTCAGGTCTTGCTGCACGGGCGTCCGGCGGCGAGATTTCGGGATCGGGGTTCGCCATCGCAAAGATGATCGGCGCGGGCGCCATATCCTTCACCATCTCGGGCTTCAGCGCCCCCGCGGCGGACAGGCCGAGGAACACGTCGGCGCCGACGAGCGCTTCGGTCAGGTTCCGCGCTTCGGTCGGCACCGCATGCGCCGACTTCCACTGGTCCATGCTTTCGGTGCGGCCCTGATAGATCGTGCCCTTGCGGTCGCACATGATGACATTTTCGTGCCGCACGCCCATCGCCTTGATCAGCGCGGTGCATGCGATCGCCGCGGCGCCGGCGCCGTTGACGACGACCTTCACCGTCGCGAGATCGCGTCCCGTCAGGTAACAGGCGTTGATCAGGCCCGCCGCGGTGATGATCGCGGTGCCGTGCTGGTCGTCATGGAACACCGGGATGTTCATGCGTTCTTTCAGCGCCGCCTCGATGATGAAGCAGTTGGGCGCGGCAATATCCTCGAGGTTGATGCCGCCAAAGCTCGGCGCGAGCAGTTCGACCGCCTCGATAAAGCGCTGCGGATCTTCGGTGTCGACCTCGAGGTCGATCGAATCGACGTCGGCGAAGCGCTTGAACAGCACCGCCTTGCCTTCCATCACGGGTTTCGATGCGAGCGCGCCGAGGTTGCCGAGCCCCAGGATCGCGGTACCGTTCGAGATCACCGCGACCAGATTGCCCTTGATCGTATAATCATAGGCCTTGGCCGGATCCTCGGCGATCGCGAGCACCGGAACCGCCACACCGGGCGAATAGGCAAGGCTGAGGTCGCGCTGCGTCGCCATCGGTTTCGACGCGACGATCTCGATTTTCCCGGGCCGGCCATAGGCGTGGTACAGCAGCGCCTCGCGGTCCGAAAATTGCACCTTGCTGCCACTATCCATCGTTTATCCTCTCAAATGAATTCACAAGATGCGCGCCCGAGCCCATTCCCTAGCGTCGCCAAGCGGAAATGGAACCCGCGAATCGCGCGCGCGTCTTGCCACGGCCCTATATCCGTCCCTAAGCATGTCGCATGCCTGTCACCGCCCGCTCCGCTGCCAATATGAACAATCCCGCGCCCGCCGCGACGCCGATGATGGCGCAATATTGGGCGTTGAAGGACAAGGCGGGCGATTGCCTGCTCTTCTATCGCATGGGCGATTTCTTCGAGCTGTTCTTCGACGACGCGAAGGCGGCGGCGTCGACGCTCGACATCGCGCTCACCTCGCGCGGCGAACATGATGGGCAGCCGGTGGCGATGTGTGGCGTTCCCGTCCACGCCGCCGAATCCTATCTCGCGCGGCTGATCCGCGCCGGGCACCGCGTCGCGATCGCCGAACAGATCGAGACGCCCGCCGAGGCGAAGGCGCGCGGCGGATCGAAGGCACTCGTCGCGCGCGACATCGTGCGCTTCGTCACCGCGGGGACGCTGACCGAGGAAAGCCTGCTCGAAGGGCGCAGCGCGAACCGGCTCGCCGCGCTTGCGCAGATCGGCAGCGACGGCGAGGTGGCGATTGCCGCGGCCGATATTTCGACGGGGCGCTTCGAGGTGGTCGCGGTCCCCGCGCAGGCGGTCGATGCCGAACTCGCGCGGCTCGCGCCTTCGGAGCTTCTGATCAGCGAGAGCGCCGAAGACCTGCCGATCTCGTCGGCGCGGCAGATCGTGCGGCGGCCGCCCGCGGACTTTTCGAGCGCGAGCGCACAGAAGCGCCTCGAAACCTTCTTCGGTGTCCAGACGCTCGACGGCTTCGGCCAGTTCGGGCGCGGCGAAATCGCTGCTATGGGCGCGCTCGTCGCCTATCTCGACCATGTCGGCACCGGCGGACCGACCTTCCTCCAGCCGCCGGTACGGCACCTCGCGTCGGGACGGATGGCGATCGACGCCGCGACGCGCGAGAGCCTCGAACTCGTCCGCACGATGGCGGGTGCGCGCGACGGCAGCCTGCTCGGCACGATCGACCGCACCGTCACCGCGGCGGGCGCACGCCTGCTCGCCGACGATCTCGCGAGCCCGCTCACCGACAAGGATGCGATCCTCGACCGGCTCGACCTTGTCGACGGTCTCGCGCGCGACGCCTTGTGGCGCGGCGAGCTGCGCGCGGCGCTCCGCGCTTTGCCCGACGCCGGCCGCGCGCTCGGCCGCCTCGTCGCGGGGCGCGGCGGGCCGCGCGACCTGGCGCAGCTGCGCGATGCGCTCGGCGGCGCTCGGCTCTTGCGCGAACGGCTTGCGCGCCGGCCCGACCTGCCGCCCCTGCTCGCGCGCCTACTTCCGGGGCTCGACGGTCATGGCACGCTCGTTGACGAACTCAGCCGCGCGCTGATCGAAACCCCGCCGGTCGACGCCGCGCAGGGCGGCTATGTCGCCGAGGGTTACGACCATGCGCTCGACGCGCTGCGCGAAACCGCGCGCGACGGACGCAAGGCGATCGCGGCGCTCGAAGCCGACTATCGCGATCGCACCGGCATCGCCTCATTGAAGATCCGCCACAATGGCGTGCTCGGCTATCATGTCGAGGTGCCCGCAAAGCACGCCGACGCACTGATGGCCCCCGAATCGGGCTTCACCCATCGCCAGACGCTCGCGGGGGTCGTGCGCTTCAACTCGTCCGACCTCCACGATGCCGCGAGCCGCGTCACGCAGGCGGGCGTCCACGCGATTGCCGCCGAGGCCGCGCATCTCGAATCGCTGACCGACGCTGCGATCGCGCGCCGCGAGGCGATTGCTGCATCGTGCGACGTGCTCGCGCGCATCGACGTCGCTGCGGCGCTCGCCGACCATGCGATGAGCCACAATTGGTGCCGTCCCGATCTCGCCGACGATCCGTGCCTCGACGTCAGCGGTGGCCGCCATCCGGTGGTCGAAGCGGCGCTCGCGAAGTCGGGCGAACGGTTCGTTCCCAACGACGTCTCACTGTCGCAGCGCGACCGGCTGTGGCTCGTCACTGGCCCGAATATGGGTGGTAAATCGACCTTCCTCCGCCAGAATGCGCTGATCGTTGTGCTCGCACAGGCGGGCGGGTTCGTCCCTGCTGCTGCCGCAAAGCTCGGGCTCGTCGACCGGCTGTTCAGCCGCGTCGGTGCGAGCGACAACCTCGCGCGCGGGCGCTCGACCTTCATGGTCGAGATGGTCGAGACCGCGGCAATCCTCGCGCAGGCGACCCCGCAAAGCTTCGTCATCCTCGACGAGGTCGGGCGCGGCACCTCGACCTATGACGGGCTCGCGCTCGCCTGGTCGGTGGTCGAGGCGGTGCATGAGGTCAACAAGTGCCGCTGCTTGTTCGCGACGCATTATCACGAGCTGACGCGGCTCGCCGAAACGCTGAACGCGCTGTCGCTCCACCATGTTCGCGCGCGCGAATGGCAGGGCGATCTGGTGTTGCTCCACGAACTCGCTGAGGGTCCCGCCGACCGCAGCTACGGCCTCGCGGTCGCGCGCCTCGCGGGCGTGCCCGCGGGGGTGGTAAAGCGCGCCGAGGCGGTGCTCGCCAAGCTTGAGGCGGGGCGCGAGAAGACCGGCGGGCTTGCCGCGGGGCTCGACGATCTGCCGCTGTTCGCCGCGACGCTTGCCGAGGCGCCCGCGGCGGCGAAGGATGCGTTGCGCGAGGCGCTGGCAGGTATCGATCCCGATGCGCTCGCGCCGCGCGAGGCGCTCGACGCGCTCTATACGCTCAAGCGGCTGATGGCGGATGAGCGATGAGCGACCTGTTCGACAATCTCGACCAGCGCCGCGCGATCATCGATCGCCGCGCGCTGTCGGGGCGGCTCGAAGAGATCGCCGGCGAAATGAGCGACACCGGCAAACGCCGCCGCGCGCTGGTCGACCTGCTCAAGGGCGCGCTCGAGGATGGCCGCGCCGAGATCGAGCGCCGACTGCTCGAACGCCCCTCGTCGGGGCGCGTCGTCGCCAATGCGACGGCGTTCCTGATCGACCAGATCATCCGCCTCAGCCATGATTTCACCACCGGCCATATCTATCCGTCGGCCAACCGCTCGGCGGGCGAGCGCATCACTTTGATCGCGGTCGGCGGCTACGGGCGCGGCGAAATGGCGCCGCACAGCGATATCGACATCGGCTTCTTGACGCCGTTCAAGCAGACGAGCTGGACCGAACAGGTAATAGAGGCGCAGCTCTATACCTTGTGGGATCTCGGGCTGAAGGTCGGCCATTCGAGCCGCTCGCTCGACGAGATGGTGCGCGCGGCGAAGGAGGATCTCACGATCCGCACCGCGCTGCTCGAAGGGCGCTTCATCTGGGGCGACCGCGCGCTTTACGATCAGGCGTCGGCGCGCTTCGACGCCGAAGTTGTCGCGGGCAATGCGCGCGCATTCGTCGCCGAAAAACTCGCCGAGCGCGACGAGCGGCACAAGCGGATGGGCGATTCGCGCTATGTCGTCGAACCCAATGTGAAGGAAGGGAAGGGGGGGCTGCGCGACCTCCATACGCTCTTCTGGATCGGCAAGTTCATCCACCGCGTGCGCACCGTGCCCGAGCTGGTCGATGCGGGGCTGATGTCGGGGCGCGAGCTTCGCCAGTTCGCGCGCGCCGAAAATTTCCTGCTCGCGGTGCGCTGTCACCTCCATATTCTCGCCGGCCGCGCCGAGGACCGGCTGACCTTCGACTTCCAGCCCGAAATCGCGCGCCGGATGCATTTTGCCGACCGGCCGGGCAAGAGCGCGGTCGAGCGCTTCATGCAGCTCTATTTCCTCCACGCCAAAAGCGTCGGCGACGTCACCGGCACCTTCCTCGCGCATCTCGACGACCAGATGGCGGCGCGCGGGCGGCGTTTCCTGCCGACGATCCGGCGCCGCCCGGGCAAGCTTCACGGCTTCGTGCTCGACCGCGGCCGGCTCGCGTTGCCGAGCGACGACTTTTTCCAGCAGGAGCCGGTGCGGTTGGTCGAGATTTTTGCGCTCGCCGACAAGCATGGCCTCGAAATCCATCCGCAGGCGATGCGGCAAGCGCGCCACGATGCGAAGCTGATCGACGCGCGCGGGGTGCGCCGCATCGCACGCGCCAACGAGCTGTTCCTCGACGTGCTGACGAGCCCGCGCGACCCTGAAACGGTGCTGCGCTGGATGAACGAGGCGGGGGTGTTCGGCCGCTTCGTTCCCGATTTCGGCCGCGTTGTCGCGCAGATGCAGTTCGACATGTACCATCATTATACGGTCGACGAGCATACGATCCGCGCGATCGGTCTGCTCGCTGACATCGAGCAGAACCGGCTCAAGGACGATCATCCGCTGTCGACCGCGATCATGGACCAGATCCATTCGCGGCGCGTGATCTATGTCGCGGTGCTGCTCCACGACATCGCCAAGGGGCGCGGCGGCGACCATAGCGTGCTCGGCGCCGAACTGGCGCTGCGCGTCTGCCCGCGGCTCGGGTTGAACGAGGCGGAGACCGAGACCGTCTCGTGGCTCGTGCGCTATCACCTCCTGATGTCGGCGACCGCGTTCAAGCGCGACCTTGCCGATTTCAAGACGATCCTCGATTTCGCGCAGGTCGTGCAATCGCCCGAACGCCTGCGACTGCTGCTCGTGCTCACCGTCGTCGACATTCGCGCGGTCGGCCCCGGGGTGTGGAACGGCTGGAAACGCCAGCTGCTCACCGAGCTTTACGACGCCGCCGAAGAAGTGCTGCGCCTCGGCCACAAGCAGCGCGGCCGCGAGGCGCGGATCGAAAGCAAGAAGGAAGCGGTCGCGGCGCAGTTCGGCTTCGACCAAAAAACCTTCGACAAGGTCGCAAAACGCCTTCCCGAAAGCTATTGGATCGCCGAACCGGTCGAGGTCATCGCCGCCAACCTCGTCCATATCCGGCAGGCGGGCGACGCGCCGCTGCATATCGCCGCGGTCCCCGACGACGATCGCGGCGCGACCTTGGTGATGGTGCTCGCCGCCGACCATCCAGGGCTATTCTATCGCATGGCGGGGGGCATCCACCTCGCTGGCGGCAACATCATCGATGCGCGCATCCACACGACGCGCGACGGGCTCGCGCTCGACAATTTTCTTGTCCAGGATCCGCTCGGACGGCCGTTCGCCGAAGCGGGGCAGATCGGCCGGCTGACGCGTGCGATCGAGGATGCGCTCGCCAACCGCCACAAATTGCTGCCCAAACTCGAAGCGCGGGCATTGCCGCGTACGCGCGCCGAGGCATTCCGCGTCGCGCCGAACGTCTTTGTCGACAATAAGGCTTCCAATCGGTTTACGGTGATCGAGGTCAATGCGCAGGACCGCCCCGCGCTGCTCAATCAGCTCGCCTATGCGCTGTTCCAGTCGAAGGTGACGGTGCACAGCGCGCATGTCGCGACCTACGGTGAGCGCGCGGTCGACACCTTCTATGTGACCGACCTGATCGGCGACAAGATCGACAGCCCGGCGCGCGTGAAGAGCCTCGAGAAACGCCTGCTCGAAGCGGCGACGAGCCAAAGCGAGGATGCCGTCGCGGCCTAGAAGTCGAACCCTTGCTGCACCGGGGGAAGGGGCACGCCTTCGAGTTCGAGCATCCGCGCCTTGGATTGCGAGCCGCCCGGCGCGGAGAACCCGCCGATTCCGCCACCCGCAGCCATGACGCGGTGACAGGGGATGATCAGCGGCACGGGATTCGTCGCCATCGCCTGCCCGACGGCGCGGGCATGTTCTGGCCCCACGTCCAGCGCCCGTGCGACGGCGCCATAGGTGGTCGTTTCGCCCCAGCCGAGCTTGCGTACCAAAGCATAGACTTGTGCGAAGAAGGGCGGCTGTTCGCCCAGATCGATCGGTATGTCGAAAAACTCGATCCGTTCGCCTTCGAAATAACGGATCGCCGCGTCGATGACAGCCCCAATTTCGGCCGGGGGCGCGCTACGCACCGCGTCGGGCAGGCGGCGTAAAATGGCGCGCTCGGCTTCGGCCGCGGTCGACGCAGGCAGGCGAAAACTCATAATGCCGGTGCGCGTCCAGCCGATGGCCGCGACGCCGGCCGCGGTTTCGAAAAGCTGATAATGGCTATGGCCGGGCATATCCGTCCCTCATCTTGGGTTCGATATAGGGCGTTGTTTCGCCAAAACCATATCGCAAGATGCTTGCCCTTCAGCCGCCTCAGGGTCCCGCCATGATCGCCGCCGCCGCGAGCAGTCCGCTGTTGAAACGCTGCGACAGCGCGGCGTCGGGGATCGCATTGAAGGCGTGAATCGCACCGGCATAACTGTGCAGGTCGACGGGCACCCCCGCCGCGACGAGCCGGCGCGCATAGTCAAGATTTTCGTCGAAGAAGAGGTCGAGGCTTCCGGTCGCGATATAGGCGGGCGGGAGGTTCGACAGATCGTCGGCAAGGCTCGGCGAAAACCAGCCGCGCCGGGTGTCGTCGATCTTATAGTCGCCCTGCAGCGCGCGCCAGCCGAAGCGATTGCTCGCGCGCGTCCAGATGAACTCGCCCGTCGTCGGATTGTTGTACGGACAGGCATCGCCGCCGGTGCGGTGATCGAGCATCGGATAGGTCAGGAGCTGACCCGCGATCGCGGGTCCGCCGAGATCGCGCGCCATGATCGCGAGTGCGGCGGCCAGTCCGCCGCCCGCGCTCTCGCCCGCGACGATGATCCGGCCCGCGTCGAAGCCGAGCGCCTCGGCTTGTCCCGCGAGCCACGCCAGCGCCGAATGGCAATCTTCCTGCGGTGCGGGGAAGGGGTGCTCGGGGGCGAGCCGATATTCGACCGACGCGACGGGAACGCCCGCGGCCGCCGCCAGCGCGGCGGGCCCGGCCTGCATCTGTTCGACCGATCCCATCACCATGCCACCGCCATGGATGTGCAGGATCGCGCCGCCGCCCGGGCGCGTTGTGGCCGGGCGATAGAGGAAGACCATTATGTCGGGTCCGCCATGGATCGACGGCACGAGCAGCTTCTCGGGCGCGATGACCGGTGGCGGCAGGATCGAATAAGTCTCCGCCGCCTTGGCCCGAATCTGGGCGATCGGCGTCGCGTCGAGATCGACGCGTGGAAACAGGTCGATGATCGGCGCTATCTCGCGGTCGACGAGGTGGCGGGTGTCCATATCAAACTCTCCCCTTCATCCCTCGCCGACGCGAAGATCAGCCGCGCAGCACCGCCCCGACCTTCGCCGCCGCGGCGACCACCTTGTCGGCGATCGCCTTCAGCTCGGCGTCGTTGAAGCTCTTTTCCAGCGGCTGCAGCTCGACCTCGACCGCGAGGCTGACCTGACCCTCGGGCACGCCCTGCCCCGCGAAGCGGTCGAAGAGGCGCGCATCGACGATCGCCGCCTTGTCGGCGCCGCGGACAGCGCGCACCAGATCGGCGGCGGTCAGGCTGGTCGGCGCGAGGAAGGCGAAGTCGCGGCGCACCGATTGTAGCGCGGGCGGCGTGAACGCCGCGCGGGCGGGCCCGCTCGCGCGCTTCGCCGGGATCGCGTCGAGGAAAATCTGTACCGCCATCACCGGGCCGTCGACATCGAAGGCGCGCGTCAGCAGCGGGTGGAGCGCGCCGAACTCGGCGAGCACCGCCTTGGGACCGAGCCGTAGCGTCGCCGACTGGCCGGGGTGCCAGATACTGCCGGTCGTGTCCGCCTCCATCACCTGCAACCGGTCGGCGGGCGCGCCCGCGGCCTCGAGCAGCGACAGCGCCGCCGCCTTGGCGTCGAACGCATCGAACGGCGCGGCCTTGCCCGCCTGCCAGCCGCGCGCTTTTTTGTCGCCCGCCATCAGCACGGCGAGCGTCGGATGCTCGGCGTCGGACAGATAGCGCCGCCCGATCTCGAACAGGCGGATGCTGTTCGCGCCGCGATTCTGGTTGCGCTGCGCCGCGGCGAGCAGGCCGGGGAGCAAAGACGGGCGCATGACCTTCAGGTCTTCGCTGATCGGATTGGCGAGGCTCCACGTGCCACCGCCGAACGGCGCGGCATCGGCTTCGCTGATGAACGACCAGGTGACCGCTTCGTCGAACCCGGCGGCGGCCGCGGCGCGGCGCACGCGGCGTTCGGTGAGTTGTTCGGCGGTCGCGGTCGGCTTCGCGACGCCGTCGGTGCGCGGCAGCGGCACCGATGCCACGGCGTCGAAGCCGATGATGCGCGTGACTTCCTCGACGATATCGGGGGCGCCGTCGACATCGCGGCGCCAGCTCGGCACCGCGACCTGCCAGCGGCCACCCTGTTCGATCACCGAAAAACCGAGTGCGGTCAGAATCTCCTGCTGCCGTTCGGGTGCGATCGCGATGCCACCGAGCGTTGCCGAAAGCGCCGGGTCGTAATCGACCGTCTTCACTTCGGCGGGCGGGGTGCCCGCGCGCGTCATGGCCGAGGGGGTGCCGCCGCAAATCGCGAGCACATGCGCGGTCACGATCGCGGTCGCGTCGTCGAGGAACGCCGGATCGACCCCACGCTCGAAGCGGCTGCGCGCGTCGCTGGTCAGCGCGAGCGCCTGGCCGGTGAGCGCGATGCGTTCGGGGGCAAAATAGGCGACCTCGATCAGGACGTCGGTCGTCGTCTCGCTGCACCCGCTATGCTCGCCGCCCATGATGCCGGCGATGTCGTGGACGCCTTGATCGTCGGCGATCACCGTCATCGTGTCGGTGAGGGTATAGTCCTTGCCGTTCAATGCGGTGACCGTCTCGCCGTCTTTCGCGCGGCGCGCGACGAGCGCACCGGTGAGCTGGGCGCGGTCATAGATATGGCTCGGGCGGCCGAGATCGAACATCACATAATTGCTGATGTCGACGAGCGCCGAGATCGAGCGCTGCCCGACGGCTCCGAGGCGGCGGCGCATCCATTCGGGCGCGGTGCCGTTGGCGACGCCGCTGATCGTGCGGCCGTAGAAAGCGGGGCAGCCCTCGGGATCGAGGGTAGCGATTTCGGTCGCGGGCGCACCCTCCCCGATGATCGTCGGGATATCGAGCGGCTTCAGCGTGCCGAGCCCCGCCGCGGCGAGGTCGCGCGCGATCCCGCGCACGCCCATGCAGTCCTGCCGGTTCGGGGTGATCGAAATGTCGATCACCGGATCGCCCGCGCCGCTGTAATCGGCAAAGGGGGTGCCGATCGGGGCGTCGGCGGGAAGCTCGATGATCCCGTCATGATCGTCGCCAAGCTCGAGCTCGCGCGTTGAGCACATCATGCCGTTCGATTCGACACCGCGCACCGCGGCGATCTTCAGCTCCATGCCGTTCGCGGGCACGACCGCGCCGGGCAGGCCGAGCACGCCGATCAGGCCGGCGCGCGCGTTGGGGGCGCCGCAGACGACGGTCAGCGGAGCGCCGCCATCGCCGGTGTCGACGGTCAGCACTTGCAGCTTGTCGGCTTGCGGATGACGTTCGGCGGTCAGCACCTTGGCGACGCGGAAGCCCGCGAGCTTTTCGGCGGGGTTCTCGACGCCTTCGACCTCGTGGCCGATACGGTTTAGTGTCGCGACGACGTCATCGACGGTCGCGCTCGTGTCGAGATGCTCTTTCAGCCAGTCGAGGGTGATCTTCATGCTGAAATCCCCCCGCTGAGCGTAGGCACCGACAGCGCGCCGAACCCGTAGTGCGACAGCCAGCGCAGGTCGCCGTCGAAGAAGGCGCGCAGATCGTCCATGCCATATTTCAGCATCGCGAGCCGGTCGACGCCGACCCCGAAGGCGAAACCCTGCCACTCGTCGGGGTCTAGCCCGCAGTTCGCGATCACGCGGCGGTTGACCATGCCGCTGCCGAGCAGCTCCATCCACGCATGGCCTTCGTCGTCGCCATTGCCGCCGACGATGCGGCGGCCCTTTTCCTGTTTATAGCCGACGTCGACCTCGGCCGAGGGTTCGGTGAAGGGGAAATAGGAGGGACGCAGGCGGAGCACGATGTCGTCGCGCTCGAAATAGGCTTTGAGGAAGGTTTCGAGCGTCCATTTGAGGTGGCCCATATGGATGCCGCGGTCGATGACGAGCCCTTCGACCTGGTGGAACATCGGCGTGTGCGTCGCGTCGCTGTCGCTGCGATAGACGCGGCCGGGCGCGATGATGCGGATCGGCGGCTCCTGCGACATCATCGTGCGGATCTGCACCGGCGAGGTGTGCGTGCGCAGCAGCATGCGGCCGCCTTCACCCGGACCGGCGTCGGCGCCGCCGCGCATTTGGTCGGGGAAATAGAAGGTGTCGTGCATCGCGCGCGCCGGATGCGTTTCGGGAATGTTGAGCGCGGTGAAGTTGCGCCAGTCGTCCTCGATCTCGGGACCCGTCGCGACGGCAAAGCCCATGTCGGCGAAGATTTCGGCGAGCTCGTCCATCACCTGGCTGACCGGATGCACGCTGCCGCGTGGGCCTGCGTCGGCGGGCAGCGACATGTCGATCGCTTCGGCGGCGAGCTTGATGTCGAGCGCCGCGGCATCGAGCGCCGCCTTGCGCGCGCCGAGCGCCGCGGTGACCGTTTCGCGCAGCGCGTGGATTTCGGGGCCTTTCGCCTGCCGCTCATCGGGGGTCATCCCGCCCAGCGTCTTGAGCAGCGCGGTGATCGCCCCCGCCTTGCCGAGCGCCGACACGCGCAGTGCCTCGATCGTATCGAGGTCGGCCGCCGCCGCTATCTCGTCCACCAGCCGGGTCTGAATGGCCTGAATGTCGCTCATTGTCGTTCGTCCTGTTCCGGCGGCGCTGGCGCTGTCGGCCTGCATTTCTCTGGTTCTATGGATAGGGCGGCTAGCCGCGCGTCCGTCGCCTGCCGCTTGCACCGAACGCGCCGCGCGGGTCAAGTCACTTGGCGGAAAACGGGGCTATCCGGCCGGCTTGTGCAGACCCTGCACCGCGGCGCCGGCAGCGGCAGCCCGCGCAAACGCCGCAGCGCCCAAGATCGGCTTGGCGCGCGCGGCATAGTCGCGCGGGCTCATCCCCATAAAGCGCTGGAAGTCGCGCGTGAACTGCGCCTGGTCGTAATAATGGTGATCCATCGTATCGATCCACGCCATCGACGGGTCGAGCATGAAGCGACCGAGCGAGCGCAGGAAGCGCTGGCGCCGCAACAGCAATTTGGGCGAAAAGCCGAAGGCACGGTGGCACAGCCGCTCGATCGAACGTTCGGAGAGCGACAATTTGGCCGACAGATCGGCGACACTCGTCACCTCGTCGTCGACCAGCGCCCGATGCGCGGCAAGGATCGCCGGGTCGTCGGGCGGCGCATCGGCGAGGAGGGCGCAGGCATGGCCGTCGATCAGCGCCGCCGCGGCGTCGACATCCTTCACTTGCCGCAAGGCGCCCAGCAACGGCGCAAAGGGAGCAAAGGCCGGATGGGTGCCGCCGTCGGTCATGCGGTCGGCCAGGTCTTCGGCGGACAAGGGAATGAATTTGGCCCAGCCCATCGGCAGGATGCCGATACCCCAGGCACGCATGTTGCCCGCCGCGAAATAGGTCGCGGTGCTTGTCGGACCCGTGGCGACGAAGCGGGGCGCCTTGATCACCGGGCTGTCACCGATCGCCGCGAGCGGCCGGTCGCCCTCGATGAATCGCAGGTTCGCCCATTCGGGGTGCAGATAATCCTCGACCCGGCTGCCGTCGGTTCCGGCGACTTCGCTCAGATAGATGGTGCTGACATAGGGGCGTAAGGCGGGCGACAGCGGAAAAAAGCGCGTGGCGACGCGCGCGCCGGCCGGAAGAAGAGGAGATGCGTCGCTGTGCGGCATGCTGTCCCATTCCTAGAGGGCGAAGTGCATGAAAAACAATGCCCCCGCGCCAATATTTGTCGGGTTCTTACAATTTTATACGCGGCGGCTGCTGCATAGTTGCGCGGTCCGCTCCGAAGGGGGCGTGTGAGGAGAATCGCCGCGTGACGCCAAGGGATGGGGCTTGGCGGGGACCTGAAATAAACGACTGATTTTCCGAGCTTCGTTCCGGCCGTCAGCTTTCTGCGACCCACGGCTATTCGGATCGGGCGGGGGGGCGATGGTTTCCACTGGAACCATTGTCGAGGCGGCGCGGAGCGGGAGCTGCGCGCCGCCTCTTCGTTTGGGCGGGTGACGGTAGATTTCCGCTTCGGGTGGGAAGCGGACGGCGCTTCATTTTCCTTCGTCACCCCGGACTTGATCCGGGATCCCGCTTTTTGACGCACAGGCTGGCTTCGACCTCAAGCGGGACCCCGGATCAAGTCCGGGGTGACGATGATGGATAGGACATCGTTAGCCGCCATTGCGATCCCAAAGAAAAAGGGCGGCCCCACCGGGACCGCCCTTGTTTCGTTTGCCTTGGCTGAAAAGCGTCAGGCTGCCTTGGGCAGCGCCGCTTTCGCCTGGGCGATGATCGCCCCGAAGACATTGCCTTCGTTCATCGCGAGGTCGGCCATGACCTTGCGGTCGAGCTCGATCCCGGCCAGCTTCACGCCGTGCATGAACTGCGAATAGGTCAGGCCTTCGGCGCGGACCGCGGCATTGATGCGCTGGATCCACAGACCGCGGAAATTCCGCTTCTTAACCTTGCGGTCGCGATAAGCGTACTGGCCGGCCTTTTCGACCGCCTGCTTGGCGACGCGGATGGTGTTCTTGCGACGGCCGTAATAGCCCTTCGCCTGTTCCAATACGCGTTTGTGCTTGGCGCGCGTGGTGACGCCGCGTTTGATGCGTGACATGCCTTAGCGCTCCTTACTTCAGGCCGTAGGGCGCCCAGAGGCGCACATGGGCCACATCCGAATCGCTGAGCACGCTGGTGCCGCGGTTGGTGCGGATATATTTTGCATTGTGGCTGCTCAGGCGGTGACGCTTGCCGACGACGCCGTGCTTCACCTTGCCCGAAGCGGTGAATTTGAAGCGTTTCTTCACACCGCTCTTGGTCTTCATTTTGGGCATTTTGGTCTCCTTTGGAAGTCCGTTTGCGTATCGGCCTGGCAGCCCTTTCAGCCAGCCGACACAATCGGAAGCGGGGCGCTTAGGGGGATTCGCCCGGAAATGCAAGCGATTCGGGGGTTAAAAACTCGCGCCGTCGACCTTCTGGATATTGAGCGCATCGAGGTCGGCGTCGGGGACGCAGCGTAGGTTGACCGCGGCCATCTTTGAGCCGTCTGGACCGGTGCCGACAGAGAAACCCTGGCATCCGCAGTCGGTGCAGAATTGATGGTCGATATTATGCTTGTTGAACGTGTAGCTCCCGAGCTTGTCGGCGCCGCTCTCCAGCCGGAACTGGTCTATGGGCACGAAGGCGAGCAGGAAGCCTTTGCGCCGACAGTGCGAGCAATTGCAGCTCATCGCCGTGCCCGGAATGTCGCCCTCGACCGTATAGGTCACCGCGCCGCAATGGCAGCTTCCTTGAAAAGCCATGTCCGTTCCTCTCCTTGTCAGTGGTGACAGGCGAGTCCCTCTATCACATCCTCGAGCCGTGCGGGGTCGCCGATTGCGATGACATGCCCCGAACTGTCGGCGCTCAACGGATCGCCGTTCCAGTCGCACATTGTCCCGCCCGCGCCTTCGACAATGGGAGCAAGCGCGGCGAAATCATGGAGCTTCAACCCCGCCTCGACGACGAGGTCGATATGACCGCTCGCGAGCAGGCCATAATTATAGCAATCGCCGCCGAAGACCATGCGCTTGTGCGACGTCTTCGCCGCGAGCGCCATGAAATGCTCGGCGTCATGGTCGGCGAAATATTGCGGGCCGGTCGTCGCGAGCACCGCATCGGCAAGGGTGCGGCAGGGGCGCGTGCGCGCCGGCGCACCATTGAACAAGGTCGGCTGTCCGAGTGCGCCGACCCAGCGTTCGCCATTGATCGGCTGGTCGATGATGCCGAGGATCGGCCAGCCATCCTGGAGCAGCGCGATCAGCGTGCCGAAGATCGGGCGACCCGCCATGAAGCTGACGGTGCCGTCGATCGGGTCGAGCACCCATTGGCGCGACGCGTCGGGGCGCTCGGCGCCATATTCCTCGCCGATGATCCCGTCGCGCGGCGCCTCGGCATCGAGCAGGCGGCGCATCGCGGCCTCGGCGGCGCGGTCGGCTTCGGTCACGGGCGAGGCATCGGCCTTGGCCTCGTGCGTCCAGTTGGAGCGGAAGAGCGGACGGATCGCTTCGCCGGCGGTGTCGGCAAGGCGATTGGCGAGGGTAAGGTCTGATGTGATCGACATGGCCCTGCGCTAGCTCAGCCGGCCTCCGGCCGCCAGTCCATGCAAACCTATTGCACCGACCGAAGCCTGATTTTATCAATTTTACAATATTGGTATAAACTGTAAAATCACTCATATGCCGGGTGACTTTCCCCTCGATCCGATTGTCGCGACCTTCGCGCGCTACGGATTGCGCAAGACGTCGATGGAGGACGTCGCGCGCGCACTCGGTGTGTCGCGGCAAGCACTCTATAACCGGCACGGATCGAAGGGGGCACTGGTCGATTGGGCGACCAAATGCCTGATCGACAGCTCGCTGGCCGCCGCGCTCGCCAGCATCGACCAGCCCGCAAAGACGCTCGTCGAACGTCTGACCGACGCGCTCGACGCATGGGCAGGCCGGCACATGGACGCCCTTCACGCCTCGCCACAAGGCACCGAGATCGTGGCGACGCTCCAGCGCGATCCGCCCGAGGCGGTCCGTGTGGCCGAGCGCCGGCTGGTCGCGGCGATGGCCGAGGCGATCCGGTTCAGCGGACCGGGCTCGGCGGTCTCGCGCGCGGGCAGTATGGCGCAGGCTCTATGCTGGACCGCACGCGGCCTCGTTCATGCCGTGCCCGATCATGCGACCTTCCGGCGGCAGCTCGATCATATCGTCGGCGCGCTCGTCGCGCGCTGATGCGATCAGTCGAACAGCGAGGAGACGCTCGATTCGTCGGCGATGCGCTTGATCGCTTCGCCGAGCAAAGGCGCGACGGTGAGCGCGCGAACCTTGCTGCTGTCGTTCACCGCGTCGGTCGGCTGGATCGAATCGGTGATGACGAGTTCGGTAAGCTCGCTCGCATCGACGCGCGCGACCGCGCCGCCCGACAAAACGCCGTGCGTACAATAGGCGACGACGCCCTCGGCGCCCGCGGCCTTCAGCGCGGCGGCGGCGTTGCAGAGCGTGCCCGCCGAATCGACGATATCGTCGATCAGGATGCAGAAGCGGCCCTTCACGTCGCCGATGATGTTCATCACTTCCGATTCGCCAGCGCGCTCGCGGCGCTTGTCGACGATCGCCAGCGGCGCGTTGTCGAGCCGCTTGGCGAGCGCGCGCGCGCGGACCACGCCGCCGACGTCGGGCGACACGACCATCAGATTCTTGCCCGCAAAGCGCGCCTGGATATCGGCGCTCATCACCGGCGCGGCATAGAGGTTGTCGGTCGGGATATCGAAGAAGCCTTGGATCTGCCCCGCGTGCAGGTCGATCGCGAGCACGCGGTCGGCGCCCGAAGTGGTGATCAGGTTCGCGACGAGCTTTGCCGAGATGGGGGTGCGCGGGCCGGGCTTCCGGTCCTGGCGGGCATAGCCGAAATAGGGGACGACCGCGGTGATGCGTTTCGCCGATGCGCGGCGCAGCGCGTCGTTGATGATGAGCAGCTCCATCAGATTGTCGTTCGCGGGGAAATTCGTCGGCTGAACGACGAAGACATCCTGACCGCGGACATTCTCATGGATTTCGACGAAGACCTCTTCGTCGGCGAAGCGGCGTACGCTGGTGTCGGTCAGCGGCAGTTCCAGATAGTCCGCGATCGCGCGGGCGAGGGGGAGGTTGCTGTTGCCGGAGATGAGTTTCATGCGCTGCGAAGCCCTTTCGCGCGGAGTGGGATTGCGCGCCCCCTTAGCCAGCGCGGGCGGATAGGGGAAGGGGTTAAAGCCCGATCCGCTGCGCGCGCCGCAGTTGAAATCGGCGCGCGTCGGCCTAAACCACCGACATGACACAAAAGCTCACCATCGTTCTTTCGCAAATGACGCAGGTCGTGGGCGACCTCGCCGCCAACAATGCGGCGATGCGCGACGTCCGCGCGCGGCACCCGGACGCCGACCTGATCCTCTATCCCGAACTCCAGCTGATCGGCTATCCGCCCGAGGATCTGGTGCTGAAGCCCGCGCTCGCGGAGCGCGCCGCGACGATGCTCGCCGAACTCGCCGCTGATACCGCCGATGGCGGCCCGGCGATTCTCGTTGGCTCGGTCGAACGGGAAGGCGACAGCCTCTATAATATCGTCGCGCTGCTCGACGGCGGCCGGATCGTCGCGACGCGGCGCAAGCACGAACTCCCCAATTACGGCACCTTCGACGAAAAGCGCGTGTTCGTCCCCGGGCCGCTCCCCGATATCGTCGAATGGCGCGGCGTGAGGCTTGGCCTGCCGATCTGCGAGGACGGCTGGTTGCCCAAGGTTTGCCAGCACCTGGTGAGGCAGGGCGCCGAGCTGCTGATCTCGGTCAACGGCAGCCCCTATGAGATCGACAAGGACGAGCGGCGTCTGACGCAGGTGTTCGCCAGCCGCGTCGCCGAAACCTCGCTGCCCGTTATTTTTCTCAACCGCGTCGGCGGGCAGGACGAAATCGTGTTCGACGGCTGCTCGTTCGTGCTGAACAGCGACGGGACGACGGCGCACCGGTTGACCGACTGGGAGTCCGAGGAGCGGGTCACGCACTGGACCAAGGGCGCCGACGGCTGGACGTGCGCGACGGGCGCGATCGCCGAATGGGAATCGCATCCCGCCGATATCTACAGCGCGATGATCATATCCTTGCGCGACTATGTCGAACGCAACCGTTTCCCCGGCGTCGTGCTCGGCCTGTCGGGCGGAATCGATTCGGCGATCTGCGCGGCGATCGCCGCCGATGCGCTCGGTCCCGACAAGGTGTGGTGCGTGATGATGCCGAGCCGCTTCACGAGCCAGACCAGTCTCGACGATGCCGCGGGCTGTGCGGCGATGATCGGGTGCAAGCTCGACACCATCTCGATCGTCCCCGCGGTCGAGGCGTTCGACGCGATGCTCGCGGGCAGCTTCGCCGACAAGGATGTCGACATCACCGAGGAAAATGTCCAGTCGCGCATCCGCGGCGTCACCCTGATGGCGCTCAGCAACAAATTCGGCCCGATGCTGCTGACGACGGGCAACAAGAGCGAGATGAGCGTCGGCTATGCGACGATCTATGGCGACATGGCGGGCGGCTATAATCCGCTGAAGGACGCGTATAAAATGACGGTGTTCGCGGTGGCGAAATGGCGCAACGAAAATGTGCCGCGCTTGTCGCGCAACCCGGTGACCCCGGTGATGCCCGATACCATCATCACCAAGCCGCCGAGCGCCGAGCTGCGCCCCGACCAGAAGGACGAGGACAGCCTGCCGCCCTATGCCGACCTCGACCGCATGCTGCATATGCTCGTCGAGGAGGAAGCGAGCGTCGATGATGTCGTGGCGAAATATGGCTTCGATCGCGATGCGGTGGCGCGGATCGAACGCCTGTTGATGCTCGCCGAGTATAAGCGCCGCCAAGCGCCGCCGGGGGTCAAGCTGTCGACGCGCAATTTCGGGCGCGACCGGCGCTATCCGATTACGCACGGCTTCCGGACGGCGTAGCGCAGCGTGGCGAACTGGCTCACCGGGATTGGGTATGCGCTGTCGATCGTCAGTGTGGCGCTGCTCGCGTGGGCCGCATGGCCCGCGCCCGATGAGGATCGCGCATTGGTCGGCGCCGTGATCGCCGGCGCCGCGCTATCGGTCGTCGGCATGGCGCTGCGCTGGGTCGCGCACATCGTCCAGAATCGCAAGATCGCGGAAGACGACTGACGGCGGCCCGATATGCGGTTATAGGCGCGCGCTATGACTGTCGTTACCCGTTTCGCCCCTTCGCCGACCGGCACCCTGCATGTCGGCAATGTCCGCACCGCGCTGCACAATTGGCTGTGGGCGCGAAAGCATGGCGGGCGCTTCCTGCTGCGCATCGACGACACCGACCTCGAACGCTCGAAAGAGGAATATGTCGATGCGATTCGCACCGACCTCGCGTGGCTGGGCTTCGATATCGACGGCGAGGAACGGCAGTCGGCGCGCTTTGCGCTTTATGAGGCCGAGTTCGAAAAGCTGAAGGCAGCGGGGCGCGTCTATGCCTGTTACGAGACGCCCGAAGAGCTCGATATCCGCCGCAAGATATTGCTCTCGCGCGGGCTGCCGCCGGTTTACGAGCGCAAGCCCGCCGATGCGCCGGTCGCCGAGGGCATCGCGCCGCACTGGCGTTTCCGGCTCGACCATGACGCGGCGATCGAGTGGACCGACATGGTCCGCGGACCGCAGCATTTCGAACCCAAGACAATGTCCGACCCGGTCGTGCGCCGCGCCGACGGCAGCTGGCTTTACCTGTTGCCGAGCGTGATCGACGATATCGCGATGGGGATCACGCATGTCGTGCGCGGCGAGGATCATGTGTCGAACACCGCTTCGCAGGTCCAGATGTTCGCCGCGCTCGGCGCGACGCCGCCCGCCTTTGCGCACGAGGCGCTGCTCGTCGGGACCGAGGGCAAATTGTCGAAGCGGCTGGGCTCGCTCGGCATGGCGAGCCTGCGCGAGGACGGGATCGAACCGATCGCGCTCGTCGCCTTGCTCGCCCGATTGGGGACGAGCGATCCGGTCGAGCCGGTGACGGATGTTGCGCCGCTGGTCGAAAGCATCGATTTCGCGCGCTTCGGCCGCGCCCCCGCGCGCTTCGACGAGGCCGAGCTGGCGCTGCTCAACCAGAAGATATTGCATCACACCGACCATGCGGCGATCGCGGACCGCCTGCCCGCCGCGATCACCGCGGCGCGCTGGAACGCGATTCGGCCCAATGTGATGACGGTGGCCGAGGCGGCCGAGTGGGTGCCCGTGTTCGACGGCCCCTTTGCCTCGCCGCCCGCCGAAGCGGCCGACCGGCCGGTACTCGAAGCGGCGGCGCAGGCTGCGCCGGCGATCGATTGGGGCGCCGACCCCTGGCATGCGCTGACCGCCGCGGTGAAGGAGGCGACGGGGGCAAAGGGCCGCGCGCTCTTCCTGCCGCTCCGCCGCGCGCTCACCGGGCGCGACCATGGCCCCGACATGGCCGAACTGCTCCCGCTGATCGACAAGGATCAGGCGGTGGCGCGGCTTTCCGCCGCCTAGGTCTCCCACAGCATCGCGTGAAAGCTTGTTTACCGATCCACTTGACATGTGACGTGATGTTATAATATCACTTCATTCTGACCTGGCCGACAGCAACGGTCGGAACGCGGCGGGGCCGGGTCATACAGGCAAGGAGAGAGGCCATGACCCTGATACCCCTGATTTCGGCGATTATGACGGCGCCCGAGGCGACCACCGCGCCCGCCGGCGCGGCGGTGCCGCTGCCCCGCAACAGCTATGGCAGCGACGCCCGCCACCACCCCGTCGCGGCGCTGTTCGCCGTCGGGCTGCCCGCCGCGCTGGTCGTCGCGGTCGCGCTGTCGCCGATGATCGTCGAAATGGTGCCAAAGAGCGAGCCGATGACCGGGACGCTGATCGAACTCGAAAAGCCGCTCGATCCGCCGCCGCCCAAACAGGCCGACGATGTCGAGCCGATGCCGAGAGCCGCATCGACGCCCGACGTTATCGATCCGGTCGTTCCGACAACGTCGCTGACGGAACCTTGGGCCGATACGGGGTCCTCAATACCCGACGTCGGCCCCGTCGATCCAGGCCCGCCAGCACGCGCAGCCGATCCGCCGACGATACCCAAGCTGGTGCTTGCACAGCTCGACCAGCGTTATGCGGATCTTTTCCAGCCCGATTATCCCGCGCGCGCGCAGCGCGAGGGGATCGAGGGCGTCGCGGTCGTCCGCGTGCTGATCGGCACCGACGGGCGGGTGAAGGCGGTCGAACTGGTCAGCACCGACGATCCGGCGTTTTTCGAGGCGACGAAACGGCGTGCGCTCACCAAATGGCGCTTCAAAGCGGCGACGCGCGGCGGCGTGCCCGAGGAAAGCTGGAAGGAAATGCGCGTCCGTTTCGAGATCAAGAACGCCTAAGGCCATAAACCTGACCCCTCCGGACGGGCGGCCGATGTGCCGCCCGTCCTTCCTTTCGCTTGACAGAAAGGCCGAATCCCGCCAAAGGCGCCCGGATATTGAGGGGCGGCGCGGCGTCGCGCGGCCCTTTCATGTTTTTCACACCAACGTCGGGGCCCTAGTCCCGCCGCATCCCTCGGACCTCCGATGGATGTGCAGTTAATTCGAGGAACAGGGCCATGGCCAAGCCGACGACCGTCAAGATCAAGCTGGTGAGCACCGCCGACACGGGCTTTTTCTATGTCACGAAAAAGAACCCGCGCACGATGACCGAAAAAATGTCGGTGCGGAAGTACGACCCGCGTGTCCGCAAGCACGTCGAGTTCAAGGAAGCCAAGATCAAGTGATGCATTTCCTCGTGCGCTGAAGCGCGCGGGTTAGAAATGCGTCATCCCGGCGAAAGCCGGGATCCCGAAGGGCGGCCGCGTGCCGCCCTTTTTCGTGCCCGGAGAATGGCGGCTTTGGGTGGGAAGCGGCCACCCCAACATTCGTCTTTCCCGCGAAAGCGGGAACCCAGTAGCAACGGCAGCTCGCGGGGGCCCCGCTTTCGCGGGGATGACGAAGTAAGAGGTGGAGCGGCAACTAACGGTCGCTAACGGCCGTTCGCCCGGCGCCGCCACGCCCCCGCCCGCCCGCGGTCGGCGTCAGAAATCGCGCAGCGGCCGGCGCGCGACGTCATTCTCGATGATGTGCCGGATCGTGATCAGCGTCTTGAACGAATGCACGCCCTTGTCCTCGCCCAGCGCGCGGCGGGTGAAGGCGTCATATTCCTCCATTGAGCCGATCTGCACCTTCAGCAGGAAATCATCGTCGCCGGTCACGTCCCACGCCCCCGTGATTTCGGGGTGGCGGGCGATCTCGCGCGCGAATGCGTCCATAGTCTGCGGCCCGGCCTGTTGCATCCGGACGAGGATATGCATGGTGAGCGCCGATCCGGTCAGCGCCGGATCGACCACCGCGATATCGGCGACGATCACTTTTTCCTCGCGCATCCGGCGCAGGCGGCGGAGCACCGCCGACAGCGACAGCCCGACCTTGTCGGCGAGGATTCGCGCGGGCTGGAGATTGTCGTGCCGCACCAGCGCGAGCAGCCGGCGGTCGAAATCGTCGAGGTCGATCATTTTTCGCATAAACTAAACAATAGCGCGAAAATTGGTCGCCCGCACGATCAATTTCGGCGCCGATCGCCGCATTTGCCGGGGTAGATGGGATTCATCCGGGCCGCCCCCTCCCCATCTTCCGCGGACCCGGATGAAGGAGACATAAGATGACCCATAACACCCCCGAAACGCGCTGGATCACCCGCATCTGGACCGCCGCCGTCACGGCCTCGGAGGCCGCCGTCGCCATCCACTATTCGGCGCCGTGGCTGCGCACCGCCGCACCGCGGCGTTCGGAACGGACCGCCCGCGACGCTTGCGCCGCCTGACGGTCCTTTCCTTCCCCCGCGGCGGTCAGCAGCGACGCTTGCGGTCGATCTCGCGGCCGAGCAGCGCGCCGCCGGCGGCACCGAGGATCGTGCCCGTGGCGCGGTCGCCCCGGCTATCGATTTCGCGGCCCAGCAGGGCGCCGGCGGCGCCGCCGACGATCAGCCCCGTCGTGCCGCTGGTGCGGCAGTTCCGATAATATCGGCCTTCGCGGTGACGCCGATATTCGCGGCGATCCTGCCAGCGGTCATGGTCGCGGTCGTAATGCCCGTGCCGATGGTGGCGGCTGCGCGCCTCGGCTTCGGTCGGCATGGCGGCCAGCGTCGTCGCGCCGATCAACGCCGTCAAGGCCAGCCTCTTCATCAAAAACATCTTATGTCCTTCCATCCTGAACCCCCGCGATCAGGATTAGGAAAAGAAAGCTGGCCGGTGGCTGAACCGGCCGTGCGCTCACCGCCCGCGCCAGCGACTCGCCGATGATTTTGGGCGGCCCGTCGCAATCGACGTCGGGCGATCGAAAAAAGGCTAGGCGAAGGCTCCGACGCTTTCGATGAACTTGATCACCGAAATCGGTTTGGACACATAGGCTTCGGCGCCCGCCGCCTTGATCTGCTCCTCGTCGCCCTTCCCCGCATAGGCGGTGACCGCCATGATCGGCACCGCGCGCAAGGTCAGGTCGGCCTTCATCTGGCCGATCAGGTCGAGCCCGCTGACATGCGGCAACTGGATGTCCATGATGATCAGGTCGGGCGACACTTCGCGCGCCTTGGCCAGCGCGTCGCGTCCGTCGCGCACCGGATGCGCGCTATAGCCATGGGCGTTGAGCAGGTCGCAGAAGAGGCGAAGGTTGAGCTCATTATCTTCGACGACCAGGATGGTCTTGCCCATGTTACTTATGTTCCCCACCTTGCGTACGCGGCCCGTTTAGGCGAATCGGCGGCATGACACAATTAGGGACACACGACTTGCACGATGGCGATGCCGCGCTGGCGCTTCAGGCGCTCGGCTGGATTTTGAGCGACGAACCGCGCGCCGAACGGCTGCTTGGCCTGACCGGGCTCGCCCCCGGCGAACTGCGCGCCTCGCTCGGTGAGCAGGCGACGCTCGCGGCGATCCTGTCGTTCCTCACGGGCCACGAAAACGACCTTGTCGCCTGCGCCGATGCGTTGCAGGTGCCGCCTGCCAGCATCGCTGCCGCCGCCCAGAGACTCGAAGGAACCACCGCATGAACCGCCCGCTCGTCATCACCGATTGCGACGAGGTGCTGATGCACATGGTCGTCCCCTTCGCCGAATGGGTCGACGCCGAACATGGCGTGATCTTCCGCATCGAGGACGCGAGCTTCGCGAACGCGCTGAAACGCAAGGAATGCGGCACGCCGCTCGAGGCCGCCGAAGTGTGGCCCTTGCTCGACGGCTTTTTCCGCCGGGAAATGACGCGGCAATATCCGATCGCCGGTGCGCTCGCGGCGATGGCGGCGATCGGCGCCGAGGCCGATATCGTTGTGCTCACCAACGTCGGCCCCGAACATCAGCAGGCGCGCATCGAACAGCTCGCGCTCCACGATTTCCACGCGCCGGTGATCGGCAGCCGCGGCGGCAAGGGCGAACCGGTGCGCCGCCTGATCGAAGAATATAAGCCCTCGGTCGCCGTCTTCATCGACGATCTCGCGGGCCATCATATGTCGGTCGCGCAGGAGGCGCCCGACGTGTGGCGGCTCCATCTCGTCGGCGAGCCGGCGATCGCGGGCAAGATCGCGCCCGCGAAGCACGCGCATGCGCGCATCGACGACTGGACGGCGGCGCGCGACTGGATCCTGGCGCGCCTCGCCGAAAACATCCCCGCCCCGGCCCCCGAACCGGTCTAACAAGGAAGCTCTCTCATGGATATCGCCGCCAAAATCGCCGAACTCGGCCTCGAACTCCCCAAGCCCGCCGCGCCGGTCGCCGCCTATGTCCCCGTCGTCGAGCATGGCGGCCTGCTCTATGTCAGTGGCCAGTTGCCGTTCCGCGACGGGCAGGTCGTCACCGGCCGTCTGGGCGAAGATGTCGACGTCGCGGGCGGGCAGGATGCCGCGCAGCGCGTCGCGCTGATGCTCGTCGCCCAGATCGGGCAGGCGCTCGGCGGCGACTGGTCGCGCGTCGAGCGCATCGTCAAGCTCGGCGTGTTCGTCAACAGCACCCCCGGCTTCACCGATCAGGCAAAGGTCGCCAATGGCGCGTCGGACCTGTTCGAGACGCTGTTCGGCGAAGCGGGCCGTCATGCGCGCGCCGCGGTCGGCGTCGCCGTGCTGCCGCTCGGTGCCGCGGTCGAGGCCGACGCGATCGTCGCGGTGAAGCCCGCCTAGGAATTCCGGTGGCAGAGGCCGACCCACCCGCGCGCACGATATCGCTCGGAACCGGCGTCGCCGCCATCGACGCCGCGGCATGGGACGCCTTGCACGATGGCGGCAATCCGTTCGTCGGCCACGCCTTCCTGTCGCTGCTCGAGCAATCGGGCAGCGTCGGGGCGGGTACGGGCTGGCAGGCGGCGCCCTTGCTCGTCGAGGATGCCGGCGGGACGCTCGTCGCCGCCGCGCCCGCGTACCTCAAGTCGCACAGCCAGGGCGAATATGTGTTCGACCATGCCTGGGCCGACGCCTGGGCACGCGCGGGCGGCGATTATTATCCGAAACTGCAGATCGCGGCGCCCTTCACCCCCGTGCCGGGACCGCGCCTGCTGGCAACGGATCGGGGCGACGCCTTGCTGCTGCTCCGCGCCGCCGAGGCGGTGGTGCGGCAGAACCAGCTATCGTCGGCGCACGCGACCTTTGTGGCGCCCGACCAGATGGCCCTGTTCGAGGAGGCGGGCTGGCTCGTCCGCCGCGATATCCAGTTTCATTTCGCGAACGCGGGTTATCGCAGCTTCGACGATTTCCTTGGCACGCTGAATTCGGCGAAGCGCAAGCAGCTCCGCAAGGAACGGCTGCGCGCGGTCGACGGTCTGCGCATCGAGGAGCTGACGGGCGACGCGATCGGTCCCGAACATTGGGACGCGATGTGGCTTTTCTATCAGGACACCGGTGCGCGCAAATGGGGGCATCCGTACCTCACGCGCGAAGCGTTCGACCTGATGGGCGAGCGGATGGCGGAGCAGATCATCCTGCTGATCGCCTATGACGGCGAGCAAAGACCGGTCGCGGGCGCGCTGCACTTCGTCGGCGCCGATACGCTCTACGGCCGCTATTGGGGCTGTCTCACCGAGATCCCGTATCTGCATTTCGAACTATGCTATTATCGCGCGATCGACATTGCGATCGCGCGCGGCCTGCGGCGCGTCGAGGCGGGCGCGCAGGGCGGGCACAAGCTCGCGCGCGGCTATGGCCCCGTCGCGACATGGTCGGCGCATTTCATCGCCGATCCGGGATTTCGCCGCGCGGTCGCCGATTATCTCGAACAGGAACGCCGCGCCGAAGAAAGTGAAATGGAGTGGCTGGAAGGGCAGACGCCCTTCAAGCGAAAGGATTAGGCCGCGAAACGGCGCGCGGCAGGACGGCGGGCGGTCTCGTCGAGCCAGGCGCGCGCCTGGCGCTGCGCCTCGGCGATTTCGCCCGGCGACATCTCGTCCGACAAGTCGGCGCGGCACTGCTGGCCTTCGATATTGCCGCCGAGCGCGGCGAGGTTGAACCATTTATGCGCCTGGATCAGGTCGACATCGACCCCGCCAGTGCCGGTCGAAAAAGCGATGCCGAGATCGAAATAGGCATTGGCGTCGCCGCGCGCGGCGTCGAGCAGACGGCTCTCGATCAGATATTGGGCAGACTTCAGACTATTCGCCATGATAACCCCCTTTGCCTCCACCCCACATGGAGACCTCGGGGTCCAAAGTTGCGGTTTATGGTCAACAAAGCGTTAACGGCGATCCGACTTTTTTGTGGATATCGTCCGAAGCTCCCGGAAATCGGTGGGTTTTGGCGTTAATCGCCGACCGGAAGATTGTCGATCAGCCGCGTTTTTCCGATCCGTGCCGCCGCCAGAAGCCGCGCGGGCTTCCGAAAAGCGTCCAGTCTCTCGAGGCTGTCGGCATCGGCGAGTGCGACATAGTCGACGCTGTCGAAGCCCCCCCCGACGATCACCGTCTCGGCCCTGGCGAGCGCTTCGCCAACATCGGCGCCGCCCGCGATCGCTTGCGCCGCGGTGTTCAGCGCACGCGGAAAGATGGTTGCCGCCGTGCGCTGTTCGGGGGAGAGATAGGCGTTGCGCGATGACAGCGCGAGGCCGTCGGTGTCGCGCGCGATCGGCGCCCCCAAAATGTCGATGCCGAAGTCGAGGTCGCGCGCCATGCGGCGGATGATCGCGAGCTGCTGCCAGTCCTTTTCGCCGAAGATCGCGACGTCGGGCCGCACCTGGTTGAACAATTTGGCAACGACGGTCGCGACGCCGTCGAAATGGCCGGGGCGCGCCGCGCCGCAATAATCGGCGCCGAGTTCGGCGACCTCGATATGCGTGCTGTGTCCGCCGGGATACATGACGCTGACATCGGGCGCCCAAAGCAGGCTGGTGCCTTCCTCGACCAGCATCGCCGCATCGCGCGCCTCGTCGCGCGGATAAGCGGCGAAATCCTCGTTGGGGCCGAATTGCGTCGGATTGACGAAAATCGACACGACCGCGTGGTCGGCGACGCGCTTTGCCATGCGCACGAGCGAGAGGTGGCCATCGTGCAGCGACCCCATCGTCGGGACCAGAGCGACGCTCTTTCCTCCCTGCTTCAGTGCCGTAACGGCACGGTGCAGCATCGCGATGTCACGGATGATTTGCACGGCTGGTCGCCCTCCGATATTGGCGCGACTATATCACTTCGCGCGCCGGCCGCCATGCCGCGCAAACAGGAAAATCGCAACGCCCCATGACGACCTCAGCGACGAAGCCCGCACCGCACCGCATCATCTTTGCCAATGAAAAGGGCGGGACGGGGAAATCGACTTGCGCCGTGCATTTCGCGGTCGCGCTGGCGAGCCAGGGCTGGCGCGTCGCGGGCATCGATCTCGACCCGCGCCAGCGCACCTTCCACCGCTATCTCGAAAATCGCGAGAATACCGCGAAGCGCCGCGAGATCGCGCTGCCGACCCCGCGCTTCGAGGTGTTCACCGGCTCGACCATCGAAGAACTCGACGACCAGGTCGCGGCGCTGAGCGAAGACGTCGATTATCTGATCGCCGACACCCCGGGGCGCGACGATGTCTTCGCGCGCCACCTCGCGACGAGCGCCGACACGCTCGTCACCCCGATCAACGACAGCTTCATCGATTTCGACCTGATCGGACAGGTCGATCCCGAAACCTTTCAGGTTACCCGCCCCAGCTTCTATTCCGAACTGATCTGGGACGCGCGCAAGACGCGCGCGAAGACCGACGGGCGGACGATGGATTGGATCATCCTGCGCAACCGGCTCCAGCATGTCGACGCGCACAATATGCGCCGCGTCGGCGAGGCGCTGACCCAGCTGTCGCGGCGCGTCGGGTTTCGCGTCATCCCGGGGCTCGGCGAGCGCGTCATCTATCGTGAGCTTTTCCCGGCTGGCCTCACGCTGCTCGACAAGGCGCACCTTGGCGGCATGGGGATTGGTCACGTCGTCGCGCGGCAGGAACTCCGCGAGGCGATGGGTGGACTGAACCTCCCGGTGCGCGAAAGATTGCATCCGGATGGGGATTTGTTCGCCGCCGCCTAGGGTCCGTACTCCACTACAGCGCCGTCGAGGTTTGAAGCAAAATGGCTCAGTGCGAGGAGAGAAGGCGGAGGAATATGTCGATATTTCCAGACTTCTCGACGAAGCAATGGGCCATTTTGATCAAATCCCTTCGGGACGCCCAAATGGCTTCCATCTCGATCCGAGAGCCGCTTGGAAAGGCAACCAGCCTTCCCGGCGCATCTCTCGGCCCGATCTGTTCGCCATTTGGGCGCCTCGACGGCGCTGTAGTGGAGTACGGACCCTTACCTTCTCTCCCCAAGAGGATCAAAGATGACGCACAATTTCCACCCGACGATGCTGCGCGAATATGACATCCGCGGGGTCGTTGGCGACACGCTGTCCGACAAGGATGCCTATGCCATCGGCCGCAGCTTCGCGACGCTGGTCCGCCGCGCGGGCGGCAAGCGCATTGCCGTCGGCTATGACGGCCGCCTCTCGTCGCCGATGCTCGCCGATGCGCTGATTGCCGGGATCAACGACGCGGGCGCCGACGCGCTCAATGTCGGGCTCGGGCCGACGCCGATGCTCTATTATGCCGCGTCAACCGAGGATGTGGAGGGCGGCATACAGATAACCGGTAGCCACAATCCCCCCGACTATAATGGCTTCAAATTTGTGATGCAGGGGCGTCCCTTCTACGGCGCCGATATTCTGGGCATCGGCGAAATGGCCGCCGCGGGCGACTGGGAGTCCGTCGATGTTGGGGGCGAAGGCACGTCGCAGAGCATCGATATCGTCGACGCCTATGTCGACCGGCTGGTCGAGGGCTTCGCCGGCGGCGCCTTCCGCATCGGCTGGGACGCCGGCAACGGCGCCGCGGGCACCGTCATCGAGAAACTCACCGCGCGCCTTCCGGGCGAGCACCACCTGCTGTTTACCGACATCGACGGCCATTTTCCGAACCACCATCCCGATCCCACCGAAGAGAAGAATCTCGCCGATCTGCGCAAGCTCGTCGCGGAGAAGAGCCTCGACTTCGGCGTCGCTTTCGATGGAGACGGCGACCGCATCGGCGCGATCGACGGCGAAGGCCGCGTGATCTGGGGCGACCAGCTCCTGCAAATCTATGCCGCGGCGGTGCTGAAGGACCTGCCCGGTGCGACGGTCATCGCCGACGTGAAGGCGAGCCAGGCGCTGTTCGACCGCGTCGCCGAACTTGGTGGCAAACCGCTGATGTGGAAGACCGGCCACAGCCTGATCAAGGCGAAGATGAAGGAAACCGGCAGTCCGCTCGCGGGCGAGATGAGCGGGCATATCTTCTTCGCCGACCGCTATTATGGTTATGACGATGCGCCCTATGCTGCGGTGCGGCTGATCGAGGCGGCGACGAAGCTCGGGCAGAGCGTCACGCAGCTGCGCGGCAATATGGCGCCGATGGTCAACACCCCCGAAATGCGCTTCCAGGTCGACGAGAGCCGCAAATTCGCCATTGTGGATGAAGTCCTCGACCGGCTCACGGCATCGGGCGCGCAGGTCGACCGCACCGACGGCGCGCGCGTGCTCACCGACGACGGCTGGTGGCTGCTCCGCGCCTCGAACACGCAGGATGTGCTCGTCGCGCGCGCCGAAGCCAAGGACGAGGCGGCACTGGCGCGGCTGCTCGCGGCGATCGACGAGCAGCTCGCTTTGTCGGGGATCGTACGCGGGCCGCAGGCGGCGCACTAGGCTCCTGCTCCCCTCCCTTTCAGGGAGGGGTCGGGGGTGGGTATGCGGATGGAAAGAACGCCTGCGGCGACCTACCCCTAACCCCTCCCTGAAAGGGAGGGGAACGGCCCTGCAAAAATCTTGCCAGATTGACCTTGGCCGCGTCGCTGGGGTAACGCCGCCCGGGGGCTAGAAACGGAACCGACCGACCTATGACCGACGACGAATCCAATGCGGGCACGCTGACCGAGAGTGATCATGGCGTCACCGAGCACAAGGCGCATGTCCGCAAGGATGCCGCTGCGGGCAACGGTCTGGCGGTCATTTCGATCGCCAAAAGCTATGACAAGCGCACCGTCCTCTCCGACGTGTCGCTGTCGGTCGGCAAGGGCGAGGTGGTCGGCCTGCTCGGTCCCAACGGCGCGGGCAAGACGACCTGCTTCTATTCGATCATGGGGCTGGTGAAGCCCGACGCCGGGCGCATCATGCTCGACGGCGCCGACATCACCGCGCTGCCGATGTATCGCCGCGCGATCCTCGGCCTCGGCTATCTGCCGCAGGAAACCTCGATCTTTCGCGGCATGACGGTCGAGCAGAATATCGGCGCGGTGCTCGAACTCAGCGAGCCCGACAAGATCGCGCGCGAACGGCGCATGGAAGAATTGCTCGACGAATTCGGCCTCACGCGCCTCCGCGATTCGGCGGCGATGGCGCTGTCGGGCGGCGAACGGCGCCGCGCCGAAATCGCCCGCGCGCTCGCGGCCAACCCGTCGATCATGCTGCTCGACGAACCTTTTGCTGGCATCGACCCCTTGTCGATCAGCGACATTCGCGATCTGGTCGTCGACCTCAAGACGCGCGGCATCGGCGTGCTGATCACCGACCACAATGTGCGCGAGACGCTCGACCTCGTCGACCGCGCCTGCATCATCTACGACGGCAAGGTGCTGCTTGCCGGCTCCCCGGAAGAGCTCGTCGCCGACCCCGAGGTGCGTCGCCTCTATCTCGGCGAGGGCTTCTCTTTGTAATGTTATGACACGCTGATGGCGTTGGGACCGCGCCTCGATCTCCGCCAGTCGCAATCGCTGGTGATGACGCCGCAGCTGCAGCAAGCGATCAAGCTGCTGGCACTGTCGAATCTCGAACTCGAAGCCTATCTGGCCGAGGCGCTCGAAGGCAATCCGCTGCTCGATACGGCGTCGGCCGACAGCGACGGCAGCGCGGGCGATCCCGATGGCGTGCCTGGCGGCGACGCACCGGCGGCCGAGGCCGCGACGCTCGACGCCGATCAGGCGCTGTCCGCCGACGGCGGCACCGCGAACGATCTCGACGTCGATCTTGCCGCCGATAGCTTCCACCACGACAGCGCCAGCGACAATGTCGGCCTGTCGGGGAGCGGCGAGGATATCGATTTCGACAGCTTCGCCGAGCATGAGGGCACGCTGCACGACCATCTGCTCGCGCAGGTCGGCGAACGTTTCAGCGGGGTCGAGGCGATCGTCGCGGGCCAGCTCGTCGCGCTGATCGACGAGGCGGGCTATCTGCGCGCCGACCTTGCCGAACTCGCCGCGCAGCTCGGCGTTCCGCTCGCCTTGCTCGAAGAGATACTCGCGGGCATCCAATGCTTCGACCCCTCGGGCGTCGGCGGGCGCGACCTCGCCGAATGCATCGCGATCCAGGCGCGCGAGGCCGACCGCTACGATCCCGCGATGGCAACGATGATCGCGCACCTCGATCTCGTCGCCAAGGGCGCCTTCCCGCAACTGAAGCGCATCTGCGGGGTCGACGACGAGGATCTTGCCGACATGATTCGCGAACTGCGCGGCTATGATCCCAAGCCCGGGCTCAAATTCGGCGGCGATGGCGCCCCGGCGGTCGTCCCCGACCTCTATATCCGCCAGACCGCGAAGGGCTGGGCGGTCGAGATCAACAGCGGCACGCTGCCGCGCCTTCTCGTCAACCGCCGCTATTATACCGAACTCGCGCAGGGCGCGGCGGCGAAGAACAAGGCGTGGCTCTCCGAACAGCTCGCGGGCGCCAACTGGCTCGTCCGCGCGCTCGACCAGCGCCAGCGCACGATCGTCAGGGTCGCGAGCGCGATCGTGAAGCAGCAGGAAGGCTTTTTCCTCCACGGCGTCGCACACATGCGCCCGCTGACCTTGCGGCAGGTCGCCGAGGAGATCGGCATGCACGAATCGACCGTCAGCCGCGTCACGAGCAACAAATATCTGAGCTGCGCGCGCGGATTGTTCGAGCTCAAATATTTCTTCTCGAGCGGCATTTCCGATACGCAAGGCGACGGCGCGGTGTCGGCCGAGGCGGTGAAGAGCCGGATCAAGGCGATGATCGAGGCCGAGGATGGCAAGGCGATTCTCTCCGACGAGACGATCGCGCAGAAACTCTCGGCCGAGGGCCACGACATCGCACGGCGCACCGTCGTCAAATATCGTGAGGCGATGGGTTTTGGCTCGTCGGTGCAGCGGCGGCGGCAAAAGGCGCTGGCGGGGTAGCATATCGTCGCCCCCGCGAAGGCGGGGGCCGCAGGCGGTGTAGCGCGAGGCCGATGGCGGTTCCCGCCTTCGCGGGGACGACGTTTTCTCCTCGCAGCCGGTTGACTTTTTACCCGCTTCCCCATAGTTGCGCCGCTTCGCGTCAATACGCCAAGATTTACGGACAGAGATCATGAAGATTCGCAACAGCCTGAAGTCGCTGAAGGACCGCCACCGGGATAACCGCGTTATCCGCCGCCGTGGCCGCACCTATGTGATCAACAAGACCAACCGCCGCTTCAAGGCGCGCCAGGGCTAATGCCCCTGCGCGGGGTGATTTCGCCCCGTTTGTTTTTGATGAACAGCGTTACGCCGTCGGAGGCTTCCGGCGGCGCTTTCGCGTGTCTGGAGGCCGCATGATTCGGCAGAGTGTGATCTTCGACGTCGGCCGCGTCCTGTTCGACTGGGACCTGCGCTATCTCTTCGCCAAGCTGATCGCCGACAAGGACCAGCTCGAATGGTTCGTGACGAATGTCGTCACGCCCGGGTGGCATTTCCAGCACGACGCCGGGCGCCCGCTCGCCGAGATGGTGCCCGAACGGAAAGCCGAGTTTCCCGATCATGCGCCGCTGATCGATGCCTATGCGACGCGCTTCAACGAGACGATTCCCGCGCCGATGCCCGGCAGCCTCGAACTCGTCGAGCGCCTCGACGCCGCGGGCGTGCCGCTGTTTGCGATCACCAACTTCGGCCATGAATTCTGGGAAGCTTTCCGCCCGACCCAGCCGGTCTTCGATCGCTTCGGCGATATCATCGTGTCGGGGACCGAGAAATTGATGAAGCCCGACCCCGCCATCTACCGCCTCGCGATCGAGCGATTCGGCATCGACCCCGCGGGTGCGCTGTTCATCGACGACAATGCTGCGAATGTCGCGGGTGCCGAATCGGTTGGCATTGCCGCCCATCGCTTTGAGGATGCGGTGACGCTGGAGGTCGAATTGATCGCGCGCGGATATTTGCCGGTCTGATGAGCAGGGCGGACCGCCTCGAGCGCCTCGACACCCGCCGTGTCGAGCTGGAAGCCGAATATGAGGCCGTACTGCTAGACGCGTTGCGCCGGGTTGCTGCCGGCTCATGGGGCTTGTTTGGCCACACCAAGGATCGCGCGGCGCACGCCAAATGGGAACCCGTCGTTATGGACCTGTGCGACCGGGGCGAAGAAATCGATCAAGTGCGCGATCAACTGGGCTTGCAGCCCTTCGCGCTGCACGAAGAATTCGAGGCGTCTCGCGGACCCGTCGCATCGAACGCGCCGGGCGAACCCAAGCAGGCGAAGGCATGGCTGCAGCGGCTGGGCAAGGACGCCTAGGCGCTTACGCATCATCCAAAAACATCGTCATTCCCGCGAAAGCGGGGACCCAGCGAGCAACCGTCTGAACTGGGTTCCCGCTTTCACGGAATGACGACGTTTGTGATTATTTCTCGACCCCCAACTGCGTCAGCACAAAGGCGAACTCTTCGGCATCCTCGCGCAGCGCGCCCCAGCGGCCCGACTTGCCGGCATGGCCGGCGCCCATGTTGGTGCGCAGAAGCAGCGTCGCGTCGTTGGTGCGCGTCGCGCGCAGCTTCGCGACCCATTTGGCGGGCTCCCAATAGGTCACGCGCGGGTCGTTGAGGCCGGCCGACACGAGCATCGGCGGATAGGCCTTTGCGGTCACATTGTCGTAAGGGCTGTAGCTCAGCATATAGTCGAACGCGGCCTTGTCGGTGATCGGATTGCCCCATTCGGGCCATTCGCCGGGGGTCAGCGGCAGCGTTTCGTCGACCATCGTGTTGATCACATCGACGAAGGGCACGCCCGCGAGCACCGCGCCCCACAGCTCGGGCGCCTGATTATAGACCGCCCCCATCACCTGCCCGCCCGCCGAACGGCCCTCGATCGAAATCTTGCCCGCGCTCGTATATTTCGCCGCGATCAGGCCCTTGGCGACGTCGATAAAGTCGTTGAACGTATTCTTGCGCTCGGTCGTCTTGCCCGCGAGATACCAGGCGCGGCCGAGGTCGTCGCCGCCGCGCACATGCGCGATCGCGTAGATCATGCCGCGATCGACGAGGCTGAGCCGCGTCGTCGAGAAGCCTGGCGGGACGCGGTAGCCGTACGAGCCATAGACATAGAGGTGCATCGGCGCACTGCCGTCGCGCGGCGTGCCCTTCTTGTAGACGAGCGAGACCGGCACCGGCGTGCCGTCGCGCGAAGGCATGTTCACCAATTCGGTTACATAGTCATCATGATTATAACCGGATGGAATTTCCTGCACCTTCAGCGTCTCGAGCTTGCCGCTCGCAAGGTCGTAATCGAACACCGTGTCGGGGGTGACCATCGATTCATAATCGAGGCGCAGCTTGTCCTGATGATATTCGGGATTGTCGCCGAGCCCCGCCACATAGGTCGCCTCGGGGAACTGGATCCGGCCGGGGGTCAGCGGCGCGTCATATTTGCGGACATCGACCTGATCGACGCCCTTCTCGCGCGTTTCGAGGACGAAATAGTCGCGGAAGACCGAAAGCCCGGTGATGTAGCTCGCATCCGATCCTGGGATCAGCGTCTTCCACGTTCCCGGCGCCTTGATGTCGGCGGTCGCGACGCGGAAATTGGGATGCTCGTCGTTGGTGTAGACATAGAGCGTGCCGTTGCGCTCATCGACGCTATATTCGCGGCCCTTCTTGCGCGCCGACACGAGCTGCATCTTCGCTTCGGGATTGTCGGCGGGGAGCAGGTAAACCTCGCTCGTCTCGTTATCGCCCGTCGCGATCACGATATAATTGTCGGCCGCGGTCTTCCCGATCCCGACCCCGAAACCGATGTCGGCTTCCTTATAGAGCAATTTGTCCGCGCTCACCGGGGTACCCAGCTTGTGCAGCCGGACATTGTCGGTGCGCCAATTCTCGTTCGCGAGGCCATAGAGGATCGCATCGTTCTGCGCCGTCCATATCAGTGACGACAGCGTGCCGGGGATCACGTCGGGCAGCATTTCGCCGGTATCGAGATTGCGGATGCGCACCTCGAACCGTTCGGAGCCATTGTCGTCGAACGAATAGGCCATCAGCTTGCCGTTCGGGCTGACCGATACCTCCGCGAGACGGAAATAATCCTTGCCCGCGGCCATCGCGACCTCGTCGAGGATCAGGATCGCGTCGCCGCCCGCGGCGGGTTTACGATACCATTTCTTATATTCGGCGCCCTCTTCAAATTCGACCCAATAGACCCAGTCGCCGTCCTTCTGCGGCACGGAAGAATCGGCTTCCTTGATCCGACCCTTCATCTCCTGGAAGATCGTTTCGACGAGCGCCGCATGCGGCTTCATCGCGGCGTCGAAATAGGCATTCTCGGCCTTCACATAGTCGAGCACATCCTTGTCATCGATCGTCGGATAGCTCTCGTCCTTCAGCCAGTGATACGGGTCGGAGAGTTTTTTGCCGTGCAGCGTCACTTCGTGCGGGCGCTTTTCCGCGACCGGGGCAGCGGGCAGGGCAGGGGTCGGGCTGGTCAATGCGGCATCTTTCTCTTTGGCGAACAGGGCAGGCGATGCGACAAGCGGGGTGGCAATTGCTGCCAGAAACATCCAAATAGCGCGCATCGAAAAATCCCCCGCGGTGTCGCCCGATTGGGCGGGATCGCCTACGATGTAGGAACAAGGAAGCGACCATGTCCAGCCCCGTCCCCCAATCGGTCTATGCAGAGCGCCTCGCCCGCGTCCGCGCCGAACTTGCCGCGCGCGGTCTCGACGGCTTCGTGGTGCCGATCAGCGACGAACATATGAGCGAATATGTCGGCGACTATGCGCAGCGCATGGCGTGGCTGACGGGCTTCGGCGGTTCGGCCGGCACCGCGGCGGTGCTGCCCGCAAAGGCCGCGGTGTTCGTCGACGGGCGCTATACGGTGCAGGTGCGCGATCAGGTCGATGGGTCGCTGTTCGACTATGTCGGCGTGCCGCAGTCGAGCGTCGCCGAATGGCTCGGCGCACATGTTAGCGCGGGGCAGAAGATCGGTTTCGACCCCTGGCTCCACGGCATCGACTGGGCGCGCGGGCTGGGCAAGGCGCTCGCCGACAAGGGCGCGCAGCTCGTCGCGGTCGACGCCAACCCGCTCGACGCCGCGTGGGACGACCGGCCCGCGCCGAGCGCCGCCGCGGTGACGGTTTATGACACGCAGCTCGCGGGGCAGGCGGCGACCGACAAGCGCGCCGTGATCGCCGACTGGCTGAAGGCCAGGGGGCTCGACACGACGGTGATGACCGCGCTCGATTCGGTCGCGTGGACCTTCAACATCCGCGGGTCGGACGTCAGCCACACGCCCGTCGGGCTCGCCTTTGCATTGCTCCATGCCGACGCGACCGCCGACCTGTTCATCGCGCCCGAGAAGGTCACCGACGCGGTGCGCGCGCATCTGGGCAACAGCGTGCGCGTCCACGACCGCGACGCGTTCGAGGCCGCGCTCGCCGATCTCAAGGACAAGAAGGTCGCGGTCGACCCCGACCGCGCGGTTGCGGCGATCTTCACCGCATTGGAAGCGGCCGGCGCGAAGATCGAACGCCACCGCGACCCCGCGGTGCTGCCCAAGGCGATCAAGAACGACACCGAGCTGAACGGCACGCGCGCCGCGCACGTCCGCGACGGCGTCGCGGTGTCGCGCTTCCTGCAATGGATGGAGGATGTCGCGCCGCAGGGCGGGCTCGACGAACTCGGCGCCGCGGCGAAGCTGCGCGAATTTCGCGACCAGAATGGCGCGCTTGTCGATCTGAGCTTCGACACCATCTCGGCGGCGGGTCCGAACGGCGCGCTGCCGCATTACAAGGTCGACGCGACGACGAACCGCGCGATCGAGACGGGCACGCTCTATCTCGTCGATTCGGGCGGGCAGTACGCCGACGGCACGACCGACATCACGCGCACGATCGCGATCGGCGCGCCGACCGCCGAAATGCGCCGCCGCTTCACGCAGGTGCTGAAGGGGCATATCGCGCTCGCGACCGCGCGCTTCCCGAAGGGCACGCGCGGCAGCCAGCTCGACATTCTTGCGCGCCAATATCTGTGGGCCGACGGGGTCGATTATGCCCACGGCACCGGCCACGGCGTCGGCGCTTATCTGGCGGTCCACGAAGGCCCGCAGCGTATCGCCAAGCCGTCGGGCGGGCAGGCGGGGACCGAGGAGGCGCTCCACGCGGGCATGATCCTCTCGAACGAGCCCGGCTATTACAAGGCGGGCGCGTTCGGCATCCGCATCGAAAATCTGGTGATCGTGGTGCCGCAGAGCATCGACGGCGCCGAAGAGGATATGCTGGGGTTCGAGACGATCACCTTCGCCCCGATCGCACAGAACCTCATCGACGCCGCGCTGCTGTCGGGTGCCGAGGCCGACTGGCTCGACGCCTATCATGCGGCGGTGTTCGAAAAACTCGCGCCCGGGATGGCCGGCGACGACCGGGCCTGGCTCGAAGCCGCGTGCGCGCCGCTCGACCGCGCCCCCGCCGCGCTCGCGGCTTGATCGCCACATGACCGACCTTCGCAGCGACGTGCCGCTCGCCGATTTCCGTGTGCAGGAGCGCGTCCGCGTCCGTTTCAACGAGATCGACGGCCAGAATATCGTCTTCAACGCCAATTATCTCGTCTACGCCGACATCGGCGTGACCGAATATTTCCGGGCGCTCGGCGAGGGGCAACCCGGACCCTATTTTCACCAATATGGTACAGATATTCACGAGACGCATTGCGAGATCGACTATCATGCGCCCGCGCGGCTCGACGAACTGATCACGATCGCGGCGCGAATCAATCGCTTCGGGCGGACGAGCTTCACGGTTCATTGCGGGATTTTCCGCGAAAATGAGCGGCTCACCGATATCGAGATCAGCTACGCCCATCTCGACACCGACAGCGGGACGCCGACGCCGCTGCCGGGCAGCTTCATTGCCGAAGTCAGGCGATTCGAAGCAAGGACGCCCGTACAGGACTGATTCGCGATCGCCCGATTCGAACCGGATCGTATTTCTCGACTAAAAAAGTCAGGTTTTTAGCCCGAAAATGGGCAAAAAAAAGGGCCACCCGAAGGTGGCCCGTGAAAGTTTTGGGAGAGGATGCCTAAAAGGCATGCTCATATTGCACTGCACCAAAAATGTTGCAACTGCGAAATGGACATCTGCTATTGCATTTTTTGCAATCGAGAACGCTCCCATTCTTCATCTGACGCAATCCCTCGCGCGCGTCGCTTCCCCTCGCAAATTGCCGCGACATCGCCTAAATTGGGCCAATGGGAATGTTCAACAAAGTGGATGTCGGCGGCGGCCTGTCCGATTTCTGGGCCTATATCCGCGAACCGCGCCCGCATCGCTGGGCGATCTGGGGTGTCGCGCTGGCGCTGACCTGGCTGATTTTCACCGGGGTCGAGAAATATTTGATCCCTTATGAAAAGCCGAAAGAGCAGATTATCTATTTCGAAAACTGGACCGCGAACCGTAGCGCCGCCGAGATCCGCGCCGACTGGGTTGCGCGCGCCAAGGAAACGACGCTGCACAACGCCCAGAAGCGCGCCGAATATCAGCGTTTCGCCGACAGCCTCGGCATCGAATATGATTCGGCCGAGGCGGACAAGGTGACGCGCGAGACGCTGGGCGAAGAGGCGGCCGCGGCGGCGAAGAAAAAGCCCTTGCCGATGGCGACGCGCTCGACGCTCGCCGAACGCGCGGCGCGCAGCGCGCAGCCCAAAGCCGCCGACTGACCATATGCAGCGCGGCCCCGCCGATGCCGACTGGATGGCGGTCGCCATCGCGCTCTCGCGGCGCGGCCGCCCGGCGTCGGCACCCAACCCGAATGTCGGCTGTCTGATCGTCCAGCAGGGCAAGGTTATCGCGCGCGGCTGGACCCAGCCCGGCGGACGGCCGCATGCCGAGGCGGCGGCGCTCGCGGCGGCTGGCGACGCGGCGCGGGGCGCGACCGCTTATGTCACGCTCGAGCCGTGCGCCCACGCGAGTCCGCGCGGGCCGGCGTGCAGCGATTCGCTGATCGCCGCGGGCGTTGCGCGCGTCGTGATCGCGGCGCAGGACCCCGATCCGCGTACCAACGGCAAGGGCATCGCGCGGTTGCAGGCGGCGGGGATCGAGGTCGTCTTCAACGTCCTTCCCGCCGCAGCGCGCGCCGCGATGGCGCCCTGGTGGACGCGGCACACCGAAGGGCGCCCGTTCGTGACACTCAAGCTCGCGACCTCGCTCGACGGCTGTATCGCCCGCGCCGACGGGTCGAGTCGCTGGATCACCGGCGAACGTGCCCGCGCGCACGGGCATCTCGAACGCGCGCAGCATCAGGCGATCCTCGTCGGACGCGGGACGCTTGAAGCCGACGCACCGAAACTCGACGTGCGGCTGCCGGGGCTCGAAGGCCGCAGCCCCTGCAAATTCCTGCTCACCCGCAGCAAAGCGCCCGAAGGCTGGACCGCCGTCGCCTCGCCCGAAGCGATCGACGATGTCGATTCGATCTTGGTCGAGGGCGGCGCCGGCGCGGCGTCGGCCTTCCTCGCCGCCGACCGCGTCGACCGGCTTCTGCTCTATCGCGCGCCGATCCTGATCGGCGGTGGCAATCCCGCGCTCGGCGACATCGGGCTGACCGATCTTGCCGATGCGCACGGCCGCTGGCGCCTTACCGACAGCCGCCTGCTTGGCAGCGACCGGCTCGACGTCTACGAGCGCGTCAGAGAAGGATAACGCTCCCCATGTTCACCGGCATCATCACCGACATCGGCACCATCCGCAGCCGTGAGGACCGCGGCGATACGCGGCTCGTCATCGACACCGCCTATGATGTCGGCAGCATCGATATCGGCGCGTCGATCGCCTGCTCGGGCGCGTGCCTCACCGTCGTCGAAAAGGGCGTCGACGACGGCAGCAACGGGCCCGGCGGCTGGTTCGCGATCGACGCGAGCGGCGAAACCCTCGCGCGCACCGCGCCGGGGATGTGGGACCAGGGGCGCCGCCTCAACCTCGAACGCGCGCTCAAGATCGGCGACGAGCTTGGCGGGCATATCGTCACCGGGCATGTCGACGATATCGGCCGCATCGTGTCGGTCGAACCCGTCGGCGACAGCGTGACGGTCACCGTCGCCGCGCCCGCATCGCTCGCACCGCATATCGCGCCCAAAGGCTCGATCACCGTCGACGGGGTGTCGCTGACGGTCAACGAAGTGACCGACCAGCCCGGCGGCGAGGCGCATTTCACGCTCAACATCATCCCGCACACGCAGGAGATGACGACGCTGAACGAGGCCGCGGCGGGGCGTCCCGTCAATCTCGAGATCGATATTCTCGCGCGCTATCTCGCGCGGATGCAGGCGCGGGGATAAGGGGCGCCGCAAACGGGGAAGGAAGGTCCGCTATGGTAACGGCGATACGGGGTTCCTGTTTGTGCGGCGAAATCCGTTTCGAAATCGACGGAAAAATTGGCCCCGCCGGCCAATGTCACTGCTCCAAATGCCGCAAGGTATCGGGCACGGACGGCAACGCCGTCTTCTATGCGTCGGCCGCCGGTTTCCGCTGGCTGGCGGGCGAGGATTTGATCGAGCGTTTCGCCGTTCCCGATGGCGGCGGCTGGACGTCGCATTTCTGCCGGCGATGCGGCAGTCCGGCGCCGCTGAGTGACGCGAACGGCAAGTTTTTCTTCGTCCCGGCGGGCCTGCTCGACGACGATCCTGGCTTTCGCGGCTATGCGGCTCATATTTTCGTCGGATCGAAGGCGCCCTGGGTTTGTATCGCCGATTCCGCGCCGCAATATGAAGCGGGCTTTGATTCGGCACCGATCGACCGCAGCTAACCCTCGACCCAGCCCGCCGCCAGCTCGGGATCGGCGGCGATCATCGACCGCCGCATCGCCAGCCGCCCGATGCGCAGCAGCTCGGCCTTGCGCCGCGCGGGCGCAAGGTTGCAACTCGCCGCTTCGCGTACAACCGCCGCGCCATAACGGTCGGCGACGATCAGCCCCGATGTTTCGCGGCGATAGCCCTCGGTCTCGAGGATCGCGGGGTCGAGCCCCGACGCGAGCGCCCAGTAGAAACGGTCGCACCAATCGCAATAGTCGGGCCATTTGCCGTCGCCGTGCAGGTCGGCGCGGCTGACCTTGATCTCGACGATGGTGATCTGGCCCCTGGCGTCGATCGCGGTGAGGTCGGTGCGCCGCCCGTTGGGCAGCGGCACCTCGGGGATCGCGACCAGCCCCGCCTGCGCGAACAGCCGGCATACGCCGCGCGCGACATCCGCGGCGGTGATCATATCCGTCATCGCTTAAAGTCCGTCCTCAGAACGGAACGTCGTCGTCCAGATCGTCGTCGAACGGCGGGCGTCCGCCGCCGCTGCCCGAACCGCCGCCAAAGCCGCCGCCGGACGATCCGCCCGACGAACCGCCGCCGCCCTGATTCCAGCCGCCGCCCGAGCCACCGCCCGACGAGCCGCCGCTCCATTCGTCACCGCCGCCGCCGCTGCCGCGCGAGCCACCACCGCCCGGCGCGCCGTCGAGCATGGTCAGCGTGCCGCCCATGCCGGCGATCACGATCTCGGTCGTATATTTGTCGTTGCCGTCGCGGTCCTGCCATTTGCGCGTGCGCAGGCTGCCCTCGATGTAAACCTTCGAGCCTTTTTTCAGGAAGCGTTCGACGACGCCGATCAGCCCTTCGCCGTTGATCACGACCTGATGCCACTCGGTGCGCTCCTTGCGCTCGCCGGTCATCCGGTCCTTCCACTGCTCGGACGTCGCGATGCGGAGATTCGCGACCTTGCCGCCGTTCTGGAACGACTTGATTTCGGGATCGGCGCCGAGGTTGCCGATCAAAATTACCTTGTTGACGCTGCCAGCCATTGCCGCTCCGCTCCGCTAGAAAATGTGGAGGATCAGCCTAGTCCAAAGGCGACGGCTGTCCAGTAAGTGATTCCGGCAGCGGCATAGGCGAGCAGGAACAAATAGCCAACCATGAACATGGGCCATTTCCACCCATTGGTCTCGCGCCGGGTGATCGCGATCGTCGAAATGCACTGCGGCGCAAAGACGAACCAGGCGAGGAAGGCGAGTGCGGTCGCGAGGCTCCACTTGCCCTGCAATCGTTCGCCCAGCGACTGCGCCATCGCCTCTTCGTCGCCGCTGGCGTCGATCGCGTTGGCGGTCGCCATCGCCGACACCGCGACCTCGCGCGCCGCCATCGCGGGGATCAGCGCGAGCGCGATATCATGGTTGAAGCCGATCGGCTTGACGACGACCTCGAGCCCGCTCGCGATGCGCCCGGCGACACTATATTCGACCTGGCTTTCGCCCTCGGGTGCCTGCGGGAAGGTAAGCAACAGCCACAGTATGACGGTGGTCATCGCGATGATCGTGCCCGCGCGGCGGAGGAAGATCCACGCGCGCTGCCACAGGCCGATCGCGATGTCGCGCCAGCGCGGCATCTGGTATCGCGGCATTTCCATCATAAAGCCGGCGCCCGCACCCTTTGCCACCGTGCGGCGCAGGACATAGGCGACGACGAGCGCGCCGACGATCCCCGACAGATAGAGACCGAAGAGCACCAGCCCCTGCAGCCCCACCGGCGATCCGCCGACATTGGTGTTGGGGATGAAGGCGGCGATGATCAGCGCATAGACGGGAAGCCGCGCCGAACAGGTCATCAGCGGCGCGATCAATATCGTCGTCAGCCGGTCCTTTTCGTCGGGAATCGCGCGCGTCGCCATGATGCCGGGGACCGCGCAGGCGAAACTCGACAGCAGCGGGATGAAACCGCGCCCCGACAATCCGACCTTGCCCATCAGCCCGTCCATCAGGAAGGCGGCGCGCGTCATATAGCCCGATGCTTCCAAAAGCAGGATGAAGAGGAAGAGGATCAGGATCTGCGGCAGGAAGACGACGACCGCGCCGACGCCGGCGAGCAGGCCTTCGACGACCAGCCCGCGCAGGAAATTGTCGGGGAAGGTCGCGACGACCCATTGCTGGACCACCCCGATCCCGCCTTCGAGGAAGTCCGCAGGTGCCTCGGCGGCGGCATAGACCGCCTGGAACATCACGAACATCAGCGCGAGCAGGATGATCATCCCGGCGACCGGATGCAGCACGACATTGTCGACGCGCTGTGTCCAGCGGCGCACCGGCGTTTCGCTGAGGATCGCGGCGCGCGCGAGCGTGCGCGCGCGCTGGTGGAGCGACGCGTCATTGGCTTTGGCGGGCACGGCGACTTCGCCCGCGCTGTGCGACCGGATCGCGCCATCGACGGCGGCGAGCAGTTCGGCCATCCCGCGCTTGCGCACCGCGACGGTGGGGACGACCGGGACGCCCAGCTCCTTCGACAGGCGTTCGGCGTCGAGCGTCAGCCCGTCGCGGGTCGCGAGGTCGACCATGTTGAGCGCGACGACGGTGGGCAGGTTCAGCGCGAGCAACTCGAGCGCGAAGCTGAGATGATTGTCGAGGTTCGCCGCGTCGAGCACGACGATCAGCGCGTCGGGGCGCTTCTCGCCGTCCTGCCTGCCGAGCACGACGTCGCGGGTGACGGCTTCGTCCAGGCTCGCGGGGGTCAGGCTGTACGTGCCGGGCAGGTCGATCAGCGAGATCGGGCGGCCATCGGCAAAGCTCGCGTGCCCCGCCTTTCGCTCGACCGTGACGCCGGGGTAGTTGGCGATTTTTTGCCGCGCGCCGGTCAGCGCGTTGAACAGGCTCGACTTGCCGGCGTTGGGATTGCCGACGAGCGCGATCGAGGGAATCGCGCCGGTCATGCGACGGGCTCGATTTCGATCGCCGCAGCCTGCCGCGCGCGGATGATCACTTTCATGCGTCCGACGGTGAGCGCGAGCGGATCGCGCGAGAAGATGCTGCCGCGGTGAAGCGGGGTGACTTCGCATCCTTCCATCAGGCCGAATTCGCGCAGGCGGCGCCCCTCGTCCTCGGACATCGCAGTCCAATCGATGCGGGCGATCCGCACCGCAACACCCAGCGGCGCACGATCCAGCACATTTTCGAGCAAAGCAGTCATTTGCGAGCGATTATCAATAACAATCGCCGAGCGCCAGTCCTTTATCGAAACGCGTCACCGCCCCGGGTAACGCAGCCGCCCGACGAAGCGCGCGAGGCTCGGCCGTTCGATGCTGCGCGCGGCGCGGCGGTGCTTCCAGCTTTCGAAACGCATCACCTGGTCGATACGGCGTGCGAGGAAGGCGCGCGTATCGGCCAGATCCTCGCTTTCGTCGCTCAGGAACACCGCCATCGTCGAACCATAGACGGCGCCAAGGATCGCGCGCTTGCTATAGTGATTATAGTCGGTCGCGGTGTCGCCCGCGAGCCGCCACATATGGTCGGCGGCGCGCCAGCCGAGCTTGGCGGCGTGCGGTGCATTGGTCGGCAGCGCGAGCAGCGCCAGTGCGCGGCGCAGCGATTCGCGATGCGGCGCGAGCAGATCGATACGCGTCTCGACGAGAGTGGTGATGCGCTCGCGAATCTTCAGCGTCGCGAGCTTCTCGGCGGGCCAGCGCGCTTCCATCGCCGCGTCGATATCGGCGAACCAGGCGTCGACCATGTCGCGGCCGCCGCCGGGAAAGGCGAGGCGTGCGACATCGGTGTCGATGCCGACGCGCGCCGCGGCATCGGCGAGCGCGGCGTCGCCAAAACCGTCGAACGCCGCCGATGCCGCAATCAGCGGCGCCAGCGCGGCGCGAATCTCGTCGAGGGTCGGGTCGGCGGGAAGGATCGAAGCCATAGCTTCAGATAGGCCGCGCCGCGCGGTTCGGCAACCGGATCAGCACCAGCGCCGCGCCGACCATCATCCCGCCGAAAATGTCGATCGCCGACAGCGTTTCGCCGAACCCGATCCAGCCGGTGAGCGCGGCGAAGGCGGGCTGGATCAGCAGCGTCAGCCCGATCACCAGCGGCGAGAAGCGCGGCAGCGACCAGATCATCAGCCCCTGCCCGATAACCTGGCTTACCAATGCGAGCAGGATCAGCGGGGTCCAGTTATGCGGCATCACCGTTTCGCCGAGCGCAAGCGCGGTGCCGAGCAGGATGGGAACGCAGACCGCCGAGGCGATGGCGAGCGCAGACCACGGCGCGAGCGTATCGCGCACCCGCTGCATCAGGATGACATAGACCGTATAGAGCACCCCCGCGAGCAGGCTGAGCAGGTCGCCGACGAGATAGTCGGGTGACAGTTCGTAACTCTGCCCCATCAACAGCGCCGATCCGGCGAAGGCGAGCAGGATCGCCGCCGCCTGCCAGCCGCGCGGCATTTCGCGGGTCAGGAAGATCGTCCACAGGACGAGCAGCAGGCTGGCGCAATTGCCGAACAGCGTCGCATTGGCGACTTTCGTCTGCAGGATGCCGAGGTGCCAGGCGGCGAGGTCGAGCGCGAAGAAGATGCCCGCCGCCGCGGCGATCAGCAGCGCGGGGCGCGGCGGCATCCGTCCGCCCGTTTCGCGCCATGCGAAGATCAGCAGCAGCGGCAGCGCGAGCGTCATCCGCCAGAAGGCCGAGGCGGTGGGCCCCACGCCGTCGGCTTCGGCCATCCGCACGAGCATCGCGCCGAGCGACAGCGCGATATTGCCGCCGAGCAGCGCGGCAAAGGCCCAGCGTACGGCTCCAACGCCGGCGACCGATTCGCTGTCGATGCTGTCCATCTTCGCTGTCATTTAGATTTTCTTTTGATACTTACCATTGTGCCGGCGCCGCGGCGTCCATAGCTTCGCGGGCCATAGCGGCGACCAGTGGGGTCGCCCATGAAAAAAGTGCGACGTGGAGGAAAGATGACTCTATCCCTGTTCGATCCGATCAAATTGGGCGCCATCGAAGCGCCGAACCGCATCATCATGGCGCCGCTGACGCGCGGCCGCGCCGGGCCGGGTTTCGTGCCGAACGAACTTGCGCGCGACTATTATCGCCAGCGCGCGTCGGCGGGGCTGATCATTTCCGAAGCCACCGGCATTTCCCAGGAAGGCCTCGGCTGGCCGAGCGCGCCGGGCCTGTGGACCGACGCGCAGGTCGAAGGCTGGAAACCGGTGACCGACGCCGTGCATGAAGCGGGCGGGCGCATCGTCGCGCAGCTCTGGCACATGGGCCGCGTCGTCCATTCGGTGTTCAACGACGGCAAGCCGCCGGTTTCGGCGTCGGCGACGCAGGCGCCGGGCAAGGCGCACACGCCGGCCGGCCGTTTCGAATATGAAGTCGCGCGTCCGCTCGAACTCGGCGAAATCCCGCGCGTGATCGCCGATTATGTGAAGGCCGCCGAAAATGCGAAGCGCGCCGGCTTCGACGGCGTGCAGCTCCACGGCGCGAACGGCTATCTGATCGACCAGTTCCTGCGCGACGGCAGCAACCTGCGCGACGATGATTATGGCGGTCCGATCGAGAATCGCATCCGTTTGCTCCGCGAAGTCACCGAAGCGCTGATCTCGGTCTGGGGTGCCGACCGCGTGGGCGTGCGCCTGTCGCCCAATGGCGACACGCAGGGCGTCGACGACAGCGCCCCCGAACGGCTGTTCCCGATTGCCGCGGCGGCGCTCGACGCGCTCGGTATTGCCTTCCTCGAACTGCGCGAACCCGGTCCCGACGGCACCTTCGGGCGCACCGACGTTCCGAAGCAGTCGCCGTCGATCCGCGCCGCGTTCAAGGGACCGCTGATCCTCAACAGCGACTATGACGTCGCGCTGGCCGAGGCCGCGCTGGTGAGCGGCACCGCCGACGCGGTCGCGTTCGGCCGCCCCTTTATCGGCAACCCCGACCTGGTCGAGCGCATCCGGAACGGAGCTGAATGGGCCGCCGACAATCCGCAGACCTGGTATTCGCCGGGCCCCGCGGGCTACACCGACTATCCTGCGCTGCAAACGGCGTAGGGTTTCCATGATCCGGGCGGCGCTGTGCTGTCCGGATCATCCCTTTTCGGCAATCGCCTTGTCGATGATCCCGGCGCCGATCGGCCCGAGAACATTGCCGCCGAAGCGGAACAGCACGAACGCGCCGGCGAAGAGTAGCAATGGCTCGATGAAGCCCACGACGATTGCCGCGATAACGAGCGCGACGAACAGCGTGACGAAGCCGTTACTCAATGCCTGCTGACCCTTGGGGGCCAGTTCGATCGTGCGCGGTCCTTTGGCGTCCCACCATTTGCCCGTAACAATCGTCTTGCGGGTGCTTCCGGCTTGCGGCGCCGGACGGCTCGCGATCTGCGCGGGCTCGGGGTTGGATTTCAGCGCGGGCCGGTCATTCGGCTGCGGATTCTTCCATGGCCGTTTGTTACGCTCGGCAACAGCCGCCGCCACGCGATCTTTGCCGCTATTCGCCGCAGTGCTGGGCGTGGCAAGCCGTTGTGTGGGCGCGGGCCGCGCGCTCAGCCCCGATTCGGTGCGCGCCGCGGCGGACATATCGGGGACGGCGCTTGTCTTCGCCGGCCGAATCGGCTCGACCCCCATCTTGCGGTCGTGAAGATCCATGCGCTCGGCCGCGCTCAGCGGGGTCTGTCCGGTTTCCCTGTCGATCACCACCAGCCGACCGCCGCGCTCGACGACGGAAAAACGGCTGGGAGGCGGGCGATCAACCAATGCCGAATTGTTCCTTCAGCGCGAGCATGGCGAGTGCGGCCTTCGCCGCTTCGCCGCCCTTATCCTTGCGCGTCTTGTCGGCGCGCGCAAGCGCCTGTTCTTCGTTCTCGACGGTGAGGATGCCGTTGCCGATCGCGAGCCCGTCGAGCGTCAACGCCATGATGCCGCGCGCGCTTTCGTTCGACACGACCTCGAAATGATAGGTCTCGCCGCGGATCACGACGCCGAGCGCGACATAGGCGTCGTAGCGCCCGCTATCGGCGGCGAGCGAGATCGCCGCGGGCACTTCCAATGCCCCGGGGACGGTCACCGTGTCATGGCTGTGCCCCTCGGCGTCGAGCGCGCTGCGCACGCCGTCGAGCAGCATGTCGTTGAGGTGAGAATAAAAGCGGGCTTCGACGATCAGAACATGTGCCATGACGGCCTCCTTAGGTGGATGGGGGAAGATGCGAAAGCAGCAAAAGCAATGCCCCTGCGGCAATCAGGATGGCGGCCGTCAGACTGTGCGGCGTGATGCGCTCTTTCATGGCGATCCACGCTATCACTATGCTGACCAGGATACATGTTTCGCGCAGCGCGCTGACGACGGCAACGGGCGCGTATCGCAGAGCGACGAGCGTCGAACCGAAGCTGACGATAGCGAGCGAGCCCGCCGCCAGGCCCGGCCGCAGATTGTTCCGCATGCGCTTGGCGGCGGCGGGTCCCGCCGACGCCCGGAACTGGATCACCAGCGCTATCCCGGTCGCGAAGAAGAACCAGCAGAGAAAGGGCAGAATACCCTCGCTCGCCCGCATCCCGCCCGCATCGACGATCGTATAGGCGGCGGTCAGGGTTCCTGCCGTCAGTGCGGCGACAAGCCCGGCGGTCCCGATACGACCGCCGGCTGATAGCGATAATATCCCGGCACAGATCGCAGCGACTCCGGCAATCTCCCCGAAACCGGGAATTTCGCTGAACAACAATGCGCCGCCGACCGTTGCGATGAGCGGCGCCGTTCCGCGCGCGATCGGAAAGGCTACCGAAAAATCGTTAAGCGTATAGGAGCGCGTCAACACCAGCGAATAGACGCTGTGCAGGACGACCGCTCCGCCAAGCCACGGCAGCATAGCCGGAGTGGGCAAGCCGGTGAACATCAGCGGAATGGCGGCGGCGCCAGCCCATGTTGCGCCGCACAGCGCGCGAACCGCTGCTTGATCCTCGCCCGATTTTAACAGGGCGTGAGAGGAAGCGGTAGTCAGTGCGGCGACAAGCGCGAAGCCGATGCCCAGCGACTGGCTCAATGCCCGATCACGCCTCTCCGGGTATCGGGCGTTCGCCGACGACCGACAGGCCATAGCCTTCGAGCCCGACGATATTGCTGTGGGTGGGGGTGAGCAGTTCCATCGCATGGACGCCAAGGTCGGCGAGGATCTGCGCGCCGATCCCGTAAGTGCGCAGGTCCATGCCGCCGGTCGGCGCCGGGAGGGCATCGGCCTCGGCCGACCCGGGAAGCGGACGCATCAGCATCACGATCACACCCGCGCCGGCTTCGCCGATCGCATCCATCGAACGCTGCAGGCGGCGCTTCTTCGGTCCGGGGCGGCCCATGATATCGTCGAAGATCGACACCGGGTGCATGCGCACCAGCGTCACCCCCTCGGGGTCGATCGCGCCCTTCTGGAGCACGAGATTGACCGTGCCGTCGATCTTGTTGCGATAGGATTTGAGGCGCCAGTCGCCACCATAGTCCGATTCGAACGGGTCGTCGGACACGCATTCGACCAGCCGGTCGTTGCGGTGGCGATAGGCGATCAGGTCGGCGATCGTCCCGATCTTGAGCCCGTGGCGGCGCGCAAAGGGGATGAGGTCGTCGAGCCGCGCCATCGTCCCGTCGTCGTTCATGATTTCGCAGATCACGCCCGAGGGGTTGAGCCCCGCCAGCCGGCTGATGTCGACCGCCGCCTCGGTGTGGCCGGCGCGCACGAGCACGCCGCCGTCGCGCGCGATCAGCGGGAAGATATGGCCCGGGGTGACGATGTCGTCGCGGGTCTTGCCGGCGTCGATCGCGACCGAAACGGTGCGCGCACGGTCGCCCGCCGAAATGCCGGTGGTCACCCCCTCGCGCGCCTCGATCGAGGTGGTGAAGGCGGTTTCGTGCCGCGTGCCGTTGTTCCGGCTCATCAGTTCGAGCCCGAGCTGGTCGACACGCTCGCGGGTCAGCGTCAGGCAGACGAGACCGCGGCCGTGGGTGACCATGAAGTTGATCGCATCGGGGGTCGCCATCTGCGCCGGGATGACCAGGTCGCCCTCATTTTCGCGATCCTCGTCGTCGACGAGGATGAACATGCGGCCGTTGCGCGCCTCGGCGATGATTTCCTCTGGCGTAGCCATCGGCGACAGGTCGCTGCCGTTCGCGAGCCAGTTTTCGAGCTTGCGCAGCGTTTCGGCGGTGGGGTTCCAGCCGGGCGAATCGAGGTCGCGCAAACTGTTGGCGTGGAGGCCCGCGGCACGGGCGAGACCCGAGCGGGACATGGTCCCGTCGTCGACGATGGCGCGGATGCGATCGATGAGCTGTGTAGACATGATCGCCATGTCTCACATCATAATGTGATTGTCAATTCAGATATCACATTGGGTTGATCAATTGGGCCCGAACTTCGGGCCCAGGTCGCGGATCGGGCCATCGGGCTTGGCGTCGAGCAGCGCGACAATCTGTCCGGTGCGGTCGTCGCGCTTGGCATAGGCGCGCGCCGACATGCCGGCGACATGGTCGGCCTTGTCGGGGTTGGCGCCGCGCTTGACGAGCAGGCGCACCATGCCGACATTCTTCGACTGCACCGCCAGGATCAGCGCGGTTTCGCCGCGCCGGTTGGCCTGGTCGACGGGCGCCTTTTCCTTGAGCAGCTCTTCGGCGCCGTCGGTGAAATTGATTAGCGCGGCGTGCATCAGCGGGGTTACGCCCTGGCGATCGCCGATCGAGGGATCGGCGTCCTTGGCGAGCAGGAAGCGCAGCCAGCTGATGTCGCGGCGTTTGGTGACGATGATCAGCGCGGTTTGGCCGGTGTCGGGATTGCGCGTGTTGATGAACGACGGATCGTCCTTCAGCGCCTCGGTCGCCTTGGTCCCGTCGCGGTTTTCGACCGCCTGCAAAAAGGCATAGCCGCCGCGGAACTGCGCCTGCGCGGGGCTGAGCAACAGACCCGTCGCGGCGACCAGCGCGGCGAGGAAAGCGGCGAAGCGGAATTCCGCACGGCGAAACATGATCGGCGACCCCTGGGGCAATTTGTCCGCCGCTGACGCGACGACAAAGGTTGATTTTCCGAGGCTAGCCGATCAAGGCTGGCCAGATGATGAATATCGCAAATATGGGACAAAGGTTCGTCCGCGCAAGCCTGATGATCGCTTTTGGCGCCGCGCTCGCGGGTTGCAGCGGCGGCGGCGATGCGCCGCCCGCGAAACCGCCGCTCGAAGGCGCGCGCATCGGCGGCGCCTTCACGCTCACCGACCAGGATGGCAAGACCGTCCGCGATACCGATTTTGCGGGCAAATATCGCCTGATCTATTTCGGCTACAGCTTCTGCCCCGACATCTGCCCGGTCGACCTGCAAAAGCTGATGCGCGGCCTGTCGCAGTTCGAAAAGGCCGACGCCGCGCGCGGCGCGAAGGTCCAGCCGCTCTTCATCACCGTCGATCCGGCGCGCGATACGCCCGCGGCATTGAAGCCCTTCGTCGCGCGCTATCATCCGCGCCTGCTCGGCCTCACCGGCACCCCCGAACAGATTGCCGCGGTCGCAAAAGCCTATGTCGTGACGTACAACAAGGTCGAGGGTTCGGCGCCCGACCGCTATCTGATGGCGCACAGCCAGCTCGCCTTTCTGATGGATCCCGACGGCAAGCCGGTTGCGCTGCTGCCGCTCGACGATCCATCGTCCGACGTCGACGAAGGCTCCCCCGACAAGGTCGCCGCCGAGCTGGCGAAGTGGGTCAAGTAATGGCCCGCGAGGCGCAACCCTTCTGGGAAGCGCCGCTTGCCACTCTCGACGCGGGGCAATGGGAAGCGCTGTGCGACGGCTGCGGCAAATGCTGCCTCCACAAGCTCGAGGATGAGGATACGGGCCGCATCTATCCGACCAATGTCGCGTGCCGCCTGCTCGACCTCAAAACCGCGCGCTGCGGCGACTACAAGCATCGCCGCCGCCACGTTCCCGATTGCCTGACGCTGACCAAGGGCAAGGTCGCCGACATCGAATGGCTGCCGCAGACCTGCGCCTATCGTCTGCGCGCCGAGGGCGAGCCGCTGCCCGACTGGCATTATCTCGTCTGCGGCGACCGCGATGCGGTTCACCGCGCGGGCGAGTCGATCGTCGGCTGGACGGTCGGTGAGGACATGGCCGGGCCGCTCGAGAATCATCTTGTCGAACGCGTCGTTTGATCCTGCGGCCGAGGGGCCGCACATCTGGGTCGGCGACGAAGCCTGGCCGGTACGCGTCGTCCGGCACGCCCAGTCGCGCCGCTACCGCCTCGTTTTCGACGGCGCGCGCGGCGAGCTGCGGCTGACCGTTCCGCGCCGGACCAACGAGCGCGCGGCACTGAAATGGGCCGGCGAACAGCAGGCGTGGCTCGTCGAACAGGTCGGCAAGGCGGCGCTGCCGGTCATCGTCGGTCCCGGCGCCTCGGTGCCCGTTTTTGGTGTCGAGCGTCATATCGACTGGACCGCGACCGCGCCGCGCGCGATCCGTCTCGGCGGCGATAGCCTGCACGTCGGCGGTCCGCTCGAAACTGTCGGTCGGCGCGTCGAACGCTGGCTGAAGGGACAGGCGCTGGGTCTGATGGAGCGTGAAAGCCGCGAAATCGCCGCGGCTGCGGGCCTGTCGGTCGGCCGCGTCGGGGTCGGCGATCCGCGCAGCCGCTGGGGCAGCTGCACGCACGACGGCGACCTGCGCTACAGCTGGCGGCTCGTGATGGCGCCCGATCATGTTCGGCGTGCCACGGTCGCGCACGAGGTCGCGCACCTTCGGCATATGGACCATGGCGCGGCCTTCCACGCGCTCGTCGACGAGCTGCACGACGGCGATGTCGCCACGGCGCGCGGCTGGCTGCGCCGCGAAGGGCGCGCGCTCCACCGCTACCGCTTCACGGCCTGACTAATCGCTCGCGGTATCGGAAGGCGGTCGCTGTTGCGGCGGTCTGACGACCGGCGGTGCGGTTTTCGGCACCGTCACGATCTTGGGCTGACCGCCATTCTTCGGCGCCGCGCCATTTTCGGCCGGCGGCCGCCGCCCGGTCTGCTCCTCGATCCATTGCTGGTCGAGCACCGGTCCATCCTCGGTCGGCGGCGGTGCCGGGTCCGCGCCCTCGGGCGGGCGGCTGTCATAGGGCAGCTCGATCGGCATGCCATTCTCGTCGACGAAGCCCTCCTGGCCCGGCTCGCCCATATAGGCCTCGCCCTCGTCCTCGAGCTGCCATTCGGGCAGCACGACCTCGGTGTCGAACTGCTCGACCGGCCGCCGCGCGACCGCGACACGCATATAGTCGGCAAAGGCCTTCGCGGGCGCACGGCCGCCCTGCAATCCGCCGACGGCCTTCGCGTCGTCGCGGCCCATCCACACGCCGGTCGTGATCCCGCTCGAAAAGCCGAGGAACCAGCCGTCCTTGTTGCTCGACGTCGTCCCGGTCTTGCCCGCGACGGGGCGGCCGATTTGCGCGGCCTTGCCGGTGCCGGTGTTGACCGCGGTCTGCAGCAGGTCGGTGATGCCCGCCGCGACCCAATGGTCGACCAGCGTCGTCCCGCGCTCGGCGGGGCGCTGATAGAGCAGTTCGCCGCCCGCGGTCGTCACCTTGGTGATGCCATAGGGCTGCACCGACACGCCGCCGCGTGACACCGCGGCAAAGGCCGCAGTCATGTCGATCACGCGCACCTCGGCGCTGCCGAGCACCATCGAGGGATGCGTATTGACCGGCGTCGTGATGCCAAAGCGGCGCGCCATATTGGCAACCGCCGAAAAGCCGACTTCGTCACCCAGCTTCGCCGCAACCGTATTGACCGAATAGGCAAAGGCGCTGCGCAAATCCATCGTGCCCGAAAAACGCCCCGATGAGTTGCGTGGGCTCCAGCCGTTGATCGTCACCGGCTCGTCGACCACCGGATCGCTGACCTTATAGCCCGCCTCGAGCGCCGCCATATAGACGAAGAGCTTCCACGCCGATCCCGGCTGGCGCAGCGCCTGCGTCGCACGGTTGTAGTTCGACGTCACATAATCCCTGCCGCCAACCATCGCGCGCACCGCACCGTCGCGGTCGAGCGAGACCAGCGCACCCTGCACATTCTTCGGCGTGTTCGCCTGGATCGACGCGGTCGCCGCGCGCTGCATGCCCAGATCGATGGTGGTATAGACGTCGAGCGCCTCGCTGCCCTCGTCGATCAGCATATCGAGCTGCGGCAGCGCCCAGTCGCTGAAATAGCGCGCGCTATTCTGTCCGGTTTCCTTGGCGAGCTGCACATTGGCGGGCTCGGCGCTGTCGGCCTGCGCGCGCGTGATGACGCCCGCGTCGACCATGACGTCGAGCACGACCCCGGCGCGGCCCAATGCCGCCTGCGCATCGGCGGTCGGCGAATAGCGCGATGGCGCTTTGACGAGGCCCGCGACGACGGCGGCCTCGGACAGCGACATTTCGGTCGCGCTATGCCCGAAAAAGCTGTTCGACGCGGCGTCGATGCCATAGCTGCCGCCGCCGAAATAGACCTTGTTGAGATAGAGTTCGAGCAGCTCGTCCTTCGAGAATTTCCATTCGAGCGCCAGCGCGAGGATCATTTCGCGCATCTTGCGCGTCCAGGTGTAGCTGTTCGACAGGAAGATATTGCGCGCAAGCTGCTGGGTGATCGTCGAAGCGCCCTGCATGCGGCGGCCGGTGCCGTAATTCTGTACCGCGAACGCGGCGGCGCGCGTCATGCCGACCGGATCGACGCCGGGGTGATAGCGAAAGCGCCGGTCCTCGACCGCGACCATCGCGTCCTGCATCACCTGCGGCGTTTCGCGCAAGGTCAGCCAGCGGCCATAATTGGGGCCGAGCGACAGGAAGACGGTGCCGTCGGCGGCGCGGACGCGGATCGTCTGCCCCGCCGGCGATTTCTTGAGCTCCTCGAAGCTCGGCATGCGCTGCACCGCGATGCCGACCGCAACGCCCAGCGCGACGAGGCCGACGACCGCGAGGCCGAGGCCCCAGCGAAAGGCGCGGCGCAGCCACACGCGCCAGCCTGACGGCTCGCCGCCGGGCGTGCCGCTGCGCTTGCTGGACGATGACGATTTATTCGACGAAGCCTGCTGTCTTTCACGGCGCAAAGCCGGTGTTCCTTCCCTCACTGCGCCCCTGATGCGTCAGTCCGGGAAGGAGGTTTCAGCCTTCGCCGGTCTGCGCCTCATCCGGCGAGCGGTCCGCGAAGTCAAGCGCCGCGCTGTTAATGCAATAGCGCAGCCCGGTCGGCCCGGGGCCGTCGGGGAAGACATGGCCGAGATGGCCTTCGCATTTGGCGCAGCGCACTTCGGTGCGGACCATGCCGTGGCTGGTATCGGTCAGTTCGGTCACCGCGCCGCCCTCGGCGGGGGCGGTATAGCTTGGCCAGCCCGACCCGCTGTCGAACTTGGTGCGGCTGTCGAACAGGGGTTCGCCGCAACCGGCGCAGCGGTACATGCCGTCGCCCTTGTGATCGGTATATTTGCCGGTGAACGCCCGCTCGGTGCCGCCTTCGCGCAGCACATGGTGCGCCATCGGGTCGAGCGTCTTTTCGGTTTTCGGGTCGGTCATGGAGGATCTCCTTCGGACGGGCTGTTTCGTTCCCATCGCTGTTGGCACCAATATCGGCGCGGCGCCGCACTATCGCAAGGGGGAGCGGGGTGAGCCGTTAGCGGGGCTCGATCCGCGTCGCCTCTGACATCATTCGCACCAACGCCGGAAAAAGTGACGCCATGCCCGTGATGATCCCCGCCGTGCGCCGGTTCTCGCCCATCCGCCAGACGAGATTGGCGAGCGCAAAGGGGCGCGTCATCGTCGCCGCGAGGCGTTTCTGATATGCGGGCGCCGCATCGCCGCCGCTGTGACGCCACGCCGCCACCGCCGCCTCGGCGCTCGCGAGCGCGAGTCCCATACCCTCGCCTGCAAGGCTGGGGATTACCCCGGCCTGATCGCCGAGCCGGAACAACCCCGGCGCCGTATCGCGTGCGCGCCAGCCATAAGGGACGTGCCCGATCGCATCGACGGCGCGCGACCAGTCGGCATGCGCCAGCCGTTCGCCGAGATGCGGCATTGTGTCTGCCAGCGCGCGCAGGAGCGTCGCCGGATCGCCCCCCGCGTCATCGAGCCGCGACTTGTGCACCGCAAGGCACAGGTTGCCGCTGCCATCCTCCTGCCGCACCAGCCCGGCATAGCCGCGATCGAACAGGTGGAGTTCAACGGCATCGCCAATCAGCCGGTCGAGCGAAGGATGTGCCGGAAGCCGCAAGCGCAACCCCATCACGGGGTCGGCGCGTTGCCATGCGGCGGGCTCGCGTGGAAAGCCGCGAAACCCGTGCTTGCCCGCGGCGAGGAAGATCGACGATGCGGCCAGCATCGCACCGTCGCGCGTCTGCACCGTGCCGCCTTCGAGCGCCGTCGCATGGATGCCGCGTTCGAGGCCAGCGCCTGCCGCCACCGCCGCCGACTGCAACGCGCCGTCGAGCCGGCGGCGCGACACCCCCATCGCCTCGCCGGGCAGCGCGGTCTCGCTCTGCCGCTGGCCCGCGAACAGGCGCACGCGGCGAACCGCCTGCCCGCCGAGCGCCGCGCGCTCGATCCCGAGCACATCGAGCCGCTGCAACGTCTGCCAGCTCAGGAAACCGCCGCACAGCGCGTCGCCCGTTTCGCGCGTGCGTTCGAGTAGCAGTGTCGTGGCACCGCTGCGCGCCAGCCCGATCGCCGCGGCCGACCCGGCGGGGCCGGCGCCGACGACGATCGCATCGCTCACCGGATACGCTCGACGCAAAGCCGGTACGGAAAGCTGCGAAAGATCCGGCATTCGCTTGCCGCCTCGGGCAAGGCTTCGGCCAGCATCGCCCGCCATTCGGCGCGGCGAAAGCTGCGCCCGACCGATAGCTGTCCGTCGCGCCGCACGATCGGATCGACGAGAGCGAGAGTCGCGAGCAGTGGAAAGCCCGCAAAGGGCAGGCGCCGGCGATGGAGGTCGTTGACCAGCCAACCGCGCGCCGCCTCGCCTTCCATGAAGCGGAGGAATTCGGTGCGCTGCGCGGGCGTCATATGGTGGGTGACGAGGCTGGAGAGGATGATGTCCCACCCCTGCCCCGCGAGCGCGCGATAATCGCCGGTGATCAACCGCGCCCGCGTACCGAGTCGCATCGCCGCCACCGCCTCGCTCTTGCGATTGAGGTCGACGCCGACCAGGTCGAGCGCGACCCCGCGCCTGTCGCCCCAGCGCGCGATCCGCGCGAGCATGTCGCCCGCGCCGAACCCGACGTCGAGGATGCGCCACGGCCGGTCGCCAACGCCGCGCGCACGCACCCGATCGAGAAAGTTCAGCGTCGGGCGCGGCGCCATCGTCAGACCGTTGATCCGCGACAGGTCGGCAAGCACGCGCGCATAGCGTTCGGGCGGCAGCTCGGCGGCGTCCATCTCCTCCTCGCGGACGATCGGGACACGAAGGCTGGCGAAGGGGTTCATGCCTTGAACCGGATCGCTTCGGCGGCGAGCCCGGGGCCGAATGCGATCGCGACCCCCTCGCCCGCCGCGCCGCGCGCCATCATGTCGGCGAGTACGAACAATATCGTCGCCGACGACATATTGCCGAAACGCGCGAGCACCGCGCGGCTGTCGGCGAGGGTGTCCGGATCGACGCCGAGCGCATGCTCGACCGCGTCGAGTACCGAACGCCCCCCGGCATGGACCGCGAGCAGGGGCGGCGGACCGGCCTCGCCGAACAGTGTGCGCTGCACATCGGGCCTCGCCAATGTTTCGCGCAGCCGCCCGGGCACTTCGCCCGACAGCTGCATTTCGAACCCCTTGTCGCCGATGTCCCAGCGGATCAGGTCCGCGCTGTCCGCGAGCGCGAGGCTGCGGCCTTCGCCGAGTTCGAGCCCGCCCGGCGCGGCCGACACGATCCCCGCCGCCGCGCCGTCGCTGAATTGCAGCATCATCAGCAGGGGTTCGGCTTCGACGGCGGGCGAGAGGTGCAGACTCGACAGCTCGACGCTGACCACCAGCACGACGGCGCCGGGTTCGGACCGCACGATATGCCGCGCGGTGCGCAGCGCGGTGACCCCGGCGTAGCAGCCCATGAAGCCGATCAGCACGCGCTCGACCGTCGCGGGCAGGCCCAGCCGCTGCGCGATGATCTGATCGATCCCCGGCGCGACGAAGCCGGTGCAACTCGCGACGACGATATGCGTGACGCGCGCCGGGTCGAGCGCGTCGCCGAGCGCCGCGATCGCCTGCATCGCGAGGTCGGGGGCATATTCTGCATAGGCCGCCATCCGCGCCGAAGTCGGCGGCAGGCCGGGGACGTCGTAAAATCCGCCCGCGCCGACGGGCGATCCGCCGTCGGCAGTCGGTGGCAGCACCGACCAGCGGTGGTCGATCCCCGATCGCGCCGCCATCCGCGCAAAGAGCGCTCGCATGCGCGGGTCGGCGAGGCGCGGCGTCGCCCAGTCGATGAACGACTGATGGATGTCGTGCCCCGGCACCGCGGTGGCGAGGGCGTTGAGCCGGACGGGCGGAGGGCTGCTCATGGCGCGGGTTTGACCCAAAAGCGCGGCGGTGGCCAGCGGATAAGGTGCTGCGCCATTTTACCCGGGATTAACCATGCTGTGGCAAGGGGAAGATGTGAAACTGCGTCTTTTCCTTGGCTTGGGCCTGTTGTTCGGCGCCGCACCTGCCGCAGCGGCGCAATGCATGCTCTGCGCGCAGGACAGGGCGGCGGGAATCGCGGCGCGCAAGGCCGAGGTGCCGCTGCGCGTCGATGTCGAAACCCGGCTCGACATGGGCCGCGTCGCGGTCGGCGCGATGGGGGGCGAGATCGAAATCGATCCCGCCTCGGGCGTCCGCCGCGTGCGCGGCGACGTCGTCGATCTCGGCGGCTTCGCGCTGACCGGCACCGTCACCGTGCGCGGCGAACCGGGCGCCGAGGTGCGCGTGATCCTTCCCGCGAGCGTCGACCTCGAAAGCGGCCACGGCCGCACCGCGCGCGTCACCGGCCTCGTCACCGACCTTTCGGCCGCGCCGCGTCTCGGCGCCGACGGCCGGCTTCAGTTCCGCTTCGGCGGCCGGCTACAGATCGCCGGGCTCGACGACGGCGACTATCGCGGGCGCGTCCCGGTGACGGTCGAATATCAATAGGGCGAGGTGGAAAGCGAACCGTCGCTTTCCACCCCCGGATCAACGCGATTGCCAGCCGCTCCACAACTCGCGCAGGCCGGCGATATCGCTGCTGCATAAGTGCGGCATCGCCTCGCGCAGTCGTTCATCGGGCCAATGCCACCATTGCATGTCCAGCAACGCCGCGATGTCGCCATCGGCGAAGCGCTTGCGAATCGGGGCTGCCGGATTCCCGCCGACGATCGTGTAGGGGGCAACGTCGCGGGTCACGACCGCCCGCGTGCCAATGACGGCGCCGTCGCCGATCCGAATGCCCGGCATGATGATGGCTTCCGAACCGATCCAGACATCGTGGCCGATCACGGTATCGCCTGCCGGGAGAAAGCCGTTCCGGGCGCCGCCGAATGCCGGAACCTCGGGCATCCAGAAAAAGGGAAAGGTGCTGATCCAGTCGTTCCGGTGGCCCTGATTGCCGGCCATGATGAAGGCGGCGCCCGACCCGATCGAGCAGAAGCTGCCGATGATCAGCTTGTCCGCATCCTTGTCGGGAAGGATGAAGCGGGCGCAGTCGTCGAAGCTGTGTCCGTGATAATAGCCCGAATAATAGCTGAAGCGGCCGACCCGAATATTCGGCTGCGTAACTTGTTTGTCGAGCGTTATCCCCTTGAAGGGGCTTTCGAAAAAATTGTCCATTGTGAACACCTGCGGTGTCGATGGCCTGTCGGCCAACGAAGGATGAAGATGATATTCATCAACAGGCGCGACCGGGCGGTGCGCCTTCGTCGTTCCTCGCGTCAGTGGCGCGGGAACCCCATGCAGGTGGTACACGGTGCGGACTTCATGGAAGACAAGCTAAAACGTCACGAGCGCCGTGGCAACATCGCGGCACCGAAATCGGCATTCACTGGTTCAGCTTCGCGACCCGAACAGCGCCGTCCCGACGCGCACATGCGTCGCGCCCAGCATCACCGCGGTTTCGTAATCGCCGCTCATCCCCATCGAACGCCCCGTCAGCCCATGGCGTTCGGCGAGTTCGTCGAGCAGCGCGAAAAAGGGGGCGGGTTCGATATCGGCGGGGGGGATCGCCATCAGGCCGTCGATCGTCAGCCCGGCGTGCTGCGCTTCGGCCAGCAGCGCCGGCAGGTCGCGGGTCGCACAGCCGCCCTTCTGCTCCTCGTCGCCGATATTGACCTGGACGAACAGTTGCGGCTGCTTGCCTGCCTTTTGGCACGCCTTCGCGATGGCCTGTACCAGCGAGCTGCGATCGAGCGAGTGGATCGCATCGAACAGCGCCACCGCTTCCTCGGCCTTGTTCGACTGCAACTGGCCGATCAGGTGGAGCACGACATCGGGGGTTTCGGCGCGCAGTTCGGGCCATTTCGCCGCGGCTTCCTGCACGCGATTCTCGCCGAAGTGGCGCTGGCCCGCGGCGATCAGCGGGCGGATGGCGTCGGCGTCGTGGGTCTTCGACACGGCGATCAGGCAGATATCATCGGTCCGCCGCTGCGCGCGCTTTGCCGCGCCCGCGATATTGGCATTTACCTCGGCCAGCCGGTCTGCTGCTTCGCTCATCGTCTCGCTTCCATCCCGCGCGTTGCGCGCGCTCGCGACGCGCCTATAGAAAGGGCGATGCGCCCGCGCCACCCCCTGTCCCCCAAATCGCCAAACGCATTGCCGAACGCATGGCTGTTCAGCGACGAGCGGACCGCGGCTGGTATCGCCGAACTCGCGGCGCTGCTTCCGCCCGGCAGCGGCATCGTCCTTCGCCACGACAGCCTGGCGCCGGGTGCGCGCTGGCGCCTGCTGCGGCGGTTGATGCGCACCGCGCGCGCGCGCGGGCTTACGGTACTGCTCGCTGGACAGCCGGCCACGGCGCGCCGCTGGGGCGCCGACGGCGTCCACCTTCGCCAGCGCGATGTAAAGCGGGCGGGGCAGGCGCATCGGCTCGGCCTGTTGCTGACGATGCCCGTCCATGGTGCGCGCGAGGCGCGCCGCGCGCGCAAAGCCGGCGCCGGCGCCGTCTTCATCTCGCCGCTCCATCCGACGCGTTCGCATCCCGGCGCACCGGTGCTCGGGCGCGCGATGTGGCTGCGGCTCGCGCGGCTATCGGGCGCACGGCCGATAGCGCTCGGCGGAATGACAGCGGCGCGCGCGCGCGCGCTAAATCGCGCAAGCCGGATCAAGCCCGGCTGGGCGGCGATCGATACCTGGGCGGATAGGCGGGAAGAAAAGGCGACAAAGCGCCGACGGCAATCTGCGTCGATATTTGGGTCTGGGTGAGTCGAAAATGACGGCGTTCCGTGACCCGGAGCGCAGCGCACTTAATGTGCGTGAGCACCGGAAGCGCGGAAGGTCGCCATTTGCAGGCCGCCCTGATCCAAATAGCGATGCAGATTTAGAAGCGGAACGCGGTTCCGACATAGACCGCCTGGCTGTCGCGGCGCGTATCGGTCAGCGGTTCGATGCGGTCGTCGCTCTTGTACCGAACGCCCGCGGTGACGTCGATGTTCTTGGTCAGGCGATAGCTGCTGACGACATCGACGGCCGACGCTTCGCCAGGAGCGGTGACGCGATCGGTTGCCCCGCTTGGGTCGCTTGGGCGGTTGACCATACGCGTGGCGAAGCGCGACTTTTTCTCGTCCTGTTCCGGAGCCTTCGCGACCGGCAGGTTGCGAAGGTCGGTGCCGCGCGGCAGCGCCGGCGTGACGAATTTCTCGAATCCGACCGAGGCGCCGAGATTATAGGCGACCGGAGTAATCGCGATCGGCGCGGTCCGGCCCGCAGCCAGCGCAGAGGTGCGCGCGGCGCTCGACGCGTCGTCGCGGGCGCGAATCACGACGGTGATCGCGCGATTCTTGCGCCCGTCGTCGGGAAGCGCGGGGGTGAAGCTGAAGCTGCCGCGCTGTTCGGCCGACATTTTGTTATAGCGTGCGATCAGCCGCTCATCGCCCGATGCCGGGGTGAACTGGCCAAGCAGGGTTTCCGAAAGATTGGTGTCGCGGATGCGGTCGCTGCTCGACATCGCGGCGAGCGCTGGCGGAAGCGCAAGCGAAACCACCGCCAAAGCGGTGAGGCTTCCTTTCCAAAAATGTCGCGATGTCCGCGCCATTGCCCTGCGACTCCAACCCCAATTGATTCTTCAGATAGGACTCCCGGGGCAACATTGCCAGTGAATCCCGTCAAATTGTTGCAACGATTCCGATTTTTGCCAAAATTGTTGCGGGATCGTCACAGTGCATTTCGAATCTGACCAGAATCTGAACCGCGGCAAAGCCGAAATTGCCGCGCTTGCGGGGCGGCGACAAGGGCGATAGAGACGCTGGCAATATCGTTCCGCGCGGCCGATTTTCCACGTCGGACGGGCTCAAGAGATAAGGTGTACCCGCATGTCCCAGCTTTCCGTCCTTGCCACGCTCGGTCGCCGTCCGGCCGCGCTCGCGCTGCTTGGGCTCGCGGCGCTTGGTCTTTCGGCCTGCGCGAACAAGGAACGGCCGCGCGCCGATCTCGCCGCCAGCCAGGTGACGACGATTGGCGTCAACAGCTATTTGTGGCGCGCCTCGCTCGACGCGCTGTCGTTCATGCCGCTGCTCCAGGCCGATTCGGCCGGCGGCGTCGTGATCACCGACTGGTATGCAAACCCGGCGAACCCGGGCGAGCGGATGAAGGTTACCGTCTCGATCCTCGACCAGGATCTGCGCGCCGACGCGCTGCGCATAGCGGCTTCGCGCCAGGTCGCGCAGGGCGGCAGCTGGGTCGACGCGCCGGTACAGGCGGCGACGGTGCAGAAGCTCGAGGAAATCATCCTCACCCGCGCCCGCGACCTGCGTCGCTCGGCCATCAGGGACTAATCCGGCGGCGCGCTTTCCGCGCCTGCCCACACAGACTAACGGGGTAACCGACGAATGACCCGCGAACCGCGCTTTGGCGCCCTCGCCGCCGACGCCCGCTGGCAAAAGGCGTGGGAGGCGGCGAACAGCTTTGCCACGACCGATAGCGAAGATCGGCCCAAGGCCTATATCCTCGAGATGTTCCCCTATCCGTCGGGGCGCATCCATATGGGTCACGTCCGCAACTATGCGATGGGTGATGTCCTCGCGCGCTTCAAGCGGATGACGGGGCACGACGTGCTCCACCCGATGGGCTGGGACGCGTTCGGCATGCCCGCCGAGAACGCCGCGATGGAAAAGGGCGTCCACCCCGGCGGCTGGACGCGCGACAATATCGCGTCGATGCGCGCGCAGCTGAAGCGCCTTGGCCTCGCGATCGACTGGAGCCGCGAGCTCGCGACGTGCGAGCCCGATTATTACGGCCAGGAACAGGCGCTGTTCCTCGACCTGTTCGCCGCGGGGCTCGTCACGCGCAAGCACAGCTATGTGAACTGGGACCCCGTCGACATGACCGTGCTCGCGAACGAGCAGGTGATCGACGGCCGCGGCTGGCGCTCGGGCGCGCTCGTCGAAAAGAAAAAGCTGTCGCAGTGGTTTTTGAAGATCACCGACTTCGCCGACGAACTGCTCGAAGGGCTGGGCGCACTCGACAGCTGGCCCGACAAGGTGCGGCTGATGCAGGAAAACTGGATCGGCAAGTCGCAGGGGCTGGAGTTCAGCTTCAAGCTCGCTGGCGGCGCGGCCGGTTTCGACGTCTTCACGACGCGCCCCGACACGCTTTACGGCGCAAGCTTCGCGGCGATCTCGCCCGACCATCCGCTCGCCGAGCGGCTCGCGAAGGATTCGCCCGAGCTCGCCGCGTTCATCGAGAACTGCCGCCGCCAGGGCACCGCGGCCGAACAAATCGACACCGCCGAGAAGATGGGCTTCGACACCGGCATCGCGGTCGAACACCCGCTCGATCCCAACTGGCACCTGCCCGTCTGGGTCGTGAACTATGTGCTGATGGACTATGGCACCGGCGCGATCTTCGGTTGCCCGGCGCACGATCAGCGCGACCTCGACTTCGCGCATAAATATGGGCTGCAGGTCCACCGCGTCATCGCCGACGGCGACGCGACCGCGCAGCATTTCACCGGAACCGAAGCCTACACCGGCCCCGGCAAGCTGGTGAACAGCCACTTCCTCGACGGCATGACGATCGACGAAGCCAAGGCCGCGGTCATTACGCGCGCCGAGCATGAAGGCTGGGGCAAGGGCACCACCGTGTGGCGCCTCCGCGACTGGGGCGTCTCGCGCCAGCGCTACTGGGGGACGCCGATCCCCTTCATCCACTGCCATGCGTGCGGCACCGTGCCAGTGCCCAAGGACCAGCTTCCCGTCGTCCTGCCCGAGGATGTCGATTTCTCGGTTCCCGGCAATCCGCTCGACCGCCATCCGACGTGGAAACATGTCCATTGCCCCGGCTGCGGCGGTGACGCGGTGCGCGAAACCGACACGCTCGACACTTTTGTCGATTCGTCCTGGTATTTCCTGCGCTTCGCCAGCTCGCCGTCGGACAAGCCGTTCGATCCCGAGGTGATCCGCCGCTGGCTGCCCGTCGACCAATATATCGGCGGCATCGAGCATGCGATCCTTCACCTGCTTTATGCGCGCTTCTGGACGCGCGCGCTCAAGCATATGGGCATGATCGACATCGCCGAGCCCTTCGCGAGCCTTTTCACGCAGGGCATGGTGACGCACGAAACCTACAGCCGCGTGCAGGGCGAAGGTCTGCCGCCGCTCTACTTCACCCCCGAGGAGATCGAGCGTCGTCCCGACGGTGCGACGCTCACCGCCGACGGCTATTCGGTCGACGTCGGCCGCGTGATCAAGATGTCGAAATCGAAAAAGAATGTCGTCGATCCCGACGCCATCCTCGACCAGTATGGCGCCGACGCCGCGCGCTGGTTCATGCTGTCGGACAGCCCGCCCGAACGCGACCTGCCGTGGAGCGAGGCGGGCATCGAGGGCGCATGGCGCTTCGTCCAGCGCTTGTGGCGGATCTTCGGCGACACCGAAAATGTCGGTGACGGTGCCGAAGACCTGGGCCTTGCGCGCAAGCTGCATCAGGCGATCGCCGGCGTTGCCGCCGACATCGAATCGCTTGGCTTCAACAAGGCCGTCGCCAAGGTCCACGCGCTCGCGAACGAAATCGAGAAGGCCAAGCCCTCGGCGACCCGCGCCGAGGCGTGCCGCACCCTCATCCTGCTCGTCGCACCGATGCTGCCGCACCTCGCCGAAGAGGCATGGTCCGCGCTTCCCGCCGGCCAGCGCACGACCGCGATGATCGCCGATGCCGCATGGCCCGCCGCCAATCCGGCACTGCTCGTCGATGACGAGGTGACAATCGCCATCCAGATGGCGGGTAAGCTGCGCGATACGATGACGCTCGCCAAAGGTCTCGACAAGGATGCAGTGGAAGCCGCGGCGCTCGCGCGCCCGCGCATCGTCGAGCTGCTCGCCGGCGCCGCGCCGAAGAAGGTCATTGTGGTCCCCGACCGTTTGGTGAATATCGTTCCCTGATGCGTAATCTCCTGACCTCTTGCCTCGTCGCTGCTTCGCTGCTTGTCGGCGGCTGCGGGCTCCGCCCGCTCTACGCGAACGGCAGCAAGGGGGCGGTGGCGCAGGTGCTCGCCGACGTCGACGTCGCGGCGATCGAGGGGCATAGCGGCTGGCTCGTCCGCAACGCGCTCCGCGACCGGCTGCAGGCGACGCAGGGCGGCGAGGGCGCGGGCAAGCGCCTCCGCCTCGACGTGCGGCTTGAAGATTCGATCACCGGCTTCGGCGTCCGCGCCGACGATGCGGTGACGCGCGAGCGGCGGACGCTGCGCGCACGCTACCAGCTCGTGAATGCCGCGACCGGCGAAGTGCTGCTCGACGCGACGGCGTTCTCCGACGCGGGGATCGACGTCGTCGGCAGCGAATATGCGACGATCGCCGCCGAATCCTCGGCGCTCGAACGCCTCGCGTCGGCGGTCGCCGACCAGATCGTCGCGCGCCTCGCCGTCTTTGCGAACCGCGGCGGCGGACAACCGGCCGCTGCGCCCGCCCCGACGCCCGCAGGGCAATGAAGACGGTCAAGCCGAACGAACTCGAACGCCTCTCGCGCCTCGACCCCGCGGTTCGTTTCACCCTCCTCACCGGCCCCGACGAAGCGACAATGGAAGCCGTCGCGAGCCATTTGATCGGGCTCGCGGGCAAGGATGCCGAACGGCTCGACCTTTCGGGATCGCAACTCTCGCAGGACCCGTCGCTGCTTGCCGCCGAAGCCGCGTCGATGTCGCTCTTTTCGTCCGCGCGCGTGATCAGGGTCGAATTGTCGGGCAGCGGCGACGACGGCCTTGCGGCGGTCGAGGCGCTGCTCGCCGCCGAAACCGCGATCAACCCGGTAATCGCGACCGGCGCGTCGGTCACCGCCAAGTCGAAACTCGTCAAGCTCGTCGAAGGCTCGGATCATGCCGTTGCGGCGATCTGCTACCAGCCCGACCGCCGCGCGCTCGTCGGCATCGCGATGACGGCGGGGCAGGAACAGGGGCTGCGGCTCGCCAATGCCGAGGCACAATTGCTCGTCGACCTCGTCTCGGGCGACCAGGCGCTGATGCGGCGCGAGATCGAGAAGATCGCGCTCTACCTCGACGCGGGATCGGACCGGCAACGACAGGTGACCGCGGCCGACATCGCCGCGCTCGGCGCCGCGACGCACGAGGAGGATGTCAGCGAGTGCATCAATGTCGCGCTCGGCGGCAAGGTACGCGAAATGCCCGAGATGCTGGCCAAGGCGACGGCGGTCGGCGTCGCCGAAATCCGCATCATCCGCGCGCTCGCGATCCGCGCGATGGCGCTTGCGCGCCTACGCGCCGAGGTCGACGGCGGCGCGCACCCGGCCACCGTGGTATCGGCGCGCACCAGCGGTATTTTCTGGAAGGAGCGCGACGCGGTGACCGCGCAGCTCCATATCTGGGATTCGGTCCGCATCGCACGGCTGATGAGCCGCTTGCTCGACTGCGAACGCGCGCTCAAGGCGTCGGGCACCGCGGGCGCCGTGCTGTTCCGCAAGCTGATGACCGACATCGCGCACCAGGCCGCGCGGGCGCGGTAGGTTCAGGCAGCTTCCGACCGGAGCCGCCCTTCCTTTCATCGTCATCCCGGACTTGATCCGGGATCCATAGCTGCGCCGTCGTCGTGGGTCCCGGATCACGTCCGGGATGACGACGCGGGGGTAGTTTGCCGTCTGCTCCCACCGTTGGGACATCACCCAAAAGGAAAGGGCCTGACGCGACAGTGCCCGGCCGCGGCAGGCCCTCCCTACGCCCTCCCCAAAGCGGGGAGGGGGAGAGACGGTCAGAACTGGCCGCGCAATGTCACGCCATAGGTGCGCGGTTCGCCGGGGAAGCCGACGAATAGCTGGTTCGCGGTGCCCGCCAGCCCGGAGGAAGCGGGCGCCGCGACGGCGCGGAAGGTGCCGCCGCCTTGCAGCGGCATGTCGGCGCCGATCTGGTAATATCGCTTGTTGAGCAGATTCTGGCCCCACAGCTCGATGCCCCAGCGCCGCTCGGGTCCATAGAGGCCGATGCGGCCGTTGAAGATCGCGAAACCGTCCTGGATCTTTTCGACGTCGAGGTCGGAGCCGGTGTTGGTGTCGCTTTGCAGGCGCGTGTCGAGATAGACGAGCGCGCTCATCCCCGAACTGCCGATCGGCGGCGTCCAGCTGATCCCCGCGGTCGCGACATAGCGCGGCGCGTTCGACACGCCGCGGCCGGGAAGCTGGAACAGCACCGGCGACAGCGGCCGCCCGCCCGTGCCCACCAGATTGCGGCGATAGAGCGTGTCGACATAAGTCAGCCCCATATTGACCGACACATAACGCGCGGGGCGCAGGAAGGCTTCGATCTCGATCCCCTTCGACCGCACGCCGGGTTTCAGCCGGTCGGACGGGCAGGCGCCGGTCGCCGCCAACCCGTCGGAATCGGCGCCGTTCAGATCGTCCTTGCACGCCTGAATGTTGGTGACCTCGAAATTGACGCCGTTGAAGGTGTTGAGCTGGTAATTGCTATATTCCTGATAGAAAGCCGCAACATTGACGTCGATCCCGGGGCCGTCCCATTTGATCCCGAGTTCATAGGCATCGACCTTTTCGCTCGCGAACTGCAGGTCGCTCGCCTCGGGCCGGCCGTTGCCGCTCGTGTTCGCGGGCAGCGCCAGCCGCGCCGCGCAGGCCGGGTCGAAGGCCGTGTTGCATGTCCGGTCGAGCGCCGAGAAATCGAGGTTGAAGCCGCCCGCTTTATATCCCTTCGACGCCGATCCATAGACGAGCCATTCGGGGGCGGGTTTCCAGCTCAGCACCGCGGTTCCGGTCCATTCATTGTCCTTGAACTTCGTCCCCGCGCTGCCGCGCGGCAGGTCGGGCGCGGTGCTGTTGATGACGCAGGGCAAGGTCGCGAGCGACTGGAAGGGCGAATTGACGATCAGCGGGCAGATCGCATTGTTGAAATTCGCGTCGGCATCGAGGGTCTTGCGCTCGCTCGTGTAGCGCGCGCCGATCGTGAAGGTCAGCACGTCGGGCACGATATCGAAGCTGTTGTGCGTAAAGACCGCGAAGTTGCGGCTGCGCTGCGCAAAGGTCGATCCCTGATTGCCAGTGCCGTTGATCGCGAGCGTCGGCTGGCCGAGCGCCGCGGCGAGCGAGCCGAATCCCGGGCGCGCCGGATTGGCGATCAGCGCCTGCAGCAGCGTCCGCGTCGCGCCGGGCGGCAGCACGGCGATCGTCCCCTGCACCACCGGCACGTTCACGCACGACGCATTCGAGGGCAGCACCGCCGAGGGCAATGCGCTCGCGAAGAGCAGGCAGTTGGCGAATTGCTCGTAATTATTGCCGTAAACAATGTCGTCGTCGACATCGAGTTTCTCGTTCGCATAATAGCCGCCGACCAGCCAGTCGAGCCGCCCGTCGAACGCCTCGCCCTGCAACCGGACCTCCTGCGTGAACAGGCGGAACCGGCGGTCGAGGTCGGTGCGGCGCAGTATGTCGAGCGCGCTGAAATCGGCGTCCTGACCCTGCGCATTCTTGTAATCGCGATAGGCGGTGATCGAGGTCAATGTCGCCGCGCCAAGCTCCCAGTTCAGCTCGCCCGACACACCCCAGTCCTTGGTGTCCGAGCGATAGGTGACTCCGGGCGTCGTCGACTGCCGCCGGACAAAGGGCGTTCCCGCCGGCGGGACCTGATGGTTCGCGCCCAGCGCCTGCAGGATCGGCAGCAAGGTGTTCGCCGATGCGACGGGAAAGCCGTCGGGTCCGCGCGTCAGGTTGCGCACGGGGTTCAGCAGGACGCCGCCGCAGCAATTTTCGTTGCGCTTGCTGTAATCGGCGATCAGGCGGAATTTCAGCGTCTCGCTCGGTTCGAACAGCAATTGCCCGCGCGCCAGCCAGCGATCGCGGTCGTTGATGTCGGGTTCGCCCGCCGTCGCATTGTCGATGAAACCGTCGCGTTTCTGCCAGACACCGTCGAGCCGGGCCGCCACCTTGTCGCCCAGCGGCGCATTGATCATCCCGTCGACGCGCCAATAATCGTAATTGCCATAGGATATCGAACCCTTGGCGCCGAAGCGGCCGAGCTCGGGACCTTTGGTGACGATGTTGATCAGCCCCGCGGTCGAGTTGCGCCCGAACAAGGTGCCCTGCGGCCCGCGCAGCACCTCGACGCGTTCGATGTCGCCGAGTTCGGACAGGCCGACCCCGGTGCGGCTGCGATAGACGCCGTCGATGAACAGGCCGACCGACGATTCGAGGCCGGGATTTTCGCCGACCGTGCCGATGCCGCGGATGCGTGCCGAGAAATTGACCTCGCTCGTCGCGCCCGACACGAGCAGCGACGGGGCGACCTGTCCCAGCGCACGCACGTCGGTCGCGCCGGTCTTTTCCAGCGTCTCGCCGGTGACCGCCGAAACCGCAATCGGGACATCGGACAGCGCCTCGCTGCGCCGCGTCGCGGTGACGATGATCGTTTCGTCATTCGCCTCGGCGCCGGCTTCCTGCGCCGCGGCGGGCGCGGCCCACAAGGCGAGGACAAGCGGCAGGCCCGCGGCGTTGCTACGCAGCAGGCGGGTACGGCGGGAACAGTTTTTCATGGGTCAGGCCCTCCTCCACAGGTGTTTTTTCGCGGGAGAGCGTCATGATATTCTATTTGTGCAGCAGCCTATCATGACCGGGCCGGGCCAAGCCAGCGCAACCCCGTCCGGCAACCTCATTGTCCGGCGTGCCGCGGCATTTATGTCACAGCTGTCAGATGTGACGGGTTGACTTGTCCGGCCAAAAGAAAGGGGGCGGAACAGCATGTGTCCCGCCCCCGATAGTCTGTCATTCGCTGGTGTTTAGAACTTACCGCGCAACGTCACGCCATAGGTCCTCGGTTCGGCAAGGAACTGCGAGAAGATCTGGCGGCCGCCCGGATATTGCGGGTCGGCAAAGGCGGCGGTCGCCGAGGTCGCACCTTCCTGGAAGGGCGAGTTGAACGCGACCTGGGCATATTGCTTGTTGAAGATATTCTGGCCCCAGAATTCGATTCCCCATTTCTCGTCGGGGCCGCGAATGCCGATGCGCGCGTTGAACAGCGCATAGCCATTCTGTTCCTTCTGCGGGAACAGGTCCGAACCGGTGTTGTAATCGCCGGTCATGCGGCCGTCGACATAGACGAGGCCGGTCAGCCCGCTGCTGCCGATGTCGGGGGTCCAGGCGATGCTGCCGGTCGCGACCAGTTCGGGCGCGTTCGACAGATTGTTGCCCGGCAGCAGGCGCAGCGCCTGGTCGAGCGGGGCGCCCGAATTATTGCCGACCAGCTGACCGCGATATTTGGTCTTCGCATAGGTCAGGCCGGCGGTCATGCGGAAGCTGCGCGCGGGGACGAGCGAGGCTTCGAGTTCGAAGCCTTCCGACCGGACGCCATGGCTGACGTCGTCGCTGGGACAGGCGCCGGTGGTCGCCGCCGCGGCGTTGAAGTTCGGCGCACCGGTAAACTTGCTCTGGTCGCGGTCGCCGCCGTTCAGGTCGCTGTCGCAGCCGTTGACGTTCTGGACGAGGAAGACGGTGCCGTTGAACGTGTTGAGCTGGAAGCTCGAGAAGTCCGACCGGAAGAAGGTTAGGCCGAGGCCGAACGGACCGGTCGCATATTTGGCGCCGAGTTCATAGCTGTCGACCTTTTCGGGATCGAACTGCAGGTTGCCGACCAGCCCCTGCGCGCCGCCGGGGGTCGCCGCGAAGGGCAGGATCGGCGATTTCAGCGCCGAGCGGTCGAGGTTGAAGCCGCCCGCCTTGTAGCCGCGCGAATAGCTCGCATAGACCATCAGGTCGTCGACCGGCTTGTACGACAGGATCGCGGTGCCGGTCCATTCGTCCTCGCTGCGTTTGTCGTTGATCGACACATTGTTGAGCTCGGCGGTCGAATTGCCCTGGCAGCCGAGGCCGATCAGGCCGCCCGCGACGGCGCGGATGGTGGCGTTCGGGCTCGACAGATCGTCGAGCAACCGGCCCTGGATCACCTGACAGGCGGTGTTGTCGTTGGTGAAGGTCGCCGAGAACTTCTTCTTGTCGTTGGTGTAACGGACGCCGAAGGTGAAATCGAGCTTGTCGGTGATGTGGAAGATATTGTGCGTGAACAGCGCCCAGTTCTTGCCATTCTGGCGATAGACGTCGTTGATGCTGCCCTTGTCGCTGATCCCATCGAGCGCCGCGAGGCTCGCGACGATATCGGGGCCGGCGGCGGGACCGAAGGCGCCCAGCAGGGTCGCCTGGCCGACGCCCGGGATGATGCACGACGGGCTGGCCGGCGAATAGAGGCCCGAGAGCGCCGTGCCCGTGATCAGGCGGCACGCCGCGAACCGGCCATAGTCTTCGCCGAAGCGCAGATTGTCGCGCACCCGCAGCTTTTCATCGGCATAGAAGCCGCCGACGAGCCAGTCGAGCTTGCCGTCGAACGCTTCGCCCTGCAGGCGCAGTTCCTGCGTGAAGGTGTGGAACTGGCGATAGGCGTCCTTGTCGGGGGCGCGATAGAGGATGTCGACCGTGCCGTAATCGACGTCGCCCGCCTGGCTCGACCGGTACTCGCGGTACGCGGTGATCGAGGTCAGCGTCGCGCCGCCGAAATCATAGTCGATCTGGCCCGAGAAGCCGTAATCCTTCGTCTTGCCGGCAAAGCTGCGGCCCGGGGTGACCGAAATGTCGCGGCTGTAACCCTGGTTGAACGCACCGACCGACTGGCCGAGGTCGCGCAGCACGTTGATGATATTGTTCGACGTCGGGGTCGCACCCGCGCCGACGGTGCTGGGGGTGTTGAGATTGCCGATATATTGGTTGACGCTCGGCCCGACATAGGTCGCCGCGCAGCATTCCTCGTCGCGCGAGGTATAGTCGGCGATCAGGCGGACCGACAGCGCATCGGTCGGTTCGAACAGCAATTGCCCGCGCAGGAAATAGCGGTCGCGGTTGTTGACGTCGCGATTGTTCGCGGTGTCCTTGTAGAAACCGTCGCGCTTGACCCACACGCCGTCGAGGCGCGCCGCGAGCGTTTCGCCGAGCGGGCCGGTAACGCTGCCGCCGAGACGCCAATAATCATAATTGCCATAGGTGACCTCACCCGTGGCGCCGAAGTTGAAATCGGGCTTTTTCGAATAGATGCTGATCAGGCCCGCCGACGAGTTGCGTCCGCCGAGCGTGCCCTGCGGGCCGCGCTGGACTTCGATTCGGTCGAGTTCGCCGAGCTCGTTGAGCCCGATGCCCGAACGCGAACGGTAGACGCCGTCGATGAAGACGGGGACCGAGCTTTCGAGGCCGGGGTTGTCGCCGACGGTGCCGATACCGCGGATACGCGCCGAGCCGTTGGCTTCCGAGCCGGTCGACGACACGAGCAGCGACGGCGCGAGCTGATTCAGCTGGCGAATGTCGTTCGCGCCGCTGTTCTGCAGCGTTTCGGCGCTGACGGCCGAGATTGCGACCGGCACGTCGGAGAGCAGCTGCGAGCGGCCCTGCGCGGTGACGATGATCGGGGTGTTGTCGCTGTCGTCGGTCGCGGTGTCGGCCGGCGCGTCTTGCGCAAAGGCGGGAACCGAGAACGCTGCCATGGCAAGCGATACGCCGAGCGCGCTGGTGCGCATAAATCGGGCAGCACGAAGGGAAGATGATTTCATATCGGGCACTCCTCTCAACATTTATTTATTTTTGTTGCGGTCGGAGCATAACTCAATTGCGCGGCCGATCCAGCGGGGGGCACGTATTTGCGTCGTTTTTGACGGGGTGATGCTTTTTGGCCACAGGCGGAAAAGCGCCTGTTCGACGGGGCTTAGGGCCTAGCGAGTGGCAACCGCGCGGCTTGCCGTAGCGTCATCGGCCGCCCGGCCGGGGCAAGGAAAGCAGAGCCGGCGGCCGCGCGCGACCAGCATCGCCTCATACGCACCGGAAAAATTCGCGGCGATGACCACGTCGTCGACCGCGAGCCCGCCCGTCAGCGCACCGAAAGCGGGAAGGATCAGGCGCTGTCCATCGCCCGCGAAACAGGGGCGGGATACCGAACGGCCGCGGATGTTGAGCCGCAATTTGGGATGGAAATGCCCCGAAATTTCCGGCCGCGTTTCGCGGCCTATGCTTTGGTGGCGAAAAACGATGCCGTCGATCACCAGCTCGTCGGCGACCTCGCCTCCCCACGCGCCGCCGGTCAGCCCGTCGTGATTGCCCGCGATCCACAGCAGCTTCGCCGACGCCGCCTGCCCGAACAGGCGATCGGCGACCGCGGGGACGATGCGCTCCGCCGCATCGCGGTCGTGAAAACTGTCGCCGAGGCACCAGATCGCGCGCGCGCCGGTTTCGGCCGCGAGCGCGGCGAGCCGGTCGAGCGTGTCATGGCTGTCATAAGGCGGCAGCGGCTGGCCGAGCGCGGCGTACCAGCTTGCTTTCTCCAGATGCAGGTCGGCGACGATCAGCGCGCCGTGGCGCGGCCAGAACAGCGCCCGGTCGGCCAGCATCTGAAACTGCTGGCCTGCAAAATCGAAGGTCGCGGCGGCGGACATACATCCGCTATGGCTGCGGCGGCACCCCGCCGCAAGCGCCCTAGCCTCCTGCGGCGATCCCATTTGCGGCGAAGCGTTGGCCGGACTCGCGATGCGCCCCGTCGGGCAGGTCGAACACGACGCGCTTGTTCGGGAAATCGATTTCGACCCGGTCGAACATCGACAGGCTGTCCATCCCCAACAGCAGGGCGGGCCGTTCGTGCAGGCCCAGCGCGCGGAACGCCTGGCCGTCGGCGAAACTCACCGGCAGGTCGTTGACGTCCATGCCGTTGATCACGATGCGTTTGATCGCGGTGCGCGTTGCGGGCACCGCCTCGCCCGTGACCGCGTCGAGGATCGTCGCCTCAAAGGGAAAACGGTTGGCGCGCTTGCTCGCGACCAGCCTTTGCAACGCCATATTGCCGACGCTCGTCTGCGCTCCGGTGTCGACGATCACGTCGATGCGTTTGCCGTTCAACCGCGCGTCGGACAGGATCAGGCGCCCCGCCGAATTGCGCGCGGTGACGACGATCGCGTCATCGTCCTTGATGAGCGACGGCGCGCGGCGGCGCGTTTCCAATATCTGCATGCTTTCCTTGCGGAAATCGATCAGCACGCGCCGTTCTTCGAGCATGTCGACCCCGATCAGCCCCGCGGCGCCGATATGCCTCCCGAAAAAGGCGGGCGCTTCGACTGAGGCGAGGTGCAGGTTCGACATCTGCAGCGCGGCGACGCGGTAGCTGGGCACCGTCGCCGCGCCGCCGATCGTGGCGAGCCGTAACTTCGCTCCCTCGGCCAGTCCCAGCCTTTGGGCAAGTTCGCGGGCGATCACCGTTCGCTCGGCGCCGGTGTCGACGAGGAAGGAGAAGGGGCCCTTGCCCCCAACCATGACCTTTACCGACATGCGCCGCGATGCATCAAGGTCGAACGGCTGGATAAAGGGCACCACCGTCACCGGCGGCGCGACGATGTCGCCGGCCGGTGCCGGAACGGGGGGCGGATCGGCGGGAGCCGGGGTCGCGCCAATCAGCGCGGGGGCGGCGAGCAGCAGCGCGAACAGGACGGACCGCTGGATAGCTTGGGTCATCGCTGGCATCCTCATTATGTTTAGGCGTAATCTACGCCTCATCGGGCGTCGCAGCAAGCGAAACGCCGGATGCGCCGCGCCGCCTTATCCGGGGCGCATGGCTTTTTCCGCCAAGCTGTCTGCCAATTCGCCCAGCAGCGCGTCGTCGATATCGGCGGCCGCGACATTTTCGCGCCCGATCAGCACGAGCACCGGGATCGCGAGCGGACTGATCCGGTCGAGCGTCCGGTGCAGCATCGTTCCCGCCGCGCGGTCGAGCAGGTCGCCGAGCCGCGCCACGTCGGTCAGCCGTTCGCGTGCGTCGGCCCAGGCGGCTTCGAGCAGCAGATGGTCGGGTTCATATTTGCGCAGCACGTCGAAGATCAGGTCGGTCGAAAAGGTCACCTGCTTGCCCGTCTTGCGCTTGCCCGGATGCTGGCGCTCGATCAGCCCGCCGATCACCGCGACCTCGCGGAAGGCGCGCTTCAGGAGGTGCGACCGCTCGACCCATTCGACGAACTCCTCCGACAGAATCTCGGCATCGAACAGATTTTGCGGATGCAAGACGGGCCGCAGCGACCAGATCGCGATCGCATAGTCCGACGCGACGAAGCCCAGCGGCTGCAACCCCGCGCGCTCCATGCGCTTGGTGATCAGCATGCCCAGCGACTGGTGCGCGTTCCAACCCTCGAACGGATAGCAGACGAGATAATGATTGCCCTCGTGCGGGAAGGTCTCGACGAGCAGCTCGCCGGGGCGCGGCAGCGCCGATCGCAGCGCCTGCATCTCCAGCCAGAAGCGGACATCCTCGGGAAAGCGCTGCCAGCTCGCCGGGTCGGCGAGGAACAGCCGCACCCGGTCGGCGAGGCGCGTCGAGATCGCGAGGCGCGCGCCCATATAGCTCGGGATGCGCGCCGGACGCGTCGTCGCGCGTACGATCAGGTCGGTGTCGCGGATCGCCTCGACCTCGAGGCTGAGGCCGGCGAAGGCGAAGGTGTCGCCGGGCGACAGCGTGCTCGCGAAATATTCCTCGACCTTGCCGAGCCGCCGGCCGTTTTTGAACCGCACATCGGCCATCGGCGCCTCGACGATGATTCCCGCGTTGAGCCGGTGCTGCACCGCCAGCCGCGGATGCGCGATGCGCCAGCCGCCCTGCCCGTCGGGCGCGAGGCGGCGGAAGCGATCATAGCTTTTGAGCGCATAGCCCCCATCGCGCACGAAGCCGAGCAACCGCGCGAAGGTCGGCGCATCGATCCATCGATAGGACGCCGCCGAGCGGATTTCGGCGAGCAGCGCATCCTCCTTGAACGGCGCCGCGCACGCGAGCGCCATCACATGCTGCGCGAGCACGTCGAGCGCGCCGGGGCGAAAGCGGTCGGCGTCGCGCTCTCCCGCCTCGACGGCATCCAGGGCCGCGCGCGCCTCGAGATATTCGAAGCGGTTGCCCGGAACAATCAGCGCCTTGCTCGGCTCGTCGAGCCGGTGGTTCGCGCGCCCGATGCGCTGGAGCAGCCGCGACGAGCCCTTCGGCGCCCCCATCTGGATCACGCAATCGACGTCGCCCCAGTCGAGCCCGAGGTCGAGGCTCGACGTCGCGACGAGCGCGCGCAGCCGTCCTTCGGCCATCGCCGCCTCGGCGCGCAGCCGCGCCTCGCGGTCGAGGCTGCCGTGGTGGATCGCGATCGGAAGCGACAGGTCGTTGACCTTCCACAGCTCCTGAAAAATCAGCTCGGCGAGCCCGCGGGTGTTGCAGAAGATGATCGTCGTGCGGTTCTTCGCGACCTCATCCATCACCTGATGCACCGCCCAGCGCCCCGAATGCCCGGCCCAAGGCACCGCACCCTCGGGCAGCAATATGCCGATCTCGGGATCGGCGCCGGCCTCGCCCTCGACGAGCGTCACCGCCTCCGCATCGCCGTTCGGCGCGAGCCAGCTGCGATAGGCGGTGGTGTCGGCGATCGTCGCCGACAGGCCGACGCGGCGCAGCCCCGGCGCGATCGCCTGGAGCCGCGACAGCGCGAGGCTGAGCAGGTCGCCGCGCTTGCCGGGCGCAAAAGCGTGGATTTCGTCGATCACCACGGTCTTCAAATCGGCGAACATCGTGAAACTGTCGGGATAGGACAGCAGCAGCGACAGCGATTCGGGGGTCGTCAGCAGGATGTTCGGTGGCCGGCTGCGCTGGCGCGCCTTCTTGTCCGACGATGTGTCGCCGCTGCGGCTCTCGACGCTGATGTCGAGTTCCATCTCGGCGATCGGGCCGAGGAGGTTGCGCTCGACGTCGGCGGCGAGGGCTTTGAGCGGCGAGACGTACAGCGTGTGCAGCCGGTCGGTCGGATGCCGCGCCAGATCGACGAGTGTCGGCAGAAACCCCGACAGCGTCTTGCCCGCTCCCGTCGCGGCGACGAGCAACGCGCTTTCGCCGCGTTCGCCCGCGGCGAGCATGTCGGCCTGATGCCGCCTGAGCCGCCACCCGCGCGCGGCGAACCAGTCGATGAAAGGGGCGGGGAGGGGCATATGTGGAACGTGGGGCGCGCGAGAGGCGCGCGCAATCTTTCTCTCGTCGTCAGCTAACGACCGGTTGCGGACGCTTCTTCTCCCCTTCCGCTTGCGGGAGGGGTCGGGGGAGGGCCTGTTTCGGCCCCGACCGCTATTTGACATGCCCTCCCCTAGCCCCTCCCGCAAAGCGGGAGGGGGACTAAAGCCCCGCTTCCATCTCCTTGAGCAACCCCCGCCAAAACTCGCCCAACCTTCGCTGGAACAGCATCAGTTCGAAACCGTGCCGCGCGACATGTTTCTGCGGGATGTTGTCCCAGCCGCGATGCTCGACCGTCACACGCGTCTCGTCGCCAACCGCCTCGAAGCGCACATCGACCTCGGTCGCCTGGTCGTCCCGGAAGCTGGGCAATCGCCAGCCGAATGCCAGCCGCTCGCCGGGCAGCCAGTGATGCACCGCGCCAATCTCCCACTCTTTGCCGTCGTCGAAGCGCGTCACGAGCCGCCCGTCCGGCCCCGTGGGGTCGAAGCGCAAAGCGCCGTCGCCGCGCCGCGACAGCTGGAACAGGGGATGGCTCTTCCACCATAGCCCGATATCGCGCGTGAAGGCGGTAAAGGCGACGTCGGGCGTCACACCGATACGCAAGGCGACGATCACCGCAGCGGTCATGCGCCGCCCTCGACATGGCGTTTGAATGCCGCGAGCTGGTGCGACCACAGCGCCTCGGTCTCGACCAGCCATTGTTTGAGCTCGGCGGTCGCACCGTCCTTGAGCGAATAGATGCGCACGCGCGCGTCGAATGCCGGATGGCCGTCCTCGACCAGCCCGCCTTCCTTCAGCGCGCGCAAATGGCGGCTCATCGCGGGCGGCGCGAGGCCGAGTTCGGCCGCGAGTTCGCCCGCACTGCGCGGGCGCTCGCCCAGCAGTTCGATCGCGCGCCGCCGTTTCGGATCGGCGAGCGCGCCCAGCATCCGGTCGAGCGCGGCGCTCAATCGTCGAGCCGCGTCTTAGTCGTGAACCCGCCCTCGGCGTCCCATTGTTCGGCGGTTTTCGCCTCGACCGTCACGCCAAAGGTCCAGATATGCCCCTCGGGGTCCTTCGCGCGGTAGCTGCGGTCGCCGTAGAACTGCGTCTCGGGCTCGGCGATGATGTCGGCCCCCGCGGCGCGCGCCTTTTCGCAATGCGCGTCGATATCCTCGCCCACTGCCAACTGGATATGCACCGACTGCGTGTTCTTGCCGCCAATCGATTTGGGGCTCTTGTGATCGTCGGACCATTCGCTGCCGACCATCAACGTCGATGTGCCAAAGCCCATTTCCGAATGGGCGAGATTGCCGTCGCCGTCCAGCAGCACGAAAAGCGGTTCGAAACCGAACGCCTCTTCCAGCCAGCGGAACGCCGCTTTTGGGTCCTGATAGCTGACGGCGCTGGAAAGGCCCTTGCCGCGCGGATGATCGACCATGTCTCTTCTCCCGAGTCGCTAGTTAATTACCATTTCATAGAATATTTCTAGAAAAATGAAAATACATCCTTCGCGCATTGATTATGCTAGGCGAAGCGCCATGACCGACGATCTGCGCAATCATATCGAAGAGGCGATGAAGCTCGCTGCGGCGCATCTCGGCCAGGGCCGCGTCGCCGACTATATTCCGGCACTCGCCAAGGTCGATCCGAACAAGCTCGGCTTCGCGCTCGCGCTCCCCGACGGCACCGTCCACACCTCGGGCGACGCCGACGAGCCCTTCTCGATCCAGTCGGTGTCAAAGGTCTTTACGCTCGCGCTCGCGCTGCGCCGTGTCGGCAGTTCGCTGTGGGACAGCGTCGGGCGCGAGCCTTCGGGATCGGCGTTCAACTCGATCGTCCAGCTCGAAAGCGAGCATGGCATCCCGCGCAATCCGCTGATCAACGCGGGCGCGATCGCGACGACCGACCGGCTGATCGACGGGCGCAGCGGCGACGCGGTCGCCGACGAGATCGTCGATTTCATGCGCGCGCGGGCAAACGACGAAGACGTCGGGATCGATTTCGACGTCGCTTTCTCCGAATCCGAAACGGGCGCGCGCAACCGCAGCCTGTCGCATTTCATGGACGCGTTCGGAAATCTGAAGCACCCGGTGGAAACGGTGGTCGGCGTCTATTTCCGTCAGTGCGCGATCGCCATGTCGTGCCGCCAGCTCGCGCGCGCCGGGCTGTTCCTCGCAATGGAGGGCCGCGATCCGCGCACCGGCGAGCAACTGATCGAGCCGCACCGCGCGCGGCGCATCAACGCGATCATGATGCTCTGCGGCCATTACGACAATAGCGGCGAATTCGCCTTTCGCGTCGGTCTGCCGGGCAAGAGCGGGGTCGGCGGCGGCATCCTCTGCATCGCGCCGGGGCAGGGATCGATCGCGGTCTGGTCGCCCGCGCTCAACGAGGCGGGGACGTCACTCGCGGGCGCGGTTGCGCTCGAACATTTTGCTTATGCGGCGGGGTGGTCGGTGTTCGATTAGCGGGGAGCGGGAGCTGGGGGGTGGTGAGCGGACGTTTGCTATCCCAACTTCGTCATCCCGGACTTGATCCGGGATCCACGACGACGGCGCGGCTATGGATCCCGGATCAAGTCCGGGATGACGATGAGAAGAAGGTCCACAATCGGTCGGTAGGAGCCGGTTGCCAGCATGGCTTAATCGTCGTTGAGAAGTGCCAGCTTCACGCGCGCGGTGCCGCTGCGTTGCATGCCGATTTCGCGTGCCGCGGCGTGGCTGACGTCGATCACGCGGCCGCGCGAAAAGGGGCCGCGGTCGTTGATGCGTACCACGACGCTGTCGCCGTTCGAGGTGTTGGTGACGCGCACCATGCTGCCGAAGGGAAGCGAGCGATGCGCTGCGGTGAGCTGGCCGGGGTCGAAGCGTTCACCGCTCGCGGTGCGGTTTCCGGCAAGCTCGTTGCCGTAATAGCTCGCCACGCCGCCACCGATTTCGGTTTCTGTCTCGTCGACAATGTCGGCGATCGGATTGTCGGTGACTTCGACTTCTTGCGCCGCGGCCGAGACCGTGAGCAGAAGCGGCATCATCATGGCAGAAAAGACCCGCATGACATCATCCCCTTGTCAGAGGAGGCGCCAAAAGCAGCGGCGGCCTGCCAAGGCAAGCCGCCGCGCGTTGGATTGAAGTGATTTTGCGTCCGGATGTGCGATTTGTTCGGTTTTAACCGAATAATAACTGAACTTAGACGTCCAGATTCGCCACCGACAGTGCGTTCGTCTGAATGAAATCGCGCCGCGGTTCGACCTCGTCGCCCATCAATCGTTCGAAGATTTCGTGCGCGACATCGGCTTGTTCGGCCTCGACGCGGAGCAGCGAACGGTTCGACGGGTCGAGCGTCGTTTCCCAGAGCTGCTCGGCATTCATCTCGCCCAACCCCTTGTAGCGGCTGATCGCCAGACCCTTGCGGCTGTGCGCGAAAATCGCCTCGAGCAGTTCGGACGGCCGCGTGATCGGCGTGACCTTGCCGGCGGTCGCGGCGGGCAGGTCGCTGTCGCTCGCTTCGGCATCGTCTTCGGCCGCCTCGGCGGCCGCCAGCGCGGCGGCGTCGGCGGCCATTGCCGCGGCGCTGCTGCCCTTCACCAAACGGCCCGGATGCGCGTAGGTGTCGGCCTGTTCGCCCGCGAGCTTGTGCAGGCGGCGCGCCTCCTGACTCGCGAGGAAAGCGGCGTCGACCGCATGATGGTCGCTGACCCCGCGCCAGCGCTTTTCGAGCGTATAACCGCCGCCCGCCGCGACGATCGTCCATTTCGCTTCGGCGCCCCCGGTCAGCGCGCGTTCGGCGGCATTGAGCCATTCGGCCGCGCGCACGCCCGCCGCGGTGCGGCCAGCGCTGTCGAGCTCGGGATCGAGCGCGCCGTTCAGTGCCAGGGCTTCGATGAGCTCGTAGTTGTGGCCGCGCGGGACATAACGCATCAGCGCGCGCAGACGCCGGCCATGCTCGATCAGATCGCGGAGGTCGGCGCCCGACCGCGCACCGCCGGTGGTCTCTAACATCAGAGCATCGATACCGCCGTCGACAAGGTAATTTTCGAGCGCGGTATCATCCTTCAGATACACTTCGCTGCGCCCCTTCGCGACTTTATAGAGCGGCGGCTGGGCGATGTAGAGATGGCCGCCCTCGATGATCTCGGGCATCTGGCGATAGAAGAAAGTGAGCAGCAAGGTGCGGATATGCGCGCCGTCGACGTCGGCGTCGGTCATGATGACGATCTTGTGATAGCGCAGTTTCTCGAGGTTGAACTCGTCGCGGATCCCGGTGCCGAGCGCCTGGATCAACGTCCCGACTTCCTTCGACGAGATGATGCGGTCGAAACGCGCGCGCTCGACGTTCAAAATCTTGCCCTTGAGCGGCAGGATTGCCTGAACCTTGCGGTCACGACCCTGCTTCGCCGATCCGCCTGCCGAGTCACCCTCGACGAGGAAGAGTTCGCATTTGGTGGGGTCGCGTTCCTGGCAGTCGGCGAGCTTGCCGGGGAGCGAGGCGATGTCCATTGCGCCCTTGCGCCGCGTCAGTTCGCGCGCCTTTTTCGCGGCTTCGCGCGCGGCGGCGGCATCGATGACCTTCTGGATGACCGCCTTGGCGTAAGCGGGATTTTCCTCGAGCCATTCGGTCATCCGGTCGGCCATCAGGCTTTCGAGCGGCTGGCGCACCTCCGACGAGACGAGCTTGTCCTTGGTTTGCGAGCTGAACTTCGGATCGGGCAGCTTGACCGAGACGATTGCGGTGAGCCCTTCGCGCATATCCTCGCCGGTCAGCGAGACTTTTTCCTTCTTCAGGATGCCCGACTTGTCGCCATAGCCGTTGAGCGTGCGCGTCAGCGCGGCGCGGAACGCCGCGAGGTGCGTGCCGCCGTCGCGCTGCGGGATATTGTTCGTGAAGCAGAGGACATTTTCATAATAGCTGTCGTTCCACTCGAGCGCGACGTCGATGCCGATGCCGTCGCGCTCGCTGCTGATCGCGATCGGGTCGGGGAGCAGCGCGGTCTTGTTGCGGTCGAGATAGCGCACGAACGCGCCGATGCCGCCTTCGTAGAACAGATCATGGCTGACATGCTCGGCATGGCGTGCGTCGACGAGCTTGATGCGGACGCCCGAGTTGAGGAAGGCGAGTTCGCGATAGCGATGCTCAAGCTTCTCGAAATCGAATTCGAGAACATTCTTGAACGTCTCGGTCGACGCCTGAAAGGTGACGCGCGTGCCCTTCTTGCCCGCGGGGGCAGGGCCGTTGACCTTGAGCGGGCCGACCGAATCGCCATGTTCGAAGCGCATCCAATGCTCTTCGCCGTCGCGCCAGATCGTGAGTTCGAGCCATTCGCTGAGGGCGTTGACGACGCTGACGCCGACGCCATGCAGTCCGCCCGACACCTTGTACGCATTGTCGTCGCTCGTGTTCTCGAACTTCCCGCCGGCGTGGAGCTGGGTCATGATGACCTCGGCCGCCGAAATGCCTTCCTCGGCGTGGATACCCGTCGGGATGCCGCGGCCATTATCCTCGACGCTGACCGATCCGTCGCTGTTGAGCGTGATCAGCACAAGGTCGCAATGCCCCGCGAGCGCCTCGTCGATCGCATTGTCCGAAACCTCGAACACCATGTGATGCAGGCCCGACCCGTCGTCGGTGTCGCCGATATACATGCCCGGGCGTTTGCGCACCGCGTCGAGGCCCTTGAGAACCTTGATCGAATCGGCGCCATAGGCGTTTGTGTTGGGCTGGTTGGCGGGCGCGACCGGCGCCGTATTTTCTGGGGTGTCCGTCATAGCGATTATATAGGGTCGAAGGCAGCAAAACCCAAGCGAAAATGCGGCTCTCGGTCGTGTCGCGACGAGCGTTGCGCGGGGGCGTCGCGGCGGCTAGTTTCAGAGGCATGAAACATCGTCTCGTCTTCCCCGCCGCCGCCCTTCTGACAGCCGCGCTCGCCGCGTGCAGCCAGCCCGCGCCACCCGCCGAAAACGCCCCCGCGGTTGCCGGCGAGCCGCTCGCCACGCGCGCGGTGATGATCGGCACCGAAGGGCCGAGCCTGCCCGCCTGTTCGAGCATCAGCCGCGTCAAGACGGGCGGCACCGACGTCTATTGGGCGCCTGCCGAAACGCGTGCGGTCAAGGCGAAGCTCGCCGGCGGCGCAAATGTGTCGCTCTGCGAAGCGGCCGAGAATGACGCCTGGTTCGGCGTCGTCTTCGCCGCCCCCGGCACCGATCCCGACATGTGCGGCGTCGGCAAGTCGGTGCCCAATGCCCGCGAATATCAGGGGCCGTGCCGCTGGGGCTGGATCAAGGGCGGCACGGTGCAGCTGGGCGGCTAAAGCCACAAAAACCCCGCATGCGCGCGTTCGATTTGTGTCTTTTGTGGCTTTAAGGCGACAAAGGATACCCATGAACGCGCCGAAACTGTCTCCTTTGTCGTGTTAAGGTCTGTGCGGGATATTGCCCGTGCGCAGGTGATGATCGACGATTCAAAGAGCCAGCGGTCAGGCTGGCACAGCCGGATAATGTAGGAAAGCGTCGTTCTCGAATAGTCCTCCCTGTGGCGCAGCCATGGGGAGGTGGCAGCGCGAAGCGCTGACGGAGGGGCTTTGGCGCTACCGTCGCGGCCCCTCCACCACTTGCTTCGCAAGCGGTCCCCCTCCCCATCGCTGCGCGACAGGGAGGATTTTTTTACCGGCAATCCTCGATCACGCGGCCGATCTCCGACTGCACGGGCAGCGTCATCGCGCCGCCGCCGGGCGTTTCGAGCGCGAAGCGGCCACGGCTGAAGGCGATGCGGTCGAGCCGCGGGTCGCGGTTGGCGAGGTTTGCGCTGCCGTTATCGAAGCGGATCCGGTCGGTCCCCGCGCTGGTGCGCAGGCTGACATCGCCCGCGAGCGCCGATGTCATCCGGATGCCGCCGCCGCTGCACGTCAGGCTGAGCAGCGGGTTCGCGCTGCCCGTCGGGACGAACGCCGCGGTGCGGCTGCCGCTATCGTAACGCCATGCGCCGGCGTTGACCGCGCGGTCTTCCCAGCCTGCCGTGGGGGTCGGCAGCGGAGCCGGAGTTGGCGCGGGTGCGACGGGCTGCGGGGGCGGCGGTGCGACGGGTTTCGGGATCGCGGTGCAACCCGCGACAACGAGCATCAGCGCGCCCAGGGCGCCATAGCGAAAACCCGGCTGCTTGCTGATCATCTTTAAAATCCTTGCCAATCAATCACTTCGTCGATCGATGCGCGCGGCACCGGCCACTGGTTCACCGCCGCTTCGGTATCGGCATAGCCGATCGCGAGCCCGGTGAACAAAATCTGCCCGTCGTCCAGCGCCAGCGTGCGGCGGATCGTTGCGCCGTACATTGCCCAGCATTCCTGCGGGCAACTGGCAAGGCCATGTTCGACGAGCAGCAGCATCACCGATTGCAGCCACATGCCCATGTCCGACCATTGCGGCGGGCCCATGATGCGCGAACAGTGGAGGAAAAGCATCACCGGTGCGCCGAAACCCCGGTAATTGTCCATGAACTGAGCGATACGCCCGCGCTTGTCCTCGCGCGGGATGCCGAGCGAGGCGTAGAGCGCTTCACCGACGCCGAAGCGGCGCGCTTCCCACGGTTCGGTCAGCCCCTTCGGATAGATATCATATTCGGGCTCATAGCCCTCGCGCCCCATCGCGGTTCGCGCGGCGACCGCATCCTTCACCGCCTGCCACGGCGCGCCGGTCACCAATGTTGCCTGCCACGGCTGGAGGTTGCCGCCCGAGGGTGCACGCTGCGCGGCGGCGAAGATGTCCTTGAGCAAAGCCTGATCGACCGCCCGATCGGTAAAGGCGCGCACCGAACGGCGCGCGTGGAGCGCATGGGTCACGCCATTCTCAGTTGCGGGGGTGTCAGTCGCTGGCATATTTATCCTCTCGCCGCTTGCCGAACAGCAATTTGCGTTCGAGCCGGGCTTTCAGCTGGCGGTAGTAGGAAAGCAGGAAGACGTCATCCTCTTCGGCGATCGCGCGCCCGATCTTAGCGCGGATCGCGTCGGCGACCTCGCGCATCGCGCGCGGATCGCGGCCGCGCAGCACGCGCTCGAGTTCCTGAAGCTCGAAAATGCCATAGACGGCGAGTTCGGCCTCGCTGAAGACCATCGCATCGCCCGCGGCCTCGACCCCGATATCGGCGTCGAGCTTCACGCGCTGCGCCATCACCACCCAGGTTCCCGCGATCAGATCGCCCATCCGCATCCGGTCGCGGTTGAACAGCAGGAACAGGCTGAGCGTCAGCGACCAGAGCACGCCCGCGAGGATGAGCCAGCCCGACACCGCATCCTCGGCGACGCCGACCCCCAGCATCATCAGCGGCAAAAAGATTTCGAGCTCGCGGATCAAATTGCGCGCGACGACCGCATCGGCGGTAAGGCGCCCGCCGTCGCGCGCGACGACGCGGATGCCCATCAGCCTTTTGCCCGGCGTCGCCGCGCGCGAACCGAGCTCGAACCCGATGAACCAGAAGGTGCGCAGCAGAAAGGCGCCGAGCATCCAGATGACCTCGGTGACATCCGACTGCGAGGCGACGCCGATCCACAGCATGGCCAGCCAGAACAGCAGGAGCGCGAGCTGGATCAGGATCAGGTCGACCAGCAGCGCCCCGAACCGCAGCCCCGAGCCGGCGATCTTCAATTCGAGGTCGACGCCTTCGGGCGTGATGAACTGACGGATTTTTTTGGCGCGCGCGGCGCGCTGCCTGGCATTGGCCTCTGCAGCGGCGCTCATGTCACATCCTCGCGCCGCGGGATGTAATAATAAGCGAGCCAGAACAGCAGCATCAGCGCGCCGATCGCATAGCGCAGCATCGTATCGGTGATCAGCTGGCGGCCGAAGCCTTCGAGCAGGCCCGCGGCGAACAGCATCAGGATGACCCCGACCATCACCTTGCCCGCGGTGCGCCCAGCGTCGGCCGCCGCCTGCAGCCGTCCGCGCGCGCCGGGAAAAACGACCGCGGTGCCGATCCTGAGGCCCGCGGCGCCCGACAGCGCGGCGGCGAACAGCTCGGTGGTGCCGTGGATGAACAGCCAGCCGCCGAAATCATAGCCCAGCCCCTTCGCCGAAAAGACCGCCATCATCGCGCCGAGCCCGATCCCCTGATAATATTCGAGCATCATCGTCGGTACGCCAAAGGCGAAACCGAGCGCAAAGGACAGGATCGACACCTGGCTGTTGTGCGTGAACAAATAGGTCGCGAAGACGTGCAGCCCGCTCTCGCCCTTGCTCGCCGCCGCCTTGCCATGGCCCAGCGTCGATTGCAGGAACTCGGCCGTCGCACGCGGGTCGCGGCCGCCCGACATCTCTTCGGGGACGAAGTTGAAATACCATTCGGGGTTGCTCGCGACGAGAGAATAGCTGGTCAGCGCGCCGAGCAGGATGATCAGCGAAATGATCAATGTTTCCTTCCACACCGAGCGCACCGCGGCGGGCCAGTCGTAGAGGAAGAAGCGGCGGAGGCGGTTCCAGCGGCTTTCGCGCACGCCATAGACGAGGAAATAGCCGCGGATCGACAGCGCCTCGAGATGATCGAGCAGCGCCTTGTCGAGGCTCGTCGCGCGCGCGATCGACAGCGACGACAAGGTGGCGCGATAGAGCAGCGGCAATTGCAAGAGCTCGTCGCTGGTCAGCGCGGCGGCGCCTTTCTTCTCGAGCTTGGCGAGCAGCAGGTCGAAGGCGATCCAGTCGGCCTCGCGCTCGGCGCGAAAGCGGCTCGTCGAAAAGCTCGGCGCGTCGATGAGCCGTGCGGGAGCGCCGGGCGGGATCACAGGCTGCCCGCCCTTTTGATGCCGAGATAGGCTTCGACCGCGCTCGCACCCATCGCGTCGGCGGGCACTTCGATGACGTCGGCGCCGAGGCGCTGGAGCCGCGCGATCACCAGCTGCCGGTCGCGCAGCATAGCCGCGGCGACGTTCGCGCGCGTGACGTCGGCGCCGCTTTCGGGACGGCGGCGCTCCTCGGCCTCGACCTCTTCGTCCTTGATCACGACGAACAGCAGGCGGTGCTTCTTCACCAGCCGGCCGGCGGCGCGGATCATCAGGTCGGCGCTCGTCGCGTCGGTGAATTCGGTGAACAATATGATCAGCGAGCGGCGGTTGAGCTGCGCCGACAAGGTCGTCAGCGCGAGGGTGAAATTGCTTTCGACATGCGCATAGTCGATCAGGCTCGCGGCGCGCTGCAACGCCGGGAAATCCTGCGTGTGCATATAGGCGGGGGTCAGCGTCTGCGGCTTTGCGGCAAAGGAAAAGAAGCTGATCCGGTCGTTGAGTTTGAGCCCGACATAGGCGAGCAGCAGCGCCGCCGACACCGCGCGGTCGACGCGCGGCATGCCGCCGACGGGCTCGGCCATCGTCCGCCCGCTGTCGATCGCGAGCACGACGCGGTTGTCGCGTTCGACGCGATATTCCTTGGCGAGCAGTTTGACGTGGCGTGCCGACGCATTCCAGTCGATCGCGCGCCGGTCCATCCCCGGCTGATATTCGGCGAGCGCCTCATATTCGGTGCCTTCGCCGCGAAAGCGTTGCTGGCGGAGGCCAAACCAGCTGTTGCGCTGGAACAGCCGGCTGCCCTCGTCGGTCACCGCGCGCAGGCTGGGAACGATTTGGATCGCGCCGTCGATGGCGAATTTGCGCTGTTTCCAGACGAGCCCGAGCGGCCCCGCCCAGCGGATCCATAGCGCCTCGACCCGTGCCTGCCCGCGCCGCGATGCCGTGAGCGTCAACGTGCGGGCGAGCGCGTCGCCCACGGCCGTACGGCGCATATCGTTCGCGAGCCGCCCGCCTTCGGCAAGCCGTTCGTCGAGTGCGAGCGCGAGTTCGGCGCGCGGCGGCACCGCTCTCCCGGTCGCGGTGAGCGACAGGTCGAACGGGTCGCCGACCCCGACCTGATGCGGAAAGCGCGCATCAAGGCTCAGGTGACGCGGATTGGCGCCCGCGATCGTGTCGAGGATCAGACATGCGACGATCACCCCGATCCAGCCGGGCGCGACGAGCCACAGCTCGGGCCGGATCAGCCCGAGCGCGAGCGCCATCGGGGCGCCCGCGAGCAGCAGATAGATCGCGCGCCGGGTGGGGTAGATCACCGCGGCACGTCCTCGCGTTCGAGCAAGGCCGCGACGACCTGCTCGACGTTGCGCCCTTCGATTTCGGCGGCGGCCGACAGGATGACGCGGTGGCGCAGGACGCCGGCGGCGAGGCGCTGGACGTCGTCGGGGATCACATAGTCGCGCCCGTCGAGCGCCGCCGCGGCGCAGGCGGCGCGCGCGAGCAAGGTCGCGGCGCGCGGGCTGGCGCCGCATTCGAGGTCGGCGCTCTCGCGCGTCGCGCGGACGATGCGGACGATATAATCGACGATCTCGTCGGCCAGCCGCACCGTGGCGATCGTGTCGATCGCGGCTTCGATCGTCTTCGCGTTCGCCACCTCGGTGACGCCGAAATCGGCGACCGCGGGGCTTTTGAAGCGCCCGCCATGGTCGGCGACGATGCGTCGTTCCTCGTCGGCGGCAGGATAATCGACCACGAGCTTGAACAGGAAGCGGTCGAGCTGCGCCTCGGGCAGCGGATAGACGCCCTGCTGTTCGATCGGGTTCTGCGTCGCGAGCACGGTAAAGCGCGGGCTCATCGCATGCGCCTCGCCATTGATCGTCACGCGCCGCTCCTGCATCGCCTCGAGCAGTGCGGCCTGCGTCTTGGGCGGGGTGCGGTTGATTTCGTCGGCGAGCAGTAGCTCGGTAAAGATCGGGCCTTTGGTGAGGGTGAAGCTCGACGTCTGGAAGTTGAACAGGTTCGACCCCAAAATGTCGCCGGGCATCAGGTCGGGGGTGAACTGGATGCGCCCGAATGCAAGGCCGGTCGCGCGCGCGAACGCCTGCGCGAGCAGCGTCTTCGCGGTTCCCGGCGGGCCTTCGAGCAGGACATGCCCGCCCGCGAGCAGCGCGATCGTCACCATGCGGGTGAGCGGTCCCTGGCCGAACACGACCTTGGCGACCTCGCCCTCGATCGCTGCGCCGAGGGCCCGAACGCTCTCGATATTAGCTGTCACGGAGTAGATCCTTCCTGATGTCGTGCAGCGCTTGCGCGCCCTCTAGAAACTCATGGGTGTTGCGCGCGAGCGGCAGGCGCCGCGCGAGGCTGGAGAAAGATTCTTTTCCCGCCTCGAGATGCTTGTCGATCCAGCGGTCGGTCGCTTCGGCGTCGAGCCCGCCGGGGGCATGCAGCCGCCGCGCGATCGCGATGCGCTGGCTCTTAACAAAGGCATCGGCGCCGTCGAGTTCGCGCCGGGCCTGCCGGATCAGGTCGGCGCTGTTCGCGATCAATGCCGCCTTCGACACCGGGATCGCACGGCGGGGATTGAGCGCCGGGCCGAACCGCATCCACGCCTGCCACAGCGCGAGCAGCCCCGCGGCGATCAGGCAGAGCGTGATACCGATGAAGGGCGGGACGAAGGCGAAACGCAGCAGCGAGCGCTGGCCGCCGAATCCGTTCAGCGTCAGGTCGAACGCCAGCGCGTCGGTGTCGGCATCCTCGGCAACGGCGTCGATCAGCATGGCGGCGCCAAGCGCGCCGTCGCGCGACGCAAAGGCGAAATTGTCGACAAGGTCGGGGTCGGCGAGGATATAGAGATCGCCCTCGCTGACCCGGGCAAGCACCGCGCCGCCGCTCGGCCCCGCGATCAGCGTTTCTAGAACCTGGCCTTCGACCGTTTGTACATTGGCCGGCAGGTGCGCCGTGAAACTGCGCCCGGCAATATGGGCCGGCACCGCCTGCGCCTTGCTCGGCCGCGCCTCGATACGCACGCTGCCGAAACGACCGGCGGGAAACATCTTGGCCGGCGGTTTGACAGGAAAACCCAGGCTGACCCAGCCCGGTTTCGGCGTATGGCCCGGGATCGCGGCGGTCTGCCATTTGGGCAGCACGACGATCGCGCGGGCGCCCCCCTGCATGTCGAGCAATTCGGCCAGTTCCTCGACACGGGTGCGGTGCGTCGGGGTCAGGATCAGCAGCGGCTGGTTCTCGCCATAGCGCGAGGCGGCGACGCGGCGGCGAAGCTCGACATCGGCACCGGCGCGTTCGAGCAGGTCGACGATGCCGGCATAGCCGGGCGCCGCCTTGGACAAGGCGTGGCCGCCGCCGTCTTTGCCGCTGCTGATTTGCGGACCGAGCGCTATCAACGCCCAAAGTGCGATGAAGGCGACGATGCCGATCGCCACCACCCCCGCGATCAGGCGCGGATTAAAGCCATGATCGCCCGCGACGGCGTCGGTCATGCCCGCGCCCAATTCTTTGGCACCGTCAGTTCGGCATAAGCATTGCGGCACCGCTCCCAAGCCGTCGCGTCGATGGCGCGTCCCCCGAACAGGCTGATCTCGACCGCGCGCGCGATGCGGCTGAACGCGCCCCGTGCGACCGCGGGCAGGTCGTGCGCTTCGGCGAGGTCGCGCGAAGTCATCGCGGGTTTGACGAGCCCGGGGCGGCGGCCCTCGATATCCTCGACGCTGCGATAGAGCAGAAGGTGCACCGCTTCGGCATAACGCCCCTCGGCGGCGAGCGCGTCGGCTTCGGCGAGGAGCGCGCGCGCCGCGCCGGCTTCGGCCAGCCCGGCGGCGTCCTCGGCGTCGTCACCGCCGGCCTTGCGGCGGAACGGCAGATTGTCGACCCAGCGCGCGAAGGCGGGGACGAAATGATAGAGGAGGAAGAGCAGTACCAGCGCCACCGCGATCCACATCAGCGGCTTGGCGGCGGGGGCGCTCCAGTTAAAAAAGCTGCCGATCGCGTCGAGCAGCGACTTCAGCCACTCGGGCGTCGGTGGCGGGGGCGGCGGTGGGGGTGGAAAGGCGGTCTGGATCTCGCCGCCTGCGATCGTCTGGCTATAGCCCGGATCGACGAGTTCGGGGTCGATCAGCCATCCTCCGCCCGCATCGGCGCTCGATGGTTCGGACGCGGCCGACGCCTGGGCGATCCACATCGACATCATGTTGAAATTATTGTCCCGCCCCGGTCGATCATCGCGGTAAGTGGTAGCGCGAGCCTCGTCGGGAAGGCAAGACATGCTTGCGTGCGAAACTACCCCGTTCTAGCGCGCGACAATATCAGACGGAGGACCAAGGTGGACGCAGCGCAGGCGGTGCATGAAAAATTCCTGGCGGCGCTGGCCGAAGGACGATTGCCCGATCGCGCCGACGCGCCCGATCCCGCGGTGGTCGGCCTGTCGCGCGCCGAGGCGACCGATATCTTCCTGTCGCAGCTGACCAGCCGCCAGATGGACCGCTTGTCGCGCCATTTGCAGGCGCGCGGCGAGGGCTTCTACACGATCGGATCGTCGGGGCACGAGGGCAATGCCGCGGTCGCAGCGGCGCTGCGCGTCACCGACATGGCGTTTCTCCACTATCGTTCGAACGCGTTTCAGCTCCACCGGTCGCGCCAGCTTCCCGGCGGGACGCCGACGTGGGACATGCTGCTGAGCTTCGCCGCGTCATCCGAAGACCCGATCTCGGGCGGACGCCACAAGGTGATCGGATCGAAGCCGCTCAATATCCCCCCGCAAACCTCGACGATCGCCTCGCATCTGCCGAAGGCGGTCGGCGCCGCCTTCTCGATCGGCATCGCGCGCCGCCTCGGTATGACCGGGCTGCCGCTGCCCGACGATGCCGTCGTGCTGACGAGCTTTGGCGACGCGTCGGCGAACCATTCGACCGCGCAGGGCGCGTTCAACACTGCGGGCTGGGCGGCGTTCCAGGGATCGCCGATGCCGCTCATTTTCCTCTGCGAAGACAATGGTATCGGGATTTCGACGCGTACCCCGACGGGCTGGATCGAGGCGCAGTTCCGCCACCGCGCTGGGCTGCACTATATCAAATGCGACGGCACCGATCTGGTCTCGGCCTATGCCGGGGCGGCCGAAGCCGCCGACTATGCGCGCCGATACCGTAAGCCGGTCTTCCTCCATATGGCGACGGTGCGCCTCTATGGCCACGCCGGCTCAGACGTGCAGGGCGCGTATCTGCCCAAAGCCTTGATCGAGGCCGACGAGGCGCGCGATCCGCTGCTCGCGGGCGCGGCGCTGATGGCCGAGCATGGCTGGATGTCGCCCGCCGAGATCGCCGACGCCTATGAGGATATCGGCGGCACGCTCGCGCGGCAGGCCGAGGCGGCGATCCTGCGCCCGAAGATCACGACCCCGAAGCATGTGATGGAAAGCCTGATCCCGCCGAAGCGCGAGGTCGCTCGTGTCAACACGCCGACCGACGAAGACCGCAAGGCGATGTTCGGCAGCGATGCCGGCGCGATGGACAAGCCGCAGCATATGGCGCGGCTTTTGAGCTGGGCGCTCGCCGACCTCATGCTCGCGCACAAGGAAATTATCGTCGCGGGCGAGGATGTCGGGCCGAAGGGCGGCGTCTATAACGTCACCGCGAAGCTCCACCAGCGCTTCGGGTCGGCGCGCGTCGTCAATACTTTGCTCGACGAACAGGCGATCCTCGGGCTCGCGATCGGCATGGCGCACAATGATTTCCTGCCGATGCCCGAGATCCAGTTCCTCGCCTATGTCCATAATGCCGAGGACCAGATTCGCGGCGAAGCCGCGACGCTCAGCTTCTTCTCCGACGGGCAATATACCAACCCGATGGTGCTGCGCATCGCGGGGCTCGGTTATCAGAAGGGCTTCGGCGGCCATTTCCACAACGACAACAGCCTCGCGGTTTTTCGCGACATTCCCGGCGTCATCCTCGCGGTGCCGTCGAACGGGCGCGATGCGGTGGCGATGCTGCGCGAGTGCGTGCGGCTCGCGCGCGAGGAACAGCGCGTCGTCGTCTTCGTCGAACCGATCGCGCTCTATATGACGCGCGACCTCCACGAGGAAGGCGATGGCCTGTGGACCAGCGCCTATGAAACGCCGGGCGACGGCGCGCCGATCCGCTTCGGCGATGTCGGAGTGTACGGCAAAGGCACCGACCTTGCGATCGTTACCTATGGCAATGGCTATTACCTGTCGCGTCAGGCCGAAAAGCTGCTCGCTGCCGACGGCGTCAAGGCGCGCGTGATCGACCTCCGCTGGCTTGGCCCGGTCGACGAGGAGAAGCTCGTTGCCGCGGTTGGCGATGCAAAACGCATCCTGATCGTCGACGAATGCCGCATTACCGGATCGCAGAGCGAGGCGCTGATGGCGACCTTCGTCGAGCGCACCCGGGGTAAGAAGCTCGCGCGCATCGCCGCCGACGACAGCTTCATCCCGCTCGGCCGCGCGGCCACGCTGACCCTGCCGAGCCGCGATTCCATCTATGCCGCCGCGAAGGAGCTTCTGGCATGAGCGCGCGGAAGACCGCGCTCGTCGTCGCGCCGGGTCGCGGCACCTATGGCAAGGGCGAGCTTGGCAGCATCGCGCGGCTGCATGGCGCACGCTTCGGCGCGCTGATCGCGAATTTCGATGCGCAGCGCCGCGAGCGCGGCCAGCCGACGGTGAGCGAACTCGATGGCGCCGACCGCTTCAGCGTGAGCACGCACATGCGCGGCGATGTCGCGGCGCCGCTGATCTACACCGCGACCGCGCTCGACTATCTCAGCATCGACCGCGACCGATATGATGTCGTTGCGATCGCGGGCAATTCGATGGGCTGGTACAGCGCGCTCGCGCTCGGCAGCGCGGTTTCGGTCGAGGACGGCTTTCGCATTTCGAACGCGATGGGGCTCAACAGCCAGACGCACGGGCCGGGCGGGCAAATCCTGCTGCAAGTCGTCGACGAGGATTGGCGGCCGGTGCCGGGGTTGCGCGAGACTTTGTCTGCCCTTGTCGCCGAGATCGGCGCGCGTCCCGGCCACGCGCTCGCGCTGTCGATCGACCTTGCCGGGATGCTCGTGCTCGCGGGCAATGAAGATGGTCTCGCCGCGCTGCTCGCCGAAGCGCCGCCGACGCCGGGGCGCGATCCGCTGCGGCTCGCGGGCCACGGCCCCTTCCACACCCCGCTGATGTTCGGCAGTTCGGACAAGGCGATGGCCGAACTGCCGCATTCGCTCTTCCACCGCCCCGCGCTGCCGCTGGTCGACGGGCGCGGGCAGATCTGGCGGCGCCATGCGAGCGATCCGGCGATGCTGTGGGATTATACCTTCGGCCACCAGATCCTCGCGCCCTATGATTTCGCGCTGTCGGTGCAGGTCGCGGTGAAGGAATATGCCCCCGACGCCATCATCCTGCCGGGGCCCGGCGACACGCTCGGCGGCGCGATCGCGCAATCGCTGATCGGCATCGGCTGGCAGGGAATCCGGAGCAAGGCCGATTTCGCGGCACGGCAGGCGGCCGACCCGATCCTGCTGTCGATGGGCCGCGCCGAACAGCGCGCGCTCGTCACGGGATAAGATAGGGCCGGCAGGGGAGGAACATCCCCTGCCGGCCCGTTCGCATGGCATCAGGTGGGGTTGACCCCATGCGGATGAACGGCAGCGCCAATGGGGACCAACTCAAGGGCGGTACACCGTTCATGTCCCTTATAGGCGCGCTGCGCCGCATCCGGCCGGGGCTCCTGCACAATCAAGCGCCAAAACGGAGCGGATTGCCCGGCGCGCCGCGCGCGAACTCGGCGATGAACTGGAGCCGGAGCAATTCGGCGACATTGCCGGCGCCGGCGCGGCGCATGATGTTCGCGCGGTGCACTTCGACCGTGCGCGGGCTGAGTTCCAGCTGACGCGCGATCGCCTTGTTGCCGAGCCCCGCCGCGATCGCATCCAATATGTCGCGCTCGCGCGGGGTCAGCGCCGCCAGCCGTGCCTCGGCCTCGCGGTGCCGGTCGAGCGCGCGCTGCCGCGCACGCCAGTCGGCGAGCGCCGCATCGATCGTGCGGCGGACGAGGCGCGGGTCGAGCGGCGCGGGCAGCAGATCCTGTGCCCCGCCGCGCAGGATCGCGCGCGATTCGGCGATACTGAGCTGTTCGGCAGCGACAAAGGCGACGGTTCCGGCGCGCGCCGCGACGCGGTCGAGCAGCGCGGCGCCGCCGGTCCGCCCGGGCTGGCACCAGTGAAAGAGCAGGATGCCGCACGACTCCGGACCCTCGGCTTCGATCCACGCATCGGCGCTCGCAAAGCTGCGCACGATCCGTTCGGACCCCGCCGCGAGCACGCGGAAACAGGCCGCCCGCTCGGTCGGGTCGGGCAGGATCAGATGGATATGGTCCCCGCTTTCGGTCACGATGAGCGGGATGCCGGTTAAGGCTGCGCGCGAACAGCGGCGAAGGGTCGGCGATGGCGCCATTCTGGAGCCGCCGATGGTCTGCGATTGCCCCCGCGGGTCAGTCGGCCGGATTATGCTTGGCGAGAAAGGTTTTGATCGAGGTCAGCAACGTCATTCGATCGGCCTGGCGCGTGAAATAATGGTCGGCGAGCGGGACCGACACGAACTCGACCGTCTTGCCGTGGATGATCAGCAGCGGCGCCTTGATTGTCAGGCAATACTTTCTTCAGTTAGATAAAAATCAAATGTTACCGGTTACGTAGCCTTGTTCTCCTGCGCGCGTGTCGATCTTCTGGAGATCAGGGGCCGGGGCATTTGAATATTCAGACCTCTACGCGACTTGAGCGGGAGCCTGCGCCGAAAAAAACGGGGCGCATTTGGCCCGGATAGCCGTCTTGTTTTTTGGAGAGGGAAAAAAGGGAGAGACGTGACGGCGGAACCCGCCTCCGAACTGGAGCGGTTGACCCGGAAGTTCCGGCCGCCGCTGATCGCCTTTTTTTCCCGACGCGTTGCCAGCCTCGCGGAAGCCGAAGACATGACCCAGGAGGTTTTTTTGCGGTTATCGAACGCGCAAAGGGGCGACGAAGAGACGAGTGCCGCCTATATTTTCCGGATCGCCGCCAATCTGGTGACGGATCGGGCGCGCCACGACCGTGTGCGCCGGAACTTCGCGGACGCGGTACGAAGCGACGCCAGCGCCGGCGTTGACGGCTTTGACCCCTTTCGGATCGCTTCGGCGCGCGAATCGATTTCGATCCTGTGGGCCGCGATCCAGGCGCTTCCCGAACCGACGCAGCAGATTTTCATATTGTACCGGGTAGAGAATATTCCGAAGCAGACGATCGCCGATAATTTCGGATTTCACCTCCGCACCGTCGACAAGCATATTTCGCGCGCCCTCGTTTTTCTGGCCCGCCGGATGGAGCGACGGCCATGATCGTTCCGCAGAATGACAATGATCGCGTCGCCGAGCGGGAGGAGCAGGCGGCCGCCTGGTGCCTGCTCATCGCCGACCGGGCGCTGACCGTCAGCGAACAAAGTGCCTTCGACGAATGGCTGGCGGAGGACGAGCGCCACGCCCACCATTTCGAGCAGATGGTGACGGTGTGGCAGGGAACCGATGCGATCGCCGAAATGCCCGGCTTCCTGTCGCTCCGTGCCGAGGCTTTGACCGCGATGGAAAAAGCGCGCCGCGCGGCAGAGCCCGCTCCGACGCGCCGCCGGGCGATCGCGACGATGGCCGCGCTCGCGATGGTCACGGGCATGGGCGCCTGGTATTGGAGCGAGGGGCCCGACGTCTATTCCACCGAGGTCGGCGAGCGGCGGATCGTCCGGCTCGACGACGGGTCGAGCGTCTCGCTCGATGCCGCCAGCCAGATGTCGGTGTCCTTCACCGACCATCGCCGCGCGATCATACTCGATCGCGGCCGGGCCAAGTTCGACGTCGCAAAGGACCCGCTCCGGCCGTTTACCGTGACCGCGGGGTCGCAATCGGTGGTGGCGATCGGGACGAGTTTCAGCGTCGAACTGCTGCGCGATCAGCTTCGTGTCCTGTTGTTTGAAGGACAGGTCGCCGTCGTTCCGCGCGGCGCGGTCGCAGGGCATATCAAGGCGCGGCGACCAGTCGCGCAGGCGACGACCCAGCTTTTGCCCGGGCAGGAACTGGTCGCCAGCCTTTCATCGGGCGCGACGGAAATCCTTCCCGTCGATGCGGGGCGCTCGCTGGGATGGGAAGGGGGGCAGGTCGATTTCGTCGATATGCCGCTGAGCGATGCGGTCGAGCGGGTCAATCGGTACGCGGCATCGCCGATCGTCCTTCGCGATGCGGCCGCCGGCCGTCATCTCGTCAATGGCGTATTCGATGCGGGCGACGCCGACAGTTTCGTCAAGGGCGTGACGTCGCTCTATCCGTTGGCCGCGCACGAAGAGGGCGGCAAAATCATTATCGAAACTGTAAATTTTAGTAACGACGAAGAAAAAATGGACCAAAGATAAAAATCTGGGGCGCAATCTTGTGGGTGGTTCGTCTTTATGACAGAGGGGCAGCAATATCGATCCCTCGCATAGAGGGAGAGGGTATGTCAAAACGTCGTTATTTGTTGTCGAGTCTTGCGCTCGGCGCGTTGGTTGCCGTGTCGGCACCTGCCTATGCTGAAGTGCGCCAGGTTCAGCAGTTCGATATTCCGGCCCAGGATCTGGGCGGCGCATTGCGCGCTTTTGCGCGTGCATCGGGCGCGCAGGTGATTTTCGACGGCAAGGCGGTGCGGGGCAAGCGCAGCGAAGGCTTGCGGTACCGGTCGGGCGCCGAGGAGGCGCTCCGCGAACTGCTGCGCGGGACGGGCATGACCTATCGGCGCAATGGCAAGATCTTCATCGTAAGCCCGATGCGCCGGATCGCGCAGCTTCCGGTCGAGATGGCGAGCGCCGCGCCGGTCGCGGCCGCGTCCGCCGCGCCGGGGCAGGAGATCAGCGACGGCAGCGAAATCATCGTGACGGCGCAGAAGAAAGAAGAAAAGATCATCGACGTGCCGATCGCGCTTACGGCGCTGTCGTCCGCGGCGCTCGACGACCGCAAGATCGAGGGCGGCTCCGAACTGCTTCGCGCGGTTCCGAACATGAACTTCTCGAAGGGCAATTTCAGCATGTACAACATCGCGATCCGCGGGATCGGGACGAAGGCGGTATCCGCTTCGACCGACCCTGCGGTGGCGGTGAGCTTCAACAACACGCCGCTGATCCGCAACCGCCTGTTCGAATCCGAATTTTTCGACATGCAGCGGGTCGAGGTGCTGCGCGGACCGCAGGGAACGCTCTATGGCCGCAATGCGACCGGCGGTGTGGTCAATCTGATACCGGCGCTGCCCGAGCTTCAGGATTTCGGGCTCGATGCGAAGGTGGAGGTCGGCAATTATAAGACGATGCGCGCATCGGCGATGGTCAACGTGCCATTGGGCGACACGCTGGCGGTGCGCGTCGCGGGTGCGCTGACCAGCCGCGACGGGTTCGACTATAACAGTTTTACGGAAAAGCGCGTGAACGGCCGCGAGCTGTGGTCGACGCGCGCCTCGATTGCGTGGGAGCCGGGCGACCGTTTCCGCGCCAATGCGATCTGGCAGCATTTCGACGAGGATGACAATCGGTCGCGCACCGGAAAGCAGTTATGCGCGCGCGATCCCGGGCCGGCGACGGTGGGCGGTATCCGGGTGCCCGACGGGACCCGGAACGAGACGGCCACTCGCCAGGAACTCGATTTGCGGTCGCGGCTCAGTCAGGGCTGCCTGCCCGTTTCACTCTATGACGATCAATCTTATGGCGCGCCTAATGCGGGGGGCTATGCCGCTATCGTCGCCGGCTCCACCGACTATGTCAAAATGGGCTATCGCGGCAGTGATCTTCTGCGCGGATTGGTCCGCGGCGATCCGTTCGCGGGGGTCCAACAATCGCGCAACCTGCGCGAAATCGCAACGAGCATCGATCCGGTCTTCCGCGCGAAGAATGATGTCTTCCAGCTCAACATGGAATTCGACCTCAGTGACGGGTTGAAGCTGGTGTCGCAGACCGCCTATGCGCGCGATCGCTATTATTCGTCGCAGGACTATAATCGTTTCGTCTCGGCGCCCGTGTTCGTGAACACATCGGGATTGATGGATGGGCTGCCGGGCACGCCGGACATCATCATCCCGCGACCAGGCCGGCCGCCTCTCGTCATTCCCGGGCGACCCAGTCCCAATCCGATCGACCAGTCATATGCTGCGCCGGGCGGGATATATTGCGACCCGCAGCTCGGCTGCTCGGACCGGATGCTGTCGATGGATCTCAGCCGGTCGCGCAATCGCCAATGGTCGCAGGAGTTTCGCCTGCAATCGGCGTTCGACGGACCGCTCAATTTCAGCCTTGGCGTCAACTATCTGAACTTCAAATCGCAAGACGACTATTTTGTCTTCAACAATCTCTATTCATTCATCGCCTATAACCGGTACAACCGGGCGACCGGTACGGCAGCGGGGAGCGAGTTCAAATATCGCGATTGTCCGCCCGATGTGACGGATCGGGATTGCATCTATGTCGACCCCAATCCGATATCGTCACTCGACGAAAACGGGCATAATTATTTCCGTAGCCGCAATAATGTCCAGACCAAATCCTGGGCGATCTTCGGTGAAGCCTATTGGAACGTCACCGACGAACTGAAGGTCACCGCCGGGCTGCGGTTCACGCGCGATGACAAGAGCGCGACGCTCTATCCGAGCCAGCTCCTGCTCGGGGGCGGTGCGAACGGTACCAGCGGCGGGAGCATCAGCGGCGGATATCAGGCCAGTGACCCGATCGATCAGCGTTGGTCGAAGCCGACCGGGCGACTGGTGGTCGACTGGAAACCCGACCTTGCGTTCACCGACGACACGCTAATCTATGCCTCGGCGTCGCATGGCTACAAAGGTGGCGGAGCCAACCCGGCGCGCCCCGCGATTAGCGATACGAATGTCCAGTTCGGTGACATTCCCGCGACCTTCAAGCCCGAATATGTCAATGCATTCGAGATCGGGACGAAGAACAGCTTCGACGGCGGGCGGCTGACGCTCAATGCCACCGGCTTCTTCTATGACTATACCGGTTATCAGGTTTCGCAGATCGTCGACCGCATCGCGCTCAACGAGAATTTCGATGCGACGAGCTGGGGGCTGGAGTTTGAGGCAGCCTGGCGCCCGTCACGCGCGTTTCGCGTCGATGCCAATCTCGGCTATCTGCAGACGCGGCTGAAGAAGGGCGCAAGGTCGATCGACGTGATGGACCGCACGCAGGGCAATCCCGACTGGGTTCTGCTTCGTCCCTTCCTGCAGGTCCCCTCGAACTGCATCGCGCCGCGCGCCTATGTCGAGCGGATTCTGCAAAGATCGGCGAATGACAGCGCGTCCGCCGGCGCCGCGCTCTACGGGCTGTGCGGCCAGTCCAGCGGGTTCGGCAATTTCGATCCCAGCAAGCCGGCGGGCTTTTATGCGCAGCAATATGGTTTCACTTACGACCCCTTCGCGCCCTATGACCCGACCAAGGTTGGCGCGATCGTTCCCTATGATCCGGCGAACCCCAACGCCTGGCGGAGCCAGGTCAGCGGTGCGCCCAACGGCGGACGCGGTTTCCAGGCCGATCTTGCCGGGAACGAGCTGCCCAATTCGCCGCGGATCACGGCCAATATCGGGGCGCAATATACATTCTTCTTCGGCGACTGGGACCTCACCGTCCGCGGCGATTATTATCGCCAGTCGAAGAGCTTCGCGCGTGTCTATAACACCGAATATGACCGGCTGAAGGCTTGGGACAATGTCAACGTGGCAGTGACGCTGGCGCGGCCCGATTCAGATCTGACCTTCCAATTCTATGTCAAGAATCTGTTCAACGACGCACCGGTCACCGACTTCTTCACCAACAGCGACGACTCCCTGCTCAGTACCAACGTCTTCACGCTTGATCCGCGCATCATCGGGTTCAGCGCCATGAAGCGTTTCTGATCCAGCGCAGGTTTTACTTCTCCTCCCGCGTAAGCGGAGGAGAAGTTGGGAGCGGGCATGTCTATATTGAAACTTTTACTGTTACTTCGGACGGGAAAAGATAATTTATCGGAACAATTAATATAGTTCGAATAAAATATCAATATTCATATGTAGTAGACGGTATTGCACTGTCTACTATAGAGGGGAATTGTTGCCCAATAATACTGTCAATTAGATAGTAGGTATAATACTTATAAGATTCAGTATTGACCTGATGTGAATCCATACTAAAAAGCAAAATGCATCGATTCGATTGATGCTTAAATAAAATCCAAACAGTAAACAGGAGAGATAATATGAGGAATATTATTGCCCTTTGCGCAACTGCGCTCGCGCTTGCCAGTCCGGCAGTTGCCCAGGCCGCCACTTTTTCTCCGGACGGAACCTATGTGTTCACGGGTTCGGTCGAGGTGAAGAAGAACCTGCCCGTCTGGACGACCTGCGGCCTGACGCTCACGATCAACGTGACGGGCGGCGTCGCCACGTCGTCGGCCAGCCTCTCCGGAGCTTTTCCTTGCACGGGCATCACCTTTACGGGCGGCCCTTTCGCGACCGACGGGCTTGGCTCGCCGGTCACAGTGCTGGAGATGCTTGGCGTGACAACCAATATCCCGGCGATCCCGACGATGCCCCCGATTCCTGCCGATTCCTGTTCTGGCGATCTGCTGGCTCTCTGGAATGCCGGCACGATCGAGTTTCAGGACGGCGTGTCGGACACTCCTGACGCCAGCGCGCCCGGGACGGAGCCCAACTGCAAGATCAAGGGAACCCTCACCCAGACTTCGCCCGCAACGCCGCTCGTCATCACCTGAACGACCACTCCCGGAGGCCGCCATCGACTCCTGATGGCGGCCCCAACCTGGCGGGCGCCCGTTAACGGCGCCTGCCTTTTGCGTCAGGCAGGATGTTTCGGGATTGTCCTTTGCGTCGTGATGGCAAGTTTGCGCTGCTAGGATGCGCGCGTAGCGGGCGGGCGACGGACTCGCCCGGCTGTCCCGGACTTTTCCGGACCCCGAAGCTCTGGATCGCAGTGGCTTCGCTGGCCGCGTCGGGTGTCGATCAGGCGCGCGCGCAAACACTTGTCCAAAGCGCGGGAATGGATTCGGCCGCGGCAGCCGGACGACCCGATCCGTCAACGATCGCCGCCACCGCCGATTCAGAGATCGTCGTCACGGCCGGTCGCCGCGGCGAAGCCAGGGTCGCGGCCGAAACCGAATTCGGCGAAGGGGAAATCGCCAGTCAAGGCGCCGACAGCATCCAGGATCTGCTGAAGCGGCTTGCCCCTTTTATCGACGATGGCGGTGAAGAGCCTGTCCTGCTGATCAACGGCAAGCCCGCAGGCTTCGACCGTTCGATCCTCACCTATCCCGCCGAGGCACTCGACCGGCTCGCCGTGTTGAAGCCCGAGGCCGCGGCGCAATATGGCGAACCCGCAGGAAAACGTGTCATCAATCTGGTGCTCAAGAAAAATTTCTCGACGCTGAACGCCGACGCGGGCGCGAGTTTTGCGACGGCCGGCGGCCAATATGGCGGCATCCTGTCGGCAACGCGGACCGCGATCAGCGGCGACATGCGCTGGAACGCGCAAGCGCGGATCGGCGCGGATAGCGCATTTCGCAAAACTGCGCGCAATATCCCGCCGCGCGACGGGACATTCGACAGTGTCGGATTCATCGCGGCCCCGGACGGCGGAGAGATCGACCCCGCGCTCAGCCGGTCAGCCGGACATCTGGTGACGGCCGCCGCCCTCCCGTCCGGCGCGCTGACGGGGACGCCCGGCATCGACGACTTCGTCGCGACCGCCGGCGCGCTTCATCCCGTCGATCCCAACCGCTTCGAAACGCTGCAATCGTCGCGTCGCCATGCCTCGGTCAAGATCGGCGTCACGCGTCCGCTGGGCGGTTTTTCCGCCTCGCTGAACCTCAATGCCGGCCGGAGCGACAGCGGGGGGGAGCGGGGTTTGCCGATGGCATCGGTGGTCGTTCCCGCGGGCCATCCCTGGTCGCCCTTTGCGGACGACATCGTCCTGACCCGGCCCTTTGCAGGCGAGCGCGCGCTTCGCTCTGACAATGGCTCCACCTCGCTCGGTGCGTCGCTGATGCTGAACGGGCGTATCGGCGGTTGGCAAACCAGCCTCGCGATCAGCTATTTGCGCAACCACGCCGACAATTTCCTCGAAAGCGGTATCGACGTCGCGCGCGTCCAGCGATTGATCGACGACCGCGATCCCGCATTCAATCCCTATGGCGAGTGGGACGAAGGGCTGATGATCGCGACGCGCACCCGGACGAAAAGCGAAAATATCAGCGCCCGGCTCAACGTGCGAAAGACGATCGTCGATCTGCCGGCGGGGCCGCTCACCTGGAATCTCACCGCCCATACCGGCCGCAATCGCACCGAAAGCCGGCAAAGCGATGCCGCGGGCAACCGAATCGCCTCGAACAGCATGACGCGCAGCCAGTCGAACGGGCTGATGTCGCTCAGCATACCGGTTTCGCGCGCGGGCGAGGCGGAAGCGGGCTGGCTGGGCGACCTGACCATCGACCTGTCGGCCAGCGCGCAGCTGATGACGGACAGCCGGCCGCAGAAGGGATATGGCGGCAGTATCAGCTGGTCGCCCTCGCCGGTGATCCTGTTCCGCGGGACGATCGATTTCAGCGAAGCCGCACCCTCGTTCGACCAGCTCGATGCGCCGATCGTTACCACGATCATTCGCGTTTTCGACTATGCGCGCCAGGCGATTGCCGACCCCGTCTGGATCACCGGCGGCAATCTCGACCTGAAGAGTGGCCGCCGGCAAAGCGTGACGCTGACGGCCCTGGTGCGGCCGCTGGGCAACGAGGTGCTGACGCTCAATCTTGGCTATCGCCAGTCGGTCGCAAAGGGGGGCTTGGCGGCCTTTCCCGAACTGACTCCCGCCATCGAGGCCGCGTTCCCCGCACGGGTTACGCGCGATGCGGAAGGGCGGCTCGTTGCAGTCGACGCGCGCGCGATCAACCTGGCGCGTGACACCAATGTCGATCTGTCCGCCGGCATCGCGCTCCGGCTGATGCTTGGGGGCGGTGAAGGGCAAAGCGAAACCGCCGCGAATCCGTGGCAGCTCAACCTGTCGCTCGACCACGGCTTGCGGTTGAAAAATGAACTTCTGACGCGTCCCGGCGTCCCGGTGATCGACCTGCTGCGCGCCGGCGGGCAATCGCTTCACAGCCTGTCGTTTCAGGCGTCGATCGGCCGGCGGGGGATCGGCAGCACGCTGAGCGGCAGCTGGAGCAGCTCGGGACGATTGCGGGGCGGCGATGAAGTCTTTGTCTTCAAGCCGCCGCTGAAGCTCGATCTTTCGGCCTTCATCGAACCCGACCGCATATTCGCGGTTCCGGCCAAGAAGGGTTTGATGAGCGGGCTCAAACTGTCCGTCGATATCAACGATCTCCTGGGCGGGTATCGCCGGGTGACGCGCGAAGACGGGACGGTGCCTGCGGGATATAGCCGCAACGAAATCGAGCCCCTCGGCCGCGTGGTGCGATTGACGGTGCGAAAGAAGTTTTGATGGCGCGCCCTGACCGCGCGCCTTGCCGCTGGTGACCCCTACGGGAATCGAACCCGTGTTTCAGCCGTGAGAGGGCCGCGTCCTGACCGCTAGACGAAGGGGCCTTATGGGTCGGAAAATTTGCGGAAAGGGGAGCCGACCGCTCCCGTGCCCGATGGTGACCCCTACGGGACTCGAACCCGTGTTTTCGCCGTGAAAGGGCGACGTCCTAGACCGCTAGACGAAGGGGCCGTCTGATCGGTGAAGCGGCGCATTAGCCGTGCGTGTTCCCCCGGTCAAGGACTCAATCGGCGCTAATTTAACCGTGCCGCGAATGGCATACCGCCTGCAGCTTGTTGCCCTCCGGATCGCGGACATAGGCGCCGTAATAGTTGGCGTGATAATGCGGGCGAAGCCCCGGCGCGCCCTCGTCGCTGCCGCCATGGGCAAGCGCCGCGGCATGAAAGGCATCGACCGTTGCCCGGTCGGCGGCGATGAAGGCGATATGGGTGCCATTGCCGACCGACACCGGTTCGCCATTGAAGGCCGGGCCGACGAAGACCTTGGGGCCGGTCGGCGTGCCATAGCCCTTGCCTTCGCTCTGCCGCACGAATCCGGGATGCCCGAGCACCGCCATGATCGCGTCGTAAAAGGGTTCGGCGCGGGCGAAATCTTCGATGCCGATTGTGATGTGGCTGTACATCGTCGCTTTTCCCTTCGTGCCTTCAGTCGGCCCAGGCCGCGTCTTCGAGGTGGAGTTCGGCGGCCGGCCGGCTGCCCCAGTCGTCGCGTTTCGCGCGGCCCGCAAGCCATAGTTTGCGGCTGCCGCGTGCGTGGAGCAACGCCTGACCCAGCTCGGTCTCGGCGCTGCGGAACGCGACCGCCTTGAAGCGCCCGCCGTCATCGCCCGACACGATCAGGCGGACATGGTCGGTGCCGACGATCCCCGATTCGACGATCCGCACCGGCCCGGTCGCGACGCGCGGCGCGGGCCATCCGGCGCCGTAAGGTCCCGCGCTCTCGATTGCGTCGCACCAGAGCGGGTTGATCCCGCGCGGCGCGAGCACCGCGTCGATCAGCAGCGACTTGTCGCCGCTCGCGCGCTCGACGTCGGCGGCGAGCCGATCGTTCAAATAGGCGCCGAGCGCGTCGACCTTGTCCGCCGCCACGGTGAGCCCCGCCGCCATCGCATGGCCCCCGCCGGCGACGAGCAGCCCCGTTTCCTTCGCGGCGAGGATCGCGGCGCCAAGGTCGACGCCGCTGATCGAGCGGCCCGACCCCTTGCCGACGCCATCCTCGTCGAGCGCGATGACGATCGCGGGGCGGTGCAGCCGTTCTTTCAGACGCCCGGCGACGATGCCGATCACCCCGGGGTGCCAGCCCTGCCCGGCGACGATCGCGACCGGTGCGTTGCCGCACGCCGCGCTGGCGTCGATCGCCTGTTCGAGCACCGCGGCCTCGATCGCGCGGCGTTCTTCGTTGAGCCGGTTGAGTTCGACCGCGATGTCGGCGGCTTCCTGCGGGTCCGATGTCGTGAGCAATCGCACCCCGAGGTCGGATTTGCCGACGCGCCCGCCGGCGTTGATGCGGGGGCCGAGCGCAAAGCCCATGTCGCTCGCGCTCGGCGGCTTGGTGAGGCGCGCGGCGTCCATCAGCGCGGCGAGGCCGGTGTTGCCGCGCCGCGCCATCACCTTCAGCCCCTGCGTCACCAGCGCGCGGTTGAAACCGGTGAGCCGCGCGACGTCGGCGACGGTGCCGAGCGCGACAAGATCGAGCAGGTCGATCAGCGCGGGCTCGTCGCGCGTCGCGAAGAAGCCGCGCGCGCGCAGCGTGCGGAGCAAAGCGGCGCCGAGCAGGAAGGCGACCCCGACCGCGGCGAGATTGCCGTGGATTGCGGCGTCGGGTTCCTCGTCGAGCCGGTTCGGGTTCACCAGCGCGAAGGCCGCGGGCAGCGTCGTCGCGCATTGGTGATGGTCGACAACGATCACCTCGACCCCCGCCGCCTTGGCCTCGGCGATCGCGTCGAACGCCTGCGCGCCGCAATCGACCGTGACGACGAGTTTCGACCCCGCCTCGCCGATCCTGACCAGCGCCGCGCCCGAGGGGCCGTATCCCTCCATCAACCGGTCGGGGATATAGGCGCCCGCGGGCAGTCCGAGCCCGCGCAGCAGGCGCACGAGCAAGGCGGCCGAGGTCGCGCCGTCAACGTCATAATCGCCGAAGATCGTCACCGCCTCCTTGCGCTCGACCGCATCGGCGAGCCGCGCGGCGGCGGCGTCCATGTCGCGGAACAGCGACGGGTCGGGCATGAAGCCGCGCAGGGTCGGCGTGCGCTGGCGGTCGAGGTCGTCGCGCGTCACCCCGCGCGCGAGCAGCAATTGCGTGACAAGGTCGTCGGGCGCGAGATTTTCGGACGCCATGTCGGCGCTCGCGCGCCGCCAGTGCCACGGCTGGCCCTTGATCGAGTGCGTAATCCCCAGCGCCGTTTCGCTCATGACCGCGCCCTCGCGGCGAGGATGCGGGTGCGCAGGTCCAGCGCGGCGGCCAGCGGGATCGCTGGGATCTCGTGCGCGCCAAGCGAACTGCCGCCGGGGACGCCGAAGACGAGCGTCGCGAGGCCGAGCGGGCGGAGGATGAAATCGCTCTTGAGGTCGACGCTCTGCACCGACGCGTGCGGCAGCAGCGTCGTCTTGGGTTTCCACGCCCCGCGCCGGATCGCGACCTGTTCGCCAAGGTCGGCCCAGCGATGGAAGCGCGCGCCGAACAAGGATCCGGCACCGATGAGCAGCCCCAGGGCCGGACCGAACCAGCCGAGATTCTGCCCGAATGAAACGGCGACAAGGCCGCCAATGGTTGCGCCGACGGCACCGATCAGCCCGCCGAGCGCGACGATGCCGTGGCTGCGCTGCCACGATTGGCCGGCATCGGGGCGCCGGATCGCGACCTCGTCCAGCACCGGGTCGATCGCATCGAGCTTCGCAAAGGGAACGACCTGATGGTCATTTTCCTTCCCGCCGTCGCTCGCCAGGCTTTGCAGGCGGAGTTCGTGCCAGCCGAAGCGTTGGCGGAACCAGCCGGTGACGAGGATCGCCGCCTGCACGCGCTTCACCGGCACCGCGACGTCGGTACGCGTCGTGAGGCCGCGGGTGCGGCGCAGCGCGCGCGGCTCGCGCGTCAGGCGGAAACCCCAGTTGGCGAAAAACATCGTCGCGATCCCGCTCGCAAAACCGATGAAGATCAGCGACAGCACCGCGCCGACGCCCGCGACCCAGCGATGCGCGAGCAGCCACTGGTCGAGCCCGTAATCCTCGGCGATATCGATCCAGTCCCGGGGGTCGAAGACGTTGAAATCGAACGGCAGCAGCCCGTCGAAAAACTGCATGCCCGCGCCGACCACCGCGAGCGCGGCGAGCGAGAAGTTGAACAGGCCGGCGATCAGCAACTGGCGCGGCCCCATCGCAAAGAGCAACCGGTCCTCGGTCGCGGGCGGTGCCTCGGGCGCATCGGCGACGACGGGCGCAGCCGCCTCGCCGCTGCGATGCGCGCGGATCGTTGTGCGCAGCGCCTGCGCCGAATCGAGCGCAATCGCGTCGAGGCTTGCGTCATTCTCCTTGCCGCCCGCGCCGGTCTCGAACCCGACCTTGGCGATGCCGAGCGCGCGCGAGACCAGCCCCTGCTCGATGCTGACGTCCTGGATGCGGTCGAAGGGGATGGTGCGATGCTGGCGCGCGAAAACGCCGCTTTCGATCACGACCTCGTCGTCGCCGACGAGAAAGCGGAAGCGCAGCCACTGGAACCACGCTGCGAGCAGCGAGAAGAGCAGAAAAGCGCCGATCGCGGGCACGATATACACCCAGTTGCCGGTGAACCCCAATGCGGCCACCGCGGGCAGGAAGTTGAGCGAGCGCGGCCCGAGCTTGACGATGGCGAGCGCGAGCGTCGCGGGGTGGAGCCGCTGCCAGTCCGGCTCGTCCCCAAAATCGGTTGCGGGGGTGGCAGCGATCGCTGCGGCGTCGTCGCTCATGCGAAATCGGTCTGGATATGCCGGCGGATCGTCTCGCGCATCGCGGCCGCCAGGTCAGCGTGGAGTCCGGGCAGCGTCACCGTGCTGTTGTGCGTGCCCGAGGTGTGGACGATCAGGTGCGAGAGGCCGAACCAGCGCTCGATCGGCCCCTGCCCGACGTCGATATGCTGGACGCGCACAAAGGGGACGATCGTATCGGTGCGGAACAGCCAGCCGCGCGCGACGCGTAGCTGTCCCTCGCCGATCTTGTACCCCCAGCGCGACACGCGGCGCGAAGGAAAGCTGACGATCACGATCGCCGCGATCACCCACGCGGCGGCGGTGATCAGCCCGTACGGTCCCTCGATATGGCGGATCAGCAGCGCGTCGAACACGCTCGCGCCGATCGCGAGCGGGATCAGGTTGAGCGCGGTCGCGATGCGCAGCACCTGGGCATAGGCGGGATTGACCGGATCGAGCCCCTCGGCGGCATTGAGCGCCTCTGCGTCGAAAGGGTCGGTCGGGTGCGCGGGGGTGTCGGTCATATTCCTCCGATAGTCGGTGGCGGCCCTATGGCACAACCACATTGAAGCGCGGGTCGGCGGGCGGGTGGAGCGCGAACCACGACAGGAACGCCGCACGGTCGCCGTCGATCCTGATCGCGCCCGACTGGAGCAGCGCCGGAAACTGCGCCTGCCCCAGCATCACATCGTCGAGCGTCGTCCGGTTTATCGTGATCGTCGCGGTGGGCGCGGGGTCGGTCAGGCCGTACCGCGGCACCTCGACCCCGCCGCCGACGACGATCGCGACCGTTTCCTTGCTGTCGGGCAGGATAAACTGGAACGTGCCTTTGACTGCGCCCGCTTTCGCGGCGTCGAAGCGCGTCGCGAGCGCGTCGAAAAACACCGCGGTCGGGATTGCGCTGACGAACGACCGGCTTTGGCCATTGCTCGTCCCGCCCGGAACCGCATTGCCGCGCAGCGTCGCGGCGGCGGCGAGATAATAGTTGCGCCACGCGCCTGACTCGGCCTGATACCCCATCTGGTCATAGGCCGAGGCGAGCGCCGCGCGCGCGTCCCTGTTGTCGGGCTCGGCAAACACCAGCTTGTTCAACAGCTCGGCCGCCCAGCGATAATCGCCGGCCTTGATTGCCGCCCTGCCCGCCGCGAGCAGCTTGTCGGCACCGCCCGCAAGCGCGACATATTTGGGCGCCGATTGCTCGGGCGGCAGCGGATTGAAATTCGCCGGATTGCCGTCCCACCAGCCGAAATAGCGCTGGTACGTCGCCTTCATGTCGTGGTTGAGCGTGCCATAATAATTGCGGGTCGAGAAATCCTTGCCCTGCACCGGCGCCTCGGCGGTCTGGTCGGCGAGTTCGTGAAGCGTCGCACCGCGATTGGCGAGAAACAGCGTGCGGTCGTGGACATAACGATACGCGTCGCGCTGGTTGGCGAGCAGGCTGCTCACCTCGCCCGCCCCCCATGTCGGCCAGTGATGCGACGCCAGCGCGACCTCGGCCTTGCCGCCCCAGCGGACGAGCGCGGCGTCGATCACCTTCGACCAGTGCAGCGCATCGCGCACCTGCGCGCCGCGAAGGGTGAGCACATTGTGCAGCGTGTGCGTGACGACTTCGGTCGTGTGCAGCGCTTTATACGCAGGGATATAAAAGACGAACTCCGACGGCGCCTCGGTGCCGCCGGCATCGAGGAAATCGAACGCCAGCCCGTCGATCGTCAGCGTGCCGCCGGTCGCGGCGACGCTCTCGGTCGGCTCCATATATCCGATGGTGCCCGACGACAGCTTCGGCCCCAGCCCGGTGTCGACCTGTCCCGCGGCCCCGGGCGCGAGGATCGACCCGAACATATAGAGCGCGCGGCGTCCCATCGCGGTGCCGGCAAGGACATTCTCCGACGTCGCTTCCTCCGAAAAGCCGTGCGGCGCGATGATGCGGATTTTCTCGCGTTTGACCTGTTCGGGGGTGACGATGCCGCCGACCCCGCCGAAATGGTCGCTGTGGCTGTGGCTGAAGATCACCGCCTTGACCGGCAGCCTGCCCGATTTCGCCTCGACCGTGTCGGCGAACAGCTTCCAGCTTGCGGCCGCGGCTTCTTCGGACAGCAACGGGTCGACGATAATCCACCCGCTCTTGCCGCGGATGATCGTCATCACCGAAATATCATAGCCGCGAACCTGCCAGATCTTGCCCGGCACGACCTCGAACAACCCATGCACCGCATTCAGCCGCGCCTGCCGCCACAGCGACGGGTTTACCGTATCGGGCGCCTCTTTGGCGTCGAGGAAGGCGTAGGGCCGCCGGTCCCACACCGTCTTGCCGTCCTTGCCCAAAATCACGCCGCCCGGAATTTCGGCGAGCTTGCCGCGCAGCACATTGGCCTCGTCGCGCGGATCATCGAGTGGCAGGCGTTTGGCGATCTCCGCTTGCGCGGTGCGCGTCGCCTCGCTCGCGGCATCCTGCGCGGTGGCGGCGAAGGGCAGGGTCCCGGCAAGCAGCAGGGCGGTCAGTCGGCGCATGTCATGTCTCCCCTATGTTTCGGGCAGCTTGCGCCGCGTGCCGGTGCTTGGCAAGCATCGGCCCATGACCGACGCACCGCACCTCCTGATCGCCTGGCACAGCCGCACCGGTGGCAGCGAGGCGCTCGCGCGCGCTGCGGCCGAAGGTGCCGGTACGGCGGCAAGGCTTATCGCCGCGGCCGATGTCACGCCCGACGATCTCCACGCTGCGGGCGGCTATCTGTTTGTCGGCCCCGAAAATCTCGCTGCGCTCTCGGGCGCGATGAAGGAGATGTTCGACCGCTGCTATTATCCGTGTCTCGGGAAGCTCGAGGGCCGCCCCTATGCGACGATCATCTGCGCGGGCTCCGACGGCGAAAACGCCCAGCGTCAACTCGACCGGATCGCGACCGGATGGCGGCTGAAGCGGGTGGCGGATCATGTCATCGTCAACACCGCCGCGCAGACGCCCGAAGCGATCCTTGCGGCCAAGACGATAGCCGCGGATCGCCTCGCCGAAGCGCGCGACCTCGGCGCGGCACTCGCCGAAGGATTGGCGGCGGGAATATTTTGAACAACTTTTTCTCGTTTATTGCCCGAGCTTGACGCCTCCGACAGTGTATTGATACGGCGAGAAAAACGCACTTGATATACTCCTCAAGCTTTAGGACCATCAAATAATGCTGAATAGAATTTCTGCCGCAATTGGCCTGATTGCGGTCATGGGCGGGCTTGGTAATAGTGTGAGTGCCCGCTCAGCGTCTGTAGCGGAGGCTGAAAACAAGGCAGCCATTGAACAGCTGGTCCACAGCGAGATGAGCTCGCGCGGCATTCCGGGGCTCCAGTTGACGATCGTGCGGCAGGGCAAGATCCTGTTCACCGGCGCCTATGGTCAGGCCAATGTCGAGGCATCGACCCCCGTCACCGAACAAACCACCTTTCCGATCAACTCGATCAGCAAGGCCGTTGCCGGCGTCGCGGCGATGCAGCTCGTCGAGGCCGGCAAACTGGATCTCGATGCGCCTGTTGCGACCTATCTCGAAACGCTTCCCGCGACGTGGAGCGGCATTACCGTTCGGAATATCCTGACCCACATGTCGGGCCTGGCCGAGATTTCGGATGACAATCTGCGCCTGATCGATGGCGCCGAACCCGATGCCGCTTGGGCAAAGGTGCAGGAGCTTCCCCTGAGATCATCGCCCGGTACGAAATTCGCCTATACCCAGACCAACTATGTCGTGATGGGGAAGGTTATCGAGAAGATCACGGGGAAATCCTACGCCGATTTCGTGCGCGATCGGCAGTTCGATGCCGTGGGGATGAAGCGCACGCGCTTTGCTGATGTTACCGGCGCCAAAGCCGGGCCCCACGCGGCGGCGCTCTATACGCATCTGACGCTGCGGATCGAGGGAATGAAGACCGTCGGCGCCGAACGAAGCGAGGTGCCGTTCGCGCGGCATGAACCGTGGACGGAAATTCTATTCCCGGCCGGTGGTGTCCGAACGACGTCCACCGATTTGGCAAAGTGGGTTATCGCTCTGCAAAAACAGAAGCTTGTCAGCAAGGACGGCCTGCAGCAGCTTTGGAAGCCCCAGCCGCAAGCGGACGGCACGTATCGCGGCTTTGGCTCGCCCGTAAATGGCTATGGATTGGGTTGGCCCTCGGCTCGGCGTGCCGACCATCCGGCCATCACGCCCGTCGGCGGAGCCCGCGCCACCATATTCATCTATCCCGGTGACGATCTCTCTATTGTCGTTCTGACTAATCTGATGGGCGCTTCGCCCGAGAAATTCGTCGATAAGATTGCTGCATTATATATTCCCGGCCTGACCGCCGGGAATTGATGGCAGCTCCCCGCGCAAGGCCGGGCGAAAAGCTGACGCGGGCCGCGTAGCAATACCGTCGCCCCCGCCTTGGCAGGGGCGACGAATGGTGACGGTCGGCAGCGGCCCTCCGTCCGCCGGTTTCGCGGTCAGTGCGAGCGATGCTCGCCCTTCACCCAGCGCACCGTGCCCGACGAGGCGCGCATCACCACCGTCTCGGTGGTCATCACCCCGTCGCGGCGGCGCTTGACGCCGCGCAGCAGCGATCCGTCGGTCACGCCCGTCGCGGCAAAGATCACGTCGCCCTTGGCAAGGTCCTCGAGGTCATAGACGCGGTCGAGATCCTCGATGCCCCATTTCTTCGCGCGCAGCCGCTCGTCGTCGTTGCGGAAGAGCAGGCGGCCCTTGAACTGCCCGCCGACGCAGCGCAGCGCTGCGGCGGCGAGTACGCCCTCGGGGGCGCCGCCCGACCCCATATAGATGTCGATATTGGTGTCGGGGTTGGTCGTCGCGATCACGCCGGCGACGTCGCCGTCGGGGATCAGCGCGACGCCGCAGCCGATCGCGCGCAGCTCGGTGATGATCGCTTCGTGGCGCGGGCGGTCGAGCACGCAGACGATGATCTGCTCGGGCTTGCAGCCCTTTTCGCGCGCGACGGCTTCGACATTCTCGCGCACGCTATTGTCGAAATTGACGATGCCGGGCGAATAGCCCGCGCCGACCGCGAGCTTGTCCATATAGACGTCGGGGGCGTTGAGCAGGCAGCCTTCCTCGGCGATCGCGAGCACCGCGAGCGCGTTGGGGCCGGCCTTGGCGGTGATCGTCGTGCCTTCGAGCGGGTCGACCGCGATGTCGATCTTCGGGCCCTTGCCCGGCGCGTTGCCGACCTTTTCGCCGATATAGAGCATGGGCGCCTCGTCGCGCTCGCCTTCGCCGATGACGATCGTGCCGTCCATATAGAGCGTGTTGAACGCGGTGCGCATCGCCTCGACCGCGGCGGCGTCGGCGGCCTTCTCGTCGCCGCGGCCGATCAGCTTCGCGGCGGCGATCGCCGCGGCTTCGGTGACGCGCACCATCTCGAGCACGAGCACCCGGTCGAGGTTGCTGCTATTCGTCATGTCGGCCACTCTCCGTCTTTACTTGTTCCGCCGCGTGGGCATGGTGGGCGCCATATGGTCGCCCGCGCCACTTGTCGAGAACGCTTCGCCCGATTCGGTGCCGCTTTCGCCATGAGCTGTGTCATCGCGATGACGGCGGTGGCACCCGCCGCCGCGCAGATGCAGGGACCGCCCGCACCGCCGCCGCCGCGCGATGCCGAAAGCGCCGCCGCGAAGGCAAAGGAAATGGTCGACCCGATCAAGCGCTGCAAACCCGCCGACGACGGTTCGATCAATGTGTGCGGCTCCGACACCGATCTGCACCGCCTGTCGCCCGAACTGCGCGCGATCGCGAAGGAGGGCCGCGAGGCGCCGCCGAAGCTGCCGCGCGCCGAGGCGCAGGCGATGACGCTCGACAAGCTGCCGTACAATTGGATGTCGCTCGGCGGGCGCTACAAACCGGGCCCCGAATATAATGCGCTCTACGAAGCGGTGAAGCGTGCGACTGATCCCGAAACGGGCACGCCGCCGACCCCCGAAGAGCCCGAGCCCTAGGCGAAGACTTCCGCCGCTGCGCGGCGCGGACCGGCGGCGCGGAGGAACCCAGCCGAAACAAGGATCTTCCCCAGAAAATAGGCCGCGAGAAGCAGGATCCACGCGAAGCTCATGGCGATTTCGAGCGCGCTTCCGGGCGCTTGCGCATTCTTCCAGATGACCGCGCTGTGGACGAGGATAAGCCCGCCGAGCATGAGGCCGAAGACTGTACCGAAAGCCAGATAAAAGCCGAAGAGACGCCATTGCGCCTGCCCGGTCGCCCGCCACGATTCGGCGATAGCCGAAAAGGGATTGAGCCGCCCGCCCGCGCCCATGATCGCACCGGTCAGGCAGAGCCGGGCCTCGATCCATGTGCCAAGGACGACGAGCGCCAGCCGGTAGGCCCCGTCGACGAAACTCCCGGCCAGTGCGTTCCACTCGGCGATACCGATCGTGAGCAGGATCGGCAGCGTCGCGATTACGCCGATGCTGAAATAGAGCAGGATAATGACGATCAGATACGCCGCGCCTGCGACCATTCCGTACATGATCTCCGAAATATAGCCTTCGCGAAACTCGGCGAGGATCGCGTTCCACGCCGCGAACATCGCGCCCGCGACGATCACCGACACGATGCCGAGCAGATAAAGCGGTCCGGTGATCGAGCCGCTGATATAGGTGCCATAGGTGTTGACCATCAGCGCGATGATGGTGCGAAGATTGAAGATAGGCTCGCTCGACAGCAGCAGGAACGGCACCAGCACGCCCAGCCCGATATAGGCGAGCAGCGCCCGCCAATGTTCGGCCGCCAGCGCACGCGCCTCGGCCAGCCCCTGCCTGATTTCGATATCCATGTCCGCCCCCTCTTCCCCTCATCAGGGCTAACAGCGGGGCGGGCGATTGCAAGTCGGCGTTACCGCCCTTTACAGCGCGAGGATCGGCATATGCATCGGCGCGCCGACGACATGGTCCGACGCGGCGAGGATAGCGAGCGCGGCGTGGATCGTACTGGCCGGACCTTCGTGGGTGACGAGCACGATGACGACGCCGCTGCCGTCCTCGCTGCCGCGCTGGATCAGGCTTTCGATCGACACCCCGGCATCGCGCATCGCCGTCGCGATCTCGGCGAGCACGCCGATGCGGTCCTCGACGATCAGGCGGACATAATGCTTGCCGATCCGCGCGCCGGCGTCGGCGACGGGTGCCTGGTCGAGCGAATCGACCGGCATCGCAAAGGCGGGGCCATATTCGTCGCGCGCGATGTCGATGATGTCGGCGACGATCGCCGACGCCGTCGGCCCCGCGCCCGCGCCCGCGCCCTCGAAAAAGAGGCGCCCGACGAAATTGCCCTCGGCGACGACGGCGTTCAATGCGCCGGGGACATAGGCGAGCGGATGATCGGCGGGGACGAGGCACGGCTGGACATGCTGGTAGAGGGCGCCCCCGTTCTTGGCGGCATCGCGCTCGGCCATGCCGATCAGGCGGACGCGGTGGCCGAGCGCTTCGGCCTCGCGAATGTCGGCGGCGATCAGCCCGCGGATCCCGTCGGCGGTCACCGCGCCGATATCGAGCCGCGTCCCGAAACACAGCGCGGCGAGGATCGACAATTTATGCGCGGCGTCGATCCCGTCGACGTCGAAGGTCGGGTCGGCCTCGGCATAACCCTCGGCCTGCGCCGCGGCGAGCGCATCGGCGAAGCTCGCGCCGTTCCGCTCCATCTGCGTCAGGATATAATTGCAGGTGCCGTTGAGGATGCCATAGACGCGCGCGATCTCGTTCGCCGATGCGCCCTCGCGGATCGCCTTGATCACCGGGATGCCGCCCGCGACCGCGGCTTCATATTTCAGCGGCGTGTCTTTCTCTTCGGCGAGCCGCGCGAGGTCGAGCCCGTGGTGCGCGATCATCGCCTTGTTCGCGGTGACCAGCGCCTTGCCCGCGCCGAGCGCATGGCGCGCCAGCGTCAGCGCCGGGCCGTCGGCGCCGCCGATCATCTCGACGATGACATCGACGTCGTCCGCCGCGACGAGCGCGTCCATATCGTCTTCCCAGCGATAGGGCGACAGGTCGACGCCGCGATCCTTGTGCCGGTCGCGCGCCGACAGCGCGACGATCTCGATCGCGCGTCCGGCGCGGCGCGCGATCAGGTCGCGGTTCGCCTCGAGCAGCCGGACGACCCCGCCACCGACGACGCCAATCCCCGCGAGCGCGACACGCAGCGGCGGGCGAGGGGCGGTCGGGGCGGAATAGGGCGACATGCGAGGAGCTCCGTATAGACGCGGAGCCGCGCCCCGCCGTTGCGAGCGCCCTATCGGCTTTTGCCATGGAAACAAGCCCGGCGCGCCTAGGGCGCGCCGAAGCTGAGCTTTATCCGGTCATGGAAAGCGGCACCGGCCCGCTCGCACACCCGGCCTCTAGGCTATGAGAGGCCGGGTAGCGGGAGCGGGCCGGTGCCGCCTCCGACGTCAGTCGGAGAAACAGAAATCAGTCCACCGGCTTGCGCGTGCGCGTGCATTCGCCGAGCGCGCCGAGGACGACACTATAGTCCGACGCCGCCTTGCGCCGATCCTCGGGGGCGGTTCCCGCCAGCTTGCTCAGCGGCAGCTGGCGCGGCAATCCGCAAGCGAGCCGATACCAGGCGAGCGTATTGCGCTGTGGCACCGCCGCCGACGCGTCGACGATCTCGCCGAACGCCGCCGCCCAGCGCCGCGACCCGTCGGCAGCGGTCAGGATGGTCAGCGACACGGGCTCTCCGGTCCTGGTGTTGAGGAACAGCTGCGTCTCGCCCTCGCCGGGCAAGGTGCCCGGAACGTGGAAGCCGTTCGCGACGCCGGTGATCGCCGGCGGCGCGCCGGGCTTGACCAGTTCGGTGAGCACGGCGCGCAATTGCGCCTCGGTCGCCGGATCCCACGGCAGCTGTGCATCGGGCGCGATCAGCTGGACGCTGCCGGTGTTGCTGCTGCCTGCCGTCGCCCCGGCGACGGGCCGGGCAAAGAGCAGGACGGGCTGTTTCTTCTTCAGCTTCGCCGGCTTTCCCTTCGCGTCGAGGGGCAGGTCGACGAGGTAGGAGATTCGCGCCGCGAGCGGTCCCGCGCCGCGAATCAGGCTGACAACGTCGGACTCGACATAGAATCGGGTGTGGCCCGCCGCGACTCCGGGGGCTCGCTCGGGTTTGAGCGCCGTGGCCTTATATATACGCGCGTGCAGCACGGTCGGCGCCGCGGTCGCCAGATCGGCGATATCGGCATAGCTGTACGGACTGGCCGCGGCGGCGGCCGGGGGCGCCTGCATCGCGGAAACGCTGGGGATTCCAAGAGTTAAGGCGAGAATGCCGGCGATAGCGGCCGGGTGGGGGAGGCGCATGATCGTTCCACTTTCCGTCGTTTATGACACCGGTATCGGCGTTGAAATCCCCATCATGGGACAAGGCACATTAACCGCTGATAAAGGGTTTGCGAATGTGCCGCCACCGCGATAGGACGGGCCGCGAAGCGTCCGGCAAAAACATAATAAGCCGAACGTAGCGCCGTCGGGTCTCGCACAACGCATCGGAAATCATCCGGGCATTTGGCAACCGAACCCGCCGGCAGGGAATTGGTGTCAGGATGATCTAGCAAGGAGCGTCGTCCCTGAATGGCTTATGGTGATAATGTCGACCCTAAAAACAGGGTAGTGGCGATTGTCTTGGTTGGTCTGCTTACAGCGGTTCTGGGCTACGGCCTGGTCAACGGCTTGAATATCAGTATCGTCAAGAAACTCGCCGAAAAATTGGATGTGGTGGACGTAGAAGAGCCGCCGCCGCCGGAGGAACCCCCGCCGCCGCCGCCGCCGGACAATAAATTGCCGCCGCCGCCGCCGGTTGTGACGCCGCCGTCGCCCATTCCGCCGCCGGTGACGACCAACACGGTCCAGTCGGTGCCGAAGGCGCCGCCGACGCCGCCCCCGCCCGTCTATACGCCGCCGGCACCGCCGGCGCCGCCGCCGACGCCTGATCTCAGCGCTGCCGGTACGCCCAAGGGCAACCCGGGCCGCTGGGCGACGAACGACGACTATCCGGCCCGTGCCATGCGCGAAGAGCGTGAAGGCACCACCGGGTTCCGCGTCACCTATGGCGTCGATGGCCGCATCACCTCGTGCGATGTGACCTCGTCGAGCGGTCATGCCGATCTCGATGCCGAAACCTGCAAACTTATCCAGCGCCGTGGCCGGTTCAATCCGGGCAAGGATCGCGCGGGTAACCCCGTGGGCGGCAGCTACAGCAATCGTATCCGTTGGCAGATTCCGCGCTGATCGCGCGACCGGATCTGTGTTTCGAACTTATCGAATATTTTGAGAGGGATTTTCCAGTATGTTTAATCTGATCGCAAATGCCGCCGCTGCGGCAGCACCGGCCCACGAAGCGGGGCTCAGCCTGATGCCCGCCGCGATGTGCGTGAAGGAAGAAGGCGCGAGCCCCTATGGTCTCGTCCCCGCACTGTGCGAAGGCGGCATCGTCTCGCAGGTCACCTTCCTCGTCCTGCTGATCATGTTCGTCGGCACGCTCTACATCCTGTTCACCAAGCTGTTCGAACAGAATAAGGTGATGAACCAGGGCAAGGCCGTCGACGCCAATTTCTGGCGCGCTCCGACGCTCGCCGACGGCGCTTCGAAGCTCGAAAAGAACAGCGCGTATCGCCAGGTCGTCGAAGACGGTCTGCGCGCCAACGAAGAGCATAACAAGCTCGCCAACCCCGTCGAAGCCCACGACTGGATGCACGGCACGCTCGAGCGTTCGCAGAACCACATCAACTCGAAGCTGAACTCGGGCCTCGCCTTCCTTGCGACCGTCGGTTCGACCGCGCCGTTCGTCGGTCTGTTCGGTACGGTTATCGGTATTCTTCGCGCGCTCGTGAAGATCGGTGCGTCGGGCCAGGCTTCGATCGACACCGTCGCCGGTCCGGTCGGTGAAGCTCTGATCATGACCGCCATCGGTCTGATCGTGGCGGTTCCCGCGGTGCTCGCGTTCAACTGGCTCCAGAGCCGCAACAAGGCGATTGCCCGCCGTCTGTCGACCTTCTCGAACGACGTGCTCGGCTCGATCATGTCGAACGGCCAGGTGAAGCCGGCGTCGCTGACCCCGGCGAAGGCTGCTGCTCCGGCCGCGGCACCGAAGAAGGCCTGATCGGTCTCCTGGACCCCCGCCTTGTCGCCGCGTGGCGAAAGGCGGGGTCCGTTGGACAGGGAAGGCGGGCTCAAGGCACGCCGTCCCGATGTCCGTGACAGAAATTTTGTGACAGGATGCTAATCCTATGGCGATGAGTGTAGGCGACAAGGGTGGCGAAGACGCCCCGATGTCCGAAATCAACACGACTCCGCTCGTGGACATCATGCTTGTGTTGCTCATCATCTTCCTCATCACGGTTCCCGTGGTGTTGGAGACGGTGAACCTGAAACTGCCCGACGTGGCGTTTGAGGTGACGACGACGAAGCCTGAGAATGTGCTGCTTTCGATCCGTTCGGCTGATACCGACGGCGATGGCGAGCCCAACCCCGAGAGCACGGCGTGTGAAGTATATTGGGGCCAGACCCCGGTGGATTCCAAGCAGTTGCTGGAACGTGGACAAAAGAAGCTCGAGCAGCTGCTCGAGGATATCGGCGGTCCGCAGAATATCACCGAGGAAAACTTCCCCGAAGTGCACATCCGCGGCGACGTCAACACGCCGTACCAGTGCATCGGTGGCGTGATCTACACGATGCAATATGCCGGCTTCCAGAAGATCGGGTTCATTTCGGAACCGGCTCCTGGTTCGGGTACGGTGGGCCGCCTGTAAGGGCGCGCTCCGTTTAGGAACGAAGGAATAATCGCATGTCCATGGCAGTTGGAGATCGGGACGAAAATGAACCGATGATGGACATGAACACGACGCCGTTGATCGACGTCATGCTCGTGCTCCTCATCATGTTCATCATCACCATCCCGGTCCAGACCCACGCGGTGAAGATCGACCTGCCGGTCCCGACCGACAGCCAGAGCAATGTCGACCCCGAAAAGAACAAGGTGATGATCGATCCCGCGGGAACGATCACCTGGAACGGTTCGCCGGTCGACCTTGCGCAGCTGGCAAATTATCTGGAACAGACCAAGGCACTGCCGGTCGAACCCGAGCTGCAGGTCCAGCCCGACCCCTATGCACGCTATATCGTCGTCGACAATGTCATGGCGGTGATCAAGCGCAGCGGCGTCGGCAAGCTGGGCTTCGTCGGCAACGAGCAATACGCCCGCGTCTTCTGATCTTCGATCAGGGCCGTCAGGCAAAAAATATGGGGCCGCGAAGCAATTCGCGGCCCTTTTTTTGCGCCCGGCCGATCTGGGCCGAATGGCCGGTTCCGACCGATTGCGGACATTCTGTCTCGCAGTTTGCGCTACCTTGCCGCCTCTCGAATATTCGCGTTATTCAGATTATTCCGCGTCCATTTGTTGGAATTCTCATAGGGCTCCAATATCTCCGGGTCCTGCTTCTCACTCCACATTCGCGTCGGAGGATGGTGCTTTATAAGAAATCGATCAAGCATCGCTTTGGTCTGCGCCTCAAAATCTCTCGCCTTGCATATGTTCAACGGTGAAAATTTAATCGCCAAGGCGAATCGCTGATAGTCCGTATAGAGTGTGCACACGCGCATATTAGGACCGCATTTTACACGTCGGCGCCATTTTTTCGGATCTATGGTGTCGAAATAAAGTTCCGATGTGACTCCAGATTTCTTATTTTGAATCTCTAGAGTATTTTTGTCCGTGTTTATTTCATCATACGCTTCCCACCCGCAATATTTTCCTCGATAAAGATTTGGATCGGAGCCAAAGGATCCTTGGGTTTGGAGAAAGGCCTTCAACAAATCTTCTCGTTTTTGATCCGGAAGGTTGACGACCGGGATTCCCCAACTGGTCAGTTGGACAAAATATTTCTCCTGGGGCCAACCGGCACTATGCCGGTTATATTGTTCAATGTCCTTGTGAAACCCATCCGGTTCCCCAGTAGGCCAATGGACGTATAAATAGATTTCTTTCTGCCGACCGCCCGCAAGGTTCGAACGGTCGATCATATAGGCGGCGGGAATGGCGAACTCTAACCGCTCATGCGTGGTCTCCGGCTGCTTATCTGACCTAAAACGCCAGACGGACAGACTGACGGGTTTCATCGATTTGATGTCTCCCCGTCCGACAGCTCCAGAAAAGCCTTTTAGTTTCACCCAATGCTTCCGCTCCTCCCGTCGGTCTAATTCATAGTTGGTAGCAACGACGGTTAACCCAATAGCGGCCAAGCAAATTGTCGACTTGATCCACATTTCTTTTGCAGCATCCTATCGTGGAGTTCGCATAGCGATTAGCCGAAGGCAGATGACAATTGCGTAAACAGCTTCGCGAGTCCGCTTCCCACCCCAAAGCCGACTTATCCCCTTGGAACTCGCGGCAATTGCAGGCATCACCGGCGCAGCGGGATCGAAACGCGCCGTGACGACGTTCTGATTCCGATCCGGATCAAAGGGAGCAGCAAGATGACGATGGGTTCGCACCGTAAACAGATCATGGTCCAGGGGGCCGTTGTCATCGGGGCGCTCGCGCTCGCCGGCTGCGCCGGGATGGGCAAGAAGTCGACGACGACGCTGCCTCCCGCCGACGCCTATGCCCAACTCTATGACAATAAGGGCGCTGACCGCGGCCGCGCCGACATCTATCGTGACACGACGGGTCTCCGCATCGAACTCGTCGCGCGCGGCTTTGCGCCGGGCACCTATGGGATGCACGTCCATGCCGTCGGCCAGTGCAATGCGCCCGATTTCGCAAGCGCGGGTCCGCACTGGAACCCGACCGGCGCCCAGCACGGCCGCGACAATCCGATGGGCGCGCATCACGGCGACCTTCCCAACCTCGTGATCGAGCCCGACCAGATCGGCCGCGCGACGCTGCGCCTCGTCGGCTCGCGCTTCGAGGGCGATGGCGCGCTGCTCGATGCCGATGGCGCCGCCTTCGTGATCCACGCCGGACCCGACGATTACAAGACCGACCCCAGCGGCAACAGCGGCGGGCGCGTCGCGTGCGGCGTCATCGTCAAAGAGACGGCGAAGTAAGACTGCTTCCGCCCCGTCGGTCCCCTAGGGACTGACGGAGGCGGATTTCAAACCTTGGCTGACTAACTTGCGGGCGCCTCGACCGAAAGGTCAGGCGCCCGCCGCGCGTTCGGCGATCGTCGCTTCGGCCGCTGGCACCGCGCGATAGGCATAGAGCAACAGGCCGAGCGCGATCGGCGCGACCCCGATCAGCGACAGAATGCCGGTGCGCAGGTCGCCGACCGGCTTGCCATCGACGATCGTCCCCGCCAGATCCGAAATCTGCCCGACCATATAGGGGCCGAACGACAGGCCGACGAGCGTCGTGCCGAGGAAGAAGGCCGCGGTCGCGGTGCCGCGCATCCGCGGCAGCACCAGGTCCTGCGTCGTCGCCGCAGCCGCACCCAGAGCCGCCGCACCAAGCATGCCGGCGAGGAAGTTCATGACATAGAAGAGCGTCGAATTTTCGGTCGTGTAGCCGATCCAGATCGGAATGATCGGGGCGACGACGCCGAAGATGATCATCAGGATGCGGCCCGCGGGATTCTTCGCCCGCAAATGATCGGCGAGGCGGCCGCCGATGATCACGCCGACGAAACCGGCGACGGCACCGTTCGCGCCGAGGATGAAAGCCAGCTCCTGCTTGGGCAGGCCCAGCACGATTTCGGCATAGGGCGCCGACCAGAAAGCGAGCGCATAGGCGGCGAGGCTGACCAGACCATAACCGAGCGTGGTGCAGATGAACGCCGGAGTGCCCCAGATGAGCCGGAAGGTCGCCGGATCGTGCGCGCGCAGCGCGCTCGCCCAGGAAAAGACCGCATAATAGCCAAGCGCGACCGCCGACCATTGCGGGAAATTGCCCGTCAGGCGGATCATCCACCAGGCAAAGGCGGCGATGGCGGCGGCAAAGCCGATGTTGATCGCCAGCGCCGCGGGGCCGCGCTTTGCGGCGCCCCACAGCGTCAGCGGCGGCACGATCATCGACAGATCCTTGCCGAACTCGCGTAACGGGTCCGGGCAGCCCGGGCTCGCGACGCCGTCCATCGCGCCGCGGACCGGCTCGCGCAAGCTGGCGACCCAGAGCGCAAGGAGCAGCCCGGGGATGCCGACCGCGAGGAAGGCCGCCTGCCAGCCGACCAGCCCCATCGGCCCGTCTGCAGGGAAATTCCTGTTCCATGCCTCGACGATCAGCGCGCCGATGAACAGCGACACGCCGCCGCCGAGGTAGAGTCCCGACGAATAGATCGCGAGCGCGGTCGCTTTTTGCCGCTTGGGGAAATAGTCGGAGATCAGCGAATAGGCGGTCGGGCTCGCGGTCGCCTCGCCGACGCCGACGCCCATGCGCGCGAAGGTCAGGGTCAGCTGGTTATACGCAAAGCCCGATGCCGCGGTCATCGCCGACCACAGGGTCAGCCCGATCGACAGCAATTTCACCCGGTTCCAATTGTCGGCGAGGCGCCCGAGCGGAATTCCGAACAGCGCATAGAAAACCGCGAAAGCCGCGCCGCCGAGGAAGCCCATGTCGCCATCGGTCAGGCCGAGGTCGGCCTTGATATCGACCGCGAGGATGCTGATGATCTGCCGGTCGATGAAATTGAGGATATAGACGACGACGAGCACCGACAGGACGTACCAGCTATATCCGGTGGCCTTCGGTTCGGCCGGAACCGGCGCATCGGACGTGACATTCTCGCTGGTGGTCTCGGCCATCTGGCAACCCTCTCCCTGACCCATTATCTGTTGTGGCTCATGGCTAGCAGAGCCGGACGAAGGCGCAAGTTGAAAGTCGGTTCAACTTTATGGGGAACATGGTCGATATGCGCAACGATAGAGAAATTGCCAAACCCGCGATCCTCTTCCTCTGCCTCGGCAACATCTGCCGCTCGCCGCTTGCCGAGGGCGCCGCGCGCGCCGCCTTTGCCCGCGAAGGCATCGACGCGACCCTCGATTCGGCGGGAACCGGCGACTGGCACGTGGGCCGTGCCCCCGATGCCCGCGCGCAGGCCGAAGCGCGCCGCCGCGGCGTCGACATTTCGGCGCTGCGCGGCCGCCAGCTCCGCCGCGCCGATTTTTACGATTTCGACCTGATCCTCGCCGCCGACGCGAGCAATTTGCGCGACGCCCGCGCGATCCGGCCGCCCGACGCGACCGCCGAGCTCCGGCTGATGCTCGACCTTCTGCCCGGTCGCGGCGGCGAAGGCGTCACCGATCCTTATTATGGCGAAGACGACGGCTTTGCCGCGACCTGGGACGATGTCGATGCGGTCGCGGCGGCGCTCGTTGCCGAATTTTCGCCTTCCAGCGGATAACGCGCCACGGGGTGATAGCGCGAGCCGCCATGGCCGAGTTCGCTTTCATACAGCGTGACATGGCCGAATTCGAAAGCCGGGCTCGCAAGGTCGCCGCTCAGCGCAAGGAAGGGCGCGACCGGTCCTGAGTTGCGGTTCAGGCGCGCGAGCGTGACATGCGGAACAAAGGCGCGCGTCTCGGGCGCGATGCCGACGCGCGCGAGGCGCTGGTCGACCTTGCGGTGCAGCGCCGCGAGCGGATCGTGCGGCTCGACCCCGGCCCAGATCATGTGTGGCCGCCCTTGCCGTTCAAACAGGTCGACCCCCGCAATCCGCGCCGTAACGCGCGGCGCATGGAGTGCGCCGAGCGCCGCGGCGATATCCTCGGCCATATGGCGGTCGACCTCGCCGATGAAACGCAGCGTCAAGTGGAGCTGCTCGTCATTTTGCCAGCGCGCGCCCGCGATGCCGTGCATCGCGGCGAGCAATATGTCGCGGACCGGACGCGGCGGGCGCAGCGCGACGAACAGGCGGTGCGTGGACATGGCGGGCAACATAATGGGCGGGGTTTCGGATCGCGACCCCCTAACCGCCGGGCAGGCAATAATATTGCTCTTGTCCGGTTTCGCTTGAAACAGGAGGGGAAACGCCCGATATTGCTGTCTACGGCCGGTATGGGCTGGCCGATGATGGAGTAATGACAATGGCGAATTGGAACGACCCCAATATGGCGGCTTCCGGTTTTGGTGCCGGCGCGAACGCAATGGACCAGGCCGTCGATGCCGGCCTGCGGTCGTACATGCTGTCGGTTTACAATTATATGGGCTCGGGCGTGCTGCTGACCGGCATCGTCGCGATGCTGGCGTTCAATAGCGGCTTTACCCAGTCGCTGATCGGCAGCCCGCTGATGTGGGTGGTGATGCTCGCGCCGCTGGCCTTCGTGCTGGTGCTGAGCTTCGGGATCAACAAGCTGTCGACGACGGCGGCGCAGACTTTGTTCTGGGTCTATGCCGCGGTGATGGGCCTGTCGATGTCGACGATCTTCCTAGCCTTTACGGCGTCGTCGATCGCGACCACTTTCTTCGCGACCGCGGCGGCCTTCCTTGGCCTTAGCCTTTACGGCTACACGACCAAGAAGGATCTGTCGGGTTTCGGCACCTTCCTGATCATGGGTGTCGTCGGCATCCTCGTCGCGATGGTGATCAACATGTTCGTGCAGTCGAGCGCGCTCAGCCTCGCGATCAGCGTGATCGGTGTGCTGCTGTTCGCGGGCCTCACCGCCTATGACACGCAGAAGATCAAGAGCATGTATTTCTATGTCCGCGGGACCGACTTTGTCGGCAAGTCGGTGATCATGGGCGCGCTGACGCTCTACCTCGACTTCGTCAACATGTTCACCTTCCTGCTCAACCTTCTGGGCAGCCGCGAATAAGCGGGACGGACGAAGGCCGAAACAAGCGAGCCCGGCGGAGCGATTCGCCGGGCTCTTTTATTGGTCAGGGCGGAGGATGCGCCTCGCCCGCCATTCATCGGCGGTGATTTCCCATAATTCCGAGGGTAAGGCGCCTTCGACATAGCGCTTTTCGCCGCACCAAACGGCACGCATGCCGCTGCCGGTCGAGATGGCGCGCGATGCGCGATTTTCGATCGCCTTGGGCACGCGCAGGATCGGTTGGTCCAGCACGTCGAACCAATAATCGGTCACGGCATCGCTCGCTTCGCGCATCAAGCCTTTGCCCCAGTGGACGGGATCGAGCCAGAAACCCCGGTTGTCGTCGGGATTGAGCATCAGGCTGATGACGCCGATCAGGGTGCCGGGCTCCTGCCGCGTTCGGATCGACCAGTGCCAGGCCTTGCCTTCGCGCATAGCCGGAAGCGCGACGTCGCGGACAAAGGTCAGCGCGCCGTCGTCGGGATAGGGCCATGGAACGAACGGATTCAAATGGCGCACGATCTGCCATTGCGGGAAAATGGCCTGAATGGCCGAATGATCTTCCAGCACCAGCGGCCGCAGCAGGAGTGTTTCGGTCGTGAGGTCCGGAAATGGTGACGTCATTGCGCCCCCTGCATCTCGGCGATCAGCGCATTGTCGATTTCCTTCGCGCGCTTGTACGCGGCGCGTGTCCGCAAGGGCGCGACATAGGCCTCGAACGCCGGGCGCGACGCGATCGTGCCGAACTGGAGACCCCAGTCGATCTGGCTGCCGACATAGACATCGGCGGCGCTAAAGCGATCGCCCGCGACGAACGCCTTGTCCGCGACCGCGCTTTCGAGCGCGTCGAGCGCGGCGGGAAGCGAGCCGAAGCCCGCCATGCGCTGCTGGTCGGCATCGGGTTCGAGCCCGAACTGCTTGGCGGTGATCGCCTGCTCGACGGGCCCCGCGGCAAAGAACAGCCAGCGATAATAATCGGCGCGGTCGGCCACATCGGGCGCGAGGCCCGCTTCGGGGAAAGCGTCCGCCAGATAGGCGCAGATCGCGGCGCATTCGGTGACGACCTTGCCGTCGTGGACGACCGCCGGAACCTTGCCCATCGGGTTGATCGCGAGGTAATCGGCCCCCTTCATCGTCGTGGCATAATCGAGAATACGCGCCTCATAGGGGGCGCCGACCTCTTCGAGCATCCAGCGGACGATCTGCCCGCGCGACATCGGATTGGTATAGAAAATCAGGTCTTCGGTCATCGCGCTTCTCCCATGCGGTTCGATTCGAGTGTGAACATATCAAGAACATGATCCGACCGCCAGCGGGCTTGTTTTGTCACCATAGGCGGCTAAGGCAAAGGCATGAGCGAAGAACGCATCTGGACCGCCGCCGTGCTGGTCATCGGCGACGAGATTCTCTCGGGCCGCACGCAGGACAAGAATGTGTCGCAGATCGCGACCTGGCTCGACGTGCAGGGCATTCGCCTGCGCGAAGTGCGCATCGTCCCGGATGTCGAGCAGGAGATCGTGGATGCGCTGAACGCGATCCGCGCGCGCTACGACTACGTCTTCACCACCGGCGGCATTGGCCCGACGCACGACGACATCACGGTCGATGCGGTGGCGAAGGCGCTCGGCGTCGGCGTCATCATCCACCCGGCAGCGCGTGCGATCCTAGAAAATTATTACACCGCGCGCGGCAGCGAGCTGACCGAGGCGCGGCTGCGGATGGCGCGCGTGCCCGACGGCGCCGACCTGATCCCCAACCGCATGTCGGGCGCACCCGGGATCCGCATCGGCAATCTGTTCGTGATGGCGGGGGTGCCGCATATCACCGCGGGCATGCTCGATGCGCTCACCGGCGAGCTCGAAGGCGGCGCGCCGCTCGTCGCGCACACGATCGGCGCGTGGGCACCCGAAAGCGAGATCGCCGATCTGCTGCGGCAGGGCGAGAAGGATTATTCGGGCGTTGCGATCGGCAGCTATCCCTTTTTTCGCGACGGCAAGATCGGCGCCAATTTCGTGATCCGTTCGACCGACGGCGAACAGGTCGCGGCGTGCGTCGGGGCGCTCACCGCGGGTTTCGAAGCGCTCGGCTATGCGGTGACCGACGGCGGCATCTGATCGGCGGCATCATCGTCGCTTGTCTGCGTCGCGCGCGGCAGGCGGCGGAGCATCAGGATCGCGAACAGGCCAAAGATCGCCGCGACGACAAAGGCCGCACCGGGGAAATGCACCGGCGCGCCGTCGGCGGTGAAATAGGCCATCGTTCCGGTCAGGAGCAGCGGCGCAAATAGCTGCCCAAGCCCCATCGCCATCGCCGAAATCCCCTGCACCTCGCCCTGCGTTTCGGCGGTCGCGCGGCGCGACATCATCGCCATCAGCGACGGCTGTACCGGCGCCTGCAACGCGACGGGGATCAGCAGCAGGAACGCGCCGATCGTCGAGGTGGTGAAGGCATAACCAACATAGACCAGGGTCGCGACGAGGATGCCGAGCGTCGCCGCGTCGCGCTCGCCGAAGCGCGCGACCGCGGGGCCGACGACGAAAACCTGCCCGAGCGCGATCATCACCCCGACCGCGGCGAGGCTCGCGCCGATCATCCCCGGCGTCCAGCCGAGTTGCGCGATGCAATAGAAGCTCCACGTCATCGGATAGACGAGGCTGGCGATCTGCCACAGCACGAGCACCCCGGCGACGCCGTCCATGCCGGGCAGCCTGCGCATCGTCTTCCACGCGCCGAGTGGATTGGCGCGGCGCCAGTCGAACGCGCGGCGGCGTTCGGGTGGCAGCGTTTCGGGAAAGATGAAGTAGCCGTAGAGCATGTTCGCCGCGGCAAGGATCGCCGCCGCCACGAACGGCGCGCGCGGGCTGATCTCGCCGAGGAAACCGCCGAGCGCGGGTCCCGCGACGAAGCCAATGCCGAACGCCGCGCCGACGAAGCCGAAGTTCCGCGCGCGCTCCTCGGGCTGGGTGATATCGGCGATCGCCGCCTGCGCCGCGGCATAGCTGCCGCCGAAAATGCCCGACAGCGCGCGCGCGACGAACAGCCAGGGCAAAGTCTCGACAATCGTCAGCAGCGCATAATCAACCGCAAGCCCGCCGAGCGCGAGCAGCAGCACGCGCCGCCGCCCGAAATGGTCCGAGAGATTGCCGAGCACCGGCGAGGCAAGGAAGGTCGCGATTGCCATGACGAGGCCGATCCAAGCGCCGACCTCAATCGCGTGCGGCAGATCGATTTCGCCGACCTCCATCACGAGCTGCGGCAGCACCGGCATGATGATGCCGAAACCGACCGCATCCATGAAGATCGTCGCGACGATGAACGGGATGGTCCGCGCCGGCGTCACTTGCTCTTTCTTTCTGCTGTCCCTAGCGCCACCGAACCCTCCTTCATGCGTTGCCGATAGATGAAACTCGAAATTTCCGCCTCCCTAAATTATCGTCTGTCCGAGCCGGTCGACCTGATGCTGCAGATCGAGGCCGCGAACGGGCACGGCCAGCGCGTCCTTGACGCGTCGCTCGACGTCGGCACCCCCGAATTTGTCGCGCGCGTCCCGGCGGCCGACGGCATCTGCGAGCCGATCTGGCTGCGCGCCGAGGGGAGCCTGCGCGCCGAATATCGCGCGCGGGTCGAGATCGACCGGCCCGACACCGACTTCCGCTCGCTCGCTGCGGTGCCGCTCCACCGGCTCCCGGCCGAAGCGATCCCCTACCTCAACGAATCGCGCTATTGCCCGTCGAACAAGTTCCACGCTTTCGTTGAGCGCCGCTTCGGTGATCATGAGGGCGGGGCGAAGATCGGCCGGATGCGTGACTGGATCGAAAGCCGCTTCACTTATGTCTCCGGCTCGAGCGATGCCGAGACGGGCGCGCTCGACAGCTTCGTCGAACGCCGCGGCGTGTGCCGCGACTATGCGCATGTGATGATCGCGCTCGCGCGCGCCGCGCACATTCCGGCGCGGATGGCGAGCGCCTATGCGCTCCGCGTTTCGCCGCAAGATTTCCACGCCGTCGCCGAGGTCTTTCTCGATGGCGACTGGCACCTCGTCGATGCGACGGGCATGGCGCGCGCCTCCGAAATGGCGCGTATTTGCGTCGGGCGCGACGCGGCCGACATATCGTTCCTCACCGCGTACCGCGATATCGCTTTCGTCAGCCAGTCGGTGAAGGTGAAGCGCGTAGAGGGCTGAAGAGGCCGTCGTGGCAAAGCCACGCCGTCGATCCTCGCTGCGCGAGGTCGGCCGGACTTTCGCTTGTCGCGATTTAGCGGGGCTAAATCGCTGCGAAAGTCTGGAGCGGGTGAAGGGAATCGAACCCTCGTCACTTGCTTGGGAAGCAAAAGCTCTACCATTGAGCTACACCCGCACTCGGCAACGACCGATAGGCGGCCTTTGCCGTCATCCGCGGCGCGGGTCAATCCTTTGCTGGCGGCGCGGTGTCAGCGCGCCGATTCGCAGATCGTCTCCATCGCGACAAAGGTCGATGTGCTCGCGACATGCGGCAGGCTCGAAATCTTCTCGCCCAGCACGATACGATAGCGGCGGATGTCGGGGGTGCGAACCTTGAGCAGATAATCGAAGCTGCTCGCGATCATGTGGCATTCCTCGACCTCAGGAATTTGCCGCACCGCCATGTTGAACTGTTTGAGCGCATCCTCGCGCGTGTCCGACAGCTTCACCTCGGTAAAGGCGACATGGTCGAGCCCGACCTTGGCGGGATCGACGATCGCGCGAAACCCGACGATCAGCCCGCTGTCGACGAGGCGTTTCACGCGCTGCTGGCACGGCGTTTTCGAGAGACCCACCTGCAGCGCGAGTTCGGTAAAGGTGATCCGCCCGTCGCGGCCCAGAATCGCGAGGATCTTGCGGTCGAACTCGTCCATTTCGACTGTCGAAGAGGTATTTTTCATACGTATCGACTAGGATTGATCGGAAACTTGGTCAATTCATATATAGGATAGGAAAAAACAAGTCGGATCGACTGAGGGCAATATGCTATCAGGCGGCATGACCCAAAGCCCCGATCGCGCGCCCATTCGCGCCCTCGCCCGCCGCAGCGAATCCGACATCGTCGCCGAGCTGCGTAGCGCTCTTGCCACCTCTTCGGCCAGCGTCGAAGCCGTGACACGGCGCGGGCTTGAACTGATCCGCAAGGCGAAGGCTGAGGGGGAACGCGAGACGCTCGTCGCACAGTTGATGAACCGCTATCGCCTGTCGACCGAGGAAGGCGTCGTGCTGATGTGCCTCGCCGAGGCGCTGCTGCGCGTTCCCGACAATGCCACCGCCAATGCGCTGATCCGCGACAAGATCGCCGGACGCCATTGGAAGGACGGCGAGGATGAGGACAGCCCGTTGATCGTTGCGCTGTCGTCGCGCGGGCTTTCGTTGGGTTCGGCGACGCTGATGCTCGACGCGATGGGCAGCCGGGCGAACCCGCTGACACTCTTGAAATCGATGGTCCGCCGCTCGGGCGAGCCGGTGATTCGCCAGGCGGCGCTCGCGGCGATGAAGATGCTGGGCCAGCAGTTCGTGATGGGCGAGACGATCGACGCCGCGGTCAAGCGCGCCGACAAGGAAAAGTCCGAGCTCGCAAGCTTCGACATGCTCGGCGAAGCGGCGCGCACCGCCGAGGATGCGGCGCGCTATTACGAGAGCTATGCCAATGCCATCGCGCGCATCGGCAAGGCGGCGAAGCCGGGCGACCCGCACGTCAACCACGGCATTTCGATCAAGCTGTCGGCGCTCCATCCGCGTTATGAATATCTCCAGCACGCGCGCGTGATCGGCGAACTGGTGCCGAAGGTGATCGAACTCGCGAAGGCGGCGCGCGCGGTGAACATCCCGCTGATGATCGACGCCGAGGAAACCGACCGGCTCGAGCCGCATATGGACGTGTTCGCGGCGCTGATCGACGCCGGGATCGCCGATAACTGGACCGGGCTCGGCATCGTGATCCAGGCGTATCAGAAGCGCGCGCCGGCGGTGATCGACTGGCTCGCGAACCGCGCACGGACGCGCGGGGTCAAGCTGTCGATGCGCCTCGTCAAGGGCGCCTATTGGGATACCGAGATCAAGCGCGCGCAGACGCTGGGGCTCGGCGATTTCCCGGTCTTCACGGCGAAGCTGCACACCGATCTCAACTATATGCGCTGCGCCCAGCTGCTGAGCGACTGCCAGGATTGCATCTATCCGGCGTTCGCGAGCCACAATGCGATGACGCTCGCCTTCGTCTCCGAACTGTTCGCGGACGCCGATTACGAACTGCAGCGGCTGCACGGCATGGGCGAAGGTGCGCATGACGCGCTCGTCGCGCTGTTCCCGCCGCCGCGCCCGGTACGCGTCTATGCCCCCGTGGGGACGCACCGCGACCTGCTCGCCTACCTCGTTCGCCGCCTGCTCGAAAATGGCGCGAACTCCAGCTTCGTCCATCAATTTTCCGATCCCGGCGTCACCGCCGAACAACTCGCGGTCGATCCGCGCAGCGTTGCGAGCGCGGCATCGTCGAATATCGCGACCGGGCTTGGGCTCTTCGATCCGGTGCGCCGCAATTCGCGCGGTTACGACCTCGGCGATCCGGGTGTGCCCGAGGCGCTGGTCTCGGCGATCGGTGCGGCGCGGCGGAGCGACCTGGTCGCGGCGCCGATCGTCGGCGGCGTGGCGCGCAAGGGCAAGGCCGAGGCGGTGCGCAATCCCGCGACGGGCGCCGTCGTCGGCCAGGTGATCGAGGCCGATGCCGCGACGGTCGCCGATGCCGTCGCCGCAGCGCGCAAGGCGCACGGCGACTGGAGTCTCGCGGGCGGTGCCTTCCGCGCCGAACGGCTCGAACGCGCCGCTGATTTGCTCGAGGAGCATGACGCGCTCTTCCTCGGCCTCGCGATCGACGAGGCGGGCAAGACGCTCGTCGACGCGATCGCCGAAGTGCGCGAGGCGGTCGATTTCCTGCGCTATTACGCCGCGCAGGCGCGCGCCGACTTCACCTACCCCGTCGCGCTGCCCGGCCCGACGGGCGAGCGCAACGAGCTGATGCTCGAAGGCAAGGGCGTGTTCGTGTGCATCAGCCCGTGGAATTTCCCGCTCGCCATCTTCCTGGGGCAAGTGTCGGCGGCGCTCGCGGCGGGCAACAGCGTGCTCGCGAAACCCGCCGAGCAGACCCCGCTGATCGCGCATGCCGCGGTCGAACTGTTGCTCGAGGCCGGCATCCCCGGCGACGTGCTCCATTACCTCCCCGGTCGCGGCGAAACCGTCGGCGCGGCGCTGACGAGCAACAACGACATCATCGGCGTGGCCTTCACCGGATCGACCGAGGTCGCGCGGATGATCAACCGCAGCCTCGCCGGACGCGACGGCCCGATCGCAACGCTGATCGCCGAGACCGGCGGCGCGAACGCGATGATCGTCGATTCGACCGCGCTCCCCGAACAGGTCGCGCGCGATGCCGTCGCCTCGGCCTTCCAGTCGGCGGGGCAGCGCTGCTCGGCGCTCCGCCTGCTCTGCGTGCAGGAAGATGTCGCCGATACGATGATCGAGATGGTCGCGGGCGCGATGGCCGAGCTCAACGTCGGCGATCCGTCGATCCTCGCCACCGATGTGGGTCCGATCATCGATGATGAAGCGCGGGCGAATATCGCCGCCTATGTCGCCGAAGCGCGTGCAGCAGGCCGCGTGATCGCCGAAGCCGGGCGGACGAATCTGCCCGCCGATGGTCATTTCGTGCCGCCGGTGGCGATCCGGCTCGATCATGTCACTGACCTCAAGCGTGAGATTTTCGGGCCCGTGCTGCATGTTGCGACGTGGAAGGGCGGCGAGCTCGACGCGCTCATCGATTCAATCAACGCCTCGGGCTATGGCCTCACGCTTGGTGTCCACACGCGCATCGATGGCGTGGCGGCGCACATCGCGGCGCGCGCGCAGGTCGGCAACGTCTACGTCAACCGCAATCAGATCGGCGCGATCGTCGGGTCGCAGCCGTTCGGCGGGCGTGGGCTTTCGGGCACCGGCCCGAAAGCGGGTGGCCCGCACTATCTGCACCGCTTCGCCGAGGAAAAGTCGATCTCGACCGACATCACCGCGGCGGGCGGCAATGCGGCGTTGATGGCGGGTTAGGGTCCGTACTCCATTACGGCGCCGTCGAGGTTTGAAGCAAAATGGCTCAGTGCGGGGAGAGAAGGCGCAGGAATATGTCGATATTTCAAGACTTCTCGACGAAGCAATGGGCCATTTTGATCAAATCCCTTCGGGACGTCCAAATGGCTTCCATCTCGACCCGAAAGCCGCTTTCAAGGGCAACCAGCCCTCGCGGCGCGTCTTTCGGCCCGATCTGTTCGCCATTTGGGCGCCTCGACGGCGCCGCAATGGAGTACGGACCCTGATCCTGCGCTGGCTGATGGGCGGCGGCTTCGGCAAGCTGCGCATCAGCCGGTCAGCTGTGACCACGAGGCCCGATACAGAGTGGACGGCTGTCCCGGGCAAATACGTCCGAAATCGTCTCGCGGCAAAAATGCCGCGGCGACCCTATGTTATGGTTGCCCCCCGCAGCGATGACGGCGTACCGCGTTCCGGGCGGCGCGCCAACGGGGATTTTTACGCACCCGGCACGCCGAGCAACTGCGCCTGCGCCTTCAATCGTCCCGCCGCCGCCGGGTTCGCCGCAATCCCGTCCTTCAGCGCCTGCGCGGCCTTTGCCGTCTCACCCAGCGTCATCCGGCTGCGCATCAGCATGATCCAGCGGTCGACGTCGGCCGGATTGGCCTTCAGCTTCGCCTCGAGCCCGCTCACCATGCCCTCGATCATCTGATCCTGCTGGCCCTTGGGGAGCTGCGACGCCGCTTCCATGTCGGCGCGGCTCGGCCCCGGGATCGCGCGCGCGGCAACCGGCATCTCGTTGGCGGTCAGCGGGCGCGCCGCTGTGCTCGCGAGCCGCGCCGCGATGTCGATCTTGTGGATCTGCCCGACCTGCTCGATCGTGCGGCGGAGGTCCGCCTCCCACGGTGCGCCCTGCGGCGTGTCGGCGAGCAGCGCGAACCAGTCTTCGATCGCGCCCTTGTGGTCGCCGCCAATATCCTTCTTCACCGCGAGGAAATAGCGCGCGCGCGGATCCTTGGCGTCGAGCGCGATCGCCCGGTTGAACGCTTCGAGTCCGGCGGCGGGCATCGGGTCGCTGTCGCTTCCCATCACTCGCGCCTCGCCCAGCGCCGACCAAAGACCTGCCGAATCGGGTGAAAGCGCGACCGCTTTCTCATACGCCCCGGCCGCACCCACGAAATCGCTCAGGTCGAATCGCGCCGCGCCGAGTGCGGTCCACGCTTCGGCACTGTTCGGCTCGCGCTTCGTGCGCGCTTCCAGCTCGGCGAGTTGATCGGACGGTGCGCCCGTGCCCTGCGTTGCGAGATCGGGCGTCGAGGGGCCGGAATCGCGCCAGATTGCATAGCCGATGGCGGCGGCCAGCAGAATGAAGGCGGCGATCAATATCATCCGGTTCGTGCCCGTCATGCCGCCCGCCATCTTGTTGCTCTCGCTCATTTTTGCCCCTCTTGTGCGCGCCGCGAAAAAATGCCGCCTGTGCGCGCAGTCATATTGCCTTTGCTTGGCGATGGTGTAGCCTTTGGCATACAAGGTCGGTCAACGATAAAATCGTCAGGGGTCGCACCGGCTTTCCCAGTCATACAGGGGAGGGGTGCATGGCAGTTTCGGATCACGTCGACTTTTCGACGTTCATGGAAGGCGTGAAAAAGCGCAACCCGGGTCAGCCCGAGTTCGTCCAGGCGGTGCAGGAGGTGTCGGAGGACATCTTCGATTTCATCGCCGACAAGGAAGAATATCACGCGCAGCAGATATTGCGGCGCATCGCTGAACCCGACCGCGTCGTGTCTTTCCGCGTCTGCTGGGAAGACGACAATGGCAATATCCGCGTCCAGCGCGGCTGGCGCGTCCAGAACAACAATGCCATCGGCCCGTACAAAGGCGGTATCCGCTTTCATCCGAGCGTCACCGAAAGCGTTCTCAAGTTTCTGGCGTTCGAACAGACGTTCAAAAATGCGCTCACCGGGCTGCCGATGGGCGGCGGCAAGGGCGGCTCGAACTTCAATCCCAAGGGCAAGAGCGTGCGCGAGATCATGCGCTTTTGCCAGAGCTTCATGACCGAACTTTATCGCCACATCGGCGCCGACATTGATGTGCCGGCGGGCGACATCGGCGTCGGCGGGCGCGAAATCGGCTTCATGTTCGGCCAGTATAAGCGGATCACCAACGAATTTACCGGCGTGCTCACCGGCAAAGGCCTCGAATGGGGCGGCTCGCTGATCCGCACCGAGGCGACGGGCTATGGCGCGGTTTACTTCCTCGCCAACATGCTCGCAGCGAAAGGGCAGGATCTCGTCGGCAAGACGGCGGTCATTTCGGGATCGGGCAATGTCGCGACGCATGCCGCCGAAAAGATCGTCCAGCTCGGTGGCAAGGTGCTGACGCTCTCGGATTCGGGCGGCTTCATCCACGATCCCGACGGCATCACGCAGGAAAAGATCGACTGGGTGAAGGCGCACAAGACGCATCGCCGCGGCCGGATCGAGGAATATTGCGACGAATTCAAAAGCGCGAGCTTCACTGCGGGCAAGACGCCGTGGGGCGTGAAGTGCGACGTTGCTTTGCCGTGCGCGACGCAGAACGAATTGCTCGGCGACGATGCCAAGGCGCTGGTCGCAAACGGATGCATCGCGGTCAGCGAGGGCGCGAACATGCCGACGAACCTCGAAGGCGTGCATGTCTTCAAGGACGCGAAGATCATGTTCGCACCCGGCAAGGCGGCGAATGCCGGCGGCGTTGCTGTGTCGGGGCTCGAAATGAGCCAGAACAGCGGGCGCCGCGCCTGGAGCGAAGGCGAGTTGCAGCAGATGTTGAAGGACATCATGGACGGCATCCACAAGAGCTGCATTACTTATGGCGATCAGGGCGACGGCTATATCGATTATGTAAAGGGCGCCAATATCGCGGGATTCAAGAAGGTTGCCGACGCGATGCTGGCTTTCGGGGTGGTGTAATTCGGCTCAAGGCGTAAAAGCGCCGGGTTGGGGAAAAGGGGTTCTGCGGATGACGACGCACGCTGGAAAGGAGCGCGCCGATCGGCCTTGGGCGGTATTTGCCGCCCTGACGCTGCTCGCGCTTGCCATTGCGGCGTTCGTCTTCGCAGCCCCCGCCCGGTCGCAGGGCGAAAGCGGCGCGCGCTATACCGGCGTCGCCTCGTGCGCGGGGTCGACCTGCCACGGCCGGATGGAGGGTGACGGCACCGTCGTCCGTCAGGACGAGCTGATGAAATGGCAGGAACCGTCGACCCCCGGCGGCGCGCATAGCCGCGCGTGGGCGGTGCTCAGCAATAACCGCAGCCAGTTCATCGCGCGCAATCTCGGCATCGGTGACCCATCCAAGGCGCAGATGTGCCTCGGCTGCCACAGCACCGCGGGCACCGCGCGCGCGGTTCCCGCCGAAGATGGCGTCGGCTGCGAATCGTGCCATGGTCCGGCGGGCGGCTGGCTCGCAAGCCACTATGCCGGGGTCGGGACGAACGCCGATCCCGACCGCGAAATGCGAGCCAAGCATCTCGCGAACCTGTCGGCGGGGCTGAAGAAGCTTGAGGACCCGGTCGTCCGCGCGGGCGTCTGCGTCGACTGCCATTTCGGGTCGGCGGGCGATGGCCAGTTCGTCACCCACCGTATCATGGCGGCGGGGCATCCGCGCATTTCGTTCGAGCTCGACCTTTTCTCGTCGCTCCAGGCGCACCATCAGGAGGATGCCGACTATGGCTGGCGCAAGTTCGGTGCCGCGAACCGGCGCACCGATCATGTCCAGATGTGGGCGGTAGGGCAGGCGACCGCGATCGAGCGCAGCCTCGCGCTGTTTCAGACGCGGCGCGGGACCGAGGGCATGTTCCCCGAATTTTACTTCCTCGATTGCCACAGCTGTCACCGCCGCATCTTCGACCAGGCGAAGCCGGTGCGCACGGGGCTCGACAATCCCGGCCGCTCGATCCCCGAAGGCATGCCGCCCTATAATGACGAGAATCTGATCATGCTGGCGGCGGCGGCACGTATGGCGTCGCCTTCGCTCGCCGACCAGCTCGCGGTACGCACCGCGGCGTTCCACAAGGCGATGGCGAGCGACCGGCCGAGTGCGGTCGCTGCCGCGGCGCAGCTTTCGCAGACGGTCGCGGCGCTCAAGAGCGCCTTTGCGTCGCGCAGCTTCTCGGGCGCCGATGCCTTTGCGATGGTCGACGCGATTTCGGCGAAGGCGATCAGCGACCGCTACACCGACTATTCGGGGTCGCAGCAGGCCGTCATGGGCGTCGACACCTTGCTCAACGCGATGGTCTCGTCGGGCCGCGTCACCGTGGGCGCGGCGGCGGGCATCCGGGGCGACATCGACCGCGCTTACGCCGCGGTGAAGGACCCTAACGCGTACAAACCCTCCGAATTCCAGGCTTCGTTCGGCAGCGCTGTGCGCGCGATCGGAGCGCTGCGGTAAGATCATGCGAAGCAAGACCCATCTTTTCCGTTCGGCCGCCTTTGCCGCGATAGGCGCGTTGCTGCTCACCTCGTGCGGCGGTGGTGGAGGCGGTGGTAGTACGCCGACCCCGACACCCACGCCGACCCCCACGCCAACGCCGACTACGGTGTATACGCCGCCCGCCGCCGAAGCGCTGACCACGGCGGACGTCGAGCGCGTGCTCGCCCAGGCGATATCGGAAGCGCAGGCGCGTAGCCTGCCATCGGTGATCGCGGTGACCGACCGTGTGGGTAACGTGCTCGGCGTGTTCCGCATGACCGGCGCACGCGCGACCGCGACGACCGCGCCCGCTCCGAACGGCGTGAATATCGACGCGCAGAATGTTACTTTCCCGGCCGAGGGCGGCGCGATCGCCAAGGCGGTGACCGGCGCGTACCTCTCGAGCGGGGGCAACGCTTTCTCGACCCGCACCGCGAGCCAGATCGTCCAGGAACATTTCCCGCCCGCGCCGACTACGGTGGGGCTCGAAAGCGGTCCCTTGTTCGGCGTCCAGTTCAGCCAGCTGCCATGCAGCGACCTGTCGGCACGTTTCGGCGCGCCGGGCGCGGCGGCGTTGATCGGTCCCAAACGCTCGCCGCTCGGCCTCGCCGCCGATCCGGGCGGATTGCCGCTCTACAAGAATGGCGTACTCGTCGGCGGCATCGGGGTGATGGGCGACGGTGTCTATGGCAGCGATCCGAACATCCTCGACATCGACAACGACCCCGAGGAGTTCATTGCGCTCGCGGGAACGCGCGGGTTCGAAGCGCCGGGGGCGATCACCGCCGACAAGATCACGGTCGACGGGACGAGCCTGCGCTTTTCGGACGCGACCTTCGCCGGGGTGATGTCGAGCGGCAGCGCGAGCTTTGCGAGCCTCAACGGCACCGCGGGCAATCTTGTCTCGGTGATCGGCTATGCCAATGCCGCGGTGACCGCGGGGGTCGCCTATGGCAGCGAGGCGTCGGGCGTCCGCGCCTCGACGCCGGCCGAATTTTCGAACCGCGATGCGTTCGTCCTCACCAACGGCAGCGGCACGAACCGCTATCCGCTGCGCGCGGGGACCGACGGCGCGACGAACAGCGCGCCGCTGACGCAGGCCGAGGCGCGCGCGGTGCTCGAGGAAGCCTTCACCGTGATGAGCCGCGCGCGCGCGCAAATCCGCCGCCCGCTCGACAGCCGCGCGCAGGTGACGATCAGCATCGTCGACACGCACGGGTCGGTGCTCGGCATCGTGCGCTCGCCCGACGCGCCGATCTTCGGCACCGATGTGTCGTTGCAAAAGGCGCGGACCGCAGCCTTCTTCTCGGGCGCGCAGGCGGGAGGCGAACTCGGCGCCAATGCCAGCGCCGACGTGCGCCAGTTCGTCACCGCAACACGAACCTTCCTGAACAATCCGGCCGCGCTCACCGGAACAATCGCCTTTTCCGACCGCGCGAACGGCAATCTGTCGCGCCCCTATTTCCCCGATGGCGAGGTCGGCCGTCCGCAAGGGCCGCTGTCGCGCCCGATCGCACAGTTCAACCCCTTCTCGACCGGGCTGCAATCGGCGCTGATCATCGGCAATCTCGGCGCACATCTCGGCTTCGTTTCGGGCGCCAGTCCGACCGATACTCCGCAGCGCTGCACGACCTTGCCCGACGTTGCCGCGGGGCAGAACCGGCTGCAGAACGGCATTCAGATCTTCCCCGGATCGGTCCCCATCTATCGCGGCAACCAACTGGTCGGCGCGATCGGTGTGTCGGGCGACGGCATCGATCAAGACGACATGATCAGTTTCCTCGGTGCGCATAATGGCGGCGCGCGCGTCGGCGGCATCGGCAATGCGCCGGCCGCGATCCGTGCGGACACCGTCGTCGTAAATGTCGGCGCCGGGGTTCGCCTGCGTTACATCAGCTGCCCGTTCGCCCCTTTCCTTGATACGGCGAACCAGAATGTCTGCAACGGGCTATAGGCGATGATGACGGGGGGCAGCCTTTGGCCGATCATCGCGACACTCGCGGCGCAGGGCGCGCCGGGGGCCGATGTCACGCCGCCGCCGCCCGCGCCCGAAGGTCCGCCGGTCGCGGGTGACGCGGCGCCCGCAGAGCAGCTCGCCGAAGAGCTGATTCCGCCGCCGCCGCCCGTCGACTGGCAGGAGGTGATCAAGGACGACCCGGTGACGCAGATCATCGAGGGCCGCCGCCGCCCCGGCTATCGCCCCGACCGTCCCGACGCCCTGAGCCAGGACAATGTCGGCGCGCTGCGCCCGCCGCCGCCGCAAGCCTTTCCGGGGATGGAGGACCAGCTGCCCGTTCCGGACCGCTGGCGCCTCATCGAAACGCTTGGCGTGGTCAAGGAACGCTGGTTCGACCCCTATAACCAGAACACCTACAAGGGCGACCGCGCGATCGACCGCAGCAAGGTCAAATGGCTGCCGATCAAGGGCGACGACTGGTTCTTTGTCGCCAACGCCGTGTCCGACACGGTGTTCGAACCGCGCACTTTCCCGATCCCCGTCGGCGTCCAGACGACCGAACGGCCGGGCAGCCTCGACGTGTTCGGCAAGGATCGCAGCTTCGTCTTTGCGCAGACCTTCATCGCCGGCGCGGCGCTGATCAAGGGCTCGACCGCGTTCAAGCCACCCGACATCGAATATCGCGTCACGCTCGCCTATCAGGCCAATTATGTCGACGTGCCCGAACGGCGCGTGCTCGACGTGCGCCCGTCGAAGGCGAGCCATCGTTATGACTCATTTCTCGGGGTGCAGGAGCTGTTCGTCGACAAGCATCTCGGCAACACGTCCGACCGATATGATTTTTATTCGATCCGCCTCGGCATCCAGCCGTTCCAGAGCGATTTCCGCGGTTTCCTGTTCAACGACAGCCAGCTTGGCATCCGCCTGTTCGGCAACCGCGACAACAACCGCTTTCAATATAATCTCGCGGCCTTCTGGCGGCTCGAAAAGGACACGAACAGCGGCCTCAACGACATCACCCAGACCCCGCGCAGCGATTTCATTTTCACGGGCAATCTTTATCGCCAGGATTTCCCGGTCGTCGGGCTGACCAGCCAGGTCAGCGTGACGTATAATATGAACCGCGAAAAGAATGACGTGCAGATCGACCATAATGGCTTCCCTGTGCGGCCGGCGCTGCTTGGCGATTTGCGTGGCCGCGAATATGATGTCGTTTATCTGGGCTACAGCGCCGACGGCCGCGTCGGCCGTATCAACGTCACCGCGAGCTTCTACGCCGCGCTGGGCGAGGACCGGAACAGCTTCTTCACGAGCAAGCCTGCCGAAATCCGGGCGGGTTTCGGCGCGGTCGAACTCAGCTACGATCACGACTGGATGCGCTTCCGCCTGTCGGGACTCTACGCGACCGGTGACGGCGATCCGTATAACAAGACCGAGGGCGGGTTCGACGCGATCTTCGAGAATCCGATCTTCGGCGGCGCCGACACCAGCTACTGGATTCGCCAGACGATCCCCTTCGCGGGCGGCGGGCGCGTCATCGCGATCAGCGGTCGCAACGGAATCCTGAATTCGCTGCGCTCATCGAAGGAAGAGGGGCAGTCGAACTTCAACAATCCGGGCACCGTCTTCGTCGGCGCGGGTGCCGATTTCGACCTGACCCCCGAATTCCGCGTGAGCACCAATTTCAACCATCTGTGGTTCGAAAATACGTCGAGCCTGCAGGCGCTGCGCACCGAAGGCTCGATCCCCAAGGATATCGGTTTCGACCTGTCGGTGGCGACGATCTGGCGGCCGAAGGCGACGCAGAACATCGTCGGGCGCCTCAGCGGCGCGGTGCTGCTGCCCGGCAAGGGGTTCAAGGACCTGTTCGACAACAAGCAGAAGAATGACGCCTACGTCTCCATCCTCGCCAATGTGATCGTGAGTTTCTGATCGTGACGCGCAAACTCTTCGCCCTCTTCGCCTTCTTGCTGATGAGCATCAGTCTGGGCGTGAGCGTCACGCGCGCGGCCGAAGAGGAAAAGCCGCTCAAGATCGAATATCGCTTCACCCCGCCGGCGCCGCGCGAGCAGAGCGATGCCGATGTCAGCGCGAAATCGGAGGGCTGCTACAGCTGCCACACGCGTACCGACCAGCCGTCGATGCACGCGACCCCCGCGGTGAAGCTTGGCTGTACCGACTGCCACGGCGGCGATGCGAGCCAGCGCGGCACGCCGAGCCTTGGCTACCAGCATCCGACGAACAAGGCGGTGATGGCGCTCGCGCACCCGCAGCCGACGCTGCCCGGCGCGTGGCACGACAGTTCGGCGAACCCGCAGCGCAGCTATACGTTGCTCAACAAGGAATCGCCTGAATTCATCCGCTTCGTGAACCCCAGCGACTATCGCGTCGCGCGCGAAGCGTGCGGTTCGTGTCATCTCGAGGTGATCGAGGCGACCGAGCGGTCGATGATGTCGACCGGCGCGATGCTGTGGGGCGGCGCGGCGTATAACAACGGCATCGTCCCCTATAAGAACTACATCTTCGGCGAGGCTTATACCCGCAAGGGCGAACCCGCGTGCATCCTGTCGCCCTCGTCGCGGTTGACCGCCGAGGAATATAAGGAAGCGTGCAAGCCGAGCTTTGGCTTCGACAAGATTCTGACCGACGAAGAGAAAAAGCGCGGCGCGCTCGCGAAAATGTATCCGTTGCCGCGCTGGAGCGTGCTGCCGCCGGGCGACGTGTTCCGCGTGTTCGAACGCGGCGGGCGCAACATCAACACGCAATTCCCCGAAATCGGCCTGCCCAACCCGACGGGCAGCATCCAGCGGCTCGAGGAACCCGGCCGCCCCGACCTCAAGCAATCGAACCGCGGGCCCGGCACCGGCCTGCGCGTCTCGATCCCCGTGCTCAACATCCACAAGACGCGCCTCAACGACCCGCTGTCATGGTTTATGGGGACGAACGACCAGCCCGGCGACTATCGCCATTCGGGCTGTTCGGGCTGTCACGTCGTCTACGCTAACGACCGCGAGCCGCGGCACAGCCTGACCTATGCCAAATTCGGCCGCGACGGCGAGACGGCGACGGTCGATCCGACGATTGCGGAGAAGAAATGGAAGCCCGAAGGCGGGCACGGCGGCGATGCGCATGGCGCGGGCGACGGCCATCAGGCCGGCGGCGGTCATGGCGCGCTGGTCGATCCCGCCGATCCCGACGTTCCGGCACGCCCCGAGCAGCAGCCGCGCCGCGAATCGGGGCATCCGATCAGCCACACCTTCACCCGCGCGATCCCCACGTCGCAGTGCATGTCGTGCCACATGCACCAGCCGAACATCTTCCTGAACTCCTACCTCGGCTACACGATGTGGGATTATGAATCCGACGCGCCGCAGATGTGGCCGGGCCCCGACAACACGGCGCCGCGCCCGTCGGGAATGAGCGACGAAGAGTATCACAAGAAATACAAGCAGCAGCGCTATCCGACCGCGGCCGAGGTCCATCAGGTGCTCGAACGCAACCCCGAGGGCGCGGCGACGCGCGGGCTGTGGGCGGACGTCGAGTTTTTGCGCGACGTCTATGACGTCAACGACAGCAACAAGGATACGCAGTTCGCCGATTATCACGGCCATGGCTGGAATTTCCGCGGGATCTTCAAGCGCGACCGCAACGGCAATCTGCTGACCGCCGACGGCAATATGTCGACCTATGGCACCGACACCGCGAATATCATCGATCCCAAGGATCCCGAAAAATGGCGCAAGAGCTGCAGCCATTACACCGATCCCAAGGAGCGCGACATCTGCCTGTCGAGCGCCGATCCGGGCCGGCCGGGTGTAGAGGGCAAGTTCGTGCCGCCCGGGATCAATCCCGGCAAGGCGGTCCATATGATGGACATCCACGCCGAAAAGGGCATGCAATGCGCCGACTGCCACTTTGCGCAAGACAGCCACGGCAACGGCTATATCCAGGGCGAGGTCGCGAACGCGGTCGAGATCAGCTGCAAGGATTGCCACGGCACCGCCGACGCTTTCCCGAACCTCTTGACCTCGAACGTCGCCGCGCGGCCGCAGGGCAATAATCTCGCGCTGCTGCGCAATCCCGACGGGCGTCGCCGCTTCGAATTCCAGTATAATGACGATGCCGAAGTGATCGGGCTGATCCAGCGTTCGATCGTCGATCCGAAGCTCGAATGGCAGGTCAGCCTCGTCAAGCAGGCGGTGACTCCGGGGCCGCATTTCAACGCCAAGGCGGCGCGCGCGAAGCTGATGGCCCGCGCGGGCAGCGAGGACGGCAAGTTCGAATGGGGACCCGGCGTCGCGAAGGAGGATCGCGCGCACGGCGACGACAAGATGACCTGCTTCACCTGTCACCTTAGCTGGACCACCAGTTGCGGCGGTTGCCATTTGCCGATCGAGGCGAACTGGAAGACCAAGATGCACCATTTCGAGGGGGAGGAGACGCGCAACTTCGCGACGTACAACCCGCAGGTGGCGCGAGACGAGATGTTCCAGCTCGGCCGGCACCAGCTCACCAAGCCCGGCGAGCCCGGCCCGAACGGCGAGGCGCGCGGTATCATCACGCCGGTGCGCTCGACCTCGGCGCTGGTGCTGTCGTCGACGAACATCAATCGCGAGCGCATCTATGTGCAGCAACCGCCGATCTCGTCGGCGGGCTATTCTAGCCAGGCGTTCGCGCCGCACTTCCCGCACACGGTGCGGCGTTCCGAAACCAAGCAGTGCAGCGACTGCCACCTTTCGGTGGCCGACGACAATAATGCGATCATGGCGCAGCTCAATTTGCTCGGCACCAATTTCGTCAATTTCGTCGGTTTGAATGTCTGGTCGGGTCAGGAAAACAGCTTCCAGGCGACGCGCGTCACCGAATGGGACGAACCGCAAGCGGTGATCGGCAGCTATCTCCAGAAATATGCCTATCCCGATTATTGGAAGCTGCACGTCGAACAGAATGGCCGCGAGCTCAAAAATTGGGTGCGCGGCAAGACTTTCGACGAGAAGGGCTCGGGCGAAACGCACGCACTCGAGGAATTCGCCAATATCGTCCAGGGCACGAGCGGGCGCGTGAACTGCCTGCAGCAGCGCGGCGAATATATGTTCGTCGCCGAAGGCAAGGGCGGCTTCCGCGTCTATGACGTCGCGTCGATCGGCAACAAGGGCTTCTCCGAACGCATCATCCGCGCGCCCTTCTCGGCGCTCGGGCACGACACGCATGTGAAGACGAAGAATGCGACGTGCATGGCGATCGCGACGACGCAGCCGGTCAGCGTGTCGCGCAACGAGAATATCGTGAAGAATTTCCCCGAGAACCACGAACAGGTGATGCACGACATCTACCGTTACGCGGTGATCACCGACAGCGTCGAAGGGCTGGTGCTCGTCGACATCGACACATTGGCCGACGGTGAATTCCGCAACAACAAGTTCAAGCGCGCGCTGACGTGGAACGAGGGCAACGTGCTGGCGGGGGCGCGGCATGTGACGCTCGCGGGCAGCATGGCCTACATCACCACCGACGCGGGCCTCGTCGTGCTCGACCTGTCGACGCCGCTCCAGCCCAAGGTCACGGCGCAGCTGCCGCTGACCGATGCGCGTGCGAGCGCGGTGCAGTTCCGTTACCTCTGGGTCACCGATGCCGAAGGCGTGAAGCTGTTCGACGTCACCAATCTGGCGCAGCCGGTAGCGGTGCCCGCGGGCACGGTGCGGCTCGCCAACGCGCGGAAAATCTATCTGGCGCGCACCTATATGTATGTCGCGGCGAAGGCGGACGGGCTGGTGATCGTCGATGTGACGCGCCCCGCAGCGCCGATCGTCTGGCCGGGGCTGACCTTTGGCGGCGCGCTCAATGATGCCGAGGACGTGATCGTCGCATCGACCAATGCGTCGCTCTTCGGTTATGTCGCCGACGGGCGGAACGGGATCAAGGTACTGCAGCTAACCAGCCCCGACAACCCGGGCCTTTACGGCTTCTCGCCGAAACCGACCCCCGAGCTGATCGCGTGGGCGAAGACGCCGTCGCCCGCGCTCGCGCTGTCGAAGGGTCTCGACCGCGACCGCGCGGTCGACGAGACGGGCGGCCAGATGGCGGTTTTCGGGCGCGTCGGATCGCGGCCGTTCACGCGGCCCGAAATGGAGAAGCTGTTCCTGAACAGCAAGGGCGTGGTCTACAAGGTCAGCGACGAGGTCGACCAGAATGCCTGGCGGCCGCCGCTGCTCTACGCGAACTGATGAATCGTCGTCCCAGCGACAGCTGGGACCGCCATCGTTCCGAAAAATGCTGCCAGCGATCCCAGCTTTCGCTGGGATGACGGTTATTGCCGCTCGGCCTGAACCACCGTGTCCGACGCGCGCAGCGCTGACAATATGCGCATCACATGCTGAACATCGCGCACCTCGACGACGACGTCATAGGTGTGGAAACCACCCTCGCGGTTCGACAGGCGCAAATTGGTGATGTTCGCCATATTGGCGGCGAGGATGCCCGACATTTCGGCGAGCGTGCCGGGCTCGTTCAAAATGACGATGCACAGCCGGGCATTGCCGCCCTCGCTGTCTTCCTGCCACCTGAGGTCGATCCAGTCGGCATCGATCCCGTCGGCAAGGCGGGGGCAGTCGATGACATGCACCTCGATCCCTTCGCCCGGCCGTGACAGGCCAACGATGCGGTCGCCCGGAACGGGGTGGCAGCAATCGGCGAGCTGATAGGCGACGCCCGGCGTCAGCCCCGCGATCGACACTGCAGCGCCCTGCACGAGCTTGCCGGGCTTGGTCTTCATCTCGGCGGTGATGCCGGGGACGAGCGCCTCGAGCAGCGCATTGTCGGTGATCCGCTGCTTGGCGATCGCGACATAGAGCGCGGTGTCGTCGTCGAGCTTCAGCCGCTCGCGCGCCGCGATCCGCGCCTTGTCGCCGACCTTGTTCGGCAGGCGGAGCGCGATTTCGTCGTACATCTTGCGGCCGAGCGACGCGAGTTCGACCTTTTCCTTTGACCGCACATGGCGGCGGATCGCCGCGCGCGCCTTGCCGGTGACCGCAAAGCCCAGCCACGCGGGTTGCGGCGTCTGCTTGTCGGAGGAGAGGATTTCGACCGTGTCGCCGTTGCTCAGCTGGGTGCGGAGCGGCACCAGCCTGCCGTTGACCTTGGCGCCGACGGTGCGGTCGCCGAGCCCGGTGTGAACGGCGTAAGCGAAATCGACCGGGGTCGCGCCCTTCGGCAACTGGTGCAAACTGCCCTTCGGGGTGAAGGCGAAGATGCGGTCCTGATACATCGCGATGCGCGTGTTTTCGAGGAACTCCTCGGGGTCGTGCGTCTGTTCGAGGATTTCGATCAGGTCGCGGATCCACCCCGCCTGACCGTCGGGGGCGGTGCCGCCCTGTTTATACGCCCAATGCGCGGCGAAGCCGAATTCGGACTGCTGGTGCATGCCGAGGCTGCGAAGCTGGATTTCGATCCGCATATTCTGCTGGTGCATGATCGTCGTGTGCAGCGACTTGTAGCCGTTGCGCTTCGGCGTCGAGATATAATCCTTGAATCGGCCTGGCACCATTTTCCACTTGCGGTGGAGAAGGCCGAGCGCGGCGTAGCAATCGGCATCGGTCGGGGTGATGATGCGAAAGGCGATGATGTCGGTGACCTGCTCGAAGCTGACGTGCCGTTCCTGCATCTTGCGCCAGATCGAATAGGGGTGCTTCTCGCGCCCCGACACATCGGCCTCGATGCCGTTCTTGGCGAGCAGCTCCTTGAACTCGCGGCTGATCGCCGTGACCTTGTCCTTGCCGCCCGCGGTCAGCTTGGCGAGGCGGCCGGTGATCGTCGCATAGGCTTCGGGCTCGAGCTCGCTGAACGCGAGCAGCTGCATCTCGCGCATATATTCGTACATCCCGATCCGCTCGGCGAGCGGGGCATAGATATCCATCGTCTCCTTGGCGATGCGGCGACGCTTCTCGGGATTCTTGATGAAATGCAGCGTCCGCATATTGTGCAGCCGGTCGGCAAGCTTGACCAGCAGCACGCGGATATCGTCCGACATGGCGAGCAGGAATTTGCGCAGGTTTTCGGCGGCGCGCTCGTTTTCGGTCTGCGCCTCGATCTTGCTGAGCTTGGTGACGCCGTCGACGAGCCGGCCGACGTCGCTGCCGAACAGGCGTTCGATCTCTTCAGGGGTCGTCAGCGTATCTTCGAGCGTGTCGTGGAGCAGCGCGGTGACGATCGTCTCGGCATCGAGATGGAGGTCGGTCAAAATGCCCGCGACCTCGACCGGATGGCTGAAATAGGGGTCGCCCGACGCGCGCTTCTGGCTGCCGTGCTTTTGCACGGTAAACACATAGGCGCGGTTCAGCAGCGCCTCGTCGACGTCGGGATCATAAGCGCGCACGCGCTCGACAAGTTCATATTGCCTCAGCATCGCGTTCAATGTCGTTGATGTAGAGGCAATTGCAATGCGAAATTTGCTTGCGCCGAACTGCCGGCGTTCCGCAACTTTGATAAAGGCGGTTGGAAGCATCGTTCGCCGAGGGCGGGACGCGCAAGAAAAACCGCCGCACTCCATCCGCGAAAGGAGAAGTGCAGCGGTTTTCGATATGGCCCGCGGGGCGGATTATTTCACGGCGTTGCAGCGCGCGAGGTCGTTGGCGTCGAGCGCCTTGCCGCCTGCGGTGAAGCTCGTCACGGGACCGACAGCCTTCGCGAGCGCCGAGCACATGATCAGCGGGCGGCTCGTTCCCTGGCCGGCGATGCAGCTGGCTTCCTTGCACGCCCAGACCACATCGCGCGCGACGAAGCGCGTCTGGGTAGCCGGGCTGGCGAGCTCGGCGTGATAATAGGTGCCGCCCGCGGCGGTCGCGGCCGACGCGAATGCGAGCCCGCCGAACAGCGCGGCGCCTGCAATCGCGAAGTTATGGGTGCGGGGAGAAAGCGTGAATATGGGCATTGGGACCTCCTGTTTTTGCGCAACCAAAAGGTTGCGAAGCGCTACCTAGACTTTGAGTTGCGAAATGCAACGGAGGCCCTATATTTTTTTGACGGATATGCCGATTTTACGTTAGGGCTTGGGTCATGGGAAAATTACGCGAACTGCTGAACGATATGGACGGGGGCAATTGCGCCCTGCCGCTGGCGCTGGAAGCGATGGGCGAGCGATGGTCGTTCATGATCCTTCGCGCGGCCTTCAACGGCGTCCATCATTTCGAGGAGTTCCAGCAGGAACTGAACATCGCGCGCAACATCCTGTCGAACCGGCTGTCGCGGCTGGTCGACCATGGGATCATGGCGCGCGAAGTGATGGCCGAGGACCGGCGCAAGGTTCAGTATCAACTGACCGAAAAGGGCATCGAACTGCTCCCCGCGATGATTGCGCTGCGCCAATGGGGTGAGAAATGGGGCGCGGGCGTGCCGTCGACCCCGGTGCTGGTCGATGCGCGCGACGAACAACCGATCGGCCCCGTCACGCTCACCGCGCACGACGGCCGGGTGATCGGGTATAAGGAATTGCTGTGGAAGCATCGCGCGGAACTGCAGCCGCTTGGTCAGGCCCGCGTGCGCAGCGACGGCGGACTGGCGCCGGTAGCCGCCGAATGATCGGCCGCGCCGGTTTCCGATATCGCCCGCGCGGCGACTGACCATCGCCATCGCACAGACTCCCATGCCGCTTTTCCGACTGTCCTCGCCGGGCCCTTTCTTCGACAACAAGGTCCGGGCCTTCTGGAACCTGCAGATATTGGGCTGGGCCGCATGGCTAGGCCTGCGCGGGGTGTCGGGGCTTGCCAATGGCCAGGCCTTCACCTTCCTCATTCCCCAGACGATTTCGGCGATCACCGGCTTTTCGCTGACGCTGATCCTGTCGGCCTGTTACCGCGCGCTGATCAACCGCCGTCCGCTCTTGATGTGGGGCGTCAGTTTCGGGCTGGCGGGGATCGCGACCGCGCTCTGGGCCTTTATCGACGCGTGGGTCGCGCAGATCCAGAATCCGGCGAGCGACGCGGGCTTCACCAGCCTGCTCCTCGGCGCGATGTATATCGACGCGACATCGCTCGCGGCCTGGTCGGCGCTCTATTTCGCGATCAACTATTTCCTCCAGCTCGAGGAGCAGAATGACCGCGTCATCCGCCTCGAGGCGCAGGCGGCGTCGGCGCAGCTCGCGATGCTCCGTTACCAGCTCAACCCGCACTTCCTGTTCAACACGCTGAACAGCATTTCGACCCTCGTGCTGCTGAAACAGGCCGAGCCCGCCAACGCGATGCTGTCGCGCCTGTCGGCGTTCCTGCGCTACACGCTCGCGAACGAGCCGACCGCGCAAGTGACGCTGGCGCAGGAGATCGAGACGCTGAAACTCTACCTCGAAATCGAAAAAATGCGCTTCGAGGACCGGCTGCGCCCGCATTTCGCGATCGATCCGGCGGTCGCGCGGGCCCGATTGCCCTCGCTTCTGCTCCAGCCGCTCATCGAAAATGCGATCAAATATGCGGTGACGCCGCAGGAGGATGGCGCCGATATCACGCTGTCCGCACAGTTGGCCGGTCAAAATGTTCGGATTACCGTGTCCGACACCGGCGCGGGATTGTCAGCCGAGCGCACGGACCCCACCACAGGCATTGCAACGGAATCGACCGGTGTGGGTTTAGCCAATATCAGGGACCGGCTGGCGCAGGCTTTTGGCGACCAGCACCGGTTCGACGTCCATGTGGGCGCTGAGGGCGGCTTCACGGTGGTTATCGAGTTTCCGTTCCAGCCCGATGGGCAAATGACGATTGGAACCGAGAGAACATGACGATCAGAACCATCCTGGTGGATGATGAAAAATTGGCCACCCAAGGCCTGCAACTGCGGCTAGAACCGCACACGGACGTCGAAATCGTCGACACCGCGCAAAATGGCCGCGAAGCCATCAGAAAGATCAAGACCCACAAGCCCGACCTGGTTTTCCTCGACATCCAGATGCCGGGTTTCGACGGCTTTTCGGTGATCCAGGGATTGATGGAGGTCGAACCGCCGCTGGTGGTGTTCGTCACCGCCTATTCGGATCACGCGATCCGCGCGTTCGAGGCGCAGGCGGTCGATTATCTCGTCAAACCGGTCGAGCCTGAGCGGCTTGCCGATGCGCTCGACCGCGTCCGCCAGCGGCTCGCTGAAAAGCGCGGCGTCGCCGAAGTCGAGCGCCTCAAGACCGTGCTCGCCGAGGTCGCGCCCGAAGCGGTCGAGGATTATGACGCCGAGGTCGCCCCCGATACGCACGCCGCCGATCGCTATGAAAAGATGATCAACATCAAGGATCGCGGCCAGATCTTCCGCGTCGACGTCGACAGCATCGAACGCATCGACGCCGCGGGCGATTATATGTGCATCTACACCGCCGACAACAGCCTGATCCTGCGCGAAACGATGAAGGATCTGGAAAAGCGGCTCGACCCGCGCAATTTCCAGCGCGTGCATCGCTCGACGATCGTCAACCTGTCGCAGGTCAAGCAGGTCAAGCCGCACACCAACGGCGAATGCTTCCTCGTGCTCGGTTCGGGTGCGCAGGTAAAGGTCAGCCGTAGCTATCGCGACGTCGTCGCGCGGTTCGTGCACTAAGATGGCGTCGATGGCGTCGCCCCGGCGCAAGCTGGGGCCGCTATCGTTCTGACAAGACGGTGGAGATCCCAGCTTTCGCTGGGATGACGCGCGCTAAAGCTGGTGCCCCGTGCGATCGCGTTTCGTGGCCAGATATTGCTCGTTATATTTGTTCGTCGGCAGCGCTAGGGGCAAGCGCTCGACCACCTCGACGCCCTCCTTCTCGAGCCGCGCGACCTTTTCCGGATTGTTCGTCATCAGCCGGATGCGGGGGATATTGAGCAATTCGAGCATCCGCCCGGCAATCGCGAAATCGCGCGCCTCGACCGGGAAGCCGAGCCGCAGATTGGCGTCGACCGTGTCATAGCCCTGATCCTGCAGCGCATAGGCGCGCAGCTTGTTGACGAGGCCGATGCCGCGGCCTTCCTGCCTGAGGTAAAGCAGCACGCCCCACGGCGCGTCTGCCATCGCATGGAGCGCGGCATGGAGCTGTGGCCCGCAATCGCATTTGAGGCTGCCGAGGACGTCGCCGGTCAGGCATTCGCTGTGGAGGCGAACGACGGGCGGATTGCCGTCGCGCTTGCCGATGACGAGCGCGACATGATCCGACGCCTCTTCGGGAGAACGGAAGGCGACGATCTCGGCGCTTTCGCTGGCTTCGACGGGAAGGCGCGCGCGTGCCGCGACCTGGAGGCGCGTGGGATCGAGCAGCGCTGCAACATCGTCGACGCTGCACATGGTTTCGGCTTCTCCCGTAGCTTCGCGCACGAAGAAAGCGGGGAGCAGGCCGGCGTGCCGCGCCATCGTCATGGCGGCGGTCGCGGCCGCTTCGCCGCTGGTCGGGATGGTACGAAAGGGCCCCTTGAGCGGGTTCGCCAGATCGAGCGCCGGATCGGCGATGGCGAGGGCGGCCGTGACGGTATCGGCGGCGTTCGCCAGCCGGACCGGACCCGGCGTTGCGGCCACGCGCTGATTGGTGAGCTTGAGCGTGACCGCGCGTTCGCCCGAGAGCAACACGTCGTGGCTTCCAAACTCTGCAAGTGCATTATCGCGGGCGCTTTCGACCGCGAGCAGATCGAGCGCCCCGTCGGTGCCCTGCACACGAAACGGCCAGCCGCGCCGCAGCGCGTCGATGGCGCGTGCCGCCCGTCGGGCGCCGATATGGCTCAAAAATCGAACTCGGTGATCAGCGGGATATGGTCCGACGGGCGTTCCCAGCTGCGCGCGGGCTGGACGATGCGGTGCGATACCGCCTTGGGCATCAGGTCGGGGGTCACCCACATATGGTCGAGGCGGCGGCCGCGGTTAGACGCTTCCCAATCCTTCGCGCGGTAGCTCCACCAGGTGTAGAGACGCTCCGGCGCCGGGATGAAGTGGCGCCCGAGGTCGACCCAGTTCGATGCCGCCTGCAGCCGTGCGAGCGTTTCGACCTCGATCGGGGTGTGGCTGACGACATCGAGCAGCGCCTTGTGGTTCCACACATCGCTTTCGAGCGGTGCGACATTGAAATCGCCGGTCAGCACCGTCGGCGCATCGACAAGGGCGCTCGACCATTCGGTCATGCGGCCGAAGAAATCGAGTTTCTGCCCGAATTTCGGATTGAGGGTGCGGTCGGGAATGTCGCCGCCCGCGGGAATATAGACATTGTCGAGCCGCACGCCCGACGGCAGCGTGACACCGACATGGCGCGCCTCGCCATTCGCTTGCCAGTCATATTTGCGTACGTCGGTCAGCGGCAGCTTGCTGACGATCGCGACGCCGTGGTGCATGCGCTGGCCGTGGGTGACAATATGCTCATAGCCCAACCGCTTGAACATGTCGGGCGGGAACAGCGTGCATTCGACCTTGGTCTCCTGCAGGCAGAGGACGTCAGGCGCTTCTTCGCGAAGGAATTTTTCGACGATGCCGATGCGGGCGCGGACGCTGTTGATGTTCCACGAAGCGATGCTGGTACGAGTCATGCGGTGGCTCTATCGGCGCGAGCGCGGGCGTGCAACGGCACGAGGAGAAATCTTGCCCGGCGTGCGGTGCGCGAGCACCGGACAAATTAAACCCCCGTCCCAGGGGCGGTGGAACGGGGGTTCAAGGTCAGCGTTCGTCACGCTCTTGAATGAAGGCACCTGGCAGTCCGGGTGGGGCAACAGGGGGAAACCCAAATCCGGGGGCCGTGGTGGCGCCTTCGAGAGATGGAATAGCCGGTCTTCCCTGTCGCCAAGCTGAACGAAAATGAACGCCTTCGCGCCGTTTTTTGCAGTTCGTCGATGCAGGGCGACGGTTGGTCCGGAAAACGGCGCCGAATCCATTCGGGGCTCCGGCGCCGCCTGAAGAGGTCGTCAAAAAGGGCGGGTGTGTCAGCCCGCGCGGCCGCGCTGCTTGGGCCGCGGGTCGGTCCATTTGAAGGCCGAGTCGGCGACCGCGACGTTGAATTTCTGGTTGGTGAGGTCGATCCGCGTCCGGTTGTTCTGCGAATCGAGCGCGACCCAGCCGCGAAGCCGCAGCCCGGCGGGCGCCGAGCCGTCGCGGACGAATACCATGGTGATCGTACCATATTCGGGGCGCTTGGGATCCTTGACCTCGACGCTCAGCACGTCGCCGCTGCCGGTGGGCAGGACCTTGGCATATTTGGTGAGATCGCGGTCGGGATCGAGCAGCGCGCCGAGCGGCGAATTCTTCACCGGCCAGCGCTGCACCTGCTTCACCTCATAGTCGATCATCGTCAGCGAACTGCCGTCGCCGACGATCAGCAACGGCACGTCTTTCTGATACTGGAAGCGAATCTTGCCGGGCCGTTTCAAGGTCAGCTTGCCGCTCAGCCGTTGGCCGTTGCGATCGGTCTGCACGAAATCGGCGGTCATCGAGCTTGTCGACTTGAGATGCGACTGCACCGACGACAGCGCGCTCGCCGATTGGGCGATTGCAGGCGCGCCAATGGCGAGGCCGGCGGCCGCCAGCGGCGCGAGCGTCCAGGCAGCAAGGCGGATCATATTCGTCTTCAGGGTCATCTGGCTCTCATTTTCAAACATGGTGGCCGGTCATCGCAGGCGGGCATTGAACCCGCGCTGAACCTCTCGTTAGACGCTGTTCAAGTCGTGAGGCCGTCAATGGTTCCTCATCTTTGCTGGCCGTACTGGTCGGTGAGCACGTCGCGGCGGCCGACATGGTTGGGCGGACTGACCAGCCCTTCCTCCTCCATCCGCTCGATCAGGCGCGCCGCGCTGTTGTACCCGATGCGCAATTGGCGCTGCAGCCAGCTTGTCGACGCCTTCTGGCTTTCGACGACGATCTGGCACGCCTTTGCGTACATGCGGTCTTCGGCGCTGTCGCCGCCCGCGGGGGCGCCCTCCATAGCGAAACCGCCGTCCTCGGGATCTTCGGTGACGCTCTCGATATAGTCGGGGCGGCCCTGGCCTTTCCAGTGATCGGCGACTGCGCGGACTTCGTCGTCGGACACGAACGGCCCGTGGATGCGCGTAATCTGCTTGCCGCCGGGGACATAGAGCATGTCGCCTTTGCCGAGCAGCTGTTCGGCGCCCGCTTCGCCGAGGATGGTGCGGCTGTCGATCTTTGACGTCACGTTGAAGCTGATGCGCGTCGGCAGGTTCGCCTTGATCACGCCGGTGATGACGTCCACCGACGGACGCTGCGTCGCGAGGATCAGGTGAATGCCCGCGGCGCGTGCCTTTTGCGCGAGGCGCTGGATCAGGAACTCGACCTCCTTGCCCGCGGTCATCATCAAATCGGCGAGTTCGTCGACGACGACGACGATCTGCGGCAGCGGCGCGTAATCGAGCGTCTCTTCCTCATAGACCGGCTGGCCGGTGTCGGGATCGTAACCTGTCTGGACGCGGCGCCCGAGCGACTTGCCCTTGGCGAGCGCGCCGCGCACCTTGTCATTGTAGCTCGCGAGGTTGCGCACCGACAGCGACGACATCATCCGGTAGCGATCTTCCATCTGCTCGACCGCCCATTTGAGCGCGCGGATCGCCTTTTTGGGCTCGGTCACGACGGGGGCAAGCAGGTGCGGAATATCGTCATAGACGCTGAGTTCCAGCATCTTGGGATCGATCATGATCATCTTCACCTGGTCGGGACCGAGGCGATAGAGAAGCGACAGGATCATCGCGTTGAGACCGACCGATTTACCCGAACCCGTCGTACCCGCGATCAGCAGGTGCGGCATCGGCGCCAGGTCGGCGATCATCGCGTCGCCGCTGATATTCTTGCCCAGGATGATCGGCAGCGCGCCGGTCTGGTCCTGAAACAGCGCGCTGCCGATGATTTCGTGCAGCACCACCGATTCGCGGTGCGCGTTGGGCAGCTCGATGCCGATCACGGTACGGCCGGGGATCGGGGCGATGCGCGCCGACAGCGCCGACATGTTGCGCGCGATATCGTCGGCGAGGTTCGACACGCGGCTCGCCTTCGTGCCCGGCGCGGGCTCGAGTTCGTACATCGTGACGACGGGGCCGGGGCGGACCGCGGTGACGACGCCCTTGACCTGGAAATCCTCGAGCACCGATTCGAGCAGGCGCGCGTTGCGTTCGAGCCCCGCCTTGTCGATCTGCCCGGTCGGCCCCGGGGGCGGCGGGGCGAGCAGGTCGATCGACGGCAGCTGATAGTTGGTGAACAGCTCGGTCTGCGGCTTGGGTTTGGGTTTCGAGGGCGCGGTCCGCTGTGCGGGGTCGGCGATTTCGGGCGGGGCGCGGTCGCTCGGCTCGGCGACCGCGCGCGGCCGCACGACACGATCCTCGATCAGGCTCGGCGCCTTCACCTCGTCGCTTGGCATCCGCGCGGGTTCGATGACGCGGTTGCTGCCCTCGGCGGCGGGCAGCCTGAAGCGCGACGCCCAGCCCTTTTCGAGCCGCAACGCGCGCCACGCGAGCCACAGGCCAAGCCCGACAAGCAGCAGGATCGTCGCAAAGCGGATCAGCGCAGCGGCGGGTTCGCCCGCCTGCGCGAATAACGGCGCGACCGCGCCGCCGATCAGCAGCGCGATGATCCCGCCCCAGCCGGCGGGCATCGGCGCGTTCGTCGCGGGCGACCAGAGTTCGGCGCCCAGCCCGACGAGAAGGATGCCGATGAAGCTGTAAGCAAGCTGGCGCGGCCAATAGGGCTGCGCCTCGCCCGTCCACAGCCGCCACGCGATGATGCCAAGCAGCGGCAGCAGCAGGACAATGGGTGCGCCACCGATCGACAGGCCAAGGTCGGCGAACCAAGCGCCCGCACCGCCCATCCAGTTGGCGGCGGTGCCGTGCGCGGCGGTGTTGAGCGCCGCATCGGTGCTGTCATAGGTGACGAGCGCGAGGGTCAGGAACAGCGTGAACAGGCCGAGCGCCACCGCCGCGGCGATCACGAGCGATCGCGCGATGCTTTGGCGGAAAACCGTGCGCCAATCGGCCTTTGCGGGTGCGGCCTTGCGGCTAGCCATGCTCTTATCCGGTCCCAGTCAGTTAACCACGGCGATATGCGCATGGGGCGGACTCGGCGTCAAGCGCGGCCCAGCGCTCGCCCACAGCCTTTCCAACCGCCCTGCCGCACGCTAGGGCAACGGCATGAGTGAAACGCTGCGCAGCGATGTCCTGATTTCGGGTGGCGGCCTTGTCGGCCAGGCGCTCGCCCTCGCCCTTGCCCACCATGGCCTGTCGGTCCAGATCGTCGATCCCGCCGACCCGGTGACGACGATCGCGCCGGGGTTCGACGGCCGCGCCTCGGCGATTGCCAGCGCGACATGGCAGATGTTCGAGGTGCTGGGGATCGCCGATCGCCTTGCCGGGCATGGCTGCCCGATCCGCGCCATCAAGGTGGGCGACGGCGCCCCCGACAGCGGCCGCGGCGGCGAACTCGACTTCGTCACCGCTGAAGGTGATCCGCCGCTCGGGACGATGGTCGAGAATCGCCAGCTCCGCCTCGCGCTTGCCGCTTTGCTCGCTGACGCGCCGCTCGTCCGCCTGCTGATGCCGGCACAGGTCGTGTCGCGCGAGATCGACGCGCATGGCGTCACGCTGACGCTCGCCGACGGCACAAAGCTCGCGGCGCCGCTGCTGATCGTCGCCGAGGGGCGCCGCTCGCCGACGCGCGACGCCGCGGGGTTCAGCATCGCCAACTGGTCGTACCATCATCATGCGATGATCGGCGCGGTCGCGCACGAACGGCCGCACGGCCAGGTCGCGCACGAAATCTTCTATCCCTCAGGTCCGTTCGCGCTGCTGCCGCTCGTCGACGACGCGCAGGGACGCCACCGTTCGGCCTTCGTATGGACGGTCGCCGAAAAGGACGGTCCCGGTTTCGCCAAGCTCGGCGAGCGCGGCTTCGTTGCCGAGCTGCAGAAGCGCGCGGGCGGGGTGCTCGGCGCGATGGAGCTCGTCGCGCCGCGCATGACCTATCCGCTCGGCTTTCATCACAGTGCGTCGATCGTCGCCGACCGCATCGCGCTCGTCGGCGACGCCGCGCACGGCATCCACCCGATCGCGGGGCAGGGGCTGAACCTTGGTCTCCGCGACGTCGCGGCGCTCACCGAAGTGCTCGTCGAGGGGGCGCGACTCGGGCTCGACCTCGGCGATGCGGCGCTGCTCGCGCGCTATCAGCGCTGGCGCGGGCTCGACAATATGATGGTCAGCCTCGCGACCGACGGGCTGACGCGGCTGTTCGGTATCCCGGGTCGCACCGCCGCCGCGGTGCGACGCACCGGGCTCGGCGCGGTACAGCGGATGCCGATGCTCAAGCGGTTCTTCATGGACGAGGCGCGCGGCGAGGCGGGCGACCTGCCGCGCCTGCTCGCGGGCGCCGAAGTCTAGGTATTACTACCTAGGGCGCTGATAGCCCGCCACTAAGCATGACATCCTATCCCTGAGCGCGCGGCAACCACGCTGCGCCCAGGATGGGGACGGGACCATGTCGGCAAAAAGCGACGCGCTCGAAGCAGCGGTGACGGACTATATTAAGGCGCGAACCGCGCTCGACACGGCACCGGGCGCGCGGACGCGGGCTTTGGCCGACCGCAGCTTCGCCCGGCTGGCAGCGCTCGCCGCGCCGCGTATCCGCTATTTCACGCGCAGCTATGGGCTGGCCGATGTCGCCGAGGATGCCGCGCAAGTGTGCGCGATCGCGCTTCATCGCGCCGCCGAACATTATGATCCGGCGCGCGCGCGTTTCACCACCTATGTGAACTGGCAATTCCGCGCCGAACTGCAGGCGCTGCGGCACCGGCTTCACGGCGACCAGCGTTGCGCCGGGCGACGGCATGTCACCGCGACGCTATCGCTCGACGCGTTGCAGGAGGAGGGCGCCGACGCGTGGCTGACTGATCCGGCGGCCGAAAACGCGACCGAGCAGGGCGCGGCGGACAATCTTGCCGCGCTTTTGGCCGACCGGTTGGTTGAGGAGTGGGCGAGCCGTCGCCGCGCCAGGCTGGGCGCATCGCGCGGCGATGAAAGCCGGCTGGCAACCCGGCTCGCCGCCGAAAAGAAACTCGTTCGGCACCATCTGATGGTGAGCGACGCGGCGGAACGGTTGCGCGAAAGCGACCGGCATGTCGTACGTCGGGCGCTCGCCGACATCGCCCAGCATGCGCCGGTACGCAAGCTCCACTAATACGCTATTGCAACGTGGCGCGGCCGTCGTCGCCGTCGAAACGGCCGAAAAATTGCATCAGCTGGACGACCAGTTCGGCGCGCGCGTCGATCGGCGTCGCTTCGAGCAGTGCCTGCTTCGCGGCGGCATCGAACGGCGCGACTTGCGCGATACCGTTGACGAGCGTCGCGTCGTCGAGCTGGCCGACCGAGTCCCAGTCGACGACATAGCCCTGCCGCGCCGCGAAGCGTTTCGCCTCGCGTTCGAGGCTCGCGCGCTCGATGCTCGCGAGGACCGCCTCGTCCTCGGCTTCGAGTTCGATCTCGGCCTCGACCTGCCGGAACGGCGTCGTGACGTCGAGTTCGCGGCGGACGCGAAAGCGCGCGACGCCTTCGAGGACGAGGTTGAAGCGGCCCTCGTCGAGCGCCTCGACGTCGACGATGCGCCCGACGCAGCCGACGTCATAGAGCGCCGGCGGTTCGCGATCCTCTTCGCCGGGAAGCTGGCGCGGCTGGATCATCCCGATCTGCCGGTCGCGCGCCAGCACTTCCTGCACCATCGCCGAATAGCGCGGCTCGAAGATATGCAGCGGCAGGTGCAGCCCCGGAAACAGCACCGCGCCGGTGAGCGGAAAGATCGCGATCCGCTGGATAGTCAAAGGCGCGGTTTCGCCCATCAGCCGAACAGAATCAGCGACAGGCGCCGCCGCTGCGCGGCCACCCATGCATCCTCGAGGCCGACGGCTTCGAATAGCGAGAGCAGCTTGGCGCGCGCGGCATCCTCGTTCCATTCGCGGTCGGCGGCGACGATATGGAGCAGATTGTCGGAGGCGGCATCGCGCTGGCCGGCACCGATCTGGGCGCTCGCAAGGTCGAAGCGCGCCTGATGGTCACCGGGATTCGCGGCGACCGCGGCCTCGAAGGCGGCGAGCTCGCCCGCATCGGGGGCGTCGGCCGCCAGTGCGAGCGCGCTTTTCGCCTGCGCGATCGCGGGGTCTTCGCCGATCTCGGCCGGCACCACGTCGAGCGCGGCCTGCGCGCCTTCGATATCGCCCGCGAGTAAGAGCGCGCGAATCAAGCCGCCGTGCGCCGCGGCGTTATCGGGCGCGATGTCGAGGATTTGCGCAAAGAGGCTCGCGGCGCGCTGACCGTCGCCTTCGGCCAGCACGCCTTCGCCCATTTCGATCAGCGGCGCGATCTCGACCGCGCGGGCGGTCGCCTCGCTCTCGATCGGGAGCTGCGCGAGCAGCTGGTCGAGAATCGCCTTCAGCTGGCTTTCGGTGCGCGCGTTGGTCAGGTTCGCGACCGGCTGACCCTGAAAGATCGCATAGACGGTCGGGATCGACTGGACCTGGAACTGGCCGGCGATGAAGCGATTCGCGTCGACGTCGACCTTGACCAGCACAACGCCCTTGTCGGCATAATCCGCGGCGACTTTTTCGAGCACGGGGCCGAGCTGCTTGCACGGGCCGCACCATTCGGCCCAGAAATCGAGGATGACGAGGCTGGTCATCGAGGGTTCGACGACGTCGCGGCGGAAGGCTTCGACGGCTTCCTTTTCGGTGGGATTCAGACCGAGCGTGGCCACGCAGATATGCTCCTGTTTTGATTTGCCGTCGCTTCTGCGCCGGCGGAAAGACTCTTGCCCCGCTTATGTGGGATTTGCGGGCGATATGCCAACCCTTCGGAGAAAATGCACAATCAGGGGTTGCCGAGTCAAAAAGCCGGTGCTAATCGCCCGCCTCACCCGCTGGAACCGACCGGTTTCCAGCCGCCAGAGCGGGCGTAGCTCAGGGGTAGAGCACAACCTTGCCAAGGTTGGGGTCGAGGGTTCGAATCCCTTCGCCCGCTCCAGTTTTCTTCATAAAATCAGTCATTTAGTGAAAGCGCGGATTGCGTCTTCACTGGTGGCAAGCCTGTGGGGACGGAGCTTTGTCTCCATATTGTCACCAGCTCCAGGCGAGGATCCGGACAGGTCGGCGGTATCTCGCGTAGTGTCGACACGGGGCTGCGCCCGGCGGCGGTGCGTCCCCGCGGGAGCCGCTTGTTCCGGACGGGGCGCAAGGAGAGCGAGAAGGATTCCGGACTTCCGGGACGGACAATGGCTGGGAGAGGCTCCAGGCGCTCGTCGCGGAGATCAGCCATGATCCTGTTCGAATTATCCCGTCCGCCGAGACAATCGACGAATGACGGCGCCGGATCGCCGAGGTAGCCTACCAGTCGATGGCGAAGAATTTCTGGCAGGGCGCCTTGCGCATCGAGGGCGAGACGGCCTGGTGGTCGGGCACGATCGGCGATGCGATTCCCCATCGTCATTTTGCGGCCCAGGCGGTTTTCGCGGACTCGCCCGTGCGAGCCATCGGAAGCGACGGCCGCGAAATTTCGGGCACCTGCCTGTTGATCGAACCCAACGCCCGGCACCAACTGCTCCCGTCCGCCGGTGCGGATATCTGTTTTGTCGAACCGACCGCCGGTTTCGGTCCGCCCGACACGTTGCGGGATCGCATCGAAGCAGGCCGGTTTCAGATCGTGCCGGGCGCTGCGACGCGTTCCTTCTGGCAGGACTGGATGATGCGCGCCCCGCGGCGAAGCATCGATACGCGCATCTCGGACATGACTGCGACGATCGAACGGCGCCTCCCGCTCGGCGCGGTTCGTCTGTTCGATGTCGCCGCCGGGACCCGGCTTTCGGTCGGCCGGCTCCGGCACCTGTTCGCTTCCGAGATTGGCATGCCGTTCCAACGCTATATCCTGTGGCGGCGCCTGAGCGCGGCGTTCGAGGGGCTGCTGGCAGGATCGAACATCACCGAGGCGGCCCATGCAGCCGGCTTTGCCGACGCCGCGCATTTTGCCCGGACGATCAAGGCCATGTTCGGCATCCGCGCCAGCGACATCATTCTGGAGCGATAGCCGCATCGTTCAAGCGTGCCGGTCCCCGCGGGACTAGTTTCCCGATTATGACAGACACAAATCGAGATTTCGTGCCCGCGCTGGGCAAGGCGGGCAATATCGAGCGATACGATGCTGTTCTCGCCTTGATGACGCGCGAAAAGAGGTGGCGGGGCGAGCTGGTGAAGCTCGTCGCTCCGGCGGCCGGCGAGACGATCGTCGATATCGGATGCGGCACCGGAACGCTTGCGATAGCGCTCAAGGCGGCGACCCCGACCAGCATCATCTTGGGCGTCGATCCCGATCCGGATATACTCGACATCGCCCGGAGAAAGGCAGGAGAGGCGGATGCGGACATCCTCTGGTTCGAGGAGATGGGCGATGCGCTCGATCAAATCGGCCCGCTCCAGCAATGCGACAAGATCGTCTCGAGCCTTGTGCTCCATCAATGCCCGATGGACGTGAAGGAAGCGATCGTCGGTCAGATGTGGCGGCTGCTGAAACCGGGCGGCGGGCTCTACATCGCCGACTATGGCGAGCAACGCTCGCTCCTGATGCGAACTTTGTTCCGGCAGGTTCAGATGATCGATGGCTTTGAGCTTACCGAGCCGAATGCGCGGGGCTGCGTCCCCGAAATCCTGCACGGCGCGGGTTTTCGCGATGTCGAGGAAGTCCGGGCCATCCAGACCCCGACGGGATCGATCTCCCTTTATCGGGCGGAGCGCTAGCTCGCGCCGCGGCTAGTCATGCTCCGGCTCGGCGCATTGCTCGCTGGCGGATTCCATCTGCAATGTTGCGTGCGAGATTTCGAATGCGTCGTGCAACGCTTCCGAAACCGCCAGCCGAACGGCGTCCGCTTCACGCCCCGGCGTCAGGACCACATGCGCCGTCAGGCTCATATCGCGGCCAGCGATGGACCAGAGATGGAGGTCGTGGACTTCAGCCACACCCTCGACAGCTGCGATGCTTGCGCGCACCGCCCCAAGATCGACGCCTCGCGGAACGCCTTGCAGCAGGATATTGGTGGTGTCGCGCAGAAGAATCCACGTCCGCGGCAGCACCCAGAGGCCGATCGCGATGGCGACGATCGGGTCGACCCAGCTCCAGCCGGTGAAATAGATCAGGATCGCGGCCCCGATGACCCCGAGCGAACCGAGCATATCGGCCCAGACCTCGAGATAGGCGCCCTTGACGTTGAGGCTCTCGTCCTTGCCGCCCGAAAGCATTCGCATCGATACAAGATTGATGATGAGCCCTGCGGCGGCAACCGCCAGCATGCCGAGCGACTGGACCTCCTGCGGCTCGACGAAACGCTTGATCCCTTCGTAGAGAATATAAGCGGCAACCGCGAAGAGCAGCAGGGCATTGAACGCTGCGGCGAGGATTTCGAAGCGGCGGTAGCCATAGGTTCGCTTGACGTCGGCGGGGCGGCGACCGATGCGGATCGCGGCCAGCGCAATCGCGAGCGCGGCCGCATCGGTGAACATATGCCCCGCATCGGAGAGCAGGGCGAGGCTGTTGAACAGCCACGCCCCCACCAGTTCGGCGAGGAGAAATGTGCCCGTCAGCGCCAGCGCGATCGTCAGGTTCCGGCTGTTCGCGCCCGCCATATGGTCGTGCCCGGAATGGCCGCCCTCTTCTTGACTATGCGAATGCGCCATCGTCGATCCTTTCGTCCTTCTGCGCGCGTCCGCCTCCATAACGCGCGTAGAGGGTCGGAAGTACGAAGAGAGTGAGCAAGGTGGCCGAGATCAGCCCCCCGATCACCACCGTTGCGAGCGGCTTCTGCACCTCGGCTCCGGCGCCGGTCGCGAGCGCCATCGGCACGAATCCGAGACTTGCGACAAGCGCGGTCATCACCACGGGACGCAGGCGCATGAGCGCGCCTTGCCGCGCGGCTTCCGCCCGCGCCATGCCTGAGCGCATCAGCTCCTGGATCGACGACACCATCACGAGCCCGTTGAGCACCGCGATACCCGACAGCGCGATGAACCCGACTGCTGCCGAGATCGAGAAATCCATGCCGCGCAGGAACAGGGCGAGCACGCCGCCGATCAGCGCCAGTGGCACCCCGGTGAACACGATCGCCGCGTCGCGCGGCGAACGAAGCGCGCCGTAGAGCAGCAGCAGGATCAGGATGAAACACGCCGGGATGACGAGCAGGAGCCGATCGCGAGCGGAGGCCAGATTCTCGAACTGGCCGCCCCATTCGAGGTAGCTGCCCGCGGGTAAGCGGACATCCTTCGCGATACCTGCCTTGGCATCGGCGACGACGTCGGAAATCGCGCGGCCGCGAACATTGGCCTGGACGACGATGCGCCGCTTGCCATTTTCGCGACTGATCTGGTTGGGTCCATCGATGACGCGGATGTCGGCGACGCTGGCGAGCGGCACGAAAGAGCCGCCGGGAACGCGGACCTGCACCTGTTCGAGCACCGAGAGGTCCGAGCGCTGCGCGTCCGACAGCCGGACGACCACGGGGAAGCGGCGGTCGCCCTCGAAGATCGTGCCGGCCTGGCGGCCGCCGATCGTCGCGGTTACGACGTCCTGCACATCCTGTGCGGTGACGCCGAGCCGCGCCATCGCCTCGCGGTTCGCCCGAATATCGAGCATCGAGAGACCTTCGGTTTCTTCGACACGCACATCGGTCGCGCCATCGGTCTTCCGCAAGATCGCGGCGATTTCCTGCGCGGTCCGGTTCATGGCGTCGAAGTCGTCGCCATAGACTTTGACGGCAATGTCGCCGCGTACGCCGGCGATGAGCTCGTTGAAGCGCATCTGGATCGGCTGGGTGATCTCATAGGCATTGCCCGGAATCTTGTTCAGCTCCTTTTCCAGCCGTTCGACCAGTTCGGCCTTGGGCAGGCTGGGGTCGGGCCACTCCTTTCGGGGTTTCAGGATCACGAAATTGTCGGTCGCATTGGGCGGCATCGGATCGGAGGCGAGGTCTGCCGTTCCGGTCTTCGAAAAGACGATGTCGATCTCGGGCTGCTTCGAGAGCATCCGTTCGATCGGAACCTGCATCGCCTGGCTCTGGACCGAGGTCGAGGGAACGCGGAACGCCTGGATAAGCAGGTCGCCCTCGTCGAGCTGGGGCAGGAACACCTGGCCGAGCGAGAAGAAGGCAAGGATCGCGACGACGAACCCGCCGATTCCGGCGCCGAGCGTGACCTTGGGTTTGCTCATCGCCCGGTCGAGGCCGGGTTCGTAGCGTTGCTTCAGCCACACCATGATTCGGCCCTCCTTCTCCTCGACGCGCTTGGAGAGCCAGATGGCGATCGCGGCCGGCACGAAGGTCAGCGAGAGGATGAAAGCGAAGGCGAGCGCAATGATCACGGTCAACGCCATCGGAATGAAGGTCTTGCCTTCGACACCGCTCAAGGTGAGCAAAGGCACATAAACGAGGATGATGATCGCCTGGCCATAGACCGAGGGGCGCACCATCTCGCGCGCCGCCGCTGCGACCGAAGCAAGCCTCTCCTGAAGCGTAAGGATCCGCCCCTCGCGATGCTGGAACTCGGCCATGCGGCGAAGCGCATTTTCGACGATGATGACGGCGCCATCCACGATGAGGCCGAAGTCGAGTGCGCCGAGGCTCATCAGGTTCGCCGACACGCCCGCGTGCAGCATACCGAAGCTCGTGAGGAGCATGGTGATCGGGATGACGAGCGCCGCGATCAGCGCCGCGCGGAAGTTGCCGAGCAGCAGGAAGAGCACGACGATAACAAGCAGCGCGCCCTCGGTCAGATTCTTGCCGACCGTCCAGATCGTCGAATTGACGAGCTTGGTGCGATCGAGAACCGGTTCGATGACGACGTCGGGCGGGAGCGACGCGTTGGTCGCATCGAGCCGGTCGGCAACCGCGGTCGCGACGGCCCGGCTGTTCTCGCCGATGCGCATGATCGCGGTGCCGACGACGACCTCGGTGCCATTCTCCGATGCTGAGCCCATGCGTACGGCTTGGCCGGTGCGGACGCTTGCCACCTGGTCGAGTGTGATCGGCACGCCCGATCGCGTCGCGACCACGACCCGCGACAGCTCGGCGGTATCGCGAATGAGCGCATCGGAGCGGACGGCAAGCCCTTCGCCGTTGCGTTCGACGACCCCGCCGCCGACGCTTGTGTTGTTGCGTTCGAGTGCTTCGGCAAGATCGGTGAGGCTGAGGTCGAGCGCCGCCAGCCTCTGCACATCGGGCACGACCATATATTGCTTCGAATAACCGCCGATCGCATCGATCCCGGCGACGCCCGGGACGGTGCGGAGCAGCGGCGTGACGATCCAGTCCTGCGCGGTGCGAAGATAGGTGGCCTTGTCCGCCTCGGTGACGAGGCGTTCGCCCTCGGGTGTTACATAGCTGCCGTCGGGTTGGAGGCCGGGTTCGCCGGGCTTGTGCACATCATCCTTGCGGTGCGCGAGACGCACCGTCCACATATAGACTTCGCCGAGCCCCGTCGCGATCGGACCCATCTCGGGCCGGACGCCGTCGGGCATGGTTTCGGTGGCTTCATTGAGGCGCTCGCCCACCTGCTGGCGCGCAAAATAGATATCGGTCCCATCGGTGAAAACGGCGGTGACCTGGGCGAAACCGTTGCGGCTCAGCGAGCGTGTATATTCAAGCCCTGGAATCCCCGCGAGCGCAGTCTCGATCGGGAAGGCGACCTGCTTCTCGACAAGTTCGGGTGAAAGCGCGGGCGCGCGGACGTTGATCTGGATCTGGTTGTTGGTGATGTCGGGAACCGCGTCGATCGGCAGGCGCGACAGCGCGAAGGCTCCGATGACGGCGGCGATGGCGGTGAGCAGGACGACAAGCCAGCGCTTCTCGACCGCCCAGGTAACGGTGCGGGCGATCATGGCTTAATCCTCATGGCCTGCTTCGCCCTTGCCGATTTCCGACTTGAGCGCGAAGCTGTTGGTGATGGCGATCTGTTCGGTGCCTTTCAGTCCCGAGCGTATGATCACATTGGCGCCGGCGCGGTCGCCCAGCACGACCGGAACGACCTTAAAACCCTCTTTGGTGCGAACGAACACGACACTCTTGCCTTCGACGGTCTGGATCGCGGTCGAGGGAGCGCTGATCGATGCATCGCCGTCGGCGCCAGCGAGCGCGACCGAGGCGGTCACCGCTTCGCCGACGCGCCATTGTCCGGCGCGATTATCGAGGATCGCGATCGCGGGCACGAGCTTCGTGGCCGGATCGAGCGCGGGCGAGACGAAGCTGATCTTGCCGGTCGCCTGGCGTCCGGGCGCGCTGACCGAAACGATAGCGCCCGGGCGGATGCGTCCTGCGTCCGCGGGCTGAAGGTTCAGCGACAGCGAAACGCTCGACAGGTTCGCGATGCGGTAAAGCTCGGCGTCGGCGGCGACGGTCTGTCCGAGAACGACGCTGCGCGCGATCACCTGCCCCGAGATCGGCGCGGCAATCGCGATCCGGTTGAGCTGGCCGCCACCGCCTCCAGCTGCCGATAGCTGTTGCTGGGCGAGCTGATAGGCGATCCGCGCCTCGGTCGCGGCGGTTCGCGCCGCAATGACATCCTGCTCGGGCGACACGCGCTGCGCGAACAGCCGTTCCTCGCGGGCGAGATGGGAGTTGGCGAGCGCGAGGCGCGCGCGCGTCGCCTGCACCTCGCCCTGGAGCTGCGCTGCCTCCCGGCTTTCGATGATCGCGAGCGTCTGTCCCCGGCCGATGGTCTGCCCGAGATTGCGATTGAGGGCGACGACGCGCCCGCCGATCGCGGCCGACACGGCCTGGGTTGCTTGCGGATCGCCTTCGATCGTCGCCGGCAATTGCAGGGCGCCGGCGCTGCCGACCGTCGGGCGACCGAGGGCGATCCCGGCGATCTTGACCTGTTCGTTCGTGAGCGCGATTTTTCCTTCGTCGGCATGGCCGGCCTCTTCCTCGCCATGCTCGTCGGCGGGCTTGGCGCTCTCGCCGCCGCCGCACGCCGCGAGGAAGAATGGCAGTGTCGCGGCGAGCAGCAGCTTTCGGCTGATGTTGATGGTCATGGCGTCAATTTCCTTCGAGGGGCGCGGGAGCCGTGAGGCGTTCCAACCGGGCCTTGGCAAGTTGATAGGAGGCGAGCGCTTCGATCGACGCGACCCGCATCTCGGTCAGCGTCCGTTCGGCATCGAGCAGGTCGAGCTGCCCGAATTTGCCCTCGCGGTAGCCGATGCGCGCGATCCGGGCCGCTTCCATCGCTGCCGAGAGGGCGGGGCCGCTCGCGACCCGCGCCGCCGCTGCCGCATTGGCGGCCTCTACCTCGGCATCGCTGATCGCCTGCTCGACGTCGAGCGCTGTGACACGGCGCTGCGCGTCGGCGCGCCGCCGCTCGGCATTCGCCTGATCGACCGCCGCGCGTCCGTTGTTGAACAGCGGCAGCGGCACCGAGACGCTGAACACCGCCGCCACGTCGTTGGTCGCCTCGAGTCGGCGAACCCCCGGCCCAACCGTGACGTCGGGCACGCGCTGCGAGCGTGCCAGCTGGACGCCGGCATCGGCTGCCCGGAGATCGGCGTCGGACGCCGCCAACGCGAGCGTGCCCGACGCCGAAACAGGGCGGGGTGGGCCCGTCGTTCCGTTTCCGGGTCCGCCGAGCACCGCTATGTCGAGCGGGCCGGCGACCGGACGTCCGACGCGCCGCGCGAGGTTGGCACGGGCGGCATCGGCGAGGCGCCGCGCCTTGTCGGCCTCGGCTTCCGCGGTCAGGCGCGCGACTTCGGCGCGCTCCTGTTCGAGCGGCGATGCGCGCCCTGCCTGCACCCGGATTGTCGCGGCACGCGCGGTGTCGCCCGCGATACGATACTGGTCCTCGGCAATCGCGACCCGCACTTCGGCCGCGGAGGCCTGGATATAGAGTTCGGTCACTTGCAGCCTTATGTCCGCCCGGGCGATCGCTTGGGCGATTTGCGCGCGGTGCGTCGCTGCATCGGCAACCGCGACGCGCGCTTGCCGCTTGCCGCCGAGTTCGAGTGGGATCGCGACGCTTGCCGTCACGTCGGCGCCATTGATGCCATTATAGGGCCCGGTGCCGACGAAATTCTCGACTTCGACCGAAAGCGCGGGATTGGGCCGGAGCCCCGCCGCGCGGCGCGCGGCGTTCGCGGCATCGACGTCCGCCGCCGCGGCTTCGGCCGCGGGCGCGCTGCCGCCCGCGAGCGCGACGGCCTCGCCGAGCGTCAGAAGCGGACCCGATATCTGGCGGCTTTCGGTGCCGGCCTCCTGTGCGTGCGCGATTGCGACGCACGATGTGGCTGCCACCAGGGCAGCAACGAACCTGAACATAAAGATTCCATCCTCGGTTGATCGGAGAGATCGCCGCATAAAAAGCGGCGAGCGTGCTCAGATCGCGAGGAGCGGCGGATCGAGTAGCGGGGGCAGGACGCGCGAAGCGAGCTGGGTCACGGGCGCGGCAAAAAGCGGCGCGCGGGCTGGTTGCGCTGGGGTGTCGGTCGACGTGGCCTTGAGGTCCGGCGCGACAGGGCAATGATGATGCCCGCCATGCACGAGCGTCGATGCGGGATTCGGCCTGTCCTGTTCGCCGTCGCCGGCCGACAGGTGAAAGGCGGTTTCGCTTGCCGTGAAATGTGCCGACGCCGGTTCGGCGACGTGCATGCTGCAAAGCAGCACCCCGATGATCATCAGCAGTCGCATGAACGCATTCGGCATGGCCGTTCCCTTATCAGCGCGAAACCGGTTTGTCGTGTGGCGAAATCATCTTGGCGAGATCGGGCGGCACCGGCATTGGACGGAAGGCGCTGATCCGTGCGCGGCCGGTGTTGCCGACGGGCAGCCTTCCGGTTAGCGATCCCAGCGGGACGAGGGCGAGCCGCAGCAGCTGGCCGGCCGCCTCGCGCCAGTCGCGAAGGGCAATCGCAAAACCGAGCATGTGCCAGTGCGCAGACAGGTGAAGCGTGAGGAAGGGCTGCGCGACGATGTGCGCGCGTCCGATGGCGTTCCAGGCGGTGGGATGGTCGCCGTCGCGGCGCGCGGCACGATATTGCGTCATCTCGGCCGCGATCAGGGCGGCCGCGTCCCGACGGTTCAACATGCTCATGCGACTATCCCTTCGCTCGATTCGCTGCCCTTATGCACCCTGTAGCTACTACAGGGTCAAGCCTGCCGATCGATCGACACGGCGCCACGCATTTTCGGATTTGCGCCATGCTACTGACTTGTCGCGACCGCGATGTTAAAGCGCCGGCGGGTGCCGGTCACGCGGGGTTGAAGGGCTCCAGCATGCCGAACCATGCGACGAGCGCGAGGATTGCGAGACCCGCCAGGGCTTCGAGGACCAGGCTGCGGCGCATCGCGCGCGCGGCGCTGGCAGGATCGGTATCGGGCTCGTCGCATGCGCGCCCGAGCGCGGGGGTGAGACGCCAGCGGTTGGCGGCGGCGAGCGCCAGCATCGCGGCGAACAGGACGAGCTTTATCGCGAGAAGCTGACCATAGGGCGAGGCGATCGACCGCCCGATATTCTCGGCCCCGACGATCATCTGGCCGTTCACCAGTCCGGTCGCCGCGATCAGGAGCACGCACAATGTCCCCACCGGCGCGAACCGGTCGAGGCTTCGGGCCGTCATCGCGAGACGGTCTTTTGCGACCGGTTCGCCCGGACGGAGCATCAGGAGGAAGCCGGCAATCGCGCCCAGCCAGATCGCGGCGGCAATCATATGGAGCGCGTCGCTTGCCCGGTGAATCCATCCGGCGGTGCCTTCGCTCGCGCCGGCATGGCCCGACCAGACCAGCGTCGCCAGCGCAACGGCTCCGGCGACGGCGACGATTATTGTCGCCGCGACCGGGCTGCGGGCGATACGGAAAGCGGCGACCGCGGTGACAAGCAGGGCAGCCATGCGCACGAGCCAGGCGACGCCGACATCGGTCTCGTCCACGAGCGCGACGACCATTGCCGGGTCGATGGCGAAGATCCCGACCCCCTGCATGCTGGCGGTCAGGACCGCCATGCCCATGAGCGAAAGGAACAGCGCCGCGGCGCAGAGCCACGGCAGCGGCCGGGAGAGGATCGATCCCAGTTCGGGATCCCGTCGCTCGCCAGGCTCCAGCGCATGGAGCGGGAAAGCGGCGAGTCCCGTGATGAGCATCAGGACAGCGAACAGCGCGAACCGGATACCCATCAGCAGGAGATCGGCCACGGCCTTATTTCACCGTGAAGCTGAATTCGCTTCCCATGCGGTGCGTATCGGCGCCCGCTGCCGACCATGTGACCTTGTAGGTGCCGGGGACGAGCGCGCGCTTGGCGGTGAGCGTCAGCGACTTGCCGTCCTTGCCCATCGTCGACGTCGCGGGAATCTTCATCGGTGCGTGATTGGCCATGCCCGGCATGCCGGTCATCACCAGCTCCGCTTTCACGGTCGAGGCGATCAGCTTTTCGTTGAAGCGCAGGTTGACCGAGGTCACCTTCGAGGCGGTCGCATTCGCGGCCGGGGTCGAGCCCACCAGCTTGGTATGCGCGCCCGCCGCGACGGGCGTCAGAAGCAGCGCGAGGGCGGCGGTTGCAGCGGGGAGAAATGACTTCATTATAAAAACCTCCAAATCCGGGTCTGTCCTGCTAAATACGCAAGGCGGCGGCACAGCCCTCGGAATTTCGACAAGACTTTGTTGGACTATTTCTGAGGGGTGATGCGATCGTCCGCGTATGCTGTTTGGAAGGACTGGCGGGAAAGGCCGATGGACGAACTCCGGATTTTGAATGAGGCGCCCGTTCCGGCCGCGCTCGAAACGCTCGACGAGCGTGTGCTGTCCGCGCTCGCGGGTCGGCAGCGCGAGGCGTCGGCGGTGCGGCGCATGATGGCGATTGCCGCTTTCGTTTCGCTGGGTGGTGGCTTCGTTGTCGGCAGCGCCGTCGTTCCGCCCGCCGTTGCCGCGAGCCCGATCACGCCGCTCATTCCGGCCAGTCCGCTGGCCCCCTCGACCTTGCTGGATTCGCGTTGATGACGTCGTCGCGCCGTTTGCTGCTCTTCGGTCTGGTCGCGTTCGTCGCAGCACTCGCTGGCGTGCTCGCCGGACGCCTCGTCGTCGAGGCGCCGCGTGCCAGCGAAACCGAACTCCACGGGCTTCTCCATCGCGAGCTGAAGCTTTCACCCGCGCAGCAGGTGAAGCTCGACAAGATCGAGGCGAAATTCGCGACCCGGCGCGATGCGCTCGAACTCGACATGCGCGCCGCCAATATCCGGCTCGCACAGGCGATCGAGGCCGAACATGGCTATGGACCGCGCGTTACCGAGGCGATCGACGAGACCCACCGGGTGATGGGCGAGCTGCAGAAGGAAACGCTCCAGCATCTGTTCGCGATGCGCGTCGTTCTCGATCGCGAGCAGGCCGCGATGTTCGACAAGAGCGTGGTCCGGGCGCTGACCGCCGATGCGCGGTGACCCTCGACCTTGCGCAATGTAGCGACCGCGAGCTCGCCGCGCTGGCAAGCGCCGGTCAACAGCAGGTCTATCGGGAATTGTTGCGACGCTACAAGCCGCCAGTCTTTCGCCTGATCCGCGCGAATATTGGCGATCCGGACGAGGCAATGGATTTGACGCAGGAAACCTTTGTTGCCGGCTTTGCGGCGCTCGGCCGCTATGATGCGGACCGGCCTTTCCGGATATGGATCGCCCGGATCGCGCTCAACAAGTGTCGCGACTGGGCGCGGCGCCGCGCGGTCCGGTCCTTCTTCGCTCGCGCCTTGCCGCTCGAAAGCGCGCATGATGTCGCGAGCGACGGCCCGGCGCCCGATGCCGAAGCGGCCGATCGGGCCGAACTCGCTCGCGTCCGCGCCGCCATGGCCCGCCTCGCACCCAATTTGCGCGAGGTTCTGGTGCTTCGCGGCGTCGAGGAACTGAGCCAGGCGGAAACCGCCGAACTCCTCCAGACCAGCGAGAAGGCGGTCGAGATGCGGCTCTACCGCGCCCGCGCGAAATTGAAGGCGCTGCTCGGCGAGACGGTCGCGCGCGGGACAGGCTGAAGGCAGAAGCGCGGCCCACCCCGCAATTTCGTCCGAAAGCGTGAGGGGCGGGCGAGCGTGCCGCGTATGACTATTAGAGACAAGGCAATATCCGGGAATTTTATGAAGATAGACAGGCGTCGTTTCGTGACGGGAGCATTGGGCGGCGGAACCGTGGCCGCGCTTGCCCCCTGGTTTCCGGCCTGGGCGCAGTCGGTATCTCCCGGCATCGTCGCGCCGCTGCCGACGGTGTCGGGCAATGACATCAGCCTTCGCATCGCGCGTCAGACGATGCGGGTCGACGGCAAGGTCAGCCGCGCGATCGGGATCAACGGCACCGTGCCCGCGCCGCTCGTGCGCCTGAAGGAAGGCCAGACGGCCCGGCTCACCGTCATCAACGACCTCGATGAGGACAGCTCGATCCATTGGCACGGGCTGATCCTGCCGTTCCACATGGACGGCGTGCCCGGCGTCAGCTTCCCCGGGATCAAGCCGCGATCGCGCTTCGTCTACGAGTTTCCCGTCGTCCAGTCGGGGACCTATTGGTATCACAGCCATTCGGGGCTTCAGGAACAGCTTGGTCATTACGGCCCGATCGTCATCGATCCCGCCGGCGCCGATCCGATCGGTTATGATCGCGAGCATGTCGTCGTCCTCTCGGACCATAGCCAATTGTCGCCCGAGGCGATCTTCCGAAAGCTCAAGGTCAACCCGGGCCATTTCAACATGCAGCGCCAGACGCTGTCCGGGCTGCTCGCCGGCAAGGACCAGTCGCTGAAGGAACGTGTCGAGTGGGGCGCGATGCGGATGGATCCGGCCGATGTCGCGGACGTCAGCGGATCGACCTATAGCTTCCTCGTCAACGGGCATGGCCCGCGCGACAATTGGACCGCGCTGTTCCACCCCGGCGAGCGTGTGCGGCTGCGGATCGTCAACGCCTCAGCGATGACGATCTTCAATGTCCGCATCCCGGGTCTCAGGATGACCGTCGTCCAGGCCGACGGGCTCAACGTCGTGCCGACCGAGATCGACGAATTCCAGATCGCGGTCGCCGAAACCTATGACGTCATCGTCACGCCGGTCGAGGACCGCGCCTACACGCTGGTGGCCGAGGCAAACGACCGTTCGGGCATGGGTCGCGCGACGCTCGCGCCGCGCGCCGGCATGGCCGCCGAGGTGCCGCCGCTCCGCGAACGCCCTCTGGCGACGATGAAGGATATGGGGATGGGCGCGATGGCGGCGGGCGGCGGTGACGCGGCGTGCGCGCCCGAACATGCCGCGATGGGCCATTGCGCGCCTGCGCCAGCCGAGGATCATAGCGCCCACGGCGCGGCGGGCGGGGCAGCTGGCGGCGCGGCCATGCAGCACAGCATGCGCGACTTCAGCGTCGCGCCGCAGGTCAAGCGCGACCCGAGCGTCCAGACGATCTCGCCGATGCCCACCGACCGCATGGGCGAGCCGGGGCAGGGGCTCGAGGATGTCGGGCACAAAGTGCTGACCTATCACGATCTTGTCGCGCTCGAACGCAATCCCGACGTGCGCGCCGCCTCGCGCTCGCTCGACATCCACCTCACCGGCAACATGGAACGCTTCATGTGGTCGTTCGACGGCGTGAAGATGTCGGACTATCACGAACCGATCCCCTTCATCGAGGGCGAGCGGGTCCGGATCAACCTCATCAACGATTCGATGATGGGCCATCCGATCCACCTGCACGGCCACTTCTTCGAACTGGTCACGGGCAAGGGCGATCGCTCGCCGCGCAAGCATACGGTGCTCGTCCAACCGGGCGGCACCGCGAGCTTCGACTTCACCGCCGACGCGCTCGGCGACTGGGCATTCCACTGTCACCTTCTCTATCATATGCACGCGGGGATGATGCGTGTCGTTAGCGTTCGCCCGAAGGGAGACGCGAAATGACCCGGGTCGCACTCCTTCTCGCCGGCATCGCCCCGTTCGCCTTCGCCGCCCCCGCGGCGGCCCAGTCGATGGATCATTCGATGCACGGAACGGCGCCGACGCCGGCACCCAAGCCAGCGCCCGCCCCCGCGACCACCGGCGACGCGCCTGCTGAGCCGATGGATCATGGTGCCATGCAGGATATGGGGCCCCCGGTCGAAGCCCCGGGCTGCGCGCCCGAACATGCGGCGATGGGCCACTGCACGCTCGAGCCCGAGCCCATGAACAAGAGTGGACGCTCAATGGACGCGATGGACCATGGCGCGATGTCGCCGTCCGATCCCGACTGCCCGCCCGAGCATGCGAGCATGGGCCATTGCACGCCGAAGGCCGCGGGCACGATGGAAGCCAAGAGCGGCGCCAGCGGCACCGATTTGCCCCCAGGCGACGCCACCGCGCCCGCGCCGCCGTCCGACTGGTATGCCGACCGCGTCTATCCGAGCGCTGAAATGGAACATTCGCGCCACGAGATGATGATGGAAAATGGCGGACAGACCATCGGCTTCATCAGCCTCAACCTTGCCGAATATCAGGCGCGCAAGGGCGGCGACGGTCTGCGCTGGGAAGGCGAAGCCTGGTATGGCGGCGACATCAACCGGCTCACGCTCAAAAGTGAAGGCGAGACCGTCTTCGGCGAGGGCATTGAAACCGTCGAGACCCAGGTTCTCTACAGCCGCGCGATCGGACCCTATTTCAACGCGCAGGCGGGCATCAGGCAGGATTTCGGACAGAGCCCCGACCGCACCTATGCCACGGTCGGTTTCGAAGGGCTCGCGCCCTATTGGTTCGAGGTCGAGGGCGCGTTCTTCCTGTCGAACAAGGGCGATCTGCACGCCCGGCTGGGCGGCTATTATGATCAGCGGATCACCCAGAGGCTGATCCTCCAGCCGATGACCGAGATCAATTTTGCGCTGCAGGACGTGCCCGAGATCGGCGTTGGCTCGGGGTTGTCCGACGTCGAGCTCGGGCTTCGCCTGCGCTACGAGATCGTCAGGGAGTTCGCGCCCTATGTCGGTGTCGAATGGGCGCGCAAGGTGGGCGATACCGCGCGCTTTGCCCGCGCGGCGGGCGAGGATCCGAGCGGGGTCAGCTTCGTCATGGGGATACGCGCCTGGTTTTGAGCTGCGGCGGGCGGCGCATCGGGAGGAGGCACATCGTGATGCACTCCTATCGCCGCCTTGCGCTCCAGGCTTTGGCAGGCGACGCCGCTATCTAGCTGGTGATCATCGCCCGACCCGGCGCAGGCCCGGCCCGGCCCGGCGGAAGGCAGCGGAATCTCGCGCCGCCGCTCCTTCGCGAACGACCAACGCGATGAAGGGACTCGCAGTTCCGGCATCCCGCACGATTCGCCGGGGAGGGAAATGCCCGATGGGAGCAGGAACGCCTTCGACGTGGCGGCCTTCGGCGGCGAGGGTCAGTCTTTGGTTTTTACGGCCTGGCCGACACCCGGCACGCATCGCCGTCCGCATTCAAAAAAATGTCATTCGGCGTGAGGGGTAGATGCTTCGGATGCGTATTATATCGACCGGCTGCGCGCTGCCGATGCGCATCTAAGATATTGATCTTCAACGTAATTTTTTGTTGACCTGTATATACATTTGATGCTCTCTGAGGTGGGTAACGCAACCAGAAGGGGGTTTCGCGATGAAGATCAGGACAGTTTTGCTCGCCGGCGCAGCGGCTTGTGCGGGCATTTCCGCGCCAGCATTCGCGCAGGCCGAGTCGGCACCCGAGACGGGCGCTGAAGGCGCGACGAGCGGCAGCGATATCGTTGTGACCGGGTCGCGCATTCGCCGCCAGGATCTCGCCGGGGTCGGACCGGCGACCGTGGTATCTGCCGAGCAGATCGAAAATACCGGTGTCGTCAATATCGAGACGGTGCTGCAGCGCTTGCCCGCCAACGCCGGCTTCGCGGGCAACCAGACGTCGGCCTATTGGGCGAACAATGGATATGGCACGGCGCAGGTGAACCTGCGCGGTCTCGGCATCAAGCGCACCCTCGTCCTGCTCAACGGCCGCCGCCTCGTCGCGGGCGGCACCGGGGCGAACTCCTCGCCCGACCTCAACATGATTCCCGTCGCGGCGCTCGCACGCACCGATGTGCTCAAGGACGGCGCCTCGGCGATCTACGGCGCCGACGCGATGGCGGGCGTCGTCAACCTCGTGACCCGCACCGACTATGAAGGTCTTGGCCTCAGCGTGCGTCAGGGTATCACCGAAAAGGGCGACGGGTCGGACTTTACCGCCGACCTCCTCTGGGGCGTCCGCAATGATCGCGGCGGCTTCATGGCGGCAGTCACCTATCAGAAGACCAAGGCGGTCAACATGGCGAGCCGCGCGCCCTGCTCGCTGGCGGAAACCACGCCCGGCATGCTGAGCTGCGTCAACAGCGCCTCGACGATCGGCGGCCGCGCGGTGCTGCCGAATGGGCAGCAGATCAACTTCAATCAGGTGTTGGGCGGCAACGGCAATTTCTTCGAGCCGTACAGCGCGGCGAAGCATAATTTCAACTCGAACCCGTTCCTCAACGCGGTTAGCCCCGTCGAGCGCGTCAGCACGGCCTTCTTCGCCGACTATGATTTGACCGACGATATCGAGGCGTTCGGCGAATTCCTTTACACCTTCCGCAAGTCGAACCAGATCGCGACGCCCGGAACGCTGCGAAATCTTTCGATCGCGGCGAGCAATCCCACCAATCCGACGGGGCAGAATATCGTCCTCATCCAGCGCCGCCTCGCCGAGCCCGGCCCGCGCCAGTTTTTTCAGGAAACCGACACCTGGCAGGGCACCTTCGGCCTCCGCGGCAAGCTCTCGAACAATTGGGGATGGGAAATCGCCGGCGCGTTCGGTCGCAACACCGCGGTCGACGGTTCGACGAACATCGCCAATCTCGAGCGTGTCCGCAACACGATCGACACGACCAAGTGCAGCCTCGCCGCCGGTGCGACGATCCCGTGCGCCGACTATCTCGGTTTCGGCGACCTGACGCCGGAGGTTCTCGACTATATTCTCTTCACCTCGCGCGACCGCGGCGGCAATGAGCTCGCGACGGTCACTGCCGATATCAACGGCGACCTGTTCAAGCTGCCCGCGGGACCCGTCTCCTTCGCGGCGGGTGTCGTCTATCGCAAGGAAAAGGGCTGGCGCGATCCCGATCCGCTGACCGTGCTCGGTATCGCCAACACCAACCAGCAGAGCCCGATTTCGGGAACCAGCACCGCCAAGGAAGCTTATCTCGAGCTGTCGGTGCCGATCCTTGCCGATACGCCCTTCTTTCAGGCGCTGACGGCGGGCGGCGCGGTCCGCTATTCGAACTATGATCTGTTTGGCAGCGACTGGAACTACAAGGGCAGCCTCGACTGGGTCATCAACGACAGCTTCCGCCTGCGCGGTACCTATGGCACCGGTTTTCGCATTCCGAACGTCCCCGAATTGTTCGGCGGCGTGTCCGAAGGCAATCTGACGACGACCGATCCCTGCTCGCGCTATTCGACCAGCGGCAATGCCGGGCTGATCGCCAATTGTCAGGCGTCGGGCGTGCCGGCAAACTATGTCCAGCTCGGCACGACGATCCTCACCACCGTCGGCGGCAACGAGAATCTGAAACCCGAAAGTTCGACCACCTGGACGGTCGGGACGGTCGTTTCGCCTAAGGGGCTGATCCCGGGCCTGTCGCTCACCGCCGACTGGTTCGACATCAAGATCAAGGACGCGATCCGCGCGATTCCGGGCTCGACCAAGCTCGCCATCTGCTACGCGAGTACGAACCTGTCGCATCCCTTCTGCGATGATTTCACGCGCAGCCCGCTGACCGGCGAAGTGACATTCCTCTCCGCCCAGCCGATCAATACCGGCCGCGAGGAGATGAACGGGCTCGATCTCGGCCTCGTATATGCGGGCGGCATCGGCAGCGTGAATATCTCGCTCGACGTCAACCTGACGTATCTCAACAAATATGTCGTCCTGCCCTTTCCGGGCGGCGCGCCGATCGACTTCGACGGCTTTATCGGCGGCGGCAATGGTGGTTATCCGAAGTGGCGCGGCTATGGCGTGCTGACCGCTGAAAAGGATGGTGTCAGCGCGACCTGGTCGACGCAGTGGGTCGGCAAGGCGACCGACTTCAATGCGGCACCCGGCGAAATCGGCTACAGCACGCCCAATGTCTTCTACCACAATCTCCAGGTCGCTTTCGAAATCGACGAGAAGACCCGCTTCCAGGTCGGCGTCGACAATCTTTTCGATCGCAAGGCGCCCTATATCCAGAGCTTCACCGATGCGAACACCGACACGATGACCTATGACCTGCTCGGACGGCGTTTCTACGTCGGCTTCCGGACGGCTTTCTGAGGGTATCGACATGGCGATCCGTTGGCCTCTGCTCGTCCGGCGAACGCACAAATGGCTGGCCCTGGTGGTCGGCTTCCAGGCTCTGCTCTGGACGCTGACCGGCTTCTACATGGTGGTCGTGCATATCGACACCATCCATGGCGACCATCTCGTGCGCGCGCCGATGACCCAATCATTCGACTTGGCGGGCCTGGCGCCGCCGTCGCGGATCGTTGCGGCCGCGCCCGGTGCGTCCGAGGTTCGCTTGCAGCGGTTCTTCGATCGCCCCGTCTGGCGCGCAGAAACTCCCGAGGGGGCGCGGCTGTTCGATGCCCGCTCGGGTGCGCCGCTGCCTGCGCTTACCGCGTCCCAGGTCCGCACGCAGGCGCGGCGCATCTACACCGGCGACGGCAAGATCGTGTCGGTACGCCTGCTGACCAAGGCGCCGCAGGAAATGCAGTCGCGGGAGCCGCCCTATTGGCAGGTCGAGTTCGAGGGCTGGAACCGCCCGACGCTCTACCTCTCGCCGCAGACGGGCGAGCTGATTTCGCGGCGCCACGCACTCTGGCGCGTCTTCGACTTCGCCTGGATGTTGCACATCATGGATTATGACGAGCGGACCGACGTCAACAATCCGCTGCTTCGCGTCGCGACATGGAGCGCCTTTGCCATGGCGCTCACGGGGGCCTGGCTGCTGATCTGGTCTTTCAAGCGCCGCAAAGGGAAGAAGGCATGAAGAAGATACGCCTGACGCCGCTATTTTTCCGGCGCATCCACAAATGGGTCGGCCTGATCCTCGGACTTCAATTCCTGCTCTGGGCCCTGAGCGGCTCGGTGATGGCGCTGCTCGACAAGGACAAGGTCGGCGGGCACGGCGGCGGCATGTCGCACGCGCACCCGCTGCCGGCCGGCGAATATTTCGACGTTGCGGCGCTGCCGCGCCACGAACCCGTCACCGGGATCGTTCTGCGCGATCTCGGCGCGCGCCCGATCTATGAACTTCGCACGACCAAGGGCACGCGCCTCGTCGATGCGACGAGCGGCGAGACGGTCCATGTCGACGAGCAGATGGCGCGCGACATCGCATCGATGATGAACGAGGCGCCGATCCGTAAGGTGAGCGTGCTCGCGAAGCCCAACCTCGAATCGCGCGATCATGAAGGCGCGATGTGGCGGGTCGACTTCGCCGATGCCGAGAATAGCAGCGCCTATGTCTCGCTCGACACCGCGCGCTTTCTTGTCATGCGCGGCGACACATGGCGGACCTGGGATTTCTTCTGGATGCTCCACAATATGGACTATGTGAACCGGAAGAGCTTCAACCACCCGCTGATCATCTTCGTCGCCTTCGGCGCGCTATGGCTCTCGGGCACCGGCTTCTACCTGCTGTTCAAGAGTTTCAGCCGCGCCGACTTTCGCTGGCTGCGCCGACGCCGCAAACCCGTCGTCACCCGCAGCGCGGCCTGACCTGCCCGCGGTCAGTCGTCGATCGAGAAGGCGGCCGACAGCTCGAAGCGCGATCCGGGATGCGTCAGCCAGGCGTGGCTGACGAGGCGCGAATGACTCCATGTCCGGCGCGTCATCCGCAGCACGGGTTCGCCGTCCGAGAGCCCCAGCATGCTGTGGGTGCGCGCGTCGGGCATCTCGGCGCGAACCCGATGCTCGACGCGCTCGAGCGGCGCCGTCCTTGTCAGATATTCGTTCGGCGTCATCTGCGTGAAGTCGATCTTGCCATAGTCGGGGGCGGCCGACGCGAGCACGAAACGCTCTTCGAGCTGGATCGGGAACTCGGCTTCATGATGCACGATGATCGAGTGGAACAGCCTGGTCCCGATCGGAACCTCGAGCAGCGCCGCCATGTCGGCATTGGCGCGTATCTCGTCATTCTGCACGACGCGCGCCCGATAGATATGCCCGCGCTCCCGGATTTCTTCGGCGATATTGCGGATTTCGATCATCTGGCCGATCGGCTTGGGCTCGGCGATGAACGATCCGCTGCCCGCGCGGCGCACGAGAACGCCCGCGGCCTGTAGCTCGCGTAGGGCCCGATTGGCGGTCATGCGCGACACGTCGAACTGTTGGACCAGCTCGGCTTCCGACGGCACCCGGTCTCCCGGCTTCAGATGCCCGTCGCGAACGGCATCGCAAATGCTCTGCTTGATGGCGGCGTAACGAGGCGGAGACCGGTCATTTTCTTCGTCGGAGCCGCGGGGCCGGGCGGCCGCGGATCCAGTCGAAAGCTTTGATCCGCGTCCGGGCGTGCGAGTGGTAAAATCCATAGCCCGTCTATACAGGTTGCGGTCGGCAGAAGCCAAGCACGCTGTTGCAGGGCGCTCAGACGCCCGGCAGGATCCCCGTGATCTGGCCGTGACGTTCGGGGCTGCGCCGGACCTGGCCTTCGGACCGAAAAGCTGCTTTCAGCGATGCGCGCCGGCTTCGGAGGGCGCGTTGGAGCCACGCCGTGGACAAAGAGCAACAATATGGGCCGCTCACGTCGGCCGATAACGTAGCGCTTCTACGAGCAGATTGAACGCCGGCGTCGGTTGCCGGCGGCTCGGATAATAGAGATGGTAGCCGTCGAATGGCGGGCACCAGTCTTCAAGTATGTACAGCAGCTGGCCCGTCTCGACACCTTGGACGACATAATCGTCCATAAGGAAGCCGACGCCATGCCCCGCTAGTGCAGCCTCGAGGATCAAATGGCCGCTGTTCAATATGACCTGTCCCTCGACGCGAACATTGACAGCTTGCCCATCCTTCTCGAACTCCCAGGCATAAAGGCCGCCCGAACTCCACATGCGCAGGTTGATGCACTTGTGCTGTGTAAGATCGTGCGGGGTCTGCGGGATTCCATGGACTTCCAGATAGGTGGGCGCCGCGACCGCCACCATGCGCAGCGGCGGCCCTATCCGTACCGCGATCATGTCCTTGGCGACCTGTTCGCCAAGCCGGACGCCCGCGTCATAGCGTTCGGCGACAATGTCGGTGAGCCCGGACTCGGCGTTGATCTCGACCTTGATATCCGGATAACGCCTGAGAAAGCCGTCGATCGCCGGCCAGAGCAAGGTCCGTGTCGCATGGTCCGAGGCGGTGATGCGAATGTTTCCCGAGGGGCGCTCACGCAGCTCGCTGAGCTCGGCAAGCTGCCGGTCGATCGTTTCGATGGCCGGGCGCAGCGCATCGAGCAGCCGCTCCCCGGCCTCGGTCGTCGCGACGCGGCGCGTGGTCCGGGCGAGAAGCCGGAGACCGAGCCGCGCCTCCAGCTTGCGCATCCGGTGGCTGAGCGCCGAGGGCGAGACGCCAAGGCGCGCCGCCGCGCGCGTGAAGCTCCCTTCCTGCGCGACCACGGCAAAGGCTTCGAGATCTGCCAGATTCTGCCGCGGCACGCGCCTCTCCATTGCTGAATACTATTCACAAGTTCATCTCACATTGCGCGGCTAATTGCACGAGGGGCTTTGCGGTAAAAGGTGGCTTCCCCTTCGCCAAGGAGCGTCCGATGAGCCGCCGGAAGAGATATGTCATGCCGCTTTGGATCTGTTGCTGCATCGCCGCGGCCCCCGCCGCAATGAGTCACGCGGCGCAGGCCGATCCGTTGATCATCGCGGATCAAGGCAGTTTCGCGGTCGGCGGCACGGTGACGGCCACCCCCGGCGCATACGACAATAACAAACCCACCGCCGCGGGACAGACGCTGCACGCCGATCATCTCTATGCCTTTTACCAGGCGCCGCAGAACTCCAGGGCGCTACCGATCGTCATGCTGCACGGTGCCTTCCAGTCGGCGCGCAGCTGGGAGACGGCGCCCGACGGCCGCGAAGGCTTTCAGACGCTATTCCTTCGCCGCCGATTCCCGGTCTATCTGGTCGATCAGCCGCGCCGCGGCCGCGCCGGTAACAGCAGCGTCGCGGCGACGATCGAGCCGGCGCCCAACGATCAGCTTTTCTTCGATCAGTTCCGGATCGGCAAATGGCCAAACTATTTCGACGGCGTGCAGTTCGATCGCAAGCCCGAGACGCTCGACCAGTTCTTCCGCTCGGTGACGCCGAACACCGGTCCTTATGACGCCGGGGTCATCGCGGATGCGATGTCGGCACTGTTCGACCGGACCGGGCCGGGCATCCTTTTCACCCACTCGCAAGGCGGTGGTCCTGGCTGGCTGACCGCGATCCGAAACCCGAACGTCAAGGCGATCGTCGCGTTCGAGCCGGGCAGCGGCTTCATCTTTCCACAAGGCGAACTACCCCCGGCAATGCCGAGCGCCGCCGGCACCCTGTCGCCCGAGGCGGTGCCGCTGGCGGATTTCGAGAAGCTCACGCGCATTCCGATCATCATCTATTATGGCGACAATTTCCCGGTCGAGCCGACCGCCGAGCGCGGACAGGACAATTGGCGGGTGCGGCTCGCGATGGCCCGGCTCTGGGTCGACGCCATCAACAAGCGCGGCGGCGACGCGCGGCTGGTGCATCTCCCGGAGATCGGCATTCGCGGCAACACGCATTTCCTGATGTCGGACCTCAACAATGTCGAGATCGCGGAGCAGGTCTCGCAGTTCCTTGCCGAGAAGAAGCTGGATTGAGCGCCTCAGGATTGGATTTCGAATGACCGACCGACCCATCGACACCCAGAGGCGCGCGTTCCTCGGCGCATCCGCGCTCCTATTCTCGGGCGCAATGTCAGGAGCGACCGCAATGGCCAGTGCCACCCCTTCGACCGCCAACACCAACCGGAACCCGCTGGGACTCGTCCATCGCGGCGCGATCACGCAGAACGTGGCGGGTAAGGTCAATATCCACCCGGTCCAATACAGGCTGAACGGTCTCGACATCGTCGCGAACGTCTACACGCCGGCAAACTATGATCCGGTAAAGGCCTATCCTGCCATCATTCTCGCGCATCCGAACGGCGGGGTGAAGGAACAGGTCGCGGGTCTCTATGCGCAGCGTCTCGCCGAACAGGGCTATGTCACGATCACCGCGGATGCCGCTTACCAGGGCGGAAGTGGTGGCCAGCCGCGGAGCGTCGACAAGCCCCAATACCGCATCGAGGACATCCACGGCATGGCGGATTTCATCACGCATTACCCGGGCGTCGATGCCGCGCGGCTGGGCCTGTTCGGCATTTGCGGTGGCGGCGGATACTCGCTGTCCGCGGTAAAAACCGACAAGCGCTTCAAATCGGTCGCGACGCTGAGCATGTTCAACTCTGGCCGGGTGCGCCGCAACGGCTTTGCGGACTCGCAGCTCGATACGATCGGGGAGCGGTTGCGGCGGGCTTCGGCCGCGCGTGCCCAGGAGATGGCGGGGGGAGAAATCCTTTATGCCGGCGATGCCGACATGACCGACGCACAGATCGCGGCGCTGCCGTTCGAAATGTACAGGCAGGGTTACGAATATTACTGGCGGACCCACGCGCACCCGAATTCGACCTTCAAATATACGATGAGCGGCCTGCTCGACCTGATGCGCTGGGATGCCACCGATCAGATCGACCTGATCGACCAGCCGTTGCTGATGATCGCGGGCAGCAAGGCCGACAGCCTCTACATGTCCGAGGAGGCCTTCTCGAAGGCCAGAGGGGCGAGCGACAAGGCTTTGTTCACGATCGAAGGCGCCACGCACATCGAGACCTATTGGGTTCCCGAATATGTCGACGCCGCGATGGGCAAGCTGTCGTCATTCTTCGCGCGGACGCTGTAGGCCGGCAGTTCGCCGGTCTGCCTCGCCCGCCACTCCAAGGAATTGATCATGAACATCGTTAAAATCGCATCGTTGGCGGGGCTGCTGATCGGCATGGCTATCGTTCCCGCTCAGGCGCAGTCACAGGAGGCTTCTTCGATGGAAACCGGACAATCGCGTGCCCAGCAGCTCATGGGTGACATCGCGCCCAAGCTCGCCGAACTCACCGACGATGTTCTCTTCGGCGATGTGTGGGAGCGGCCCGGCCTGGCGAAGCGCGACCGCAGCCTGATCACCGTCGCGGCGCTGATCGCGCTCAACCGCCCCGAACAGCTTCGTTCGCATATGCGGCTCGCGCGCCAGAACGGGGTCGCCGAAGCGGAACTGGTCGAGACGATCACGCAGCTTGCCTTCTATTCGGGCTGGCCCAACGCAATCGCCGCGGTTGGCGTCGCACGCGAGGTCTTCGCCGAGAATGATGCGCAGAAAGGAAAGCCCCCGTCATCCACGAATGACGCCGTCGTCGTGACCAAGGCTGGCTCGCAGCCGTCGGTAGCCGGCGCCGCCGCCAATTTTACCGGCGCCGTCCGGGTCGACATGCGCTTCCAGCGCCCGCTTCCCGCGCGCACCGGCGGCGGCATCGTGACCTTCGAGCCGGGAGCCCGGACCGCCTGGCACAGTCACCCGATCGGTCAAACGCTGATTGTGACCGAGGGCCGCGGGCTGGTCCAGCATTGGGGCGGCCCCGTGCAGCCGATCGGCATTGGCGACCTCGTCTGGATCCCGCCGGGCGTCAAGCATTGGCATGGTGCAAGCGCAACTGACAGCATGGTTCATGTGGCGATCGCCGAGGCACAGGACGGGCAATCGGTGACGTGGATGGAACAGGTGGACAACGCGCAATATCGAGGGTCGGATCGCTGATCCGTCCGCCAGATTGACTTGCGCGCGTCGAGCAGTTGCCCGGGGCTCAGCCCGCCGAGAAGTTCAGCGACACGAGGGCAAAGACGAAGAGAAGAGCCACGGCCGTGAACAAAGCGGTCAGCGCCGTGAACAGGATCGCGCTCGACGGCCGCCGCGCATAAAGTTCGTTGGCATCGCTCGCGCTCGCCGCATCGGCCATATCGTCCGCTTCCTCGTCGGGGGCTGCTTTGAGCAGCGCCGCGCTGATCGCGCTCGCGGGGACGGGCGTCAGAAACTCACAGCCGAAGAGCCTGCCGTCGTGGCGAACGACGCGCGCGGGGGCGGCGCCGAGTTCCGGCAAGACCAGCAGGAAGGTTTCGCCGATGGAAAAGCCCGCTCCGGTTTCGATCAGCAGGCCGGTCCGCGACAGGTTGCGGATGATCACCGCGGATTCGGCCGTGGCCGTGCGCGCCGCGACATCGAGCCGGAGGGTGCGGCGGCTCGTTCGCCTGCGATCGGTCGTTTCGACGGGGTTCGCGATGTGCGCCAGCAAGGATCTCACCAACGTCTCCTTTGGTGATCCCTTATCGCCCGGCAACCCTTAATATTGCATTTTCGCCGCGGTTCTCGGGTGCGCCAGTCGAGTGCAACTGGCCTCGCTAAGATCGGGTCGGACCCACTTAACGCCGCGCGGAGCGCCGGGGCGATTCGCCGCCTCGACGGCGCCTTGGATGCGACGAGCCGTGTTAATTTGTGGTTCTAATTGGGACGTCGGCACGCCTTTCGCGGCGGGCGATCCTGAAAAGGCGGCCGGATTATCACATTGAATATACGTTGTATTTTATTCTCCAGACCGCGGAAGAATGATCGGCCGATCAGCCAAAATTAGCGATTGCTAAAAATGTGTTAACGCGCTTGCGGAGTCCCGGGAATCCATGTTTCCTAATGGGTGGGGAAGGTCCGAGTCGCTCGGACAGTGGGTCGCACTGACATTGGTGGAAATTTTGCTGTGCCGTTTTTGCGGCAGGGCGAGGTGCGTTCGAGGGAAATTGACATGGATGCTTTCGACAATCCGGCGCGGAATGGAATCACCGGTCCCGCGCGCGACGGCGCATCGAACGAGCAGTCGAGCCGGGCCGCACCGGGCGGCGAGTTTCTTGCCGCGGCGAACGTGACCGCCGCCGCGTCGATCATACCGCTGGCGATCCAGGCCATCCTCGTTCCCGACGCAAGCGGCCGCGTCGTCCTGCCCGCGGGCGCATCGATCGACGATATCACGATTTCGGGAACCGACCTGGTCATCACCCTGCCGAACGGTCAGGTGTTCATCATTCCCGGCGGTGCGGTCGATGTTCCGTCGATCGTCGTCGATGGCGATACGGTGCCGGCGAGCACGGTGGCGCAGCTGCTGGAGAATCTGGGCGAGCTGAACCCCGAAGCCGGCGTCCGCAGCTCGGGCGGCAATTTCGCCGATCCCGAAGGCCCGATCCAGGATGCTTATGCGCTCGGCGACCTGCTGCCTTACACGCAGCTTGCGTTTCCGCAGCCCGAAGACCGCGAACTGCTGCCGGCCGTTTCCGACGAGGAACCGACGATTCTGATCGTCACGCCCGATCAGCCCGCGGGGCTGACCGCCGCAACCGCCAGCGTCAACGAAGCCGGGCTTCCCGCGCGCGGCAACGAGCCCGCGGGCAGCAACAGCGCCGCGAACAGCGAAACCACGACGGGTTCGATCGTCTATGACGCCGGCGACGGTCTCGACACGATCACGATCAACGGCATCGCCATTACGGCGGTCGGCCAGGTCATCACGACGCCGCTTGGCCAGCTGACGATCACCAGCCTGACGCCGGGCAATGTCGGCTACAGCTACACGCTCACCGACAACACCAATGCGAACGCCAATCTGACCGACCCGCTCACCGTCGTCGTCACCGACAATGACGGCGACACCGCGACGGCGACGCTGACCGTCTCGGTCGTTGACGACGTGCCGACCGCGCGGGGCGACACCGACCGGGTCGCCGCGGGCAGCTTTGCGCCCGAGACGGGCAATGTCCTGACCGGAACGGGCACGACCAGCGGGGCGGCAGGGGCCGACACGCCGGGCGCCGACGGCGCGAGCCTGACGGGGATCCGCGCTGCGAGCGGCGAAGGCGGATTTTCGGCGCCGGGCACGGTGCAGGGCCAATATGGCACGCTGACGATCAATGCCCAAGGCGGCTACACCTATGTCCGGAATCCGGGCACCGCCGGCGGCGTCAACGACGTCTTCAGCTATCAGATTACCGACGGTGACGGCGATACGTCGACGGCGACCCTTACCATCAGTATCGCCGACGCGCCGACCGTCATCACCTTCGTCCCGGGCGATGGCGAGGGTGATGGCGGGACGGTCGTTTATGAGGCCGACCTCGGCCCGCGCGAAGGTGAGGCGCCGGGTTCGGCCTTTGCTGGCGGCGAAGGCGGCAGCGACGCCTCGACCAGCGGCACAATCACTTTCACCGCGGTCGACGGCGTCGGCAGCGTGTCGATCGGCGGCGTCGTGGTGACGCCCGGATCGCTGCCGCAGACGATTTCCAGCGACGCGACGGGGACGCTTGTCGTCACCGGCTATAGTTTCAACGCCGCGACCGGCGAGGGTTCGATCACCTATGTCTATACGCTGATCGACAACACGCTCGACGGCGACGGCACGACGGTCAGTTTCGCCCTCGTCATCACTGACGCCGACGGCGACACCGCGACGGACACGCTCGACATCGATATCGTCGACGACACGCCCACCGCACGCGCCGACAGCGACAGCGTGACCGAGGATGGCCCGACGGTGGCCGACGGCAATGTGCTGACCGGCAGCGGCGGCGAAGATTCCAATGGCACCGACGGCGTCGCCGACGTGCAGGGCGCCGACGGCGCGGCCGTGACCGCGGTCGCGGGCGGCGCGGTGGGCGAACCGCTCGCCGGCGCTTACGGTGCGCTGACGCTGAACAGCGACGGCAGCTACAGCTATGCCCTCAACAATGCGGCACAGGCGGTGCAGGGCCTCGCGGCCGGGCAGACGCTGACCGAGACCTTCACCTACACGATCACCGACGGCGACGGCGACACGTCGTCGACGACGCTGACGATCATAATCAACGGCGCCGACGACGGCGTCACGATCAATGGCATCAATTCCGAAGGCGGCGACCTGACTGTCGATGAGGATGATCTGGCCGACGGATCGTCGCCCGACGCGGCGGCGCTCACGCAGGCCGGCAGCCTCTCGATCTCGACCCCCGACGGGCTGGGCAATGTGACGATCGGCGGGACGCAGGTGGTGACGAACGGCGTCTTCACGCCGGGCACCGCGACGAGTCTGCTTGGGCTGATCAACATCACCGGCTTCACCCCGGTCACGGGCGCCGACGGGTCGGTGATCGGCGGCACCTTCACCTATAATTATGTGCTGGGCGACAACACGTTGACGCATGGCGCGCAGGGCGAGGACAATGTCACCGACAGCTTTGCGGTGATCGTCACCGACAGCGACGGGTCGACCGGCACCGACAGCATCGACGTGCGCATCATCGACGATGTTCCGACCGCGCGCGACGATGTCGACAGCGTGACCGAGGATAGCGGAAACGGCGACAATCCGCCGGCTGCCGATGGCAATGTTCTGACGGGCTTGGGTGGCGGCGACGCCAACGCGACCGACGGGGTCGCCGACACTCAAGGCGCCGATGGCGCGACGGTCACGGCCGTCGCGGGCGGCGCGCTGGGCGAGGCCTTTGCCGGCGCTTATGGCTCGCTGACGCTGAACGCCGACGGCAGCTATCGCTATGTGCTGAACAACCAGGCGCAGCCGGTGCAGGGCCTTTCGGCGGGTGAAACGCTGACCGAGACCTTCACCTACACGATCACCGACGGCGACGGCGACACCGCGGCCGCGACGCTGACAATCACGATCAACGGCGCCGACGATGGCGTGACGATCAATGGCCTGAATGCCGAAGGCGCCGAAGTCATCGTCAACGAAGACGATCTGTCCGACGGCTCGTCACCCGACGCGGCGGCGCTGACGCAGACGGATAATTTCACCGTTTCGACCCCCGACGGGCTCGGCAATGTAACGATCGGCGGCACGCAGGTCGTGACGAACGGCGTGTTCACCGCGGGCACCGCGACGAGTCCACTTGGAACCGTCAACATCACGGGTTTCACGCCGGTGATCGGCGCCGATGGCTCGGTGATCGGCGGGACCTTCACCTATAACTATGTCCTTTCGGACAACACGCTGACGCATAGCAGCCAGGGCGAGGACTTCGTCGGCGACAGTTTCGCCGTTGTCGTGACCGACAGCGACGGATCGACCGCCAACGCCAGCCTCGACGTCCGGATCATCGACGATGTCCCGACCGCGGCGGACGATGGTACGACGCAGGCGGCCGAAAATGCGCCGGTCACGATCGACGTGCTCGCCAACGATGTGCGCGGCGCCGACGGCGTCCAGCCTTCGGCGGTCCAGCTCGTCGCGGGTTCGCTCACCGGCACCGGCACGCTCGTCAACAACGGTGATGGCAGCTTCACCTACACGCCCGGTGCGCAGGAAACGGGCAGCGTCAGCTTCCAGTACCGGATCACCGACGGCGACGGCGACACCGACGTCGCCACCGCGACGATCACGCTCGTCGCCGATTCGGCGCCGCAGATCGGCAAGACCGCCGATGTCACCGTCGACGAGGATGGCCTCGTGGGCGCCAATGCCGACAACGGCCTGTCCGGCGAGGTGACCTCGACCGGCAGCGCCAGCGCCAGCGGCACGATCACCGTTGATTTCGGCAGCGACGTGCCGGCGACGCTCGCGGGCTCGCTCGTCCTCAACGACAGCGCCGCGCTCGACACGCATCTGACCGTTGGCGGCGTGCCGGTGACCTTCGACAAGGTCGGCAACGATCTTGTCGGTTCGGTCGGCGGCAACGACGTGATCCGCATCAGCCTGACCACCCCGACTGCGGGCCCCGGCGCGACGCAGGTCACCTATGGCTATACGGTCACCCTGTCGCAGGCGATCGACCAGGCGGTTCCGGGCAGCGAGGATAGCGATTTCCTTGCGGGGATCGGCTTCACCGTCACCGACAATGACGGCACCACCGCGTCGGGTTCGTTCGGCGTCACGATCGTCGACGATTTGCCGACGCTCAATGTCTCCGACACGCCGACGACCGTCGTCGAAGGCGCGACCGCGACGGGTACGTGGACGCTCGACCGGGGCGCCGATGGCGTTTCGTCGGTCAATGTCAGCTTCGGCAGCGGCAGCGCGACGCTGTCGCTTGCCCCCGGAAGCAGTGTGTCGATCACCCAGCCGACGGGCACGCTGACGGTCAACGCCAACGGCACCTTCAGCTTTGCCGCCGCGGGCAACCAGAACAACGCGACGAATCCGTCGGCCAGCTTCACCCTGTCGGCGGTCGACCGCGACGGCGATCCGACGTCGGACAGCCTAACGATCGCGATCACCGACGGCGCGAACCCGAAGAACGCCTCCCCGATCACGCTGACGGTCGACGAAGCCGCGATCAATGCGATCGGCAGCAACCCGGCGAGCCCCGCCGAAGTGACCAGCGGCGACCTCATTTTCTCCGCGGGCTCGGACACACTTTCGGGCTTCGCCTTCACCGGCGTCGCCGGGCTTGTCGCCAATCTCGACGGGACGGGCATCGACCTTTTCTGGTCGATGGCGCCCGGAGGGCAGACGATCGTCGGCTCGCTCACGCTGGGTGGTCCGGCCGCGATCACGATCAGCCTGACGGCCCCCGCATCGATCCCGCCCGGCCTGTCGGGAATCGCCACGGTTACCGTCACGCTTGCCGACAACCTGCCCCACGCGCTGGCGATGGCGGCGCAGACGCAGGCGCTCGGCGCCGTCACGGTGCAGGCGACCGATACCGACGGTGACCCGGCAACGGGCGTCGTCACCGTGCAGGTCACCGACGATGTTCCGGCCGCCAAGCCCGACGCCGACAGCGTGACCGAGGATGGTCCGCTGACCGCCGACGGCAATGTTCTGACCGGTACGGGTGGCACCGACGGCAATGCGACCGATGGCGCTGCCGATACCCAAGGGGCAGACGGCGCGACCGTCACGGGCGTGAGCTTCGGTGCGACGGTCGGCGCCGTGGGCGCGGGGTTGGCGGGCGCCTATGGCACGCTGACGCTGAACGCCGATGGCAGCTATAGCTATGTCCTCAACAATGCGGCGCAGCCGGTGCAGGGCCTTTCGGCCGGTCAGACGCTGACCGAGATCTTCACCTATACGATCACCGACGGCGACGGCGATCCAGCGACGACGACGCTGACGATCACGATCAACGGCGCCAACGACGGCGTCACGATCAACGGCCTCGACGCCGCTGGCGCCGAACTGTTCGTCGACGAAGACGATCTGCCGGCGCGTCCCGGCGAGCCTGCGGGCTCGGACACGACGCCCGACAGCCTGACCGACAGCGACAGCTTCACCGTATCGACCCCCGACGGTATGGGCAATGTGGTGCTGACCAGCTTCAACGGCGTGCCGCTCGGTACCCCGCTGACGCTCGTCGTCGCGAATGGCACCTTCACGCCGCAGTCGGTTGCGAGCGCCTATGGCACGCTCAATGTCACCGGCTTCACCGCGGTGACCGGCGCCGACGGTTCGGTGATCGGCGGGACGTTCACCTATAGCTACACGCTGAACGACAATCGCACCGACCATCCGGCAGCGGGCGAGGATAATCGCAACGACAGCGTCGGCGTGACCGTTACCGACATCGACGGGTCGACCGCCAGCGCGACGATCGACATCCGTATCACCGACGACGTGCCCGCCGCCTCGCCCGAAGCGAACCAGAATGTCGCCGAGGGCGCGACGGTCACCGGCGCGCTCGACTTCGTGCAGGGCGCTGACGGCGCGACTGTCACCCAGATCAACGGCACGGCGCTGGTCTTCGGTGGCGACGGCTTCTCGCAGGCCATCGATATCGGCCACGGCACGATCAAGGTGAAGGCCGACGGCAGCTACAGCTTCACCGCCGACGCATCGGTGCCCGGCACCGGCAGCGCCGCCGCGACCTACACGGTCACCGATGGTGACAACGACACCGCGACCGCGTCGATCAGCTTCACGATCACCGACGCCAACGTCCCGACCGCGGGCCAGACGCAGGCTTCGGTCGACGACGATGCGCTCGCCGGCGGCAATCCCGCCAGCACAGCCGGCGACCTGACCGATCCGAACAGCGACGGCGACAATAATCAGGCGACCTTCAGCGGCCTGCTCAACCTCAATTTCGGTGGCGACGGCCCGGGTTCGGTGAACTTCGCCGCGATGAACGGCCTGTTCGTCATTGTCGGCCAGGAATCGGTCCAGCTTGGCTGGAACGCGGGCACCAACACGCTGACCGGCACCGGTCCGCGCGGCGTGCTGTTTACCGTCGAGGTTACCAACCCCGCGACGGGCGCGTACAAGGTGACGCTGGTCGACAATGTCCTCCACACATCGGGCGGCGACGAGAATGACGCCACGGTGGTGCTGGGCTTCACCGTCAGCGACAGCGACGGATCGACGGCGCCTGGCACGCTCCAGATCAGCTTCGACGACGATGCGCCCACGGTGGTTGCGAATACCACGCAGCCGGTGCTGACGGTCGATGAATCGGCATTTGGCACCGACGCGCCGTTCAGCTTCGCATCGGTCTTTACCCCGACCTTTGGCGCCGATGGCGCCGCAGCGACGAATTCGACGACCTATGCGCTCGGCATCACGGCCGGACCGACGGGTCTTGTCGACACGCTGACGAACCAGGCGGTGGTGCTCAGCGTCGTCGGCGGCGTGGTCGAGGGCCGGACCTCGACCTCGAACGAGCTGGTCTTCACGGTCAGCGTCGCGGCGAACGGCACGGTCACGCTCGACCAGAGCCGCGCGGTGGTCCACACGCCGAACAGCGGACCCGATCAGCCGACGAGCCCGTCGGCCGACAATCTGATCACGCTGACCGCAACGGTTACCGATGCCGATGGCGACACGGCGACGGCCACCGCCAATATCGGCCAGAATCTGGTATTCGAAGACGATGCGCCGGTGGCGAATGACGATATAGCGGGCCTTACCGAAGGCGGCCCGATCTCGGTCATCTTCGACGTCGACACCAACGACACCGACGGCGCCGACGGTTTGGGCAGCCGCACCTTCACCAGCCTCACGGGCACCTATGGTACGATCACGCTTAACCCCGACGGCACGCAGACCTATACGCTGACCGCCGCTGGCCAGACCGCGATCAACGCGCTGGCGCCCGGGGCGACGCTGACCGACATCTTTACCTACACCCTGACCGACAAGGACGGTGACAGCGACCCCGCGACGCTGACGGTCACGCTGACCGGCACCGACGACGGCGTGACGATCACCAACCTGGTGCCCGAGGCGCAGGGTGGCGATGTCTCGGTCGATGAAGACGACCTGCCCGCGGGTTCGGATACGGCGAAGGAATCGCTCACCCAGACGGGCACCTTCAATATCTCGGCACCCGACGGCGTCGCGAACCTCACGATCCATGGCGTGCAGGTCATCAACAATGGCGTGTTCACGCCGGCGACGATTCCTACCCCGCTCGGCAATACGCTGAATATCACGGCCTATAATTCGGCAACTGGCGAGATCAGCTATAGCTACACGCTGGCTGCCGCCGAGGCCCATGCGACGGGCGCCAGCGAGAACAGCCTGTTCGAGAATTTTGTCGTCACCCTGACCGACGTCGACAATGATACGACCAGCAGCACGCTGTCGGTGAATATCATCGACGACGTCCCGACCGCGCGGCCCGATGCCGACATCGTCGTCGCCGAGGATGCGGCGGCGGTGGGCGGCAACCTGCTGACCAACGACACGCGCGGCGCCGACGGCGCGACGGTGACGTCGGTGACGATCGGGGCGACGACCACCGCGATCAATGCCGTCGGCACGACGACGATTACCACGGCGAACGGGGTCTATACCTTCACTGCGGCCGGCGCATGGACCTTCGATCCGAACCCCGTGAGCAATGCCGCGGCGGTGAATGCGGGCTTCAGCTACACGATTACCGACGGCGACGGCGATCCGGCGACGTCGACGCAGGCGATCAGCCTGACCGACGGCGCCAATCCGATTGGGGGCGGATCGATCACGCTCGCGCTCGACGACCAGAATCTGGTCGACGGCTCGACCCCCGCCGGCCCCGATTCGGCGAATGCATCGCTTGTCTTCACGCCCGGCTCGGACGCCATCGCCTCGATCGTCTTCGCGGCCAGCGTTGCCGGGCTGGGCGGCGGCCTGACCTGGGTGCGCGTCTCCGATACGCAGATCACCGGCTCGGACGGCGCGCGTCTCGTCGTGACGCTCGACCTGGTGCGCGTGGGCAATAATGCATCGGTCACCGCGACGCTCAACGACAATCATGACAACCACACCGGCATCGATGTCGACGATCTCGCGAACCTCGGCTCGGTCGGCGTCGTCGCCACCGACAGTGATGGCGATACGGCGACCGGCACCGTCACGGTCACCATCTCGGACGATTTGCCGACCGCGCGCGCCGACACCGATGCGGTGACCGAGGATGCGGCGAGTCCCGCCACCGGCAATGTCGTGACCGGCGTCGGGACGACCAATGCGCCCGGAAGCGCCGACACGCAGGGCGCCGACGGCGCCAGCGTGACAGGCGTCATCGCCGGCACGTCCGGGGGCGCGGTGGCGGGCAATGTTGGAACGCCGCTCGCGGGCACCTATGGCTCGCTGACGCTGAACGCCAATGGCGGCTACAGCTATGCGCTGAACAACGGTAATGCGACGGTGCAGGCGCTGGGGGTCAACGAGACGCTGACCGAAACCTTTACCTACACCATCACCGACGGCGATGGCGATCGGTCGACGACGACGCTGACGATCACGATCAATGGCTCGAACGACCTGCCGACGATCGGGACGGCGACGACCGCGGTATCGGACGAGGGACTTGCGGGCGGCTTCCCCGATACGACGGGCACCGTCGATACGACGAACGAGACGGTCCGGAACGGAACGATCACGGCGACGGATCCCGACGGCGACGCTCTGACCTTCTCGCTCGGCGCACCGGCGACGGCGCTGTTTTCGGGCGGTCAGCCGATCGTCTGGGATACGACCAACCCGCAGCTGCTGCTGGGCAAGGTCGGTGCCAATACGATCATCAGCGTATCGATCAACAACAGCGGCAACTTCACCGTGACGCTGTCGCGGCCGATCGATCATCCCAACACGACCTTGGAAGACGCGCTGTCGCTCGTCGTTCCCGTCAGCGTCAACGACGGCACGACGACGGTGACCAACGCGACGGCGCTGACCATCGGGCTCGAGGACGACTCGCCGATCGCGATCGCGCCGCTTGCCGCGGCGCTGATCAATGCCCCCGGCTCGTCGGTGTATCAATCGCTCGATACCGACAATGACGTCGACAATAATTATGGTGGCGACGGCCCGGGCAGCGTGATCTTCACCGCCGCGACGATCGCGGCGCTCCAGGCGCAGAATCTGACGGCGGGCGGTCTGGCGCTGAACTACGTCATCTCGGCCGGTGGCACCATTCTGACCGCCGAAAAGCCGAACGGCGACGATGTCTTTATCATTCGCCTCCAACCGGCGGGCCACGCCGACCAATATCAGGTCCAGATGGTCCAAAAGCTCGATTCGACCCAGACGGTCGATTTCGACAGCGGCAGTTACAACTTCGTCGGCGGCAACACGTCATGGGCCGGCTTTACGGTGGCGGGCGACAATAACAGTCAGGACTTGCTGTTGACGCCGATGACGGGCGGGATCGATGGCGGGACCGTGAACACCAACAATGGCACGGGTGGGATCAGTGATGGCCAGTCGATCAAGGCTGGTGAGGCGATGCGGGTCGATTTCGTCGTTGACCTGACCGGATCGCCGAACAGCGGCGCGAACTATGCCACGCCCGCCAACCAGAACCATGCCTTCGACTCGCATTATAATGCGAACGGCGCGTCGGCGCTGTTTACGAATATCGGCTCCAGCAGCAGCGTCCGGCTTGTCGCGCGCGACGACATCGACACCGACAACGACATCGGCGACGGTGTGAAGGATACGATCACCAAGGTCGCAATCAGCTTCAACAATGCGACGCTCAGCGTGACGGCGAATGGCACCTATAATGTCGGCGGCCAGAACTTCACCGTGACCTTCGCCAACGGCGAAGCGACCGTCGCCGGTGTCGTCGCGAATACCGTCGTCGCCGGTTTTACCGCCGACGGATACAACAGCATCGAATTCCACCATGCCGGCGGCGATACGTTCAAGATCGGCGACTTCGGTGCGGTGGTGCAGACCGAAAACCCGGTGAACTTCAACGTCCCGGTCACCATCGTCGATCGCGACGGCGACACCGCGCAAGCGTCGCTGGCGATCACCACGGCTTCACCGCTGCTGGTGATCGGTTCGGCAACCGGTGACGTCGCTGGCGAGCCGACCGACCATGTCGTCGCCAATCCGCAAGGCCAGGTCGACGGCGCGATCCAGGGCAGTGCTTTCGACGATACGCTGGTCGGTGATCCGGGATCGGTGACGATCACCGAAGGGCAACAGGCGAATATCGTTCTGGTGCTTGACAGTTCGGGCAGCATGACGACGCAGATTCCGTTCGGAAACAGCACGATCTCGCGGCAACAAGCGCTTGAGGATGGTGTGCAGGCGCTGATCGACAGCCTGGCGGCGTCGGGGGCCAAGGACATCCGTATCACGATCATCGATTTCGACGCGGATGGGGACAATCTTGGCACCTTCGACCTGATCGTCAACGGGGTCGTCCAGACGCAAGAGGTCAACGATGCCAAACAGGCGGTCGAGGACATGTCGGCGGGCGGCGGCACCAACTATGAAGACGGCCTCCAGGATGCGCTGAGTTGGATCAACGGCGGTAACGGCATTGTCGGCGCCGACATTAATAAGGTCGTCTTCGTTTCCGACGGTCTTCCAACCCTATGGAATACTGGCGGCAACGGCAGCGATTCCGACGCCACCAACGTCCAGAATGCGATGGACCAGGTGCTCGGCACCGACGGCTCGAACGAGCCGCAGCAGATACTCGCGACCGGCTATTCGATCGATTCGATCGGGATCAACGTCAATGCGACGCTGCTTGCACGGCTCAGCGATGTCGAGGACGGCGTTGCATCGGGCGGGACGGGCAGCGCGACCAACGCGACCTCGGCCGAAGAACTGGCTGCCGTGCTCCAGGTTCTGGGCGGCTCGACCGACCTCGCCGCCGCGGCGAATGACACCATCAACGGCGGCGCCGGGGGCGACGTGATCTTCGGCGACGTCCTGTTCACCGATACGCTGGCGACCCAGCTGGGCGTGAGCCTTCCCGCCGGGTCGGGCTGGGCCGTCTTCCAGACGCTCGAAGGTCGGGCAAATCTGGAATCGATCGATCCCGGACTCAATGGCGCCGATTGGACCCGTCAGGATACGATCGCCTATATCCGCACGAATTACAGCGCGCTGGCACAGGAAAGCGGACGGACCGGGGGCAACGACACAATCAATGCCGGCACCGGGAACGACATCGTCTTCGGCCAGGAAGGCAATGACATTATCGACGGTGGCGACGGCGATGACCTGATCTCGGGCGGCACCGGTTCGGACACGCTGACCGGTGGTATCGGCAACGATATTTTCTGGCTCGCCAATGGCGAATTTGGGGCGGGCGAAACGATCAACGGCGGCGCGAACAGCGACACCATCCTGCTGACCAATGCCACGACGGTCAATTTCGCGGGCGGCACGATCAGCGGCGTCGAAACGCTGACGGGCAGCAGCGGTATCGACACAGTCTCGATGTCCGCGGCGCAGTGGGCGTCGTTCGGCACGATCGACCTTGCCGGTGGCGCCGACGCGCTGAACATCGCGGTCAGCGGCGCGGTGAATATTTCCGCCGCAGGCGCGCCGACGGTCAGCAATGTCGAGACGAGCAACCTCACCGGCTCGGGCGGTGCGGACACGCTGACGCTGACCGGCGCGCAGCTCGACGCGATCATCCAGGCGGCCGGGACGATCGACCTTGGCGCGAACAACAGCGATACGATCGCACTCACCTCGACCTCGGCCGACCTCAACGGCCTCGCCGATGGCAGGCTGGTGAATGTCGAGACGGTTTCCGCATCGGGAGCGGCGGCCGGCGTGACGATCAACCTCGGCGCGCAGACCGAGACGATGACAATCACCGGGTCGGCGAGCGGCGACGCACTCACCGCGAGCACCGGCAACAACAGCGTGGTCAACGCCGGGGCGGGGGGCGATACGGTCACCATCAACGCCGCGGCGCTGACGACGCGCGCCTGGACGGTCGACCTCGGCAACGGCGATGGCGCAGTGGACAAGATCGTCTTTAGCCACACGGCCCTGGGGTTTGGCGACAACACGGTCGCCACCGTCAGCAATTTCTCGACGACGAACGACCGGGTCGCGGTGTCGATGGGCGGCACCAGCCGCACCGATGGCAGCTTCGTGACCGTGACGGCAACGCAGACCACCATCGGCGCCGGGGTCGAAGTCGTCGAACTGGTCAATAGTGCCTGGGTGACGGGTTCGCTTGGCAATGACGGCGACGGATCGACGATCGAGGGTTTCATTCAGAGCGCAACCGACGGCATTCCGGTCGGGATCTATACGTTCATCGTCTATTCGGGCACGGGCGGTTCGGCGAATGCGGGCATCTATTCGGTGTCGATCACCGGCTCGGCCAACCCCACCCAGGGCGGCATGGCCGTCGAACATATCATGACGATCAACGGTGTCGGTTACGGCAATCTTTCCGCCACCAACTTCGTCGGAACCGCCGACCCGATCATCCTCGATCTGGGCGGCGACGGCTATGCCTTTGGCGCGACCGCGGCATTCGACATCAATGCCGACGGTGCGGCCGATCGGGTAACGTGGAATTCGTCGAACGACGGCATTCTGGCGGTCGACCTCAACGGCAATGGCAAGATCGATAGCGGAACCGAGATTTTCACCCCCGGCTTCGGTGGCGGCAATTTCGCCAGCGGCGTCGCGGCGCTCGCTTCGCTCGACGGCAATGGCGACGGCATCATCGACGCGGCCGACGCGGCTTTTGCCAACCTCCTGATCTGGCAGGACGCCAACGCCGACGGCGTCAGCGATGCGGGCGAGCTTTCGAGCCTTGCCGATCGGGGGATCGCCTCGATTGCGACGGGTGCCACCCCCACCGATGAGCAGGTCGATGGCCAAGCGGTGACCGCACGCGGCGGCTTCACCCGCGAGGACGGCACGAGCGGCGACTATATCGAAGTTCAGCTCGACACACAGCTCGGTGCCCGCGCACCGGCGCGCGAGGCGGAAGACGTCCAGCGCGCCGCGGGCAATCAGGCGCTGACGAGCTCGCTGGTCGCCGCGTCGCTGATCGTGGGGATTCAGGGCGCGCAGCCGGATAGCGGCGCGTCGCCGATCGTCGCGGCGAAGGACGAGCCGAGCATCGACCAGGCCGACGGCGGCGTCGCAGCGGCATCCATCGATGCTGCGGCGACGGCCGCGCCTTCGAGCGCCGCCAGCGACGGCCCTGCCGAAACGCCGAAAACCGCCGCGCCCGACACATCGGCCACGCTGCATTCCGACGACGCGAGCCCCGCCGCGATCGACGGCGCGCAGGACAGCGGCTGGCGCAGCGAAACCACCGACAATGCCGACGCCGACAGCTCGGATTCGCTGGCCGACATGATCGCGGATCGCGGCTCGTTCGATCCGGGCGTGATGGACGGTCTGCTCGCGCTGGCGGCGGTGCCCGCCGATGCGGTTGCCGCGGGTTCGGATGCCGCGGCGCATGATCCGGCGGCGACTGCGGTGCTTGCCGAGGTCCTGGAGAGCGGCGGCAGCGCGGTCGATCAGCTGATCCACGCCGTCACGGGCGGCCATGAACCGGTGCAGATCGCGGCCGGTGAGACGCCCGCTTTCGATCTGGCGCAGTTCCTCGATCAACAGGTCGCGCCCGATGTGGCGTTCCCGGCCAGCCAGCCGCTGGCAGTGGATCTTCACCATATGGCGGCGGCCTGATCGAGCAAATTTAGGACCAGTGGAACAGAGAATAACGGGAGGGCGATACGAAATGGCACATCAACCGGGAAAATGGATGGCGGGGGCATTCGCCGCGCTGGCCTTCGCCCAGCCTGGCAGCGCATATGCGCAGGCTCTTGCCGATCTGCCGATCGACCAGGTGCGGACCGAGGTCCAGACCCGGTACGACGCGGCCTTGGCGCTGACCACCGATCGATCGGTCGTCGCCGCCAACAGCAACACCTATACCTGGGCGTCCGAAGCCAAGGTGCAGTGCGGCATCGCAAAAGGCTTCCTGAAGTCGGGCAACAAAGACGCCGAAAGCCTGCGTCGCTGCGATTTCGCCTATGGCATGATGCGGAACCAGCCGCCGCCGACGCCCGAGGCGCCGCTCGTACCGCCGGCACCGCCGACGGAAAATTGCCCGCCCGAGGTCGCCTCGACCTTCTATTTCGACTGGGATTCGACCGCCGCGCCCGCCGATGCGGGCCAGTCGGTCGCCTTCATGGCCGAGAATCGCACGCGTTGCGGCTGGCGCAGCTTTACCGTCGTTGGCCACACCGACCGGTCGGGCTCCGACAAATATAATGACGGTCTGGCGCTGCGGCGCGCGCGCGTGATCGCCGACATGATGGGCGTCGCGGGCATTCCGGCCGATGCCATCGCGGTGTCGGGCATGGGTGAGCGCAAGCCGCGCGTCCAGACCGTGGACGGCCAGCGCACGCCGGAGAACCGGCGCGTCGAAGTTGAAGTGAACGGGACGGGGGGACAGTGATGAAACCGCAATATAAGCTCGCCGGCTTTGCCTCGGCCATCGCCATATCCTTTTTCGCGACCTCGGCCCTGGCCGAGCCGACCAGCATGCAGAATGTCATGGCGGTCGCGATCGATTCGAATCCGCAGATCAACCAGGCGGAAATGAACAAGCAGGCGATCGAGTTCGAACTCGAGCAGGCCAAGGGCCTGTATCTGCCGCGCGTCTCGCTCGAATTGTCGGCGGGGGTCCGCCGGCTCGAAAATGCGACGCGCCGCAACCTCGGCATCGCCAACGACGAACTCTATCCGCTCGAAGCGGGGATCCGCGCTGAGCAGACGCTCATCGATTTCGGGCGGCGCCACGGCGAAAAGCTTCGTCAGGCGGCGCGTGTCGACGGCGCGGCGCTGCGCGTGGTCGAACGGTCCGAGTTCATCGCGCTGCAATCGGCGCGGCAATATCTCGACGTCCTGCTGCAGCAGCGCGTCGTCGCCGCCGCCGAAGACAATATGACCTTTCACAACAGCCTGGTGTCCGACCTGTCGACCGGCGTGACCGCCGGATCGATCAGCGTCGCCGACCTGCAGCAGGCGCAGGAACGCGCCAAGGCGGCAAGCGTGCGCGTGTCCGAAGCCAAGGAAGCGCTGCAGAATGCAAGGATCGAGCTGCTCGCGCTCAGCGGGCTCGAAGTTGAAGAGGTGCAGATGCCGCCGGCGATGGCCGAAAAGCTGCCCGTCAGCCTGAGCGAAGCGGTCGGCCTGACCCGGTCGCGGCACCCCAAGGTGCTCGAAGCGCAGGCCGACGTCGATGCGGCGAATGCCGAGGCGAAGAAGGAAAAGGGCGATATCTTCCCTACGATCGGCCTCGAATTTTCGGGCCGGGTGGGCGAGGATATCGACGCGTTCCGCGGCGAGACGACCGACCTGTTGGGCCGTGTGGTCCTGCGCTGGGATATTTTCAATGGCGGGATCAACCAGGCGAAATATCAGGAGATGATACGCCGCGCGAGCGAGAGCCGCTTCCGCCTGCATGAAACCGAGCGCAACGCCGAGGCCGATACGCGCCGCGCGTGGAACAGCCGCGAGACGCAGACCGCGGTGTTCCGGGATCTTGTCGATCAGAGCAAGTCGACCGACGAACTCCTGCTGTCGTACCGCGAGCAATTCTCGGTCGGCCGCCGTTCGCTGCTCGACGTGCTCGATGCGCAGAACACGCGTTTCAACGTTCAGGTCCGCGCCGAAACGGCGCGTTTCTCGGAGATGTTCGCGGTCTATCAAATCCTCGCATCGACCAACAGTTTGCTGGAGGCGTTCAACCTGACCGCCCCCGAAGCGCGCCGCGTCTATGCGCGCGAGAAGGTCGGTTACGGTCCGCCGGCCCCGGCCGAACTGCAGCGCCGCCACTATCCGCAATGATGTCAGTGGGTTGATTCCAAGTAGAAAATTTCAATATGGTGCAGAATCAATCCTCGATTGCGCGTATCGGTAAAGAGGTGCCGGGCGATCCGCTGATCGCCTGCATCCTCTTTGTCGCGCAGCATTTCGGCCAGAATTTCCAGCGCGGCGCGCTCTCGGCGCTCGCGCGCGATGAGAGGGGTTTCCTCCCCTTTCATCAGGCCGAAGCCGCGCTCGACCTCTGCTTCATCAACAATGAGCGGCTCTATGCGCGCAAGGTGCGGAACCTTGCGCGCGAGCTGCCGGCGATCATCCGGCGCACCGATGCATCGTGCGCGGTGCTGATCGAAGCGCGCGATAGCCAGTATCTCGTCTGGGAACCGGGCGCCGAAGCGCCAGTTTGGGCCGACGAAGACAGTGTCGAGGAAAGCTATGCGGGGCAGGCGGTGGCGGTGGCCGCCGATCCGACCGCGATCCGCGCCGAAGAACGGCCGTGGGACGAACAAGCCAAGCGCCACTGGTTCTGGAGCGAGGTCCGGCGGATGCGCCGTTCCTTCTATCCGGTGCTCGGCGCGGCGCTGATGATCAACCTGCTCGGCTTTGCGCTGCCGCTGTTCACGATGAACGTCTATGACCGCGTCATCCCGAACAAGGCGGTGTCGAGCCTGTGGGTTCTCGCGGTGGGCGCGCTGCTCGCCTTCGCGGTCGAATTCACGCTCCGCCTCGCGCGTTCGACCTTGCTCGACGATCTCGGCCGCGAACTCGACGTCAAATTGTCGGAGAAGATCTTCTCCAAAGTGCTGAACATGCCGCTCGCCGACCGCCGCGGCAGCACCGGCATGCTCGCGCGGCGCGTCTCCGAATTCGAAAGCATTCGCGATTTCTTCGCCTCGACGACGATCGTGCTGATCGTCGATGTCGTCTTCCTCGTGCTGTTCCTGATCATGATCGCGGTGCTCGCGGGCTGGCTCGCGCTCGTCCCGCTGGCGATCATCGTCGCGATGGGCGTTGCCGGCTATTTCCTGCAGCGACGCATGGCGCAGGCGTCGCTCGACAATCAGGCCGACATGAGCATCCAGCATGCGATGCTCGTCGAGGCGATCGGCGGGGCCGAAACGGTCAAGAGCTGCGCCGCCGAGGGGCAGGTGCTCGGGCAGTGGCGCCGGATGGTCGACACCAGCGCGCGGACGCAGGCGGTGATGCGCCGCACGGGCGCCGCGGCGATCAACCTCGCGACGCTGGGCCAGCAATTTTCCAGCCTCGCGCTCGTCGTCGGCGGCTTCTACCTGTTCGATGCGGGCAAGATTTCGATGGGCGCGATCATCGCGATCGTCATGCTCGCCGGCCGCTCGATGGCCCCCGTCGGGCAGCTCGCCTTCCTGATGACGCGCGGGCGCCAGGCGCTGACGACGATGGCGAGCATCCAGCAGATGATCGAGGCCGACGACGAACGCCGCATGGGCAGCAGCGCGCTGAACCTCACGATCGACACGGGCAATGTCTCGGTCGAGGGCCTGTCCTTCACCTATCCGGGCGCCGCGGCGCCGTCGCTGACCGACATCGACCTCAAGATCGCGGCGGGCGAGCGGATCGCGATCGTCGGGCGCGTCGCGTCGGGCAAGTCGACGCTGGGGCGCCTGCTCTGCGGCCTGTACGCGCCCGAGGCGGGCAATATCTTCATCGACGGGCTCGACAGCCGTCAGCATTCGCCGATCTACCTCCGCTCGCAATTCCGCTTCGTTGGGCAGGATGCGGTGTTGTTCAGCGGCTCGATCAAGCAGAATATGCAGTTTTGCGCGCCCGCCGCGACCGACGCCGAGTTGCTCGCGACCTTGCAGTCGATCGGCGCCGACCGCTTCATGGGCCGCGACGAAACCGGGCTCGACCGCGGCACCGGCGAGCGCGGCGGCCAGCTTTCGGGCGGCCAGCGCGGCTTCCTCACCATCGCGCGCGCGCTGGCCTCGCCCTCGCGGCTGCTCTTCCTCGACGAACCGACCGGCGCGATGGACACACAGAGCGAACGGCTTTTCATCAACGCGCTCGATAGCGCCGTCGCGAAATCGCAGACGGTGATCATCGCGACGCACCGCGAGGCGATCCTGCAGATGTGCGACCGCATCATCGTCATCGACGGCGGGCGGATCGTCGCCGACGGCCCGCGCGCCGAAGTCCTCGCGCGATCGACCAAGGAACCGGCATCATGATCCCTGAGCTTAACATCGGGCGCGATGGCGCCGCGGCCGCCGACGCACCCTGGGCCGATGCCCGGCAGGGGGCGCCCAAGAGCCTGAAGCGGATCCTGCTGGGTCTCGCGCTGTTCGCGGCCGCGATCCTGTTCGCCTCGTCCAACGATCGCCTGTCGCGCTTCGTCGAAGGCGTCGTCGCCAGTTGGACCGCCGATCCCGTCGAAGCCGCCAAGGCGGCGAAGCAACAGGCGATTGCAAAGCTGATCACCGAAACCGAAACCAACTCCGTCGTTCCCACCGCCGAAGGCGCCGATGCCGTCGCGCGCAACGCGCTGCTCCCGGTCTCGACGCTGCCGGTCGAGGCGGCGCGGCCGTTCCTGATGCCGACGATCTCGCTGGCGCAGGCGACCAACGCGCAGCGCTGTCTGACGCAGGCGATCTATTATGAGGCGGCGACCGAATCCGATGCGGGCAAGGCCGCGGTCGCGCAGGTCATTCTCAACCGGATGAAGCACCCAGCCTATCCTAACACCGTCTGCGGCGTGATCTATCAAGGCAGTTCGCGCCCGGGTTGCCAGTTCAGCTTTGCCTGCGACGGATCGATGCGCCGCCCGCCGGTACCCGCGCTATGGCGCCGTTCGGCCGAGATCGCGCGCGCCGCGCTGTCGGGCCATGTCGAGACGAGCGTCGGCATGGCGACGCATTATCACGCCAATTATGTGCTGCCGCGCTGGGCACCGAAGCTCACCAAGATCGAGCAGATCGGCGCGCATATCTTCTATCGCTGGCCGGGTTCGTGGGGGAAGCCGGGGGCTTTCTCCGACGCCTATGCCGGCGCTGAGTGGATTCCGGCGTTCAGCCAGCTTTATCAAGGCAGTACTGCCGCTGTGGTGGCGCTACCCGGCGAAGCGATCGCGGTCGAGGGTGTGCCCCCGCCGCGCGACCCGACCGACCACCGCGCCGACAATGACGTCGGCGGTCGTGTCGATATGACCAAGGGCTGGGTTCCCAATATTCCCGACCCGGCGCAGAGCAAGTCGCGCTTCGACAGCCTGACGAGCCAGCAGGGCACCGCAGCCACACCCGAATTCCAGCCCGGAACATAACCATGGGAATCGTGAAATTCTGGCAGCGCCTCCGCGGGAGCGAGCAGATCATGGTCGGGGCGGCGGCGGGTTTCGTGCTGTTCCTGCTGTGGGCGAGTATCGCACGCGTCGATGAGGTGTCGCGCGGGCAGGGCCGCGTGATCCCTTCGTCGAAGGTGCAGATCATCCAATCGGCCGAACCCTCGACGATCCGCGAAATCCTCGTGCGATCGGGGCAGACGGTGAAAAAGGGCCAACTGCTCGTGCGGCTCGACAATACGACGTCGCAGTCCGAACTTGGCCAGCTCGAAACCGAAAATGCCCGCCTCGCGCAGCGCGCCGCGCGCCTTGCGGGCGAAGGCGGCGGCGCGGGTTGCGTTGGGACAAGCTGCGGCGACGAAACGCGGCTGGCCGAGGTCCGGCGCTCGTCGCTGCAAAGCCAGCTCGCCGCGCTGTCGGCCAGCGTCGAGCAGCGCCGCCGCGATATGGGTGAAGCGCAGGCGACCGCCTCGTCGCTCGAAAGCAGCCTGAGCCTCGCGCGCGAACAGGTCGCGATGCTCGCGCCGCTCGCGGCAAAGGGCGTCGTGCCGCAGACCGAGCTGCTTACCGCGCAGCGCGAGGTCGTCGACATCCAGGGCCGGCTCGCCGCGGCGCGCCAGGCGATTTCGCGCTCGCAGGCCGCGGTGCGCGAAGCGGGCGCCGAAGTGTCGCGCGCGCGCTTCGATTTCCAGCAGGAAGCGCTCAACGAACGCAGCCAGCTAACGACCAAGATGGCGGTCAACGAGGAAACGATCCGCGGCGCCGAAGGGCGGCTCGCGCGATCCGAAATCCGCTCACCGACGCGCGGGGTCGTCAACGACCTGCTCGTCAACACGCTCGGCGGCTATGTGAATGCGGGCGAAAAGATCATGCAGATCGTGCCGCTCGGCGACAAATTGCTGATCGAAACGCGCGTCACCCCGCGCGACATCGCGTTCATCAAGGTCGGCGACCCCGCGAACGTCAAGGTCACTGCGTACGACTTTTCAATCTATGGCGGGCTCAACGGCAAGGTCGTCCGCGTCTCCGCCGACAGCATCTATGACGAGGTCGAACGGCAGGCTTATTTCACCGTCGTCGTCGAAACGACCAACAGCTATCTGACGTCGAACGGTCGGCGGCTGCCGATCACCCCCGGCATGCTATGCGACGTCGAAATCGTGACCGGTAAGAAATCGGTGCTGAGTTATTTGCTCAAGCCCGTCTTGAAGGTCAGCGGATCGGCGCTTACCGAACGCTGATTGTTCAGCGCCAGCGCGTAGGATTTTTGCGACGCCGGGATCGCCGCGAAATTCGCCGACGGCTGTGTGCCGCGATAGGCGTGGACCCAGCGGCGGTTCTCGCTGAACGACAACACCGGACGCACCGCATTGGCCCGGCTGCCGTCGTAAAGCCGGTCGGTCACATTATCGAGGACGACCTTCCCGGCGTCGGTCTGGACGAGCAGGAAGGCATGGTCGGCGTTCGCGGCGAGGTCGCGAAGGAGGACGAGCTTCATGCGGTCGGCGTCGACTCCCGCGGCGCGCAGCATCTGCATTTTCAGAATCGCGAAATCCTCGCAATCGCCTTTGCCGCGCGCGATCGTTTGCTCGGCGGTCGCCCAGAAATCGCGCTGCCGGTAATTGCGGTCGTCGTTCACATAGGCGATCTCGCGATTGACCCATTGATTGACCCGCGCGAGCAGGTCCTGCTCGGCCAGCCCCGGCGAAGCGTTCGCGCGGCGTAGCTTGCTTTGCATCAGCCCGGCGGGCGCGGCGCGGCGGACATGATCCCAGCGGTCGTCGAAACGCGTGCGTTTGACCAGGATCGCGCGGGTGCCGAGTTCGGCGGCCGGATCATATTCGGCGGTTTCAACGAGCGGTACGAAAATCGACGGCGCACCGCAGCCCTCGGACGAGGCGAAAGCGATCGGGGTGCGGCTGGCGGGCTCGAGCGCCTGCCGAACCGGGAAAGCGGCGAGGCCGGCGGTGATCGGTACAGCGGCAGCGGGTTCGGACGCCGCGATTCCCTGCTGGTCGGCCCGGATGCGCTCGAGCGCGCTCGGCGCTCCGCCCAATATGGCGCGTGAGATGTCGGCCCTGGCCGGCGGCGCATAGCTCGCCGCGACGGGGCATGCGGTCTTGCTGCCCGCCAACGCCTTGGCGTTGAGCAGCTTCGACGAGGCGTGCGCGTGCGACGGCGTCAGCGCTGCGGCGGCAAGCGCGATGGAGACAGGAAGCCATCGCGAATCGCCAGCGACAAGATGGGCATGCTTTCTCATGCGGCCCGATTTGCCGGGGCGGCGTGAGGATATGCTTCATGACGATAGTAAACGCAGCATTCAGCACGTTTCGGAAAGCGAGGGCTATGCCCCGCGCGGCTTGAGTGTCAGGGGCAGTCCGGCGGTGAGCAGCACCACTTCGTCCACCGTCGCCGCGACCGACTGGTTGAGCTGCCCGGCTGCGTCGCGAAACGCCCGTGCGAGTGCATTGTCGGGCACGATGCCGAGGCCCACTTCGTTCGCGACGAGGATCAGCGTCCCTTCGAAGCGGTTGATCGCATGGCATAATTGGCCGCCCGCACGCGGAATGTCGGCGTCGGCGAGCAGCAGGTTCGAGACCCAGAGCGTCAGGCAGTCGACCAGCACGACCGCATCTTCGGCATCCAGCGCGTCGATAGCGGCGGGCAGGTCGCGCGGCGCCTCGACCGTGCGCCAGCGCGCGTCGCGGTCGGCCTGGTGGCGGGCGATCCGCTCGTGCATCTCGTCGTCGAACGCTTCGGCGGTCGCAACGAAGACCGGGCTGCCGCCCGCAGCTTCGGTGCGCGCCTGCGCATAGCGGCTCTTGCCCGATCGCGCGCCGCCGAGCACGAACAGCGACGATCCGCTCATGCGCCGATCCCCGCGATGCGCAGCATCGTATCGATATCGGCGTGCCCCGCAAACTCGGCTGCGATGTCGTCGAGCGCCGCATCGACGTCGGCGGCATAGTCGCGCCCGCCGCCCGCTACCTCGATCCGCGCCAGCAACGCGCGGCGCAAGTCGGACGAAGCGAACAGGCCGTGGAGATAGGAGCCGATGGCATTGCCTTCGCGATTGATCGCCCCATCCCGCGCACCGTCCTCCAGAACGGCGAATGGCTGCGCCGTACCGGGGCCGCTGGTTTCGCCCATATGCATTTCATAGCCCTCCATCGCTGCACCCAATGCGGTGCCCTGCACGTGACGCAACGTCTTTGCGGGCGAAAGAATCGTTTCGACGTCGAGCAGGCCGAGTCCTTCGACTTCGGCCGGCGCGCCTTCGAGTCCCAGCGGGTCGGCGATCCGGCGCCCGAGCATCTGGTAGCCCCCGCACAGCCCGACGATCATCCCGCCGCGCCGGTGATGCGCCTTGATGTCGATGTCCCAGCCCTCGGCACGCAGCGCCGCGAGGTCGGCGATCGTCGCCTTCGATCCCGGCAGCACGATGATCGCCGCCTCGGCTGGGATCGGCCGGCCCGGCGGCACCATCACAATCTCGACCCCGGGCTCGAGCTTCAGCGGATCGAGATCGTCGAAATTCGAGATGCGCGGCAGGATCGGGCAGGCGATCATCTTACGCCCCTCGCGCGGGTCGGCCGGGCGTTCGAGGATCACCGCATCCTCGCTCGGCAGGCGCGAGGCGGCGCTCAGCCACGGGATCACGCCGAACCCCAGCCACCCGCTGCGTTTCTCGATCTCGCGATAGCCGTCCTCGAACAGCGCGGGGTCGCCGCGAAACTTGTTGATCAGGAAGCCGCGGATCATCGCGGCGTCCTCGACGTCGATCACCGCGCGCGTCCCGACGAGCGAGGCGATCACGCCGCCGCGGTCGATGTCGCCAATCAGCACGACGGGCACGTTCGCGGCGCGCGCGAAACCCATGTTCGCGATGTCGCCCGCGCGCAGGTTGATCTCGGCGGGCGATCCGGCGCCTTCGACGATGACGATGTCCGAGGCGGCGCGGAGGCGTTCATAGCTTTCGAGCACTTCGGCCATCAGCGCACCGCGCGCCTCGCGGAAATTGCCGCTGCCGAGCGTGCCGCGCACGCGGCCGTGGACGATCAGCTGCGAGGTGCGATCGGCCTGCGGCTTCAACAGCACCGGATTCATGTCGCTGTGCGGTTCCACGCGGCACGCGACGGCTTGCAGCGCCTGCGCGCGCCCGATCTCGCCGCCGTCGGTCGTCACAGCGGCATTGTTCGACATATTCTGCGGCTTGAAGGGAAGGACGCGAAGGCCGCGATTGGTCAGCGCGCGGCACAGCGCCGCGACGAGCACCGACTTGCCGACGTCGGAGCCGGTGCCCTGCAGCATCAGCGCAGCCACAGCGCGCCCCCCGCGATCAGCCACAGCAGCAGGCAGGCGCGGATATAGATGGTGAGCGCGCGGTCGATTTCGTCGCCGCCCGCGTCGCTGGTCCCATCGCCGATCCATGGTTTGTCGTGCATTACGCCATCATAGGCGATCGGGCCCGCGAGCCGAAGCCCCAGAACGCCCGCCATCGCCGCCTCGGGCCAGCCGGCGTTGGGCGAAGCGTGGCGCCGCGCGTCGCGCCACAATACACGCCAGCCGCCGCCGCCCGCCAGGCAGATGAGCACGCCGGCCAGCCGCGCCGGAATCCAGTTCAGAAGATCGTCGAAACGCGCCGCCGCCCAGCCGAAGGCGCGCCAGCGCTCCTCGCGGTGCCCGATCAGGCTGTCGGCGGTGTTCACCGCCTTATATGCCCATACGCCCGGGAGGCCGAGGAGGAGCAGCCAGAAGAGCGGTGCCGCGACGCCGTCGCAATAGCTTTCGGCAAGGCTTTCGATCGCGGCGCGGGCGACGCCAGCTTCGCCCAGCGCGGCGGTGTCGCGGCCGACGATCATGCCGACCGCACCGCGCGCGCCGGCGAGGTCGCCGGCATCGATCCGCTCGCCGACCGCGCGGACATGATCGAACAGGCTGCGCTGCGCGAGCGCCGGCCAGGCAAGGATCGCCACGCCGATCCAGCCCCAGCCGCCGAGCGACGCGAGTAGCAGGCGCTGAAGCGCCCAGCCGGAGCCGGCAACGAGGATCAGCAGGACGAGCAGGGTCAGGACGCCGAGCGCGCGCCGTGCGCCGAAGCTATATTCGGGACGGTTCCACCGCGCCTCGCAACTGTCGATGATCCGCGCAAACAGTCCGACGGGGTGGCCGATGTGGCGATAGAGTGCGCGCGGCCAGCCGAACGCTGCGTCGAGCGCGAGTGCGGTGAGCGCGACTGGCTCAGCCATCGGTTAGCGCCGCTTCGAGCCGCGCGCGCGCGGCGGCGTGGGCGGGGAGGCCGATCCGCAGCCAACGCGGCTGGTCGGCGAAGGGACGCGTCAGGATCGCGCGCCGCGCGAGCCGTTCGAACAGCGCATGCGCGTCGCCGGTTTCGATCAGGCGAAAGAGCGGGCAGTCGCCGATCGGCCGATGACCCTGACGCACCAGCAGGGTGTCGAGCGCGGCGGCATCATCGGCGAGCCGGCGCCGCGCGGTGGCGATCCAGTCGCGATCGGCATAGGCAGCGGTTCCGATCGCGATTGCGGCCGCGGATAAGGGCCATGCACCAAGCCGTTCGCGCAGCGCCGCGACGATGGCTTGCGGCGCGACGACGAAGCCGAGCCGGATGCCCGCGAGGCCGAAAAATTTGCCGAAGGAGCGAAAGACGATCAGCCTTCTGCCGTCATCGACCAGCGGCGCGATACTCGTGGCCGGATCGGTGTCGGCAAAGGCTTCGTCGACCAACAGCCAGCCGCCGGGTCCGCGCCCGTCCAGCAGCGCCTGCATCGCCGCGGCGCCGGTCGCGCGGCCGTCGGGATTGTTGGGGTTGGCGAGGATCAATGTGCCGTCGTGGCCGCATGCCGCTTCGGGGGCGATCGGCGTGCTTCCCGCGACCATTTCGCCATGGGTGCGATAGCTCGGCGCGATATGCCGTGCGAGGCCTTCGATCAGCGTCCCGGTCAGGCGCAGGCCGATCTCGCTTCCGGGCACGGCGCAGACATGGCGGGCGTCGACACCGAAACAGGCGGCGGCGACGGCTTCGAGCTGCGCGAGTGCGTCGGGGTCGGGCAGCCGGTGCCAGTCGAAAACCATCGCGGCCGCGCCGGGCCAGGGGTGCGGATTGATCCCGGTTGACAGGTCGAGCCAGTCGCCATCCCCGAACGCGCGCTTCGCGGCTTCGAGCCCGCCGCCGTGCCATGTCCATGGGCTGCTCATGCAAGATGCGCGAGCAGCAGGGCGGCGGCGAGCAGCAGGCTTTCGGCTATCTCGATTCCCGCGCCATGGCCATCGCCTGAAATCCCGCCGATCCTGCGCAGCAGCCACCAGCCACAGAGGAGGAAGATCAGGGGTGCGATGAGCAGCGAGGGTGATACCCACGCTGCAGCGACGAGAGCCAAGCCCCAGATGACGAAGTCCACTGGCCGCACGGCATTGCGGAAACGCGACCCGAGTCCCGCGTGAAGGTCGGGCAGCGCGCGCGACCATGCGAGCGGGCCGATCCGCGCGGCAAAGGGTATGAGCGCGATGGCGGCGAACATCTGGCGATCGAGCAGCGCGTGGAGCAGCACCAGCTTGGCGATCAGTTGCAGCGCGATGGTCACCACCGCGAAGCTGCCAACATGCGGATCGGAGAGGACGCCGAGCAGGCGTTCGCGGTCCTTGTGCGCCGCCCCGCTTGCGTCGGCGATGTCACCGAGCCCGTCGAGGTGCAGCGCACCGGTCACTGCGACCCAGAGGATGAGCGCGCACGAGGCGCCGGTCCACGGATCGATCCGCGCGCCGGCCCAGCCACCCGCCGCGACGAGCGCGCCGACGATCAGCCCGACGGCGGGAAACCAGCGCATCGACGCCGCGAATTCGTCGCTCGACACCGAAATGCGCGGGGTGGGGAGGCGCGTCAGGAACTGGATCGCGACGATGAGCCCCTTCATGGATAGAGCCCCGCGATCTGCGCGCTGGGCGGTTCGCCCGGCCAGACGCAGAGCGAGAGCAGCGCGGCGTAGGGCAGGTCGAACGCCCAGAGCTGGCGCTGGTCGAACCCGCACAGCGCATGGAGCGCGGCGCGCATCGCGCCGCCGTGGGTGACGATCAATGTTGGAACCGGCGCAAGGTCGGCGATGGCGGCGGACACGCGCCGGGCGAACACCGACCAGCGTTCGCCGCCGGGCGGGGGATTGGCGTCGGGATCGCTCCAGAAGCGGCCGAGCGCGTCGCGGTCGATGGTGCTCGCCGCTTGGCCGTCCCAGTCGCCGAAATCGAGTTCGCGCCAGCGCGGATCGATGATGAGCGGCACGCCCAGCGCCGCGCCGATCGCTTCGCCGGCCGCGCGGCTGCGGTGAAGGTCGGATGCGATCAGGCGTTCGATGCCGAGGTCCCGGGCTTGCGCCACGCAAGCGGCGATGCCCTCGGCAGTCGGCGCGCCATCGGTGCGTCCCATCAGCAAACCCGGCGTTTCGGGCGCGCCGTGGCGCAGCAGATGGAGCGCGAAGCCGCTCACAGCGACGCCGAAACCTGCGCTTCGGCAAAGGTCGCCATTTGGTCGTGCGCTGCGAGGGCGCTGCGAATGATGTTCGCCGCGACCGCCGCGCCGCTGCCTTCGCCCAGCCGCATGTCGAGCGACAGCAGAGGGGCGAGGCCGAGCAGGTCGAGCAGACGCTTGTGTCCCGGCTCGGCCGAGCAATGGCCCGCGATGATATGGTCCGCGATCGCGGGATTCTCGGCCGCAAGCGGTGCGATGGCCGAGGTGCAGATGAAGCCGTCGAGCAGCACCGGAACGCCAAGCTGGCGTGCGCGCACGATCGCGCCCGCGATCGCCGCAATCTCGCGCCCGCCGACGCGGCGCAGCGTCTCGAACGCCGAGCGCGGCGCATCGATGTGAAAGGCGAGCGCACGCTCGATCACCTCGACCTTGCGCGCGACGCCGTGGCCGTCGACCCCGGTGCCGGGCCCGACCCATCCCGCCACGCCGCCGGCGAAGCTGCGCGCGCAGAGCGCGGCGGCGGCGGTCGAATTGCCGATCCCCATTTCGCCAAGGACGATCAGGTCGAGGCCGGAGTCGACCACCGCCGCGCCGCGGTTCAGCGCATCGAGGCATTCGGCCTCGCTCATCGCGGCATCGACGGTGAAATCGGCGGTCGGCCGGTCGAGATCGAGCGCGACGACGGCGAGTTCGAGCCCCGCCGCGCCCGACAAAGCGTTGATCGCGGCGCCGCCGTTTGCGAAATTGGCGACCATCTGTGCTGTGACGCTCGGCGGAAAGGCGCTGACGCCATGGACGGTGACGCCATGGTTGCCGGCGAAGATCGCGGCGCGGGCGCGGGCGATCCGCGGTCGCGCGCGGCCCTGCCAGCCGGCGAAAAAGATCGCCAGATCCTCGAGCCGCCCGAGCGATCCGGCGGGTTTGGTCAACTCGCCTTGCCTTACCCGCGCGTCGGCGGCGGCCCCGGCATCGGGATCCCGCAGGTTCGCAAGCGCGGCCTCGAAGGCATGGACGGAGGCAAAGCTGGTCATTCGGCGACAAATCCTGGTGGCGGGGTGCGGGTGATGAAATGCCCTTTGACGCCTTCGGGCCAAAGCGAAAAGGGGACGCGGCCATGCTCGCTTGTCGCATAATGGACCGCATAGTCGAGGATGGCGCGCGCGGACTCTTCATCGCCCTGAAACCGGCCGAGGACATAGCCGACCTTGTCGGGCGCGCGCAGGTGGACGGTGCAATGGTCCTGGCATGCGAACAGGCACGCCATTTCCTGCACCGCGATGCCGGCGTAGCGCGGATCGCCTTCCTTAAGCTGTTTCAGCGCCTCGACGAGCCGCGCACCACCGCGCACGCCGTCGGCGTCGTCCCGGGACTCGCGGCTGTGGCGGCAGGTGTTGCACACCACGACCGCGGGGCCCGGGTCGACGCGCGTCAGCATTATGCCGCCGTTGCCGGTTGCGGCGGCGCCGGGACGCCAACCGCCACGAGCGCGCGATACAGGGCGTAAAGCCCGATCAGGATCGCACCGTTGCGCACGAACTGTTCGGCGAGCAGGTCGGGTGCCATCGCGGTGTGCAGCCCGCCGAGCACAAGCGCCCATAGGAGGATGATGCCCTTGAACGCCGTGAACCCCGCCGCATAGGCGAGGCTGAGCCGCGCCGCGACCGAGCGGTATGGGAGCGCCCGCAACGCCGCATAGCTTGCGAGCGCCGATCCCACCGCGGCGGTGCCGAGCCCGGCGCCCCAGCCGAGCGTGCTCCCGTCGCGCGGATAGCCGAGCAGAAAGAAGCCGACGAACTGGCTCGCGGCCCAGGCGAGCAGCATCAGCGCGATGCCGTCACGGCGGCGCATATGCACCGCCGCGAGCGCCGCAAGCGCCGGAAAGGGGGTCGCGCATGCGAGCGCGAGCGTCGTCGCGGTGCTCGCTGCCGTCAGCAGCGAGACCCAGAGCGCCGACGCACCCCGGTCCGACAGCGCGGCCATCAGAAGCGCCCCCGGATGCCGGCGTAGATGCTGCGGCCGAGCGAGCCATAGCGGAACGCCGTCATATATTGCTCGTCGAAGATATTCTCGGCGCGCGCGAACAGCTTCACCGCGTCGGACAGCGCATATTCGGCGCGCAGGTCGACGAGCGTATAATCGTCGAGCCGCGTCGCATTGCTCGCATTGTCATAGCTTTTGCCCGACCAGCGCACCGCCGCACCGAGTTCGAGCCCGAAGCCGAAGGCATAGCTCGCCGAGGCGTTGGCGGTGTTGCGCGGGCGGCGCGGCAGCCATTTGCCGAAATTGGCGGTGCCTTCGGAGCGGTCCTCGGCGACGATCCAGCTGGCATTACCGTCGAGCGTCAGCCCGCCGAGCGTCAGCGCCGCGGACGCCTCGACGCCATGCGCTTCGCTGCGCGCGACATTCAGATAATAGCCGAAGCGCGGGGTCGCCGGGCTGCTGCCGGGCACCGTGCAGAGCGGATCGGTCGAGGTCGGAAAGCTGCAGCTGTTGAAGATGATCTGGTTCGTCGTCGTGCGGTGGAACCAGCTCGCGCCGACGACGAGCTTGCGGTCGAACAGATGCTGCTCGATGCCGGCTTCCCAGCCATGCGCTTCTTCGGGGTCGAGCCCGACATTCCCATATTCACTGAACAGCTGATAAAGCGACGGCGCCTTGAAGCCTTCGCCATAGCTGGCGCGCAGCACGGTGCCGGTGGCGAGACGCCAGACGCCGCCCGCCGCGAACAAGGTTTGCCCGCCGTAGCGGTCGTGATCGTCATAGCGGACGCCGCCGTTGAGCGTCAGGCCGTCGATCGGCTCGATGCTCAATTGACCATAAGCGCTCGTGAGTTCGGCCTTGCCGCGCACGAACGCCGGAAGCGGGGTCGCCAGCGATGCCGAGGGCGAACGGCTGCGGAAGTCCGAGCGTTCATTCTCGACCCCGAAGATCGCGGTGATGCGATCGGTAAAATCGAAGCTGCCCTGATATTCCCAGCGCTTGTTCTGGCCGTCGGCCTCGAAGCTCTGCGGACGCGCGCGGTCGGGATTGAAATTATCGCGGTTGGTGTCGGTATAGGCAAAAGCGACGCGGTTGCGGAACCGCCCGTCGACGAGGTCGAAATTGAGCCCCGCATAGCCGACGAATTCCTTGTTGAGCCCATAGTCGTTGCTGTCGGTATTGAAGCCGTCGAATTCGACGCGGCCGCTCGAATAATAGCCGCGGACCTCGGCGCTGACATTGTCGGCGAGCGCCAGTTCGGCGCGGCCCGAAAGATTAGTGTTGCGATAGCCGTCGCGCTCGACCCCGCCGAACGCCTTGGCGTGCGACGAAATGCCGTCGGTGGTGAAGCGCTGGCCGCCGAGGCGCCAGGCGAGCGGGCCGGTACGGCCGCCGATCGCCGCGCGCGCGCTCACCGTCTCGCGCGACCCGGCCTCGAGGTCGAAGCTGCCTTCGAGAGATTTTTCGGGCGAGGCGGTGACGATGTTGACAACCCCGCCGATCGCCTGGCTGCCCCACAGGATCGACTGCGGGCCGCGCAGCACCTCGATCCGGTCGATATCGCCGACGAGCAGGTTGGCGAAGTTGAAGCCGCCGCCGGTCGACGACGGATCGTTGAGCTTCACCCCATCGATCACGACGACGGTGTGCTCCGATTCGGCGCCGCGGATGCGCAGCGAGGTCGAGGTGCCGTAGCCGCCGTTGCGCGCAATGCTGATGCCGGGCGTGCGGAGCAGCAGCTCGGTGACGCCGATATCCTGCGCGCGGTCGATCGCTTCCTTGTCGAGCACGGCGATCGACGACGGCACTTCGTCGAGCGTCAGCGGCGTGCGCGTCGCGGTGACGATGATGCTGTCGCCGTCGGCGGCGACGGCGTGCGCGGTCGACGCTTCGTCGGCGAACGCAGCGGAGGATGCCGCAACGGCGGCGAGGCAGATCGAACTTCGGAAAAACACTTTAAACACAGGATAACCCCTCGACAATGCCGCTCACGAACACGGTCGATGCGGTTGTCCCGGGGACACACGACATCGCCCGCGCCCATGCGCGGCCAAGCTTGTCGTCATGCGGGTTCACCCCCGTCCGCCCGGCACACCCTGTCCGCGCGAAAGACGACGGCGACGGGCAGGTCTCCTGGCTTGCGGGTCAGCGCCGGTCGGCCGCCTTCTCGGGACCGAAATCCCAATGGCAAGTGGCCGATGGCTCGCCGCGTACAGTTGCAGGGGCAGCCGGGGTTTTCCCGTTCCCTCTTAGTCCCCGTCGCCGGGGAACCTGTCGCTTGCCGCGGCCGTTAGCCCCTTTTTCGGGCCGCGGTCAATTGCTGCGATGCAGCAGGGGGCGATCAGAACAGCCCGGGCAGTTCGCGCTGCGCCGCGCTCGGCCGCTCGGGGGTCAGCATTTCGGGCTCGGCGAGCACGCGCGCGCTCCGGCTCCGCGCCGCCGCCCCCGCGCTGGCGTCGGCGATCCGCGTGGTACAGGCGGTGCCCGACAGGAAGCCGATCGCGGCGCGGATCGATGCCTCGCGCGGGTCGCCGAGCGGGACGGTCAGATCGTCGCTCGCAGCGCAGCTGTTCGTGATTTTCGGAGCGAGGCCGTCATAATAGTCGCCCGCGCCGGCCGAATTGGCCGTCGCAAAGGCGACGACGCGCATGCGGTCGTCGCATTCGGCCTTGTCGAGCGCGATCTGGCCGACCGGCTTGCCATAGGTGTTGCCGCCGACCAGCGTCATATTGGTGCCGAGATAGGGCAGCATCGAATTGATCACGAGTTCGCTCGCCGATGCGGTCGACGCGGTGCCGATAAAGGCGATGCGCGTCGGCGCGATCGACTGGCTTACCGGCGCAAAGCGGTGCTCGTCATTCTCTGCGGATTTGTTCGGACGAAAACGGGTCTGCGAGAAGAGTTGCCCGGCGCGATTTGCGCCCATCAGGTCGCCCATCAGATTGGCCGTCGAAACGAGGCCGCCGCCATTGTAACGGAAATCGATGATGATGTCGGTCACGCCGCGCGCGCCGAAATCGGCGAAGGCCGCCTTCAACTGGTCGTCCGCCGACGAGATGAAGGTGCGCAGGTTCAGATAGCCGTAGCTGCGGCCGCCCTCGTTGATGATCTTTGCGCCATAGCGGTCCGAAACCGGATCGAGCGAATAATCGGCTTTGGCAACGGTGACGTCGCGCGTGCCGGCCGCGTCGGTGATGCGCAGCACGCGGCTGACCCCGGGGTCGTTAGGGCCGAGTGCATTGGTGAGGCCCGCGGTTCCTTCGGCGGCGACGATGCTCGCCACGCTACGCAAATTTCCGCTGTTCGTGCCGATGGCGACGATCGCGGTGCCGCGGTCGATCCCGGCAGCAAAAGCCGGCGCGCCCTCATAGGCTTCCGCGATGAGGATGCGCTGACCCGCCGCATCATAGGTCATGCGGACGCCAAACCCCGCGCTCGACCCACTGGCGTAGAAGGCGTTCTCCTCGGCGATCGAGGTGATGTAGGTAAAGAAACGATCCTTGTTCAGCGCGCGCGCCGGGGCGACGAGCGCGTCGATATAGGATTCGACATTGCTATGGCTCGCCGCGCTGACGTTCGCGACGTCGCTGGGGAACAGATACCATTCGTCGATCACCGCTTTCGCAAAAGCCTGGCGCGACGCCAGCGCGCAAGTGGCGGTCGGGGTCGGGGTCGGGGTAGGGGTTGGCGTTGGGGTGACCGTGACGGCGCCGCCGCTTCCGGGGGTGCTCGAACCACCCCCGCCGCCGCACGATGCCAGCATCAGCGCGGCGAGCGTCACAGCCGCGACCGACTGCCCCGACTTGGCCATCAAAATTCTCCCCCGGATCGACCCATTACACTGTTTATTCCGCGTCCTTGCTCCGGCCCTTGAAGCCTTGGGCGATGACATAGAGCTCGGGCGACCCCTTGCGGCTCGCCGGCGGTTTGGCGTGCTTTACCGTTGTGAAGTGACGTTTTAGTAGAGTCAGCAGCGTGTGATCCGCCCCGCCCGCGAACACCTTGGCCACAAACGCGCCGCCGGGCAGCAGATTCTGCACCGCGAAATCGGCGGCGGTTTCGGCAAGGCCGATCGTGCGCAGATGGTCAGTCTGTTGATGGCCGACGGTGTTCGCCGCCATGTCCGAAATGACGAGGTCGGGGGCGCTGCCGAGCGCCGCGATCAGCGCGCCCGGCGCCGCATCGTCCATGAAATCCATTTCGAGGATTTCGACGCCCTCGATCGGCTCGCAGTGGAGCAGGTCGATCCCCGCGACACGCGCGCGCGGGTTCGCTTTGCGTACGACCTGCGACCAGCCGCCGGGCGTGATGCCAAGGTCGACGACCGCGCGCGATTTCTTGAGGAAGCCGAATTTCTCGTCGAGCTCGATCAGCTTGTATGCGGCGCGCGAGCGATACCCCTCGGCCTGCGCGCGGCGGACATAGGGATCGTTCAATTGCCGCTGCAGCCAGCGCGTCGATGAGACGCTGCGCTTGCGCGCGGTTTTGACGCGGACGTGCAGGCCGCCGCGGCCGCTGCCACCCTTTCCGCCGGCACCGCTCATTTGCGATACTCGCGGCGGGTGACGGGGATGTCGCGGCCCTGCATCGCCAGCGTGCGCAGGATGCCCTCGCGGATGCCGCGGTCGGCGACACCGACACGCACGGCGGGCCACAGGTCGATGATGCTCTCGAGGATCGCGCAGCCCGCGACGACCAGGTCGGCGCGCTCGCGGCCGATGCATGCGATTTCGGCACGATCGGCGATGCTCGCGTCGGCAAGGCGGCGGCTGATGTCGCGCATCGCATCGGATGGGACCACCAGCCCGTCGACCGCGCGCCGGTCGTATCGCGGCAGGTCGAGGAAGACGCTGGCGAGCGTCGTCACGGTGCCGCTGGTGCCGAGCAGGCGCAGCTTCTGACCGGCAAAGCGTTCGGCGCGCCCGGCAAAGGCGGCAAAAGCCTCGCGCGTCACTTCGCGCATATGCGCATAGGCGGCCTGGCGGCCGGCGAGGCTGTCGTCGGGAAGCGGCGCATGTTCGGTCAGCGAGACGACGCCCCACGGCACGCTGATCCAGTCGTGGATCTTGACGTCATGGTCCGACACATCGACGTGCATCAGCTCGGTCGAACCGCCGCCGATGTCAAAGATCAGCGCCGGGCCTTCGCCGGGCTCCATCAGATTGTGGCAGCCGAGCACCGCGAGCCGCGCCTCTTCGGCGGCCGAGATGATGTCGAGGACGATGCCCGTTTCGCGGCGGACACGCTCGGCCAGTTCCTCGCCGTTGCTCGCGCGGCGGCACGCTTCCGTCGCGACCGCGCGCGACAGCGAGACGTGGCGGCGGCGCAGCTTGTCGGCGCAGATCGACAGCGCCGCGACGGTGCGGTCCATCGCCGCGTCGCTGATGCGGCCGCTGCCGTGCAAGCCTTCGCCGAGGCGGACGATGCGCGAAAAAGCGTCGATGACGACGAGCTCGCCATTTTGCGGGCGAGCGATCAAAAGCCGGCAATTGTTGGTGCCAAGGTCGATCGCGGCATAGCTGCGCGGCCGCGTGATCGGCATCGGACGCGATTCGCCACCCGCCTTGTTTCGTCCTTTTACCGCCGGGCCTGGCCGCGGCGGTCGCCCTGATGGCGCTGCCATTTGCCGCATGGCTATTGTAACCTGTTCTGCTCACGCGCCCGCAAGACCGCAGGCGTGCACTTGGCAGCAAACCTAGGCTTTCCCGGCCATTATGGCAAGGCCTCCTCCCCGGCCTGCTGGGCGCAAAGAAAACCCCGCCCGGCGCGGGGCCGGGCGGGGTGGAGGAGGGAAGGAAATTATTGGGGGTCGGGACAGCCCTTAACGGCAGCCGTCATTCCCCTTGTCGATCGCGCGGCCGGCGAGGGCGCCGACAGCGCCGCCGATGATCGTGCCGACCGTGCGGTCGCCGCGGCCGGCGATTTCATGACCGGCAAGGCCGCCTGCAATCGCACCGATCACGGTGCCGCCGGTGCCCTTGTCGCACTGGCGATAGTTGCGGCGGTCACCACGGTAATAGCGGCGATCATTGCGGTAATCGCGGCGGTCGCGGCGATAGTCGCGGCGGTCATAGCGGTCGTAGCGACGATCGTCGCGGTCGTAGCCGCTGTAATAGCTCGAATAGCCGTCGCGGTCATAATAACCGTTCTGCGCCGCGGCGGGAGCCGCCATGCCCAGCGTCGCGGCGGACATCAGGGCGGCGATCGAGAGGGTCACCATCTTTTTCATTGTCGTTCTCCTTCGTCGTCATTGGCCCGACTGGGCTTTGTCGATGAAACAGGTTTTGCCTGATTCGCATTGAGCGAAGCCTGAACATGGTTGTTGGCTGATGTTCAGCTTTCTGCGGCGAACCGCTTCCCTTTCGCGTATCGCCGCCCTAACCCGCGGCGATGCGCCGCTTGCTCTTCGCTGCCCTGATCTTTCTTGCCGTCGGTCCGGTGCCCGGCACCGTCATGCGCTTTCCGAAGGGCGACATGACCGAAGGCGCCGCCGCGCGTCCGCTGGTTTTCGCGCCCGAGGCTTCGGGTGCGATGCGGTTCGTCCGCGGCTGGCATCTCGTCAGCCCGCACAGCCGGTTCGGCGGCTTTTCGGCGCTCGCGCGGATGGGGCCGGACCGGTTTCAGCTGATCGGCGACAATGGTTATGGAGTGCGCCTGACGCTCGATGCGCGCGGTTCGGTTTCGGATGTCCGGATTCGCGCGCTGCCGACGCCCGACGGCCGGCCGCAACGCAAATCCATGGTCGATGCCGAGGCGATGTTTGTCGCCCCCGAAAGCGGCAAGAGCTGGATCGCGCTCGAGGGGATCAACGAAATCTGGCGACTCGATGCCGGTCTTTCGGCAATCGAGTCGCGACGCAAGCTGCCCGAACCAGCGCGCTGGCCCAGGAATCGCGGGCCTGAGGCGATGACGCGGCTGCCGGACGGCCGGACGGTGGTCTTTCTGGAAGACGCCAACGACGATCCGCGCGGGCGCGAGGGGTTGATCTACACCGGCGATCCGGCCGCGCCCGGTCCCGCGCCGATTCGCTTCTTTTATGATTCGGCGGGGCGCGGGCTGGTCAGCGATGCCGCTGCGCTGCCCGACGGTCGCATCCTGATCGTGCACCGACGGCTCGGTTTCGACCCCGTTTTCACGACGATCGTCGCTGTCGTCGACCCCGCGGACATAAAGAAGGACGCTGTCGTGCGATCACGGACGATCGGCCGCGTCCCGGCGGCGCTCGCCGAAAATTATGAAGGCGCGGCGATTTCGGTCGAGCAGGGACGGACCTGGTTGTGGCTCGTTGCCGACAATAATTTCAATGTCTGGCAACGCAGTCTGCTGCTGCAATTTGAACTAGTGGGCCTGCCGCCGAAAAAGAGGCCGGACAGCAAAAAGGCCGCGCGGTGATCCGGCGGCCTGATTGCTTTTAGCGATTCGAAAGCGCTTAAGCGGCCTTTTCGGCCAGCTTCTTCGCGACTTCCTTCTTCACCTTGCGCGCCGAAGTCGACAGCTGGTCGTCGCCGGCCTTCAGCAGCCAGTTGTCGAGACCGCCATTATGCTCGACCGTGCGCAGGCCGTGGGTCGACACGCGCAGCTTGACACCCTTGCCGAGCGCGTCCGACAGCAACGTCACATTCTGCAGGTTGGGCAGGAAAGTGCGCTTGGTCTTGTTGTTGGCGTGGCTCACATTGTGGCCAACCTGGCGGCCCTTGCCGGTCAGTTCGCAGATGCGCGACATGGTCTTCGTCCTCGTCAAAAAATTTCAGGTCGGCGTCCGGGCACTTCCCGCAAAACGGGGAATACAGAACCGGAGTGAGCCGGGAAAGGCGCGCGCTTATCGGCTTGCAGGAGATTCGTCAAGCGCATAGGCCGCTTTTATGGCCCAGTTTCCGCTTCCCGAACCGATGCGCCGCGCGCTCGATCTCGCCCGCATCGCCGCGGAATGGGGCGAAGTGCCCGTCGGCGCGGTGATCGTCAAGGACGGTGCGATTATCGCCGAGGGCCATAACCGCCCGCGCGAATCGCACGATCCTACCGCGCATGCCGAAATCGTCGCGATTCGCGCCGCGGCGGCCAAGCTCGGTAACGAGCGGCTCGATGGCTGCGACCTTTATGTGACGCTCGAGCCCTGCGCGATGTGCGCCGGCGCGATCGCCCACGCTCGAATCGCGCGCCTCTATTATGGCGCCGACGATCCGAAGGGCGGCGCGGTCGTCCACGGCCCGCGCACCTTCGCGCAGCCGACGATCCACCACCGGCCCGAGATTTACGACGGCATCGGCGAAGATGAAGCGGCGGCGCTGCTCAGAGATTTCTTCGTGGCGCGGCGGTAGAAACCTACCGTCGCCCCTGCGAAGGCAGGGGCCGCGAGAGATTCAGCGCTATGCCCACGGCGGCCCCTGCCTTCGCAGGGGCGACGTTATTCCTTCAACATCTCCGCCACCCACTCGGGCACCAGCCGCGTCGCCGGACCCTGCCGCGCCTCGTTGAACCAGTAGCTGCCCTGGCTCGGCTCCATATTGAGCTCGAGCGTCCGCGCGCCCGATGCGCGCGCCTCGCGCACGAAGCCCGCGGCGGGATAGACCGCGCCCGACGTGCCGATCGAAACAAACAGGTCGGCGCGGTTCAGGGCGTGGTAAATGTCCTCCATCCGGTACGGCATCTCGCCGAACCAGACGATGTCGGGGCGCAGGGTGCCGACGATGCCGCACGCGCTGCACGCTGGCCGGTCGAGCAACGGCCCCGTCCACGGCACTCGCGCGTCGCATGCGGTACACCAGGCATTGAGATGCTCGCCGTGCATATGGATCAGCCGTTTCGCGCCCGCCCGCTCGTGCAGGTCGTCGACATTCTGCGTGACGATCAGCAGTTCGCCCGGCCATACGGCGTCGAGCCGCGCGAGCGCTTCGTGCGCGGCGTTCGGCGCCTTGGTCTGGATCGCCTCGCGCCGCATATCGTAGAAGCGCAGGACAAGGTCGGGATCGCGCGCAAAGGCTTCGGGGGTCGCGACATCCTCGACGCGATGCTGTTCCCAGAGGCCGCCGCTGTCGCGAAAGGTGTCGATGCCGCTTTCGGCCGAAACGCCGGCGCCGGTCAGGATGACGATATTCTGGATGTCACGCATGACTCCTCTTCTATCCGCTCGCATCGAGCGAAGTCGAGATGCCCATCGGCATTGCGTCATTTTGATGGGTGTCTCGACTTCGCTCGACACGAGCGGCTAAAGGGAGCGGCAATTTAGGGGACGGCATATGACCAGCATCGGTATTATCGGCAGCGAAGGTCGGATGGGCGTCGCGCTCGCCGCTGCGATCTCCGAAGCGGGGCAGCGCAGTTGTGGCGTCGACCGGGGCGGCAATGTTCTGAGGCTCGCCAGCGACGCCGACGTTCTTGTCGATTTCTCGTCGCCCGCGGCGCTCGAGGCGACGCTCGACGCTTGCGTTGCGGCGAAAACGCCGATCGTCATCGGGACGACGGGGCTCGAGGAACGCCATCATTATCTGATCGACGATGCCGCAAAGGATATCGCGGTGCTTCAGACCGGCAACACCTCGCTCGGCGTCACGCTGCTCGCGCATCTGGTGCGCGAGGCCGCGACGCGGCTCGGCGCCGACTGGGATATCGAGGTGGTCGAGATGCACCACCGGATGAAGGTCGACGCACCGAGCGGCACCGCGCTGCTGCTCGGGCAGGCGGCGGCGCAAGGGCGCGGGATCAACCTCGACACCTGCTCCGAACGCGGCCGCGACGGGCTTACGGGCGCGCGCGGTCATGGCAAGATCGGCTTCGCGTCCTTGCGCGGCGGGACGGTTGCGGGCGACCATGACGTGATCTTCGCGGGGCCGGAGGAGATGATCACCCTCTCGCACCGCGCCGAAAACCGCATGATCTTCGCGCGCGGCGCGGTGCGCGCGGCGCTGTGGCTGCTCCAGCAGAAGCCCGACCGCTACACGATGCCGCAGGTGCTCGGGCTTAACTGATCCGATGAAAAAGGCCGATATCTTCGAATTCTACCGGAGGCTCGCGGAACTCAACCCGAGCCCCGAGACCGAGCTGGAGTTCGGCAACACCTATCAGCTGCTCGTCGCGGTTGTGCTGTCGGCGCAGGCGACCGACGTCGGGGTGAACAAGGCGACGCGGAAGCTGTTCCAGGAGGTGACGACGCCGCAGCAAATGATCGACCTTGGCGAAGAGGGGCTGAAGCAGCACATCAAGACGATCGGGCTGTTCAACGGCAAGGCGAAGAATGTCATCGCGCTCAGCGAAATCCTCGTCCGCGAGTTTCACGGCGAGGTGCCTGCCGACCGCGACACGCTCGTCGAACTGCCCGGGGTGGGGCGCAAGACCGCCAATGTCGTGATGAACTGCGCCTTCGGCGCCGAAACCTTCGCGGTCGACACGCATATCTTCCGCGTCGGCAATCGCACCGGGCTCGCACCCGGCAAGACCGTGCTCGCGGTCGAAAAACAGCTCGAAAAGAATACGCCCGCACCGTTCCGCGTCGGCGCGCATCACTGGCTGATCCTCCACGGCCGCTATATCTGCAAGGCGCGCACCCCTGAGTGCTGGCGCTGCCCGGTCGTCGACCTCTGCCGCTACAAGCCGAAGACGCCGGCACCGAAGGCGAAGAAGGCGGCATAGGAATCGTCGTCCCGGCGAAAGCTGGGACCGCTGCCGCCCGGCCACCACGATAGCGATCCCAGCTTGCGCTGGGATGACAGCTGGTTAGGGTCCGTTTCCATGCGCAACCTTACCGCTCCGCTCGCCCTCGCCGCCGCCTTGCTCGCCGCCGCGCCCGTCCACGCCAAGCCCGCCGATACCGAGGCGGCGAAAAAGATACTGAAGGACAGCGTTGCGATTCCGACGGTCGAGGGGCGTGGGCAGGTACCGAAGCTGGCCGCCTATTATGCGAGCGTGCTGAAAGCCGCGGGCTATGCCGACAGCGATATCGAGATCACGCCGATCGGCGAAACCGCGACCTTCGCCGCGACGCTGCACGGTACGACGAAGCAAAAGCCGATCGTGCTGCTGGGCCATATGGACGTCGTCGAGGCCGATCCCAAGGACTGGACGCGCGACCCCTTCGTGCCGGTCGAGGAAGAGGGCTATATTTTCGGGCGCGGGTCGGAGGACAATAAGTTCGACGTCTCGATGATGGTCGCGACGATGGCGCAGCTCAAGAAGGACGGCTTCAAGCCGAAGCGATCGATCATCCTGCTGCTCTCGGGCGACGAGGAAACCTCGATGACCACGACGCGCGCGCTCGCAGCGAAGTATAAGGGTGCCGAATTCGCGCTCAACGGCGACGGCGGTGGCGGAACGATCGGCGAGGACGGCAAACCCAAATATTATGGGCTGCAGGCGGGCGAGAAGACATATGCCGACTTCACACTCGAAGTCACCAACCCGGGCGGCCACAGCTCGCGCCCGTCGGGCAGCAATGCGATCGTCCAGCTGTCGACCGCGCTCGCCAAGGTGGGCGCCTATCGCTTCACGCCGCAGCAGAACGAGCTGACCAAGGTCGGCATGCCGATCGTCGCCGACCAGGTCGGCGGCGATATCGGCGCGGCGCTGAAAGCCTTTGCCGCGAACCCGTCGGACGCGAAAGCCATTGCTGCGATCCGCGCCGACCCCGAATATATCGGCCAGATCGGCACCACCTGCGTGCCGACGCTGGTCAAGGGCGGGCATGCCGAGAATGCGCTGCCCCAGCGTGCGACCGCGAACATCAACTGCCGCATCTTCCCCGGCGTGCCGGTCGAAACGGTGCGCGCCGAGCTCGAAAAGGCGATCGCCGATCCGGCGATCAAGGTGAAGACCGATCCCGACGCGAGCGCGAGCGATGCCTCGCCGCTGCGCCCCGACGTCGTCGCGGCGGTGACGAAGGCGGTGCATGCGCGCGCTCCGGGCCTGCCGATCATCCCGTCGATGAGCGCGGGCGCGACCGACAGCTATCATTTCCGCATCCAGGGCGTGCCGAGCTACGGCGTCGCGGGTCTCTTCTCGAAAGCGAGCGACAGCTACGCGCACGGCCTCAACGAGCGCGTGCCCGTCGATGCGATCGCGCCGGCGCTCGCCCATTGGGACAGTTTGCTGCGAGACCTGTCGAAATAAGGGTCAGACGAGCGCGAAGACCGCGCGCTCGACCATCGCGACTGCCGCCTCGGCGCCGAAACTTTCGGCGTCGAGCGACAGCTCGAGCCACAGCCCGTCGACCATCGCGGTCAGCATGATCGCCAGCCGCTCGGCATCGGCCGCGCCGCACGCGACCAATAATTCGCCGAGCCGGGCGCGATAGCCGGCGTAACTTTCCGCGTGGATCGCCGCCATGCGCGCGTCGCTGCGTGCGAGCGCCCAAAAGGCGGTCCATGCGCCGAGCAGTTCGGGATCGGTCACCGGCGGACGGAAGCTGGCGGTGAGGTAAGCGGTCAGCCGCGCGCGCGGATCGCTGCCCGCCTGCACCATCGCGGCGGCGAAAATCGCGTCCATGCGGTCGCTCGTCGCTTGATAGGTCGCCGCGACCAGATCGTCGATGCCGCCGAAATAGTGGCGCAGCAGCCCCGGCGACACACCCGCCTTCGCGCAGATCGCGCGGACGTTGGTTCCCGCCAGCCCATGCTCGGCAAGGCACGCCGCGGTCGCCTCGATCAGGTCGGCGCGGCGTGCATCGGCGCTCTCGCGCGTAAAGGCTTGGCGAACGGCGGTCATATTGTTATACATATGTACAACAAGGAACGAGATATGGCAACTGCACCCCTTCGCGATTCGAATATCGACCCGCTCGACGGCTGGTCGCTGCCCGCCTGGACCTATAGCGATCCTGATTTCTATGCCGCTGAAATGGAACGGATCTTCCGTCCGAGCTGGCAGGTCGTCTGCCACGATAGCGACATCCCGAACGTCGGCGACTGGCACAGCATCGACTATTGCGGCGAGAGCGTGATTCTGGTGCGCGGCACCGACCGCAATGTACGCGCCTTCACCAATGTCTGCCGCCATCGTGGCTCGCGCCTTGTCGACGGCGCGGTGGGTTGCGCGAAGAAGCTCGTCTGTCCCTATCACGCGTGGACGTACGAACTCGATGGCCGGCTGACTGGGGTGCCCGATTCGGCGAGCTATCCGACGCTCGACAAGGGCAAGGCGGGGCTCGTCCCCGTCGGACTCGAACAATGGCGCGGCTTCTGGTTCGTGCGGCTCGAGGATGACGGCGGCCCGTCGGTTGCGTCGATGATGGCGCCTTACGAGGCGCAGGTCGCCCCGTATCGCTTCGAGGAGCTCGGCGCGCTCGGCCGCGTCACGCTTCGCCCGCGCGAGGTGAACTGGAAGAATGTCGGCGACAATTATTCGGACGGGCTCCACATTTCCGTCGCGCACCCCGGCCTCACGCGCCTGTTCGGCAAAAGCTATGGCGTCGAGGCCGAGGATAATGTCGACCGCATGTGGGGCGATTTGATCGATCGGCCGTCGGTGAACTGGTCCGAGCGCATGTACCAGCGGCTGTTGCCGCCGGTGCCGCACCTTCCGCAAGCGAACCAGCGCCACTGGCTCTATTTCAAGCTCTGGCCCAATGTCGCCTTCGACATCTATCCCGACCAGGTCGATTTCATGCAGTGGCTGCCGACCGGCCCGACGACCTGCCTGATCCGCGAAATCTCCTATGTCCTCCCCGATGAGCGCCGCGAGATGAAGGCCGCACGCTATCTGAACTGGCGCATCAACCGGCAGGTCAATGCCGAGGACACCGAGCTGATCACGCGCGTTCAGCAGGGGATGGCGTCGAAGAGCTTCACCATGGGTCCGCTCAGCGACAAGGAAGTGTGCCTCAAGCATTTCTGTTCGCGGATGCGCGACCTGATCCCCGAAGCGCGGCACGAGCATGCCCCGCCGCCGGGGTGGAGCCGCTAGTCACAACGCACGGGAGGAGGGGAGTATGAGCGATCCAGTCATCATCGTCGGCGGCGGCCCCGCGGGCATGGTCGCGGGCCTGTTGCTTGCGCGCGCCGGGGTTCCCGTCACTATCCTCGAAAAACACGCCGATTTCCTCCGCGATTTCCGCGGCGACACCGTGCATCCCTCGACGCTCGAACTGTTTCACGAGATCGGTCTGCTCGAAGAGTTGCTCAAGGAACCGCACGCTGCCATCGATACGATGACGCTCAACCTGCTCGGCGGGCGCTATACGATCGCGACGATGAAGCATCTGCCCGTCGCGGCGCGCTTCGTGGCGATGATGCCGCAATGGGATCTGCTCGATTTTATCGCGGGGAAGGGCCGGAAATATCCGACCTTCGATCTGCGCATGTCGACCGAGGCGACTGGGCTCACCTGTGACGCAAACGGCCGCGTCAGCGGCGTGACGCTGGCGAGTGGCGCGACCCTGCCCGCGCGGCTCGTTATCGCCGCCGACGGGCGTCGTTCGGTGCTGCGCGATGCCGCCGAACTGCCGCTCGAAGATCTCGGCGCGCCGATGGACGTGCTGTGGTTCCGCATCCCCGTTCCTGCGGGCATGGACATGTCCGAAGTCGCGCTCGGCACGATCGACAAGGGCGGCATGGTGGTCGCCATCCCGCGCGGCGACTATTGGCAATGCGCGCAGATCATCGAAAAGGGCGCCTTCGCGCCGATCGAAGCGCGCGGGATCGCGGCCTTTCGCGACAAGATCGTTGCAATCGCTCCCGGTCTCGCCGCCGGGATCGACGCGATCCAGAGCTTCGACGACGTGAAACTGCTCACGGTTGCGCTCGATCGTCTCACGCGCTGGTCGCGCCCCGGCCTGCTCGCAATCGGCGACGCCGCGCACGCGATGTCGCCCGTCGGCGGCGTCGGGATCAACCTCGCGGTGCAGGATGCCGTTGCGACCGCGAATATCCTCGCCGCGCCGCTTGCGGCTGGCGCCGATCCCGACCCGCTGCTTGCGAAGGTGCAGGACCGCCGCTGGAAACCGACGACGCGGATGCAGGGGCTCCAGCGTTTCGCGCATCAGAATATCATCGAACCGATGCTGCGCGGCGAAATCACGCGCGTCCCGCTCGCCGTCCGATTGCTGGACCGTTTCCCGCTGCTCCGCCGCATCCCGGGCCGAATCCTCGGCCTCGGCTTCGGCCGCCAGCATGTCCAATCCCCGCTTGCGAAAGAGTTTCAATGACCAAAGCCTATGACGCCCTGATTATCGGCGCCGGCCACAACGGCCTCGTCTGCGCCTTCTATCTCGCCAAGGCGGGGCTGAAGGTGCGCATCGTCGAGGCGCGCGACGTCGTCGGCGGCGCCGCGGTGACCGAGGAGTTCGCGCCGGGGTTCCGCAATTCGGTCGCGAGCTACACGGTCAGCCTGCTTCAGCCCAAGGTCATCGCCGACATGAAGCTGGCCGATCACGGCTATCGCGTGATCGAGCGGCCGATCAGCAATTTCCTGCCGCAGGAAGATGGCGGCTATCTAAAGCTCGGCGGCGGGCTCGAACGTACGCAAAAGGAATTTGCGCGCTTCTCGGCGCATGACGCCGCGCGCCTCCCCGAATATTATGACATGCTCGAGGGCGTGGCCGATGTGCTGCGCGACCTCGCATTGAAATCGCCGCCAAATGTCGGCGACGGCTTCAAGACGTTGCTCGACGCGGCGCGGCAGGGGCGCGGCCTCACCAAACTCAGCCTGTCGCAGCAGCGCGACGTGCTCGAACTCTTCACCAAGTCGGCGCGCACCTTCCTCGACAGCTGGTTCGAAAGCGAAGCCGTCAAGGCGGCTTTCGGTTTCGATGCGGTCGTCGGCAACTACGCCAGCCCCGATACGCCGGGCAGCGCCTATGTGCTCCTCCATCATGTTTTCGGCGAGGTGAACGGCAAGAAGGGCGCGTGGGGCCACAGCGTCGGCGGCATGGGCGCGATTACCCAGATGATGGCGAAGGTGTGCACCCAGCTCGGCGTCGAGATCAGCCTCGAAGCGCCCGTCGCGCGCGTATTGGTCGATGGAAACAAGGCCGTCGGGGTCAAGCTGGTCAGCGGCGAGGAGATCGTGGCTGCGCGCGTGATTGCCAATGTCGGGCCCAAGCTGCTTTACGAACGGATGTTCGACGAGGGCGATATCGCGCCCGAGTTCCGCCGCCGGATCAAGGCGTTCAAGGCGGGCAGCGGCACCTTCCGCATGAATGTCGCGCTCAGCGAACTGCCGCGCTTCACCTGTCTGCCCGAACCGGGCGAGCATCACCAGTCGGGGATCATTCTCGCCCCGACGCTCGACTATATGGACCGCGCCTTCCTCGACGCGAAGCAGTACGGCTGGTCGAAGAAACCGATCGTCGAAATGCTCATCCCGTCGACCGTCGACGACAGCCTCGCGCCGCCGGGCCAGCATGTCGCCAGCCTCTTCTGCCAGCAATTCGCCCCCGAACTTCCAGACGGACGCGACTGGGACGCCGAGGAGGGGAAGGCCGCCGATACGATCATCGACACGGTCGAGGCTTATGCCCCCGGCTTCCGCGCCTCGATCGTCGGGCGCCAGATCCTCAGCCCCAAGGGGCTCGAACGCAAGTTCGGGCTGGTCGGCGGCGACATCATGCACGGCAATATGAGCCTCGACCAGCTATGGTCGGCGCGCCCGGTGCTCGGCAACGGCGCCTATCGCGGGCCGGTGAAGGGTCTTTATATGTGCGGCGCGGGCACGCATCCCGGCGGCGGGGTCACCGGCGCGCCGGGGCATAATGCGGCGCAGGTGATCCTACGCGACCGGGGTTTCTTCGCTCCCCGATGGCGTTGAGGCTGGCGCCGATCCGCGCGTCCACCAATAGAGCGGCAGCCCCGCGACCATCAGGATCAGGCTCATCGCGCTGACGTTCAGCCCGGCGCCCCACAGCGTCCAGACCGAATAGGCGAGGCCGATCAGGGCGACCGGTATCGCCACGCGCAGGCGCAGCGCGGCGGCGGCGCAGGAGAGGTAGAGCCAGAGCGTCACCGAGGTCGACAAGATGGCCATGAAGGTGAACATCTCCGCGGTCGATTTGTTGCTGTTCAGCACGACGCACGCGGTCGCGAGGCCGCTCGCGATCAGCAGCGCGGCAACGGGCGTGCCGTGGCGGTTGGTGCGCGCGAACCATGCGGGAAACAGCCCCTGGCGCGCGAGCGTTGCCGGCAGTTCGGCCTGGATCAGTGTGAAGCCGTTCAATGCCCCGATCGCGCTGATCGCGGCAAAGGCGGCGATGAACAGCGCCGGACCGTGCCCCCAATAGGTTTCGGCGAACAGGGCGAACGGCGCGTCGGACGTCGCGACCTTGTCCGCCGGCAGCATCAGCGCGACCGCCGAACAGACGATCAGGTAGAGGATGCCCGTCGCCAGCGTGCCGATGATCGTCGCGCGCGGGATGGTGACGACCGGATCCTTGACCTTGTCGGTCGCGACGCTCGCCGATTCAAAACCAAGCAGCGCCCACAAAGTGAGGATCGCCGAACCGCTGACCGCGGTCAGCGACAATCCCTCGGCCGGGAAGGGTGTCGTGACGACGGGGGTCTCGCTGCCGAATGCGATCGGTATCAGGACGATTACGGTCAGCAGCGGGATCAGCTTAATAAGCAGGGTCACGATCTGGAAACGCCCCGCCGCGCGCGCGCCGCGCCAGTTGATCGCGGTGACGATCCAGATCAGCGCGAGCGTCGAGAGCGCCATATGGTCGCCGAGCGCTGGCGCAAAGAGGCTGAGAAAGCTGACCGCGGCGACCGCGAGCGTCACATTGGCGGTCCACACCGACACCCAATAGGCCCAGCCGATCATGAAGCTGGGAATGCGCCCGAAGGCGAGCTGGACAAAGGCGGTCGGCCCGCTCGCGCGCGGAAAGGCGACGGTCAGCCGCGCCAAAACCACCGCGAGCGCAAGCGCGCCGGCGATCGTGATGACCCACCCTGCGACGCCGTTCCACCCGAACGGGGCAAGGCTGGCGGGGAGGAGGAACACCCCCGATCCGATCATATTGCCCATGACGAGCGCGACGCACATTGCAAGGCCGAGCTTTTGGGCGGGCCTGATGCCTGCGGTCATCTCTTCTGCCATGCGAAGCCGGTTCCCATCCTCTATCCCCGATCGCGATCGCCCCGGGTGCCGATACCGTCCGATCGGGGTCTGTTCGTCCATCCCCCGCGTGGGGGATAGAGCCGAGGGGCGGCGCGATGCGCGTTGCGCGTTTGCGCCGTCCCCTCAATGGGCCGCTCAGAAGTCCTTGCTCACCTTGATGCCGATCAGGCGTGGGCGGATGACATTGTCATAGAAGACCCCGCCGCCCGGGGTCAGGCCATCGCCGTCGCCGCACACCGTCTCGCCGCACTGGACCGCGCTGTTGATCACGCCGCGGCTGTCGAACAGGTTCGTTGCGAACAGTTCGGCATCCCAGCCCTCGCCCTTCACCCCGATGCTGAAATCGGCGGTCGTATAGGCTTTGAAATTGCCGACGATGTCATTTTCAAGCGTGCGAAGGTCGGACCGCCTTTTGCCGATATGGTTGACCGCGAACTGGACGTGGCCATCGAGGCCGCTGATCGGGAATTCATAGCGCGCGACGGCATTGCCCTTGAACTTCGCGGTGACCGGAAGGCGCGATCCCGACGGCGCGAGCAGGCTGTTGTCCGTTGTCGTGCAATCGAAATCGGCATTGGCGATGGCGCAGAAATCGCGGCGGATCGTCGCGTCGTTATAGCTGGCGCCCATCCCGAGCGAGAAGCCGCCCGAACGATAGCTGACGTCGGCTTCGACCCCGCGGATCCGCGCGATGCCGGCGTTGCGCACTTCGCTCAGCCCGTTGGCGCCGAGGAAGGACAGCTGGATATTTTTCCAATCCTGCTGATACACCGCGCCGTTGAACCGAACCGGACCGAAACTGGTCTTCCATCCGAGCTCGTAATTGTCGAGCGTGTCCGAACCATAGGGCGGCAGCGAGCCGCGCCGGTTGATGCCGCCGGGACGGAAACCGCGCGACCAGGTCGCATACATCATCACATCGTCGGTGAACTTGTACGTCAGGTTCAACTTGTGGATGAAGTCGGTCTTCTTGGTTCGCTTGTCGAGGTTGGTGCAGGGCGAGCCATCGACGACGGCCGGACCCTGGCACGCATAGACCGGATTGCTGCTGTACCCCGGGTTGCTGTAGCCGAAGAAGCCGACGAGGCTGTTGTCGAACTTGTACAGGCGGCCGCCGCCGGTCAGCGTCAATTTGTCGGTGATATCGAAGCTGAGCTCGCCGAACGCGGCATAGTCGCGGTCGACGCGCAGCTGTTTGGTCAGCCAGATATTGTCGACGGTGCCGGGGACCTGCAGATCGTCGGACAGGTTGTCGATGATATAATGCTGCTCGATATTGTGCGACTGGCGCTGATAGAACAGCCCGCCGATGAAGCGGATGCGCGCGTCGGCGGGCGAGGCGACGCGGATTTCGCCGAAGTTGCGGCGATAGCGGTCGATGCCCTGAATATACTGGTTCGGGCTGATCTGGTCCCCGGCATTGTCGTAAAGATAGACCGCCGATCCAAAGAGCGCGTCGTAGAAATAGGCATAATCCGAATAGTCGCTGTCGGTCAGCGTCTTGCGGCGCAGATGCCCGCCGGTGACGGTCAGGTCCCAATTGCCGATCTTGCCCTCGATCGTCAGCGCGGCCTGGATCCATTTATCGTCGCTGCGTTCGGGGTTGTACTGCACCGTCTGCAGGCTGCGCGTTACCGCCGACGAGCGTTCCTGCGCGAAGCTGCCATTCGCTTTCTGGATCTGGCCCATCAGCGTCGGGCGGATCGTCCAGTCGTCGTCGAGTTCGATGCCGAGCGCGAGGCGCGCGCCATAGGTGTCGACGGTGTTATAGTCCTTTTCGACCAGATCGGCGTTGTTCTGCGTGATGTCGTCGCCGGGAAGGTTGATGACCGTGTCATTCTCGCCGTCGCCATCGGTGTCAGTGTTCTGGCTGATCGGATAGACACGCGTCCCCGCGATATTGTCGATATAGCCCGCGTCGTGGCGATACCAGCCGACGAGGCGCAGCGCCGCGCGATCGCTGATCCGGGCGTTGATGAAGCCCTCGGCAACGCCGCCGATGCCGCCGCGCGTCACGCTGTTGAGTTCGAGGCCCACCGAGCCATAGGTGCCGCTGGTGTCGGGCTTGTTGGTGACCAGCTTGATTGTGCCCGCCATCGAGCTTGCGCCATAGAGCGTGCCCTGCGGCCCCGCGAGCGCCTCGACGCGCGCAAGATCATAGGCGTGGATGTCGAGCGCGCCCTGGATGGTCGTGATCGGCATTTCGTCGAGATACGTGCCGACAGTCGGCAGCGAGGTCGAGTGATTGGCGTTCTCGCCCGACGCGACGCCGCGGAAATAGACCTGGCTGAACCCCGGCGCGAGCGTCTGGATCGTCACCGATGGCAGGAATTTGACGACGTCCTGGAATTCCTTGACCTGCAGCTCGTCGAGCCGCTCGGTCCCGATCGCGGTGATCGCGAGCGGCACATCCTGCAGATTTTCTTCGCGCTTCGACGCGGTGACGACGATGTCGCGATCGTCGTCGGTGTTGTTTTGCTGGGCCAGCGCCGTTCCCGATGTGCACAGGATCGTGCTGCCGAGCAGGAGCGCGCCGCTTTTGGTCAATACTGCCGATAGTTTCCGCATGGAATCCCCCTCACATGACAGCCATATGACGGAGCATGACGCACCGCGGCGCAAGCGCAAGCATTGTTGGCAGAGTGCCGTGGTCGTTGGTCGAAAATGTCGTCGGCTGTTGCCGAAAGGCAACGTTTTGTCGCGTAGAGCCTAGCCGAAATCGGCGGGAATAGCGGGATAGGCGCCCAGCACGGGGCCGAGCGCCTGCTTCAGCGGATCGAGCCATTTTTCATAAGGTTGCCATTGCCCGACGCCATCGCGATTGATCGGTTTGCGCACCTGTTCGCTCGACGCCGTGCGCACCGCGCGCGCATTGGAGTGGAACGCCATGCAGGCGGCTTCGAAGGGCTGGTCCAGAAAGGCGAGCATGGCGCGAACCTCGGTTTCGGGGGCATCGAGCAGCGCCTCGTGGATCACGCGGTGGACGCGGCCGGGCTGGACCGCGTCGATATGCGCCATCAGCCGCACATAATCGCGGTAATAGCCGCCGACGTCGGCGAGGCCGTAACTGAACGCCTGCCCCTTCGCATAATGCTGGCGGAAGTTCGAAAAACAGCAGTCGAGCGGATGCCGCCGCGCGTCGATGATCTTCGCATTCGGCAGGATCAGCCGGATGAAGGCGGTGTAGAGCCAGTTGTTCGGCAGCTTGTCGATATAGAAGGGCTTGTCGGTCTTGCGCTGCACCGCGGTGCGCTGGAGGAAGGCGGCGCCCAGCTCAGCGAGCCGTTCGCGCGGCGTCTCGGCCAGCGCCTCTATCCAGCGGCGGCCGTCGTCATACGCCTCGCGGCCGAGGCCGAGCGCGAGCGCGGGGATGTCGGGCAGTTCCATCGTGCCTTCGATCGCCGAATGGCAGCTGAGGATCTGTTCGATCAGCGTCGATCCGGCGCGCGGCATGCCGAGGATGAAGATCGGATCGGGCGCGGGGTCGCCCGCGCCGGCGCGCGAAGCGAAGAATTCGGGGGTGCAGGCGGCGATGATCGCGTCGACCGCCGCGCTCGTTTCGGCGGCGCGATAGCCGAGCTGGCCCGACCGGATCGCGTTGCCCGCGGCATAATGGCGAAACGCGGACCCATGTTCGGCGGCATCGTCATACGCCTTGCCGAGCGCGAAATGCAGGTGCAGCCGGTCGTCGGCGCGCGCCTCGGCGGTGGGTTCGGCCGCAACAAGCGCCGCTTCCATCGCGGCGCGGTCATCTGCACCGAAGCGGATCGTCTTGAGGTTGGCGAGGCTCCACCAGATTTCGCCGAGCCCCGGATCGGCGGCAAGCGCGCGGCGATAGGCGGCGATGCTGTCGTCCTGCCGCCCCACGGTCTTGAGCATATGACCATAGCTCATCCACAGCTTGGCATGATCGGGGAAACGGCGCGTCAGCTCTTCGTAAAGCGCGAGCGCCTCGTCATAGCCGCCGATGCGGCCAAGCGCTGCGGCGCGCAAATTCGCGTGCGCGGGGTTGTCGGGATCGTCGCCGAGCACCGCATCGAGCGTCTCGGCGGCGTCGGCGAAGCGGTTCTGCTTGTAATAGACGGTCGCGAGATTGGCGCGCGCGGCGCCGAAACCCGGCGCAAGCTGCAGCGCGCGCGACAGCAATTTTTCGGCGTCCTCATAACGTCCGATCCGGCCCGCCACCTCGGCGAGCATGCGGATCGCCGCGACATCGGTCGCATCTTCGCGGAGCCGCTGGCGCAGCGCCCCCTCGGCATCGGGCAGCCGGTCCTCGGCGAGTGCGAGCGCGGCGTCGACCATCGCTTCATCGTGGATCGTTACGCCGACGGCGGCGAGCGACGCCGCCTGCGCTTCGGTTTCGCGGTCCAGCGCGCGCAACGCATGCGCGGCAAGCCGGTGCGCCGCCGCCGATGTCGGGACCGCCTCGATGATCGCCTGCGCCTGCGCCAGCGCGGCGCCGGGCTCGCCGCTCAGCAGGCGGCGGGCGTTGGCGAGCGCTTCATCGTGCGAGACGGTCGCGGTCATCGCGAAAATTTCGTCATTCCCGCGAAGGCGGGAATCCCGCTCTGCGGCCGGGCACCCTTCACCGAAGCTCGATTGCGAAACGACAGGAAGAAGCGGGATTCCCGCCTGCGCGGGAATGACGAGGAGGGAAATTCCGGCACCTTGTCGATCATTTCCCCCTCGATCTCCCTCAGCTTTTCGCCGTGCGGGCTTTCGCGACGGCCTGCTTCAACGCGTCGTAGCCGATCTGCCCCTGGAACAGCTGGTTGCCGACGATCCAGGTCGGGGTGGCGTTGAGCTGCAACTGGGTCGCGATCGCGAGGTTGCTGTCGAGTTCGCGCTGGAACAGCGCCTCGTTCGCGGTCGCATCGGCGGTGCCGTCGGTGACGACGCCGACCTTTTCGGCGGCCGCGGCGATCGCCGCCTTGTCGAGCGAGCCCGCCGCGAACATCGCGTGGTGGAAGGCGTCATATTTGCCCTGCCGCGCCGCGGCGAGCGCCATGATCGCGGCGTCGCGGCTTTGCGGCGCGATGATCGGCAGTTCGCGGAACACGACCTTCAGCCTTTTGTCCTCGCGAATCAGCCGGTCGACGTCGGGCACGCTCGCGCGGCAGAAACCGCACGCATAGTCGGTGAACACCACCAGCGTCACATCGCCGTCGGCGTTGCCCGCCCACGCCCCGGCATAGGGTTTTTCGAGCGCGGGGCGGATCGCGTCGATCGCCTTGGCGATTTCGCCATTGCGCTGCGCTTCGAGCGCCGCGGGAATGATCTGCGGGTTCGCCTTGATATAATCGGCGACGATCGTTTCGACCTCGCTCTTGCTCATCCCGCCGCCGAAGCGGCCGCCGAGCCAGAAGACGATGGCGAGGAGCAATATGCCGCCAAGCGCCAAACCCCATGTGCGCGTTGAAACGCCGTCCATTCCCGTCCCCTTCACCTGCGGCAAGCCCTGCGCCGGCATCGCCTTGGCATTCGCGGTCTTTTTCATTGGCGGCGCAATCGGCGAGCGATCGTCGCCTTCCATCGCGCTCGCCCCCGGTGCGGGCTTCGCGACAGCCGGAATCGCGGCGTCGCCGGCGAACAGCGGCAAGTCGGGCGCGGCAGGTGCGTTCGCCTGCGCGGCAGCGGCTTCCTCGCGCGCGAGCAATTGCTCGAGCCCCGAGGGCGGCGGCGCCAGCTCCTCGCGCGGCGCGGGGCGGAGCTTGCTTGCGGCATCGCCGATGCCGTCGCGAAGACTTTCGCCACTCGCCTTGGCGATGTCGACAACGCCCGCCTTGGTCTTGCCCGCGACTTCGCCGAGCCCGCGCCCGGCCTCGCTCGACAGCTTCCGGGCCTTGTCGCCGAGCGCCATCTTCTCCCACGCCTCGCCGCTCGCCTTGGCGGCGGCGCGGCCGGCCTGCGCCGATCCGCGCCCCGCCGCGCGCGCGGCGCGCGCGGTCAGCGCACCCGTCTTTGCCGCGAGTGCGCGTGAGCGGCGCGGAATTTCCATCGCTTCGACGCGCGCCGGAATGTCGGCGCGGTCGCCGACACGGATCGTCCAGTCGGCAAAGGCTTCGGCGCCGCTCTGGATACGGTCCCACAGGTTCGCCGCGCCGGCCTTGATCGCCTCGGGCTTCACCAGCGGATCGCGCGGCTTTTCGGGGGCGCTGTATCGCGCGAGGTCGATGCCGACCGGGGGCTCGTCCTTCGGCTTCGCCAATCCTTCGCCCGGCGCCGGCGCACCGCCCGTCGGCGTCGGCGCGGGGTCGCGCAGCCATGGCTGGTAATAATCGTCTTTTTTATCAGTCACTTATCGCCCTCGAGCATCACGGAAATGCGACGCGTCGCCCCTGTCTTCACCCGAAACTAACGCCGTTTGCGCTCGCGTTCCACCTCGGCGCGAGCCACCAACGAAATATCCTGTGCACGGATCCAGTCGGGCGAGCCTTGGGGCAAACCCTGCATCGCCATTTCGGCATTACGCAGCGCAAGCCCCGACTGTCCACCCTCAAGACTGTAGCGTTCGGCCGAGGCGAGCGCGGCGCGCGCCTGATCGCCCTTGTTCGCGTAAACGATTCCCAGCTGATACCAGGCGAACGGATTTTGATTGTCGAGCGCCACCGCGGTTTTCAGCACCTCTTCGGCTTCGGCATAATTCGCCGGATCCTCGGTCGCGATCAAAGCATGGCCCAGCGTCGCGCTGATCAACGGCTGCGACCGCGAGTTGGTGACGGCTTTGCGAAGCGCCGGGATCGCTTCCTTCGGGCGCCCCGATTCGAGCAGCACCTGGCCCTCGAGTTCGAGGAAATAGGGGTCGCTGGGATTGCTCGCGAGCAGACCCTCGACTTCGGTCAGCGCCTTTTGCGGATAGGCGCTTTTGTGCCACGCATAGGCGCGGGCATAGCGCGCCGGAATGCTGCTGTTGCTTTCGGGGAATTTGCGCAGCGTCCGCTCGGGCTCGGCCATATAGCCCGACAGCTTCGCCTTGATGCGCTGGAAGCGCGCCTCGATTTTCGGGTCGGCGGGCTTTTCCCATGCCGGATCGATGACATAGACTTCGCGCAGCGTCTGGATGCGGTCGCCCGACATCGGGTGCGTGCGGCCGTAAGCCTGATCGTCGTCCTGTTTGACCCCATAGCGGAATTCGAGATTCTGCAGTTTCTTGAAAAAGGCGAGGCTGCCGCGGCCGCTGATCCCGGCCTTCGACAGATATTGCGCGCCCGCGGCGTCGGCGGTCGATTCCTGGACGCGGCTGAACGCGAGGAACTTGCCGAGCGCGGCTTGCTGGCCCGCCATCATGACGCCCATGCCCGCCTCGCCCGCGCCCGCCGCGATCGCCGCGGCGCCGAGCAACAGGCTGAGCAGCGAGATACCCGTCGCGGTCTTGGCGCCTTCGTTGACCCGGATCGCGTGGCCGCCCATCACATGGCCGAGTTCGTGCGCGAGCACGCCCTGCACCTCTTCGGCGCTGTCGGCGGCCTCGATCAGCCCGCTGAAGACATAGATGTCCTGACTGCCGGCGACAAAGGCGTTGATGCTGCGGTCGCCGAGCAGGTGCACACGCACCTGTCCGGGCCTGAGCCCCGCGGCGACGAGCAGCGGGTCCATCATGTCCTGGAACAAAGCTTCGGTTTCGGCGTCGCGCAGGATCGACTGCGCCGCTGCCGGGCGCAGCGCGATCGCGCACATCGCAAGCAATGTCAGCGCGATACGGAAAATGGAGCGCAGCTTTTGCGCCCCGAACGCGGGCTGCGGCGGGAAAGCGGTCATCCCCGCCTCTCTTGCGCCGCGCGCCTGAACCCCGAGTGAAGCCATGCGGGCTTATTGGGGATCAGTGCGCGCGGACGCAAGGTCAGCTTGCAATTTCTGCGACGGGTGGCCGCGCGTTTGAGAATCAGGAGCGGTCTGCGAAGTCCGCGTGCCCCCGCGAAGGCGGGGGCCCATCACCGGTGGGTGCTATTTCGAGCCATCAGGAGATGGGTCCCCGCCTTCGCGGGGACACACGGCATCTTACTCAGTGCTGGGCATCAATTGCCAAACGTACGCTGCCACCAGCCGCGGCGCGGTTCGCCGTCGGGGCCTTCGCCCTCGCCGTCGGCATCGGCCGCAACCGGTTCGGCTTCGCCGGCGGTCGCGGGCTGCGCTGCCGCCTCGGCGGCGACGGCCTTTTTCGCGCGGCTCGCACGCTTCTTGGGTGCGGGCTTGGCGGGTTCGGCTTCGGCTTCCGCTTCAACCGGAGCTTCGGCAGCGGGTGCTTCGACGGCGGGCGCTTCGACGGTCGGCGCCTCGGCGGCATCCGCAGCCTCGGCTTCGGCGGCCGCAGCAGCCTTGGTCTTGCGCGGCGCGCGCTTGCGCTTCGGTTTTTCCTCGGCGATCGGCGCTTCTTCGGCAACCGGTTCGGCGGCTTCGACCGTCTCTACCGGAGCGACTTCAGCTTCGACCGCAGCGTCGTCGGTCGTCTCCACCGCATCGGCCTTCTTGCGGCCGCGTCCGCCACGGCGGCGGCGCGGTTTGGCTTCGGCTTCGGCTTCCTCGGCATCCACGTCGGGGGCAGCCTCGACGGCTTCGGCCGGTGCGGCCTCGCCTTCGTCGGCCTCGGCGCCGTCGCCTTCGCGATCGTCGCCGCCTTCGCCGGCCTCGGCGATTTCATTGCCTTCGTCGTCGCGGCGACCGCGGCGGCCACGGCGGCGGCGGCGGCGGCGCTTGCGGCCTTCGCCGTCGGCATCGCCTTCCTCGCGGTCGCGTGTACCTTCTTCGCGGTCACGCGAACGCGCCGGACGCTCTTCGGCGGCCTCTTCTTCGGCTTCTTCTTCCTCGTCCTCGGGATAGTCTTCGTCGTCGTCATCCTCGATCGGTGCGATCGGGGCGAAGCTGCGGCGCGCGATCGGCGGCGGACCGCTGACCTCGACCGCCATGCGCGCGCCTTCGGTCTCGCCGTCGGGCAGGATTTCGACCGTCACGCCGTAAAGCTCTTCGATCTCGCGCAGTTCGCGGCGCTTTTCGTTGAGGAGGTAGAAGGTCGCTTCCTGGCTGGCGCGCAGGGTGATCTTATTGCCCTTGCCGCGTGCGGCTTCCTCTTCGATCAGGCGCAGCGCGCTGAGCCCCGCCGACGAGGCGGTACGGACGAGGCCGGTGCCTTCGCAATGCGGGCAGGGGCGCGTCGATGCTTCGAGCACGCCGGTGCGCAGGCGCTGGCGGCTCATCTCCATCAGGCCGAAGCCCGAGATGCGACCGACCTGGATGCGCGCGCGGTCGTTCTTGAGCGCATCCTTCATCGCGCGCTCGACCTTGCGGACGTTCGAGCCATGATCCATGTCGATAAAGTCGATCACGACAAGCCCGGCCATGTCGCGCAGGCGCAGCTGGCGCGCGATTTCGGCCGCGGCTTCCAGGTTGGTGCTGAGGGCGGTCTGCTCGATATTATGCTCGCGCGTCGAGCGGCCCGAGTTGATGTCGATCGACACCAAGGCCTCGGTCGGGTTGATGACCAGATAGCCGCCCGATTTCAGCTGGACGACGGGATTGAGCATCCCCGCGAGCTGATCCTCGACGCCGTAGCGCTGATAGAGCGACACGGGGTCGGCATATTGCTTCACGCGCCGCGCGTGGCTGGGCATCAACAGCTTCATGAACTGCTTCGCAGCCTTGTAGCCGTCGTCGCCCTCGACGAGCACTTCCTCGATGTCTTTATGATAGATGTCGCGGATCGCGCGCTTCACCAGGTCGCTGTCCGAATGGATCAGCGCCGGTGCCGAGCTGCCCAGCGTATTTTCGCGGATCTCGTCCCACAGGCGCGCGAGATAGTCGAAGTCGCGTTTGATCTCGACCTTGGTGCGGCTCATCCCCGCGGTGCGGACGATGCAGCCCATCGTCGGCGGCAGCGCGAGCTCGTCGATCATCGCCTTCAGCTTGCGGCGATCGGCGCCGTTCGAAATCTTCCGGCTGATGCCGCCACCGTGCATCGTGTTCGGCATCAGCACGCAATAACGGCCGGCGAGCGACAAATAGGTAGTGAGCGCGGCGCCCTTGTTGCCGCGTTCTTCCTTGACGACCTGGACCAGCATCACCTGACGGCGACGGATAACGTCCTGGATCTTGTAACGGCGGCGCAGCGACATACGGTTTTCGCCGTCTTCGTCGTCGCCCCGGCGGCTGCGTCCGCGGCCGCCCTTGCGATTATTGTTTCCGCGCCCACGGCCGCGGCCCCGGCGATCGCCGCGGCCATCCTTATTTTCTTCGGAGCCCTCGGCGCCCTCTTCGGCGTCGCCATTTTCGGCATCGCCATTGTCGTCGCGATCATCATGGTCATCGTGCCCATCGTCGTGATCGTCACGGTCATCGTCGCGATCGCCGCGATTGTCGCCATTATCGTCTTCGTCGTGATATTCGACGTCGGCGACATCGCCTTCGAGCTCGTCGAGGTCTTCCTCGGCGCGCTGCGCGGCGGCGGCGGCATGTTCGGCCTCTTCGCGCAGCAGCGCGTCGCGGTCTTCCTTCGGAATCTGGTAATAGTCGGGGTGGATTTCGCTGAACGCGAGGAAGCCGTGGCGATTGCCGCCATATTCGACGAACGCCGCCTGCAGCGACGGTTCGACACGGGTAACCTTGGCCAGATAGATATTGCCCTTGAGCTGCTTGTGCTCGGCGGACTCGAAATCAAACTCCTCGATTCGGTTGCCCTTGGTGACGGCGACCCGGGTTTCTTCCCGGTGCCGCGCGTCGATCAACATGCGCGTGGTCATTAGATACACTCCAAGCGCGCCTCAGCGCGCCATCAAAAAATCCCGCGAACCTGCCCGAGGGCGGGCCGCGGCGGATACGGGTGAAAAGAAAAAAGACGTTATTGCCGAAAGGAGCCTGCGTCCGGTCCTGGACGCGCATGCGGTCTTCAAATCCGGCGACGGCCGGGGCGAAAGCGCCCGCGTCGCGGAGTGAAGAGGGCATGGCAAGCCTCATGCGGCATCAACCTGTTACGGGATGAGCGGGCGGGCAGGGCGGGCGTGATGCGCACGCCCCGACTGTCCGGTCAACCGGGTGGACTGGCGGCAGGTCGCCCTTCCCCGTAAGTCCGGCGCCAAGGCGGCCATGTTCCGCATATTCGCGGAGCAGGCCCTCCCCTCAAAAGGCCGGACGGCACCGGGAACGACACCGTCAGTGAGGGCGTGCTAGCATCGGCATGTGCCGACGGCAACCACAACCACCGTACAAAGATAGGATGGCGCCGGGGTGTTGCAATTATGCACGCCGTATCAAACGTCATTATTCGGCAGTTAACCGGCCTTTCACGCCTCACGGCTAACGATATCTTCACCATGTTTTGCGGCCGGGGGCGCCATGTTTCGAATAAGCGCTGGACCATCGCGCGCATCGGGCGGCATAGACGCCCCATGAGCCCGCTGCTCGTCCTGCTTGGCATGATTGCGACCCCGGCGCCGGCGCTGACGGGGCAGGCGGACGCGAGCCCGATCGGCGATTCGGTAAATCGGTTCGAACGCACATCGCGCGGCCTGCGCCCCCAATTGCAGTCGCCCGCCCAGTTCCGCGCCAAACGGCCCGAAAAACGTTACAGCGTCACCGTCCCGATCGGCAAACCGAAGCCTTCGGTGGCGCTGCCGCGCATCGAGGGGCCGGCGAACAGCCGCCTGCCGCTCGTCGTGATCGACGCGGGGCACGGCGGGCACGACCCCGGCGCAATCAGCCCGCACAGCGGCAAGCGCGAAAAGGACATTACCCTCGCGCTCGCGCGTGCGATCCGCGACGACCTGCTCACCTCGGGCCGCGTGCGCGTTGCGCTGACGCGCGCGGACGACCGTTTCCTGGTGCTCGAGGAACGCTATGGCATCGCGCGGCGGCTGAAGGCCGATCTGTTCATCTCGGTGCACGCCGATGCCGCCGAGAATCAGCAGGCCAGCGGTGCCTCGATCTACACGCTGTCCGAAGTCGCCTCCGACCGCGAGGCGGCGCGGCTTGCCGCGCGCGAGAACAAGGCGAATGTCATCAATGGCGTCGATCTGGGCGCACACAGCGGCGATGTGTCGGCGATCCTGCTCGACCTCACCCAGCGCGAAACGATGAATGTCGCGTCGGATTTCGCGCGGCTGCTCCAGCGCGAGGCGTCGGACGACGTCAAATTCCGCACCACCGCGCACCGCTTCGCCTCGTTCATCGTGCTGAAGGCGCCCGATACGCCGTCGGTCCTGTTCGAAACGGGCTTCATCTCGAATAAGGAGGATAGCGAATTCCTCGCCTCGTCGGCGGGCCAGAAAAAGGTCGCGCGCGGGGTGCGCGACGCGGTGCAGATCCATTTCGCGCGGCGGATCACGGCACGTTGAGCGACGCTTCGCGCCAATTGGTAGGTTGGCGTCGATGTCTGTTGCGGGATGGGGAGTCGCGACCCCCTCTCGTCATCCCGGGCTTGACCCGGGATCCCGCTTTTTGGAGCATCGACCAGCTTGGGTTTCAAGCGGGACCCCGGATCAAGTCCGGGGTGACGATGAAAGAGAAGGTCCGCGACTGGTAAAATATAGTCTTGACTAACTTTGCTGCGGCGCACAGCTTCGACGTGCTCGCTGCGGGAGGGAAGCATGGCGTGGAGCAACTGGTCGGGCAGCGTCACTGCAAGCGGCGAGGTCGCGCGCCCGCAAAGCGAGGATGAGCTGGCGGCGCTCGTTCGCAGCGCGAACCGGCTGCGCGTCACCGGCGCGGGGCACAGTTTCATGCCGCTCTGCGAATCGGCCGAGCTCATCGTCAGCCTCGACGATATGGCGGGTGCGATCCATATCGCCGCCGACCGCCGGACCGCGCGCATCCCGGCGGGCTGGAGCATCCGCCGGCTGACCGCTGCGCTGTGGGACGAGGGGCTGGCGCTCGCCAACCAGGGCGACGTCAATCCGCAGTCGCTAGCCGGCGCAATGGCGACGGGGACGCATGGCACCGGCGTCGACCTCGGCTCGCTCGCGACTTTTGCACGCGGTTTCCGCCTCGTCGGCGCCGACGGTGAGGCGCATTGGTGTGATGCCGACACCAACGCCGATCTTTATCAGGCGCAGCGTCTGTCGCTGGGGCTGTTCGGCGTGGCGACAGAAATCGAGGTCGCGGTCGTCCCCGCCTTCCACCTCGTCGAACGCATCGAAAAGCGCCGCTGGGCCGAGATTCGCGAAAGCTATGACGAGCTGGCGCAGTGGCACCGCCATATCGAATTCTGGTTCTTTCCGTACAGCGACCATGTGATCCTGAAGACACTCGACCTATGCGACCCGTGCGACCCGCCGCCGAGTACGACCGACATGGAGGAGGCGACCTTTCGCCGCATCCTCGACCTTTCGGCGCGGCTGCCGTTCCTCACCCCTTTTCTTCAGCGCCTGATGATGAAAAGTGGCATTTCGGGCCGGCGCCGCGGCCCCGCGCACGCCATTTTCCCGTCCGACCGGACGCTGCGGTTCGAGGAGATGGAATATGAAATGCCGCGCGCCGCCGGGCTTGATACGCTGGACGAAGTCGTCGGCTGGATTCGCAAGAAACGGCTGCCTGTGACCTTTCCCTTCGAATATCGCACCGTTGCTGCCGACAATATCTGGATGAGCCCGATGAACGCCGGGCCGGTCGCCGCGATCTCGATGCACCAATATGCGAAAATGCCCTGGGCGGCCCTTTTCACCGATGCAGAGGCGATCTTTCGCGGCGCCGGTGGGCGCCCGCACTGGGCGAAGCGCCACAGGCTGAGCCGTGCCGACGTCGCGGCGCTTTACCCGATGGCGGCGCGCTATACAGCGGTGCGCCGCGCCGCCGACCCGCACGGCAAATTCCTCAATCCGCATCTGGAGACATTGTTCGCATGACGACCGACCGTGAATTGCACGACCATCTGATCGGCCGGCAGGGTTCGCGCGCCGACCTCAACACGCCGGTGCTTGTCCTCGATGTCGACGCCCTCGACCGCAATATTCAGCGCATGGCCGCGCTCACGGCGCAGCATGGCGTCGCGCTGCGCCCGCATGCCAAGACGCATAAGAGCGTCGACATCGCCAAGCGCCAGCTCGCGGCAGGCGCGGTCGGCGTTTGCTGCGCCAAGATCGGCGAGGCCGAGGTGCTCGCCGAGGGCGGGGTGACCGGCATCCTCATCACCTCGCCCGTTGCCGCTCCCGCCGCGATCGAGCGGCTGGCGAAACTCGCGGTCACCGACGATGGGCTGATGGCGGTCGTCGATCATCCGGGCGTTGCCGAGCGCATCGACGCGGCGCTGGCGGCGGCGGGCGCGAAGCTCGACGTGATCATCGACATCGACCCCGGCATCGCGCGCACCGGCGTCGCGTCGGCCGAGGCAGCCGTGGCCTTGGCGAAGACCATCGCCGCATCGCCGCACCTCGAATATCGCGGCGTGCAATTTTACTGCGGGTCGCAGCAGCATATCGAAAGCTACGCCGAGCGCCGCGCCGCGATCGTCGAACGCACCGCCTATCTGCAGGCGGTGATCGCTGCGCTGACCGAAGCCGGTTTCGCGCCCGCGATCATCACCGGGTCGGGCACCGGCACGCACCGGATCGACCTCGAGCTCGGCGTCTTCACCGAATTGCAGGCGGGTTCCTATGTCTTCATGGACAAGCAATATCTCGACTGCGACATCGCCGATGGCGCCGAACCGCCGTTCGAGGTTTCGCTGTCGGTCGACGCGCGCGTCGTCAGCGCCAATCACAGCGGGCTCGTCACAATCGATGCCGGATACAAGTCGCTGTCGACCGATGGCGGCGTCGCCGTGGTGCAGGGCGGGGCGCCCGAAACCGCCTTTTTCGCCTTCATGGGCGACGAGCATGCCGCGCTGATCGCGCCCGAAATCGGCAACGCGCTCGCCCCCGGCGATCCGGTCAGCCTGACCGTGCCGCACTGCGACCCGACGGTGAATCTCTATGATTTCTATCATATCGTCGCGGGCGACACGCTCGTCGACATCTGGCCGGTGAGCGCGCGCGGCCGGGCGCGGTGATCGCCGCCGCCCGCCAGCCGCCGAAGCAGGATCGCGCGCGGCAGACGCAGGGACGCCTGCTCGATGTCGCGGGCGAATTGCTCGCCGAGGTCGGGCTCGAGCGGATTTCGACCAACATGATCGCCGCGCGCGCCGGGCTGACCCCGCCCGCGCTCTATCGTTATTTCGACGACAAATATGCGGTGATCGAGGCGCTCGGGCGGCGGCTGATGGAGCGCCAGAACGCCGTGCTCGAACGCTGGATCGCGCGTCATGCGCCCGCGGGGGTCGCGGGCATGGCCGATCATATCGGTGACCTGCTGGCCGAAAATGCCGCGGTGACGCGCGCCGAACCGGGGGCGGTTTGGATCTTGCGTGCGCTGCACGCGACTCCGCGCCTCGTGCATGTCCGGCTCGAATCGCATCGCCATGTGACCGGCCGGCTCGCCGATGCCTGTACGCCGCACCTTCCTGGCATCGAGCGCAAAATACTCTGGTCGAGGCTGCGGCTGGCGGTCGAGCTTGGCTTTGCCGCCGACGAAATGCTGTATGAGGAAGACCGCGTTTCGGCGGGCGCCGTGCATGGCGAAGTGGCCGCGATGCTGCGTTCGGCGTTGCTCGACCTGACCCGAAGTGCCTAGTCGCGCACCTCGCCGCAAGCACGCTTCCCTTTCGTCGACACAGGCTTTAGAGGCGGGGACATATGGCCGCTGACAGTCCGCCCGATTTCCGCTTGCGCCTGCGCCGCGACAGCAATGCCGTCATCGCATGGCTGAGCGATATGTGGACGCGGCGCTGGTTCCGCTGGCTCGGCTATCTCGCGCTCGCGGGCGTTCTCTTTCTTGCGCTGATCTGGGTGGTTTTCGCGCGCGACCTGCCGTCGGTCGACCAGCTTCGCGACTATGAACCGCCGCTGCCGACGATGGTCCGCGACGGCGAGGGCAAGCCGGTGCACAGCTATGCCCGCGAACGCCGCGTCCAGCTCGAATATAGCGAATATCCGCAGCTTTTGGTGCGCAGCTTCCTCGCGGCCGAGGACAAGACCTTCTTCAGCCATGGCGGCATCGACTATCCGGGGATCGCCTCGGCGATCATCACCAACCTGACGAACAGCGGCCGCCCCATCGGCGCCTCAACGATCACCCAGCAGGTCGCGAAGAACCTGCTGCTCACCAACGAGCTCAGCTATCGCCGCAAGGTGCGCGAGGCGATCCTCGCGATGCGCATCGAGGATGCGCTGACCAAGGAACAGATTCTCGAGCTGTACCTCAACGAAATCCCGCTCGGCCGCCGCAGCTTTGGTGTGCAGGCGGCGAGCCGCGCCTATTTCGACAAGGATGTCGACCAGCTCCAGCTGCACGAGATGGCCTTCCTCGCGATCCTGCCCAAGGCGCCCGAGAAATACGGCCGCGCGCGCTTTGAGCGCGAGGCGCTGGCGCGGCGCAATTTCGTGCTGGGGTCGATGCAGGACAATGGCTGGATCAGCACCGCGCAGCGCGATGCCGCGCGCGCGATGCCGCTCGGCCTCACCAACACGGGCAACACCGCGATCGCGCAGGTCGGCGGCTATTATATGGAAGAGGTGCGGCGCCAGCTGATCGCCGAATTCGGCGAAACCGCCGACAAGGGTCCGCACAGCGTCTATGCCGGCGGCCTCTGGGTGCGCACGCCCTATGACGGCAAGATGCAGCAGGGCGCGACGATGGCGCTGCGTAAGGGGCTCCAGCGCTACGACGCGGGCAAGGGCTGGTCGGGACCGATCGCGACGATCGAGGCCGACGACCAGTGGCAGAGCCGCCTCGCGTCGAGCTTCATCGGTATCGATTACGACAATTGGCGCGTCGCCGCGGTGCTGTCGAAGTCGGCGGGCGCGGCGCGGATCGGCTTTTCGAACGGCGACACGGGCACGCTGCCCGCGAGCGCCGCGACGATGGGCTATCGCAAGACCGGCGGCAGCGCTTTCTCCGCAATGCGCCCCGGCCAGCTGATCGTCGTCAAATCGACCGGCGGCAGCAGCTATGCGCTGCGCAACATTCCCGAAGTCTCGGGCGGCATGGTCGTCGAAAGCCCGCATTCGGGCCGCATCTACGCGATGCAGGGCGGCTTCGACGTCCGCCTGTCGCCCTTCAATCGCGCGACGCAGGCCGAACGCCAGCCGGGTTCGACGATCAAGCCCTTCGTCTATGCCGCCGCGCTCGACAATGGCATGACCCCCGCGACGATGATCGTCGACGGGCCCTTCTGCGTCTATCAGGGCGCGAGCCTCGGCAACAAATGCTTCCGCAACTTCGGCGGCGCGGGCGGGTCGGGTGAGCATACGATGCGCTGGGGTCTCGAACAGTCGCGCAACCTGATGACGGTGCGCACCGCGAGCCAGGTCGGCATGGAGCCGGTGGTCGAAACGATCCAGACGATGGGCATCGGCAAGCACGAACCCTATCTGTCGACCGCGCTCGGCGCCGGAACGACGACGGTCGAAAAGATCACCAATGCGTACGCGATGCTCGCCAACCACGGCCGCGCGCTGAAACCGCGCGTGATCGACTATGCGCAGGACCGCCGCGGCAAGGTGGTCTTCCCCGCCAATTGGAAACCGTGCGAGGGCTGCAACAAGAAGGATTGGGACGGCCGGCCGATGCCGCGCTTTGCGAGGTCGGGCAAACAGCTGATGGACCCGATCACCGCCTATCAGGTCGTGCATATGCTCGAAGGCGTCGTCCAGCGCGGCACCGCGGTGCGGCTGCGCGACCTCGACGTGCCGCTGTTCGGCAAGACCGGCACGACCTCGGGGCCGAACGACGTCTGGTTCGTCGGCGGCACGCCCGACGTGATTGCGGGCATGTATATCGGCTTTGACCAGCCGCGCAGCATGGGCGGTTATGCGCAGGGCGGCAGCTATGCCGCGCCGATCTTCAAGGATTTCGCGCTCGCCGCGCTCGCCGATCGCCAGCCGATTCCCTTCTCGGCGCCGAAGGGCGTGCGCATGGTCCGCATCGACCGTCAGTCGGGCCGCCGGGTCTATGGCAGCTGGCCGGGGACCGACCCGAAGGCGTCGATCATCTGGGAAGCCTTCAAGCCCGAAAGCGAACCGCGCCGCACGATCCGCGAAGAGGAAATCAAGCCGATCAAGACGCAGCGGCGGGCAACCGGCGGCGCGTCGCAAAAGGGATCGACCGGCCGCACCGACAGCGACTTCCTCGACGACCGCGGCGGCATTATCTGACGGCTTGGACCACCTTCCCCTGCGGCGCTTGAAGCCGTAAGGGCGGGATCAACATATTTCAGGAGCAAGGACATGCGCGCCGAAGCGCAGGATCATATCGACAAGATTGGCGCCGCGCTGGCGCTGCTGCGGCGTTTCCTCGACTGGGACCGCGCGGTGCGGCGGCTCGACGAACTCAATGCGAAGGTCGAGGACCCGACGCTGTGGAACGATGCCAAGGCGGCGCAGGAGGTCATGCGCGAACGCCGCCGGCTCGACGAGGCGATCAATGCGACGCGCGCGATCGAGACCGAATGCGCCGACACCGCCGAGCTGATCGAGCTTGCCGAGATGGAAGGCGACGAGGCGATGGTCGACGAGGCCGTGGCGTCGCTTGGCGTGCTCGCGGCGCGCGCCGAAGAGGACAAGATCAAGGCCTTGCTCGCGGGCGAAGCCGACGCCAACGACGCCTATATCGAAGTCCATGCGGGCGCCGGCGGCACCGAAAGCCAGGACTGGGCCGAAATGCTCCAGCGCATGTACAGCCGCTGGGCCGAAAAGCGCGGGCTGAAGGTCGAGCTGGTCGAATATCAGGCGGGCGAACAGGCGGGCATCAAATCGGCGACGATGCTGGTGAAGGGCGAAAACGCCTATGGCTATGCGAAGACCGAAAGCGGCGTCCACCGCCTCGTCCGCATCTCGCCCTATGACAGCTCGGCGCGGCGCCACACCAGCTTTTCGAGCGTCTGGGTCTATCCGGTGATCGACGATAATATCGATATCGAGATCAACGAAGGCGACCTCAAGATCGACACCTATCGCGCCTCGGGCGCGGGCGGCCAGCACGTCAACACGACCGATTCGGCGGTGCGCATCACGCACATCCCGACCGGCATCGTCGTCGCCAGCCAGAACGACCGCTCGCAGCACAAGAACCGCGCGACCGCGATGGGAATGCTGAAGGCGCGGATGTACGAAGCCGAGCTGCAGAAGCGCGAAGCCGCGGCGTCGGGCGAATATCAGGCGAAGACCGAGATCGGCTGGGGCCACCAGATCCGTTCCTATGTCCTCCAGCCCTATCAGCTGGTGAAGGACCTGCGCACCGGCGTGACCTCGACCGCACCGTCCGACGTGCTCGACGGCGCGCTCGACCCCTTCATGGCGGCGGCGCTGTCGCAGAAGGTGACGGGCGAGAAGGTCGAAGTGGAAGATATCGACTGATGAAGCGCGTCGCCGCTCTTGCCGCGCTGGCGATGTTGCCGCTGCTCGGCAGCTGCGATGACGCGCCGTGGGACGATGGCAGCGACCGCGCCGAGACCGCGCGCGAATTTCCGCCCGCCGACCGGCCGGTCGCGCCGACCGTCTCGACCAAATGGTCGACCGAGGAAGCGCGCGACCGCGTCAACGAGGCCGAGGATGTCATGAACTCGGCCGACGTGCGGCCCGGCATGACCGTCGCCGACATCGGCGCGGGCGACGGCTATTATACGGTGCGCCTCGCGCAGCGCGTCGGCGTCGGCGGGCGCGTGCTCGCGCAGGATATCATTCCCGAGGTGATCGAGCGGCTCGCCGACCGCGTCGCGCGCGAGCGGCTCGACAATGTCTCGCTGAAACTCGGCGCGGTCGACGATCCGCGCCTGCCCGCCGCGAGCTTCGACCGCGTGTTCATGGTCCATATGTATCACGAGATCGGCGAACCTTACGCCTTTCTGTGGCGGCTGCGCCCGGCGCTGCGCAAAGGCGGGCAGGTGCTCGTCGTCGACGGCGACCGCCCGATCGCGCAGCACGGCACGCCCTTCCGCCTGCTCGTCTGCGAGTTCGAGGCGGTGGGCTACAAGCTCGTCTCCTACGACGACAAACAGCACGCCGGCGGCTACCTCGCACGCTTCGAGCCCGAAGGCAGGCGTCCCGAGCCCGATGCGATCAAGGTCTGCGATAATCCGTGACGCTTTGATCCTCCCTGCGGCGAAGCCGTGGGGGAGGGGGACCGCCGCCGTAGCGGTGGTGGAGCGGCAGCGACGTCGCGCCATTAGCCCCTCCGTCAGCGCTTCGCGCTGCCACCTCCCCATGCCTTCGGCACAGGGAGGATCCAGATCAATAAACGATCAGCCGGTCGTCGGCGCCGACCTCGGCGAGAAAGCTGACCAGCCCCGCAGCGCGAACATGTGGCACCAGTTCGGTTGCCGCGATGCCGACGAGCGCCATGCCCGACTGGCAGACGAAAAGGTCGACCTCCATCGCGATCGCTTCTTCGACGAGCCAGGCGAGATCGGGCTGTCCGGCGGCGCGGCGCGCTTCGTCGCCTGAAAAGGACACGGGATCGCGCAACAGCGCCGCGGCCTCGCCTTGCAGGAAGATCCGCACCGGCCGGCCCAGCGCCGCCGCCGCCATCCCCGCTTCGAGCGCGGCGTAAAGCCGCCGCCCCTCGGCGACCGCGACGATGATGTTCAGGCTCGGCAGACCGGGCATAGCGGATCCTTCGGTACGCCAACCTCGCGCCAGCGCCTGTCGAGCATATCGACGATCGCGAGCCGGCCGGTCAAGGACGACCCAAGGCCGGTAAGCGCGCGCACCGTCTCCAGCGCCGCCATCGTGCCGATCATCCCCGCGAGCGCGCCCATCACGCCGGTTTCGGCGCAATTAATGCCTTCGCGGTCGGGATCGGAGCCGACCAGGCACGCATAGCAGGCGCACTCCGCGCGCCAGCCTTCGTAGAGCGCGACCTGCCCCTCGAAGGCGCCGATCGCGGCGCTGAGCAGCGGAATGTGCAGCGCGACGGCGGCGCGGTTTGCGGCGAGCCGCGTGCCGAAATTGTCGCAGCCGTCGAGGATCAGGCTTGCGCCCGCCAGCAGCGCCTCGGCGTTGCTCGAATCGAGCCTTTCGGCGACCGCGATGGCATCGACATGCGGATTGATCCGCCGCGCCGCGCTGGCCGCAACATCGGCCTTGCGCGCGCCGATATCGGCATCGGTGAACAGCGGCTGCCGCTGCAGGTTCGACAGCTCGATCACGTCATGATCGATGATCGAGAGCTTGCCCACGCCCGCCGCCGCCAGATAGATGATCGCGGGACAGCCGATCCCGCCCGCGCCGATAATCGCGACATGCGCGCTCTTCAGCTTCGCCTGCCCCGCGCCGCCAAAGGCCGGCAGGATGATCTGGCGGGCATAGCGGTCGAGTTCGGCGTCGCTCAGCAAACTAGTCGACCGGCCGCCGCAGCTTGATGCCCGACAGCGAAGCGAGGCCCGCCATGTCCGCGGTCTCGTCGACCGCATCGCTCTCGACCCCGGTCGATCCGAAACCGCCCGCGCCGCGCACCGTCTCATCAAGCGTCTCGACTTCGGCAAAGGCCGCGCGCTGGACGGGCGCGGGGACGAGCTGCGCAACGCGGTCGCCGCGCTTGATCTCGAAACTCTCGTCGCCGAGGTTCGCGAGGATCACTTTCACTTCGCCGCGATAGTCGCTGTCGATCGTCCCGGGCGTGTTGAGGCAGGTGACGCCATGTTTGAGCGCGAGGCCCGAGCGTGGACGCACCTGGACCTCATAACCGGCCGGGATCGCCATTGCGAAGCCGGTCGCGACCGCGTGGCGTGCGCCGGGGCGCAGCGTCAGCGTCTCGGCCGCGACGACGTCCATTCCCGCCGCGCCATCGCTGGCATAGGCGGGCAGGGGCAGGCCGCCGCCGTTGGGCAGCCGCTGGATGGCGATCTCAATCTTTTTCAAGGGGTGAATTTTTTTCGAGCTCATCGGCGATCTTTTCCATCAATTTGCGGGCGACGGCCTGCTTGGGAAGCCGGTCCCAGCTGTCTACGCCGTCTTTGCTAACGATATGCACCCGGTTGTTTTCGCCGCCCATCGGGTCGGCCGAAACATCGTTCGCGACGATCCAGTCGCATCCCTTGCGCGCAAGCTTGGCCTGCGCATGTTCGATGACATCGTTGGTTTCGGCGGCAAAACCGATCAACAGTTTCGGGCGTTCGGGCGATTTGGCGAGGCCGGCGAGGATGTCGGGATTTTCGGCCAGCGCAAGCGGCGGGACCGCGCCGCTACCGTCCTTCTTGATCTTTTGCACCGCAGTGTCGGCGGCGCGCCAGTCGGCGACCGCGGCGACCATGATCGCGGCATCGACGGGCAGGCCTTGCTGCACCTCGGCGGCCATCTCGACCGCGGTCTCGACATCGACGCGGATCACGCCGGGCGGGGTCGGCAGCGGCACGGGGCCGGCGATCAGCAGCACCTCGGCGCCGGCTTCCGCGGCGGCGGCGGCAATCGCAAAGCCCTGCTTCCCGCTCGACCGGTTGGCGATGTAGCGTACCGGGTCGATCGGTTCGTGCGTCGGGCCGGCGGTGATCAGGATGCGGCGGCCATAGAGCGGGCGGTGATTTTCGTCGGCGAAGTCGGGCTGGCCGTCCATTTCTCCCCTCCCGCTTGCGGGAGGGGTCGGGGGAGGGCTTGTTGGGTTGGGTGACCGGGACAGACCCTCCCCTAGCCCCTCCCGCAAGCGGGAGGGGGACTGGAGCGCCGCATCGATCGCTTCCTTGATCGCGGCGGGTTCGGGCAGGCGGCCCGGGCCATATTCGCCGCACGCCATCTCGCCCTCGTCGGGTTCCATCACGGTCACGCCATCGCCGCGCAAGGTCGCGATATTGCGGCGCGTTGCGGCGTGCAGCCACATTCGCACGTTCATCGCGGGCGCCGCGAGCACCGGCTTATCGGTCGCGAGCAGCAATGTCGTCGCGAGGTCGTCGGCGATCCCCGCCGCCATCTTCGCCAAAAGATCGGCGGTCGCCGGCGCGACGACGACCAGGTCGGCCTCGCGGCTGAGCTGAATATGCCCCATCTCGACCTCGTCCTTGAGGTCGAAGAGGTTGGTATAGACCTTGTTCTCGCTCAATGCCGCGAGCGTCAGCGGCGTCACGAACTGCTCGCCCGCGCGCGTGATGACGCAGCGCACGACATAGCCCGCCTTGCGCAGCAGGCGGACGAGCTCGATCGATTTATAGGCGGCGATACCGCCGCCGATGATCAAAAGAATGCGCGGAGCGGACATCAGCGGTGGCAAGCCTGCCGCGAGCGGGCGGCGATCGACTGGGTTTGGTTCATCGCCGTCTCCTTCGCGCATCAGTTATGCGCTTCCTCGCTTCAGTTCAAGCGGACGCCTAAATCGCAGCAGCGGGAATCGCGCGCATCGGCTGTCGCAACGATCGTATTAAAGCGGTCAGCGCGGCGGGTGCGAAGGCGAGGCCGACGAACAAAGTCGGCGTGACGAGCATCGCCCAATAGAAATTGGCGGGGCGCGCAAAGAGCATCAGCAGCGCCGCATAGCCGAGCTGGATCAGCAGCACGGCGAGCCCGAGCCGCGAGCGCCATGCCGCCCAGCCGAGCAGCGCGAGCGGCACGAGCAGCGCGCCGACCCATCCCGCAAAAAAACGCAGCAGCGACGATGCCTGGACGAACGACAGATAGGCGATCCAGCCGCCCTGTCCGTTCCAGCCCTGGCTCGCGGCGTCGGCGGGGGTCGTCACCGCCGCCAGCGCCGCGATATGCGCCGCGAGGCCGGCCGCGAAGCATAGCCCGACTGCCAGCCAGCCCGCTGCGGCGCGCCAGTCGCGATCGATCAGCGCGAAAAGCCCGAACAGCATCGCTACGGGAAGTATCGTCTCGCGGATCGCGAGCGCTGCGGCGACGATCGCCATGGTCCACCACGGACGGGCGGGGCGATAGAGCGCAAGCGCGAGCGCGAGGAGCACGCCCGCCGCGGCTTCGTGGATGAACAGCCACTCGCGCGCGGCGAGCTGCGTCAGGTTGGCCGCGACGAATAGCGCGCCGACCGCGGCGTAGCGGGGGAGCGCGGGCTCGGTCCGCAGCCGCCGATACCAGGCAAGGATGGCCGCGCCGCCGATGACGAGGAAGAGCAGCATCGCCTTCCGTTCGCCCAGCGCGGCGACGATATAGGCCAGCGCCGGCAAACGGACCGTCACAAAGGGGCGCAGCGGATAATCGCCGGCGCGGTGTTCGGCGGCGGCCGCGGCGTAATAGGCTTCGCCCGCATCGACCCGCTGCGCGATGCGCGCGTAGAGCGCATGGTCGCCGACGAGGCCGTCGAATTGCGCCGATGTGGGCTTTGCGACCGCGACATGCTCGCGGCCGACACCGCCCATCACACCCCAAATCATCAACAGCGCAAGCAGGCCCAGCATCGCCGCCGCGACGGGGCGCGAAACCCCGGCGAAGCGGTTCCAGCCCGGTGCGCCCGTCGTCATTTGCGCCATGTGAGCGCCGACGACATCGCGAAGTTCCAGATCGCACCGACCAGCACACCCGCAACCCCCGCCACCCACCAGCGCTCGTCATGCCCGGCCATCCACGTGCCGATGCCGATATTGGCGACCGCGCCGAGCGCCGAAATCGCATAGAAGCTGGCAAGGCCGCCGACCAGGCGCCAGCCCTTGAGCTTGCGGTCGGCGTAGGTGAAGCTGTTGTTGAGGAAGAAGTTGAACGCGATAGCGGTGATCACGGCGCTGGTCTGCGCGGTGACAAAGGCGCTGCCGGTGCCGAGGATCGTGCGCAGGACGGCGAGGTGGACGAACACGCCGAGCCCGCCGACCATCAGGAATTTGAGCAGGCGGACGGGGACGAAGCGGCCGATCGTCTTGTCGGCGATCAGCTCGGCATATTCGGCGATCACGCGCGCGCCGATCTTGCTCTCGCCCGCCTCGCGGGTGCGGAATTGATAGGGGATTTCGGCGACCTTCAGCGGCGCCGGGCTCGACGCCAATATGTCGATCAATATCTTGAACCCGATCGCCGAGAGGCGCGGCAGCGCGCGTTCGAAGGCATCGCGGCGAACCGCGAAGAATCCGCTCATCGGATCGGACACATCGGTGCCGAGCGCGATCTGTCCGGCGCGCGTCGCGAGGCGGCTCATCCGCGCGCGGTCCTGGTCCCATTCGCCGATCCCGCCGCCCGCGACATAGCGCGTGCCCACCGCGATATCGGCTCCGCCCGCGATCGCGTCGATCAGCCGTGGCAGCGCGTCCTCGCTATGCTGGAGGTCGCCGTCCATCACCGCGACCACGGGCGCGGCGGTCGCCAATATGCCCTCGACCACCGCCGACGACAGGCCGCGGCGGCCGACGCGCTGGACGATGCGCACATGCCGCGATCCGCGGCCGATGCGGCGCACCAGTTCGCTCGTCCCGTCGGGCGAATTATCGTCGACGAAGACGACTTCCCAGCCGCGCCCCGCGAGCACGACCGAGAGTTTTTCGATCAGTTTTTCGACATTGGCGGCTTCGTTGAGCGTCGGCACCACGACCGCCACCTCGAGAGGCAGGGTGTCGACCGGCAGGATCTTGTCGGCAATCAGGATGTCGTGGCGCATGAAACCTCGGTTCTGTCCGGATTTCACGTCCGGGTTGGTCGAGGTCCACGCTTAACGATTTAAGGTAAATGTCCGGTAACCAGCTAATTCCCGGCCCGATGAACGAGGGTCAGCCCAGCCAGTTCAGGATGCCGGCGCCCGCCGCGGCGCCCGCGAGCGCGGTCAGGGCATAGCGCCACCAGCGCTTTTTCTCGCCCACGTCCCACATCAGCGCGATGTCGGGCAGCGGCGGGGCGGGCGGCGCGGCGCCCTTTTTCGGCAATTGCGCGTCGAGGCGGCGGATGATGTCGGGGATCAGCGCCAGCGTCTTGCCCTGTTCGCGCAAACCGTCGGCGAGCGCAGCCTCGGGGCCGAGTTCGTCGCGGATCCATTCGCTGACGAACGGGCCCGACACGTCCCACATATTGATCTTGGGGTTGAGCATCGTTGCGACGCCCTCGACCATCACCATCGTTTTCTGGAGGAGGAGGAGGTGCGGCTGCGTCTGCATGTCGAAATCGCGCGTGATCGCGAACAGCCCGTCGAGCATCTGCCCGACGCTGAGTTCGCTCACCGGCTTGCCGCGCATGGGTTCGCCGACCGCGCGGAGCGCCGTCGCGAACTCCTCGACATTATGATAGTCGGGCACATATTGCGCTTCGAAATGGATTTCGGCGACGCGGCGATAATTGCCCGTGGTCAGGCCATAGAGGATTTCGGCGAGCCAGTAGCGCGCCTGCCGGTTGATCCGTCCCATGATGCCAAAGTCCACCGCGGCGATCGTGCCGTCGGCTTTCACGAACAAATTGCCCTGGTGCATGTCGGCGTGGAAGAAACCTTCCGCAATGGCTTGCCGCAGGAAGGCGTTGACGAGATTCGCCGACAGCGCCTCCATGTCGTGCCCCGCGGCGATCAGCTGCTCGCGGTGCGAAATCTTGATGCCGTCGATCCAGTCGAGCGTCATCACGCGGCTCGCGGTGCGGTCCCAGTCGATCGCGGGGACCTGATAGGTCGGCACCCCGACCATCGCGTCGGCGAGTTCGGACGCCGAGGCGGCCTCGCGGCGGAGGTCGAGCTCGCGCAAGGTCCAGCGGCGGAAATTGGCGATCACTTCGCGCGGGCGCAACCGCGTCGCTTCGCCGCCGAGCGCCTCAAGATGCGCCGCCGCCCATTCATAGGTGTCGATGTCGCGCGCGAATTGCTTGTCGATGCCGGGGCGGCGGACTTTCACCGCGACCTTGCGGCCGTCGGTGGTGACCGCGCGGTGGACCTGCGCGATCGAGGCCGAGCCGACGGGTTCGGGATCGAATTCGCTGTAGAGGCTTTCGAGCGGCGTTTCGAAGACCGCCTCGATTTCCTGCTTGATGCGGTCGAAATCGACGGGCGCGAGTGCGTCCTGCAGGCTCAGCAAATTGCGCGCCGCTTCTTCGCCGACAAGGTCGGGACGCGTCGCAAGCGTCTGGCCGAGTTTCACCGCGGCGGGGCCGATCGCCTGAAATGCGGTGGCATAATCAGGGATTTTCGGCTGGATCGTGCCCAGCCGTGCAATCCGGCACAGACGCTTCACCCCCGCCGGCGTTTCGGGCGCAGCTTCGATCCCGCGCAGCGCACCGTGGCGCGCGAGGATGCGGCCCCATTTCAGCAGGCGCATTATGTGGATGACGGGACGGGTCAAGCTTTCCACCCGCTGTGGATCGCGACGAGGCCGCCGAGGATCGGCTCGACCTTCACTGCGGTGAAGCCGGCGTCGCGGATCATCTGCGCGAACTTGGGCATCGGCGGGAAGCGGCGGATCGATTCGATCAGATAGCGATAGCTGTCCTCGTCGTCGGCGATCAGCTTGCCAAGCTTGGGGACGAGGTGGTGCGAATAGGCGTCATAAGCCTGCGCGAAGCCCGGCCATTCGTTCGTCGAAAATTCGAGGCAGAAGAAACGCCCGCCATAGCGCAGCACGCGGTGCGCTTCCCTGAGGGCCGCCGGGATGTCGGTGACGTTGCGGATGCCGAAGGCGATCGTATAGGCGTCGAAAAACTGGTCGGGGAACGACAGTTTCTCGGCATTCTGTTCGGACCAGACGAGGCTGTCGATGCCGCGTTCGGCCGCGCGTTCGACGCCGACGCCGAGCATGTCGGGGTTGATATCGGCGACGGTGATGCTCGCGCCGAAGCGCTCCATGCGAAAGGCGATGTCGCCGGTGCCGCCCGCCATGTCGAGGATCGTCTCGCCCTCGCGCGGCTTCACGCGGCGCACGAAGCGGTCTTTCCACAGGCGGTGCATGCCGCCCGACATCGCGTCGTTCATGATGTCGTATTTGCGCGCGACGCGGCTGAACACTTCGCCGACCATCGCGGTCTTCTCGCCCGCGGGAACCTGTTCATAACCGAAGCTGACGGTGTCGGGAGTGGCCATGGAGTGCGCGCCTTTGCGGGGGAGGAAGTGTGTTGCGTCGGCCTTTAGCCGGGCCTTGCCGTGCAGGCAAATGGCGCGTAGCCCGATGCGCGATATGCCCGAATTGCCCGAAGTCGAAACCACCGTCCGCGGCCTCGCGCCCTTCCTCGAAGGCCAGCGGCTGACCGCGGTCACCACCTTCCGGCCCGACCTGCGCCGGCCCTTTCCCGCCGACCTTGCGCAGCGGCTCACCGGCGCGACGGTCACGGGCCTGTCACGCCGCGCCAAATATGGTGTCATCTCGACCGACCGCGACGATCATATGATCTTCCATCTCGGCATGTCGGGGCGCTGGCGGACCGAAGGCGGCGAGGCGGGCAAGCACGATCATCTGCTGCTCGAAACCGCGGGACACCGGCTGTTCCTCCACGATCCGCGGCGCTTCGGGTCGGTCGACCTCGTCAGCGGCGATCCGCTGACGTTGTTCCCGGCGTTCGTGACGCTGGGTCCCGAACCTTTGTCCGAAGCCTTCGACACCGCCTATCTCGCGAAGGCGCTTGCCGGGCGCCGCGCGCCGATCAAGGCGATGCTGCTCGACCAGACGCTCGTCGCGGGGCTGGGCAATATCTATGTCTGCGAGGCGCTCAACATGGCGCGCATTGCGCCGACGAAGCCCGCGGCCGACGTATCGAAGGCGAAGCTCGCGGCGCTGGTGCCGGCGATCAAGGAGGTGCTGATCGCGGCGATCGCGGCGGGCGGCTCGACCTTGCGCGATTTCCTCAGCCCCGAGGGCGATCTCGGCTATTTCGCCAAGGACTGGCGCGTCTATGGCCGCGAGGGCGAGGCTTGCGAATGCGGCGGAACGATCGCGCGGATCGTCCAGAGCGGGCGCTCGACCTTCTTTTGTCCGAAATGCCAGCGGTAATGCGTTTGCTTTCCCGCAATAGGCATTGACCAAAAGGGCCAAGCTGGCTATGCGCGCACCCTTCGAGCAGGGTCCGGGTTACCGGAACCGGCCGTATCCGGACATTGATTCGCCTGTTTGCGCGATTCGGCTGCTCCGGTGACGCTGCGCTCCGACTGACTTAGACCGTTTGGAAACCGAGGAATTTATGGCCAATACGCCGCAGGCAAAAAAGCGCATCCGCCGCAACACCGCGCGCACCGTCGTGAACAAGAATCGCGTTTCGCGCATCCGCACGCTGGTGAAGAAGGTCGAAAACGCCGTCGCCGCCGGCGATAAGGACGCGGCCGCGACCGCACTCAAGGCGGCGCAGCCTGAAATGGCGCGCGGCGTTGCCAAGGGTGTGCTCCACAAGAACACCGTGGCACGCAAGTTCTCGCGCCTGACCAAGAGCGTGAACGCGATCGCCTGATTCGCTTCGTCCCGAAAGGGAACAAAAAGGACCCGCTGGCTTCATGCCCGCGGGTCCTTTTTTGCGTCGGATATTGTGACAGCGCGATGGCAATAGTGTTGCAGCGCGGTAAGTGACGGATTTACGGCGATTCGTTGTTTGGTCACCGGAATGACATATTTAAACTGTTGAAAAACAGTCATAAAATGACGTTCTGGCGCGATTCCGGCCCCCCTAGTGAGTCAAGATTTTTATTTCAGTATTTTTACACGGCCAGACCTTGATCGACTCGGCGCGGCCTGACTAGACAGGGTGCGTCGTCGGCCTTCGCCGGTGGCCGCCACATCGACATGATTCGCATCTTCTCGGGCTATCTGCCCCGGATAGTATGCCTGCGTCCTGCGCAGGCGACGAATCGGCGCGTGGTCGGCCGCCCGATCGTGCGGCGCGCGGGGACCTGAGGGGGCGGCACGGCGTGATAGAAAGCAGCAATCGGCATGGATATGACGCAAAGGGCGGAGCAATGAGCGGTGATGCCGCGACGCTCTGGCCGCGCGTGGCCGAAGGGCTGCGCCGCGACCTTGGCGTGCGTACCTTCGATCATTGGCTGAAGCCCGTGCGTTTTGCCGACTATTGCACGCTGTCGGGCGTGGTGACGCTCGAAACCGTCAGCCGCTTTTCGGCGAACTGGATCAACGAGCGTTTCGGTGACCGGCTCGAACTCGCATGGCGCCAACAGCTGCCCGCGGTGCGCGGCGTCACGGTGCGCGGCGGCGCTGCCGCCGACGATCGCGCCACGGTGCTCGCAGCCTCGCCGTTGCCGAGCTTTGACGCGCCGCCGCCGACACCCGCCGCCAATCCCGCGCTGCTGGGCTTCGACCCGCGCCTGTCGTTCGACCGCTTCGTCGTCGCGCGCAGCAACATCCTCGCCGCCAACGCCGCGCGCCGCATGGCGATGGTCGAGACGCCGCAGTTCAACCCGCTCTATCTCTGCTCGGGCACCGGGCAGGGCAAGACGCATCTCCTGCAGGCGATGGCGCAGGATTATGCCGCGGCGCACCCGACCGCGAACATCATCCTGATGTCGGCAGAAAAATTCATGCTCGAATTCGTCGGCGCGATGCGCGGCGGCGACATGATGGCGTTCAAGGCGCGGCTGCGCGCCGCCGACCTGCTGCTGCTCGACGATCTGCAGTTCGTGATCGGCAAGAATTCGACACAGGAAGAACTGCTCCACACGATCGACGACCTGATGACCGCGGGCAAACGCCTCGTCGTCACCGCCGACCGTCCGCCGGCGATGCTCGACGGGGTCGAGGCACGCCTGCTGTCGCGCCTGTCGGGCGGGCTGGTCGCCGATATCGAGGCGCCCGAGGATGATCTTCGTGAACGCATCATCCGCCAGCGGCTGACCGCGATGCCGATGGTCGATGTTCCCGACAATGTCGTCGCCTATCTGGTCAAGCATTTCACGCGCAACATCCGCGAACTCGAAGGTGCGCTCAACAAGCTGCTCGCTTACGCCGCGCTCACCGGCACGACGGTCGATATCGCGCTCGCCGAAGACCGGCTGGCCGAAAATGTCCGCACCGCGCGCCCGCGGATCACGATCGACGAGATCCAGCGTGCGGTCTGCGCGCACTACCGGCTCGACAAGTCCGAAATGTCGTCGAAGCGTCGCGTTCGCGCGGTCGCGCGCCCGCGCCAGGTCGCGATGTATCTCGCGAAGGAACTCACCCCGCGTTCGTACCCCGAAATCGGGCGCCGCTTCGGCGGGCGCGACCATTCGACGGTGATCCATGCGGTACGCACGGTCGAGGCACTGCGCGTCGCCGACAGCGAGCTCGACGCCGAGATCGCGGCGATCCGGCGCAGTCTCAACAGCTGATCCACAGACATATCCCGGGGATGTCCCCGGGGTTATCCACATCGTCGCGGGCCGTGAGGTCCGCTTTGGGGTGGTGAGCGGACGTTGCTTCCTTACGCTTCGTCATCCCGGACTTGATCCGGGATCCCGCTTTTTGAGGCATCGGCTGGCTTCGACCTCAAGCGGGACCCCGGATCAAGTCCGGGGTGACGAGAGTGTTGGAGTCCGCAACCGGTCGAAAGCGGATATCGCTTTGATGCCAACCAAAAAAAGGCCCGCCTTCCTTTCGGATGGCGGGCCTTTTGCTTTGGCTTGCGAGGCGGTTCAGCCCTTTTCGGGCGGCGCCACCGTGATCCGCACCCGCTCGCCCGAATTGCCGGGGAAGCCGGTGAACATCGCCTCGACGAGGTTCGGGACGAGCGCCTGCAGATTGTTGTCGCGCGACTGCGCCTCGGCATGGCCTTCGAACAGGCGCGAGCCGTCGGCCGCGCGGTTGATCTGGAGGTTCAGCCCGCTGGTGTAGACGGTGTAGCTGCTGACGTCGTTATAGCCGCCCCATCCCGGGCCGAACCCGCCCCACAGGAACGGGTCGCGATAGCCATAGACATAGCGGCGTCCGCCGCGGCCGCTGACGATCACCGGGCGATAGAAGCCGCGGCCATAATAGCCGCCGTAACCGCCGTACCAGGGGTCGCCGAAGCCGGGGCTCGACACGACGCGCTCACGCCCCTTGTCGACGCCATAATCCATGCGGACGATCAGGTCGGCGCGTTCGCCATTCGCCGCGGGGCGATAGCCATAGCGCGTCAGTTCGCCGGCGACGAGATTGGCATAATGCCCGAACTCGATGCCGCCCTGCAGCGCGGGGTTGCTCGCCTCGACGGTGAAGCTCTGGCCCTGCGGTGCGGGAAGCTGCGTCTGGAAGCGCGCGACATCGGCCTTGAACGGCGTCGCGCAACCCGCGAGCGCGAGCGCCGCGCCGGTCATCGCGGCCAGACCCAGCCGCCTAAGATTCATCTTGCTCATCGTCTTGGCTCCGTATTCGGGAAGCGCATATAGCCGCGCTCTCGTACCATAGACTACGCCGGTGCGACTTAACCTTGGTTGAACTCGTTTCATCGCATGGCGGTTCCACGACCCGATATGGGGTCGCGCGCCGCAAAAACAAGAAATTTCGCCTGCGAAACAGCGCGCTGTCAGCGGCACAGCCCCAGCGCGGCATAAGCGGCGTCGAGCGTCGGCTTGGCGAGCGCCGATGCGCGCGCCGCACCGGCCTCGAGCGCCGCGTCGATCGCCGCCGGGTCGGACTTGAGTTCGTTCAGCCGCGTCGCGATCGGGCGCAGCGTTTCGACGAGCAGTTCGCCGAGCGCGGGCTTGAACGCGCCGAAGCCTTGCCCGGCAAAGCGCGCGAGCACCTGATCGACGCTTTCGTCGGCCATCGCGGCATAGATGGCGACCAGATTGCGTGCTTCCGCGCGCCCTTCGAGCCCCGCGGCCTCGGACGGCAGCGGTTCGGCGTCGGTCTTCGCCTTTCGAATCTTCGCCATGATCGTGTCGGCATCGTCGACGAGGTTGATGCGGCTCGCATCGCTCGGGTCCGACTTCGACATCTTCGCGCTGCCGTCGCGCAGGCTCATGATCCGCGCCGCCGCCGCCGGGATCGTCGGTTCGGGCAGGGTGAAGGTCTCGGTGGCCGTGTCGAGGTTGAACTTGGTTGCGATGTCGCGCGCGAGCTCGAGATGCTGCTTCTGGTCGTCGCCGACGGGCACATGCGTCGTCTGATAGATCAGCACGTCGGCCGCCTGCAGCACCGGATAGGCGAACAGCCCGACGCTCGCGCCCTCGCGGTTCTTGCCCGACTTTTCCTTGAACTGCGTCATCCGGTTGAGCCAGCCGATGCGTGCGGTGCAGAACAAGAGCCACGCGAGCTCGGCGTGCGCGGGAACGCGCGCCTGGTTGAACAGGATGGATTTCGCGGGGTCGATCCCTGCGGCCAGCAACGCCGCCGCCATTTCGCGCGTGTTCGCGGTCAGCTCGGCGGGGTCGTTATAGACGGTGATCGCGTGCAGGTCGGCGAGGAAATAGAGCTTCTCGCCCGGCATCTCGTCCTGCATGCGCACCCAGTTGCGGATCGCGCCCAGATAATTGCCGAGATGCAAATTTCCGGTGGGCTGGATGCCCGATAGCGTCCGCATGTCTTACTCCTCTGTCGCCGCCGGTTTGGCGCGCCGCCGCGTCAGCATGGCGACCAGATCCTTGTCAAGCGCGCCGACGAGGAAGGCGACGACGAAAAACACCGCGCCGCCTGCCGTACAGAGCGCCGCGAGCGACCAGATCCGCTCGAAAACGCCGCCGCCATAATAAGGCGCCATCATCGGCATCATCCACCACAGCAGCGCCGACATCGCCGCGACGGCGATCAGCTGGCGCGCGATGCGTCCGGCGAGCTTCGCGGTGAAATGGAACCAGCCGCGGCGGTGGAGCACGGTGTAGAGCAGCAGGCAGTTGAGCGACGCCGACGCCGCAGTCGCGCCCGCAAGCCCGACGATGCCATAATGTTCGACGACATAAAGGTTGATCGCGATATTGACGATCAGCGCCGCGAGCGCGGTCCACACCGGGGTGCGCATATCCTCGCGCGCGAAGAAGCCCGGATTCAAAATCTTGACGATGACATAGGCGGGAAGCCCCGCGACGAGTGCAGCGACGATCTGCGCCATGATCGCGCCGTCGGCCTCGGTGAACCGCCCGCCGACGAAGAAAGCGGTGACGAACGCCGGAGCACAGATCGCGAGCGCGGCGGCGGCGGGCAGCGTCAGCAGCGTCGCAATCTCGAACGCGTTGCCCTGCAATCGCTGCGCCTCGGCGGCGTCGCCCGAATGGATATGGCGCGACAGCATCGGCAGGATCGCGGTGCCGAGCGCGATGCCGACGATGCCGAGCGGCAGCTGGTTGAGCCGGTCGGCGAGCTTGAGCAGCGTGAGCGATCCCTGCGCCAGCGAGGTCGCGAAGAAGGTGTCGACGAACTGGCTGATCTGATAAATCCCCGCGCCGAAGGTCGCAGGCAGGATCAGCATGCCGAGCTTTTTGACCTCGGGCGTGAGCCGGGGCAGGTGCCAGTGCAGCTTCAGCCCGGCGCGGCGCACCGCCCACCACATATAGGCGAGCTGGACGACGCCCGCGATACTCACCGCGACGCACAGCGCTTCGGCGACGATCCGGTCGTCGCCCCCCGGACCGCGCAGCCACCATCCGGTGATGATGCCGCCGATCAGCACGATATTGAGCAGCACCGGCGCAAAGGCCCCCGGCGCAAAGCGCGAGCGGGCATTGAGCAGGCCCGACAGCATCGCGACCAGGCTGACCAGCGCCAGATAGGGGAAGGTGACGCGGCTCAGGAACACCGCGAATTCGAACTTGCCCGGCACCTCCTGGAAATCGCGCGCGAGCAGCCATACGATTCCCGGCATCGCGATCATCATCACGGCCGAAAAGGCGAGCAAGATCCAGAGGAAGACCGAGAGGACATCGTCGGCGAATTTCGCCGCCGCCGCCTCGCCGCCCCCCTCCGCGTCGGTGCCGTGGAGCGCGCGGCTGTATGTCGGGACGAAGGCGACCGAGAAGGCGCCCTCGGCGAACAGGCGGCGAAAGGTGTTGGGCAGCGTGAAGGCGAGCTGGAAGGCGTCGGCGGCGAGGCCGGCGCCCAGCACGCGGGCGAGCAGCATGTCGCGGGCGAAACCGAAGATCCGGCTGACCATCGTCAGCCCGCCGATCGTCCCGACATTTTTGATGAGGCTGCTCAACCCGTCAGCCCGCCCGAAAGGGGGTTAAGCCTGGCCGACCGGCGCGACGTCGCCCGCCTGCTCGGCTTCGACCTGCTGGACCTGCTGCATGAACAGGCCGTGGAAATCGATCGGTTCGAGCAGCAGCGGCGGAAAGCCGCCGTCGCGGACGGCATCGGCAACGACGCGGCGCGCGAAGGGGAACAGGATGCGCGGCGCTTCGGCGAGGAAGAAGGGCTGCAGCTGGTCGTCGGGGACGTTGCGCACGCCGAACAGGCCGGCGTATTTCAGGTCGATCACAAAGCTCGTGCCCGCATCGGTCTTCGACGTCACGTCGATCTTCAGCGTCACTTCGTACAGATTGTCGCCGACGCTGTCGGCCGCGATGTTGAACTGCACATCGACCTGCGGCGCGTCCTGCCACTGGTAAACCGCGGGGGCGTTCGGATTTTCGAACGACAGATCCTTCACATATTGCGAAATCAGGCCGATCGCCGGGCTCGTGTCCTCGCCATTGGGCTGCAGGGCGGGATTGTTGATGTCGGCGCTGGTCTCGTCAGCCATGATGAAGAAGCTTTCACTGAAAAGATGGAAACAATATCGGCATCCGCGGACCGTGTCGGAACCGCGGCGGACGGTTGCCGCGGCGCTTAGCAGCGCCCGGCGGCGAGCACAATGGCCGCCCTGTCGATCCTATAGTTAAGGGCGAATCGTTGACCCGCCGCGCGGCAGCGGTCATGGTCATTTGAAACTGAGGCGCGTATCGCCTATGTATCAACCACTATGTTTCTATTGCCCGCATTGGACTTTTGCCCGTGACCGCTTTTTCGATCGTCCTGCTCGCCATGATTGCCGCCTTCCTCGGCATGCGGCTCTACTCGGTGCTCGGCAAGCGCACGGGGCATGAGCAGGAGCCCGTGCTGCCGCGCGAGCGCACCGCCGCCTCGCCGGTCCGGCTCGACGAGAATGACGGGTCGCAGGCGCCCGCGACCGCACCGGCCGACACTTCGGGTCTCGTTTACGAACCCGCTGCCGAGGCGGGCCTCCGCCAGTTGCTGGCTTCCGACCGCAATTTCGACGCCGGCCGCTTCATGGAAGGCGCCGAAGCCGCGTATCGCATGATCCTCGAAGCCTATTGGAAGGGCGACCGCGACACGCTGCGCGACCTGTGCGACGACGACAGCTACGAAGCCTTCGCCGACGCGATCGCCGCGCGCGAAAGCCGCGGGGAAACGCTCGACAACCGCCTGATGGGAATCGATTCGGCCAAGATCACCGCGGTCGAACTGAATCGCAGCGAGGCGCGCGTCACCGTTCGTTACCACGCCGATATCAGCGCGGTGACGCGCGACGCCGACGGCAAGCTGATCGCCGGGTCGATGAGCGACGCGTCGCAGACCGACGATTTGTGGACCTTCCGCCGCCAGATCGGCAGCAACGACCCCAATTGGGTGCTCGACGAAGCCGAATCGGCCTGATCGCATGATCCGGGCGGTGGGGGCGCCGCGCGCGCGGACTTTCGGATTCGCGCTGCTCGCTACTCTGCCACTGCTTTCGGGTTGCGCGTCGGTGATTCCCGAGGCGGATAGCGGCCGTCCCGCGACCACCAGCCCTGCACCGCCGCGTCCGGCTGGCACGCCGCGCCCCTATATACCGCGCCCGTCTGAGGGCGCCGGCGCCGCCGCGCAGCCGATTCCCGCGACCCCACGAGCGGCGCTTCCCGCAACGCCCGTCCCGGCCGATGCGACGACCGCCGCTGCCAGCGGCGTTGTCGCGGGCCCCGATTTCGCGACGCTCGGTGTGACCGCCGAACAGGCGAGCGCGGCGCTCGTCGCGTTTCGGATCAGCTGCCCCTCGGTCCAGCGCCGCACCGACACCAGCGGCCTGACGCAGGGCGCCGACTGGACCGAAAGCTGCAACGCGGCGAAAAGCTGGAAGGACGGCGACGCTTCGGCCTTCTTCACCAACTATTTCGGCACCGTACAGGTCGGCGCCGGCACCGCCTTCGTCACCGGCTATTACGAACCCGAAATCGCCGGCTCGCGCACGAAGCAGTCGGGTTATGACGTCCCCATCTATCGCCGCCCCGCCGACCTGATCGAAGTCGACCTCGGCCAGTTCGCCGACGATTTGAAGGGCCGCAAGATTCGCGGCCGCGTCGATGGCAGCAATTTCACCCGCTATTATGACCGCACCGCGATCGAGAGCGGCGCGCTCGACGGGCGCGGGCTCGAAATCGCCTATGCCGCCGACGCCGCCGAATTCTTCTTCCTGCAGGTGCAGGGTTCGGGCCGCCTCCGCCTGCCCGACGGCGGCATCATGCGCATCGGCTATGATACGCAGAACGGCCGCGGCTATGTCGGCATCGGCAAGCTGCTGCTCGACCGCGGCGAGCTGCAGCGCGGGCAGGCGTCGATGCAGGGCATCCTCGACTATCTCCGCGCCGATCCGGTGCGCGGCGCCGCGGTGATGAACGAGAACCCAAGCTGGGTCTTTTTCCGCGAACTCACCGGCCCCGGGCCGCTCGGCGCGCTCGGCGTCCCGGTGACCGGCCGCGCGAGCGTCGCCGCCGATCCCAAATATGTGCCGCTCGGCGCGCCCGTTGTCCTCTCGCTCGACCGCGCCGAGCCCAATGGGCTGTGGATCGCGCAGGACACCGGCGGCGCGATCAAGGGCGCCAACCGCTTCGACAGCTTCTGGGGCGCGGGCGACGATGCGCGCGCGATCGCGGGCGGCATGGCGGGGCGCGGCTCGGCGCTGCTGCTGCTGCCGCGTGCCAGCATCGCACGGCTGATCCCGGCGCCTTGATGTGCCGCGGCGCCTCGCCCCCGAAGAAAGCGCGCTGTGGAAAAAGGTCGCGGCGACGGTAAAGCCGCTCGCCAAGGCGAAGGCGCCGTCCGCGCCCGTGGCGCCGCCGACCGTGAAGCCGCCGAAACCCACCCCGCGCGGCGTCGCGGTGCCCGCCGCCGCGCCGCGACCCGCGACGAAACTGCCGCCGCCGCGCCGTACGCACCAGGCGGCGACGCTCGACGGCCATTGGGACCGCCGCTTGCGCAAGGGGCTCGTCCGCCCCGATCTCAGCATCGACCTCCACGGCCATACACTCGCCTCGGCGCAGGCTTTGCTCGACGAGGCGATCGGGCGCGGGCTGATGCGCGGCGCGCGCGTGCTGCTGGTGGTGGCGGGACGTTTGCGTCCGGGGGCCGACCGCCTGCCGCAGATGCACGGCGATCCGCGCCCGCGCGGCGCGATCCGTGCTTCACTGCCCGACTGGCTGGCCTATTCGCCCTACGCCGACCAGATCGTCGCGCTCCGCCCCGCGCATATCAGCCACGGCGGCGCGGGCGCGGTCTATGTCATCCTGCGGCGCGCCCGCGAAGATTAGACGAAAGCGCGCATCAATATGCCGCGATAGATGGCGGTGAGCGTGTGCAGATCCTCGACCGCGACGGCTTCGTCGAGCTTGTGCATCGTGGCATTGGTCAGCCCGAACTCGACCACCGGGCAGAGCGCGTGGAGGAAGCGTGCGTCCGAGGTGCCGCCGGTGGTCGACATTTCGGGGCGCACATCGGTTTCGGCATGGATCGCCTCGGCGACCAGTTCGGACAGGTCGCCCGGCGGGGTCAGGAAGGCTTCACCCGAAATCTTGCCGAGCACCTTGGCATTGGGCTCGACGTCGTGCGCAAGACGCTCGATCATCGCGACGAGGTCGGCGCCCTTATGCCGGTCGTTGAAACGGATCGACAGGCGGGCGCGTGCCGACGCGGGGATGACATTGGTCGCGCCATTTCCGACCTCGACGTCGGTGAATTCGATGTTCGACGGCTGGAACCAGTCGTTGCCCGCGTCGAGCACGACCGCATCGATCGCGGCCAAAATCTTGACCAGCTTGGGGATCGGATTGTCGGCGAGGTGCGGGTAGGCGACATGGCCCTGCGTTCCCGGCACGTCGATCCAGATATTGACCGAGCCGCGCCGGCCGATCTTCACCATGTCGCCAAGCCGGTTCACCGACGTGGGCTCGCCGACGACGATCATGTCGGGGCGGACGCCGCGCGCGTCCATATGCTCCATCAGCGCGCGCGTGCCGAAGATCGCGGGGCCTTCCTCGTCGCCGGTGATGATCAGGCTGATCGTGCCCGCCTCGACCGGCGTCGCGGCCGCCGCAGCGACAAAGGCGGCGATCGAGCCCTTCATGTCGACCGCGCCGCGGCCGTAGAGCAAATCGCCGCGCACCTCGGGAGCAAAGGCATCGCCGGTCCAGCCGATACCCGGCGGCACGACATCGAGATGCCCCGCAAAGCCGAAATGCTTCGGCCCCTTGCCCGTCCGCACCGCGAGCAGGTTTTCGACGGGGCCGTCGGGTTCGATCCCGTCGATGAACCGCTCGACGGTGAAGCCGAGCGGGGTCAGCGCCGCCTCCAGCGTGTCGAACACGGCGCCCATGGCGGGGGTGACGCTCGGCGCGGCGATCAGCGCCTTGGCAAGCTCTACGGGATCGACGGTGATGCTCATGCCGCTCCCTTACTCCCTCGCGCGGCCGCAAGTCGAGGCTTTGCATCGCGCCGCCTTTGTGCGAAACAAAGTGGGAACAAAGCCACGAGGACTGCCATGCCCAAGCTCGATCTCGATACGATCCCGCAAACCAACACGACGGGCTATCCCGCGCCTTACGATGCGCCTGTGCAGGGCCGCTGGTACCGCCGCCTCGCGCCGCCGACGGGGCTCAGCGACTTCGCCGCGAGCCATGTCGTGCTCAAACCCGGTGCCTGGTCGTCGCAGCGTCACTGGCACGACGGCGAGGACGAGATGCTCGTGATGATTTCGGGCGAGGCGGTGCTGATCGAAGATGACGGACGCTGGCCGATGCGGCCCGGCGACATCGCGGTGTGGCCGAAGGGCAGCACCAACGGCCATCACCTCGTCAACGAATCGGGCGCCGACTGCGTCTTCGTCGCCTTGGGCGGCGGCAAGAAATACGACACCGGCGGCGGCTATTCGGACATCGACATGCTTTTCACGCCAGACGGCTATTTCCACAAGGACGGGACACCCTATCCGACGTCGCGGATTCCCTAGAGAATTCGGTAACTCAGCAGTGTGAAGCGGGCGGGTGCGGTCGCATAGACGCCGTGACCGCGCGCCGCCGGCGATCCGAAGACCAGCCCGATGCGGTCGATGTCGGCGAGTGCGGCCTCGATCGAGCCCGGCTTCGATCCGGCGGTTCGGCCCAGGACGGAAATCCAGTTCGGATCGTCGAGCCCGACGCTGATTTCATGTTCGCCCGGCGCGATTTCGCGCACCGTGGCGGCGGGGGCGTACCAGCGAAAATCTTCGTAGCGGCCCTTCGCGCTCCAATTGTCGCCGCGCCGCTGGAAATAGAGCGACACGGTGGCGGGAACATCGGGGCTTTCCTGCGGCACGAAGCGCGTGCCGGCCTGTGCATCGACGCGGTAGCGCACGACGATGCGGGCTTGCGGCGAGATCGGGCCGGGGCGGAAGGTGACATAATGGACATGGCCGGCGGCGGCGCTGCCGACGGGAAAGTCGAATTGCCACCCGGTACGTGTCGGCTGCGGACGCAGCGGCATGCCTTGCGAATAATTCTTGCCGCGAATGATCGGGCCGATCTCCCAGTCCGCCCCGCGCTGCGCCGCCGCCGGGCTGGTGGCGGGGAGCAGCAGGGCAAGGGCGATCAGCGCCGCGGTGACAGGATATCGCATAGGCCCGGAATAGCAGGCCGACATGGTCATGTCCTGAACGGCCGGTTCATCGCCGCGATAGCTTGGACTCAGCCCTCGACCGGACCCTCGAACTTCTCGATGATCCAGTCCTCGGCCTGCGCGCCGCCGATCCATTCCTGCATGCACGGATGGCTGATCACCGCCTGCGCATAGGCGGCGGCAAAGCGCGGCAGCGGGATCGAGTAAGTGACGAAGCGCGTGACGACGGGCGCGAACATGATGTCGGCCGCCGACCATTTGCCGAAAAGATAATCGCCGTCGCCGCCGAAGCGCGCGCGGGCCTCGGCCCAGATCTGGAAGATGCGGACGACATCGGCCTGCACTTCGGGGAGCAGTTCGGCGGGGGGGTAGATGCGCCGGATGTTCATGCTGTGGTTGCGGCGGAGCGCGGCGAAGCTCGAATGCATTTCGGCCGCCATCGAGCGCGCCATCGCGCGCGCCGCCATGTCGTCGGGCCAGAAACCTTTGGTGCCGCCGGTCTTTTCGTTGAGATAGTCGATGATCGCGAGGCTGTCCCACACGACGATATCGTCGCCGTCCCACAGGATCGGCACCTTGCCGCCCGACGGCGCGAACTCGTCGCCTTCGCGGCGGTTCGACCAGTCCTCGTCGTAAAGCGGGACGGTGACTTCCTCGAACGGCAGGCCGCTATGCTTGACCGCGAGCCAGCCGCGCAGGCTCCAGCTGGAGTATGCCTTGTTGCCGAGGAAGAGTTTCATGGTGTCTCCTTTAATCCCTCTCCCCTTGCGGGAGAGGGTTGCGCAGACTTGGCAGCTTGCTGCCTAGTCGTAGCTGGGAGAGGGGGTGTCAACGGTTGCGTGCGCACGCCCCCCCCTCCAGGTTCCGGTAGCGGACAAGTCCGCAACCTGCACCATCCTCTCCCGCAAGGGGAGAGGAGAAATTATGACTCGACCGCCTCCAGCACCGCGGTACGCAGCTCGGCGATGCCCATGCCCTTTTCGCTGCTCGTCGCGATCACCTGCGGATGCGCGGCGGGATGCTTGCGGGCTTCGGCCTCGGTCGCGGCCTGCACCGCTTCGAGTTCGGTCGCCTTGATCTTGTCGGCCTTGGTGAGCACGATGCGATAGCTGACCGCCGCGGTGTCGAGCATTTCGAGCACGTCGCGGTCGACGTCCTTGATCCCGTGGCGGCTGTCGATCAGCACGAGCGTGCGTTTCAGCACCGCGCGGCCGCGGAGGTAATCGTTAATCAGGAAACGCCATTTCTTGACGACATCCTTCGGCGCCTTGGCGAAGCCGTAACCGGGCATGTCGACGAGCCGGAAGATGAGCGGATCTTCGCCGACGTCGAAATAGTTGAGTTCCTGCGTCCGCCCCGGCGTCACCGAGGTACGCGCGAGCCCGTTGCGGTTCGTCAGCGCGTTGAGCAGCGACGATTTGCCGACGTTCGAGCGCCCCGCGAACGCGATCTCGGGCACGCTCGGCGGCGGCAGATGCTGGAGCGCGGGCGCCGATTTCAGGAACGCAATCGGTCCCGAAAACAGCTTGCGCGCGCGCTCCGCCCGTTCGGGGTCGGCCCCGGGTTCAAGTTCGACTTCGCTCACGTCGTCGGTGCCGCCTTCAGCTGCGGGAACTTGCGATACATCCACTGCTGCTGCGCGATCGACAGGATATTGTTGGTGATCCAGTAGAGCAGCAGACCCGCCGCGAACGGCGCCATGATGAACATGAACAGCCACGGCATGATCTTGAACACCTGTTGCTGCACGGGGTCGGTCGCCTGCGGGTTCAGACGGAACTGCAGGAACATCGTGATGCCCAGGATCACCGCGAGAATGCCGATGCTGAGGATCGACGGCGGGGTGAAGGGCAGCAGCCCGAACAGATTGAGAATGTGCAGCGGATCGGGCGCCGACAGATCCTTGATCCACAGGATGAACGGCTGGTGCCGCATTTCGATCGTCAGCATCAGCACCTTGTACAGCGCATAGAAGATCGGGATCTGGATCAGGATCGGCAGGCAGCCGGCGAGCGGATTGATCTTCTCGTCCTTATAGAGCTTCATCAGCTCCTGCTGCATCTTGGGCTTGTCGTCCTTATGGCGCTCCTGCAGCGCCTTCATCTTCGGCTGGACGAGGCGCATCTGCGCCATCGATCCGAACTGGCGCTGCGCGATCGGGAACATCAGCGCGCGGATGATCAGGGTCAGCGCCATGATCGCGACGCCGAAATTGCCGACCTGCTTGAACAGCCAGTCGAGCAGCTTGAAGATCGGCACCTCGAAAAATTCGAACCAGCCCCAGTCGATCGCGTTCGACAGGCGCGTGATGCCCTGATCGTCCTGATAGTGCGAGAGCGTGCTCACTTCCTTGGCGCCGGCAAAGACGCGGCTGGTGGTCGTGATCTGCTTGCCCGGCGCAACCTCGACAAGGTCGCGGGCAAAGGCGGCGCGATAGGCACCGCCCGGCAGCGAATTGAACGCGGCCGAGACCTTTTCGCCCTTCGCCGGAACCACCGCGGCGAGCCAATATTTGTCGGTGAAACCGAGCCAGCCCGCCGAGGTGTAGGAAACGGTGTTGTTCGCCGCCTCCTCGAGTTCGTCATAATTGGTGAAGTTCGACTTGCCGTCGAGATAGCCGGTCGGGCCAACGTGGATCGTCCAGCTGTCCTGCTCGTGCGGGTCGGTCGGCTTGCCGGTGCGGTCGATATAGGTGCCGCTGCGCACCGCGACCGGCGTCGCGCCGGTGTTGGCGATCGTCTGCTTCGCGGTGATCAGATAATCGCTGTCGATGCTATATTCGATGCGGAAGGTCTGACCGGCGCCGTTGGCCCAGCTCAGCGTGACCGGCGTCGTCGGGGTCAGTTTGGTCCCGTTCGCAGTCCAGACCGTGGTCGGACCCGGAACGACGACACCCTGCGCCGACCAGCCGATGCTCGCGAAATAGGCGGCCTTGGTGCCCGCGGGGGCAAAGAGGCGGACCGGCGGCGAATCCTTCTTGATCGTCTGGCGATATTTGCTGAGCGTGATGTCGTCGACGCGCGCGCCGACGAGGTTGATCGAGCCCTTGATCGCCGGGGTTTCGATCGGGATGCGGTTGCCGTCGGCGAGCACGGCCTCGATCGGGCGGATCGCTTGCGGTGCCGCCGTCGCCGGCACGCCGGGCGCGGGCAGCGCAGCGGGCTGGCCCGGCGCTGCGGCGGGTGCGGTGCCGCCCGGCCCGGCGACCGTCGTGGTCACATCGGGCTTGTCGGGGGTGGGGAAGAATTTCTCGGAGACGAAATTCCAGCCGATCAGGATGGCCACCGACAACAAAATTGCCGCGATCATGTTACGCTTGTCGTCCACGCTCTTCGGTCTCTCTTCGTATCAAAAAAGTCGGGGAATGCCGTTCAAGGAACGGGGTCGTAGCCGTGGCCCCCCCAAGGATGGCAGCGCAATAGCCGCTTTGTCGCCAGCCAGCCACCCTTGATCGCACCATGGCGCTGGAGCGCGGTGATGGCATAGGCGCTGCACGACGGCGAATAACGGCAGGTGGGCGGAAGGATGCGCGAGGGGCCGATTTGCCACCCGCGCGCGATCAGGATCAGCAGTTTCGCGATCATGCCGGTTTTACGAGCTTCTTCGCCGCGCGCTTCAGCGCCGAATCGAGATGCTCGCCAAGTTCGGCAAAGACGATGTCGTTGCCGCCCGGCCGGCCGATCAGGACATGGTCGGCGCCGGCGATGCCCGATTCGGGCAGGGCGGCGCGGCACAGTTCGCGCAGCCGGCGCTTCATCCGGTTGCGCGTGACGGCGTTGCCGACTTTCTTGCTGACGGTATAGCCGATGCCCAGCGAATCGTCGCCGTCGCCGCGCTGGCGGACGAGCAGGACAAAGCCGGGCATAGGAAAGCGAAGGCCGCGGTTGGCGGCCAGGAATTCGCTGCGTTTTGAAAGCGTTCGCACCAGTGTGACTGGCGCAGAAGCGTCAGCGATCAGGCCGACAGCTTCTTGCGGCCCTGGGCGCGGCGGTTGGCAAGAATCTTGCGGCCGCCGACAGTCGCCTTGCGGGCGCGGAAACCGTGGCGACGGGCGCGTACGAGGTTGCTCGGTTGAAAGGTACGCTTCATCGCGGTTGTCCCTAATTCTCGTCAAAGGCTTTAACAGAAAAGGGCCGCCAAACGTGGGCGGCCACTGATGGAGGCGCGGATAAGCGAGAGTCGGCGCAAAGTCAATCGCCATTGGCGCGGTTTTCGGTCGTTTCGCCATCGGCTGCCGCCAGCGCTTCGCGTTCGCGCCGCCGCGCCGCGCTGGTACGCCGCATCAACCGGTCGGTCCAGCCGGCATAGCGCGGGTGACGCCGCTTGAAGCGGACATAGACGCGCTTCGCCCACTCGCTGTTCTGCAAAGCCAGCATCAGTCCCGCGGGAAACAGGATGACAAAGCCCGGCCCCGGCAGCGGACCGAGCAAGGGCGCGGCGATCATCAGCAGGACGCCAAGCACGAACAGCGCCGTCCGCACCCGCGGGTTCGATCGCAATCGCTGGTAAAGGCTGCGTTTCGCCATGGGGGCGATGTGGGGAGGCTGCGGCGTGTTGCAAGGCTAAAGCAGCTTGGCGCGCGCGGGTTTATGATCGCACGCGGCGGTTTTGGGGTGGTGAGCGGACGTTGCTCTCTTTTTCGTCATCCCCGCGAAGGCGGGGATCCCGCTTGGCGACGGTGAGAGAAAAAGCGGGATTCCCGCCTTCGCGGGAATGACGGGGTTCGGTCATGGCTGCCTTCACGAACGCAGTCGCGACGACATTCAATTCAGCGTGACAAACCGCGCCATATCGTCGCGCGTCAGATAGCGAACGTCGTCGAACGGGGTGCTGTTGGTCAGCGCGTAAAATTCGCGCGCCTTCGCATCGTTCAGCCCCATTTCGCGGTAATAGCCGAGATATTCGGCGTGGACCGGGTCGTTCGCCGGATAGTCGTTCGCCTCGCGCCCATATTCGTCGGCCCAGCTGTGGACGCCGAATTCGGCGTCGGGCGCGGCGCGGCGGGTGACCCCGGCGAGCCACAGTTCGACCGCGCCCGAGCGGATCGAGCCGCCCGCCGGAACCACGGTTTCGAGCCCCGCGCGGCGGATTGCGCGCGCGAGGATCAAATTCGCTTCCTCGTCGAGGCTACCGGGGCAGTCGAGCATCTCAAGCCGCTTGAGACCGGGATAGGCCGCGAGCATCGCCGCGAACTGGCGCGGGGTGGCCGAGGTGACGTCGCCCGCCATCCGGACGGTCGCGCCGTCGATCACCGAAAAGGGACCGAAACGCGCCTTGGCATGGCCGAGTGTCGCGAGCGTGGCGGCGGGGGCGTAGCGGCGCGTCGCCGCGAAATCGGCATCCTCGGCGAGCGCCTCGTCATCCAGCAGCGCGGCGCCTTCGTCGATGACATCCTCATCGCTGTCGGCGACGCCGTCTTCGACGCCGGCATCGTCATAAGTCCACGTCACCGTCGTGGTGGTGATCGTCACGACCTGCTGCGCCTGCGCCGGCGCGAACGCGAGCACCGCCGCCAAAGCGGCGACGATGAGCGTGCGAAGGAAGGCCGACGGCGAAACCATAGGTCCGCCTTCGCGCGTGCGCGCCTATCAAATGGCGAACAGGCAGTGTCAGCGCGCCGTTAACCGCGATCCGGGACAATCGCGCTACAGCTCGCTTTCGGTGCCATAGGGTGTCGTGATCGCTTCGAGCAAATGGCCGTCGGGATCGGCGAAATAGACGCCGCGCCCGCCGAAATGGCGATTGATCTCGCCCGGCCGGGTTCGCGCGGGGTCGGCCCAATAGTCGAGTCCGCGCGCCGCGAGCCGGTCGATTACGCCGTCGAACTCGGCTTCGCTGACCAGAAAGGCATAATGCTGCGGCGCGACCGGTCCGTCCTTTTGCATGAAATCGACCGACACATGATTCGCGAGCCGGACCACCATGAAATGGAGGAAGGGTTCGGGCGGGTCGAGCGCGAACATCCCCGCCAGGAAGGCCGAGGACGCGCGCGTGTCGCGGCACCAGATGATCGTGTGATTGAGCTCGACCGCCATTGGCTTCCTCAATCGCGATCAGGTGCGCCGAGCGGGAAATAGGGACGATAGGGCCGCGCGTCCTCGACGCAGCGCGAGATTGTCGGATGCGCGAGCAGCCGCGCGCGATAGGCGCGCAGATTCTCGTATGTGTCCGGGATTCGATGAACCCAGTCGGCGTAGAAGAGCGAAGGCGCCGCAGCACAATCGGCCATGGTGAAGCCATGGGGCGTCGCCCAGCCGCCGCCCGCCAGCTCCTTGTCGAGCCAGCCATAGATGGTATCGAGCGCGGCCTTCGACTGCTCGACGATCATCGGGACGTGATTTTCGGGCCCGCGGATCGCGTCTGCGACGACCGCCTGCATCCGGCCCATGACATGATTGTCGAAGACGCGGTCGAACAGCCGGACTTTCAGCGCCGCATCGAAATCCGCCGGGATCAGGCGCGGTTCGGGCACCAGCCGGTCGAGATATTCGATGATGATCGACGATTCAAAATAGGGAATGCCGTCGTGAACGAGCAGCGGAAACTGCCCGACCGGCCAGTGCGCTTTCAGCTCGGGCATATGGTCCGGGAACGCCGGGTCGACCGAGCGATAGTCGAATTCGATCCCCTTCTCGTACAGCGCGATCAGCACTTTCCAGGTGTAGGAGGAGAAGGGGTGGCCATAAGTGATCAGCATCAATTACCATCCTTGCGCGTCAGCCAGGCGAGCGGCCAGCCGACGAAGAAAATATGCGGAAAGAGCGCGACCGCGCCTTTGACGAGGTCGGTCGGCGGGAAGGGCACTCCGAAGCGCAGCGGCAGCACGATCCCGTTCATGATGACATAGAGCAACAGCCCGTAGAGCGTGCCGGTGAGCCACCATGGCCATACGGTCAGCGCGGTCCAGCGCCGCGCGACAAAGAACCACGTAGCGACCATCGCGCCCATGATCGCATAATGCGTCGCGAGCCCCGCGATATCGCCCCCGATGCCCCAGCCGCGCGCGGCGTCGCCGAACGGCCCGCTCGCGACGGCGTGGAGCATCGAGGAGACGGTGCCCCCCTGCACGACGCTCGACACCGCCGCATAGACGATGTCGAGCGTGCCGCAGAGCAGCCAGGCGAAGAGCGCCGGACTACGCCGCGTCAACGGCTTCGCCCCGCACCGCGGCCTCGATCTTCGCGATATCGATCTTCTTCATCGTCATCATCGCCTCGAACGCGCGTTTGGCGGCCGCGGGGTCGCCCCCCATCGCCGCGTCGGTCAGCGCGCGCGGAGTGATCTGCCAGCTCAGGCCCCATTTGTCCTTGCACCAGCCGCACATGCTTTCCTGTCCGCCATTGCCGACGATCGCGTTCCACAGCCGGTCGGTTTCCTCCTGCGTGTCGGTGTGGACCTGAAAGGAAAAGGCCTCGCTATGCTTGAAGGCGGGGCCGCCGTTGAGCCCGACGCACGATATGCCGAGAACGGTAAAGTCGACCGTCAGCACGTCGCCCTCCTTGCCGCTCGGATTGTCGCCCGGCGCCTTGTGGACCGACCCGACCTTGCTGTCGGGGAAGGTCGCGGCATAGAAGTTCGCGGCTTCCTCGGCGTCCTTGTCGTACCAGAGGCAGAGGGTCACGGGCTGGCTTGTCGGTTGGTTCGTCATTTTCACTCTCCTTTGATCGGCGCGCCGATCGACCATTGATGGCCGAACGGATCCTTGATTTGGCCGTAACGGTCCCCCCAGAACATATTGTCGAGCGGCATCACCACCGTCGCGCCGGCGGCGACCGCGCGGTCGAACCAGGCGTCGGCGTCGTCGACGTGCAGGTGCAAGGTCACGCCATCGGGCTTGCCCGAGGGTTCGCTGACATATTCGGGAAATTCGTCGTGCATCATCAGCGACGCGCCGTTGATCGTCAGATGCGCGTGCATCAGCCGCACGCCATCGTCGGCGGGCATGCGCATATTCTCGGTCGCGCCGAACGCCTTGATGTAAAAATCGATCGCCTCGCTCGCGCGCTTGTCGGCGATGGCGATATGCGGGGTGAGTCCCGTCGTCGGGCCCTGGTTTTCCATCCTCTCTCTCCTTTGCTTATTTGCGCGGACCGACGAAGCCGACGGGCGCGCCCTGCGGGTCGATCGCGTTCATCGCATATTCGCCGCCGGGGATTTCCATCGGTTCGCTGGTGATCGTGCCGCCGTTCGCGGTCACCGCGGCGTGCGCGCGGTCGATGTCGTCGACGCCGATGTAGAAATTCCACACGGGCACCGGATAGCCCTCCATCAAGGGCATCACCGCGCCGATCATCACGTCGCCGCGCTGGACGAAGCGGTAGGCGCCGAGCGGCCCCATATCCATCTCGCCCTCCTGCCCCCAGCCGAAATGCTTTTTGTAAAAGGCGATCGCGGCGTCGGGGTCGCTGGTCGCGAGTTCGTTCCAGCGGACGTGCTGCGCTTCGGTGACCGAAAACACGCCGCCTTCCCCCGGTACGGCATCCTCGGGCGGGATCGGGTCCATGATATAGAAATGCGCGCCCTGCGGGTCGCTGACCATCGCGATGCGCCCGACGGGGAGGTCGGTCGCGGGCATATGTACCGCGCCGCCATCGGCCTTGATCGCATCGATAGCGGCATCGACATCGGCGACCTCGAGATAGCCGAGCCAGCCGGGGCGTGCGCCGCCCGCGAGCATATCGGCGCCCAGCGCGAGCACCCCGCCCGCGGTGCCGCCGTCGCTGCGCGTGATCATGCGGTAATCGACGCCGCCGGCCGCGGCGTCGTTCTGCGCCGCGATGGTCCAGCCGACGACGGCGCCGTAAAAGGACGCCGCGCCCGCGGGATCGGGGGTCATCAGCTCGTACCAGATGAAATTGGATGCCATCGTCTCTCTCCTCTTTCCTTGGTCTCAATAGGTCAGGCTGGGAAACCAGTCGCCGCGTCCCTCGGGCGTCATGTCGAGCAGGCCCCAGAGCGGATCGACAAGGTCGCCCGCGCGGTGGTGCTGGCCGGGATCCTCGGGCGCATAGGCCATCTCGCTCGCCCAGACGTGGCGGATCCTGGTCCCGTCCTTGCGGAACACGTTGAAGATCGTCTCGTCCCAATTCTCGCCGGGCTTCATCCCATGCTCGGCGCGCTTGGCGTCGGTCAGCTTCGACGTGTCGCCGAAATAATCGGCCGAATAGCGTCCATCGACGTCGGACAGAAAGATGAGGTGCGGCCAGCGCCGCTCCTTCGCCCAGGCTTCGAGCCGCGCGATCGGCGACTTGGCGACGATGTAGAGCGGCGCGCGCTGCCCGACATGACGCGCGCTGCCGTCGATCGCGTCGAGCATATGCGTGCACCCGTTGCACGGCTTGTCGCGCTCGGGCCCGAACATGAAGCTTTGCAGGATGATGCTCGGCTTGCCCTCGAACAGCCCGGACAGCTTCACCCGCTCGGGGCGCTCATATTCGCCGATACGTTCGAAGCTATAATCCTCGGGCACCGCGCCGCCCGGCGGCAGCGCGCGCCGCTTGGCGGCGACCGCCTCGATCTGGCGGCGCAGCGCGATTTCGTCGGCGAGCAGCTCGGCGCGCGCGGTGCGATAAGCTTTGCTCTCGTTCGGGAAGGACAGATGTTCCATGGCCTGCTTCCTTCTGGGTTCGCTTATAGCCGGTGCAGCCGCAGCGGCTTCACATTTTCGCGCGCGATCAGCCCACGCGCCTCAAGATCGAGCTGAACGCCCTTCAGCCACCAGCCCGCCTTGGCGCCGCCGGGGAACAGCGCCTCGGGCAGCAAGGGCAGCACGCCGGCCTTGACCTCCGCGACTGTCAGCCCGGGTTTACCCTTCGGCACCGCCGCGAGCAGCGCGTCCTTCATTGCGTCATATTTGGCCTTGTCGACCTGCATCGCGAAACCCGGGCTGGTTATGCTGCGCATCTCGGTGCGTTCGATGGTTTTGCTCATCCTGCATATCCTTTCGTCGCTTCGATCGGCGGGGCGCGGAAACCCATCGCGGCCCACGCCTTCAGCAGCCGCCACATGAACTTGCCCGTCGGGGTCCGGTAATTGGGGATGTCGCCCGGCAGCTCGACCCCGTCGGGCCGGTCGCCGACGATCGTCCGCATCTCGGCGGCCGGGCGCTCGGCCTCGGCTATGCGTCCCGAATAAACGCTCAGCCAATGCCCCTTGGTGAATTCGAGCGCGATCGGCGCGTTGCAGCAGCGCGCGACGAACCGCCGCGTCGGCGAATCGGGCTTCAGCCGATGCTCGTCCAGCTGGTCCGATCCCGACAGCCATTGCAGCCGGTCCTTGCGCATCAGCACATAGGGCGTCCCGCCGTCGGCGCCGACGACTTCCGGCGCACCCGGAAGCGCGGCGAAGCTCCGGCCCGCCTCCTGGCAGCTATGGCAATAGCAGGTCGCCGCGACGATCGGCTCGCCGCTGAGCTCCAGCCGCACCGCGCCGCACGGGCACGAGGCGGTGCGCGTCATGCCGGGCTCGCCGCGGGTCATGCGTCCAGCTCCGCCATCGCCTTGGCGATCGTCACCGGTGCCTTGGGCCGCGCGTACATCGAGTTCAGATAGGCGCTGAGCGCGGGGGCATCGTCCAGCATGTCTTCCAGCTTGGCCCAATCGAGCGTGTAGGCGGCATTGAAATCGGCCACCGTCACCTGCGCGCCGACGACAAAGTCGCGCCCCTGCATATGTTGTTCGAATATCGCGATCATCCGTTTGCAATCGCGCCTCGCCAGCGCAATTTCCGCGGCCGATTGCTCGTCGGGCGCATAGAGGAAGCTGTGCAATGCGATCCGCCACAGCGGCGCTTCGATTTCGGTCATCAGGAAAAACAGCCAGCGATACATTTGGCCGCGATCTTCGGGCGTGCCGGGGATCAGCCCGCCGCCGGGAAAGCGGCCGCCATATTTATCCGCCAGATAGAGCTGGATGGCCGCCGATTCGCTTACCACCAGGTCGCCGTCGACCAACACCGGCAGCTTCGCGGCCGGATTGAGCGCCAGAAACTCGGGCGTCAGCTGCTCGCCGGCGCCGAGGTCGATCGAGATGATCTCGTGCGCGAGATCGAGTTCGTTCAAAAGCCACATCGCACGCAGCGCGCGGGTGGGGGGCGTTCCGTAAAGTTTTATCATCGTTCGGGATCCTCTTCTCGATCCTCCCTGTCGCGCAGCGGTGGGGAGGTGGCAGCGCGCAGCGCTGACGGAGGGGCCAATGGCGCAGCGTCGCGGCCCCTCCACCACCGCTTCGCGGCGGTCCCCCTCCCCATGGCTTCGCCACAGGGAGGAGCAGCTGCGATCACGCCTCGACGATCGGTGCGAAACCGCCATAGATCATGCGCGCGCCGTCGAACGGCGTGTTCTCGGAACTGGCCTTCATACGCTCGTCGGCCATCATCTTTTCCCAGCCCTGGGTGCGCGCTTCCTTGCTCGGCCATTCGACCCAGCTGTAGACGACGCTTTCGCCGTCCTTCTTGTGCGCCGCCCTTGCATAGTCGGTGACCTTGCCGTCGGGGACATCGTCCGCCCACGCCTCGACGACGCGCGTCGCGCCGTAATCGATGAAGACGCCCGACATCTTCTGCGCCAGCTCGCGATAGGCTTCCTTGTTGGCGTCGGGGACGGGCACGATATAGCCGTCGGCATATCCGGTCTTGCCGTCGCCTCCCTTGGCGTCATCGACGATCGAGTCGAATCCGCCGATGATCATGCGCTTGCCGTCGAACGGCATCTCGCCGCCCATTTGCGCCATGCGCGGGTCGCTCATCATCTTTTGGTTCGCGGCATCGCGCGTCGCCTTGTCGGGATATTCGAACCAGCTGAAAACGACCGTCTCGTCGGGCTTCGCCTGCACGGCGCCCTTGAAGTCGTTGACCTTGCCGTCGGGGACATCGTCGCCCCAGCATTCGACCATGCGCGCGACGCCGAATTCCTTGAACAGCGGCGCCGCATCGGCGGCGTGCTTGCGATAGGCTTCCTTGTTGGCGGTCGGCACCGCGACCACAAATCCTTCTACATAGGTCATCTTGTCTCTCCTTAGGGGGGTGGGAGTGGAACTTCAGGCAGCGGGTGGGCCCGCTTCTTCGCTGAAGGCTTCGAGCTGTGCGTCCATCGCACGCTGGAATGCTGGCCGGGCGAGGCAGCGGTCGAGATAGGCCTGCAGCCGCGGTTGTTCGGCGATCAGTCCGGCCTCGACACCTTCGCGCAGCACGGTCGCCATCGCGATGTCGGCGACGGTGAAGTCGCCCGCGACATATTGTTTGTCGCCGATCGCGTCGTTCAGGCGGCCGAGCCGGCCCTGGATGAATTCGATCAGGCTCGGCCGGCGCAGCTTCGCCCATTCCTCGTCGGCCGCGAAAATGTCGACATTGCCGAGTTCGAACAGCATCGGCTCGACGCTGTTATAGGCGGCGAACAGCCAGGCGAGCGTGTTGGCGCGCGCTTGGCTGTCGCGGGGCATCAGCCGTTCGTCCTTCTCGGCGAGGTGGAGCAGGATCGCGCCGCTTTCGAACAGGCGGATGCCGCCGTCGTTGAGCACCGGCACCTGCCCCCATGGCTGGAACAGGAAATGGTCGGCGGGGCGGTTGATCGCGCTGATCAGATGCTCGGCATAATCGAGCCCGATTTCCTCGCACGCCCAGCGCGGGCGGAGGTCGCGGACATAGCCGCGGGCGAAATCGGGCACCCAGTCGAAGGCGGTGATCTCGAGCTTGGCGTTCGGGTTGACGGACATGATCGTTCCTCTCTTTTTGTCTTGTCGTTGGGGTCAGAAGGTCGGCATCGGCGGCTTGGCGTCGTCGAGGAAGGGCACGACCGTCGCGACGATCGCGGGCGCCTCGCTCATGATCCCGACGTGCGAGGTCGCGGGCAGGATCGCGAGCCGCGCCTTCGGCGCTTCGGTCATGAAACCCTGGGTCGCTGCCGCGATGTCGCCGCCGCCGCGCAGCTTGAACAGCGCGATCGCATGATCGAGCGTGACGCCGTCGGCGTCGCCGATGATCACCATCGTCTTGCCGGGGATCGCGCGAAGCTGTTCGTCGGAATAGGCGAAGGGCGTGGCGTCGAGCGTCTTGATATTCTCGACCAGTTTCGGAAATTTGTCGGGCGTCGGCGACAGGCTCTTGTAACCCGTTTCGATCGGGCTGCCGGCGAAGGTCTCGGGGGTGATCTGCGCGATACCGGCGAGCACTTCGGGATACCAGCCGTCGAGCCGCGAGGTTCCCGACAGGATGACCTGTTTGCCAACCCGTCCGGGGTGGCGGACCGCCAGCGCGATCGCGGTCGATGCGCCCATCGAATAGCCGAGCACGTCGGCCTGTTTCACCCCGAGCTTGGCGAGCACCGCGGCGGCGTCGTCGGCCATCAGGTCATAGCTGAGCTTGCCGTCGACCCCGCCCGACCGGCCATGGCCGCGCGCATCGATCGCGATCACCGGGCGCGTCGCAGCCAGGGGATCGATCAGCGGCTTCATCGCGTCGGAGAACATGAACGCGCCGTGGAGCACGAGAAGCGGGGTCTTGCCCGACGCGAGATCGCCGTGCAGTTGGTAATGGATGCGCGTACCGTTCACGTCGGCGTCGCCATTCTTGACCGCTACCGGTGCCGCGGCTTTGGCGGCTTCTGGGGCGGCGGCGGGCGGCGCGGCCTGCGCCGGCTGCGGCAGGGCCGCGGCGGCGAGCAGCGCGAAGACGGGCACGAAGCTCCAACTGGAGGAGTGGTTTGTCATTCGACTATTCCTCTTATTCTAAAGACGGAGGCTAGGAGCGTTTGCCTTTGATCCAGGCGACGATCGACATCGCATGGCCGTGACCGAGGTCGTAATCAGCCTTCAGCCAGTCGATGATCGCACCGGCCTTGATCCCCGGGGCGAGGCCGTTTTCGTCGGCGAGGCCTTTGTCGATCGCGATGGCCTTCAGCGCGCCGGCCGATTTTCCGGTCTTGGTTTCGACATTGTCGATATAGGCCTGAAAGCTCATGCGCTCGCTCCTGCGCTGAGCGGGATCAGCGCGCGGAGGCGCGGATCGCGCAGCCACAGGCCGCCCCACAGCATCAGGCCAAGATAGACGCCGAACAGGCTGTGGCTGAACAGCGGGCTGTCGATGCGCACATGCGTGCCGATCGCGCCGCCGAGATAGCCGGTGATCAGGATCGCACCGAGGATCGCGGTGCGCGGCCAGATATACAGGAGCGTCGGGATCAGCAGCAGCGTGCCGAGCAGATACATGGTGCCGACCTCAAGCGGCCATCCTAGATCGGGCGGGCTATATTTGATCGCGGTCTCGGGCGACACCAGCTTGAGCCCGGCGTCGAAGAGCAGGAAGAGGATCACAAGGCCGCTCAAAACGCGGCCGGCGATCAACTGGCCCTTGGCGGGGGTCGTATCGGTCATCCTCTTCCTCCTCCCTTATGCTTTATGTCAGGCCGATGCTTCGGCGGGCTCGCCGGCGGGGATCGCGGTCGGGTCCATCCACATCACTTCCCAGATATGGCCGTCGGGATCTTCGTAGCTGCGGCCGTACATGAAGCCGAAATCCTGCGTCGGGGTCGGGTCGGCCTTGCCGCCCGCCTTGACCGCCTTGTCGACCTGTCCGTCGACCGCGTCGCGGCTGTCGGCCGAAAGGCAGAGCAGGACCTGCGCATGGGTGCGCGCGTCGGGGATCGTCTTGGTCGTGAAGTCCGCCCATTTCGCGTGGGTCAGCAGCATGACGTGGATCGAACCCTCTTCGACGACCATGCACGCGGCGGTTTCGTCGGTGAAGGCGGGGTTGTTCGCCGCGCCGATCGCTTCGTAAAAGGCTTTCGACTTGTCGAGGTCGGTGACCGGCAGGTTCACGAAAATCATCTGGGGCATTTACTCTCTCCTTTGGGGGGTGGTGATTGTTGAAGTCAGCGTGCGCGGTGCGCGGCGGCAATTACCTGTCGCATCATGGCGTGCCGCCGGCGCCGAACAGCATCCGGACATAACGCTTCAAATGGGTGACGGTGCCGCGCGCAATCGCCGGATCGTTCGTCGTTTTCGCCAGGACGAAGGCGCCCTGCAGCACCGACTGGACATGCTGGGCCAGGCCGATCGCGGTGATATCCTCGGGCACGTTATAAACGTCCATCGCCGCCTGGATGTCGGGCGCGAGTGCCTGGCAATAGGCGTTGATGCTTGCCTCGCAAGCGGCGCGGATGCGGTCGTTCGTCGCATAGGCTTCCTGCACCATCGTGCCGACGAAGCAGGTATAATCTTCGGTGGGTCCGTCGAGCATCGACAGGCGGAAATCGATATGGCCGAGCAGCCGGTCGAGCGGGTCCTCGAGGCTGACATGCGGTGCCAGCTCGAACATCGGCCGCGCGCGCTCGGTCCAGCCCTCGGCCGCGGCGACCGCCAGCTCTTCCTTCGACGCGAAGTGATGGAAGAAGGCACCCTTGGTCACCCCCGCCGCCGCGCAGATCTGGTCGACCGTCGTCGCCGCATAGCCCTGCTTGCGCACCGTGGCATGCGCCGCGGCGATCAGCTTGGCGCGCGCGCTGCCGCGCGGCGCGCGGACCGCAGGGGTGCCGCCGCCCGCCGGGGGGACATCGCGGGCGGCGGCTGCGGGGATCGAGGGCGGGTGATTCGTCGTCATGCGAATCGACATACCAACTAGTTGGTATGTTGTCAAACCGGCATAAACATCGGCGATGTGCGCGATGATTGGAAAGTTGCGAAAAGACTCGACCTTCCCGCCACTTCGCCTAAACAGGGCATCGGAACAAAGGGGGCACATCGGTGCTGTTCCGGGGGGAATATGGTCGCAGTCGTTTCAACCACTGCCTATCTCGGCATCGACGCGCGCGGGGTCGAGGTGCAGTGCCAGATCACCCCTGGCGTCCCGCGCTTCGTCGTCGTCGGCCTGCCCGACAAGGCGGTCGGCGAAAGCCGCGAGCGCGTCCGCGCCGCGATCGCCGCGATCGGCCTGTCGCTTCCGCCCAAGGTCATCACCGTCAACCTGTCACCCGCCGACCTGCCGAAAGAAGGCTCGCACTACGACCTGCCGATCGCGCTCGCGCTGCTCGGCGCGATGGGGGTGATCGATGCCGAGACGCTCGCCTCCTACGTGGTCGTCGGCGAACTCGGGCTCGACGGGCGCGTTGCGGCGTCGCCCGGCGTGCTGCTCGCCGCGATCCACGCGGGCAGCGCCGGGCTCGGGCTGATCTGCCCGGCGGCGCAGGGGCCCGAGGCGGCGTGGGCGGGCAATGTCGAAGTGATCGGCGCGCCCGACCTCCTGTCGCTCCTCAACCATTTCAGGGGCCATGCGCTGCTCGCGCCGCCGCTGCCGGGCGAGGTCGAGATGCCGGTGCGCTCCGCCGACCTCCGCCAGGTGAAGGGTCAGGAGACCGCCAAACGCGCACTCGAAATCGCCGCCGCCGGCGCGCACAATCTGATGATGTCGGGTCCGCCCGGCGCCGGCAAATCGCTGATGGCGGCATGCATGCCGGGCATCCTGCCCGATCTCACCCCCGCCGAGGCGCTCGAAGTGTCGATGATCGCGTCGGTCGCCGGGAACCTCGAGGGCGGACGCCTGATCCGCGCGCGCCCGTTTCGCAGCCCGCATCATTCGGCATCGATGCCCGCGCTCGTCGGCGGCGGGCTGCGCGTGCGGCCGGGCGAGGTCAGCCTTGCGCATCTGGGCGTGCTGTTCCTCGACGAATTGCCCGAATTCCAGCGCGGCGTGCTCGATTCGCTGCGCCAGCCGCTCGAAACGGGCGAGGTCAGCGTCGCGCGCGCCAATGCGCATGTCACCTTCCCGGCGCGTGTGCAGCTCGTCGCGGCGATGAACCCATGCCGCTGCGGCCATCTGGGCGACCCCGCGCTCGCGTGCAGCCGCGCGCCGCGCTGCGCCGCCGATTATCAGGCGAAGCTGTCGGGGCCGCTGCTCGACCGCATCGACCTGCATGTCGAGGTGCAGGCGGTGAGCGCCGCCGACCTCGTCCTGCCGCCGCCCGCCGAGGGCAGCGCCGAGGTCGCGGCGCGCGTCGCGGCAGCGCGGGCCGCGCAGACCGCACGTTATGCGACGCACAAGGCGCGGACCAATGCGGAGATCGACGGCGAGCTGCTCGAAGCGGTCGCGACCCCCGACGAAGCGGGGCGCAAACTGCTGGCGCAGGCGGCCGAAGCGATGCGGCTGTCGGCGCGCGGCTATACGCGGATATTGCGCGTCGCGCGGACGATCGCCGATCTGGCGGGCAGCGACGCTGTTGGGCGCATCCATATCGCCGAAGCGCTCAGCTATCGACGGCAGGCACCGAGGAACTGATGGAGGAGATCGTCTTCGAGGCGGAGATCATCGAATGGCGCGGGCCGGCGCCCTTTCTTTTCGCGCCGGTTCCGGGCGAACATGTCGGTGCCGTCCGCTACGCCGCGATGACAGAGAGCTATGGCTGGGGTGTCGTGCCCGTGGTCGCGACCGTGGGGGAGACGGCGTTCGCTACGTCGCTTTTCCCGCGCGACGGCACCTATCTGCTGCCGATCAAGGTCGCGGTCCAGCGGTCCGAAGCCGTGGGCCTCGGCGATCGGATCGCGGTCCGGATGCGCGTCGGCCGGCCTTAGATTCGCGCGACCCTCCCGATGGTGGTAAACATTTCCGAACATATTGATGCGATGGGGTAGGGATGATCGCGGCGGCACATCTTCTGGCGCACCTGTGCGGCCGGCTGGGGCTTGGCTTTGCCGTCCTCGTGCTCGCGATGTGGGCAGCACCGGCAGCGGCGGGGACGCTCGACGTCGATCGCGACCTTTGCCATGCGCAGACCGGTGTCGCGGCGCGCGATAGCAGCCTGCCCACGCTTCGCTTTTCGTGCAGCGGATCGCCCGCGGATTATCAGCAGGGCAGCCTCTGGCTGCGCGCGCCGCTTGAGGGGCCGGGCGCCCGGCGCGGCGATGTCACCCTGATGGTCCATCAGTCGCGTTTCGACCGACTCGCCGTCGCCTTTTCCTACGCCGACGGCACGACGCGCTGGCAGCAGTTGCGGGCAGGCGATTATGGATCGCATTGGCGCACCGGCGGGCAGATCCTGTTCGAAGCGCCCGATGGCGGCGCGGCGTTGACCGCGGTGACAATGCGCTTCGATCGCCTGTCCGGCCACCAGTTCATCCACGCGCGGCTCATCCCGAAAGCCGAGGCGGCGATGCAGTCGGCGGGCATGGCGGCCGCGATCGGTGCGGCGCTCACGCTGCTGCTCATCAGCTGTATCTACAGCCTGTCGCTCGCCTTTGCGGTGCGCCGCCAATATCTGGCGTGGCAGGCGGCATGGTCGGGCACGATGCTGCTGTGGGGCGCGCTCTGGTCGCAGATCCACCTTGCGCTCGTGCCCGGATTGGCCGGGACGGTGACGACGCAAATCTGCACCTTCCTTTCCTGCCTTGCCATCGCGCTCGCGACGGTCAGCGCGGCGACGGCGGTCGACCGCGGACGGGTGCCGAAGTGGCTTCGCGCCGGCACGCTCATCCTTGGGCTCGGCGTCGGGCTCGCCGGCATCCCGTTGGCGCTGATACGCGGCAGCAGCCTGGGGCTCTTGGGCGACGCGCTGGGGCTGGTCGTCCTTGCCGATCTGGCGGCGGTGACCGTCTATCTTGGCTGGGCATGGCGGCGCGGATCGGTCGAAGCGCGCGATTTCCTCGCGGCGTGGGGACTGCCGATGGCGGTGCTGGCCGCCATCCATGTCGTCGATGTCGAGGACGGTTTCTGGGGCGGCGGATCGAAGCTGCTCGTGCTGGTTGCCGCGACCTGGCAGGCGCTTTGGCTGGCGGCGGCGGCGACGCGGCGGCTCGGCCATCTGCGCATCGAACGCGACCATGCGCGCAGCGCCGCAGCGCAGGCGCAGCAACTCGCGCGGCGCGACCCGCTGACCGGCCTGCCCAACCGCCGCGGTTTTGTCGAAAGCGTCACGCCGTTGCTCGAACGCGCGCGTGCGGACAATCTGCCCGCGGCGCTGCTGCTCGTCGACATCGACCGTTTCAAGTCGATCAACGATATCTATGGGCATGATGCGGGCGACGTGGTGCTGTGCGGTATCGCACGGCGGATCGGGCGCTGGGAGGGGCCGATGTGTACTGTCGCGCGGCTCGGCGGCGAGGAGTTCGGGTTGCTGACGATCGGGATGGAAGGGATCATCCTCGGCCGCTTCGCCGAAAGCATCCGGCGCGGGATCGCCGCGTGCGACCACAGCGAGACGGTCGGCGAGCGGCTGGTCACCGCCAGCGTCGGCGTCGCCGAGGTGCGGCCGGCGTGCGATTTCCAGCAATTATACCGGCTCGCCGACGAGGCGCTTTATGATGCGAAGCGCGGCGGGCGTAACAAGGTGGTCGTCCAGCGGCACTATGACATGCCGGGACGCGCGTCCGCCCGCGAGGTTGCGAGAACGAATTGAAGGCTGCGCGGACGCGGCCCCATCGGAATCGGTTTAGTTGGAGACGACCTCGAGCGGCGGCGGGGCTTTCGCCGCGGCGGCACCGTGGCGGCGGTGGCTCAGCTTGCCTTCGACCTTGCCGCCATTTTCGATCGTGATGTTTTCATAGACCACGTCGCCTGTGATCCGCGCGGTCGCGTGGACGATCAGCGTCTTCGCTTCGATCGCGCCGTCGAGCAGGCCCGCGATCTTCGCGGTTTCGGCAACCACCGAACCCTTGATCTCGCTCGCCTCGCCCTGGACGAGGTTGGCGCATTTCAGGTCGCCCTCGATCTTGCCGTCGACGTGCAGGTCGACGCTGGCGGCCACATTGCCGGTGACGACGACGTCCGATCCGAGGATCGAAAAGGTCGTGTGACGCGCGCCGGTCGCCATCTTAGCGGGCACCACGGGCGGCAGCGACGGAACCGACTCGCTGTCGGGCGTCGTCTTTGACTTCGAGAACATCGGCTTTGGCCTCCAGGAAGCGGCGCGGGTTGACCGCGACGCCATTCAAACGGACTTCGAAATGCAGGTGGCTGCCGGTCGAACGGCCGGTCGAGCCCATTTTGGCGATCTGTTGCCCCGCGGCAACCTGCGCGCCGACGGTCGAGGTAAAGCCCGACAAGTGAGCGTAGCGGGTCAGGATGCCCTGACCGTGATCGACCTCGACGACATTGCCGTAACCCGACTTCTGCCCGACATAGACGACGCGGCCGGGGGCGGCGGCGAGGATCGGCGAGCCCATCGGACCGGGGAAATCGAGCCCCGAGTGCATCGCACCGGCGCCGGTGAAGGGATCGCTGCGATAACCGTAGCTCGATGAGAGCATCAGCACATTGGCGGGCTTGCCCGAGGGGAGGGCAACGAGCGTGCGTTCGAGCACTTCCATGCGGAACAGCGCGCTTTCGAGCGCGGCGAACGACTTGCCGAGCGAACTCGCGCGGCCCTTGCCGCCGCGATAGGGGATGAAGGGACCACCGCGGCCGGCCGCGGCGTTGCGAACGAGCGCTGCGGGGTTCATGCCGAGCTTGGCGACGGCGCCTTCGGCCTTCGCGGCGCGTTCGTTGACGGCGGTCAGCAGGCGCGTCGCGAAATCTTCCTGGCGCGCCTCGAGGCGGGCGAGGATCTGTGCTTCGGGGGGCAGGTTCGGGTCGATCAGCGCGCTGGTTTTAAGGGGCGCCTGTTCGGCCGCCGGCGCGGCGCCCGCGGCATGGGCTTCGGGCGTCACGGCCGCGGGCTCGACGCCGAAGTGGACCTTCGACCATTCCTCGAGCTGTTCCTGCCGGTCTTCGAGGTCGGCGGCGGTTTCGGCGACATTGTTGCGATATTTGGCGATTCGCGCTTCGGAGGCGGCGGCGGCAGCCTGCTGCTGCGCGACCGCGGCGCGCTCACCCGAGCTCAGGAGCTGGTTGACGAGCACGGCCAGCGTCGCGCCGGCCCATGCGAGCAGCACGATGCCGGCGATCAGCGCGACGCGCTTTTGCCAAATGGCGCTGACGCGCACGAAACGGACATGTCCGTGCGTGCGGACGAAGATTTCATGGTCCTGAAACAGCGCAGAAAAACGCTGGCGCAAATCGCGCAGACCCGTTGTTTTCGATGACAAGTGGCGACCCCATCTTGTGTTTTATTGGAGCCCTCCGCCCCGATTGATGCGCGCTGTATCAGGCCGGTTGCACAGGTGCGAATCTTTGGAGGGCGACTCGGGCCGAGTCGAAATTTTCGCGCGGTGAACGGTGTCAAACGGTCGGAACGCCGCCATTTTGGCAGGAAAACGCCCGCGAATCGGAAAATGCGATTGACGGCTTGCTTACCATTTTCGGGTAACGCTAAGCGGGTGAATATCATGGCGAAATCTGCATCATCCGACGCCCACGAATCGGCAAGCGCTCCGATCGCGCCGACGGGCGTCCGGCCGCGTTCGGCCGTCAGCGCCGGGGTGGGCATCGTCGGGCTCGCCGGTCTGGTGAGTTATTTGTTGATCGCGCGTTTCGCGCCCGACATTGCGGCCTTCCTCGGTATCGACTGGGGAACCCGCGGGGCGATGAACGGGCCCAATTCGGCGATCGCGAGCGTGCTTGCCTGTGGCGGACCGATGGTGCTGTGGTCGATCTTCGTCGACAAGGTTCACCGCAATCCGTCGACCGGGATCGACTGGGCGCAGCGCCGTCCGTGGCGCGAGACGCTCGACATCAGCCTGACCAAGCTCGCCGGAATGTGGGCGACCTGGGGGCTGATCGCGCTGATCTATGCGACGATGCGCTATTATTGGGAGGGCAATTACGCCTTTTCGATGAACCTGCTCGAAACCGTCGCGCCGTGGCTGCTGCTCGTTTCGGTGCCCTATATGCTGTGGCTCGACCGCCGCATGGTCGAACCGCGCGACGGTTGCTACGCCTTCGGCCGCTGGCTGATTGCGCCCGGCCAGCCGGTCGACGGCAAGGCCATCGGCCATCATCTGCGCGCGTGGGCGGTGAAGGGCTTTTTCACCGCCTTCATGCTGTCGATCGTGCCGGGCAATTTTTCGGCGCTGGTCACGGTGCCGCTGAGCGAAATCCTGGCCAATCCGTACAAGACCGGGATCTGGACGATCAATTTCCTCTATTTGATCGACGTCCATATCGCGACGGTCGGCTATATCCTGACCCTGAAGCCGCTCGACGCGCATATCCGCACCGCCAACCCCTATGGCATGGCGTGGGTCGCGGCGCTCGTCTGTTATCCGCCCTTTATCCTGATGAACGGCGGGCCGCTCGATTATCAGATGTACGGCTCCGACTGGGGCTATTGGCTCGCGGGGCACGAAAATCTGCTAATCGTCTGGGGCATCGTGCTGGTGTTGCTGACCGCGATCTACAGCTGGGCGACGATGGCGTTCGGGATCCGCTTTTCGAACCTGACGCACCGCGGCATCATCACGCATGGGCCGTACATGTTCACGCGCCATCCGGCCTATATTTCGAAGAATATGACCTGGTGGATCGGCTCGCTGCCCTTCCTCGTCACCGCGGGCGGCTGGGTCGAAGGCGCGCGCAACGTCGTGCTGCTCGGGCTGGTCAGCGGCGTCTATTACTGGCGCGCCAAGACCGAGGAGAAGCATCTCCTCGCCGATCCCGCCTATGTCGCCTATTGGAACTGGGCGCAGGAGCATGCGCTGGTGCCGCGCCTGTTCGCCCGGATGACCGGCCGCACGCGCCCGCTGATCCGGCTCGAGCCCGACGCGCGCGTCGGACCGGTCGCCTAGCTTTCGTTCGCGCTAGTTTGTAACGCCATGGCTTGCAGCGGCCTCGGCTGCACGGCGCGCTTGCAGTTCGGCATGCGCCTCATTGATCGCACGCCACGCTTTTTCGCAGCGTTGCTTGTCGGAAGACCGCTCGCTTGTGCAGAGCTGATTGAGCCGCGCGAGGACGGCCTTGGGGCTGTTGTCGCGGCCTGCCGGAAATGCCCGGACCTGTTCGCCCATGGCGTTGGCGCCGATAGCGGCGGCCGAGTTGATATCGATGCCCTGCGCCGCCGCGGCGGTGGAAAACAGGCCAAGCGCGATCAGGCTGGTGGTCAAACGTCGCATCATCGACTCCCATATCGTTGCAGGGCGATGATAACATGGAAGTAATTGGAAGCGAAGCCCGATCCGCGCGGAGCGAAGCCCCGCGCGGATCGACGGCTTTTAGAATTTGAAGCCCGCTTCGATGCCATAGATGCGGGGTTCGTTGACGTAGCTGGTCAAATTGTTGAAATCGATGCCGCCGGTCGGCGATTCATCGTTGGTGACGTTGCGCACAAAACCCGCGATGTCGAAGCGGTCGGTTTTGTAGCCGACGCGAACGCCGCCCTCGAGCAGCTTGTCGTCGGAGAATTCGACCGAGCGATAGAGGAAGAACTGCACCTTCGAGCGGTAATACCAGTCGGTGAAGGCATAGATGGCGCCGTCGCCGACGGGGATTTCATAACCCGCGGTCCAGTTGAGCGTCCACTTCGGCGACTGCGGCAGCTGGTTGCCGTCGATCGAGAAGATGCCGGGGCTGCCCGGACGCGCCGGGTCGAGCACGGTGCACGGCGTCGCCGAGCCGCAGCCCGCGACGAAGGCGTTGGCATCGTCGATCTTCGCCACGTTCCACGCGCCGCCGATCGAGAAGGTCAGGCCCTTGGCCGGTGCCGCCTGCAGTTCGGCCTCGATACCATGGCCCTTGGCGTCGACGTTGAGCAGGCTCGCGACGTTCGACGTGCCGCCGACCGCGGTCAGCTGAAGATCCTTGGTGTCGAAATAATAGCCGGTCAGGTTGAAGCGGACGCGGTTGTCGAGGAAGTTGGTCTTGATCCCCGCTTCATACGACATCGTCTCTTCCTGATCGGCGGTCGAAATGACGCGCGAGAAGGTCAGGCGGCCCTGCACCGACGGCGCGCGATAGCCGCGCGCGACGCGGGCGTAGAGGGTGAGCGCGTCCGACGCTTCATAGGTCGCGCTGGCATCCCACGTCAGCAGCTTGCCCTTGACCTTTGCCGCCTGCGGCGGGACCGGCGTGTTAGGGCTGACGACGAAGGGCGGGCGCGTTTCGACCGGGCGCGACGCGACAAAGTCGCGCGTGTCATGGTTGTAGCGCGCGCCGGCCTGCAGCTTGAAGCCATTGTCGAACGCGTAATTGACCGAGCCGAAGATGCCATAGGCCTCGCTGTCCTGGCGCTGGATGGCGATCGCCGAGGGGGTCGCGTCGGTCGGCCCGCCGAACTCGAAGCTCGAAATGTCGAGCTTTTCGTCGAAATAGAAGGCGCCGAACTGATAGCCGAGCCCGCCGCTGTTGTTCGACGCGATGCGGATTTCCTGCGTGAACTGGTCGAGGCTCGGCACATTGTCCTGGCTCTGCGCCTGGAACGGGATCAGCCCCGGACCCGACACGGGCAGGAACACCGCGCCGAAGCCGCCGTCGATGTCGCCACGGCTGCGGAAATTGCCGTTCCAATAGGAGGTGATCGAGTAAGCGGTGACTGGCCCAAAGTCATATTCGAGGTTCAACCCGGCGTTATAGGTGTTGAGCTTCTGGAAATTGAGCCCGTCCTGATAGACTTCGTCGCGCTTGAATTCGGTGCCCGCGCCGCCGAGGCCGACGAGCTTGTTGCTGCCCGGAAGCTGCGTGTTGGCGCGGAAGATGATCGCCGAGCCGTCATAAATGCGGACCTGTCCGGTGACGCGGCCGGTGAAGGGGCCGTTTTCATATTGAAGCTGGAGGCGCGCGGCGATGTCGTCATAGCCGCCGAGATCGTTCTTTTTCGTGGTCGCGATGTTGTCGACCCAATTGTCGCGGTGCTGGAAAAGCGTCGACAGGCGGACCGAGAAGCCATTGTCGTCGGCGGCACCCGCCGCGACCTCGACCTGCGTCGTGCCGTAGCGGCCATAGCTGGCGCGCGCATAGCCACCGGTCTTGCCGGGCTTGACGGTGTCGAACTTGACGATGCCCGCGGGGGTGTTGCGGCCGAACAGCGTGCCCTGCGGCCCGCGCAGCACTTCGACGCGGTCGAGGTCGAAGATCGGGAAGCCCTTGAGGATCGGGTTTTCGAGCACGACGTCGTCATAGACGACGCTCACCGGCTGCGATGCGTTGAGGTCGAAATCGGTGTTGCCGAGGCCGCGGATATAGAAACGCGGGAAGGTGCGGCCGAACGAGCTTTCGATGTTCAGGCTGGGGACGCGGCCCGCGAGCACGCGGACGTCCGAACCGGTCGAGGTGATCGCGTCGAGCGTATTGCCCGACAGCACCGAGACGGCGACGGGCACGTCCTGCAGGCTTTCCTCGCGGCGCTGCGCGGTGACGACGATGTCGCCGAGGCCGCTGTCTTCGGCGACGGGGGCGGCATCCTGCGCGGCGGCGGGGGCGGCCCAGGCGGCAGTGGCGAGGGCTATGCTTATAGCAATAGTGGAAGGAAAGTGGCGCATGGCGAGCTTCCTGAAACAGAGTTGACGATGGGAGAGTGGAAAAACCAACGGCTCTTTGGCTTTCCGCACGCGCGCAATCAATCGCGGAAGCGTGCGCCGCTGACTTTCATGTCAGCAGTGTTGCGCATTTGCTGCACTTTGGGGGCGGGTCGGTCGGCTGCCGTCGGCCGCGAACGACGCCAACCATCATCGTCACCCTCTAACGAGACACGTGGCTCGTTAGACTTGATCCGGGGCCCATGACTTCAGCGCTGCCGTGGATCCCGGATCAAGTCCGGGATGACGAGAGGGAGGACACCCGTCGCATGCGTCGGTGGGTTAAAAGCTGAGCTCGTCGTAGATTTTCGAAAGATCGCCGCCCCATGGGCCTTCGTAACGGTCGAGCAGGTCGTGCGCCGGGGATTTGCCGTTCTTGGCGATGCGGCGGAGGGGTTCGAGGAAGCCGACCTCGTTATCGCCCATCGAATTGACCTCGCCGCGCGCGGCGAGCCCCGCCGCCGCGATGTCGAGGACGCGGTGCGCGAGTTCGCCCACGGTGCCGCCGCCGGGGGCGGGGGCGCAAAGGCCGTCGCGCGGGACGGCGTCGCGGAGCGTCTGCTGCTCCTCGATGCTCCAGCCCTTGACGAGATCCCACGCCGCGTCGAGCGCGCCCTGGTCGTAGAGCAGGCCGACCCACAGCGCGGGAAGCGCGCAGATGCGGTTCCACGGGCCGCCGTCGGCGCCGCGCATTTCGAGGAAGCTTTTGAGCCGCACTTCGGGGAAGGCGGTCGAGAGATGGTCGTTCCAGTCGGAGAGGCGCGGCTTTTCGCCGGGCAATGCGGGCAGCTCGCCCTTCAGGAAGTCGCGGAAGCTCTGCCCCGCGGCGTCGATATATTTGCCGTCGCGGAAGACGAAATACATCGGCACGTCGAGCATATAGTCGACATAACGTTCGTAGCCGAAGCCGTCTTCGAACACGAAGGGCAGCATGCCGGTGCGCGCGGGGTCGGTGTCGGTCCAGATATGGCTGCGGTACGACATGAAGCCGTTGGGCTTGCCCTCGGTAAAGGGCGAGGAGGCGAAGAGCGCGGTCGCGAGCGGCTGCAGCGCGAGTGACACGCGGAACTTCTGCACCATGTCGGCCTCGCTTTGATAATCGAGGTTGGTCTGAACGGTGCAGGTGCGCAGCATCATGTCGAGCCCCATGCTGCCGACGCGCGGCATATGGTCGAGCATGATCTTGTAGCGCCCCTTGGGCATGATCGGCAGCTCGGCGCGCGTCTTGTCGGGCCACATGCCGACCCCGAGGAAACCGAGGCCGAGTTCGGCGCCGACTTCCTTCACCTGTTTCAAATGGCGGCCGGTTTCGGCGCAGGTCTGGTGGAGATTTTCGAGCGGCGCGCCCGAGAGTTCCAATTGACCCGCGGGCTCGAGGCTGACGGTGCCGTCGCTGCCCGCGAGCGCGATCACCTTGCCGCCCTCGATCACCGGTTCCCAGCCGAAGCGCGTGAGCGCCATCAACAGGTCGTGGATGCCGCCGGGCTCGTCGTAGGACGGCGCGCGATGGTCGGCGGTGCGATAGACGAATTTCTCATGCTCGGTGCCGATGCGCCAGCGGTCCTTGGGCTTTTCGCCCTTGATCATGGGGACCGCGAGCTGATCGCGGCTTTCGACGATGGGATCGTTGCTGTCCGAGGCGGTGCGCGTGCTCATATCGCGCCATTATACGGTTCGGTACAGAAAGCAATCGGCTGTTGCCGCCTGCTATTTCACCGCGGCGCGAAGGTCGATCGTGAAGCGCGATCCCGGTGCCATGCCGATCAATTGATCGTCACGTCGAAGGCGACGGCCAAGGCGTTGCCGGGTGCCAGTGTCGGCGTGGTCGCGGCGACAATATTGCCGCCGATCGATGCCCCGAACGGATCGCTTTCGTCGGCGCCGCTCGCATTGTCGTCCTCGACCGTTGTCGCACCCGCGCAGCTTGTGCCGCTGCGGAGCGAACCGGGGGTGAAGGTCGTATTCGCGGGCAGCGGATCGGCGATGGCGATGCCCGTCGCGGTGCCGCTGCCATTGTTGGTGACGAGGATGCAATAGCGCATCGTTGCGCCGGGGATCGCCTTTGGATCGGTCGTCCCGTTCGAGGGGTCGCTGATGATGCTGCTGGTCTTGGCGATCGTCAGGTTCGCGGTCGGGCGGCAGAAGGTGATATCATGGATCGCGGCGCCCTGTTGTCCGGGGTCGGCGGGGGCGAGGCCGTGGCTGCCATAGGTGATGGTGATCGTGTCGACTGGTGCGGCAAAGGTGACGACGACGTTGCCGTTCGCGCTGGCGTCGGCCGAGGTGGCGTCGCCATAAGCGCTGTTGCCGATGACATAATTGCTGACCCCGTTGGTCAGGGTTGGCATCACCGGCGATCCGTTGAAGCTGCCCGTCACGGTCAAACGGTCGGCGAATTGTCCCGCCGCGTAATCGATATCGAACACGCGAAATTGCACGCCGGGCACCGCGGTCGGCAGCGTGATCGTCGAGGTGATGGTGCCGGCCTGGCTGGTGAAATCCGCGATCTCGAAGATCGAAAATTGCGCCGGGGAGAGGCCGCCGGTGACGACATTCTGGCGCGTCGGCGACTGGCCGCCATAGGTCGCATTGTTCAGGAACGCGCCGCCGCTGATGCCGATATTGAAGTTCATCGTGCCGATCGCGGTCAGGGCATAGCTGCCGCTCGTCGTGCCCGCGGTCCAGGTGACGCCGTCCCAGTCGTGCATCGTCGTGCCGACGGGGCAGACGAGCGTCGGCGGTGTTCCCGCGGTGCGCGTGCCCGACACGGTGAAGCTCGCCGAATCATAGTCATCCTCGCCCGCCGCGCCGTTGCCGGGGGTCGAATCGAAGTCGAAGGCCGACGACGCGCTGACCTCGGCGATATTGGTCACGCTCGCGCCCGCGGTGGCGGTGACGGTGCCGGTGATCGTCACCGTCCGCGTCGTTCCGGGCGGGATATTGCCGACCGTCCACACGCCGGTCGTGCTGTTGTAACTGCCGAAACCCGAGGCGCTGGTGAAGGCGAAGCCCGCGGGCAGCATGTCCTGCACGGTGACGCCGGTCGCGGTCAGCGCCGAGCCGCTCGCGTTGGTCACGCTCAATATATAGTTGATGCTGGCACCCGCCGCGGGCGACGCGTTGCTCACCGACTTGGTCAGCGACAGGTCGGCGGACGGCGCGATCGGCACCGTCGTGAGCGTCAGGTCGGTGCGCGTGAAGTTGCCGCTGTCGCCATTGAGCGAGTCGCAGATCGTGAGTTGCCACGTCCCCGCCGAGCCCTGGCCATTGAAGCTCGCGAGCGAGCCCTCGGGACGGAAGCTGCGCTGATAGGGCGGCGCTGCCGCCGTGGTGTCGTTGGTGGAGTGCGTCGTGATGCTCGCTGCCGCGCTATCGTCGAACATGACGTTCAGATTGTCGGCGGAGGTGCCGACATTGGTGATCAGATTGACGATAGTGCCGGATGGCGAAACCAGAGTCGCGCGGACATCGCCGCGATAGCTGTGGGTGAACTGGACGCCGATATTCACATCGGTGACCTGCGCATTGGCGGCGACGGTGAAATTTCGCACCATCGGACTGGCGCACGTCGTCGCGGTTTCGCTGATCGTGCCGGTCGCAGTGTTGCTGTAGCTGGTGGTCGTCTGTGCGGCGGCGGGATTGCTGGCAAGCGTCACCGCCAGCCAAACGAGCATGAGACATACTCGCACAGACTGCAAACACTGGCCCCCACGCCAGCGGTATCGGCTCTGGTCCCGCCGTTGCATGGCGCCGCTATGGCCCGGGCATAGCTAATATCGGGTTAAAATCGGTAACTTGGCCGCATTTCTGTGCGGCAACGGGACAAAAGCGGGAATTCAGGCGCCCGCTGACCAATCGCCATTTTGCGCCATCCAGATGCCGACGGCGGCGATCGCTGCGGTTTCGGCGCGCAGGATGCGGGGGCCGAGCGCGATGCGGCGGACGGCGGGATTGCCGGTCAGAAGCTCGCGCTCGCGCTCCGTAAAGCCGCCTTCGGGGCCGGTGAGGATCGCCGCCGGTGCGGGGGCGTCGATGCTGGCGAGCGGCGCGCCGCCGGCTTCGTCGGCGAACAGCAGCGTGCGCCCGGCCGGCCAGTCCTTCAAGAGCTGGGGCAGTTTGACGGGCTCGGCGAGCGTCGGAAGCGCCGTGCGTCCGCATTGCTCGCACGCTTCGACGATCTGTGCCTCGAGCCGCTCGCTTTTGACGCGTTCGACGATCGTGCGTTCGGTGATGACCGGCTGCAGGCGGCTGACGCCGAGCTCGGTCGCCTTTTCGATGATCCAGTCGAGCCGCGCCTTCTTGACCGGCGCGAAGCACAGCCAGAGGTCGGGAACCTGCTCGATTTCGCTGATCTGCCGCTCGATGCGCAGCGTCAGCGACCGTTTCGCGGCGTCGGCGACGACTGCGAGCCATTCACCGCTGATATTGTCGAACAGCAGGATCGGGTCGCCCGCCTTCATCCGCATCACATGGAGCAGATAATGCGCGGCGGGGCCGTCGATCATGGGGGCGGCATCGGGCCCCAACGGCAAATCGACAAACAGGCGGGGTGTGCTGGCGGGGGGCCAGGCAGGAGTCGCGGGCATATGGGGCCGATAACAGAAGGCGATATTTTGTGCATCCTTTGCCGTGAGGCGATGGGCCTTGTCCCGATCCGGGTCAGAACCGCCGATCCGGGCCGGTCGACCCGCCCCCGATTAGCATTTTGGTAAGCAGTCTTCCCCTAGGTGCGAGAATACCAGCGGCCCAAATCTAGTGGGGGGCGTCGCGGGGCGAAGAGGGGTTAGGCCATGCGAGGGACCGTGTTCAGCCGGCTGCGGCTCGGCGCCACAAAGCTTTTGCGCGACCAGCGCGGCAACGCGTTCATGCTGACCGCGGCGGCGATCGTGCCCGTGATCGGTATCGTCGGTTCGGCGGTCGACATCGGCCGCGCCTATATGACGCAGCTGCGCCTGCAGCAGGCGTGCGACGCGGGCGTCCTCGCCGGGCGCCGCGCGATGGGGGCCGGGGCCTATGGCGTGGACGAGGAAGCCGAAGCGGACAAGATGTTCAACTTCAACTTCCCGACCGGCCGTTATGGCGCCACGGCCATCAGCTTCTCGTCGGAGGCCGACGGCACGGCCGACGTCACCGGCACCGCGAGCGCGACCCTCCCCACCGCGCTCATGTATATTTTTGGCAAGGGCCAGTTCAACCTTTCCGCCGCCTGCACGGCAAGGCTCGAAATCTCCAACATCGATGTGATGCTCGTGCTCGACGTGACCGGATCGATGGAGCAGACGAACGATGGCGATGACCAGAACAAGATAACCGGGCTGAAAGCGGCGGCGAAGTCTTTCTTCACCACCCTGACCAGCGCGGACATCGGCGACGGCCAGCTCCGTTTCGGCGTCGTACCCTATAGCACCACGGTCAATGTCGGAAAAATCCTTCGCGACGAAAACACCGCGTGGCTGTCGCAAACCGTGACGGTGCCCTCACGGCGGTGGGGGTCGGGCCAGGAAGAGGAATGCCGAAACGAGGGGTCGAACAGGAACCCGCGATGGGTCTGCAGCATGGTGACGAAGAACCTCTATCATTATGAGGATCGGACCTTCACTGTCGGATCGCCCACGATCGGCTCCAATGGCACCATATTGAGGTTCGCAACGGGAAGCGAAGGCGCGAATGTGTCCACCCGTTGGGGCGGCTGCATAGTGGAGCGGAAGACCACGGCTTTCGGTCCTGAGGAGACGGCGCCGGCCGACGCCTTCGACATGAATATCGACATGGTGCCCAACGCCAACGCAGACACCCAATGGCAACTGCTCCTTCCCGCTTTCGTCCACGATCGCCGGCAGGTTGCGCCGTTCCAGTCATCGACGAACTTTTCGAGGGTCAGCAATGTCGCCTGTCCCAATCCGGCGATGAAATTGACCGTGATGACGAGCGCGGACCAGGAGACGTTCGACGATTATATCGACGGCCTGCTTACGGGCGGCGGCACCTATCACGACGTCGGCATGGCGTGGGGGGCGCGGCTGATTTCGCCGACCGGGCTGTTCGCCGACGAAAATGATGCCACCGACGACGGCGAGCCGATCGACCGGCACATTCTTTTCATGACCGACGGCCTTATCGACACGTCGAACACCCAGTACACGCACCAGGGGCTGGAACGGTCGATGGTACGGGTCGGTTCGACCAGCAAGGCGGATTCGGATGCGCGGCACACCAACCGGTTCCTGCAGCTTTGCCGGGCCGCGCGCGATCGGGGCATCACCGTCTGGGTGGTGTCCTTCGGCCTTTCCGTAGAGGAGGAAGAGAGCGAGTCGAATCGGAATCTCGGCCGATGCGCCTCTTCGGGTCAGGCGCTCGCGTCGAGCAATACCGAGGAATTGGACAGGAATTTCCAGTCGATCGCGCGGCAGATGTCGAAATTGAGGTTGGCGCAGTGACGCGCCGCGCCGCCTTGCTTCGCCGTCTGCGCCGGAACGAGCGCGGGGCGGCCCTGGTCGAATTCGCGCTGACCGCGCCGGTCTTCCTTCTCGTCCTGTTGGGAATATTCGACTTTTGCTGGCAAATGTACGCCCAGCAGGTGCTGCAAGGTGCGGTGAGCGAGGCCGGCCGCGACTCCACGCTACAGGCCTACGCGCTCAATCAGTCCGCGCTCGACGATCGTATCGAGGCACAGGTTCTGAACATATTCCACAATGCGACGGTGACCTTCACCCGCAAGGCATATGACCGTTTCGATCAGGTTGGCGTCGAGGAACGTTATACCGACGACAACGACAGCGGCAGCTATGACGCGGGCGAATGTTTCGACGACTTCAACAACAATGGCCGATGGGACGCCGATCGCGGCATCGAGGGCAACGGCGGCGCCGACGACGTGGTTCTCTATACAGTGTCGATGACATTCGACCGTGTCCTGCCGGTATGGAAAATGCTGGGTCAGCCGCAATCAACGACGCTTTCCTATTCTACGGTACTACGCAATCAGCCGTTCGCCAGCGGTAGCGATGCGCCGCCGGACGAGTGCCTGTGATGGCCCGCCGTCACATCGTCCGCCGCGCGCGGATTGCAATCCGGCAGCTCGCGCGCAACGCCCGGGCCGCGGTCATCATCGAAATGGCCTTTGCCATCCCGCTGCTGGCGCTGATCGGTTTCGGCGGCCTCGAAATTGCGAATCTGACGCTCGTCAATACGCGCATCAGCCAGATCGGGCTGAGCGTTGCCGACAATGCCTCACGCATCGCGGCGGGAAGCAACCTGGCGCTGCCGCAAGTCCGCGAAGTCGATATCAACGACGTGTTCGCAGGCATCGAGAAGCAGGCGGGGGGGCTGGAATTCAAGAAAAATGGTCGCCTCATCCTCTCCAGCCTCGAGCGCAACACCGATAATGGTCAGTGGATACACTGGCAGCGCTGTTATGGCGATCTGGACATCGATTCGGAATTTGGTCCGGAAGGGACGGGCGAGGATGGCGACGACTTCGCAGGCATGGGGCCGGAGGGCGAGGAAGTAACGGCCGCGCCGGGGACCGCCGTGATGTTCGTCGAAGTGACCTATAAGTATCAGCCCCTGCTTTATGGCAAATGGCTGGGTGCCCGGACGATCACGACGACCGCCGCCTTCAATATCCGCGAGGCGCGCAATCTCACTGGCGGGGTCTTTGGACCCGGCGTGGCGTCGACCTGCACCTGACCGCGACCGGCTTCGCTCAATCAGCCATTTATCGCGCGCGCCGCGCCTGCTATCGCCCGCGCATCGATGACTGCCACCCATCCTCCCGATAGCCAGCTTCGCGGTTTCGTCGCCCTGCTGCCCTCCGCAGCACGGCCCTATGCGCTGCTCGCGCGGTTCGACCGGCCGATCGGCTGGTGGCTGCTCTATTGGCCGTGCGCGTGGGGGCTTGCGCTCGGCGGCGGCGCGGTCAGTCACTGGCCCTTGTTCCTGTGGATGCTGGTCGGGGCGATCGCGATGCGCGGGGCGGGCTGCGTCTATAACGATATCGTCGACCGTGACCTCGACGCGAAAGTGGCGCGGACCGCGTCGCGTCCGGTCGCGAGCGGGGCGGTGTCGGTGCGCAATGCGCTGCTGTGGACATTGTTCTTGTCGCTCGTCGGCCTGCTTGTGTTGCTCCAGTTGCCGCGCCCGGCACAGATCGTCGCGCTCGGCAGTCTGATCCTCGTCGCGGGCTATCCCTTCATGAAACGCATCACCTGGTGGCCGCAGGCGTGGCTGGGCCTCGTGTTCAGCTGGGGCGCGCTCGTCGCGTGGGTCGCGGTCGGCGGGGCGGAGGGCGCTGCCCTCCCGTTGCTTTACGCCGGCTGTATCGCGTGGGTGATCGGCTATGACACCATCTATGCGCTGCAGGATATTGAGGACGATATGCTGATCGGGGTGAAGTCGAGCGCGCGCGCGATGGGCCGCCATGTGAAGGGCGGGGTCGCGATGTGCTACGCGCTTGCGCTCGCCTGCTGGGGCGGCGCGCTGTGGGCGGTGCGGCCCGATCCGCTGGTGCTGATCGCGCTGCTGCCCGCAGCGGTGCATCTGACGGGGCAGGTGGTCACGCTCGACCCGGCGAATGGCGAGGATGCGCTGGCGAAGTTCCGGAGCAATCGGTTCGCGGGACTGCTGGTGTTCGCGGCGATGCTCGTCGTGGGCATGGCGCCCTAGTTACTCCGCCGCGAGCAACTCCTCGGCGCCGCCGAGGTCGACCGACACGAGGCGCGAGACGCCGCGCTCGATCATCGTCACCCCGAACAACCGGTGCATGCGCGCCATCGTCACCGCATTGTGCGTGACGATCAGGTAGCGCGTGTTCGTCTCGCGCGCCATGCGGTCGAGCAGGTCGCAGAAACGCTCGATATTCGCGTCGTCCAATGGCGCATCGACCTCGTCGAGGACGCAGATCGGCGCGGGATTGGTGAGGAACAGGCCGAAGATCAGCGCCACGGCGGTCAGCGCCTGTTCGCCGCCCGAGAGCAAGGTGAGCGTGCCGAGCCGTTTGCCCGGCGGCTGCGCCATGATTTCGAGCCCGGCTTCGAGCGGATCGTCCGAATCGACGAGCTCGAGATGCGCCTGCCCGCCGTTGAACAGCATCGTGAACAGCCGCTGGAAATGCTGGTTCACCGCCTCGAACGCCGCGAGCAGCCGCACCCGGCCCTCGCGATTGAGATTGCCGATCGAGCCGCGCAGACGATGGACCGCCTGCGTCAGCTCCTCGATCTCGGCGGCGTTCTTCTCGCGCTCGGTGTCGAGTTCGGCGAGTTCGTCGGCGGCGACGAGGTTCACCGGGCCGAGCCGCTCGCGGTCGGAAACGAGCCGGTCGTGCTGTGCCGATTCGGCGTTGGCGTCGCCGACGCTGCCCGATTCGAAGCCGGCCTTTTGCGGCAGCAGCGGCGGGGGGCATTCGAAACGCTCGCCCGAAAGGCGGCCCATCTCGATGCGGCGGAGTTCGGCATTTTCGGAGCGCGCGATCGCGCCGGCACGCGTTTCGCGCGCGCCGGCGACGCGCTCGCGGATGGCATTCAGCGCGGTTTCTGCCTCGCGCAGCGCGGCTTCGGCGGCGCGTTCCTGCGCTTCGGCGGCGGCGACTTTTTCGCGCAGATCGGCCTGCTGTGCTTCGGCGGCGGCGCGCTGCTCAGCAAGCTTTGCCGGGGCGTCGGCGAGTTTCGCCGCTTCGGCCGCCAATGCATCGGCGCGCTTGTCCATTTCGGTCACGCGCCGTGCGGCCTCGCCCGCGCGCGCCTTCCAGCTCTTGATCTCGGCGCTGACGACCGCTTGACGTTCGCTCAGACTGGCAAGCGTGCGTTCGTGCGCCGCCAGCGCATCGCGTGCGGCATTGGCATCGGTGCGTGCGCGGTCCGCCGCATGCTCCTCGGCCTCGAGCGCCGCGCGCGCGATGCTGTCGTCGGGCAGCGCGGCGAGCGCGCTTTCCTGCACCGCGAGCTGTTCGGCGGCGTCTTTTGCCGCCTCGGCGATTTCGGCGAGGCGGCGGTCGAACAGCGCCGCGGCGTCGCGGTGTCGGTCGATCGCACCCTGCGCCTGGTCGGCGGCGCGCAATGCGGCCCGGCGCGCTTCGTCGGCCTGTGCGAGCGCCTTGCGCGCCGCGACCGCGGCGGCGGTGAGCTCGGACGCCTTTGCGGCGGCGGCATCGCGCCGGTCGCGCAGGCCCTGCACGCCGAGCTCGACCTGCGGGCGCTGCGCGGTGAGTTCGTCGAGGCGGTTCTGGCGTTGCAGCCGCTCGGTCGCGGTCGCGCCGTCGCCGCGCGTAACGAAACCGTCCCAGCGGCGCATTACGCCATCGACGGTGACGAGGCGCTGGCCGACCGCGAGCGGCTGGCCGCCGTCCCCCTCAACGACCGCGACCTGCGCGAGACGGCGCGCGAGGGCGGCAGGCGCCTGTACATATTCGGCGAGTGGCTTGGTGCCGGCGGGGAGGGAGGGGTCGCTTTTTGCGGCCTCGGCGCCGCCCCAGCTGCGCGCCGCATCCTTGTCGGTTCCCGCGTCGAGATCGTCGCCGAGCGCGGCGGCGAGCGCGGCTTCATAGCCCGGCGCGACGCGGAGCTGGTCGAGAATGCGGTCGGCATCGCTGCGCGCCGCGGCGAGCGCGCGTTCGAGCGTCGATGCCTCGCCTTCGAGCGCGGCGAGCGCGGCGCGCGCTTCGGCGAGCCCCGCCTCGATGCCCGCAAGGTCGGTGGCCGTCGCCTCGCGATCGGCCTCGGCTTCGTGCAGCGCATTTTCGGCGGTCGCGATCGCGGCCTCGGCGGCTTCGGCCCCCTTCTTGCTGTCGGCGAGCGTTGCGGCGAGCGCGGCGCTGTCGCCGAGCGCCGCGACCTCGGCGTCGACGCGCGCCTTGTCTCCCGCGATGCGGCGTACGGCAGCTTCGGCGCTGTCGCGGGCCGACACCGCGATGCGCCGGTCGGCGGCCTCGCTCGCCGCCTTGGCGCGCGCCTGCGCGAGCGCGACCTCGGCGTCACGCAGCCGTGCCTGTGCGGCGAGGCTGGCGTCGGCAAGGGCAGCCTTGCCTGCGTCGTGCCCGGCGATCTCCTGCGCCAGCGTTCTGGTTTCGGCGTCGAGCGCCGTGAGCGCCGCATGGGCTTCGCGCGCCAGTTCGCCTTCGTGCGCGCGGTCGTCGGCGATGCGGCGTTGCTGCGTCGCCAGATCGTCGAGCCGCTGGAGCGCGGCGCGCTCCTCGCCGTGCAAGCGCACCTGCGTTGCGGTCGCCTCGGCGAGCGCGCCGCGCTGCGCCTGCGCGTCGCTCCGCGCCGCCGCGACATGCGTAGCGACCTCGGTCTGCGCCTTGGAGATGGTTTCGAGTTCGTCTTGCGCGGTCTTGACCGCCGCCTCGGCGGCGTCGGCATCGCGGCGCGCCTGATCGGCAGCGGCCGCGGCATCGCGCCAGCGGGCATAGATCAGCCGCCCCTCGGCGATGCGGATGTCGTCGCTGAGCTTCTTGTATTTCTCCGCCGCGCGCGCCTGCCGGCGTAGCGCGTTGGCGCGTACCTCCATATCGGCGACGATCTCGGAGAGGCGCGTGAGGTTGGTTTCGGTCGCGCGCAGTTTCTGCTCGGCGTCCTTGCGGCGGACGTGCAGCCCCGCGATGCCCGCGGCTTCCTCGAGCATCGCGCGGCGGTCGGTCGGCTTCGCCGCGATGACGTTGGCGATCTTGCCCTGGCTGACGAGCGCGGGGCTATGCGCGCCGGTCGCGGCGTCGGCGAAGATCAGCGCGACGTCCTTCGCGCGCACGTCGCGGCCGTTGGCGCGATAGGCGCTGCCCGCGCCGCGCTCGATGCGGCGGATGACTTCGAGATCGTCGCCGTCGCTCGAATCGGACAGACCCGCAACGAGCGCCCCTTCGGTATCGCAATGAAGCGCCACCTCGGCGAAATCGCGCGCCGGGCGCGTCGAGGTGCCGGCGAAGATCACATCCTCCATCCCGCCGCCGCGCATCGACTTAGGGCTGGATTCGCCCATCACCCAGCGGATCGCTTCGAGCAGGTTCGATTTGCCGCAGCCATTGGGGCCGACGACGCCGGTCAGCCCGGGTTCGATACGGAGTTCAGTGGGTTCGACGAAGCTTTTGAAACCGGTGAGGCGCAGCCGCTTTATCTGCACGGGGCGGCCCCGTGCAGGTCATCGAATCGGAGCTGGTGCAACCTTGGTGTCACATATCCCCCTGCAGGCCGTCATGCCGCGCGGGGCGATGAGGCGCAAGGGCCGGCTAAACGATCCTCCCTGTCGCGTAGCGATGGGGAGGTGGCAGCCCGAAGGGCTGACGGAGGGGCTACGACGCTAGCGTTGCTGCCCCTCCACCCACTCGCTTCGCGAGCGGTCCCCCTCCCCACGCCTTCGGCGCAGGGAGGATCAAATCCGAATCAGCGTGCGCCCATCGTGCGGAGGCGGTCGCGCAGCGGAGCCCATGATGCGACGCCTTCGGCGACCTGGCCGTTGATGACAAAGGTCGGCGTGCCGGTGATCTGATATTTCTCGACGCCGGCGTTGGTGCCCTTTTCGATCGCCTCGACATTTTCGACCTTGGCGAGGCACTGCTGGATCGTCGCGGCGGGAACCCCGCGCTGCTGATAGAATTGATCGATGCCCCAGCCCTTGGCGAGCGCGGTAAAGCGCTGTGCGGGGGGCAGCTTCATCGCTTCCTCGATCCCCGGCGCCGGCTTCGACGCGCCCGCGATGAACGCCTCATGCTCGAGGAAGGTCGCGTCGGCGAGCGGGAAGAAGCGGTCGGGGCCGGTGCATTTAACGATCGCGCCCGCGATCGCGTCGACGGGGTGGAGCATGAACGGCGTCAGCTTGTACGACACACGGCCGGTGTCGACGAAGTCACGCTTCAGCTCTTCGTGCGAATCCTTGGTGAACTGCGCGCAATGGCCGCAGGTGAAGGCGCCAAATTCCTCGAGTTTGATCGGTGCGTCGGGGTTGCCCATCACGACGCCGTCGCCGTCGACGCGCACGACCTGCGACCAGCTCTTGCCGGCCGGCGGCGCGACCTTGGCGACCACGGACTGTTCCTTGGAGGGGTCGGTCGCGCCGTCGCCGCAACCGGCGAGGGCGAGCGCGCCGAGCGAAGACAGAAGGGCGATACGAAGCGATGCGGTCATATTCTTACTTTCTCCACAGAACGGGAATGCGGCGCTTTTAAGCGGCCTTGATCGCGAGGTCGAGTTTCGATTTGAGTGCGGGCCATGCGGTGACCCCGGCATTGCGGCCATTGACGAAAAAGCTCGGCGTGCCTTCGACATTGTCGGCATTGAGCCCGATGTTCGTCATGCCGGTGAGCTCGGCCTGCGCGACCTCGCTGTCGAGCGCGGCGTCGATCTGCGCCGGTGTGTAGCCGCGTGCGCGCATCAGCGCGGTGAGCCCCGTGCCGGCGGCGATCTTGCGCGCGCGCTCGCCGGTGGTGCCTTCGAACCAGCTCTTCTTCTGCGCCTCGGTCGCCTTCTGGATGCTGGCGATCAGCGCGGTGAAATGGTTGAAGATCGCCTGATGATTGCCCGCGAACGCCTTGGGACCGCCGCAGCGCGCGAGCAGCGCCGCGGTCATGTCGACGGGGTCGCGCACCAGGTTGCGATATTCGAACAGCACGAGTCCGCGATCGACATAGCCTGTCTTCAGCGGCAGCGCGCTCGCCTTCGCGAAATCGGCGCAGACGTGGCAGGTGTAGCTGAAATATTCGACGACCCGCACCTTCGCGGCGGGGTTGCCGGCGAGGAAGGCGCCGATCGGGGTCGTCGTGACGGTCTGCGACCAGAGCGTGGGTTTCGCCGGGGTCGCGGCGATCAGGCCGAGCGCGGCGCCCGAAAGTGCCAGCACCGCCGCGCGGCGATCGAGAAGCGGGTCGTCAAAAGCGGACATCCGTCTTTCCTAACTGATACGGGGAAGCTTGGGCGGCGTCGCCAGTCCTGCCGCCATGCGTTCGAGCACGGTGCGCAGTTCCGGGTCGCCGATGTCGCGCAGGCTGTCCCCCAGTTCGGCGGGTACGGGTTTCAGCATTGCCGGCGGCTGAACGGGCGCGGCGGGCGTGACCTGACCGTGCGTCATGCGAACCTGCGCGACGGCGGCATAACCGAAGAAGCGGTTGACCGCGCCGATGATGTCGGGCGCGACATGCTGGAGCATCGGCGCGTGCGCGCCGCTGATCGTCAGGTGGAGCGTGCCGCCCGCTTTCTGGCCCGCCGGGAAACGGATCATCGCGGGCTGGGTGACGTCGGCGAGCCGGTCGCCGACGATCTCGCGCCAGCGGCTGACCACCGAGCTTTGGACAAAGCCAAACTTGCGAAAGGCGGCGCGGCCGATTTCGGGAACGAGGTCGGACACCATGCGCGCTTCGCCGCCGCGCGGGCGTTCGTAAACGCGCACGGGCGGCTTGGCGGATTTCGCCTTGCCTTTCGCCTTGGCCTTTTTGGCCGGCGCATCCTCGCCTACGTCTTTCGTCATGCCGGGTGCCATGCCATAGGCGGGGGGTGAGCGTCCAGACTTCCCACATGGCAGATGACATCGCCCGCGACTTCGCGGACCGGCTGCTCGGCTGGTACGACCGGTCGGCGCGGGTGCTGCCGTGGCGGATCGCGCCGAACAGCGGCGGCGTCCCCGATCCCTATCGCATCTGGCTGGCCGAAGTCATGTTGCAGCAGACGACCGTCGCCGCGGTCGCGGGCTATTTCGCGCGCTTTACAGAACGCTGGCCGACGGTTGCCGATCTGGCGGCGGCCGACGACGCCGATGTCATGGCGGCGTGGGCGGGGCTTGGCTATTACGCCCGCGCGCGCAATCTGCTCGCCTGCGCACGCGCGGTCGTTCGCGACCATGGCGGGATATTTCCCGATAGCGAGGCCGCCTTGCGCGCGCTGCCGGGGATCGGCGACTATACCGCGGCGTCGGTCGCGGCGATCGCTTTCGGGCGCGCCGCGGTGGTCGTCGATGCCAATATCGAGCGCGTGATCGCGCGCCACCGGCTGATCGAAACCCCGCTGCCGATGGCGAAGCGCGAGATTCGTGCCGCGCTGGCACCGCTAGTGCCCACGGATCGCCCGGGCGATTTTGCCCAGGCGCTGATGGATCTTGGCGCGACCGTCTGCACGCCGCGCGGCCCTGCCTGCGCGATCTGCCCGCTGATGGCCGACTGCCGCGCGCGCGGGCGGGCGGATATCGAGCGCCTGCCGGTGAAGCCGCCGAAGAAAGCCAAGCCGCATCGGCATGGGCTGGCGCACTGGATCGAGCGCGATGCGCAGGTCTGGCTCGTGCGCCGGCCGGGCAAGGGCATGCTCGGCGGGATGCGCGCGCTGCCCGGCGGCGACTGGAGCGATGCGCGGCCGTCCGAGTCGGGAATCGTCAGCGTCGACCATGGTTTTACCCATTTCGACCTGACGCTGACATTGGTGCGGCGCGACGCTCCGCCACAAGGCCCCGATGCCGCAGCGGAAGGCCGATGGTGGCCGATCGCGGACCTTGACGCGGCGGGGCTGCCGACGCTCTATCGCAAACTGACCGACAAGATGCTGGAGAGAGACGCATGAACATGATGGTGTCGCGCCGCGCACTGATGGGTGGGATGGCGCTGGCGGGCGCGGGGGCGTTGCTGCCGCGCGCCGCGCTGGCGTGGAAGATCGACGGCGCCGCGCTCTATCCCGCGACCAACGCGTTCATCAAAGGCTTTGTCGACCGCCGCGAACTGGCGGGCACGCTCGCCGCAATCGGCAAGGGGCAGGAGGCGCCGGTCTTTTTCGGTGCGGGGGTGCAGTCGAACGATTCGGCGACGCCGGTCGGCCCCGATACTTTGTGGCGCCTCTATTCGATGACCAAGCCCGTCACCGGCATCGCCGCGATGCTGCTGATCGAGGACGGCAAGATGAAGCTCGACCAGCCGATTGCCGACTTCCTGCCCGCCTTTGCGAATATGAAGGTGCAGAACACGCCCGACGGCTCGATCACCGATGTGCGCCCCGCGAAGGGCCCGATCACGGTGCGCCAGCTGCTCACGCACACCGCGGGGCTCGGCTATAATATCATCCAGAAGGGGCCGATCAAAAAGGCCTATGACGATAATGGCATCACTGGCGGGCAGGCGAGCCGGCTGCCGATCCCGGGTTTCGCGCCGGTAACCCCCGCGCCGAGCCTCGCCGTGATGGCCGACCGGCTCGCGGCGCTGCCGCTCGTCTATGAGCCCGGCACCAAATGGAGCTATTCGATCAGCCTCGACCTGATGGGGCGGCTGATCGAGGTCGTGTCGGGGCAGCCGTTCGATGCCTTTCTGAAGGCGCGGCTGTTCGATCCGCTCGGCATGACGAGCACCGGCTTCATGGTCGCCGCGAAGGACGTCGGGCGCTTCACGAGCAATTATGCGCCCTTCGGCGGCGCGCTGATTCCTTTCGATCCCGCGGCAAGCTCGATCTATCTCGACCCGCCGCCCTATCCCTTCGGCGGCGGCGGCCTCGTGTCGAGCGCGCGCGACTACGACCGCTTTCTCGCGATGCTGCTGGGTGAAGGAGAAACCGGCGGGAAGCGCGTGATGAAGCGCGAGACCGCGCGGCTCGCGATGTCGAACCTCATCGCCGACAGCGTCGACCGCAAGGGAACCTTCATCGACGGGCAGGGCTTTGGTGCGGGCGGCCGCGTGTCGCTGCCGACCTCGCCGGGTGGCGAGGGGATTTTCGGCTGGGCGGGCGCCGCGGGGACGATCGGCTTCGTCCACCGGGGGCTTGGCTATCGCGTCGGCGGCTATACGCAGATCATGCCGCCCGATGCGGTGTCGTTCCAGGGCAAGTTCGGCGAGACCTTCTTCAAGGATGTGACGCGCTGATGCCGCTTCCGCTCGGATTCACCGGGGCGTGGCTCGACCGCGCCGATCAATTGCGTACCAACGAGGCGGCTTTCGCTGCGGCAGTGGCCGATCCGCGGGCGCGCTGCCTTGTGCTCGACGGCATCGACTTCGTGCCGGGCGAGGGCGGCGGACTCTTGTGGGAGCCGCTCGACCCCGCCGACGATCGCGCGCTGATGCTGCTTGGTATCGACAATGACGGGATCCCGCATTTCGTGCGCGAGGCCGCTTCGGGGGCGCGGATCGATGCGCGGTCGCGCACGGTGATGCGGTTGCTGCCGCTGCTTTCGGGCGCGGATGCGGCGCTTTATGGCGGTGCGCGCAGTCTTGTCGACTGGCACGCGCGGCATCGTTTCTGCGCGGTGTGCGGTTCGCCGACCGACCTGTTTCGCGGCGGGTGGGGGCGGCGTTGCGGCAGCTGCAATGCCGAGCATTTCCCGCGCGTCGATCCGGTGGTGATCATGCTTGCCGAATGCGAGGGGCGAGTGCTCGTCGGGCGGCAGGGCGGGTTTCCGCCGGGATTCTTCTCGGCGCTCGCGGGGTTCGTCGAGCCTGGCGAATCGCTCGAGGAAGCGGTCGCGCGCGAATTGTTCGAGGAGGCGGGCATCCGCGTCTCGGATGTCAGCTATGTCGCGAGCCAGCCCTGGCCGTTCCCCTCGTCATTGATGATCGGGTGCCGCGCGGTCGCGAAGAATCCCGCGCTCACGCTCGACACGACCGAGATCGAGGCCGCGATGTGGGTCGACAAGGCCGAGGTACGCGCCGCGCTCGCGGGCGACATGGGCGCGCCGTTCATGGCGCCGCCGCCGCTCGCGATCGCGCGATATTTGCTGGAAGATTGGGCCAGATAAATCCTCCCTGTGCCGCAGGCATGGGGAGGTGGCAGCGCGAAGCGCTGACGGAGGGGCTAATGGCGCAACGTTGCTGCCCCTCCACCATCCGCTACGCGGATGGTCCCCCTCCCCATCGCTACGCGACAGGGAGGATAAAGTGACTAGAGCCGCTTGCCGGTAATCCGGCTGATTTCCTTGGCGACCATCGCCTCGACCAGCGCGGGCAGGTTGGTGTCGAGCCAGTCCTTGAGCATCGGGCGCAGCGCGTCGAGGACGACATCCTCCATCGTGCGGCCGGCGACGGTCGGGGCGGCAACGGTTGCAGCGGCGACCGCGGGCGCGACCGCTGCGGTCAGCGCTTCGAGCGACTGGCGCGCAGCATCGGCGCTTGCTTCGGAAACGAGCTCCGCGGCCACGGGGGCGACATCGGCCCGGTCTTCTTCATCCTGAAGGTCGAGAATATCATCGGCTTCGGGGACGCGGATCTCGCGTGCCGAGCCCGGCGCCTCGTCGCGAGCGATCACGCGCCGAATCGACGACAAGATATCTTCCATCGATGGTTCCCGCGACATATCGCCCATAACCAACCCCCTAAACCATCGCGATTACCGGATGGTTAACCATCCTCTTACCGATTCGGGGTGGATTTTGCCAAGCCTTATTGTGGCGAGAGCGATGGCGGACCGACGGGAACGCTGGCGGTGGCGGCGGGAACGGCGCGCGTGTCGGTTGCGACTTGCTGCGGCGCCGGATCGTCGGCCCAATCCCAGATCTCGCCGCGCACGCGCTTGTAATTGACTTCGGGATCGTAGAGCGCGCCGCCGCCGATGCCGAGATCGCGCGCTTCGGCCTTGCCCATTGCGGCGAGGACCGAGAAGGCGGCGACGTACGAGTTGCGCTGCGCCGACACGAGCTGGACCTGCGTGTTCAGATATTCCTGTTCGGCGTTCAAAATGTCGAGGATCGACCGCGTGCCGACGCTGTTTTCGGCGCGTACGCCTTCGAGCGAGAGCGCGTTCGCGCTGACCGCCTGCTGCGTCGCGGTGATGATGCGTTCGTTCGCCTGCCAGGCGGCATAGGCGCCGCGCGTCTGCGCGATCACGCCGCGTTCGGTTTCGACATATTGTTCGATCGCCTGGCTGCCGCGCGACTGCGCCTGCCGCACCTGGGCCGACCGGCGGCCGCCGGTGAAGATCGGCAGCGTTACCGAAACCCCGGCGGCCGCGTTCGATGTTTCCTGCAATACGCCGACGCCGGTGACGCCGCTGTTCAGCGAGCCGAGGTAATTATTGTAGCCGCCGCCGACCGTCGCCGAGAGTTTCGGCGCGCGGGCTGCCTTTGCCGCACCAATGTCCGCCTTGGACGCATTGACCAGCTGATTCGCGGCCTCGATATCGGGATTGGCGTTGAGCGCGATTCCGACCGCTTCTTCGGCGCTCGCGGGCAGGTTCGGCAGCTTCGGCGGTGCCTGCAGATCGGTCGGTGCGTCGCCGACAAGCCGGATATAGGATTCGCGGCTGCCGATCAGATTGGCCTCGGCGTTGCGCAAATCGCCTTCGGCGAGCGCGAGCCGCGCCTCCGACTGGGCAACGTCAGTGCGCGTCAGGTCGCCGATCTCGAAGCGATCGCTCGTCGCCTGAAGGTTGGTCCGCAGGACCGAGACGTTCTTTTGGTTAAGCTGGACGATCGCCTGGTCGCGAATGACGTCCATATAGGCGCCGACGACCTGCGAAAACACGCTTGCTTCGGTTGCGCGCAAGTCGGCTTGTCCCGCCTCGACGCGATATTTCGCTGCGCGCACGGCGTTGCGGACGGCGCCTCCCTGATAAATCGGCACCGACAGCTGGCCGCTCGCGGTAATCGATCGCATCGGCGCGTTGAAGCTGTTGCCGGGGATGATCAGATTTTCCTCATAATCCGCGCGGGTGTTGACCTCGGGAAGGCCGAAGCTTTTCTGGATCGGCACATTCTCGTCATTCGCGCGCTGTCCCGCGCGCGCGCCGGTCAGCGTCGGATTGTTTTCATAGGCCTTGGCCAGCGCACCCTGCAATGTTTCGGCCTGCGCCGCCGCGGGCAGCATCAGCGCACCGACCGCGAGTCCGGCGAGCCAGCTGGACCGGCGAAGGGGCTGTTTCTTATTATTATCGTTCATAAAGATGTCAGCCCCGCAACAAGGAAGGAAGTGGCCTTAAAACTGAAAAGCGACCGGTGCCGCAAAGCCCGGCAGCGGCGCGACGTCCATGTCGGCGAAGCTGCGCAGCGCGATCGCGCCGCCGGCCTTCACGCCCTCGACCAGCCGCGTCACCGCGCCTTCGCGCCGCGCCGCGATCAGCCGGCCGCCGTCGGCGAGCTGTGCGACCAGCGCATCGGGCAGCGTTTCGATCGCGCCCTCGATGATGATGCGGTCGAACGGTGCCGCATCGGGCGCACCGGCGGCGAGCGGTCCCCGGGTCCAGCGGATATTGTCGTTGGCGACCGCGCCCTCTGCCACCGCCATCAATTCACCCTGTTCCTCGACGGCATGCACTTCGGCGCCGAGCAGCGCGAGCAGTCCGGCGGTATAGCCCGTCGCGCTGCCGACCAGCAGCACGCGCTGGCCGGGGCGGATCGCCGCCGCGACCAGCATCCGGCCGGTGACCAGCGGCGCGTTCAGTGCGCGGCCGTGGCCCAGCGTGATCGGGCGGTCCATATAAGCGACGCCGGCGAGCGCGGCGGGCACATGCGCCTCGCGCGGTGCCGCGGCCATCGCGCCGATCACCGCGGGGTCGATGACGTCGTTGGTCCTCAGCTGGCTGTCGATCATGGCAGCGCGCATCTCTGCCGCAGTGATTTCGCTAAACTTCGTCGCCATCAGCCTTTTCCAATTCCCTGGAACTTGAACCTTTGCGGGGCAGCTTTAGCCGAAGCAATGCTGTATTGCAATAGTAATACAGCCCCGCAGCCGCATTGTCGCCGCGCATAGCTGTCAATGGGGGTGTCGCCAAGCCTCATCGCGCGCTGCGCCGCGGCCCGGGCGGTGCCGGTCCGGCGAATCCTTGACAAGGCAGCCAAAGCCCCTCACTAGCGGCGCCGTCCAACACCCGGCCCGTCCCTCTCAGGATGCGGTAATTTGGCATGAGGCCCGATGGCGGAGTGGTGACGCAGCGGATTGCAAATCCGTGCACGCCGGTTCGATTCCGGCTCGGGCCTCCAAACTTTTCCCAAGTCGCAAAATCAGACTTCGCTTGCGTCGGTCCCATGGCGTCGCCCCTATCGCGCAATCTGTAGCGCCGGTTTCTGACGGTAGCCTGACGACACGCAGCCGTTCGGTAGCCCCAAGGACAAAGGGCTGCCCCTTTCGGAGCAGCCCTTCCATTGTCGTGCCTGTTCGCGGACGATTATCCGAGCCGGACCCCCGCGAGGAAGGTCATGCTCAAATCTGCCGCATGCGGCGCGTGACAATGAGACATTCGACCACCTCCTTTCGCTTGTTGACGATGAAATCAATGTAAGATTCCTGGCGGTCAGTTCAAGATGTTTGCGTTTGCCCCGCACACGGAGCCAGGCGGACGATATCCAGCTTGTGAATCGTCCCGCATTTCCGCTTGCCGTTTGCGCGCCCTGCCGGGAAAGAAGTTTCTATCGGACTCGTTCGCATGGAGGACAGCAGCATGGCCCATGGCACCGCCCGCATCGGCAAGGATCATTATCGCACCGCGATCAACGTCGGCGGCCATGAGCTGATCGGCGACGAGGGGCCGGGGCTGGGCGGGCAGAATCTGGGGCCGGCGCCTTATGATTTCCTGCTCGCGGGCCTCGGCGCGTGCACCGCGATCACATTGCGCATGTACGCCGACCGCAAGGAATGGCCGCTCGAATCGGTCGATGTCGGCCTGCGGCTCGTCAACAAGGACGGCCTTCGGGTCGATCGGGTGCTGACGATCGCGGGACTCGACGACGAACAGAAAGCACGGCTCGCCGATATTGCCGAGCGGACGCCGGTGACGCTGACGCTGAAGGGCGGGCTGCCGATCGACACAAGATTGGCATAGGATCCTCCCTGTCGCGAAGCGATGGGGAGGGGGACCATGCGAAGCATGGTGGAGGGGCCGCGACGTTGCGTTATGGCCCCTCCGTCAGCGCTTCGCGCTGCCACCTCCCCATTGCTTCGCAACAGGGAGGATAGGGGATCGGGCGCGCCACTGGACAAGTTGCGATCTACCACTTATATACCAGCCGTTATGGAAATCGAAACCGCCACCGTCGCCACACCGCATAAGGGCCGTCCGCGCGAATTTTGCGTCGACATGGCGCTGGCGGCGGCGCTGCGCGTCTTCTGGTCGAAGGGCTATGAGGGCGCGTCGATGGCCGATCTGACCGAGGCGATGGGGATTACCAAGCCGAGTTTGTACGCGGCCTTCGGTAACAAGGAAGCCCTCTTCAACAAGGCGCTCGACCTTTATGAGCGCGAAAAGGCCGACTATATGCATGCGGCGCTCGATGCGCCGACCGCGCGCGGCGTCGCCGAGCGGCTGATGTACGGGGCGCTCGACATGTACACCTGCCCCGAAAATCCGAACGGCTGCCTTGGCGTGATCACCTCGGTCGCGTGCGGCGCCGAGGCCGAATGCATTCGTCAGGCCGTGCTCGAACGCGGCGCGACGGCGAAGCGCGCGATGCTCGAACGCTTTGCGCGCGCCAAGGAAGAGGGCGACTTCCCGCCCGACACCGACGCCGAAGGTCTGGCGGCGTTCCTGACCGCGGTGAACCAGGGCATGTCGGTGCAGGCCGGCGCCGGCGCGACGCGCGCCGAGCTGGAGCGGCTCGTCGAAACCAGCCTGAAGCTTTGGCCGGGGCGTTGATCTGAGCATTTACCGGCCGAAAGACCGGCGCCCACTGTTTCGGTAAACGCTCGGAAAGAAAAATTTTACTGCCCGGTACAGAATGGTCTTGACGCAGCGCAACATGACTTATATACCACTCAGTATACAAAGATAGGCTCTCCCCCGAGACCGGCCGCAGTGTGACAAAGATCGTGCGGCGGCCGGAAGTTTCACCATCGAATAATTTCCCGGAAGAGAGTCTTGCTCCGGTCGGGCGCCCGAAGGCGCTTGCCCGCAAGATATAAACAGGGACCCCGCGCGCGCATGGGATGCGTGTGGCGGGACAGGGCGGCCGTCCTCTGTCGAGGGCCCTCTGGCAACAAGGACCATTTGCGACACCAGCCGGAGGCATGCGCTTCCGGCGCTGGCTGCCTGCGCCCCCCTCCCCCTCCCCCGGGGGCGCAGGCGGCCAAAACGAACGAAAAGAAGAGGGCATTTCCATGACCGTCCACACCCCGATCGAAAAACTCGACCCCGCCGACGCGAAGGTCCGGCGCGAACTCAAGACATTGCTCCACCCCGGCCGCGGCCGCCGCGCCGCGTGGATCGGGGCGTTCCTCGTGCTCATTGTCGGCGCCTGGTGGCTGCTCCGCGACGGTCCGCCGCAGGCGGCCGCAGCGCCCGCGCCCGTGCTCACCGTCGCCGCGCCGATCGCGCGCGATGTGACCTTGTGGGACGAATATATCGGCCGCTTCGAAGCGTCGAAAGCGGTCGAGGTGCGCCCGCGCGTTTCGGGCGCGATCACCGCGATCCACTTCACCGACGGGCAGATCGTCCGTCAGGGTCAGCCGCTTTTCACCATCGATCCGCGCCCCTATCGCGCCGCGCTCGCCGAAGCGCGTGCCTCGGCGGCCAGCGCGCGCAGCGACCTTGCGCTCGCGCGGCTCGAACTCGAACGCGCCGGGCGGCTCGTCGATGTCGAGGCGGTGTCGCAGAGCGAGATCGACCGGCTGCGTGCGCGGGTGAACGCTGCGAATGCCGCGCTGGCTGGTGCCGATGCGCGCATCGCGGCGCGCTCGCTCGACGTCGAATTTACTGTCGTTCGCGCGCCGCTGAGCGGCCGTATTTCGGATCGCCAGATCGACGCGGGCAACCTTGTGTCGGCGGGCGATGCCGGCGGTACGCTGCTCACGACGATCAACGCGCTCGATCCCGTGTACTTCACCTTCCAGGGATCCGAAGCTTTGTTCCTCAAGACCAAGCGCGAGGGCGGCGATAAGGGTGCGACGGTCGAAGTCCGCCTGCAGGACGAAAGCGATTATCGCTGGAAGGGGCAGCTCGACTTTACCGACAATGGCCTCGACCCGCGTTCGGGCACGATCCGCGCCCGCGCCAGCTTCCGCAACCCGGAAATGTTCCTGACCCCCGGCATGTTCGGCAACATGCGCCTGACGACCGGCCAGACGGCGCGCGCGCTGTTGATCCCCGCCGCGGCGGTGCAGACCGACCAGGCGCGCAAGATCGTCTATGTCGTCGGCAAGGACGGAATGGTCGCGGCAAAGCCGGTCGAGCTTGGCCCCGAAGTCGATGGTCTGCGCGTCATCCGTTCGGGCCTGACCCCGACCGATCGTGTCGTCATCAACGGCTATCAGTTCGCGCGTCCCGGCGAAAAGGCCGTGGCCAAGGCGGGCAAGATCGTCGCCACGGCACCCCCCGAGGGTGCGGCTGCCTCCGTCGAACCGGTGTCGGCGCAGGCGACCTTCACGCGGTAACTTCTCTCCCCTCCCGCTTGCGGGAGGGGTCGGGGGTGGGCCTGTGGCTATGCCCTCCCCGCTGCGACTAGCGAGCAAGCTCGCAAGTCTCGCTACCCCTCCCGCGGGGCGGGAGGGGAAGGTTTACAGATCATAGAACAGGGGCTCTCCCATGCGCCTATCCCGCTTTTTCATCGACCGGCCGATCTTTGCCGCCGTGCTCGCTGTCATCATCACCATCATCGGTGCGGTCGCCTATATCGGCCTGCCGGTCTCGCAATATCCCGACATCGTCCCCCCGACGGTGACGGTGACCGCAACCTATCCGGGCGCGTCGGCTGAAACCGTCGCCGACACAGTGGCGGCGCCGATCGAGCAGGAAATCAACGGCGTCGACAATATGCTCTATATGAGCAGCCAGTCGACCGGCGACGGTGTCGTCACGATCACCGTGACCTTCAAGATCGGCACCGACCTCGATGCCGCGCAGGTCTTGGTGCAGAACCGCGTCGCGATTGCGACCCCGCGCCTCCCTGAAACGGTGCAGCGCCTCGGCGTGGTGACGCGCAAGACCTCGCCCGACTTCCTGTTGATCGTGAACCTGGTTTCGCCCGACAAGTCGCTCGATCGCGCGTACATCTCCAACTATGCGCTGACGCAGCTGCGCGATCGTTTGAGCCGTATCGACGGCGTCGGCGACGTGCGCCTGTTCGGCAGCCGCGACTATGCGATGCGCGTGTGGATCGATCCCGGCCGCGCCGCCGCGCTCGACCTGACCGCGGGCGAGATCGTCACCGCGCTGCGCCGCGAGAATGTGCAGGTCGCCGCGGGCTCGCTCGGCCAGCCGCCGCATGCCAACGGCAGCAGCTTCCAGCTCAGCGTCGAAACGCAGGGCCGCCTGACCGACCCCAAGGACTTCGCCAACATCGTCATCCGGACCGATGCCGACGGGCGGCAGGTCCGCGTGTCGGACGTCGCGCGCGTCGAACTCGGCGCGTCGGACTATAATTCGAACACCTATTTGTCGGGCGACCCGACGGTCATTCTCGCGACCTTCCAGCGCCCGGGTTCGAACGCGCTTGCTGCGGCGCAGGCGGTCGAGGCTGAAATGGCGGCGGCATCGAAAAGCTTCCCCAAGGGCCTCGAATATCGCGTCATCTATAACCCCACCGAATTCATCGCCCAGTCGATCGACGCGGTGATGGAGACGCTGTTCGAAGCCGTCATCCTGGTCGTCATCGTCATTCTGGTCTTCTTGCAGAAATGGCGCGCGGCGATCATTCCGGTGCTCGCGATCCCGGTGTCGCTGATCGGGACTTTCGTGGTGCTCGCGGCGTTCGGTTACAGCCTCAACAACCTCTCGCTGTTCGGGCTGGTGCTCGCGATCGGCATCGTCGTCGACGACGCGATCGTCGTCGTCGAAAATGTCGAACGCAACCTCGAAAAAGGCATGAGCGCGCTCGAAGCTGCGCGCACGTCGATGGATGAGGTCTCGGGCGCGCTCGTCGCGATCGTGCTCGTGCTCTGCGCGGTGTTCGTGCCGACCTTGTTCCTCACCGGGCTGTCGGGTGCCTTCTATCAGCAGTTCGCGGTCACCATCTCGACCGCGACGATTATCTCGCTGGTGCTTTCGCTCACGCTGTCGCCCGCGCTTGCGGCGATCCTGCTCAAGCCGCACGCTCCCGCGCAGGCAGACGGATGGCTGATGGCACGCGTTCACTATGCCGGCGAACGCTTCAACCAAGCTTTCGAGAAGCTGAGCAATGGCTATGCGCGGCTCACTGACCGGCTGGTGCGCGCGCCGAAGAAGATGATGATCACCTATGGTGCGCTGATCGCCGCGACCACGGGCCTGTTCTGGGCGACGCCGACCGGCTTCATCCCCGCGCAGGATCAGGGCTATTTCCTCGTCGTCGCCAAGCTGCCGGCGGGCGCCTCGGTCGAACGCACCGATGCGGTGCTGAAGAAAGTCGCCGGCCGCGTGTTGCCGATCAAGGGCGTCCTCGGCTCGGTGATGCTCGCGGGCTTCGATGGTCCGTCGCAGACGCTCGCGCCGAACTCGGCCGCCGCTTACTTCCCACTCAAATCCTTCGAGGAGCGCGGGAAGCTCGGCGTCAATTTCGAGGACATCATGAACCAGGCGCGTGCGAACACCGCCGACATCACGGAGGCGCAGATCGTCATCATCCCGCCGCCGCTGATCCAGGGGATCGGTTCGGCTGGTGGTTACCGGATGATCGTCCAGGATCGCGGCGGGAACGGCTATGCCGCGCTCGCGAACGAGACGAACAATCTGATCGGCAAGGCGAACCAGACCCCGGGTCTCGCGAACGTCTTCACCTTCTTCGACCCGTCGAACCCGCGCGTCTATGCCGATATCGACCGGGCAAAGGCGAATATGCTCGGCGTCCCGCCCGAACGCGTGTTCGAAGCGTTGCAGGTCTATCTGGGTTCGGCGTTCGTCAACGACTTCAACCTGCTCGGCCGCACCTATCGCGTCACCGCACAGGCCGACGCGCCCTACCGCCAGACCGTCGCCGATATCGCGAATCTGCGGACGCGGTCGGACTCGGGCGCGATGGTGCCGATCGGGTCGGTCGCGAACTTCGAGGACCGCACGGGGCCGTATCGCGTCACGCGCTACAACCTCTTCCCCGCGGTCGAGATCGACGGCGATACCGCCCCCGGTTCGTCTTCGGGCGCGTCGCTGACGACGATGGAAAAGCTTGCGTCGGACTCGCTGCCCGCGGGTTACGGCACCGAATGGACGGGTATCGCTTTCCAGCAAAAGGCCGCGGCGAATACTGCGGGCATCGTCTTCGCGCTCGCGGTGGTCTTCGTCTTCCTCGTGCTCGCGGCGCAATATGAAAGCCTGATGCTGCCATTGGCGATCATCTTCATCGTCCCGATGTGTCTGCTCGCGGCGATGGTCGGCGTGAATTTGCGCGGCATGGACAATAATGTGCTGACGCAGATCGGGCTTGTCGTGCTCATCGCGCTTGCTGCGAAGAACGCGATCCTGATCGTCGAATTCGCCAAGCAGGCCGAGGAAGAAGATGGTCTGTCGCCGATCGAAGCCGCGGTGCGTGCCGCGCGCGACCGTCTGCGCCCGATCCTGATGACCAGCTTTGCCTTCATCCTCGGGGCGGTGCCGCTCTTGATCGCAAGCGGGGCGGGGGCAGAACTGCGCCAGGCGCTCGGCACCGCCGTCTTCTTCGGCATGCTCGGCGTGACGGCGTTCGGCCTCATCTTCACCCCGACCTTCTACGTCGTCGCACGCTCGCTCAGCCACTGGTCGGCCGAGCGGCGCGCGCGGCGCGGGTCGGACGACCACGGGACCGCGCTGCCGGTTCCGGCGGAATAAGGAGCAGGAATATGATCCTTCGCAATATCTTCACTGCCGCCTCGGCGCTGACGCTCGCCGCTTGCGCGGTAGGTCCGAACTATGCCGAGCCCAAATCGGCGTCGGCCCCCGTCGCCACCGGGCCGTTCGTCTCAGCGAACAGCCCCGCGGTCTCGCTCGCGCCGGTCGCGGGCGATTGGTGGCGGCTCTATAACGATCCTGTCCTCGACGGGCTCGTCGGCGATGCGCTCGCCGCCAACACCGACGTTCGCGTTGCGGTCGCGAACATCGCCCGCGCTCGCGCATCCTTGCGCGGCGCGCGCGCCGACCGGCTGCCGCAGGGCGAGATCGGCGCCGGCGCCAATTACGGCCGCAGCCCCGAAGGCCAGCGCCTGCCGGGCGCCGACCGCGAAGATTGGGCGGTCGATGTCGGGCTGAATGTCTCGTACGAGGTCGACCTGTTCGGCCGCGTCAGCCGTTCGATCGAGGCCGCGCGCGGTGACACCGCCGCCGCCGAAGCCAATGCCGACGCGGTGCGCGTGATCGTCGCCGCCGACACGACGCAGGCCTATGCCGATGCCGCTTCGGGCGCGGCGCGGCTTGATGTCGCGCGGCGCATCGTCAGCCTGCTCGACCAGCAGGTGAAGCTCACCGAACGCCGCAAGGAGGTCGGGATGGCGACGGGGCTCGACCTCGCGCGCATCACGACCCTGCGCGACCAGCGTTCGGCCGACATCCCCTCCATCGAGGCCGAGCGGCAGGCGGCGTTGTTCCGCCTCGCGACTCTGACCGGTCGTGCTCCCGCTGCGCTCCCCGCGATCGCGGCGGACCGCAACATCAGCCTCGAAATCACCGACCCCATCCCGGTCGGTGATGGGGCGGCGCTATTGAAGCGCCGTCCCGACATTCGCGCCGCCGAGCGCCGCTTGGCCGCCGACACCGCGCGCATCGGCGTCGCGACCGCGGATCTTTATCCGCGGATCACGCTCGGCGGGTCGGCCGGTTCGACGGGGTCGGGCTTTGGCGATGTGTTCGGCGGCGGGCCGATCCGCTGGCTGCTCGGGCCGCTGCTCAACTGGGCGTTCCCCAATCAGGAGCCTGCACGGGCGCGGATCGCGGCGGCCGAGGCGGACACGCAGGCATCGCTGGCCGAATTCGACGGCACGGTGTTGCGCGCGCTCGAGGAAACCGAGACGGCGCTGTCGTCCTATGCGCGTTCGCTCGAACAGCGGCAGGCGCTGCGCGCCGCGCGCGATCAGGCCGAACGCGCGGCGCGGATCGTGCGCGCGAAGCGGCAGGAGGGCGCGTCGGATTCGCTCGAATGGCTCGATGCCGAACGGACGTTCGCCGAGACCGAAGCGGTGCTCGCCGCGCAGGACGGGCAGATTTCGCGGCGCCAGATCGCGTTGTTCCGCGCACTCGCGGGCGGCTGGTCGACCTAGGGCCGCGTCAGACGATATGGCTCGCCGCGCCGCCGGGCGTCCATAGCTGCGCCGCGAGCCGGTGCAGCGCGCGCGAAAGCCCGCGGCGGTCGATCGTCCCGCCGAGCGAGATGCGCATCGCCCTGGGCGTGTCGGCGGCAACCGCGAAGCGGTCCGATTGCACCGCCGACAGCCCGTCGAGCGCGAGCGCGGCGGCGAGCGTGTCGGGCTGGATGTCGACCGCCAGCGGCAGCCAGAAGTGATAGCCTTGCGGGTGCGCGGCATGGCGTCCGTCACCCAGCACGCTGTGCGCCAGCCGCTGCCGCCAACTCGCCTCCTTGCGCACCGCGTCGATCAGCGCGTCGAGCGTTCCGTCGGCCAGCCATAGCGATACCATCGCGACGTTGAGCGGCGGCGCCATCACCGCGCTTTCATGCTGGCACGCCGCGATTTGCATGGCCTCGGCCACCCCCGGCGCGCGGACAAAGCCGACACGTAGCGCGGGCGAGACGATTTTCGCCATGCTCGTGACATACCAGCCGACCCGCGGCGCGAAGCTCGCGATCGCGGGGATCGGCGCGTCGGGGAGCAGGCCATAGGCATCGTCCTCGATGATCTGGACGCCTGTTTCCTCAGCCCACGCGGCGATGGCCCGCCGTTCCCCGATTTCGATCGTCGCGGTGGTCGGATTGTCGTTGGTCGGCACGATGTAGAGTGCGCGCAGCGGGGCGGCGGCATGCGCCGCCTCCAACGCTTCGGCGGTCATTGCGGCGAGCGGGACGAGCGTGACGCCGATGCGCCGCGCGATTGCAGCGAAACCTGGATAGACGAAGCGCCCGCACGCGACGCGGTCGCCGCGCTTGAGGATCGCCGAAGCAATGGCGTGCAGCCCATTTTGCCCGCCGGCGGTGACGATGATCTGCTCGACCGAAGACGACAGGCCGGTGCGGGCGAGCAGTTCGGCGCCGCTTTCGCGGTCCGCCGCGGCGCCGCCCGGCCGCTGATAATGCAGCCGCGCGAGACCGTCGGCACGCCCCAGCGTGCCCAGCGCCGATGCCATGGCGTCGGTCAGACGGCTTTCGATCGGGATCGGCGGGCTGTTCATCGCGATGTCGCTCTGCGCCGCCGTCGCCACCTCGCCGGTCCGCACATCCTCGCTGATAAAGCTGCCCGCGCGGCCGCGCGCGACGATCAGGCCGCGCTGGCGCGCCAGGTCATAGGCTTTGGTCACGGTGGTGAGGTCGATGCCGAGTTTTACCGCGAGGTCGCGCTGCGGCGGCAGGCGATCGCCGTGGCGCAGCTCGCCGCGCGCGACCGCCGCCGATATCGCGGCGGTCACCGCCTTATATTTGGGCCCTGCCGCGTTCGCGATGTCGGGGAGCCATGCGTCACCCGCCACGCCGTTCGTCCGCTTCATGTTTTTCGCGCGCATTCAGCTTCGCCCACAGATGCTCGGTCCCCGATTCCTGCGCCTTGTTCACATATTGCGAGGCGACCAGCCAGCCCTTGATCGGGCGCAGCGGCAGCACGCACCCGATGACCATGATCGGGATCGAAAAGACCAGATGGACCCACAGCGGCGGGCTGTAGGCGATCTGCAGCCACACGATCACGAAGGTCAGCGGGAACGCCACGATGCACTGCGAAAAAAAGGCGGGGCCGTCGTCGGGCGCGGCAAAGCTGAAATCGAGCCCGCAATTCCCGCAGCGGTCGGCAAGCTTCAGCCACGAGCGAAACATATGTCCCTTGCCGCATTCGGGGCATTTGCCGTGCCATCCCGACCAGAGAATCCAGCGCAGCTTTTCGTTGCCCATATCACCGCTCGTCATGTCCGACTCCAACAGAAAGCATCATATATGCCATGCAAAAAGCATATGGTGCGGAGATTTGGGCAAGTGAAGGAGAAGCATAACCCTATGACATAGAAGGTTTATATGGATTTTCCGGGTTTATGGCATGGTGATTATCTAAATATGATCCATGCATAATGGAGAAATTTCGGGCCAAAGAGGCGTTTGGCCGCTCTTTTTGCCGTACAATCGCGCCGCGAAGCGCGGCGGCGCAAAGCGCGGATCGCCCCCGCCATCGTTTACGCCGCTTTTACCAGTCCCGGTGCATAAGATTTACCGATGTTTGCGACTGGGGACAAATGATGGACAGCATGCGCGGACTGCTTTCGGGCAGCCACGACCAGGAGGATGGAGCGATCGACGCGCCCGCGTCCGTCGGCGTCGACGAACGGCGGATGCAGGTTCGGGCCTATAATTACTGGGCCTCGCTGCTCGCCGACCGCGCTTATCCGTCGGTCGAGGACCTCGACCTCGACGGCGCCGATTTCGGCTCGCACTCGGTATTGCTCGACTTCACCGCCGGGGTCGAAAACCCCGGGCTCGCCTTCCTCGGCGACACGCTGCGCGAAGAATCGCAGATCGACGAGGACGTCCATTATATCAGCCAGATTCCGGGCCGATCCCTGCTGTCGCGCCTCACCGACCATTATCTCCAGATCATCGCCAACCGTGCGCCGATCGGCTTCGAGGCCGAGTTCGTCAACGATCGCGGCACGACGATCATGTACCGCGGCATCTTGCTGCCCTTTTCGTCCGACGACGACACGATCGATTTCATCATGGGCGTGATTAACTGGAAGGAGGCGGTCGCCGCCGATCAGGCCGAGGAACTGCAGCTGTCGGTCGAACAGGCGCTGCGCAGCGCCGCGCCGCTGACCGCGCCGGTGCCCGTGTGGGCCGATGGTCCCGACTCGCAGCATCTCGACGACGATGTCGCGGTCGATGCGGCCCCCGGTTTCGCCGGGCTGGGCAAGGATGAAGAGCTCTTGCTGGATGCCGAGGTCGAGGCGGACGAAGACGACGGGGACGAGGACGAGGTGCCGGTCGATCCGGGGCAGGATGCCGAACTCGCCGACTGGCTCGCGCTCGCACGCGAAACCGCCGAACGCGCGATCGCCGCCGACAGCCGGAGTCGCGGTGCGCTCTATCAGGCGGTCGGCAAGGCGTGGGATTTCGCGCTCGCCGCCGAGGAGCAGCCCGACGCCTTTGCCGCGCTGCTCGACGACGCCGGGCTGGCGATGCAGGAGCGCGCACCGATGACCCCGGTCGTGAAGCTGGTTTTCGGCGCGACCTATGACAAGACGCGGCTTGCCGAATATGCCTGCGTGCTCGGTCATGCCAAGGACGAAGGCGTGGGGCGCGGCGAACTCAGCGCCTATCTCGACCGCTATCCGGGCGGGCTCAAAGGGCTGGTCAAGGACGCGCGCGCGCGCCGCAAGCCGGCCGACGCCGCCGAACGTCCCGACGAGACGCTCGACGCATTGCGCCGCGCGCACCCGGCGCTCATCCTTGAGCATGACGCCGGCGGCGCCGAATTCGTCGTGCTGATCGCGCGCGCGATGCCGGGCGGGCACATCGGCATCGTCGCCAAGGCGGCCGACGATCCGGCGCTGGTGGCGAAGCTGGCGAAGAAGGCGGTTCCGATCACGCAGAACGGCTGAGAGCGTTCACGCAACAGAAAATCCGAAAATTGAAATTATTTTACGCGGGCGCGCGAACGAGGTCTTGAGCCGCGCGCCGCTGAGGCGCATAGGGGGCGGCAGCGAACGGGCCCCCGCCGATCGTCGGCTGGGTCCCCCTCTTTGGTTCGGGATGCTGCACTTTATGTCTCAGAATTTGTCCGACACGCCGGAAACGGACACCACCACCACCGCCAAAATTCCTTCGAAAATAGCCGCCGCCTATCTGGCGGCGCTGCGTGGCAGCGCGCTGCCGGGCGAGGGCGACGATATGGACAAGGCGGCGCTCGCCGACGCGAGCCAGTTCGCCGCGCGCGCTGCGCTCGATCGCGCCGAAGCGACCCCGTCGCTGCTCCTCGAACCGATCGCTGCCGACGGCACCGACCGCCGGATGCGGCTCGCCATCATCAACGACGATATGCCTTTCCTCGTCGATTCGACCTCGCAGGCGGTCGCCGCGCAGGGGCTGGCGGTCCACCGCATCCTTCACCCCGTCGTCGCGGTGAAGCGCGATGCCAAGGGGCATCTGCAGGAAGCGGGCGAGGGCGGAACGCGCGAGTCGGTCATCTATATCGAGCTTGAGCGCGGCGACGCGCGCGCGCGCCGGCGCCTGCTCGACGGGCTCGAAGCCGCGCTGCGCGACGTCCGCGCGGCGGTACGCGACTGGCGCGCGATGCGCGCCGCGATGCTCGCCGATGCCGCGATGCGCGTCGAGGGCGAAGCCGCCGAGCTGCTGCGCTGGTTCGAGGGCGGGGCGATGACCCAGCTTGGCCATGAGTGGCGGACGCGCGATGGCAAGGTTCAGGATTCGCTGGGGATCAGCGAGAGCAGCGAAAGCCAGCTGCTGTCGCCCGCCGCACTCGAAGCCGCCTTCGCGTGGTTCGACAAGGGCGGCCATGCGCCGCTGCTGATCAAGTCGAACCGGCTGTCGGCGGTGCACCGCCGCGTGCTGCTCGACCTCGTCATCGTGCCCGAAGTGAAGGGCAAGAAGGTCGAGCGCCTGTCGATCCATGCCGGCCTGTGGACGAGCCAGGCGCTGTCGGCGCCGCCCGCGAAGGTGCCAATGCTGCGCGCGCAGCTCGAAGCACTGATGGCGAAGTTCGGCTTCGACCCCACGGGCCACGCGGGCAAGGCGCTCGCGCATGCGCTGACCGCGCTGCCGCACGACCTGCTGATCGCGTTCGACGCGGCGTCGCTCGAAGAGCTGGTGCTGACCTCGATGTCGATCACCGACCGGCCGCGGCCGAAGGTGGTGACGGTGCAGAGCGCGCTGGGCCGCCACCTGTTCGCCTTTGTCTGGTTGCCGCGCGACGAAGTGTCGACCGGCCGCCGCCTCGCGGTCGAATCGCTGCTGGTGCGCGAAGCGAAAGCCGGCGTGATCGGCTGGACGATGGTGCTCGAAGACGGCGGCGCGGCGCTGCTGCGCTACACGCTCGACCTGCGCAGCGGCGGCGTTGTTCCCGATACCGAGGCGCTCAACGCGCAGCTCGAACAGATGGTGCGCGGCTGGCAGCCCGAGGTTGAGGCGGCGCTGGCGAAGCGCGGCGAACCGGGCCGCGCGGCGGCGCTTGCGGCGCGCTTTGCGCCGACCTTCCCGCCCAATTACCGCAACCTCTATAATCCCGAGGAAGCGGCGCGCGACATCCTGCGCCTGCGCGATCTAGACGCCGCCAACCCTCGCAGCGTGCGCCTCGCGCGCAAGAGCCTCGACGGCGACGATCGCCTGCGGCTCAAGGTTTATAGCGCGGCCGGCCCGCTCGCGCTGTCCGCGGTCGTCCCCGCGCTTGAACATTTCGGCTTCGAGGTGCTCGAGGAAATCCCGACCGCGCTGAACAGCCGCGCCCCCGGCGCCGAGGGCGACGACGAGCAGGCGATCGTGATCCACGATTTCACCTTGCGGCTGCCCGCCAACGTCGACGAGCTCGCGCTGCTTCCTTATGCCGAAGTGCTCGAGGGCGCGATCGCGGCGGTGCTCGACGGGCGCGCCGAGAATGACGCGTTCAACGAACTCGTGCTCACCAACCAGACCGACCCGCGCGCGATCGTGTGGCTGCGCGCCTGGTTCCGCTATCTGCGTCAGGGCGGCTCGGCTTACGGCATGGACACGGTCGTCAGCGCGCTGCGCCATGCGCCCGCGCTGACCGCCGCGCTGATCGAGCGTTTCGCGGCGCTCCACGATCCGAAGGCGCGCGATGCGAAGCGCGCCGAGGCACTCGAAGCCGATATCATGGCGGGCTTTGCCGACATCAAGTCGATCGACGAGGATCGCATCCTCCGCCTGTTCCACGCGGTGATCGGCGCAACGCTGCGCACCAACGCCTTTGCGCCCGCCGCCGAAGAAGCGCTGGCGTTCAAGATCGACAGCGCGCAGGTTCCCGGCCTGCCCAAGCCGCTGCCGTGGCGCGAAGTGTGGGTCTATTCGCCGCGCGTCGAGGGCATTCACCTGCGCGCGGGCCCGGTCGCGCGTGGCGGGCTCCGCTGGTCCGACCGCCGCGACGACTTCCGCACCGAAATCCTCGGGCTGATGAAGGCGCAGCGCGTCAAGAATGCCGTGATCGTGCCGACCGGCGCGAAGGGCGGCTTTTATCCCAAGGCGCTGCCCGACGTGTCGCTCGACCGCGATGCGTGGTTTGCCGAGGGCACCGAATGCTATCGCATCTTCATCCGCTCGCTCTTGTCGATCACCGACAATCTGGTCGCGGGCAAGGTCGTGCATCCGAAGGGCGTCGTGATCCACGACGGCGACGATCCTTATTTCGTCGTCGCCGCCGACAAGGGCACCGCGACCTTCTCCGATGTCGCCAATGGGCTCGCGATGGAGCGCGACTTCTGGCTCGGCGACGCGTTCGCGAGCGGCGGGTCGAAGGGTTATGACCATAAGGCGATGGGCATCACCGCCAAGGGCGCGTGGCTGTCGGTCCGGCGCCACTTCGCCGAAATGGGCGTCGATGTGCAGACCGACACGATCCGCGTCGCCGGCTGCGGCGACATGTCGGGCGACGTGTTCGGCAACGGCATGCTGCTGTCGAAGGCGATCCAGCTGACCGCCGCCTTCGACCATCGCCACATCTTCCTCGACCCCAATCCCGATCCGGCGAAGAGCTGGAAGGAACGCGAGCGGATGTTCAACCTGCCGCGCTCATCCTGGGCCGATTATAACGCCAAGCTGATCTCGAAGGGCGGCGGCATCTTCCCGCGCAGCCAGAAGAGCATAACGCTGACCCCTGAAGTGCAGGCGCTGCTCGGCCTGTCGGTCTCCGAAATCGACCCGGTGTCGCTCATTTCGGCGATCCTCAAGGCGCCGGTCGACTTGCTGTGGTTCGGCGGCATCGGCACCTATGTGAAGGCCGCGAGCCAGAATAATGCCGAGGTCGGCGATCCCGCGAACGACGCGCTGCGCGTCGATGCCGAGGATCTGCGCGTGAAGGCGGTCGGCGAGGGTGCGAACCTTGGCACGACGCAGGCGGCGCGCATCGCCTTCTCGGCGAAGGGCGGGCGGATCAACACCGACTTCATCGACAACAGTGCGGGCGTCGATTGCTCGGATAATGAGGTCAATATCAAGATCGCCTTGAACCGCGAGATGGCCGAAGGGCGCCTGTCGCAGGACGACCGCGACGCGCTGCTCGTGCGCATGACCGACAATGTGTCGGAGCTGGTGCTCGAGGACAACCGGCTCCAGGCGCTCGCGCTGTCGATCGCCGAAAAGGGCGGATCGGCGGCGGTGCCGTCGCTCGTCCGGCTGATGGAGACGTTCGAGGCATCGGGCCGGCTCGACCGCAAGGTCGAGGGGCTCGCGGCGAACGACGAACTGCTCCGCCGCGCCGCCGAAGGGCGCGGGCTGACGCGCCCCGAACTCGCGGTGCTGCTGTCGACCGCGAAACTCGCGCTGCAGGATGCGATCGAGCATAGCGACCTGCCGAACGATCCGGCGCTCGGCAGCGACCTTGCCGCCGCTTTCCCCGACGAGATGCAGCGCGATTTTGCGCAGGCGATCGCCGATCATCAGCTGCGCCGCGAAATCATCGCGACGAAGATCGCGAACCGCATCATCAACCGCATGGGCATCGTCCATCCCTTCGAGCTGGTCGAAGAGGAAGGCTGCGCGCTCGGCGACATCGCCGCGGCCTTCGTCGCGGTCGAGCGCCTGCTCGAAATGCCCACGATCTGGGACGCGCTCGACGCGGCAAAGATCGACGAAAGCATCCGCCTGTCGCTGTTCGCGCAGGCGGCGTCGGCGATGACCTCGCAAATGGCCGACCTCTTGCGCGTGACGCAGACATTGTCGCAGCCGGGCCCCGTCGTCGCACGGCTCGAACCCGGTGTCGACCGCCTCAACGCGAGCGTCGACGCGCTGCTCAGCCCTTCGGTCAAGCATCAGTGGGACATGCTGACGCAGCAACTGCTCGACGCGGGCGCGCCCGAGGCGCTGACCGCGTCGGTCGTGCGGCTGTTCAAGACCGACGGTGCGATCGGCATCGTCGACCTTGCCGAACGGCGCGGCGACGACGAGGTCGCGGTGACCAGCGCGTTCACCCATCTGGGCGAAGCGCTGGGGCTCGATTGGGCGCAGACGCTGGCGGCGCATATGAGCCCCGCCGATCCGTGGGAACGCCTGCTCGTCAACAGCCTTGCGCGCGATTTCCAGCAGATGCGGCTGACCTTCCTCGCGGGGCTGCCGAAGGGCGATCTCGACGCGGCGGTGACCAAATGGCTCGCCGATCATGCGCCGCGGGTCGAGCAGTTCCGCGCGACGGTCGACCGGGCGCGGATGATCCCGAACCCGAACGGCGCGATGCTGTCGCATATCGCCGGGCAGGCACGCGGGCTCCTGGGGCGGTAGCAGCCGCCTGAGGGTAATAAATAGGGACAGTCCCTATTTAATCGAGAACGGCAGAGCGGATTCCACCGATCGGCCAAATTAAATAGGGACTGTCCCTATTTATTGGAGTGCCCATGCTGTTCCAGCCCCGCGTCGCGATCCTCGTCCCGGCGCCCGACTATTACGAGAAGTGGCAGCCCGCTTTCGCCCGCAAGGCGGCGGCGCTGACCGCGGCCGGGCTGATCGTCGAACAGCGCGTGTGGACCAATCCCGGCGATTTGTCGGGTTTTGATCTGGTGCTGCCGCTCTTCGCGTGGGGGTATCAGCGCGATGTCGCAGGCTGGTACGCGCTACTCGACCGGATGGAGGAGGCGCGCCTGCCGGTGGCCAACCCGGTGCCGGTGCTGCGCTGGAACAGCGACAAAGCCTATCTTGGCGAACTCGGAGCAAAGGGTGTCGCGGTTGTGCCGACGGTCGAGGTCGCGGCGCTCGACGACGCGAGCCTGAGCGAAGCGATGTCCGAGCTCGCGACCGACGAGGTCGTGATCAAGCCGGCGATCTCGGGCGGCGCCGACGGAACGCATCGCATCGCGCCGGGCGCACCGATTCCCGCCGACGCAATGGGCGCGCGGCGGCTGGTCCAGCCGCTGATGCCCGGCATCCTGACCGAGGGCGAATTTTCGCTTTTCTTCTTCGCGGGCAAGTTCAGCCATGCGATCGTCAAGCGTCCGGCCGCGGGCGATTTTCGCGTGCAGGAGCAATTCGGCGGGCGCGAAGAGCCGTGGGACGCGAGCGACGCCGCGCAGACCCTCGCCACGGCGGCGCTGGCCGCCGCGCCAGCCGCGCCAGTCTATGCGCGCGTCGACATGGTCGGCGACGCCGCGGGCACGCTCCACATCATGGAACTCGAACTGATCGAACCGTCGCTGTTCCTGCATCACGCGCCCGACAAGGGCGCGGCGTTCGGGCTGGCGGTCTACGGCGCGATCTGATCCGGCCGATTGCGCCACAGCCACTGGCGGATCGCCGAGGTCAGGTTCGGCGGATCGTCGGCTTCCATCCGCTCGACATCGATGCGCGCGACAAGCGCGTTGACGGGGAGCGCCTGCCGCGCGGCTTCGGCTTCGAGTGCGTCCCAGAACATCGGCTCGAGGCTGATCGAGGTCGGGTGACCCGCGATCGTCACCGAGCGCTTGACCGGCGGATGAAGCGGCGTGTTCAACGGCGTGCGCGCCAGCGCCGCAGGATCCACGCGGCGGCGATCAGTTCGATGATGCCGACGAGGAAGCCGAGGTTGAGCGGAAGGCCGATGCCGAACAGCGCGAGTGCGGCGACGAGCAGGATCGAGCCGCCGAGCGCCCAATAGGCGATGTCGCCATACATCGTCCGGAAGAGGAAATAGCGTGCGCCGACGATCGCGGCGAAGGTCGGGATCGCGAGGTCGGGCGCGCGGACGAGTAGCACCCATGCGATCAGCACGCCTACGAAGAGCGGGATCGTCGCCTCGATCGCGAGCGTTTCAAGCGGCTTGCCGATGGTGGCCTTGGGTGCCTTGAATGCAGCGCGTTCGATGAGGACACCGAGCGGATGGATCGTCATGCCGCCGAAAAAGAGCGCCGCTAAGGCGGCCGTGGTGCCGTGAAGCTGCCATATCGTTCCGGCGATCAGCCAGACGAGGCCCGAGACGAGGACGCCGGGGGCGCCGCCGGCATAAGCGCGCGCGAGGTCGTGCTGGGCGGCAGGGAGTGAGGCGTCGGTCATGCGCCGGGTGTAGCGGCTTGATTCGCGGCGGCAAGGCCACAGCCGCGCCGCCGCGCCGACCAAAATCGGGGTACGATTTATTTGGGGTGGCAGGGCATTTCCGCGCTCTGTAAACCGGCCAGCCGATCCGGCGCGAATGCAGACAGGCTTATGACAGGACTTCAGGCGCTCACCGAAAAAGAAAAAGAGACGTTGCGCCTGCTCGTCGATGGCCATGACGCGAAATCGATGGCGCGGCATCTGGGACTGTCGGTCCACACGATCAACGAACGGCTGCGCGATGCGCGGCGCAAGATGTCGGCGTCGAGCAGCCGCGAGGCGGCGCGGCAGCTGCGCGAGATCGAACGGCAGGACCCCCAATTTCTGGCGGACAGGGTTTTGGGGGATGCGGCCGCCGTCACGGACATGGAAGGGCTTCGGGCACCGGCCGGGACGCGGCGCATGTCGCGCCGCTTCGGCTGGATAGCCGGAGGAATATTCATGTCGATCAGCCTTGCTTTCTATGCTCTCGCGTCCCTGTCGGGGACCGCCGCGCCGTCTGCTGCGCCGAAGCCTGCTTCCGCCGCGCCCGCCGCCGAAACCGCCGCGGTACAGGCTGCGCGGCAGTGGCTTGCCCTCACCGACAAAAGCGACTGGAACGGCAGCTGGAATGCGACGGGGCAGGCGTTCAAATCGCTTAACACCAGCGAGCGGTGGGCCCAAGTGTCGGAGACGGTGCGCACGCCGCTCGGCGCGGTCGTCTCGCGCGAACTGATCGGCGAGGAATTTGTGCCCGCGCCTCCCTATGGCTATCAGCTCGTCAAGTTCCGGACGAGCTATGCGAACAAGGCGGGGGCGATCGAAACGCTGTCGCTGGTTCGCGAGGGCGGCGCGTGGCGCGTGGTGGGGTGTACGATCGAGTAGGGGGAATGCGGGCGGCTTGGTGGGCGACGGCAAAGCCGCCGCCTATCGTCAGACGGGTTCGGCGATCTTTCCGGATCGCCGCCCCGCTGGCCGTGCCGGGCCGTGGCTTCGCCACCGGTTTCCAGCTCGCCGTTCGCTGGCGCGAACGACATTGCTGGCGCCCTCGGCCCGTCAGTACATATGCTGCCCGCCATTGATCGACATGGTCGATCCGGTCACGAACCCCGCATCCTCGCTGCACAGGAAGGCGACGCCGCGCGCGATCTCGTCGGCCTGACCCAAGCGTCCGACGGGGATCTTCGCGACGATCTTTTCCAGTACCTGCGGCGGGACCGCGGCGACCATGTCGGTGTCGATATAGCCCGGCGCGATCGCGTTCACCGTCACGCCCTTTTTGGCGCCTTCCTGCGCCAGCGCCTTGGTAAAGCCGTGGATGCCCGATTTCGCGGCGGCGTAGTTGACCTGGCCATATTGCCCAGCCTGGCCGTTGATCGACCCGATGTTGACGATGCGGCCCCAGCCGCGCTCGACCATGCCGCCAAAGGTCGCCTTCGCCATGTTGAAGCAGCCGCCGAGGTTGACGCGCATCACATCGTCCCAGTCGTCATAGCTCATGCGCGCGAGCGTGCCGTCGCGCGTGATGCCGGCGTTGTTGACGACGATATCGATGGGGCCGAATTCCTCGGCGATGCGCGCGCAGCTGTCGAGGCATGCCTGATGGTCGCCGACGTCCCATTTGATCGCCGCGATGCCGGTGCGGTCGGTGAATTCGCGCGCCTTTTCGTCATTGCCGCCATAGTTGGCGACGACGGTGACGCCCTGTTCCTTGAGTTTCAGGGAAATCGCTTCCCCGATGCCGCGGCTGCCACCGGTAACGATTGCGATGCGTGCCATAAATCCTTCTCTCCCACAGAGTTATGGACCATGACTAGGCGGCGCAAGCGGCCGCCGCAAGTTTACCGGAACGTCAATCGCAAAGCTATTCAAGGGATAGAGGCGGTTAGCTGCTCACTTGGACACGCAGTTTCGAAAAATCGCCGATCGCAAGGTTGGCCTTGTCGATCGTCACCACCAGATTGTCGCGGTCGCCAAAGATGCGGCTCATCAATCCGCTGGTCGGCAATTCGAGCAAAACCGCGTCGCGTTCCTCGTCATAATCGGGGACGTGGCGAAAGGGCTCATGCCCCATCGCCGCCATCTCGCGCTCGGCCAGGGTGCGCCACCAGGGCTCGAAAAGCGCGCGCGCCGGCGCCGACAGATTGTCGGGATTGGCGCACCAGGCATGTTTCGCGCGATCGAACAGGATCGTCTGATAGTCGTGAACCCAAAGATTCGCATCGGCGCGGTGCGTCGTCAGCGGCAGGGTGATCGTCTCGACCTGTTCGGCGCCCGTTTCGGGGTCGGTCGAGCGGATCACCTTGACCCAGCGGATCGCGTGCAGCCCCGCCATCACCGCCGTTGCGTCGCCGGCCGAGAAATCGGCGCGCCCGGCGCCGTCGCGGACGATCGCGATAATCTCTTCGGCGCGCGCGCGCGCTTCGCGGTTGAGCGCGGCGCATTGTTCCATTTCGCCGGGATTGTCGGTGTCGGCCTCGGGAGGCGCTTCGGTCATCAGCCGGTCGAGCCGCTGTTCGAGCAGCGCGACCATCGCGGTCATGCTGCCCCAGTCGAAGGGATGGAAGGCGGGGTCGGCGATGTCGTAGCCGCGATCGTGGAGCGCGGCACCGGGCTCATCCGGATCGCCTTCGCTGCGCGGATCGGCATCGCCCGCGCGGACGGCGACCAGGTCGACGGGCCATTCGGGAAAGGCGCGCACGGCAAAGGAGGCGAGATCGCCCGAAGCGAGGCCGCCATGCGGGCCGAACCATCCCTCGGGATCGTTGAGCGTGAAGGGCGGTGCAACGGGCATGCCGGTATCGCGCAGGTGAAGGACGCGCAGCGCATGTTTGCGGCGGTGAATGAAGAAGGCGAGCGCGCCGTCGCGCGGCCCCAGTCCACCCCACAGGTCTTGCGGCAGGTCGGCGCAGCTGATCTGCGCCAGAAAATCCGCTGGCTGATCGTCGATCCTTGGCCATTCCATGCCCGCGGGCAGGTGCGGGCGGCCACCGAGCCAGCTGTTCGTCGATATGGCGTCGCGCGGCGGAATCTGGGGAATGAGGCGAAGCGTGACCTCTTCGATATCGGCCTTCTCGATCCGATGCGCTTCGTCCTCGACCCCGGAAATCACCGGTTCGAGGGCAACCTCGACGGGTTCGGCAACGGCGACGGGCTCGGGCGAGATTTCATATTCGGCCTCGGCCGGTATTTCGAGCGGCGTCTTGCGGCTGATCCGCGCGAGCCGTGAGGGAGAGATTTCGACCTCCTCATATTCGGGTGCGGTTTTGCGCGAGAGTTTGGGCAGGCGGATTTCACGGGGCTCGCGCGGAACTCGCGGCGCGGCGGGTGCGGTGCGCGGTCGCCGCGACCACCAGATGGCGAAGCCGATCGCCAATAGGGCCAGCGTCACTCCGGCGAGCATCAGCACCGCCGATTCGACCTCGTTCATCGCGAATCTCCAAAATGGCGCGGTTCAAGAAGCTTTCCGCACCGTGTCGGATCAATTTAGCGCATGGACCTAAACAGTTGGTAAGCGGCCGCGATCAGAGCCAGCCCGCGAGTTGACGGCGGACCAGGCTCTCGAGCATCGCCATGCCGGGCGCATCGGCGTTGAGGCAGGGGAGATAGGCGAAATCCTTGCCGCCGGCGTCCGCATATTGGCCCTTGCCGCGCATCGCGAGCTCTTCGAGCGTTTCGAGGCAATCGGCGGCAAAGCCCGGCGCGAAGATGGCGACACTCCGCCCCTCGCGGCCGAGCTGTTCGAGGCGCGTGTCGGTCGCGGGTTCGAGCCACTTGGCGCGCCCGAAGCGCGACTGGAAGCTGACCTCGATCGGGCGCCCCAAGGCTTCCGAAAGCCGGCGCGCGGTCGCCTGGCACTGGTCGTGATAGGGATCGCCGAGCGTCCGCGTGCGCTCGGGCATGCCGTGGAAACTTGCGAGCAGGACGTCGGGGGTGAAGTCGAGCGCGGCCAGTCCCTCCTCCACAGACGCTTTCAACGCGCCGAGATAGGCGGCATCGCCATGATAGGGCGGCAGGAAACGCAGCGTCGGCTGCCAGCGCAGCGATTGCAGATGCTGGCCCGCCGCATCGACGACGGTCGCGGTCGTCGCGGCGCAATATTGCGGATAGAGCGGTGCGATGAGGATGCGGTCGCATCCCGCCGCCTTCAGCGCATCGATTGCCGCGCCGATCGCCGGTTCGCCGTAGCGCATCGCATAAGCGACCCGCACCGTTTCTCCGAACGCCGCCTGCAAGGCTTCGGCCTGACGGCGCGTGATCGCGGCGAGCGGCGAGCCTTCGTCGGTCCACACTTGCGCGTAGGCATGCGCCGATTTCTTCGGGCGGGTGGTCAGGATGATCCCGCGCAGGATCGGCTGCCACAGGATTTGCGGGATTTCGACGACGCGGCGGTCGGACAGGAATTCGGCAAGATAACGCCGTACCGAGCGCGCGTCGGGGGCATTGGGGGTGCCGAGGTTGACGAGCAGAACGCCAATCTGTGGCGGCGCGCTCACAGCGGGTGCGCCGAAAGGGGCAGGCGGCGGATGCGGCGGCCGGTGGCGGCAAACATCGCGTTGGCGATGGCAGGGGCGACGACGGGAACGCCGATTTCGCCGAGCCCGCCGGGCTCGCGGTCGCTCTCGACGAATTCGACCAATATCTGCGGCGTTTGCGACAGGTCGGGCAGGCCGAGCTGGCCCAATTTGCGCGCGGTCGCGAGGCCGCCTTCATAGTCGGTCGTCGCGCCGGCGGCGGCGGCGAGGCCGAAGATCAGCCCGCCCTCGATCTGTTGCCGCGCGATCGTCGGGTTCACCAGGCGCCCGGCGTCGACCACCGCGACCAATTGCTCGACCTGCAGCCCGCGCTCGCTTGGCCGCGCGGTCGCCATCAGCGCGATATGGCTGCCGCGCATTGCATGGCACGCGAGCCCCTGCGCGGTCCCCGACAATCCGCCTTCCCAGCCGCCGAGGCTGGTCGCGGTGAGCAGGCAGCGCGCGAGCAGCGGCGCATTGCCGAGCATCGCCATGCGATAGGATAGCGCATCGGTTCCGGCGCGCGCCGCCATTTCGTCGATAAAACATTCGGTAAAAAACGCGGTGTAGCTGTCGGCGTTGCCGCGCCAGCGCCCCGTCGGCAGGCCGATGTCGGCGGGGCAATGGTCGACCGCGAAGTGCGGGATCGCATAGCTGCTCGCCGCGCCCTCGACCGCAGCCGCATCGGGGTTGCCCGCCGCTGCGCGCTGCGCGACGTCCGCCGGCGTGTTGTCGAACAGCCGGTCGCGAAATTCATGGTTGGTCGAGGGAACGGCGATGCGCGTGACGAGTGCGTCGATCCCGCCCGCGGCGTTGAGCGTGGCGGTCAGCTTGGCGCGCGCGGGCGCGCGCGGCGGCAGGCGCATAATCTCTTCGGCGCGCGACCAGGCGAGCTGGACGGGGCGTTTTACCTGCAGCGCGATGATCGCCGCCTGCACCGCGACATTGTGGTCGAGGCAGGCGTCGAACGATCCGCCCGCCATCATCGGGAACAGCGTGACATTGGCGGGCGCCAGCCCCGTCGCGCGCGCCACCGCATCGCGGCATTGCGCGGGCGCCTGCGTCGCGACCCAGACGCGCAGGCCGTCGCCGTCGGGCGCGGCGGTCGCGGTGCGCGTTTCGATGGCGGCGTGGAGCGCGGGCGCGACGGCATATTCGGCGGCGATTTTTTGCCGTCCTTCCATCGCCTCGGCGACGTCGCCTTCGCTTGCGATGCGATAGCCCTCGTCCTTCAGCGCCGATTTCAGCGCCGTGTCGATCCGGTCGGTCGAAATCGGGGTGCCTTCGGTTTCGAAGACGGGCGCGAAGCGGTCGAGCGCGCGGTTCGCGGCCCACCAGTTGCGCGCGACCGCCGCGACCCAGCGCTCATGCGTGACGACATGCAGCAGGCCGGGCGAGCCGAGCCCTTTCTTGCGGTCGATGCTTTTCAGCCGCGTCGCGCCGAGCGGGCCCTGGCGGATCGCCGCGAACACCATGTCGGGCAGGCGGATGTCGCCGGCATAATTGGCCGAGCCGTCGATCTTGGCGGGCAGATCGAGCCGCGTCAGCTCCTTGCCGTAAAGCGGGTCCGAACTGCTCGCACGATAGACGGGCTCGGCGGGCGGTTCGAGCAGCGCCGCGGCCGCCGCGACATCGCCAAAGCGCAGCCTTTTCTTGCCATGGGTGACGAAGCCGTCCTGCGTGTCGCATTCTTCCCAGTCGGCGTCCCAGCGATTGGCCGCCGCCATCATCAGCAGCGCGCGCGTCTGCGCCGCCGCGGCGCGGCACGGTGCTTCGAACATGCGCACCGACGAGCTGTTCGCGGTGAGCATCACCGCGTGGCGCACCGCCCATTCGCGGCGCGCCCAGCTGCGCACATCGGACACGAAATCGGGAACACCGGCGCGCGGGGTGAAGACCGCGCTATCCTCGTCGATCAGCAGCGTGTTGGTATAGAGCGGGTTGATCGGCGCGCTCTCGACCGCGATCGTCCGCCAGTCGGCGCCGAGTTCGTCGGCCATGATCTGCGGCAGCAAGGTGGTGACGCCCTGCCCCATCTCGCATTGCGGGACGATCGCGCTGATGTGGCCGTCGTCGCCGATCTTGAGGAAGGCGTTGAACATATGCTCGTCGGGCGCGGCGGTCAGGTTCGGCTGATAATCGCGCGGCCACAGGCTCCACGCGATCGCCAGCCCGCCCGCCGCGGTCGCGCCGACCAGCAGCGAACGGCGGCTGACGTGCGGCAGGCGCGATTTATCTTTCCCCACGATGTCGCGAATGCCGGCCATGCTCGCTGCTGATAGTCAGGGGTGCGAATCGGCGCAAAGAAAATCGGCCTTTCGCGCGGCCGCCAGCGTTGCGCTCTATTTCTCCGACAAAGCGAAGTCGACGCGCACCGAAACCTGCGATTCGCTGACCCCCGGATTGAACGGCGGGGCGGCGTTGGCCGATTGAGCAGCGGCCTCATAAGCGACGCCGCCGGCATAAGGCATCGGTGGCGCGCTGTCGCCGCCATCGCGGATCGTCAGCACCCGGTCGATCTTGAGCCCCGCGGCGCCCGCATAAGCGTCGGCGCGCGCGCGCGCGGCGCGATAGGCGGCGGCGTAAGCCGATTTGGTCGCAGCTTCCTGATCGGAGACGCGTAGCGTCGGCCCCGACAGGACATTGGCACCCGCCTCTGTCGTCGCGGCGACGGCTTCGCCCGCCTTGTCGACCGCGCGCATCCGCACCTCGACCTGATTGACGGCTTCATACTTGCCCTTGTTGGCGCCCCAGTCGATCCGGTTCACGGTCAGCTGGCGCGTCTGGAGATCCTTGCCCGCGACACCAAAGGCTTTGAGCGCCTCGGTCACCTTGGTCATCGTTTCATTGTTGCGCTGCGTCGCGGCTTCGGCCGACGCCGCGATGGTGCTCACGCCGGCGGTGAAGCGCGCCTCGTCGGGCCGCGTTTCGGATCGGCCGGTCGCGGAGACCGAGAGCAGCGTCTCGTCATGCCCGACGCCGCGCGGGTCGGGCGCCTTTTCGCTGCACGCGCCGAGCGCGAGCAAAGGAATCAGCATAAGGGTCTGGGTGCGCATATATTTTCTCCCGTTCGATGCGACCTAGCGCATGACGGGGGAATCGGTTCCTTACCAACCCCAGGGCGCGGGCGGCGGCGTCACCGGTTTCGCATAATCAAAGGCAACGCGGAAATGCCGTCCCTGCCGGTCGAGGCCGTAGGTGAAGCCCGCGTCCGTCGTTTCGACCGACCAGATGTTGCTATTCGAAACGCTGCGGCCGGTTGCGGTGAACATCGCGATCGATTCGGCGTCGACGGGGAAGGTCTGGCGCGTTGCCGTCCCGGCATCGGCGGTGTCGCCGCCATAGAGGGTGACGGCGTCGGGCTTGCCGTCGGCGTGGCGATGGTCGTGCTTGAGGCGGAGGCCGGCGGGCGTCCGGGTGATGACCCATGTCCGCGAGCGATCCCAGCCGCCGTCTTCGGCCAGCCCGTCGATGTGAAAGGGAATCTCGATCCGGTCGGGCGTGCAATGGCGGACGTGCATCACCATCGCCTTGCCGCGCATCTCGGCGTCGGCCTCCTGATCGCTTGCGAGCTTGCCGGCGTAGGCTTGGCCGCAGCGCGCCGAAAGCGCCTCGAAAAACGCATCCTGCGGGCTGTTGGCGACGGAAGTCGTGGCGCATCCCGCGAGCATGGTCGCGGTGAGCAGCGAAAGCGCGGCTTTCACTTCAGCAGGCCGAGTCGCGGGATCTCGACCTTGGGGCAGCGATCCATGACGACGGTCAGTCCCGCGGCCTCGGCGCGTTTCGCCGCGGCTTCGTCGATGACGCCGATCTGCATCCACACCGCCTTCGCGCCATGGACGATCGCCTCGTCGACCGCGGTGCCGGCGTCGGCGCTGTTGCGGAAAATGTCGACGAGCTCGGCGGGCGGTTCGACGTCGGCGAGCGTCGCGACGACGGGCGCGCCGTGGATTGTCTTGCCGGCGTGGCCGGGGTTCACCGCGATCACGTCATGCCCTTGGCCCACGAGGAAGGCGAGGACGCCGTTCGACGGGCGTGCCGGGTTCGGCGACGCGCCAACGACGGCGATGCGGCGCTTTTGTCCGAGCAGTTCGCGGATTTCGCCTTCGTCGTTGATCGCCATTATCGCCCCTTTCGTGTGTTCAGCCAGTCGGCAACCTTCGCCGCTATCGCATGGAATGGCTCGCCCGCGGGATCGGTTCCCGCCGCGGGCGGCACGCCGCCATCGCTCGCAAGGCGGATGCCCATCGACAGCGGCACGCGCCCGAGGAAGTCGAGGCCCATCGTCTTTGCCGCCGCTTCGGCGCCGCCGCACCCGAACGGGTCGCTGACCTCGCCGCAATGCGGGCAGGCATAGCCCGCCATATTCTCGACAAGCCCGATGATCGGCACGTCGGCCTGTTCGAACAGGCTGACCGCGCGCGTCGCGTCCATCAGCGCCAGGTCCTGCGGGGTCGATATGATCACCGCGCCCGCGGGCTTGTGGCGCTGGATCATCGTCAGCTGGACGTCGCCGGTGCCCGGCGGCAGGTCGACGACGAGCGTGTCGATGTCGCCCCAGCTTGCGTCGACGAGCTGTTCGAGCGCCTTGCCCGCCATCGGGCCGCGCCACGCGATCGCCTGTCCGGGCGCGGCGATCTGGCCGGTCGAGAGCATCGGCACGCCATAGGCGTTGGGGACGGGGGCCAGCTTCGATCCGCGCGCTTCGGGCTTCACGCCCTCGCTGTCCATCAATCGGGGTTGCGAAGGCCCGTAGATGTCGGCGTCGACCAGCCCGACTTTCACGCCGAGGCGGCGCAGCGCGACCGCGAGGTTCGCGGCGAGGGTCGATTTGCCGACCCCGCCCTTGCCGCTGCCAACCGCGATGATCGTCATCGCTTTCTTTTCGGCGGTCATCGCGATGCGGACCTCGCGCACCCCGGTTTCGGCAAGCAGGCCGGCGCGGAGCTTGTCTTCCAGCGGCTGGCGCTCTTCGACGGCAAGCCCCGACACATCGAGCACCACCGCGAGCAATCCCGAATCGTCGAGCATTCGCAGGCCTGACGACCGTCCTCCACTGAGGTCGGCGGCAGCGGCGGTCAGGCGGGCGATATCGGCGCTTTGTTCGGTCATGTCCGCGGCAGATAGGCATGATTGGTGCGTTTGCCAGCCATTTTCGTGCGCACCCCCTGTTAATCGCGGCCGCCGACCCTATAAAAGCCTTATGAACGACAAGATTGACGGCAGCATGGGACGCCGCAGCCCGAGAGGATTGCGGCAATTTTTCCATCAGATCAGCCAGATGGCCAACAGCCCCTGGGGCAGCGGTCCCGGCAAGGGGGATGATGACGGGAAGGGTGATGGCAAAAAGCCCGGCCCGCGCAACCCGTGGGTCACGCCCGATCCGGCCGACCAGCGGCGCGCGCAAAAGCCGCGCGGCCCCTCGGCGCTCGACGAATTGCTGCGCAAGGGACGCGGCGGTTTCGGCGGGGGCGGCTCGGGCGGCGGCAGCCCGTTCAATTTCGGCGATTCGGCGAAGCTCTGGAAATGGGTGGTGCTCGCGCTCGTCGCCGCGTGGGTGCTTTTCTCCTCCTTCCACATCGTACCGCCCGAAAAGGAAGGCGTGGTCACGCGCCTCGGCAGCTATTCGCGCACCGTCGGGCCCGGCGTGAAACTGACCTGGCCGGCGCCGATCGAGCGCATCCGCCTCGAGGACGTTCGCGCGATCCGCACGATGGCGGTCGGCTCGCCGAACGCGACCGACGAGAATTTCGTGCTGACGCGCGACCAGAGCATCGTCGACCTCGCTTATGAGGTCCGCTGGTCGGTGCGCGATCCCGAGCTGTTTTTCTTCCAGCTCGCCGATCCCGAAGGCACGATCCGCGAAGTCGCCGAAAGCGCGATGCGCGCGACGGTCGCGAACTTCGACCTCGTCCAGGCGATCGGCCCCGGCCGCGTCGAGATCGAGGCGCAGGTCCAGCAGCGCATGCAGGAATTGCTCAACCAGTATCGCGCCGGGGTGATGATCCAGGGCATCGCGATCCGCCAGGTCGACCCGCCGAGCCAGGTCGACGAGGCGTTCAAGGAAGTCACCGCGGCGCGGCAGGAACGCGAATCGGCGATCAACCTCGCGCGCGCCTATCAGCAGCAGGTGCTCGAACGCGCCCGCGGCGACACGTCGGCATTCGACCAGATCTACGCGCAATATGAACTGGCACCCGAAGTGACGCGCAAGCGCCTTTATTATGAAACGATGGAGAATGTGTTGTCGAACGTCGACAAGACGATTGTCGAAGCACGCGGGGTGACCCCCTATCTGCCGCTCAACGAAGTGCAGAAGCGGATCAAGGCGCCTGAAGCCGCCACGAAGGGAGGCGAATGATGTTCGGTTCGTTCTTCCAGAACCCGATGCGGCTGCTCTTTGGCGTGGTCATCATACTCGTCATCCTGTCGCAATCGCTGGCGATCGTGCCCGAGGACAAGCAGGCACTGATCCTGCGCTTCGGCGAGATCGAGCGGACGGTGAACCGCTACAAGGAAGGCGAGGATTTCGGCAAGTCCGGCGCCGGCCTCGTCCTGCGCGTGCCCTTCACCGACGGCATCCAATATATCGACAAGCGCATCCTCGGCGTGAACATGGAGCGCCAGCAGGTGCTCTCGACCGATCAGCAGCGCCTGCAGGTCGACGCCTTTGCGCGCTTCCGCATCACCAATCCGGTGCGTATGTACACCGCGATCCGCACCGAGGATAAATTGCAGGCGCAGCTTGCGACGATCCTCGGCTCGTCGCTGCGCAACGAGCTGGGCAAGCGCACCTTTGCGACCTTGCTGTCGCCCGAACGCGGTGCGGTGATGGACAATATCCAGGTCGCGTTGAACCGCGAGGCGAACAAATATGGCGCCGAGATCATCGACGTTCGGATCAAGCGCGCCGACCTTCCCGAAGGCGCGACGCTCGAGGCGGCGTACAACCGCATGCGCACCGCGCGCCAGCAGGAAGCGATCTCGATCCGCGCCGAAGGGCAGAAGGAAGCGCAGATCATCCGCGGCAGCGCCGATGGTGAAGCGGCGCGTATCTATGCCGCCAGCTTTGGCAAGGACCCCGAATTCTATGACTTCTACCGCGCGATGCAGAGCTATCGGCAGACCTTCCTGGGTGAAAACAACACGGGCGGGACGTCGATCATCATGTCGCCCGACAATGAATATCTGAAGCGGTTCAGCGGCGGTTGATGAGGGCGGCTGCCGGCTGAATGGAACTTGCAGCGCTCGTTCATGTTCAATCACCGTTCAGCCAATTCGCCGCAGATAGCCGCGGCCGGGGCAGATGAGTTTTTCGAGAACGAAAAGGAATTTCGATCGTGCGTTATGTTTATGGCATCACTTCGGCCTTGCTGGCGGGTGGCACCGCGCTGGCGCTGGTCACCCAGTCCCCCGTCGGCGCGCAGGTCGCGCAGAATGAGAAGAGCGAAATCGCCAAGGTCGTTCCGCGTTCGGGTGCGCCCGAAAGCTTCGCCGACCTGGTCGAACAGCTGCAGCCCGCGGTGGTCAACATCTCGACCAAGCAGGAAGTCACGCTCGGCGTCCGGCTCAACCCCTTTGCCGGGACGCGCGAGCCGATCACGCAGGAACAGCAGGGCGGCGGCTCGGGCTTCCTGATTTCGGCCGACGGCTATATCGTCACCAACAATCACGTCATCTCGGGCGGTCCGCGCGGCGAGGCGGTGAACCAGGTGACGGTGACGCTGACCAACCAAAAGGAATATAAGGCGACGATCGTCGGCCGCGACGTCGCGTCCGACCTCGCGCTGCTCAAGATCGACGCGACCGGCCTGCCCTTCGTCAAATTCGCCGACGGCGGCACCGCGCGCGTCGGCGACTGGGTCGTCGCGATCGGCAATCCGCTCGGCCTCGGCTCGACGGTGACCGCGGGCATCATCTCGGCGGTTCAGCGCAACATCGGGCAGGGCGGCGCCTATGACCGCTATATCCAGACCGATACCGCGATCAATCGCGGCAATTCGGGCGGCCCGCTGTTCGACCTGCAGGGCAATGTCGTCGGCATCAACAATATGCTGATCTCGCCCGTCGGCGCGAACATCGGCGTCAATTTCGCGATCCCCGCCGATGCGGCGATCCCGGTGATCAACGCGCTGCGCGCGGGCGAGAAGGTCCAGCGCGGCTATCTCGGCATCGGCATCGCGCCGGTCGACGAGGATCTCGCGGCGGCGCTCGGCCTGCCCAAGGACCGCGGCGAGTTCATCCAGCGCGTCGAACCCGCACAGGCGGGCGAAAAGGCCGGGTTGAAGCGCGGCGACGTCGTGACCAAGGTCAACGGCAAGGACGTCACGCCGCAGCAGACTTTGTCGTACATCGTCTCGAACACCAAGCCGGGCACGCGCATCCCGCTCGAGATCATCCGCGACGGCAAGGCGATGACGCTCAATGTCCTCGTCGGCACGCGTCCGCCCGAGGAAGAGCTGGCGGGCGCCAATTTCGACCCCGAGGCCGAGCAGGCAGAACCCGAGGATCCGACCGGCGCGGCCGACAAGGCGATCCAGGACGAGCTTGGCCTGTCGGTGCAGGTGGTGACCCCCGATATCGCGCGCGCGGTGGGTGTCGACGCCGGAACCAAGGGTCTGGTGATCGGCGCCGCGTCGGCGAGCAGCGACGCCGGCCGCAAGGGCCTGCGCCGCGGCGACGTGATCCTCAGCGCGAACCGCACCCCGGTCACGACGAGCGAGGCGCTCGCCAGGACCATCGCCGACGCGAAGAAGGCGGGCCGCGATGCGGTGCTGCTCGAAATCCAGCGCCGCGGCCAGCCGTCGGCCTTTATCGCGATTCGCGTGAAATAGGCTTCGGCTTCCGGTCCATCAAACGGGGCGCCGCACCTTCGGGTCCGGCGCCCTTTTTGTTTGCGCGCCGCGGTTCTTGTTCATATTATGTTCTCATAAGAACGAGTCGGGAGAAAGATGATGATTGGCTATGTGACGCTGGGCACGAAGGATCTGGCAAAGGCGGCGGTCTTCTATGACGCAATTGCCGCCGAACTCGACACGCCGCGGATGATGGAGTTCGACGGCTTCATCGCGTGGGGCAAGCCGGGCGGCGGCGCGGGCATCGGGCTGACGCGGCCCTTCGACGGCAATGTCGCGACGGTCGGCAACGGCGTGATGGTCGCGCTGCAGGCGAAGGACAAGGACCAGGTCCACCGCCTCCACGAAATCGCGCTCGCGCATGGTGGCACATGCGAAGGTCCGCCGGGACCGCGCGGCGAGGGGTTTTACGCCGGCTATTTCCGCGACCCCGACGGCAACAAGCTCAACGCCTTCATCATGGGGTGAATGGGTCGGGGTCGATCTCGGCTTTGGGGGTGGGGAGCGGGCGTTCATGTTCCCCACTTTCGTCATCGCGGACTTGATCCGGGTGACGATGATTGGGGAGACGGCATTCGGTCACGCGCCGCCCTACGCCTCCCGCAACAATGGCCAGAGTTCCAGCCACTTTTTGGATCGCCGTCGCTCGTCGTAAACGTCGCGCTTCAGGTCGACGAAATTTGCCGCGGGACGCAAGATCAGGCCGAAAAGATCGTCGGTGCCCAGGGGAGCTGCGACTTCGCAGAGGCCGGCACCATGATGTCGGGCCGCAACGGCGGTCGCTGTCTCGGGCCAATGGCGCATTGCATCGATGGCGGAAGCATAAGGCGGATCGCCGTTACGGATGTGCATCCGTGCCTGATTCTTGACCGACCAGAGGGCCGATGGCTCGATTGCCGCCAGCCGATCCTCGTGGTGCCGATCGAGTGCCGGGTCGGTTCGATCGGGATCGTACCAGATCACGTCGATATCGCCATTGGGCGCCGATGGCGGATATTGGTGCAGATGATCCCAAACCGCGTTTCGGATAAAACCCGCCCCGATCCAGCAATCGGGCAGATCGAGCGCCGCAACCGTCGCGAGCAGATGCCAGCGCCGCCGGTCGGCGCGCAGGATGGAAATTATCTCGGCCTCCGCAGCGCTCATCTGCAAGAGATAGCGTGCTTGGCGGCGATTGGATATGCCCGCCGCCGGTCGATGCCGGCGGCGGGCATGGAAAGCGCCTTTCCTAAAATATCCCGCCATGATCTATGCTGTCGGATGGCCCGACCCGACACCATTGCTGTTCTTGCCCGTGGCGCGATGGGCCGACCGCCGGCGCGATCCGTTAAAGCCACAAAAGCCCCATTTTCGCTTCGCGCGTGCGGGGCTTTTGTGGCTTTAGCGCCAGCGGCGGTGTTCCCCCGTGCCGCCGCGAAACGCGAATTCAGTGTAAAGTTCGGCGGTTTTTGGCCGTGTGCTGGTTTCGGCGGCCACGCTGGTTTGCCGATTGCCTGCACTCACCCGCCGCTCTAACCTCGACGCAACATTTCAAGGTGGAGGACAGCGGGTGAGCGACGGCAGTACGGCAAGCGAAATCTATATCGGCCTTGGCGGGGGCGGCGCAGCCGATGGCCCGCGCCAGTCGCTGGTGCTGAAACGTGCGAACCGTCACGGGTTGATCGCGGGTGCGACCGGCACCGGCAAGACGGTGACCTTGCAGGGGCTCGCCGAAGGCTTTTCGGCGGTCGGCGTTCCGGTGTTTGTCGCCGATGTGAAGGGCGACCTTGCCGGCATGGCGATGGCGGGCAGCCCGACCGCGAAGACGCACGAGATTTTCGCCGCGCGCGCCGCCGAGATCGGCGATGCGACATGGGCCTATCGCGACAATCCGGTGATCTTCTGGGATTTGTTCGGCGAACAGGGGCACCCCGTGCGCACGACGATTTCCGAAATGGGCCCGCTGCTGCTCGCGCGGCTGATGGGGCTCAACGAGGTGCAGGAGGGCGTGCTCGCGATTGCGTTCCGCGTCGCCGACGAACAGAATCTGCTCCTGCTCGACCTCGGCGACCTGCAGGCGATGCTGTCGTGGTGCGCCGAAAGCGCCGACGAGCTCACCACCAAATATGGCAATGTGTCGAAGGCGACCGTCGGCACGATCCAGCGCCAATTGCTGACGCTCGAAAGCCAGGGGGGCGCCAATTTCTTCGGCGAGCCCGCGCTCGACATTCAGGACATGATCCGCACCGACGAAAATGGCCGCGGCTATGTGAATATCCTCGCCGCCGACAAGCTGATGGCGAGCCCGAAGCTTTACGCGACCTTCCTCCTCTGGATGCTCAGCGAGATGTTCGAGACGCTTCCCGAGGTCGGCGACCCCGACAAGCCGAAGCTCGTCTTCTTCTTCGACGAGGCGCATCTGCTGTTCGACGATGCGCCGCCCGCGCTGACCGAAAAGATCGAGCAGGTCGTGCGCCTGATCCGCTCGAAGGGCGTCGGCGTCTATTTCGTCACGCAGAACCCGATCGACGTCCCCGAGGAAGTCGCGGGCCAGCTCGGCAACCGCGTCCAGCATGCGCTGCGCGCCTTCACCCCGCGCGACCAGAAAGCCGTGAAGGCGGCCGCCGACACCTTCCGCCCCAACCCCAAGGTCGATGTCGCGCGCGAGATTACCGAGCTCAAGGTCGGCGAGGCGCTGGTGTCGCTGCTGATGGCCGACGGCGCGCCGTCGCCGGTCGAACGCACTTTGATCAAGCCGCCCTGCTCGCGCGCGGGACCGCTCGACGCCAAGGAGCGCGCGATCATCAAGTCGATCTCGCCCGTCGAGGGCAAATATGACACCGCCATCGACCGCGAAAGCGCCGAGGAGCTGCTCGCCGCCAAGGCCGAGCAGGCGCAGGCGGCCGCAATCGAGGCGAAGGCGCAGGCCGAAGCCGACAAGCAGGCGGCGATCGCCGCGAAGGAAGAGGCGAAGGTCAAGGCTGCCGAGGAACGCGAGCGGCTGCGGCTCGAAAAGGCCGCGGCGCGCGAAGCCGCGAAACCGTCGATGACCGAAAAAATGGTCCAGTCGGCGGCACGCTCGGCGGCGACGAGCCTCGGGCGGCAGGTTGCGGGCAAGTTCGGCGGCCAGCTGATGCGCGGGATATTGGGCAGCCTGTTCAAGTGAGCGAAGCCGATGCCGCGCTGATGGAGGCGAGCCTGACGGCCGTCGCCGACGCCGGCATCGACATCCGCCACGCCCTGTTCGACCGCTTCTTTGCTGCGTTTCCCGAGCGGCGCGCGAGCTTCATGGTCGTCGACGCCTCGTCGCGGCGGATGACCGACGAGACGCTGCAGATGATGTTCGGGCTGGCGAAGCGCGAAGGCTGGGTGTGGCCGCTCGTCGCCGAGCTTGTCTTCACCCACCGCGCCTATGGGCCGCTGCCGATCGCCGAATATGACGCCTTCATCGACATGACGGTCGCCGAACTGGGCGCTGCGGCGGGCGGGGCATGGAGCAACGAGACGGCGACCGCGTGGCAGCGCCATGCCGATGCGCTCAAGGCGATGATTCGCCGCGCGCGCGCCGAATGGGAAAGCGCGATGCCGGTCGGGGCGCCGCAGCCGGCCGAGTAATAATCCACCCTCGTCATTCCCGCGAAGGCGGGAATCCCGCTTATTCAAGCGCTGGTTCAAAGCGGGATCCCCGCCTTCGCGGGAATGACGAAATGGATTGTTTTCTTACTTCGCCTTCAACCAGCCGGCGATTTCGCCCTTGATGCGCGGGCGGCTGACGCTGCGTTCCTTCAAGGACGCGAGCGTCTTGTCATAGGGCTTGCGCACGTCGGCGGGCAGCGGCGCCGCGATCCGCTCGAGCTTCGTGATCATCGCGGGATCGTTCGACGAGGCTGCGAGGCCCGCGAGGAAGCGCGCGCGTGCCGAGGCGTCGATCAGCCGGTCGACCGCGGCCTGGTTTGCCTGCGCGAAATCGACCGCCAGTTCGGGGTGATTCTTCGCGACCGCGCCGATGATCGAGGCGCTGACGGTCTTGCCGGGTTCGTCGGTGAGCGCGAGGTCGAGGGCGCGTTTGGCAAGGGGTTCGTCCTTCGTATTGCCCAAGAACGTATAGAAGGCGCTGCGTTCGACCGCCGATTTCGATCCCTTCGCCATGGCGCGCAGCTTGGTCCATTCAGCCTCGCTCGCGTTCGCCGCGACGATGTCGAGCCAGCGCGATTTCAGGGGGCCGTCGAGCGCCGCGGGATTGCTGTCGAGCAGCGCGAAGCGGCGGCGGGCCTCTGCCAGCACCTTGGCGTCGCCCAACGTCCCGAGCGCGCCGAGCAGTTCGGAGCGCAGGATGCTGTCGAGCGCGGGTTCGCCGACACGCGCGTCGAAGCCGAGGCGTCCCATCGCGGGCGTGAGCGCCGCCGCACCGCGTGCCGCGATCTGTTTCTGCACCGCCGGCTGGTCGTCGAAATAGCCATATAGCGCCGCGTAACGCCCCGCGACGTCGCCGAGCAGCTTCTGGCTCGCATCGTGCGGCACTGCTGTCAGCAGGTCGAGCGCGGCGCCCATCGGCTGGTAGCCCGCATAAGCGAGCGCGAAATTGTCGCCGAGCAGCCCGAGCTGGTCGATCGGAGCGAGCTTCGCGAAGTCGCCGCGGAGCGCGGCCAGCGCGGCGGGCGAATAGAGGGTGCGGTAATAGCCCGCCTGACCCGCGTTGATCAGCACGGGGCCGCAACCGGGCAGGGTGAGCGTGCCGGTGCCGCCGGCGACCACCTGCCGCGCGACCGCGCCATTTCCGGCGCGCGCGAGCACGGGCACCTGCCAGCGGCGGCCTTCGGCGGCGATGCTGTCCTTGCGATCGCGCGAAAACTCGCTCTGCGTCAGCTGGACGGTGGTGTTGCCACCCGCGCAGGACACGGCGCCGACGCGAAGCAGCGGGATTCCCGGCTGGTTCGTAAAATCATGCGCGATCGCGGTCAGCCCCTTCGCGCCCGCCGCCTCGACCGCGTTCCACAGATCGTCGGTGCGCGTGTTGGCATATTTATGCTTTGCCATGTAGCTCTGCAGCCCGCCGCGCCACACATCCTCGCCGGCATAGGCTTCGAGCATCGTGATCACCGCCTCGCCCTTCTGGTAGGTGATCGCGTCGAACGCCTGGTTGGTGTCCTCGACGGTGCGGATCGTCTGGACGATCGGGTGCGTCGTCGCAAAGGCGTCGAGCGCCATTGCGCGCTCGCGGCCGTCGACGCGGTCGAGCAAAGGCTGCCAGTCGGGATGGAAATGGTCGCTCGCCTTGGTTTCCATCCAGCTCGCGAAGCCTTCGTTGAGCCAGAGGTCGTCCCACCACGCCATGGTGACGAGATCGCCGAACCATTGGTGCGCGACCTCATGCGCCTGCGTCGAATAAATCTGCTGGCGCGTCGCTTCGCTGGTGATCTTCGGATCGTCGAGCAGGATGCGCTCGAAGGTGAAGATCGCGCCCCAATTTTCCATCGCGCCGAAGAATTGCGACTGGCCGGGCCCCGCGACATTGTCGAGCTTGGGCAGCGGATAGGGCTGGCCGAAATAGTCGCTGTAATAGCCGAGCAGGGGGCCGAGGCTGTCGAGCGCGAAGCGCGCCTGCTCGCCCGACCCCTTGGGCGACACGATGCCGACCTCGGCGCCGCTCTCGCTTTTCGCCGCGAGCCGCTCGAAATGGCCGGTCGCGAAGAAGAGGAGGTAGGACGACATTTTGGGCGAGATCTGGAAGGTGACCTTCTTCTTGCCGCCCTCGACCGGCGTTTCGCTCGCCACGGGCATGTTGCTCACCGCCAGATCGCCCGCGGGAACGGTCGCCGCGAGGGTGAAGGTCGCCTTGTAGCTCGGCTCGTCGAAGCTCGGGACGAAGCGCCGCGCGTCGGGCGCCTCGAACTGGGTGAACAGTCCGCGCACCTCATTGCCGGTAACCTTGTCGGGATAATCGAGCGCGAAAAGTCCGTTCGCCTGCGTGTTGATCACCCCGGTGTAGCTGGTGGTCAGGCGGTATTTGCCGCGCGCGAGCGTTGCGGGGGCGTTGAAATTTACCGTCTGCGCGGCAGCATCGACCGTGACGGTCAGCGGAATCGCCTTGCCGTCGGCGCCGGTCAGGCTCGCGCTCTCGAAGCTGAGGTCGAGAGCGTTCAGCGTCAGCGTCGCCGAGGGTTCGTAAAGCTCGAGGTCGATGCCCGCGTCGCCGGTAAAGCGCAGCGCCTTGGCGTCGGGCGTGACGCTGATGTCATAATGCACCGGCCACGCGATCCGCGGCAGCTGGCTCGGCACGCTGGTATCAAGCGGTGCGCCGGTGAGCGCGGTCGCGGCGGCGAGAGGGGTTGGGGATTCGACCCCCGGCTGCGCGGCGCAGGCGGCAAGGCCGAGCGACGAGACGGCGGCAACAAGCAAATGACGAGTCGAGAGTTTCATGATTGCGATCCCCGGTAATGATTTTGCGGTCCGGGCTAGGCGCATGCGCCAGCCCCCGCAACGCCCCCTTTCGGCAGGCCGTCGTCGAGGCTCGACAGACGGCACGCGATGAGGCAGCTTTGGTTGCATGACAAAACCTATATTGCCTGGAGAGGTAGCCGCCGCCGTCGTCGACCCCGTCGCATACGGCCAATGGGATCCGCTGCACGAACAGCTCGCCTGGGCCCGCGCGAATGCGCCGCTCGCTGTCGCCGAGAATCACGATCACGACCCCTTCTGGCTGGTGACGCGCCACGCCGACATCATGGCGATCAGTCGCGACCCGCAGCGTTTCGCGAACGGCATCCGCCCGACGGTGCTGACCAACCGCGACGGCGAGGCGCTGGCGCGCGCGGCGACGCCGAATAATGACGGGCATCTGATTCGTTCGCTCGTCCAGATGGATGCGCCCGACCATATGAAATACCGGCTGCTGACGCAGAGCTGGTTCATGCCCAAGAATTTGAAGATCGTCGAGGATCGCGTCCGCCAACTGGCGCGCGAGACGGTCGATCATATGCTCGAAGCGGGCGGAGAGTGCGATTTCGCGCGCGACGTTGCGGCGCATTATCCGCTGCGCGTCATCATGGATATATTGGGCGTCCCGCGCGAGGACGAGCCGCGCATGCTGATGCTGACCCAGCAATTGTTCGGCCCGACCGACCCCGAACTGAACCGCAGCCGCGAGGCGATCACCAGCGCCGAACAGGCGATCGCGATGCTCAACTATGTGATCGCCGATTTCGAAAATTATTTCGGAGCGCTCACCGCCGAGCGCCGTGCCAACCCGCGCGAGGACATTGCGACGGTGATCGCCAATGCGACGGTCAATGGCGAGCAGATTCCTGATCGCGAAATGTCGGGCTATTATATGATCGTCGCGACTGCGGGGCATGACACGACGAGCGCGTCGACCGCGGGCGCAATCATGGAACTCGCGAAGAACCCGGCGCTGTTCGAGCGTTTTCGTGCCGCCGATAGCGATAAGGCGGGGCTGATCGAGGAAGCGATCCGCTGGACCACGCCGGTGCAGCATTTCATGCGCAGCGCCAGGGAAGATGTTGAGATCGGCGGCCAGACGATCCGCGAGGGAGACTGGCTGATGCTCAATTATGTTTCGGGCAACCGCGACGAGGCGGTGTTCGGCGACCCCTTCGCTTTCGATCCCGACCGCGAGAAGAACCAGCAGATCGCCTTTGGGTTCGGCGCGCATGTCTGCCTGGGCCAGCATCTCGCGCGCATGGAGATGCGTATATTGATGGAAGAGCTTTTGCCGCGGCTGAAAAACCTCGAACTGGCGGGCGAGCCGGCGCGCGTCGAATCGGTTTTCGTCGGCGGATTGAAGCGTCTGCCGATCCGGTTCGCGGCCGCCTAGCTCCATCTGACGCGGCGCCGTGGAACCATTGCCCGTCGGCCGGCGTTTCCAGCCCGGTAAAAAAAGGAGTTTGCGATGAATCTCTTAAAGAAGGCCGCGATCTCGTTCGCGGCGACGTCGATGGTCCTTGCGCCGGTGGCCGCGTCGGCTGCGCCCGCGCTGGACGCTGCCCGTGCGGGGTCCGTTGCCGAGGGTCAGAACGAACTCGAAGGTGCGAGCTGGATTGCGATCGTGCTCGGCCTTGCGATCATCGCCGGTGGTATCTGGCTGGTGGTCGATGGCAACGATGATGACGAGCCGGTAAGCCCGTAAATTCGCGGCAGGAAATGGCCCTCTCCCCGCAAGGAGGGGGCTTTTTCACGCCCGAAACCTAGGCTTTCTCGCTCGGGAAAAAGCGTGCGATGACGTCGCTCGCAAGCCGCGCGGGACGCAGCGTCTCGGCATCGATGCAGCACCATGAGGATTTAACCTCGGCCAGCACATCTTCGCCGCGCTTGATGATCGTTTCGTAAAAGGCGCGCGCGCCCTGCACCTTTTCGAGGATGACGGTCGCGATGACCTGATCGTCGAGGAAGGCGGGGCGGCGATAGGTGATCTCGTGCTTCAGCGCGACCCACAAATGCGCCGCGACCGCGTCGGGCGGCGCGATATGGCGCCAGTGCGACAGCACCGCTTCCTGCACCCAGCTCAGATAATGGGCGTTGTTAACATGCCCCATGAAATCGATCTGGTCGGCACCAACGGCGATCGCATGGTCGTGCGGAAGGGAAGCGGTGGTCATATCGCTGACACTAATGTCAATATTTTGTGACGGAAAGATGAATTATCATCCGCGCCCGCGATAGGGCGCGACGCCCTGATCGGGGAGCCACAGGTCGGCGGGCGGCGCGCTCGATTGCCAGAAGACGTCGATCGGAATGCCGCCGCGCGGATACCAGTAACCGCCGATGCGCAGCCAGCGGGGCTGCATTTCGTCGAACAGGCGGCGGCCGATGCCGACGGTGCAATCCTCGTGAAATCCGGCATGATTGCGGAACGAGCCGAGGAAGAGCTTCAGGCTCTTCGATTCGACGATGGTCTCGCCGGGCGCATAATCGATCACGAGGTGCGCGAAATCGGGCTGGCCGGTCACCGGGCAGAGCGAGGTGAACTCGGGTGCGGCGAAGCGGACGAGATAGAGCTCGCCGGCGCGCGGATTGGGGACATAGTCGAGAACCGCGGCCTCGGGCGAGGCAGGAAGTTCGCTGGACTGGCCGAGATGTTTCGGCGCGAGCGGGGTAGGGCTGGAATCGGTCATGGAAAGGCTCTAGTGCGCAGCGGCGCCGATGTCACCGATCTGGTTGGACGGAAGCGGCAGGGTTCAGCGCCAATTCAGCGGCGTGTGCGAGATATGGGTAGTGTGGGATCGCGGACAAGATGACGGTGCGTAACTTCGGGCGAGAACAGGTGGCGACGCTCGCGCTGGTGGCGGCGATGCTGAGCGCGGCGTTGCCCGCGCGTGCACAGGACACCACAACCTCGCCCCGCCCGATCGACTTCCGCTTGCCGCCGCCCGCCGATGACGGCCGTACGCCGGGTGTGCAGGGTCCCTCGGACAATGGCTTGCCGCCGGTGGCGCCGGGCGAGCGCCGCGGCCCGCCGACGCCCACCCCCGCGCCGACGCCGACGCAGCCGGTGGCGCCGCCGCGCATAGCCCCGACCCAGCCCGCGGCCGCCACCCCGGCACCCGCGCCGGCACCGACACGGCGGGGCGCCCCCGCGGTCGCGGCTCCGCGTACGGCCGCACCGGAAACCGCAAACCCGGGGGCGCCCGCTGCGACCGACAATCCGGCATTGCCGCCGCTTGAGACCGCCGCGCCGCCCGCTGCCACGGCGGCCGACGCCGCACCCATTACCGCCGACGAAACGCCGGTCGCGGCGGCTCCCGCGGACGCGCCGTCGGGTACGCCGATCTGGGCGTGGGTGCTTACCGCGCTGGCGGCTGTGGGTGCCGGTTTCTGGTACTGGCGCCGCCGCGCCGCGCCCGCCGGTCCCGCCATCGACGAATCGCCAGAGGCGCCGCGCCGGGCGCCGAAACCGCCGGTTCAGCGCGCCGCGTCGCCGGCTTCGCCAAAGCCCGTCGCGCCGAAGCCAACGCAGCCGGTGGCGCCGCGCCCGGCCGCACCCCAGCCTGCGCGCGCGCCGCTTGCGCCGCCCGAGCGGCCTCTGCCTTCGCCGCTCGTCACGCGCCCGGCGGCCGAAAAGCGCGCGATCATCGGCATGGCGCTCGACATCCGCAGCATCCGCTTCGCCGCCGACCATGTGGCGGTCGGCTTTGCACTTCACCTCATGAATCAGGGGCCGACCGCGGCGACCGGCCTGATGGTCCGCATCGCGCTCAACCAGGGATCGGCGATGACCGAACCGGTGCTGGCGCGCTTCTTCGACGGCGCGGGCGGCAGCGTGCTGCGCGACGATATGATGCTCGCGCCCGGCGCGGGCGAGGAATTGTCGACCGAGGTGATGCTGCCACGCGCCGCGATCGAGCCGTTGATGATCGGCGGCAAGCCGATGCTCGTCCCCGTCATCGCGTTCGACGTGACCTATCATTGGGACGGCGAGGGCGACGCCTTCGGCCAGAATGCGGGCAGCTTTGTGCTCGGCCGCGAGCAAGGTGCGAGCGGGAGCGAAAAGCTCGCGCCGCTGCCGCTCGACCGCGCTTCTTATACGGTCGATCGGCCCGCGGCGCGTTCGACCGCCGTCAAGCGCGCTCAATAGTTTGGCTCAAAACGGCACTGCTTTTTTGTTGCGGTGCAGCATCGGCTGGGGCAGGATCGACTGCGCTTGAAAAAGCGCGGGTGGGGGCATAGGCTGCTATTCCCCCAGAAAAGAACAGAGCCACAGCAGGATGGCCGGCGAGGGACAGGAAAAACAGGTTCCCGACCGGTCGCAACAGGAGCATGACATGGACGCCTTGGTCTCAACCGACTGGCTGGAACGCGAACTGGGGGCATCGGACTTGCGGGTCGTCGATGCGACGAAATTCCTTGCCGACGAGGGACGCGACGCGCGCGCCGAATATGAGGCGGGCCACATCCCCGGCGCGGTGTTCATGGACCTCGCCGAACTGACCGATCCGTCGAGCGACATCGACAATATGGCGCCGCAGGCCGAGAAATTCGCCAGCCGCATGCAGTCGCTCGGCCTCGGCGATGGCAGCCGCATCGTGCTTTACGACGACAGCCCGCTCAAGAGCGCGGCGCGCGGCTGGTGGCTCCTGAAGCTGTTCGGCGCGCATGACGTCGCGCTGCTCGACGGCGGCCTCGCGAAGTGGAAGGCCGAAGGCCGCGGGCTCGAAATGGGCAAGCAGACGCTGCGCCACCGTCACTTCACCGTATGGCGCGATGCGAAGGCGGTACGCACCAAGGACCAGGTGCTCGCGAACTTGGGCAGCGCCGCCGAACAGGTTGTCGATGCGCGCCCCGCGGCGCGCTTTACCGGCGAGGAACGCGATCCGCGTCCGGGCCTTGCCCCCGGCCATATCCCGAACTCGCGCAGCCTGCCGCACGGCCAACTGTTCAACGCTGACGGCACGTGGAAGCGTGGCGACGATCTGAAGGCCGCGTTCGACGCCGCGGGGGTCGATCTCGACAAACCGCTCATCACCACCTGCGGCAGCGGCATGACCGCGACCGTCGTCGCATTCGGCGCGCACCTGCTCGGTAAGGACGATGTCGCGGTTTACGACGGCAGCTGGGTCGAATGGGGCGCCGACCCCGCGACGCCCAAGGCGACCGGCGCGGCCTGACCGGCCCGGTCCCAATATCCTTCGTGTCGAAGGGTGGATTTTGGCCGGTGCTCCGCTAACAAGGCGGGGATGAGCAAAAGCGACGATGACAGCCTCCGCCCTGCGACGAAACTCGTGCAGGGCGGTCGGCGCCCCGAATGGACCGGCGACCCGCGGCTTGGCGGCGGCGTCGTCAATCCGCCGGTGTGGCGCGCCTCGACGATCCTCTACGACAATATCGCCGACCTGAAGGCGCGCGGTCATGCGACGCACGACAAGCTTTATTACGGCCGGCGCGGAACGCCGACGGTGTGGGCGCTTGCCGATGCGTTGACGCAGATGGAGCCGGGGGCCGAGGGCACCTTGCTCTATCCGTCGGGGGTCGCGGCCAATTCGGCGGGGCTGCTCGCGCTGCTGTCGCCGGGTGATCACCTGCTGATGGTCGACAGCGCGTACGAACCGACACGCGCCTTCTGCAACGGCATGCTCGCGCGCCTCGGCATCGAGACGACCTACTATGACCCGCTCGTCGGCGCGGGGATCGCCGAGCTGATTCGGCCTGAGACGAAGCTGATCTTCCTCGAGTCGCCGGGCAGCCTGACCTTTGAGGTGCAGGATATTCCCGCGATCACGCGTGTCGCGCGGGCGCGCGGCGTGCTGACGATGCTCGACAACACCTGGGCGACGCCCTTGCTGTTCCCGGCGCTGGCGCACGGCGTCGATGTTACGATGATGAGCCTCACCAAATATGTCGGCGGGCACAGCGACGCGATGATGGGCTCTCTCACTGCGACCAAGGGGATCTGGCCGAAGCTGCGCAGCGCGGCGTACCAGCTTGGCCAGGCGGTTTCGCCCGACGATTGCGCGCTGATGCTGCGCGGGCTGCGCACGCTCGACGTGCGGATGCAGCGCCACGGCGAGAATGGGCTTGCGGTCGCGAATTGGCTCGCGGCGCGCGTTGAGGTCGGGCGCGTTCTGCATCCCGCGCTGCCGGGCGATCGCGGCCATGCGATCTGGTCGCGCGATTTCGCCGGCACCAGCGGGCTGTTCGGCTTCACGCTGAAGGGTGCCGACGAAGCCGCGCGGACGCGCTTCATCGATTCGCTTGTCCATTTCGGCATCGGCTTCAGCTGGGGCGGCTATGAAAGCCTGGTTGTGCCGAGCGATCCGCCGTCGATCCGCACCGCGACCATATGGACCGATCCCGATCCGCTCGTCCGCCTGTCGATCGGGCTCGAGGATCCGGCCGACCTGATCGCCGACCTCGAACGCGGCTTTGCCGCGATGGCGGGATAAGCCGATGGACGGGCTGTCCGGGGGCCTTCTCCGCACGATCGAGGCGCTGAAGGCGATCGGCATCGATGTCGGCTCGTACAGGCTGTCGCTCTATGGGCTGTTCTCGACGATCGTCGTCGCGGTGCTGCTTTATCTGGCGGTCCGCATCATCCTGCGGTCGATCAAATGGCTGCTCCGCCGCAACACCCAGATCGATGCGACGCAGCAGCTGCTCGCCGAAAAGCTGATCGCGATCGCGCTGTTCGTTTTTGCGCTGCTCTTCGGCATCGACCTGCTCGGCATCGACCTCACCGCGCTCGCGGTCTTCTCGGGGGCGGCGGGCCTCGCGATCGGTTTCGGGCTGCAAAAAACCGTCGGCAACCTGATCGCCGGGATCATCCTGCTGATGGACCGGTCGATCAAGCCGGGCGACATCATCGTCGTCGGCGACGGCAGCTCGATGGGCGGATCGGCGCTACCCGGCGGGGTGCCCAATGTCGGCCGCGTTGCGAAGATCGGCGTGCGCGCGGTCAATGTCGTCACCCGCGACGGCAAGAAGCATCTGATCCCGAACGAATTGTTGATGACGCAGGCGGTCGAGAACTGGAGCTATGCGAGTCCCGAGGTGCGCGTGCGGATGCGTGTTCCGGTCGGTTACGGCTGCGATTTGCGGCTCGCGCAGCGGCTGATCATGGAAACCGCGACGGCGAATCCGCGCATCTTGAACGAGCCCGAACCGGCGGTGTGGATCACGGCATTCGGGGAACGTGCGGTCGAGCACGAGCTGCGCTACTGGATTTCGGATCCCGAGGCGGGGCTCGGCAATATCCAGGGCGAGGTGTTCCTCGGCATATGGGACCGCTTCAAGGAAGCCGGGATCGCCATTCCCTATCCGCGACAGGATGTGCGGATTATCGGGGCGCCGGATGATAGCCCGGCGCCCACAAGCAAGATTTAGAAGCCGGTCTTCTTCGCGCGCTCGATGCATTCGACGATGATGCGCTTCGCCTCATTCTCATCGCCCCAGCCGTTGAGCTTCGCCCATTTGCCGGGTTCGAGATCCTTATAGTGGGTGAAGAAATGCTCGATCTGCTGCAGCACGATCGGCGGCATGTCGGTGTAGCTCGCGACATCGGCATAATAGGGGAAGGTCTTGTTGACCGGGACGCACAGCAGTTTCTCGTCGCCGCCGGCATCGTCTTCCATCATCAGCACGCCGATCGGGCGGCACTTGACCACCGCGCCCGCGACGATCGGCGAGCGCGCGACGACGAGGGCGTCGAGCGGGTCGCCGTCCTCGCCCAGCGTATGCGGCACGAAGCCGTAGTTGGCGGGATAGCGCATCGGGGTGTGCAGGAAGCGGTCGACGAACAGCGCGCCGCTCGCCTTGTCGAATTCATATTTCACCGGCTCGCCGCCGATCGGAACTTCGATCAGGACGTTGAGGCTGTCGGGCGGGCTGTCGCCGGCGGGAATCAGGTCGATGCGCATGGGAGATCCTTTTGTGCTTTTTTGAATCGCGCGCGCCTTTAGCGCCGGAAAGAGCCAAAAGTCGAGGGGGGAGGGTGTGCAAGTTCCTCCCTGTGCCGCAGGCATGGGAAGGTGGCAGCGCGAAGCGCTGACGGAGGGGCCGTGGCGCAACGTCGCGGCCCCTCCATCCATGCTGCGCATGGTCCTCCTCCCCACCGCTGCGCGGCAGGGAGGATTTTAGAGTTGGCGCTTCGCCGCCAGCAGCCGGTCGAACCAGTCGGGACCAGCCGCGGTTTTTTCGAGATGCGGCCAGCGCAGCCCGGCATGATAGTCGATCTCGATATTGCGATAGCGCCCGCCGCGCTCGACGAGCAGCCGCACCGGGGTCTTGGCGTCGGTCGCGTCGCGAATCGCGGCCTCGATCCGCTCGCGGCTGTAGCTCAGTCCGTCGACCGCGACGATCTTCGTGCCGTTGACGATGTCCGCCTTGAACGCCGCGCCGTCCCACAAAATGCCGGTCGCGACGCCGTCCTTGTCGATCGTCATCCCCAGCGAATGGGTGAGGTCGGTGTTCTTCGCCTGCGCCATGCGGTCGCGGTCATAGACGTTGGGCGCGTCGCGCCAGACGAGGCGGTATCCCGCGCGCTCGATCCCGCCGGTGGGTGCCGGCCGCCCGCTCGCCTGCATGCGTTCGCGCAGGAAGCTCGCCCAGTCATAAGGATGGACGGCGTTCAGCGCGGCGACGACATCGTCGAAATCATAGGTATCCTGCCCGAAATCGCCCTCGCGCCCGCCGAAAAAGGCGCGCGCGAAATCGTCGAGGCTTTTCGCGTTGTTCGTCGCTTGGCGGATCAGCATGTCCGCCTCGAGCCACATCAGCGAGCCTTCGTTGTAATAATCCTCGCTGCGCGACCAGCTCGCGAAGGGCTTGGGCTTGCGCGCCGCGATGATCGGGTCGAGCGTCGTATCCTCGACCGAACGCCACTCGCGCCCCGGCTGGACGCTGTAATTGCCGGCGTTGGTCGCCCATTCGGCGAGGACCATCTCCTTCGACTGCATCCCCGACCGGCCGGCGAGGACAAGGTCCCAGAAACTCGTCTGGCCTTCGTAAACCCAGAGCAGATTGTCCTGCATTGGAGTGCGATAATCGGGGGTCCACATCTTGTCGGGGCGGCGGTATTTGCCGTTCCAGCTGTGCGTCAGCTCGTGCGGCAGCAGCCCGCGCTCGCTGTCATTGTCGTTCCATTTGGTGAAATAGTCGGGGTTGCGGCTGTTCTCGCTCGACCGATGATGTTCGAGCCCGATGCCGCCGAGCTCGTCGGTGAGCGCGAGCAGGAATTCGTAGCGGTCGAAATGCCGCACCCCGAACAATGCGACCGCTTCGGACACCAGCGCGGCGTGGCGCGCGATATGGTCGGGGCTCGCGTCGAGATATTTGGCTTCGTCGGCGACGACGTTGAGCGTCACCTTGTTGCCGAGGTCCCATTTGCGGAAAAATTTCCCCGCAAACATCGGGCTGTCGACCAGCACCTCATAATTGGTCGGCGCAAAGCTGTAACGGTTGCCCGAGATCTTGAGCCCGTCGAGCGCCGACGCGCCGGTCCAGCCGTCGGGCAGCGTGACTTCGAGCTGCACGGGGATATCGCGGGTGAAATAGCCCGCGGGGTACAGGCTGACCTGTTCCCATTGCAGGTTCATCATCGCCGGGGTGACGACGACGCGGCCCTCGCTCGTGCGTGTCGGCGAGAGGAAGTCGAAGGTGACGTCGATGCTCTTCGTGCCCGTGGGAACATCGACGTCGAAGGCGTAGACGTCGGTCGGCTGGCGCGTCCAGGTCAGCGGCTTGCCGCCGGCGCTGGCCTTGAAACCCGCCATTTCGGCGATCGCGCCGCGCGGGGCGTGCTTGCCGGGCAGCCATTCGGGATAGAGCAGGGTCAGCTTGCCCGCCTTCGCGACCGGAATCGTCTGGCGCACATGAAAGATGCCGTGCGCGAAGTCGGTCGCGTCGACCTTCAGCTGCATTGTGCCCGGATAGGGTTTGTCGGCGGGCAGCGGGATCGTCAGCGGCTGGACGACCGGCTGCGGGCGGCTGTTGCCGTCCTGGGCGTAGGCAGCGGGCGCGACGAGAAGAAAGAGGGCGGGCGCGACGAACAGTGCTTTTTTCATGCCGCATCTCTGCCGGGAAATGCGGCACAGGTCCAGCGGCCGCTCTGCAAGCGCACTTTGCCTTTCGACGAAAAACCATTAGATGCGCCGGCCATGAGCAAGGACAAAAGCGCGAAAATCCCGACCCCGCAGGCGGTCCGCGGCACCCAGGACATGCTGGGCGATTTCGCCGACCGCTTCGCGCACGTCGTCGAGACGTTCGAACGCGTGCGCCGCCTCTATGGCTATAAGCGCATCGAGGTGCCGGTGATCGAGCCGACCGCGGTGTTCGCGCGCTCGCTCGGTGAGACGACCGACGTCGTGTCGAAGGAAATGTATTCGTTCGAGGACCGCGGCGGCGAATCGATCACGCTGCGCCCCGAATTCACCGCAGGGATCGCGCGCGCCTATATCACCAACGGCTGGCAGCAGTTCGCGCCGCTGAAGGTCGCGACGCACGGGCCGTTGTTTCGTTATGAGCGCCCGCAAAAGGGTCGCTATCGCCAGTTTCACCAGCTCGACGCCGAAGTGCTCGGCAGCGACAGCCCGCTGGCGGATGCCGAACTGCTCGTTTTTGCCGACCAGCTCCTGAAAGAGCTCGGGATCAGTGAAGGCGTCACGCTGACGCTCAACACGCTCGGCGATGCGGCGAGCCGCGAGGCATGGCGCGCGGCGCTCGTCGAACATTTCGAAGCGCATCGCGACGACTTAAGCGAAGACAGCCTCGCGCGGCTCGACAAGAACCCGCTGCGTATCCTCGACAGCAAGGATCCGAAGGACCGCCCGATCGCCGACAGCGCGCCCGATATCGACGCATTTCTGACGGGGGAAGCTCAGGACTTCTTCGGCGCGGTCACCGCGGGCCTCGATGCGGCGGGAGTCGCGTGGGAACGCAACGCGCGGCTCGTGCGCGGGCTCGACTATTATCGCCACACCGCGTTCGAATTCGTCACTGATCGGCTGGGTGCGCAGGGTACTGTGCTCGGCGGTGGGCGTTATGACGGGCTGGTGGAAGCACTCGGCGGCCCATCGACGCCGGCCGTCGGCTGGGCTGCGGGAATTGAGCGATTGGCGATGTTGGTTGAGGAGGCGGGCTGTTTCGTCCCCTATGAGTTTGACTATGCGGTTATCCCCGCCGACCCAATGCATAATCAACGGGCGCTAAAGATTGTCTTCGAACTTAGAGAAGACGGTTTTTCCGTCGATTTTCCCTTTAGGGGGAATTTCAAAAAGAGGCTGAAGAAAGCTGACGAAAGCGGGGCGGCCTACGCAATTATCGTTGGCCTCGACAACGCCTATGTCGATCAGATCACGCTTAAAAATATGGCAACTGGGCAGCAGACTGTTATCGACGAAGCGCATTATCGTTCTGCCATCCATGCTTCGGAATACCTAGCATTGGTCGGTGGTGAGCCCCGTCCAGGATTTGGCCGACGCTTCCGCGAAGCGCCAAAAATCTGGTGATTTGAATAAATGACCAACGTTTCCGAAAGACAGATCGACGCGATCATCGAGCGTCACGCCGCGTTGCAGGCGCGCATGGCGACGGGCGACATGGCGCCCGCCGATTTCGTCGCGGCGTCGAAGGAGTTTGCCGAGCTCGAACCCGTCGCGACCGCGGCGCGCGAGGTTGTGCGGCTGCGCGGCGAACTCGTCTCGCTGAACGAAATGCTCGCCGATCCCGAGATGAAGGCGATGGCGGCCGAGGAACTCGCCGCGGTCGAAGAGGCTTTGCCCGCCGCCGAGCATGGTCTCGCGATCAAATTGCTCCCCAAGGACGTTGCCGACGAACGCGCGGCGATGCTCGAAATCCGCGCGGGGACCGGCGGCGACGAGGCGGCGCTGTTCGCGGGCGATCTGCTGCGCATGTACAGCCGCTACGCCGACGGACAGGGCTGGAAGGTCGAAGTCATTTCGGCGAACGAGGCCGAGGTCGGCGGGTATAAGGAAGTCGTCGCGTCGGTAACCGGGCAGGGCGTGTTCGCGAAGCTCAAGTTCGAGAGCGGCGTCCACCGCGTCCAGCGCGTCCCCGCGACCGAAAGCCAGGGCCGGATCCACACCAGCGCCGCGACGGTCGCGGTGCTGCCCGAGGCCGAGGAAGTCGATGTCGCGATCAACGACAGCGACCTCAAGATCGACATCTATCGCGCATCGGGCGCGGGCGGCCAGCACGTCAACACGACCGATTCGGCGATTCGCATCACGCATATCCCGAGCGGCCTCGTCGTGATCCAGCAGGACCAGCGCAGTCAGCACAAGAATCGCGCGAAGGCGATGCAGGTGCTGCGTGCGCGGCTCTATGACCTCGAGCGCGAGAAGATCCACAGCGCCGAGGCGTCGGCGCGCAAGTCGATGGTCGGGTCGGGCGACCGCTCCGAACGCATCCGCACCTATAATTTCCCGCAGGGGCGCGTGACCGATCACCGCATCAACCTGACGCTCCACCGCCTCCCCGAAATACTCGAAGGCGCGATGGACGAGCTGATCGACGCGCTGATCGCCGAGGATCAGGCCCAGCGGCTGGCGGGATTGGGTGACTGACGTCGCGGCCGCGCTGCGCGACGCGGCGCAGCGGCTGGCGGCGGTGTCCGATACGCCGCGCCTCGATGCCGAACTCTTGATGGCGCATGCGTTGGGCGTCGAGCGGCAGGCGCTGCTGCTCGATCCCGCGCGTTTTGCCGTGCCCGAGGGTTTCGCGGCGCTGGTCGAACGGAGGATGCTGTACGAACCAGTCGCCTATATCGTGGGTTATCGCGATTTTTGGACGATCCGGTTGATGGTCGGTCCGGGCATGCTGATCCCGCGCCCCGACAGCGAAACGCTGATCGAGGCCGCCATCGATCATTTCGGGACTGGCGGGCCGAACCGCATACTCGATCTCGGGACCGGGCCCGGCACCTTGCTCCTCGCCGCGCTGGCCCAATGGCCCGAGGCGCACGGTCTGGGAATCGATGAATCGGAAAAGGCCGTCACTTACGCCGAAGACAATGCGATTGACCTCGAGATGGATGAGCGCGCGCGGTTTCGTGTCGGCGACTGGGCGTCGGGCCTTCACGGCCAGTTCGACCTCATCCTCTGCAACCCGCCCTATATTGCCGATTCCGAAGCCTTGATGCCCGATGTCGCGGATCATGAACCCGCGGGCGCGCTTTTCGCCGGTGCCGACGGGCTCGACGACTATCGCCGCATCATCCCCGATTTGCCGCGCCTTTTGGCGCCCGGGGGTCTCGCGGCCCTTGAAATCGGGCACACGCAACATATCTCGGTTGGAGAGCTCGCTGAAACCGCGGGATTCAAGGTCGCTTGCAGACAGGATCTCGGTGGCCGCGACAGGGCGCTTTTGCTGACCCGCGCCTGACGGCCCCACAAGAATTTGCTTGGTTTCCGCTACAAAGCGCGGTAGGGGCGGCTTACAGACCTGATCGGGGTCCCTTTGGCGATGCGAACAGCATCGATACTGGTCCGGCTGGTCTGCTTCCCACTTACGATGCTGGCGCGGGACCGTGGGGTCCGGTGCAAGCGGTAAAGGGCAAGGCCGCGCAAGGAGCGCGGGCACGACGCGCAGGTGGCGCGGTCGGCCAAAAGGGGTTGGCATAGCTTATTAGCTTATCGACAGGATGTCTCAGTTGAACATGAACAACCGACAGAACGGTCGCCGTCGCGGCCGTAACAACAACAGCAACAACAATAATCGGCCGCAGTCGGGTGGGCGCGGGGGTGTCGACCAGGCCAACCGCATCGACAGCCGCGCGCGCGGCAACGGCGCCCAGATGATCGAGAAGTACCGCAACCTCGCGCGCGACGCGCAGCTTGCCGGCGACCGGGTCCAGACCGAATATTATCTGCAGTTCGCCGACCATTATTTCCGCGTCGTGAGCGACTTTCGCGCCCGCCAGGAAGAAAAGGCCGCGGCGAACGGACAGGAACGCAGCCACGACCGCAGCCGCGAGATTCGCGGCGTCGAGGATTTCGACGGCCACGACGATACCGACAGCGATTTCGAAGCCGACACCGGCCGCGACGACGGCGACAATGGCGACGACCGCGGCGAGCGGAACGATCGTGGCAATGATCGGGGCGACCGCAACGAGCGGAATGACCGCAATGATCGCGGCCAGCGCGACAATCGCGGCGACCGCGAACCGCGCAGCGACCGCGACGACGACAATCGCGGCAATCGCGAACCGCGCGGCAATCGCGACGATGACAATCGCGGCAACCGCCAGCCGGCGCGCGCGCGTCCCGTCCGCAACCGCGACGAGGACGAAGCGCAGGGCGACCGCAATGATCGCAGCGAAGCCCCCGTACGCGAAGAAACTGCCGAGCAGGAACCGGCTCCGCGTCCCGCGCGCCGCCCGGCCCGCCGTCCGCGTCAGGACGACAGTGCCGACAAGGGCGATGCCGGGATCGACACCGCCGTTCTGCCGCCCGCGATCGGCCGCCCCGAACGCAGCGCCGAAAGCGATGCCGAGGGTGAAGCACCCGCCGCCAAGCCGCGCCGTACGCGCCGCACGCTGGCGACGCGCAACACCGACGTCGAAGCGGCCGAATAAGTCAGCGATTTCACGCTGGTTTTTCCGATTCGCATGACATAGCCTCCCCGCGGGACATATCCTGCGGGGAGGTTTTTTATGCGCGTGTTGGCCCTGGCCTGTTTGCCGCTGCTCGCCGGCGGGACGTCGACCGCGCTTTTTGCGCAGGATGCCGCGACCGGCAACGCGCAGGGCGATGTCGCGGTCACCATCTATAATAATGGTCAGTCGCTGGTGCAGGACGACCGCCAGCTGAGCGTCGCCGCCGGGCGCAACCGCATCGAGTTCCCCGACGTGTCGGCGCGCATCCGCCCCGAAACGGTCACGCTCTCGGGTCCCGGCATCGGCATCGTCGAACAGAATTTCGATTTCGACCTGCTCACCCCCGACAAGCTGATGGACAAGGCGGTCGGCCAGTCGATCACCCTCGTCCGCACCAACCCCGCGACCGGCGCCGAACGCACCGAACGCGCGAAGGTGCTCGCGGCGAACGGCGGTATCGTGCTCCAGATCGGCGAGCGGATCGAGGTGCTGCGCGACGACGGCCTGCCGGTGCGCGCGGTGTTCGACCGGCTGCCGCCCAATCTGCGCGCGCGCCCGACGCTGTCGGTGACGGTCGACGCGGCCAATGCGGGAACCGTCCCGGCGCGGCTGTCCTATCTCACCCCGAACCTCGGCTGGACCGCCGACTATGTCGCGCTGTTCGACGCCGCCAAGGGCGCGATGGATATTCAGGGCTGGGTGACGCTGACCAACAGCACGGGCACAACCTTCAGCAATGCACGCACCTTGCTCGTCGCGGGCAGTCCGGGCGGCGGTGGCGGTTTCCGCCAGATGTCGGGCGCGATGGATTCGGCGGGCACCGAATCGAACGACCGCGAGCGGCTCGGCGACTATTATCTCTATCCGCTCGCGCAGCGGACGACGATCGCCAACGCGCAGCAGAAGCAGGTCAGTTTCCTCGACGTGAAGGGGGCGCCCGCGCGCTCGACCTATGAATATGTCAATCGCTGGCTCGGCAGCAACAACGAGCCCGTCAGCACCGCGAGCGTGCTGCGTTTCTCGACCTCGCGGCAGGGCGGGCTCGGCGATCAGCTGCCCGCCGGCGCGATTCGCGTCTATATGCGCGACACCCGCGGCGATCCGCAGTTCATCGGCGAGAATCGCATCGACCACACCCCGATGGGATCGGCGATGTCGCTGCGCACCGGCGATGCCTTCGACGTGAAGGTGCAGCCGACGGTTGTGTCGCGCACGCGCAAGGGCGATTCGCGCTGGGTGACCAAGATGAAATATATAGTCAGCAACGCGCGGCCTTCGCCGGTCACGGTGCTGCTCGCGCAGGACGGGCTCTATGGCGACGTCCGGATCAGCGACGAAAGCCTGAAGGGCGAGCGCATTTCGGCCGACCGCGTCGAATGGCAGGTGCCCGTGCCCGCGAACGGCAAGGTCGACCTGACCGTCGCATTCGATTCGCGTTACTGAGATCCACGCGATGCGGGCCTGGCCCCTGTTGACGTGGGTCACGGCGCTGTTCGCGCCGATGCCCGCGCTTGCCCAGGTTTCGGTACCGATCGCGGTGTCGGCCAAAATCGACGATGCCGCGGTCACCGTCTATCGCGCGCCGTCGCGCGGCGGCGGGCCGATCGACCCGAACTGGCCGCAGGGCTTCGCCTTCATTACCGAAACGCGCACCGTCACCTTGCTCGCGGGAACCTCGGTGCTGCGATTCGAAGGCGTGGCTGAAGGGTTGCTGCCCGAAACTGCGGTGCTCAGCGGCCTGCCCGATGGCGTGGTCGAAAAGAATCGCGATGCGCGGCTGCTGTCGCCCGCGGGGCTCGTCGATGCCTATCTCAAGCGCAGCGTCACCTTGCGGCGCACCAGCCTCGTGACTGGGAAGGTCGTCGAGCAGGATGCGGTGATCCAGTCGGGGCCGAACGGCGGGGTCATCGTCCAGACCGCGGCCGGGGTCGAGGCGCTCGCCTGTTCGGGCCTGCCCGAGCGGATGCTCTATCCCCGCGTGCCCATGGGTCTTTCGGCCAAGCCGACGCTGTCGGTCCTTGTCGAAAGCCGCACCGCCCGCACGGTGAAAGTCCAGCTTCTCTATCTCGCCGAAGGGTTCGACTGGGCCGCCAATTATGTCGCCGACCGCGGCACCGACGGAAAGACGCTGGGGCTGACCGGCTGGATCACCGTCGCGAACGGCGGGGTGACGAGTTTCCCGGGCGCGCAGCTCAACGTGATCGCGGGCCGCCTCAACAAGATGTACAGCCCGCCGCTGCCGCGCAGCACGCCGGGGCCGCTGGTGCTCAAATGCTGGCCGATGGACATCACAAGCACGCATCCCTTGTGGGAGCTGCCGCCGATTATCGAGTTCGAGCAGAGCTATGATGAAGATGCGGCGTCGGAGGTGATCGTGACGGCGCAGCGCCGCGATCGGCGCGGGATGCCTCCACCGCCGATGATGGTGGCCGCCCCGGCGCCGCCTCCACCGCCCCCGCCGCCGGCCGAGGATCTGGGCGACCTCAAATTCTATCGCATCCCCTTTCGCGTCGATGTGTCGGCAAAGGGGCAGAAGCAGGTCGCACTGCTCGCGAAGGACAAGGTTGCGGTCGAGCAGCTTTATGCGGCGACGCTTTATGATTTCATGGCGAACCGGCTTCAGCCTCTCTCCATGCAATTGCGAGTCCAGAACCGCGAGTCCGACGGGTTGGGTCTCGCGCTGCCCGCCGGTGCGGTGACGGTTTTTGAGGCGATCGGCGGGCGACGCCTGCTCGTCGGTGAGGCAAAGATCGGCGACAAGGCAAAGGACGAACGCGTCGATTATGACCTCGGCCTAAGTCCGGCGGTGCAGTATCTGACCGTTGTGAAGAATGACGCCGATCCGGATTATAAGCTCTGGCAGGTCAAGATAACCAACGCCCGGCCCTTCGATGCGGAGGTCGAGATGCTGATCCCCTTCGCGCTCGACCCGACGCCCGAAGGGTGGGAACGGCGGGGAAGCAACTGGGTCTGGCGCGTGCGCGTCCCCGCGAACGACAGCCTCGTTCAGACTTTCCGGCAAAAGTTGAAGGGCGACTGATTCGCCGTTCAGA
>NZ_JAVDWC010000001.1:530000-1556613 GCF_031457175.1 Sphingopyxis sp. BE235
TGTAGGCGCAGCGAAAGCGAGTCTGAATAGGGCGAATGAGTTTGTTGCATTAGACCCGAAACCCGGTGATCTAGGCATGACCAGGCTGAAGGTGCGGTAACACGCACTGGAGGGCCGAACCGTTCAATGTTGAAAAATTGTCGGATGAGTTGTGTTTAGGGGTGAAAGGCCAATCAAACCGGGAAATAGCTGGTTCTCCGCGAAATCTATTGAGGTAGAGCGTCAGACGAATACCATGGGGGGTAGAGCACTGGATGGATGCGGGGGTCGCGAGATCTACCAATTCTAACCAAACTCCGAATACCCATGAGTAATATCTGGCAGACAGACGGCGGGTGCTAAGGTCCGTCGTCAAAAGGGAAACAGCCCTGACCTACAGCTAAGGTCCCCAAGTCACGTCTAAGTGGTAAAGCATGTGGGAATCCCAAAACAACCAGGAGGTTGGCTTAGAAGCAGCCATCCTTTAAAGAAAGCGTAACAGCTCACTGGTCTAAATAAGGGTTCCTGCGGCGAAAATGTAACGGGGCTCAAGACGTGCACCGAAGCTTAGGGTGTGTAGTTTACTACACGCGGTAGCGGAGCGTTCCGTAGGCTGATGAAGCGATCTGGTAATGGGTCGTGGAGGTATCGGAAGTGCGAATGCTGACATGAGTAGCGATAAACAGGGTGAGATGCCCTGTCGCCGAAATCCCAAGGGTTCCTGCTTAAAGCTAATCTGAGCAGGGTAAGCCGGCCCCTAAGACGAGCCCGAAGGGGGTAGTCGATGGGAACCACGTTAATATTCGTGGGCCTGGAGGTGTGTGACGGATCTCGTAAATTGTCTGCTCTTATTGGATTGAGCAGGCTTTGAAGAGGTTCCAGGAAATAGCCCCTCCATTATAGACCGTACCCTAAACCGACACAGGTGGGATGGTAGAGTATACCAAGGCGCTTGAGAGAAGTCTCCTGAAGGAACTCGGCAAATTGCCTCCGTACCTTCGGAAGAAGGAGGCCCTCATTCCGGGCAACCGGTTTGAGGGGGCACAGGCCAGGGGGTAGCGACTGTTTAGCAAAAACACAGGGCTCTGCTAAGTCGGCTTCAAGACGACGTATAGGGCCTGACGCCTGCCCGGTGCCTGAAGGTTAAGTGGAGTGGTGCAAGCTGCGAAATGAAGCCCAGGTAAACGGCGGCCGTAACTATAACGGTCCTAAGGTAGCGAAATTCCTTGTCGGGTAAGTTCCGACCTGCACGAATGGCGTAACGACTTCCCCACTGTCTCCAGGAGATGCTCAGCGAAATTGAATTCTCCGTGAAGATGCGGAGTACCCGCGGTTAGACGGAAAGACCCCGTGCACCTTTACTGCAGCTTCAGAGTGGCATTAGGAAAGAACTGTGTAGCATAGGTGGGAGGCTTTGAAGCATCGGCGCCAGCTGATGTGGAGCCATAGGTGAAATACCACCCTGTTGTTTTCTGATGTCTAACCTCGATCCATGAAACTGGATCAGGGACCCTCTGTGGCGGGTAGTTTGACTGGGGCGGTCGCCTCCTAAAGAGTAACGGAGGCGCGCGATGGTAGGCTCAGGACGGTTGGAAACCGTCTGCAAGAGTGCAATGGCATAAGCCTGCCTGACTGCGAGACTGACGAGTCGAGCAGAGACGAAAGTCGGTCATAGTGATCCGGTGGTCCCGAGTGGAAGGGCCATCGCTCAACGGATAAAAGGTACGCCGGGGATAACAGGCTGATGATTCCCAAGAGCTCATATCGACGGAATCGTTTGGCACCTCGATGTCGGCTCATCACATCCTGGGGCTGGAGCAGGTCCCAAGGGTTTGGCTGTTCGCCAATTAAAGTGGTACGTGAGCTGGGTTCAGAACGTCGTGAGACAGTTTGGTCCCTATCTGCCGTGGGCGTCGAAATTTGAGAGGAGTTGACCCTAGTACGAGAGGACCGGGTTGAACATACCTCTGGTGTACCTGTCGTGGCGCCAGCCGCGCAGCAGGGTAGCTATGTATGGACGGGATAACCGCTGAAAGCATCTAAGCGGGAAGCCTCCCTCAAGATAAGATTTCTTAGAGCCGTGGAAGACCACCACGTTGATAGATCGGATGTAGAAGCGCGGTAACGCGTGGAGCTAACCGATACTAATTGCTCTATTCGCACTTAAGAGTCCCGCCATCAACGACAAGCCTGACTGGTTTGTCCGCGATATGTGGATGATTGATCAGACAAATATTGCACGGACATCGATTGAAACCCTTTTTGACCCACGCCGGCTTCATTGCTTGGTGACCATGGCGTCAGTGACCCACCCGATCCCATCTCGAACTCGGCCGTGAAACCTGACAGCGCCGATGGTACTGTGACTTAAGTCCCGGAAGAGTAGGACGTCGCCAGGCATTGTAGTCGGCGTAAGGTCGAAAAGAGGAAAACCCATTCACAAAGTTAAAGGCCGGCAGCGATGCCGGCCTTTTGCTGTTTTGCCGGTCCCCAGGGACCCGCAAGCTGGTTGACGCGGGATGGAGCAGCCCGGTAGCTCGTCAGGCTCATAACCTGAAGGTCGTAGGTTCAAATCCTACTCCCGCAACCATCAAAAAGCCCGCCTTCCTTCTGGGATGGCGGGCTTTTTGCGTTTTGGCGCGTGCGGGCGTCGGCGAGGCGGACAAGCGGATTCGTCGCTCGACGATCGTGCTTCGGTCGTCCTGCAGTGGACCTCGACGACGACGGTCCTCGCGGCCAGCAGCGCATAGGGCGCGAGGACCGCCACATTCGCGAGGATGATACCGCTCGCCAGTCCAGGTATGACCACCCACCCGTCCGTGTTCGATCTCCCGATCAGGCAGCCCATTCGGCCGGGTCGGATTCCTCGCCGATCAGCGCGAGGCCGTGCGCGATCGAGGTGAGCTCGCCGCCGGTCGCAATGCGATTTTCGCCGAAACGGCGGTCGAACATCGCGCGGATCGCCGGGATCAACGACGAGCCGCCGGTGAGGAAGACGCGATCGATCGCCGCGGGCACGACGCCCGCGCGGGCGAGCGCCTGATCCATCGCCGCCTCGATGCGGCGAAGATCGTCGGCGATCCATTGCTCGAAATCGGCGCGCCGCACGTCGGCCCCGATCTCGATCCCGCCGCCGGCGAAATGAAATTCAGCGTGATCGTTGCTGGAAAGCGCACGCTTGAGCTTGCCCACCGCATCATAGAGCGGGAAGCCCTGCTCATGCTCGATCAGCGCGATCATGCGGCCGATCAGGTCGGGCCGCTCGGCGTCGCGTTGCAGGCGGCGGATTTCCTCGATCGTGCGGCGGTTGCGCATCATCGCGAGCCGCGACCAGTCGCCGAAATCGGCGAAATAGCCGCCGGGGATTTCGAGCAGCTTGTCGAACGAGCGATATTGGCTGCCCTTGCCGAGCAGCGGCAGCACCAGCCGATCAACGATACGGTAATCGAAACGGTCGCCCGCGATACCGATCCCCGACGAGGCGAGCGGCACGCAGCGACGCGGGCTCCCGGGCTCGGCGACGCGGACGATCGAAAAGTCGGTGGTGCCGCCGCCGAAGTCGGCGACGAGGATTGTCGCGGGCTCGGTCAGGCGCGAGGCATAGCTGTGCGCGGCGCCGAGCGGTTCGTGGACATAATAGATTTCGGTGCCGAACGCCGCGAGCATCGCGTCGTAACGCTGGCGCGCGAGTTCGGGATCGGGGCGCGCGCCAGCATATTCGACCGGACGGCCGACGATGATGCGGCGTGGCCGTTCGTCGAGCGCGCCGCCGGCATGCGCGACAAGGCGCTGGAGGAACAGGCGCCCCATATCCTCGAAGCGGAACGGCTTGTTGAAGATCATCGCGCGCTCGAACAACGGGCTCGCGGCGACGCTCTTGAACGACTGGATGAACCGGCTGTCGAGCGGCGACTGGAGATATTCGTCGATCGCCCACGGGCCCGCCTCGTGCGCGATGCCGTTCCAGCCGCGTTCCTCTTCCCAGAAGCAGAGCGCCGAGCGGAACACCGCATCGCCCGCGTCGCCGAACGCGACCAGCTCGGTGCCGCCCTGGCCATCGGCGAGCGCGACGACGCTGTTCGTCGTGCCGAAATCGAGGCCGAGCGCGCTCGCGGCCGCCTTGTCCATACATGCTCCTGTAGCTGGGGATTCCCGGTTGGGGGCGGCGCCTATTGCACAGGAGGGTGGGGGGAGCAAGTTTCCGCGGGGAGCTCAGTCGTCGGAGCTCCACGCGCGACAGAAGGTGTCGACCGCGGCGTCGACATCGTCCCGAAGGCGATCGAGGTCGCGGCTTTCGGGAAGGTTGAGCATCGCGAATTGATAGATGCCTGATTGGCAAAGGCCGGTGAATTGCTGCACCGCGCGCATCGGGTCGCCCATCCGGATCTCGCCGCGCACCATTTTTTCGCCCACCCAGACGGCGGCGCGCGCCTTTCCTCGGCGCGGGCCGCGCTCGTAAAATGTCTCGGCGAGGTGCGGGAAACGCTCGGCTTCGCCGACGACGAGGCGAAAGAGCGACAGGATCGGCGTCGCGGTCAGCTTGGTCATCAGCAGATTGCCGAATACCCGCAAGACATCGGGCACCGGCTCGTCAAGCGGCAGGTCGATCGCGAGCGCGTCGCCATATTGCGCGACGATGTCGTCGACGACCGCGGCGAAAAGCTCCTCCTTCGACGGGAAATAGGTCCAGAGCGTCGTCTTCGATCCGCCGACTTTGCTCGCGATCGACGACATCGTCGTCCCGGCATAGCCATTCGCAAAGAACAGCTCGCGCGCGGCATCGACAAACGCCTTGCGGCGTATCGCCGCGGCGTCGTCGAGGGCAGGCGTACTATCTGGTATCATTTCGATTGACAACGCTTCCTCCGAAGTTCATCTGCGCATGATACCAGCTAGTATCGTTGGAAGCCATGCCCCGGACAATTTTTCTCTCCACCGCTGTTTTCGGCCTGCTCGCGGGCTGCGCGAGCGTTCCCGACCTTGGACCCAAGCCCGTTCCGGCGGCGGCCGAGTCGCTGGAATCGCACGCGACATTCGCCCGCGCTGAGGGCGAGTGGCCCGCCGAAGGCTGGTGGCAGGGCTTGGGCGACGTCCAACTCAATACGCTGATCGCAGAGGGTTTGAAGGGCTCGCCCGACGTTGCGATCGCCGCCGCGCGTGTCCGCGCGGCCGAGGCGATGGCGCAGCAGGCGGGTGCTGCCCTTCTGCCGCGGATCGGCGCCGAGGCGAGCGCGGGCGGTGTCCAGCAAAGCCAGAACATGGGCATCCCGCCTGGCTTCGTGCCCGACGGCATTCAGGACACCGGTCATATCGCCGCGACCTTCAGCTTCGACCTCGACCTGTGGGGCCGTAACCGTGCGGCGCTCGCCGCCGCGACGTCGGAGGCCGAGGCGGCGCGCGTCGACGCGGCGCAGGCGCGGCTGATGCTCACCACCGGGATCGCCGCCGCCTACGCCGATCTAGCCGGCTATTATCACGCAATCGACGTCGCCAATGACGCTGTGCGCGTCCGCACCGCGAGCGCCGACCTGTCGGGCGAGCGCGCGCGTGCGGGGATCGAAAATCAGGCGAGCCAGCGGCAGGCCGAAAGCCGCGCCGCGTCGGCACGTGCCGACGTCGTCGCGCTCGAAGAAGCGATCGCGACGACGCGTAACCGGATCGCCGCGCTGATCGGTGGCGGACCCGACCGCGGCCTGTCGATCGCGCGCCCCCAGATGGCGCGCCCGTCGCGCGGACTGCCGGGCAATGCGGGGATCGACCTGATCGGGCGGCGTCCCGATATCGTCGCGGCGCGGCTGCGGTCCGAAGCCGCCGCAAAACGCATCGATGTCGCGCGCGCCGATTTCTATCCGAATATCAGCCTGTCGGCGCTCGTCGGGCTCCAGTCGCTCGGCCTCTCCAACCTGTTCAAATCGGGGTCCGAATATGGCAATGGCGGCGCCGCGATCAGCCTGCCGATCTTCGAGGGCGGGCGCCTCCAAGGGCGTTATCGTGGATCGCGCGCCGATTATGATGTGGCGGTCGCGACCTATGACCGCACGCTGATCGGTGCGCTGCGCGATGTCGCCGATATCGTCGCGAGCCGCGTCGCAACCGAACGCCAGCTCGTCGGTAGGCGCGAAGCGCTGACCGCCGCCGCCGAAGCGTCAAAGCTCGCCGAACTGCGCTATCGCGCCGGCCTCTCGAACCAGATCGTCCAGCTCACCGCCGAGGACAGCATGGTCGCCTTGAGCCGCGCCGTCGCCGACCTCGAAGCGCGCCAGCTCTCGCTCGACATCGCCCTGATCCGCGCGCTTGGCGGCGGATATCGGGCCGCTAATTCAACAGGAGACGAATGATGGCCGACGAAACGGCTGCAGCCGCAAACCCCGCTCCCGAGACTCCCGAAGCCCCCCCCGAAGCCAATGGCGCCAAGCGGAAGAAGCTCTTGCGCATCCTCGCGATCGTCGTCGTGACGGTCGCGATCCTGTGGGGCCTCTGGTATTTTCTGACGCAGGCCGGACGCGTTCATACCGATAACGCCTATGTCGGTGCCGACTCGGCGCAGGTGACCGCGCTCGTCTCGGGACCCGTCAAGGAAGTCCGCGTCAGCGGCACGCAGGCGGTGAAGAAGGGCGACATCCTCGTGATCCTCGACGACGCCGACCAGCGCATCGCGGTTGCCGATGCCGAAGCGGCGCTGCGCCTCGCGCGCCAGCGCTATGGACAGGCCGACGCGACCGCCGATGCGGCGCGGGCGCGCGTCGCGGCGCGCGGCGCCGATATCGCGCAGGCCCGCGCGCGGCTGCGCGACGCCAATGCGACGGTCGAGCGCGCACGCGCCGAACTCGCGCGGCGCGAAAGCATTGCCGGCACCGGCGCCGTGTCGGGCGAAGAGCTGACTTCGGCGCGCGCGGCGCTCGCTTCGGCTTCGGCGGCGCGCGATCTCGCTGCGGCGGGCATCGCCTCGGCCGAGGCGACGCGCGGCTCGGCGAGCGGCGATTTGGGCGCCGCCGAGGCCGTGGTGCGCGGGACGACGATCGACACCGCGCCCGACGTCGCGGCCGCCGAAGCGCGGCTCGAAAAGGCGCGTCTCGACCTCGCGCGCACCGTGCTGCGCGCGCCGGTCGACGGCATCGTCACCAACCGGCAGGTGCAGGTGGGGCAGCGGATCGCCGCGGGCGCGCCGATCATGGTGCTCGTCCCCATCAGCACCGCCTATGTCGACGCCAATTTCAAGGAAAGCCAGTTTGAGGATATCCGCATCGGCCAGCCGGTCGAACTGGTGTCGGACTATTATGGCGGCGACGTCGTCTATCGCGGTAAGGTGATCGGCATCGCCGGCGGCACCGGCGCGGCCTTCTCGCTGATCCCCGCACAGAATGCCACGGGCAATTGGGTGAAGGTGGTGCAGCGCCTGCCGGTGCGCATCGCGCTCGACCCGAAGCAGCTCAAGGAACATCCGCTGCGCGTCGGGCTGTCGATGGAAGCCACGATCGATACGCGCGGTCGCTGACAAATGGCCAGCGCCGCCCTCCCTGCATCCGCCATCCCCGCCGAACCGCAGCCGCTGACCGGCGCGCGGCTGATCGTCGCCGCCTTCGCGCTGGCGCTCGCCAATTTCGTCGTGGTGCTCGACACCACGATCGCCAATGTGTCGGTGCCGCATATCGCGGGCGGGCTCGCGGTGTCGCCGACGCAAGGGACGTGGGTGATTACCAGCTATGCGGTCGCCGACGCGATCAGCGTGCCGCTCACCGGCTGGCTCGCGATGCGCTTCGGCACGGTGCGCTGGTTCATGATCTCGATCATCGGCTTCGGTATTTTCTCTTTCCTCTGCGGCGTTTCGCGCACGCTCGATGCGCTCGTGCTCTTCCGCGTGCTGCAGGGGCTCGCGGGCGGCCCGCTGATGCCGCTGTCACAGATATTGCTGCTGCGTATCTTTCCCAAGGAAAAGGCCGGGATCGGCCTTGCGATCTGGGCGATGACGACGACAACCGCGCCGATCCTCGGCCCGATCCTCGGCGGCACGATCAGCGACAACTGGACGTGGCCGTGGATCTTTTTCATCAACCTGCCCGTCGTCGCGATCTGTGCGTTCGGCGTCTTCACGTTGCTGACGCCGTTCGAGACCAAGCGCGCCAAGGCGCGGATCGACGTCGTTGGCCTGATCCTGCTTGTCGTGTCGGTCGGCGCGTTCCAGATCATGCTCGACACCGGGCGCGAACATGACTGGTTCGGATCGACGTGGATCGTCGGGCTCGCGGTCGTCTCTGCAATCAGCTTTGCGGCTTTCGTGATCTGGGAGCTGACCGACGCCAATCCGGTCGTGAACCTGCGCATCTTCCGTTTCCGCGGCTTCACCTTCGCCACGATGGCGATATCCTTGGGCTTCGGCGCCTTCTTTGCGCAGGTCGTACTGACGCCCTTATGGTTGCAGCAGGTCGCGGGTTATACCGCGACGCAGACGGGGTTCATCGTCGCGTGGCTCGGGGTGTTCGCCGTCCTCCTGTCGCCCGTCGCGGCGGGGCTGATGACCAAGGTCGACGTGCGCATCACCATCTCGGGCGGTATCCTGTGGATGGCGGTGATGTCGGTGCTGCGCGCGAGCTGGAACGCCGATGTCGGCTATTGGACTCTCGCGCTGCCGCATATCCTGCAGGGGATCGGCATGCCCTTCTTCTTCGTCGGGCTCACCGCGCTCGCGCTGAGTTCGGTGCCCGCGCAGCACCAGACGTCGGCGGCGGGGCTGATGAGCTTCCTGCGGACGCTGTGCGGGGCGATCGGCACCGCGGTCGCGACGACCGCGTGGGACGATGCCAGCCGGACGTCGCGGTCCGAGCTCGTCTCGTCGCTCAATAACCCCGAAGCGACGATGACCTCGCTGCAAAATGCCGGCTTCACGCTCGAACAGGCGCGCGCGGCGATCGAGCGGCTGGTCGAGGTGCAGGCGTCGACATTAGGCGTGCTGCACCTGTTCCTCGCGTCGGGCGTCGTGTTCGTGCTTGCCGCTATATCGGTGTGGTTCGCGCCGCGGCCGAAACAGATTTCGATGGGCGGCGGGCATTAACGTTATTTGGCGAACAGCTGATCCAGGTCCGCGAACGCCTTGAACTCGAGCGCGTTGCCCGCCGGATCGTAAAAGAACATCGTTGACTGCTCGCCGGGCTGGCCGGGAAAGCGCGTGTGCGGTTCGATTACGAATGTCGTGCCCGCGGCCTTCAGCCGGTCGGCGAGCGCCTGCCATTCGGCGGGCGACAGCACGACGCCGAAGTGCGGCACCGGCACCGCATGGCCGTCGACCGGATTATGCGCGGCCGATGCGCGCGGCGTATCGACGCGGTGCGCGACGATCTGATGCCCATAGAGGTTGAAGTCGATCCAGTCGGGATCGCTGCGCCCCTCGGGGCAGCCGAGGATAGTGCCATAGAAATGGCGCGCGGCGTCCAGATCGTCGACGGGAAAGGCGATGTGAAAGGGGGCGAGGCCGGTCATGCTCCCCATTTGCCGCACCGACGCACGGAAAGCCAGTCCGGGACTTGGGTTGTGCGCCGCAACATGCTAGGCGCGCGCCCATGCTGACGATCAACGGAATCACTGTACGCCTTGGCGGGCGCGCCATCCTCGAACGCGCCACTGCGAGCCTGCCGGCAAAAAGCCGCGTCGGGCTGATCGGGCGCAACGGCGCGGGCAAATCGACGCTGATGAAGGTGATGATCGGCCAGCTCGAAGCCGACGAGGGCAGCATCGACATGCCGCGCAAGACGCGCGTCGGCTATATCGCGCAGGAAGCGCCGAGTGGAACGTCGACTCCGTTCGATACCGTGCTCGCCGCCGACACCGAACGCGCCGAATTGCTCACGGCATCGGAGACCGAGCAGGACCCCGACAAGCTCGGCGACATCCACGAACGGCTGATCGCCATCGACGCCTACACCGCGCCCGCGCGCGCCGCGCGCATCCTGATCGGGCTCGGCTTCGACGAGGAGATGCAGGGGCAGCCGCTCGACAGCTTCTCGGGCGGGTGGAAGATGCGCGTCGCGCTCGCGGCACTGCTGTTCTCCGAACCCGATCTGCTGCTGCTCGACGAACCGTCGAACCACCTCGACCTCGAAGCGACCTTGTGGCTCGAGAATTTCCTGCGCGCCTATCCGGGGCAGCTCGTCGTGATCAGCCACGAGCGCGACCTGCTCAACAATGTCGTCGACAATATCCTCCATCTCGAAGGCGGCAAGGTCACGCTCTACACCGGCGGCTATGACTCGTTCGAACGTCAACGCGCCGAACGTGCGGCGCAACTCGCCGCGGCCAAGGCATCGCAGGACGCCCAGCGCGCCAAGCTCCAGGATTATGTCGCGCGCAACAGCGCCCGCGCCTCGACCGCGAAACAGGCGCAGTCGCGCGCCAAGATGCTCGCGCGGATGCAGCCGATCGCCGCGCTCGCCGAGGATCAGACGCTGGCGTTCGATTTCCCGAGCCCCGACGAGCTGAAGCCGCCGTTGATCACGCTCGACCTCGCGAGCGTCGGTTACGCGGAACGCCCGGTGCTGCAGCGGCTCAACCTGCGCATCGATCCCGACGACCGGATCGCGCTGCTCGGCCGCAACGGCAACGGCAAGACGACGCTCGCGCGCCTGCTCGCGGCGCAGCTGACGCCGATGGCGGGCGCGATGGCGGCATCGGGCAAGATGCGCGTCGGCTATTTCACCCAATATCAGGTCGAGGAACTCGACGGCAGCGACACCCCGCTCGCGCATATGACGCGCGTGATGGAAGGCAAGACGCAGGGCGCGGTGCGCGCGCAGCTCGGCCGCTTCGGCTTTTCGGGCAACAAGGCGGTGACGCAGGTCGCGAAGCTGTCGGGCGGCGAACGCGCGCGGCTGGCGCTGGCGCTGATTACCCGCGACGCACCGCATTTGCTGATCCTCGACGAACCAACCAATCACCTCGACGTCGACGCGCGCGAGGCGCTCGTACAGGCGCTGAACGGTTTCGACGGCGCGGTGGTGCTGGTCAGTCACGACCGCCACATGCTCGAACTCACCGCCGACCGGCTCGTGCTCGTCGATGACGGCACCGCGCGCGAATATGACGGCAGCATGGACGATTATGTCGACATGATCCTCGGCAAGGGTCCGCAGAAGGACCGCGTGTCGAAAGCTGACAAGAAGGAAGACCGCAAGGCCGCGGCCGCCGCGCGCGAAGCGGCGGCGAAGATCAAGAAGGACGTCAGCGACGCCGAGGCCGATCTCGCCAAATATGAGGTCGTGCTCTCGGCCATCGACCGCGCGATGTTCGATCCGCAGGGTGCTGCGAGCGAATATAAGGGACTGACGATGAGTGAATTGTCGCAGCGGCGCGGCAAGATCGTCGCTGCGCAGGAAGCCGCCGAGGCGCGCTGGGTGACGGCGAGCGAAGCGCTGGAGGCGTTTGAGAGCGCGGCCGCCTAGGTTATCTGTTCCTACTTCGTCACCCCGGACTTGATCCGGGGTCCAGACACCCAAAGCTGCCATGGATGCCGGATCACGTCCGGCATGACGAATTGTTGTGGGCTCACCCGCATTGACTCCGCCACCCCAATCCATCATAATAGTTTCAATTGAAACTAGATGGGAATGCGACATGGCCGACCTTTTCGATAATCCGCTGGGCCTCGACGGCTTTGAATTCGTCGAATTTTCGGCGCCCGAAAAGGGCATTCTCGAACCCGTGTTCGAGGCGATGGGCTTCACGCTGATCGCGCGCCATCGCTCGAAGGACGTCCAGCTGTGGCGCCAGGGCGGCATCAATTTGATCGCCAATTACGAACCCAAATCGCCCGCTGCTTATTTCGCCGCCGAGCACGGCCCGTCGGCGTGCGGGATGGGCTGGCGCGTCCGCGATGCGGCGAAGGCGTACAGCGAAGCCGTCGCGCGCGGCGCCGAACCCGTCGAGGTCAACCCCGGCCCGATGGAACTGCGCCTGCCCGCGATCCGCGGCATCGGCGGCTCGATCATCTATCTGATCGATCGCTATGGCGACGACCTCAGCATCTACGACATCGATTTCGTCTATGAAGAGGGCGTCGATCGCCACCCGGTCGGCGCGGGCATGCAGCTGATCGATCATCTGACGCACAATGTCTACGGCGGCCGCATGGCGCATTGGGCGGCGTTTTACGAGCGCATCGCGGGCTTCCGCGAAATCCGCTATTTCGACATCAAGGGCGAATATACCGGGCTGACGTCGAAGGCGATGACCGCCCCCGACGGCAAGATCCGCATCCCGCTCAATGAAGAGGGCGCGGGCGGCAAGGGGCAGATCGAGGAATATCTGCGCGCCTATAATGGCGAGGGCATCCAGCATATCGCGTTCAGCTGCGATGACTTGTACGCCGCGTGGGACAAGCTGAAAGCGCTCGGCAACCCCTTCGCTCCCGCCCCGCCGGCGACCTATTATGAGATGCTCGAAGAGCGGCTTCCGGGCCACGGCGAGTCGGTCGAGGGCCTCCAGTCGCGCGGCATCCTGCTCGACGGCTCGACGACCGAAGGCGACCCGCGCCTGCTGCTCCAGATTTTCGGCCAGACCGTGATCGGTCCGGTCTTCTTCGAATTCATCCAGCGCAAGAAGGACGAAGGCTTTGGCGAGGGCAATTTTACGGCGCTGTTCAAATCGATGGAAATGGACCAGATTCGCCGCGGAGCCCTGACCGTCGAGGAACCCGCCGAATGACGAGCCCGATCAAATTGGGCGGTGTCCACCACGCCGCCTATCGCTGCAAGGATGCGAAGGAAACGGTCGACTGGTACGAGCGCATGCTCGGCATGACCTACACGACCGCTTTCGCCGAGGATCATGTGCCGTCGACCGGCGAATATGACCCCTATATGCACGTCTTCCTCGAGGCGGGGAACGGCAACATCCTCGCTTTCTTCGAGCTGCCCAACCAGCCCGACATGGGGCGCGACGAGAATACGCCCAAATGGGTCCAGCATCTCGCGTTCAAGGTCGGCAGCTATGACGAGCTGGTCGCCGCGAAGGCGCATCTGACGGCGAACGGCGTCGACGTGCTCGGCCCGACGCACCACGGCATCTTCAAGTCGATCTATTTCTTCGACCCCAACGGTCACCGCGTCGAGCTGGCCTGCGACATCGGCACCGACGAGCAATATGCCGAGCTGAAACGCGTCGCACCGCTGATGCTCGAGGAATGGAGCCAGACCAAGAAGGCCCCGCGCCACGCCGACTGGCTGCACCAGGCGGCGAACGAGTAGGCATCGCGCATCCTTCTATCGTCATCCCGGACTTGATCCGGGATCCGCCGCAGCGCTTGAAGTCGTGGACCCCGGATCACGTCCGGGGTGACGATAAATTGAGGGGTGTTGTCCGCCCCTTCGTTGAACTATTTCCGGTCCAGCCCGATGCTCTCGAGCGTCGCGCCGCTGCACTTGTCGGCTTCCTTGCTCTTGCCGTCGCCCGACAGCGCGCCGATCGCGAGGAATCCTGCGACCACGGCGACGAGGAACGCGCCGGTGACCCAGATCAGATATTTGTCGATGAACGCCTTGATCGGCGCCCCGAATAGCCGGAACAATATGCCGACGAGCATGAAGGAAAAGGCCCGGCTGGCGAGGCTCGCCCACAGAAAGGTCCAGAAACTCATGTGGATGAAGCCGGCGGTGATCGTCAGCAGCTTGAACGGGATCGGCGTCGCGCCCTTGATCAGGATGATCTCGGCGCCGAACTCGCGCAGGTAACAGGCGGCCGACGGGAAGGCGTCGGTGAGCCCGAGCGCGCCAAGCAGCGCGAGCCCGACGCTTTCATAGAGGAAGAAGCCGATCAAATAGCCGAGCATGCCGCCCGCGACCGACGCGAGCGTGCAGATGATCGCATAGCGCACCGCCTTTTTCGGGTTCGCAAGGCACATCAGCCCCAGCATCGGGTGCGGCGGAATCGGGAAGAAGCTCGCCTCGACGAAGGAAACCAGTGCCAGCCAGTATTCGGCGTGCGGATGCGCGGATTTCTCCATGGTCCAGTTATAAAGCCTCTGGATCATGGACTTGTTACGCGGTGTGGCGGTCATGCTGGTCCTTGCGGTGGCGACGTCGGCCCTCCTATGCCGCCCGCGCCGTGCGAAGTCGAGCCGAAGCCTGGCATGCCGTGACCGAAAAACGCCGGAACCGTCGGGGAACGGTTCCGGCGTTGCTCCCACCAGAGACGGGAGCAAGGGACCTCGTAGCGTCCGCGCTATCGGCGAAGGGTCACCGCCGCGAGATCATGATCGCGCTGGCCAGCGTCATCGGCGTGCCGGTCCGTTGGGCGGCAATGATCTCCTTGCCGGCTTCGCGGCCTCTCGAAAGCGCGCTCCGGAAGCAATGGCCGGTGGCCATTTCCCGCACGGTCGATTCGAATTCGGGCCGGACGTCACATACCGATCGCGCCGCGGCGCGCAGGCGGCTGTCGAGCCGCGCCCAGCCGGCATCGGTGTCGAGATTGAGGTCGGCATAGCTGACTTTGACCACCTCGATTTCACCTGCCGGTGCAGTCGCTACGATGGGCTGAGAAAATGCGGGTGCTGCGCCGAGCAGCAACAGGGGCAGAGCCATGAAGATACGCATCGAGTTACTCCCTTTCACCATGTCCCAGCCGAACGGCAGGCTGCGGATGCGACGGGAGTAGCGGGCGCGCATGTCGGCGGCCGTGAGAAGAGCGTCAATCCGGTATTAAAAATACGTCAAAATCCAGAATGTTGAAATTTACCGTTCGTCTGCCCGTCAAAAAAATGTTATTCCGTCTTCGGGAAAAACATACGGCCGCAATCCCTCGACCAAGGAGGTCGCGCCGTGAATTCTGCATTCGCAAAAAACGAGCGGCATATCGCCGCCGTGCCGCCAGTATTGCGGCTCCTTGGTGACTTTGCCGTCGAGCCGCCCGCCCTGTCCCCCACCAGCCGCAAGGCCCGCGCCCTTCTTGCCCGGCTCGTGCTTGCCGACGCGCCGCTTGCGCGCGACCGGCTGAGCGCGCTTCTCTGGAGCCGCCGCCCCGATGCACAGGCGCATGCCAGCCTCAGGCAATGTCTCGTCGAACTGAAGCCCTGGACGCGCGCATTGCCGCCGCTGCTGCACGCCGATCGCGAAACCGTCGCCATCGACCGCACACAAGTCATCGACGATATTTCGCTGCTTCACGCCGCGTGCGCGGTGGACGATGTCGCCGTGGTCCTGAACCGGCTGCCCGCGCACGATGTCGGGTTGCTGGCCGATCTCGACGGTATCGACGAAGCATGGGACGACTGGCTCGCGGTCGAGCGCACGCGTCAGGGCGAAGCGATCGTCCGCGAAGTGCTCGCGGTGGCGGAAAGGCGGCTGCAGGCGGGCGATGTCGAAGGGGCCCTCGCGGTGGCGGATAAGGTGACGCGCTTCGATCCGTGCAGCGAACATGCCGCGCGGCTGGTGATGAGCGCGCGCTGGGAAGCGGGCGACGGCGATGGCGTGCGCCACGCCTGGCAGCGGATCGAAGACGCGCTCGCACGCGGAATCGACGGCAAACCCTCGGTCGAAACCGCCGAACTATATCGACGCCTGGCGGCCCGGCCCTGTCCCCCTGACCTTCACCCGGTCGCCCACCCGGTCGCCCACCCGGTCGCAGCGCCCGCGATGGCAGCCAATCCAACCGCCAGCCTGTCGCCGCGGCGCGCGCTGTTCCTCGGCGTGGCCGCGCTGGCGCTCGCGCTGACGGGCGCGGATGCGCCGCGGTCGCGATCCGCGGTCGCTGCATTCGATACGCCGGTGGTCCGCGTCGAACCGATCGAGCAGCGCGGCAATGATCCGGTCGAGGACCGTTTTGCCGATGCGCTGGCCGGCGATTTCGCGCGCTTTGCCAAGGCGTCGGGGGGCGCGGTCCGGGTGCTCGACGGAAAGGTGGCGGGACGCGCGGGCGATTTCATCGTCCGCATCGCGATCGAGCGCGACGGGAGTCAGTTCGTCAGCGAGTCGCGGATTGTCGACAGTTTGAACGGATCGATCCTGTGGTCCAGCCGTTTCGCGGCGCCCGTCGACGACCTCAGCCGGCTGCGCGAACGGACCGCGCTCGCGGTTGCCGGACTGGTCAACTGCGCGCTGACGCTGAACGGCCGGAAAGACCTGTTGGCGGCCGATGCGGATCGACGATCGCTGATCTTTGCGGTCTGCGACGCGGACACGGCTTTCGATGGACCCCGCGCAATCCGGTTGATGGAGGAGCTGGTTCAGCGCTGGCCGGGGGATGCCGACACGCTGGGATTGCTGGCGCAGGTCCGCATCAAGCATCTCTCGCACGAGATGGATCCCGCCAAATGGAACGTGGGGCGCGCAAAAGCGATCGATGCGGCGCGCCGGGCGCTTGCGATCGATCCCGACAATGTCCCCGCGCTGACCGCGCTGTCGCAGACGGGCGGGAGCGAATTGTTCATGGTCGAGGCCCTGCCTCTCGTTGACCGCGCGCTTGCGATCGATCCCGAATATCCGGCCGCATTGATGACGAATGCGGTGGGACTGTTCCAGGCCGGCTATGTTCAAGCCGGTGTCGGCCCGGCGCAGCGCGCCGCGCGCGCGGACCCGACGTCGATCTACAAGGCATTGGGGGTGGTCCGGCGTTATGGGGCGGCCGGGAAGATGCAGGATGCGATGAAGCAGTTCGCCGAAGTGGAGGCAATCTGGCCGGGGCATCCCGATCTTGCCGAACATCGCCGCCGTCTCGCGGTCGAACGCGGCCGGGACGCGGCGGCCGAAGTCTATCGCGGCGCAACGGCCGGGGAGCAGCGTGAATTCGATATGCTGCTCCTCCATCAATTTGCCGACCCTTCGATCGGATCGCGCGAGGTCGACGCCGCCGCCGAAGCCGAATTCGCGCGCTACCCTTCGTCGGCCTATGCACTGGCTGCGCATTTTGCGCGGCTCGGCGACCAGCCGAAGGCGCTTTCGTGGCTCGCGCGCGCGCCGATACGCAAAACCGACGGCCAATGGTCGCTTCTCTATTGGCCATCGGTCGCTCCGCTCCGGCGCGATCCGCAGTTTTTTGCCAAGCTGGCGCGGATCGGGCTGGTCGATTTCTGGCGGCGCCAGGGGCGCTGGCCCGACTTCTGCAACGAGCCCGGACTGCGTTACGATTGCAAAAGCGAAGCCGAGCGGCTGGTGCGCCTCGGCCGCGCCGTCAGTGGCGGAAGTGGCGCATCCCGGTGAACACCATCGCGAGGCCGGCCTCGTTCGCCGCCGCGATCACTTCGTCGTCGCGGATCGAGCCGCCCGGCTGAATCACGCAGGTCGCGCCCGCCTCGACCGCGGCGAGCAGGCCGTCGGCGAAGGGGAAGAAGGCGTCGCTCGCGACCGCGCTGCCGACGGTGCGCGGGGTCGCCCAGCCGTGGCTCTCGGCGGCTTCGCGTGCCTTCACCGCGGCGATGCGCGCGCTGTCGCGGCGGTTCATCTGCCCCGCGCCAATGCCCGCGGTCGACCCGCCCTTGGCATAGACGATCGCATTCGACTTCACATGTTTGGCGATCGTCCACGCGAACAGCGCGTCAGCGAGTTCTTCGTCGGTCGGCGCGCGGTCGGTGACGATCTTCAGGTCGGCGCGGGTGATGCGGCCATTGTCGCGGCTCTGCGCGAGCCAGCCGCCCGCGATCGTCTTGAGCATCAGCCCGCCGCGCGCCGGATCGGGCAGCTCGCCCGTCAGCAGCAGGCGGAGGTTCTTCTTTTTCGCGAACACCGCGCGCGCGTCGGCGTCGGCGTCGGGGGCGCAGACGACTTCGGTAAAGATGCCGCTGATCGCTTCGGCGGTCGCGCCGTCGAGCGGCCGGTTCACCGCGATGATGCCGCCGAACGCCGAGACATCGTCGCACTTCAGCGCCGCGTCATAGGCTTCGGCGATCGTCGCGGCGGTGGCAACGCCGCACGGGTTGGCGTGCTTGACGATGACGCAGGTCGGATCGGCCTCGCGGAATTCGGCGACGAGTTCGAGCGCGGCGTCGGCGTCGTTGATATTATTGTAGCTGAGTTCCTTGCCCTGCACCTGTTCGGCCTGCGCGATGCCGCGTGCAGCGGGGCCGGCGGGCAGGTAAAGCGCCGCCTTCTGGTGCGGATTCTCGCCATAGCGCAATTCGGCTGAGAGCTTGGCGGTCAGCGGCAGCGTATCGGGGAAGAATTTGCCCTGGTCGGCAAAGGCGAACCATTGCGCGATCATGCTGTCATAGGTCGCGGTGTGCGCGAAGGCGGTCGCGGCGAGGCGCTTGCGCAAGCCGAGGGTGGTCGCGCCGCCGTTGGCGTCCATCTCTTCGATGACTGCGGCATAATCTTCAGGCTCGGTGACGATGCCGACGAAGGCGTGGTTCTTTGCCGACGAGCGCACCATCGCGGGGCCGCCGATGTCGATATTCTCGATGATCGTATCGCGGTCGGCGCCGCTCATCACGGTCTGGAGGAAGGGGTAGAGGTTGACGACGACGAGGTCGATCGCGCCGATGCCATGTTCCTCCATCGACGCGACATGCGCCGCGTCGTCGCGCACCGCGAGGATGCCGCCGTGGACGGTCGGATGCAGCGTCTTGACGCGGCCGTCCATCATCTCGGGAAAGCCGGTGAGGTCGGAGACGTCGAGGACATTGTGCCCCGCTTCGCGCAATGCCTTCGCGGTGCCGCCGGTCGATACGAGTTCGACGCCGTGACGGACGAGCGCGGCGGCAAGGTCGGCGAGCCCCGCCTTGTCGCTGACGGACAGGAGGGCGCGGCGGACGGGAATCAGGTCGGTCATGGGGGAGGGCCTCGGCTGGCGATGGGATGACGCGGCCCCCCTAGGCGCGTCGTCCCTTAAGAGCAAGTACACGTCGCCCCCGCGAAGGCGGGGGCCGCTGGCAGCCTTGTGCAAGGCCGATGGCGGCCCCCGCCTTCGCGGGGGCGACGATTATCTTACAGCCCCAGCGCGGTCGCAATCTGGTCCCAGCGCACCAGTTTGAAATTCTGCGCCTTCGGGGCGTTGTCGCCGTCTTGCGCGAGGAAGATACCGTCGGGGTAGGCCGGACCGAAATTCCCCGCGACCGCCTCGATCCCGTCGGTCTCGCTCGTCGCTCCGAACGCGCCCGCAGCCACGGCAAAGCGGCCGACATATTCTATCCCGGGCAGGCGGAAGACCGCATAGGCATTATCGCCCTGGCTCGACACGAGCAGGTAGCGCTGGCCCTTGTGATCGATCGTCGCGAGGCCCTCGACGTCGGCGACGAGGCGCTGGTTGTCGACCGGCGCGACCATGCGGGCGGTGGCCGTCTTGCCATTGGGCTTCAACTCCCACACGCCGGCGTCTTCCTCACCGACATAGAGCGTATCGCCGTCGAAGACGCAGCCTTCGGACTGGGTCGGGATCTTATATTCCCATTCGGTTGCAAAGCTCGGCGTGCCGTCGACCGTTAGCGTGCCGACGCGCACCGTGCCGTCCTTGACGATCAGCGCCGCGGTGATCGGTGCGCCGGGCGCGGTCTTCTTGAGGCACAGGCCATAGGCTTCGCCGGTGCCCGCCGCGGCGCGGCCGAGCGCGACGATCGCCGGCTTGTCGGCGTCGAGGCGGAACACCGCGAGATGCGCGTTCACCCCATCGTTGCGATCGCTCGCGACGATGATGTTGCCCGCGACATCGACATTGTTGACGAGGCCCGCCTGGGTGAAGGCGATATCCTTGCCGGTCAGGTCATAGACATGCAGCCCCGCCTTCTTGTCGGTCGCGACGATCAGCGCGCGGTTCGGATTGACGGGGTCGACCCAGATCGCCGGGTCGTCGGCGGCGTCGGCCTTGCCCGTGCCGACGGGCGCGGTTTCGCCGCTCGCGGTCACCTGTACCGGGGGCAGGCCAGTGATGACGGGCGCGCTCGCGGCGCAACCGCCGAGCGCCGATGCAAAAGCCAGCGAAGTCAGCAGCTTTCCTTTGCCGATGGTGGCCATGATGATTCCCCCGTTCCCGATTGCGCAAAAGTGCGTCTCGCGCGCCCCGTCCCAGCAAAGTTGGGTGGCGTCAATATGACAATATTTCCGTCACTTAACTGTCATCGACACGTCACACGGCTCGCCGCAAACTGTCACACGCCCCCCCTAGAGGCCCGGCAACCACAAAGGGGGGGCTGTTACCATGATTCGAACTTTCAGCCTGCATTCCGCCGCCGCGCTCGCGCTTGCCACGGCTCTCCTCTCCGCTCCGGCGGCCGCGCAGGATGCCCCGATCCCGGCCGAAGACCGCGGCGATGGCGCGATCACCACGTCGCAGGACATCGTCGTCCTCGGCAGCGTCGGCTATCGGGGGCGCAGCGACGAGGCCGAACCCGTGCTGTCGTACGACAGCGAATTCTTTCAGCGCTTCGAACCGCTGACCGCGGGCGACGCGCTGAAGCGCGTGCCGTCGGTGACTTTCCTGTCGGACGTCATCGAAAGCGATGGCGCGCGCCTCCGCGGCCTGCCGCCGGGTTATACGCAAATCCTGATCAACGGCGAAAAGGTGCCGGGGTCGAATGCCGACCGCAGCTTCTTCCTCGATCGTATCCCCGCCGAGCTGATCGACCGCGTCGAAATCGTTCGTTCGTCTTCGGCGCGCCGCACCGGCGACGCGGTCGCGGGCACGCTCAACATCAAGCTGCGCGACGGTTATGAACTCGACGGCGGCTATTTGCGCGCGGGCGGCCTCTATTATGACGACAAGGAACTCGAACCGAGCGTCGGCGGCGTGTTCGGCGGCGCGCTCGGGTCGGGCCGCTTCCTGATCGGGGGCAATTTCCAGGGCCGCCACAACCCGAAGAAGAAATATTCGCTGCGCTACAGCGACTCGCCGGAGCATAACCCCGACTTCGCGACCGACGATTTCGAAAATCGCGAGGACCAGCGCGACACCCGCGACGGCAAGGATTATTCGTTCAACGCGACCTATGACATCAAAGGCGACACGACCGATTTCTCGGTCAACGGCTTCTATGTCCACACCGATCGTACCGAGGATGAGCGCAGCTTCGAATATAATCATCCGACGAATATCAACGGCCCGATCCGTGCGACACCGCCGGGCAATCTGACCGTCGACAACGCCAATGTCGCCAAGATCAATCAGGATAATTACAGCGTCAACGGCAAGCTCGCGCACCGCTGGTCGGCGGGCGAGACCAGCCTGAAGATCGGCTATGCCTATTTCGACGAAGACCGGTTCGAAACCGAATATGAGGTCGAGTTCGATCGCGCGCTGCCGCGCTTCACCGGCGATCAGACGCGCACCGCCATCACCGACAAGGAATTTTCGGTGCGGCTCGAGCATGAGGTCGACCTCGGCGAAACCGCCAAGCTGGTGTTCGGCGGCCTGTGGCAGGACAAGGATCGTGATTCCTCGATCACGGAGGCGCCGCGTGACCGGTTCAATCTGACCGCCGCAAACCGCCAGGGCTATGATCAGTTCACGCGCAACCCGACCGAGTTCGTCCGCACCTTCGGCGCCTTCGTGCCCGCGCTCGGCGGAATCAATACAATCCAGGAAAAGCGCCTCGACGGCTTCGTGCTGGTCGAGGGCGACATGCCCGGGGTAAAGTGGGAAGCCGGTGTCCGTTATGAAACGACCGATCTCACGATCGACGATTTTACCGTGCCTGCCGCGCTGCAGCGCACGACGAACAATTATGAGAAGCTGCTCCCTTCGGCGTCGATCAAGGTCGACGTCGGCGCGCGCGGCCGCATCACCGCCTCGACGGCGCGTACCAGCCGCCGCCCCGAGTTCAACTATCTCTCGCCGGTGACTTTGACGGAGGAGCTCGGCGACAACAGCCTCGTCGGCAATCCGCTGCTCGACCCCGAAACCTCCTGGGGCTTTGATCTCGGCTATGAACAGCGTGTTGGCCGCTCGGGTATCGTGGGGGTCAACCTCTTCTACCGCAAGGTCAACGACCTGATCGAGCTAGCCAACATCGGCGCAATTCCGGGCAGCTCGACCACTTTCCTTTACCAGCCGCAGAATATCGGCGACGGCAAGGTCTGGGGCGTCGAGTTCGACCTGTCGAGCGACCTTGGTTTTATCGGGCTGCCCGACACCGGCGTCTTCGGCAACGTGTCGTGGCTCGACAGCAAGATCGACGACGAATTCGGCGAGCGCCGCTTCAACGGGCAGAGCAAGTTTGTATACAACTTCGGCGTGATTCAGGACATTCCGTCGGTCGGCGCGGCGTTCGGCGCGACCTATCGCAAGCAGGGCGGCGCGTTCAGCCGCACCGTCGGCGAGGAAGTCTTCACCTCCTATGGCGCCGACCTCGAAGTCTTTGTCGAAAAGCGTTTCGGCAAGAGCTTCACGATCCGCGCGGTGGGGTCGAACCTGCTCAACGGTGCGAAGCGCGAGACGTTCAACAAATTTGCGGAGACCGGTGACCAGATCACCCGCGATTTCGACGAATATGAAGTCGAAAGCGAAAAGGCGGGTCCCGTCTTCCAGCTGATGGCGCGTTACGCCTTTTAACGCGCTGGGTTGCGGCGGCGGGCAGTCCCTTGCCCGCCGCCGTCAGCCGATATGCTTGAAGATCCACCCAATGCTCGCCCCGCCCGCGGGCGCGGTGCCGGTGACGACGAGCTGCTCGGTCGGGTGCGGCCGGCCTTCACCGTCGACCCACAGGCTTTGTTCGATATCGAGCCCGCCTTCGGACGTGCGGAATTGCCATAGCGGACCGCCATTGATGCGCAGCAGCGCCCCCAATTTGTCGGCGGTCAGGCTCGCCGAAATATGCGCGCCGAGGTGGAAGCGCAGCGTGAACCCCTTGTCGCCCTTGCGCCGCGTGCGCGGGGCGGGGAGGAGCATGTCCTCGCCGCGCAATTCGCGTCCGTTGGGCGACAGGATCAAGAGGCGGCGGTGGATCAGCCCGTGGCGCCGCGCATAGCCGTCGTGGCTCATCTCGACGCGGCTGCCCTGCGGCGTCTCGCGGCGGTCGAGTTCGACTTCGGTCACGCCTTTGCCGAGCGAGCCGTTGGCCAGGATCGCGGTCGAATTGCTGTCGCCCAGCGTCAGCGTCGAATGCGCCGCGGTGGTACGCAGCCCGCGCGCGAGGTCGGCGGGGATCGTCGCGCCGGTCAGCGCCGCGCCGCCGCAATTGACGACGATCCGCTCGGCGCCGTCGCTGAGTTCGAAGGCGAGGGTCGAGGCGCAGCCCGCTTCGGTCACGCGGGCAATGGGGGGAGGCGCCGCGTCGGCGAGCAGCACGACCTTGTTCGCGACGAGCCGCTGATAGCCCCAGTCGCGCGCCTGCTTCAGCGGCCGCGTGCGCACGCCGCTGGCGTCGACGATCGCCTGGATGGTGGCGGCCGATGTCGCGCCGCTGCCCTGCCAGCTGCCCATGCCGCCGTCGCTGTGGGTGAGGCCGAGCAGCGCCGGGACCGCGCGCGCGAGCACTTCCTGGATGAAGGGCGGCACCTCCATGCGGCGCATGTCGTATATTTTCGCGAGCATCGACAATGCCATGACCGCGTCGAGCTGCGCCTGCGGCGAGCGCGAGATATTGCCGCCGTCGGCGTAGAAGCTCGTCTCGAGCACCTTGCGCAGCCCGGCCTCGCCGAATATTTGCCGCGGCTCGCCGCCGGGCATCAGCAGCGACGCGGCGACGATCCCGACCCACGCGACCATCTGGCCGGTGCCGGGCCGCGTCTTGTCGGCAACGCGGTCGAGGTGGCGCGCCGCGCGCGCGAGATGGTTGAGCACCGCCGAGCGATAGACGAGGTCGCTCGACGAGAGGATCAGCGGCGCGTGCGCGGCCCAGAACAGGATGCGCCAGGCGCTGTTGTCGGCTTTCCACGCGGGCTCGCTCACGGTCTCGCCGTGGGTGCCGAGCCAGTGGCGGACGACCGCCTCGGCGATCGGCGCGCCGTCGGCGCGCGAGCCGGTGGCGGCGAGGTCGCGCAGCCAGGCGAAGCTGTGGAGATAATCGGCAAAGGTCGGCGCGACGTTCAGCGCGGCGAAGTCGAGTTCGCCGAGCGGCAGCTTGAGCCCGCGGTGGAGGAAATGGCCGGCACGGATCGCGGTGCCCGCGCGCGTGTCGCCCGGCACCGGATCGACCGGCACGCCGAGCAGCTTGAGCGGAAAGCGCCCCTTCAGGCGGAACGCGTGGAGCGGTGTGCGCCAGGTCAGGCGCGTGATCGCATTGGCGACGCGGTCGCCGAGCGAAAGGCCCTTGTCGGCAGGAAGGCGGATCAGGCGCTTGCCGGGTTCGATCGTGTCGTCGATGGCGTCGGCGGCGGCGCCCTCCGGTTCATCTTCTGGAGCGGTCACCGGTCTTGCCATGGTCAGGCGCCGCCGCGCAGCCGCCGGATATTGTCGGCATAGGCGTCGGGGCCGCCCTTGAAGGTCGCGGTGCCCGCAACGAGCACGTCGGCGCCCGCGGCGATCGCGAGCGGGGCGGTGCCCGCATCGATTCCGCCATCAACCTCCAGCCGGATGTCGCGGCCCGATTTGTCGATCATCTTGCGGACCGCCTCGATCTTCCTCAGCTGGCTCGAAATGAAGCTCTGGCCGCCGAAGCCCGGATTGACGCTCATGATCAGCACCAGGTCGATGTCGTCGATCAGATAATCGAGCATCTTCGCCGGGGTCGCGGGATTGAGCGACACGCCCGCCTGCTTGCCGAGCGACTTGATGTGCTGGACGGTGCGGTGGATGTGCGGCCCGGCCTCGGGATGGACGGTGATGATGTCGGCGCCCGCCGCGGCGAAGGCGTCGAGGAAATGGTCGACCGGCGAGATCATGAGGTGGACGTCGAAGGGCAAAGTCGAGTGCGGGCGCAGCGCCTTCACCACCGCCGGGCCGATCGTCAGGTTCGGCACATAATGGCCGTCCATCACGTCGATATGGACCCAGTCGGCACCCGCGGTCTCGATCGCGCGCACTTCCTCGCCCAGCCGCGCGAAATCGGCGCTGAGGATCGACGGGGCAATGCGGACGGGCGTGGTGGCGGCGGTCATAGAAACCGGCCTTAACCATCTAGCGAGTCGGGGGCAAGCGGGGCGGGGCGGCTATTGGCAGCTATCCCCAAATAATGTCGCGCGACGCTATCGCCAGCGCCAGCCGCCCTCGGTCTTGGCGCGATAGATCGGCATCGGGGCGAGCCCCGCGAGGACGACGAGGATGGTCATCAGAACGGGCCTGTCGCGGAAGAGCCAGGCGAGGCCGGCGATCATCGCGATATGAAGCGCGAGGAAGAACCAGCCTTCCCACACGAACGGCAGCCCGGTGCCATAGCCGTGGCGCTTGGCGCGAAACCAGGGGCTCTTGCGCATGAACAGGTGGAGCATGATCAGCTTTCCTCTTTCGGCGGCCGTCCGCGTCTGGCGGGAACCGGCGGTTTTACCGTCATGCCGCGCCGCGCCAGCGCCTCGCGCAGCAGTATCTCGATTTCGGCATTGGCGCTGCGCAGTTCGTCCGCCGCCAGCCGCTCGATCGCCGCATAGAGCGCGGGATCGAGGCGGAGGGCAAAGGCTTTTTTGGACTGCGTCGGCATTGGAACAAACCTCTATCCCCGTTCGCATCGAGCGAAGTCGAGATGCCGGGAGGTCGTGTACCCACGATGGGTGTCTCGACTTCGCTCGACACGAACGGGATTTTTACGTCAGTAAAGCGAACCGGCATTCACGACCGGCTGCGTGTCGCGTTCGCCGCACAGCACAACCATCAGGTTCGACACCATCACCGCCTTGCGTTCGTCGTCGAGGTCGACGACGCCCTTTTCGGACAATTGGGTCAGCGCCATCTCGACCATCGTCACCGCGCCTTCGACCAGCTTCTTGCGCGCCGCGATCACCGCCTCGGCCTGCTGACGGCGGAGCATCGCGCCGGCGATTTCCTGCGCATAGGCGAGGTGCGTGAGGCCGCATTCGTCGACGGTGATCCCCGCGACGCTCAGCCGCTCGATCAGCGCCTTGCGCAGCTCGACCCCGACCTCGTCGTGGTTGCCGCGCAGCGTGACTTCCTGATGCTCGATGTCGTCATAGGGGTAGCGCGAGCCGATCGAGCGCACCGCGGCCTCGATCTGCGCCATCACGAATTCCTTGTAATCGTCGACGTCGAACAAAGCCTGCGCGGTGTCGGTGACGCGCCACACGACCTGCGCCGCCATCTCGATCGGATTGCCGCGGAGGTCGTTGACCTTGATCTTGTCCGAAATCACGTTGTTCGCGCGCACCGCGATCTTCTTGCGCGTCAGCCAGGGGAGCACCCAGCGCAGCCCTTCCTCGCGGTCGGTGCCCTTGTACGCGCCGAACAGCTGGATCGCCGCGGCCTCGTTCGGGTTGATGAGGTAGAAGCCGCACAGGATCAGCAGGCCCACGACCGCCGAGGCGACAACGATGATCCATTTCCACGCGACCATATATTCGGCGTTGGCGTTGGTGATCCCCGCCCAGGCGGCGACGCCCAGCAGCAGCAGCCAGATGAATAACATCAGATAGCCGCTCTGCGTAGCGGCGCGTGTCTCGCGGCTGCGGTTCAGCGCGGGAGTCCCTGTTTCGACCATTTTGCCCTCCGAATCATTCGATGTAAAGATGATATCATATTTATATCGAATCGGGTGGAGGTCAATCGGGATTCGAGCGAACAGACGCTCATGTCGGTTTCGCTGCGGCAAGCTGGCTCAACGGCCGGAGTTGGGTTCGATCGTGTTCAGACCGGGATGTGTGGCAATCGGTGTGGTTGCCCATGGCGGCCGGCTGCGGCAGCATCGAAGCATACTCAAGTTCGGACTTCAAAACTGACGCGCTCGTGCGCGAAGGAGGACAGATGCTCCAGGGCAAAAAACTGGTTCAATCCATGTTCGCGCGGAGCGGCTACAGGATTGTAAGATCAGAATCCGGCATGCGGTATCGGCCGACCGCAGCCGACGCGCGCCACTCTGCCAGCTTGCTCGATGAGATACTTCCCGTGGTGCAGCACAATGCGCTGACCGGAGAATGGCCGACGCCAGCATTTCTTGAGGACTATTTCGATGCCAGCCGCCTTGCGATGGCCCGCCTGCTGCTTGATCAATGCGATGCCGAAGATGTCGAAATCGCGGGCAAGCGCGTTCTGGACATCGGGTGCCACGCAGGGAGCCTGCTGCGCCTCATGCACGCCAGATACCCGGAAGCCTCGCTCTTCGGATGCGACATCAGCGATGTGAAGCTCGCGATGGCCAAACGCGCCTGTCCGGACGCCGAACTCTTCTTCAGCGCGCTTTCGGACCTTCCCCGGTCATCGCGCTACGATGTGGTGTTCCTGATGGAAGTGCTTGAGCACACGGTCGATCCCGAAGCCGTTGTCCGGCGCCTGCTCGATATTGTGTCCGCTGCCGGGACGCTCATATTGACAGTTCCCGATGGGCGGAAGGATCAATTCCCCGCCAAGGAATATCATGCGGAGTTTGATTCCTACGCGGGCCACATCAACTTCTGGAGTCCGGAGAGCTGGCGCTATTTCCTTATGCGGACCGCTCCCGAGTGGAAACTTCGTACAGGAACGCTGCCGACCGGACATTTGTTCGCAGCGCTAAGCATGAAGAATAAGGTGAATTAGGATAAACAAAGGGGGCGAAATCGCCCCCTTTGCCTCCCCGGTATCGTTCGCTTATTCGGTTGGGAAACCGCGCTTTTTCAGCAGCGCTTTCACGTCGGGATCGCGGCCGCGGAACGCGCGATACGCCTCGGCGCGGTCGGTTTCGTTGCCGGTCATCAGCAGGATGGTGCGGAACTTGTCGGCAACGCTGCGGTCCCACGGGCCGCCGGCTTCGGTGAAGGCGGCCCAGGTGTCCGCATCCATCGTTTCGGACCACAAATAGCTGTAATAGCCCGCCGAATAGGCGTCCGAGCTGAACAGATGACCGAACTGCGGCAGCCGGTGCCGCATGACGAGTTCCTTCGGCATGCCGATTTCGGCGAGCGTCTCGCGTTCGAACTTGTCGGCGTCGGTCGGCGGCGTCTTGCGGTCGTGCAGCTTCATGTCGACGATCGCGCTCGACAGATACTCGACCGTCGAAAAGCCCTGGTTGAACTTGTCGGAGGCGAGGATCTTGTCGACCAGCGCCTGCGGCATCGGCTCACCCGTCTTGTAGTGCGTCGCATATTTCGACAGCACTTCGGGGGTCATCAGCCAATTCTCGTTCACCTGGCTCGGATATTCGACGAAGTCGCGCGGCACCCCGGCGAGCGCGGGATAATAGATGTGCTGCAGCAGATAATGGATGCCGTGGCCGAATTCGTGGAACAGCGTCGTCGCATCGTCGAGGCTGATCAGCGTCGGCTCGCCCTTCGCGGCTTCGGTGAAATTATTGTTGTTCGACGCAAGGACGTTGCGCTCGCCGCCGAGCGTCTGCTGGCTGCGATAGGTCGTCATCCACGCGCCCGAGCGCTTCCCGTCGCGCGCGAAATTGTCGAGATAGAAGACCCCGACATTCTCGTTCGTCTTGAGGTTATAGACCTCGAAGGTGCGGACCTTGGGATCGAAGACGGGGATCGTGCCGGTGTTCTCGCGGAAGCCGAGGTCGTAGAGCTGGCCGGCCGACCAGAACATCGCATCGCGCAGTTTGTCGAGCTGGAGGTACGGCTTCACCTCGCTTTCATCGAGGTCGTATTTCGCCTTGCGGACCTTCTCCGAATAGAAGCGATAGTCCCACGGCTCGATGGTGAGCTTCGGACCCTTGCCGGCCTTGGCTTCGGCGTCGGCGATCGCCTGCATGTCGGCGACCTCTTCCTTCACGCGCGCGACCGCGGCGGGCCAGACCTTCATCATCAGCCCCATCGCGGCTTCGGGGGTCTTCGCCATCGTGTCGGCCATGCGGTAATGCGCATGCGTCGGGAAACCGAGCAGTTCGGCGCGCTGCTGGCGCAGCTTCAATATCTCGACGATCGTCGCATTGGTGTCGTTCGCGTCGCCATTGTCGCCGCGGCTGATAAACGCCTTGTAGACCTTCTCGCGAAGCGCGCGGTTGGTCGCGCCCTGCATCACCGGCTGCGCCGACGAGCGGGTGTTCTTGATCGCCCACTGGCCGGGCTTGCCATTGGCTTCGGCCGCCGCGGCGAGCGAGGCGACGAAGCCGGGCTCGAGACCCGCGAGCTCGGCCTTGTCGGTGACGAAGGTGTAGAGCTTTTCATCGCCGAGCAGCTTCGACGAGAAGGCCGAGAACAGCCCTTCGAGCTTCGAGTTCATCGCGACGAGCTTCGTCTTGTCGGCGGGCGACAGGTTCGCGCCGTCGCGGACCATCTCGTCGTAGCTGCGCTCGACGATGCGGATTTGCTGCGCGTTGAGGCCGCTGTTGTTCCGCTTGTCGTACACCGCCTTGTAGCGCGCGAAGAGTTTGGGATCGAGGAACAGCTCGGTGTAGAAGGTGGTGAGCTTGGGGCTCCACTCGGCGTCGATGTCCTCGACGCGGTCGTTCGACTTGTTCGACGTCTGCACGCCCCACAGCGCGAAGAGGCGGTCCATCGTATCGCCCGCGAGCATCATCGGGACATGCGTGTTCTCGAACGTCGGGACCTGCGGATTATCGATTACCGCCTGCACCTCCGCCTTGGTCTCGGCCATGCCCTTCACGAAGGCATCGGGGAACAACTCGGGGTCCATCTTGTCCCATGGCGGCAGCCCTTCGTAGGGGCCGGTCCACGGCGCGAGCATCGGGTTTTTGTCGGCCAGCGCGGTGGCGGGAGGCGGGACGATCGGTTGGGCGGTTGCGGTGGTCATCTGGCTATAACCCACGATCATCGCGGTGGATGCAAGCATGATCGACAAATGACGGGCAAAAGGGTGCGCGGTGCGCGACATCGATAAATCTCCCCGGAGGATAAGGTTTCGAACGAAACCATGTCGGGGGCCGTCTTAACCTTATATGACAGGGGGGTGCAAGCCGCCTAGGCGCCAAAATCCTGCTGGATCAGGCCGGGCACGTCGACGCCGAAGCTGAACACGCCGCCCGCATGCGGTTGCTTCGCGCGCTCCTCGTCGGTCAGATTCTTGCCCGCGCTGGTGACGAACGCGGTCTTGAGGTCGGGTCCGCCAAAGGCGATCATCGTCGGGCGCTGGACCGGCAGCTCGACCGTCTGGATCAACTCGCCTGCGGGTGAGAAGCGCACGACGCGCCAGCCGTCCCACAGCGCCGACCAGTAGCAGCCCTCGGCATCGACCGCCGCGCCGTCGGGACGGCCCTTGCCCAGCTCGAACTGGTGGAAGATGCGGCCTTTGCCGAGCGTGCCCGCGGCCGGGTCGACATCATAGGCGCGGATCGCATGCGTCGGCGTGTCGGCGTGGTAGAAGGTGCGGCCGTCGGGGCTGAAGGCTGCGCCGTTGCTCGTCGTCAGCCGTCCGAAGATTTCGGTCAGCGAGCCATCGGGATCGAGCCGGTAAAGCGTGGCCGCGGGGTTCGCCTTGTCGCTCGTCAGGCTGCCGACCCACAGCCGCCCCGCGGCGTCGACACGGCCGTCGTTGAAGCGCTGTTCGGGTTTGTCGGCGAGCACCGCTGGCCCGAACGGACGCGGTGCGGCACCCCACGCGTCGATCAGCGCGCAGCCATTTTCGAGCGCCGCGACCAGCCCGCCGCGCGCGCGCGGCGCGATGCACCCGACCTGCTCGGTAAGCTCCATCACCTCGTCGGCGCCGCTTGCTGGATCGGTGCGATGGATTTTGCGGCCGTCGATATCGACCCAATAGAGGCGAGCTTCGGTGGCATGCCAGAAGGGCGATTCGCCAAGCAGCGCGCCGGCATCGAGAAGCAGTTGGACCATGGAGCGGGTCTTAGCGCGGCCCGCCGATGCTGCCCAGCGGCTGCAAACCTATTCGCTGTGCTGGATGCAGCCGCCGCGTAATTTTCCTTCGTCATCCCGGAGGAAAGGCAGGGCGACGAAAGAGTCTCAAGCCGTAGCGTCTTTCTACTTGACGTGGACGTAAACGTAAGGTCTTTTGAGCGGGAAAGATGCGGCCGACTCCCCGCTTGCGTTCGGCTGTTCTCAGGGAAAGGAACCATATGTCGCTCGATAATCTGTCGCGCTCCGCCTACTCCGAAGATCATGAGGCGTTTCGCGCCACGGTACGCCAGTTCCTCGAAAAGGAAGTCGCGCCCAATGCGGCGAAATGGGCCGAGGATGGCATCGTGCCCAAGGATATTTGGCCCAAGGCGGGCGAACTCGGCATGCTGTGCCCGACGGTGCCCGAGGCATATGGCGGGCTCGGCCTCGACTTCGGCTATAATGCGGTCGTCGACGAAGAAAGCGCCTATTATGGCCGCGCCACGACGGGCTTCTCGCTCCAGTCGGACATCGTCACCAGCTATATCGTCAAATATGGCAGCGAGGAGCAGAAGAAGCACTGGCTGCCCAAGATGGTGTCGGGCGAGGTGATCACCGCGATCGCGATGACCGAACCGGGCACCGGCAGCGACCTTCAGGGGATGCGCACGACCGCGAAAAAGGATGGCAATCATTATGTCATCAACGGGTCGAAGACGTACATCACCAACGGCCAGAACGCCGACCTCATCCTGGTGTGCGTCAAGACCGACACCGAGGTCCAGCCGGCGTGGAAGGGCGTTTCGATCGTCCTCGTCGAAGCCGACCGCGAAGGTTATGAGCGCGGGCGCAACCTCGACAAGATCGGGCAGGACGAGGCCGACACGTCGGAAATGTTCTTCAACGACGTGCGCGTGCCGATCACCAACTGCCTCGGCGAAGAGGGGCAAGGCTTCATTTATCTGATGAGCGAGCTTCCGCAGGAGCGTCTCTCGATCGCGGTGAGCGCGCAGGCATCGGCGCAGCGCGCGTTCGACGATACGGTCGAATTCACCCGCGACCGCAAGGCGTTCGGCAAGCCGATCCTCGACTTCCAGAACACGCGCTTCGTGCTCGCCGATCTCAAGGCCAAGCTGCAGGTCGGCTGGGCGCACCTCGACTGGGCGCTCAACCGTCACATGAAGAAGGAACTGACCCCCGAGGAAGGCGCCGCGGCGAAGCTGTGGCACACCGACCTTCAATGGGAAGTCATGGACAAATGCCTCCAGCTCCACGGCGGCGCGGGCTATATGAACGAATATCCGATCGCCCGTGCGTGGCGCGCCGCGCGCGTCACCCGCATCTTCGGCGGCACGAACGAGATTATGAAGGAACTGATCGGGCGCAAGCTCTGAAGAAATTTTCTCTCCCCTTGCGGGAGAGAAAGACTTGGCTTGGCGGCGTGCCGCCTAGCAAGTCTTGAGAGGGGGCCTTACCTCGGCGCCGTAACGCGATCCCTCTCCCAGCTCCGCCCCGGATCAAGTCCGGGGCTCCACATCCCTCTCCCGCAAGGGGAGAGGGAAGAAGGTGAAAGGAATTCTCCCATGGCTACTGCTTATATCGTCGACGCCGTCCGCACCGCGGGCGGCAAGCGCGGCGGCCGGCTCGCGGGCGTCCATCCCGTCGACCTCGGCGCCGCGGTGTTCGACGCGATCGCCGACCGCAATGATTTCGACCCCAAGGCGATCGACGACGTCATCACCGGCTGCGTCAGCCAGGGCGGCCAGCAGACGATGGATCTCGGCCGCAACGCCGTGCTCGCCTCGAACCTCCCCGACTCGATCCCCGCGGTCACCATCGACCGCCAGTGCGGCTCGTCGCAGCAGGCGATCCAGTTCGCCGCGCAGGCGGTGATGTCGGGAACGCAGGACATCGTGCTCGCGAGCGGCATCGAAAGCATGACGCGCGTACCGATGGGCACCGTCGCGACTTTGTTCATCAAGGAAGGGCTCGGCCATTATAAGTCCGAGCGGCTCGAGGAAAAATATCCCGGCATCATGTTCAGCCAGTTCATGGGCGCCGAAATGATCGTCAAGAAGCATGGCTTCACCAAGGACGACCTCGACGCCTATGCGCTCGAAAGCCATCGCCGCGGCGCCGCCGCCACCGAGGCAGGGCATTTCAAGCGCGAGATCGTCGGCGTCGAGATCGACACGCCCGAGGGCCGTCAGGTGCATCTGGTCGACGAAGGCATCCGCTTCGACGCGACGCTCGAGGGTATCGCCGGGGTCAAGCTGCTCCAGGAGGGCGGCGCGATCACCGCGGCATCGGCGAGCCAGATCTGCGATGGCGCCTCGGCGGCGCTTGTCGTGTCCGAGCAGGCGCTCAAGGATCACAATCTGACCCCGCGCGCGCGCATCCATCATATTTCGGTGACCGCGGGCGATCCGGTGATCATGCTCGAAGAGCCGTTGTTTGCGACCGAACGCGCGCTGAAGAAGGCGGGCATGAAGATCGGCGATATCGACGCCTACGAGGTCAACGAGGCGTTCGCCCCGGTGCCGCTCGCCTGGCTCAAATATCTCGGCGCCGATCCCGCGCGGATCAACCAGCATGGCGGCGCGATCGCGCTCGGCCACCCGCTCGGCGCCTCGGGCACCAAGCTGATGGCGACGCTGCTCGGCGTGCTCGACGCGACCGGCGGCAAATATGGCCTGCAAACGATGTGCGAAGGCGGTGGCCAGGCCAACGTCACGATCATCGAGCGGCTTTAAGCAATCCAGCGTCGCCCCAGCGAAAGCTGGGGCCGCTATCCACCCGGCGCACCGTCGCCAGCGATCCCAGCTTTCGCTGGGATGACGAAAATCAGAGAGGACAACCCATGAAACTCGACTCAACCGTATCCGCCGTCGTCACCGGCGGCGCCTCGGGCCTCGGCGCCGCCACCGCGCGCGCGCTTGCCGCGAAGGGCGTCAAGGTCGCGATCTTCGACCTGCAGGAAGAAAAGGGCCTCGCGATCGCGGCCGAACTCGGCGGCATTTTCTGCGAATGCAACGTCACCGACGACGCGTCGGTCGACGCCGCCTTCGCCAAGGCGCGCGAAGCGCATGGTCAGGAACGCATCCTTGTCAATTGCGCGGGCACCGGTAACGCGATCAAGACCGCGAGCCGCAGCAAGGAAGACGGCAGCATCAAGCATTTCCCGCTCGATGCGTTCAACTGGATCATCCAGATCAACCTCGTCGGCACCTTCCGCTGCATCGCCAAGTCGGCGGCGGGCATGCTGACGCTCGATCCGATGGAAGACGGCGAGCGGGGCGCGATCGTCAACACCGCTAGCGTAGCGGCCGAAGACGGCCAGATCGGCCAGGCGGCTTATTCGGCGTCGAAGGGCGGCGTTGTCGGCATGACGCTCCCCATCGCGCGCGACCTCGGCAACGAGAATATCCGCGTCAACACGATCCTGCCCGGCATCTTCGACACCCCGCTGCTCGCGGGCGCGCCGCAGCCGGTGCGCGACGCTTTGGGTGCGTCGGTGCTCAACCCGAAGCGCCTTGGCGTTCCCGCCGAATACGCCAATCTTGCGATGTGCATGATCGAGAATGGCTATTTCAACGGCGAGGACGTCCGCCTCGACGGCGGCATCCGCATGGCGCCGCGCTGATATGCCCAAACCGGAAAGCTGGCGGCTCGACGTCGCCAGCTACCCCGTCTGCATCGAATTGCAGACGCGTTTTCAGGACATGGACATCAACGGCCACCTCAACAATGTGGCCTTTGCCGCCTTGTTCGAGAGCGGCCGCGTGCTGCTCAACCGGCAAATTCGTCCATGGGACGAGCGTCCAGCGAACGAGCGGACGATGGTCGCGGCGGTCGAGATCAACTATCTCGCCGAGGGCAATTTCCCCGATCCCGTGCAGATCGCGACGGGCATCGGCCGGCTCGGCACCTCGAGTTGGACGATCGTGCAGGCGATGTTCCAGAACGGCCGCGCGATCGCGACGTGCGACACCGTCGTCGTGTGCCGCACCGACGGGCAGGCGAAACCGCTCCGCGCCGCAATGGTCATGGAGCTGGAGGCGAATCTGGTGAGTCCGGTTTAAAATCTGTGTGCACCCGCGAAGGCGGGTGCCCATCACCGAACGGCGCTATTTCGCACGGGCGGGAGATGGATCCCCGCCTTCGCGGGGAAGCACGCCTTTATGGGGTGTGTAGATTACAGATTCTTGTCGGCGTCGGGGACCGAGCGGATCAGGTCGCGCGCGAAACCGATCAACCCGATCTGGCGGCGGCGCTTCAGCCGTTCGGCGCGCAGGATGGCGCAGACCTCGTCGAAGCAGCCTTCGACGTTGTCGTTGATCAGCACATAATCATAGCCGTCCCAGTGGCTGATCTCGTTCGCGGCGCGTTCCATGCGCGCGGCGATCACCTCGTCGCTGTCGGTGTTGCGGCTGCGCAGACGGCGTTCGAGTTCCTCCATCGTCGGCGGCAGGACGAAGACGCGGACGACGTCGGGGCCGGCCTCCTGATAAAGCTGCTGCGCGCCCTGCCAGTCGATGTCAAACAGCACGTCCTTGCCCGCATCGAGCAGTTCGTCGACGCGCGCGCGCGGCGTCCCGTAACGGTGGCCGAAGACATGCGCCCATTCGAGGAACTCGCCGTCGGCCGCCATCTTCTTGAAGGTATCGGTGTCGACGAAATGATAATGGACGCCGTCGATTTCGCCGGGGCGCGGCGGGCGCGTCGTCGCGGAGATCGAGAGCGCGATATCCTTGTCGGCCTCGAGCATCATTCTCGAGATGGTGGTCTTGCCCGCGCCCGAGGGCGAGGAGAGGACGAACAACACGCCGCGGCGGTTCAGGTGGACGCTTTCAGCCATGGGCGCTATTCGCCAAAGCAGCCGCGCGGGTCAAGCGTCGTATGCGGGTTCCACGTCCGTGGAACAGGGGGGAGCGGGGCATGGCGGGAATTTCACGAACCGGATGGCTGGTGGCGGCGGCACTGGTCGCGCTGCTCGCGGCGATATTGCTCGGCATGGGCCGCCCGCCGATCTGTCCGTGCGGTACGATCAGCCTGTGGCACGGCAGCGTCCAGTCGAACCAGAACAGTCAGCAGATTTCGGACTGGTACAGCTTCAGCCATGTGATCCACGGCTTCATCTTCTATGGCGTGCTGCGCTGGATCCTGCCGCACCGGCCGCTGTGGGTGCCGCTCGCCATCGCGATCGGCGTCGAGGGCGCCTGGGAAATCCTCGAAAACTCGCCGATCATCATCGACCGCTATCGCGAAGTGACGATGGCGTTCGGCTATTCGGGCGATTCGGTGCTCAATTCGGTGAGCGATACGCTGTTCATGGTGCTGGGCTTCGTCGCCGCCAGCAAGATGCGCTGGTGGGTGACGGTGGCGTTAGCGATCGTCTTCGAGCTTTTCACATTGTGGACGATCCGCGACAATCTGACGCTCAACGTGCTCATGCTCGTCTCGCCGGTCGAGGCAATCAAGGAGTGGCAGGCGGGCGCCTAAGAAATAGCGTCGCCCCTGCGAAGGCAGGGGCCGCAAGCGGTCTAGAGCTGCTGCGAAGTGACAAGCCGACGGCGGCCCCCGCCTTCGCGGGGGCGACTGGTTCGCTTAATGGATCGCGGTGCTGCGCCCATTCGAGTCGACTGGGATCGCCGGCGGCAGGGCGTCGCCGATCGTCTGCCCGTCGGTCGGTATTTTGGCGGTGCCGGCATAGGTGTCGACCACGCCCGCCTTTGCGAGTTCGGGGTCGAGTGCATGCGCCTCGGCCGCCGCCTTGCGCGCTTCGGCGCGCTCGGCCCATTTCTTGGTAAGATAGCCCGCCGCGACCGTCGCCGCGAGTACGGCGTAACGCTGCGGGAACAGCCGCCGCGCCGCGAAGAGCGTGCCCGCGCCGATGACCGCTCCGGCCATGGGATGATTGCCCTTCTGGCGCCCAATGGCGCTTCCGAGAACGCCGCCAACGATCCGACCGATCATCTTCATCTCTCCTTCCCCTCATCAATTCCCGGAGTCGGGTTAGGGTTCCGAACCCAGCATCGTGCGCGGGTCGACGACGCGATCGAATGTCGCGGCATCGACATAGCCGAGATCGAGCGCGGCTTCCTTCAGCGTGCTGCCCGTTTCATGCGCGTGCTTTGCGATCTTCGCCGCCTTGTCATAGCCGATTTCGGGCGCGAGCGCGGTTACGAGCATCAGCGAGCGGTTCATCAACTCGTCGATGCGGGCGCGATTTGGCTCGATTCCGACAACGCAATGTTCGGTGAAGCCCGCCATGCCGATCGCGAGCAGTTCGATCGAGCGCAGCACATTCGATCCGATCAGCGGCTTGAACACGTTGAGTTCGAGATGGCCTTGGAGGCCCCCGACGGTCACCGCCTGATGGTTGCCGATGACCTGCGCGGCGACCATCGTCAGCATCTCGCACTGCGTCGGGTTGACCTTGCCCGGCATGATCGAGCTGCCCGGCTCGTTTGCCGGCAGGTCGAGTTCGCCCAACCCCGCGCGCGGGCCCGAGCCGAGCAGGCGGATGTCGTTCGCGATCTTGGTGAGCGCGACCGCCAGCGTGTTCAAAGCGCCCGAAAAGAAGACGAGCCCGTCGTTCGATGCCAGCGCCTCGAACTTGTTGGGTGCGGGTTCGAAGGCGATGCCGGTGCTTTTCGAAAGCTCCTCGGCGATCGCAGCGTCGAATCCGGCAGGCGCGTTCAGCCCTGTGCCGACCGCGGTGCCGCCCTGCGCGAGCTTGCAGATATCGTGCGCCAGCGCGCCCTCGATCCGAGCGCGGCACGCAATCAGCTGCTGGGCATAGCCCGAGAATTCCTGGCCCAGCGTCAGCGGGGTCGCGTCCTGCAAATGGGTGCGGCCGATCTTGACGATATCGCCCCACGCGTCCGCCTTGGCGGCGAGTGCGTCGGTCAGCTCGATCAGCGCCGGCAGCAGCCGCGCGGTCGTTTCGACCGCGACCGCGACATGCAGCGCGGTCGGGAAGCTGTCGTTCGACGACTGGCCCATGTTGACATGATCGTTCGGATGCACCGGCGACTTGCCGCCGCGCGTCCCGGCGAGTGCTTCGTTGGCGATGCCCGCGATCACTTCATTGGCATTCATGTTCGACTGGGTGCCGCTGCCCGTCTGCCAGATCGCGAGCGGAAACTGATCGTCATGGCGGCCGGCGACGACCGCCTCGGCCGCGGCGTCGATCGCGTCGGCGAGGCCCGCATCTAGCCCATGGCTGCGATTGACCCGCGCCGCCGCGCCCTTGATCCGCGCGAGCGCGTGGACGATCGGCAGCGGCATGCGCTCGTGCGCCGGGAAGGCGAAATTGTGCCGGCTGCGTTCGGTCTGCGCGCCCCAATAGGCGTCGGCCGCAACCTCGATTTCGCCGATACTGTCGCTTTCGATTCGCGTGCTCATGCCACCAGCATCCTCGTTACCAGAACCGATCCCGCCCAGATCATCGCGACAAGCCCCAGCATCTGCCAATATCCGCTCTCGCCGACGCGGCGGCGCAGCCATGCCGCGGCGAGCCACGCGAGCACGAGCGCGGGGGTCAGGATCAATACGCTAAAGCGCAGCAGCCCGTCGGCTATCTGTCCGCGCGGAATATCGCTTTGGGCCAGCGCATAGCCCTCAACCCCCCACCAGAAAGCGGCGGTGAGCACGACCATACCCGCGAGAGCCCAATATTGCCAAAAACGGCTGGGGGGCCAGTTGGGGCCCGCCATCTTAGCGCTTCTTGCCGAAATCCACCGTCACGACATTCGAACCGTCCTCGGTCGTTACCTCGGGGCGATCGTTGTCGGCTTCGTCATGCGGCTCGGGCTGGGTTTCGTCGTCGTCGCTGACCTGGAACTGCAGCCCGAAATCGACCGAAGGATCGACGAAGGCGGTGATCGCGGCGTAGGGGATGGTGAGGATCGACGGTGTCTGATTGAACGACAGGCCGACGCTGAAATGATCGTCCTCAACCTTCAGGTCCCAGAAGCGGTTCTGCAGCACGATCGTCATTTCGTCGGGAAATTTGGCGATCAGATGCGCCGGAATATCGACCCCGACCGCCTGCGTCTTGAAGGTGATATAGAAATGATGTTCGCCGGGCAGGCTGTCGTAACCGACGATCTGGCTGAGCACGCGGCCGACCACGGCGCGCAGCGCGTCCTGCACGATTTCGTCATAGGGAATCAGGCTGTCGCGTACATCGTCACTCATGGGGCGAGGGGATGAACGCGCGCCGCGCGGGGGTCAAGAGGGGAGAGTCGCCTTGCGCTGTGAAAAGTGGGTGCTATGGGGGCGCCATGCGTACCGCCACCGTCCAGCGCACGACCAAGGAAACGGATATCGCGATCGCCGTCAATCTCGACGGAACGGGCGAATATTCGGTGTCCACCGGCATCGGTTTCCTCGACCATATGGTCGAGCAATTGTCGCGCCATTCGCTGATCGACATCTCGATGCAGGTGCAGGGCGACCTTCATATCGACCAGCATCACACCGTCGAGGATTCGGCGCTCGCGCTCGGCGAAGCGGTGGCCAAGGCGCTCGGCGACAAGCGCGGCATCGCCCGCTACGGCGAGGCGCATGCGCCGATGGACGAAACGCTGACGCGCTGCGTGCTCGACATTTCGGGGCGCCCGCACTGCGTCTATAAATCGGCCTTCTCGCAGCCGCGGCTCGGCGAGATGGACACCGAGATGTTCCCGCACTGGTTCCACAGCTTCGCGCAGGCGGCGGGGATCACGCTGCACATCGAGATGCTCTATGGCGAGAATAACCATCACATCGCCGAGAGCATGTACAAAGCACTCGCGCGCGCTCTGCGGCAAGCGGTCGAAATCGATCCGCGCAAGGGCGATGCGATCCCCTCGACCAAGGGTGTCCTCTAGGGCCAGAAAATGAGCAGCATTGCCCTGATCGACTATGGCGCGGGCAATCTTCGCTCGGTGCATAATGCGCTCGTCGCTGCGGGCGCCGACAATGTTGCCGTCACCGCCGATCCTGATCTTGTCGCGAAGGCCGACCGCATCGTGCTGCCCGGCGTCGGGGCGTTCGCCGCGTGCATGAACGGACTGTCGGCGATCGACGGGCTGGTGGGCGCGATGGAACAGCGCGTGCGCGGCGAGGGTGCGCCCTTCCTCGGCATCTGCGTCGGCATGCAATTGCTCGCCGACGCGGGCGAAGAGCATGGTCGCCACGCGGGGCTCGGATGGATCGGCGGCACCGTGCGTGCGTTCGATCCGGCGCCGGGCCTGCGCATCCCGCACATGGGCTGGAACGACGTCGTGCCCGGCTTCGCGCATCCGGTGATCGCCGCGGGCGAGGCCTATTATCTTCACGGCTATCATTTCGCCGACGCGGTCGATGTCGCCGCGACCAGCAGCCATGGCGGATCCTTCGTCGCCGCGGTGGCGAAGGACAATATCGTCGGCGTTCAATATCATCCCGAAAAGAGCCAGGCCTATGGCCTCGCGACGCTCGAAAGGTTTCTCAATTGGCGGCCCTGACCATCTTCCCCGCGATCGATCTTAAGCGCGGACAGGTCGTGCGGCTCGCCGAGGGCGATATGGCGCGCGCTACCGTCTATGGCGACGATCCCGCGGCGCAGGCGCGGCTGTTTGCAGGCGCGGGCGCATCGCACCTCCATGTCGTCGACCTCGACGGCGCCTTCGCAGGTGAAAGCGTCAATGGCGCTGCGGTCGAGAGCATCATCGCGGCATTCCCGGGCAAGGTGCAGGTCGGCGGCGGAATCCGCGACCGCGCCGGGGTCGACCGCTGGCTGTCGCTCGGCGTCGAGCGCGTTATCATCGGCACCGCGGCATTGAAGGATCCCGAGTTCGTCAAATCGGCGGCGCGCGATTTGCCTGGTCGGATCGTCGTCGGCGTCGACGCCCGCGACGGCATGGTCGCGACCGAGGGCTGGGCCGATGTCTCGGACGTGCGCGTCGAGGATCTGGCGCGTCGCTTCGAGGACGCGGGCGTCGCGGCGCTGCTGTTCACCGACGTCGGCCGCGATGGGCTGCTCAAGGGCTGCAATGTCGAAGCGACGGTCGCGCTTGCGCAGGCGATCGCCATTCCGGTGATCGCGTCGGGCGGCGTTGCCGATATCGGCGATATCCACGCGTTGCGTCCGCATGTCGCAAGCGGAATCGAAGGCGTCATCACCGGACGCGCGCTCTACGACGGGCGGCTCGACTTGGCCGAAGCGATTGCGGCGGGAAATTCCCCTCCCGCTGGCGGGAGGGGCTAGGGGAGGGCATGTCGACAATGCTTCCCTCCCGAAACAAGCCCTCCCCCAACCCCTCCCATAAATGGGAGGGGAGCAAGTGACCGTCCGCGTCCGCGTCATCCCCTGCCTCGACGTCGCCGACGGGCGCGTCGTGAAGGGGGTCAATTTCGTTGACCTGCGCGATGCGGGCGACCCGGTCGAGGCCGCGCGCGCCTATGACGCCGCGGGCGCCGACGAGCTCTGTTTCCTCGATATCAGCGCCAGCCATCAGGGGCGCGGCACCTTGCTCGACATGGTCAGCCGCACCGCCGAAGTCTGCTTCATGCCGCTCACCGTCGGCGGCGGGGTGCGCAGCGCCGACGATGCGCGCGCCTTGCTGCTCGCGGGTGCCGACAAGGTCGCGGTGAACAGCGCCGCGGTTGCGCGGCCCGAACTCGTCGCCGACATCGCCGACCGCTTCGGCAGCCAGTGCGCGGTCGGCAGCATCGACGCGCGGCGGGTTGAAGAGGGGCGTTGGGAAATATTCACCCACGGCGGGCGCAAGCCGACCGGGATCGACGCGCTGGAACATGCCGTCCGGCTTGCCGAACTCGGCGCGGGCGAATTGCTCGTCACCAGCATGGACCGCGACGGCACCAAGGATGGTTACGACCTCACGCTCACGCGCGCGATCGCCGATGCGGTCAGCGTGCCGGTGATCGCATCGGGCGGCGTCGGCAATCTCGACCATCTCGTCGCGGGCGTGATCGAGGGCGGCGCCAGCGCGGTGCTCGCCGCGAGCATCTTCCACTTCGGCGAAGCGACCGTCGCCGAAGCGCACGCGCGGCTCGCCGCCGCCGGATTGCCCGTTCGCGCACATTAATCCGCGCGCGGGGTAGTCATGCGGGGAGGGGGCTGCAATAGAAGCGGCATGACCTCGAAACTGCGCCTCGCCGACCGCACCAACGACATCTTCCCGATTCTGGGTTTCGTTGCCGCGATGGCGAGCCTCGCGATGCCGCTCAATGCGTGGCTGGTCGCGTTCATTCTCGCGGGCGCGGTCATCGCGGCGGTTCATCATGCCGAGGTGATCGCGCACCGCGTCGGCGAACCGTTCGGCACGCTGATCCTAGCGCTCGCGGTGACGGTGATCGAGGTCGGGCTGATCCTGACGCTGATGCAGGCCGAACCCGAAAAGGCGCAGTCGCTCGCGCGCGATACGGTGTTCGCGGCGGTGATGGTGATCCTCAATCTCTTGATGGGCCTCTGCCTGCTCAGCGGGGCGATCCGCCATCACGAGCAGCGTTTCCAGCGGACCGGCATCGGCGCCGCGCTTGCTACGCTCACGGTGCTCACGGTCGTGACCTTGGTGCTCCCGAATTTCACCTCGAGTGTGCCGGGCCCCTTTTATTCGGCGACGCAGCTTGGCTTCGTCGCGGTCGTTTCGCTGATTCTCTATGGCACCTTTGCGCTGGTGCAGACGGTTCGCCACCGCGACTATTTCCTTCCCGACGGCGATGCCGACGGCGACGGTGAGCCCGACGCGCACGCCGCACCGCCGAGCATTCAGCGCACCGCGATTTCGGGCGCGCTGCTGCTCGCGAGTCTCGTCGCGGTCGTGCTGCTCGCGAAAAATCTGTCGCCGATCATGGGGGCGCTGCTCGCCGACTGGGGCGCGCCGCCCGCGGTGCTCGGCGTGCTGATCGCGGCGCTGATCCTTGCGCCCGAAGGTTTGGCAGCGGTGCGCGCGGCGAAGGCCGACCGTCTCCAGACCAGCCTCAATCTCGCGCTCGGCTCGGCGCTCGCGACGATCGGCCTCACCATCCCGGCGGTCGCGATCCTGTCGATCATGACCGACTTGCCGATCAGCCTCGGGCTCGACGCCAAGTCGACCGTGCTCTTGTTCCTGTCGCTGATCGTGTCGGTGCAGACGCTTGCGAACGGCCGTACCACGGTGCTGCAGGGGGTGATCCACCTGATGCTGTTCGCGATCTACCTGTTCACGACCTTTGTGCCCTAGGTCTTTCGAACGAACACCGTTCCCGCCGAATAGCCCGCGCCGAACGAACAGATCAGCCCGGTGTCGCCCGCCGTCATATCCTCATGATGCAGGTGAAAGGCGATGATCGAGCCCGCGCTTGACGTATTGCCATAGGTGTCGAGCACCGTCGGGCTCTCGTCGTCGCTCGCCTCATGCCCCAGCACGCGCTGCGCGATCAGGCGGTTCATGTTGGTGTTCGCCTGGTGCAGCCACAGGCGGCGCATATCGCTGCCGTGGAGGTTCAGCGCCTCCATCTGCTCGACGATCAGATTGGCGACCCACGGCACGACTTCCTTGAACACCTTGCGGCCTTCCTGGACGAAGAGCTTGTCGCTCTTTGGTCCCGACTGGTCGATCCCGCCATGGCCGCGGTTGAGGAAGCCAAAATTGTTGCGGATATTGTTGCTGAACTGGGTCTTGAGCTTGGTGCCGAGGATGTCCCAATGCCCCGCGGGCGCGATGGTCTTGTCCTCGACGAGGATCGCGGTCGCGACGTCGCCGAAGATGAAATGGCTGTCGCGGTCGCGCCAGTTCAAATGCCCCGAACAGATTTCGGGGTTCACGACGAGCACGCTTTTCGCGTGGCCCGCGCGAATATAATCGGCGGCGGTCTGGATGCCGAAGGTTGCCGACGAGCAGGCGACATTCATGTCGAACCCGAAGCCGTCGATGCCGAGCGCGTCCTGAATTTCGACCGCCATCGCGGGATAAGGGCGCTGCATGTTCGACGCGGCGCACAGCACCGCATCGACTTGCGAAGCATCGCGCCCCGCGCGCGCAAGCGCGTCCTTCGCGGCAAGGACGCCGATTTCGGCGAGGATCGACAGCTCGTCGTTGCTCCGTTCGGCGATCCGCGGCGCCATATGTTCGGGGTCGAGAATGCCCGCCTTGTCGACGACGAAACGCGATCCGATGCCGCTCGCCTTCTCGATAAATTCGACGCTCGATTCAGTAAGTTCGGCAATCTCACCCGCCGCGATGGCGGCTGCATTTTCTCTATTGTGCAACGCAACATACTGGTTAAAACTTGCGACAAGTTCTTCGTTGGAGATGCGTTCGGCGGGGGTGAAAAGGCCGGTGGAGGAAATGACCGGCTGCGGTGTATGCGACATGTGGCTCTCGTATGTCTTATCGTTTCAAGACACGCTGATTAGGCCTCGCCGCGGCATCGCGCAACGCCCCCAAATTGCCTGAACGATCGCTAACGTCATGGTTAACCCGCCACTAACCATTTTAGTGGCAGACTGTTTGATGCAGGCCTCCGGGGGGATGGCTCCCCGGGCGCCGTGCGGGAGCATGACCATGGCGACGCGTTCGGGACCGGCAGCAGGCGACCTGTCGATTGCGGAAATCAAGGAATTTGCGGGTTTTCCAGCGGCGACGCAGCGCTACATCCGCCGCTCGCTCGACATCGGGCTCGAACGCGACGACGCGATCGCCCGCTGGTCGCGCGACATGGTCGAGGAAACCGCGATCCGCGTGCAGGCGCGCGTCTATCAGCGTCTGCACGAAGTCCGCGGGCATATCCCCGACGACAGCGGGCTCGACGCGCTCGAACATTTCATGGCGCCGCTGATCGCGGTGTCGGCGTTCGACCTCGGGCAGGACCGGCTGCATGCCTTTGCCCCCTATCGCTTCCTCTACGAACGGCTGCTCGGCGCGCATGCGCGGCCGTGGTTGCCCGGCGCCTTTTGCGCCGCGGCGTCGCTGCCGCACCTGCACCCCGACAAGCGCAAGCTGCTGCTCCAGTCGATCAGCGAAGCCGCCGCGACCGCACCCGGCTGGTCGGCGCGCGAGCCGAGCTTCTATCCCGAATGGGTCGACAAGATCGACGAGACCCGGCCGGCGAACTAGGTCCTGACCCTGGTTTCCGGCGGCAGCCGGAAAGATCAGATCACCGCGCGATAGAGGCCAAAGGCGCTGGTCGCGGTCAGCACGACGCCGACCATCACAAGCATCACCTTCGGCGAGAAGCGCTTCGCCATCATCGCGCCAAGCGGGGCGGCCGCCACGCCGCCGATGATCAGGCCGAGCGTCGGGCCCAATATCTCGTTGATCCCGAGGTTCGCGATGAAAGCGATCGAGACCGCGACGGCGAGGAAGAATTCGACGCTGTTGACGGTGCCGACGACCTTGCGCGGTTCGCCGCCCTGGACGAGCAGGTTCGAGGTCACGACCGGACCCCAGCCGCCGCCGCCCGCCGCGTCGAGGAAGCCGCCGACGACCGCCAGGGGCGCGACGACTTTGGGCTTCGCGATCTTGGGCGGATAGAGCAGGCCGCGAATGAGCAGCCAGATGCCGATCAGCACCAGATATCCCAGCACGAAGGGCTTTACGACGTCGGCGTGCAGCGACGAAAGGACATAGGCGCCCAGGACGCCGCCGATCACGCCCGGGATCAGAAGCCGGAAGAACAGCGGCCAGTCGATGTTGCGATGGAATAAGTGGCTGAGTCCCGACGCGCCGGTCGTGAAGATTTCGACGACATGGATGCGCGCCGACGCCGTTGCGGGCGGAACGCCGAGAACCGCGACGAGCAATGTGTTGCAGATGACGCCGAACGCCATGCCCAGCGCGCCGTCGACGAGCTGCGCCGCGAAACCGATGAGGATGAACGGCAGGAGCGCGGTAAAGTCGATGGCCGCAAGATCAATCATATTTCATCCCAACCCTTTTGATTGACAACCTGCTGCCGGGATTTCCGCTCGCGCGCCAGCCCAAATTTTCTGCTGGCGACAAAGGGATTTGTTTCCGCGCCCGATCGAACCGCGGTAAACCGGGTCAGCCGGTCAGGTCATCGGGCAGGTTGTCGCGCACATAGTCGATGAAAGCGCGCAGCTTGGGCATCACCTGCTTGCGGCCGGGATAATAGAGGAAGAGGCCCGATGTCGATGCGGCATGGTCGGTGAGCACCAGTTCGAGCTCGCCCGATTCGACCATCGCCGTCGCCATCGGTTCGGCCATCATGCCCATCGCGACCCCGGCGCGCATCGCGACCAATGCGGCGATCCAGTCGTTGACGATAATCGGGCCGGTGACCGCGACGTCGAAATCGCGGTTACCGCGTTCAAAGGTCCACGGCATCAGCCCGCCGCTTGCAAGGCGGAAGCGGACGCAGCGGTGGTCGCGCAAATCCTCCGGCGTCTGCGGGCGGCCATGTTTGTCGAGATAAGCGGGCGCCGCGGCAACGACGAAGCGAAAGGAGCCGGTCAGGCGGACCGCGATCATGTCGGCGTCGAGCGCTTCGCCCATCCGTACCCCGGCGTCGAACCCGCCCGCGCTGAGGTCGGCGAGCGCGTCGTCGGCATAGATTTCGAGCTCGATCTCGGGATAGGTTTCGCAAAAGCCCGCGATGATCGGTTCGAACAGGGGCTGCACCGCACCGCGCATGAGGTTGATGCGGAGGCGCCCCGCGGGCCGGTTGCCAAGATTGCGCGCCGCTTCATAGGCATCGGCGAGCCCCGAATAAGCGGGAGCGGCGCGTTCGAGGAACATTTCGCCCGCTTGCGTGAGGCCCACGCTGCGCGTCGTGCGCATGAACAAGGGCGCGCCGACGCGCGCTTCGAGTGCTTTCACGGTCTGGCTGATCGCCGAGGGCGAGACACCGAGGTCGGCAGCGGCGGCGGAAAAGCTGCGCCTTTCCGCAACACGCAGGAAGGCTTCGATCCCGTCGAGCGCCCCTTGGGGGATTGTTAAATCCTGCTTCAAAGCACTTGCAGATTATAGAGGATTATCTATCTGCGCAACCGCGACTAAAAAGGTTGCACAAAGAAACGAAAGGAACCTCTCCCATGGCCTATCAGCTCTCCTCTTATCGCCGCTTTCCCGCCGCTTTCGCAATCGTCGCCGCTTCGGCGCTGGCCTTCACCGGCCTGATGGCGACCGCAAGCCCCGCTTACGCCCAGTCGGGTAGCGATTATCGCTGCGCCGGTCTGGCCGAACAGGCCCATGTCGCCGCCGGCGGCGTCGAAGGTGCCAAGCAGTCGAGCGCCAAGCGCTTTGTTTCGACCGGCAAGAAGCTGTGCGAAGCGGGCAACGAACGCGCCGCCGCCAAGCAGTTCCGAGCCGCGCTGAAGATCGCCGGCGTCGCCGAAGTCGAAACCGACAGCCAGATGGCGTCGCGCTAAGACAGACTGACACCAATCTCCGGACCGTCCTCTCCCTCTCCCCGACGGATCCACATAACTGGGGCGGCACTCGATACGAGGCCGCCCCATTTGTTTGTGCGCGGCGCATGGTTTAGGGTGATGTCCGTCATGTCCGGCAAGAAACCCCGCCGCGAAACGCCCGCCGATCGTTCGGCCGCCAAGGCTGCGATACCGCTATGCCGGTACGAAGAACTGGCGATGCGTGAGAATCGCCTGCGGCGCGCGAACGCCGCAAAGCGCGAAGTGGACCACTAGCTCGCGCGGGCGTCAGCCTTGCGGAATGCCCTTCATATTCGGCAGGTGATGCGCGATGCCCTTATGGCAATCGATGCAGGTTTTCTGGCCCGTACCGAGATAGAGCTGATGGATCTGTCCGGCGCGCGGTGACTGGCGGGTGAGGTCCATCGAATCATATTGATGGCAGTTGCGGCATTCGAGCGAGTCATTCGCCTTCAGCCGCGCCCATTCATGCTTGGCGAGCTCGAGCCTTTTGTCGAGGAACTTCTCGCGCGATTCGATCGATCCGAAAATCTTGCCCCACACCTCCTTCGACGCCTGCATCTTGCGGCCCATCTTGTCGGTCCAGTTATGCGGGACATGGCAGTCCGAACAGACCGCGCGCACGCCCGAGCGGTTGTTGTAGTGGATCGTCGTCTTCAGCTCGGCGAACACATTGTCGTTCATTTCGTGGCAGCTGGTGCAGAATTGCTCGGTATTGGTCGCCTCCATCGCGGTATTGAAACCGCCCCAGAATATGATGCCGGCAATGAAGCCGCCGAGCGTCAGGAACCCCATGCTGAAGTGGAGGCTCGGCCGCCACACCGTCGTCCAGAAGGGTTTGATCCAGCCCCAGACGCGCAGCCAAATCGTGCGAAGCCGCCCCCCGATCATGGCTTCTCCTCCTTCGCCAATGTGGTGTTGAGCCCCTCGTACCGGTTCCCGACCAAAGGTTCGGCGTCGGTCTGGACGACATGGCATTGAACGCAGAAATAGCGGCGCGACGAGATTTGCTCGAGGACCTTGCCGTCGCGCGTCAGATAATGCGCGTCGCTGACCGGCGGCGCCTGGAATTTTTTCGCGGCCGACCGCGTGTGGCAGAGCATGCAGCGGTTGGTGTTCACGGTGAGCTGATAATTGTCGATCGCGTGCGGGATCGTCGGTGGCTGCATCTCGTAGTTGACCGGGCGGATGCGGTCGAAATTCTCGACGCGCGCCATCGGCAGCGGCGAGGCTTCCTGGTCGATCGGGACGCCGCGGCGCATCGCGTCGATCTGTCCCGCCGCGGTGATGACGATCGGCGCGTCGGGCGCCTTGCGCGGCGTTTCCTCATGCTTCGATCCGCATGCGGCGAGGCTTGCGGCGGCGATCAGCGGCAGCAACGCGCGCAAGAGCAGCCCCTTCATGCCATTACCACCTTCACCGCGCATTTCTTGAAATCGGTCTGCTTGGAGATCGGGCAGGTCGCGTCGAGCGTCGTCTTGTTGATCAGCTGCGCGGCGTCGAACCAGGGGACGAAGACCAGCCCCACCGGCACCCGGTTGCGCCCGCGCGTCTCGACCCGGCTGCGCATCTCGCCGCGGCGCGAGATCACCTTCACTTCGTCGCCGCGTTTCAGCCCGCGCGCCTTGGCGTCGTCGGGGTTCATGAACACGACCGCCGAGGGGAAGGCCTTGTAGAGTTCGGGGACGCGCATCGTCATCGACCCCGAATGCCAATGTTCGAGCACGCGCCCGGTCGCGAGCCACAGATCATAGTTGGCGTCGGGCACCTCGGCGGGCGGTTCGTAGGGCAGCGCCCAGATCACCGCGCGCCCATCCTTGTTGCCATAGAATTGCCAGTCGGTTCCCGGCTTCACATAGGGATCGCTACCTTCCTTGTAGCGCCAGCGCGTCTCCTTGCCGTTCACCACCGGCCAGCGCAGTCCGCGTGCCTTGTGGTAATCGTCGAACGGCGCGAGATCGTGGCCGTGGCCGCGCCCGAACTCGGCATATTCCTCGAACAATCCCTTTTGGGGGTAGAAGCCGAAGGCCGCGGCCTCGTCATTGGCATAACCCGCCTCGACCTCGCCCGGTGCGAAGCGGTCGACCTTGCCGTTGCGATAGAGCACCTCGAACAAAGTCTTGCCCTTATACCCCGGGTTGGCGGCGAGCAGGTCGGCAGGCCAGCATTCGTCGGTGGTGAAGCGTTTGGAAAATTCCATGAGCTGCCACAGGTCCGACCGCGCCTCGCCCGGTGCCTTCACCAGCTGATGCCAGAACTGCGTGCGCCGCTCGGCATTGCCGTATGCGCCTTCCTTTTCGACCCACATCGCGGTCGGCAGGATCAGGTCGGCCGCCTGCGCGGTGACCGTCGGATAGGGGTCGGAGACGACGATGAAATTGTCGGGGTTGCGATAGCCCGGATAGCCCTCATTCTCGAGGTTCGCCGCCGCTTGCATATTGTTGTTCGCCATCACCCAATAGGCGTTGAGCTTGCCGTCCTTCAGCATCCGGTTCTGTTCGACGATATGATAGCCGACCTTGTCGACGATCAGCCCGTCGGGGAGTTTCCAGATTTCCTCGGCATGCTTGCGGTGCTCGGGGTCGGTGACGACCAGGTCGGCGGGCAGGCGGTGCGAGAAGGTGCCGACCTCGCGCGCGGTGCCGCACGCCGACGGCTGGCCGGTGAGCGAGAAGGGGCTGTTGCCCGGGGTCGCGATCTTTCCGGTCAAAAGGTGGATATTATAGACCATATTATTGGCCCAGGTGCCGCGCGTGTGCTGGTTGAAGCCCATCGTCCACAGCGACATCACCTTGACCTTGGGGTCGGCGTAAAGTTCGGCGAGGTGCTTGAGCCAGCCCTTCTCGACCCCGCTGAGTTCGGCGGCATAATCGAGCGTATAGGGTTCGACGAACGCCTTGAACGCATCGAAGTCGATCGGGGTGCTCCCCGTCGGGTCCTTCGCATTCTTGGCCTTCAATTCGAGCGGATTGTCGGGGCGGAGGCCATAGCCGATGTCGTCGTTGCCGCGCTTGAAGCTCACATGCTTGGCCACGAAATCCTCGTTGACGCGGCCGGTCTGGATGATGTGGTTCGCGATGTAATTGAGGATTGCGAGGTCGGTCTGCGGCTTGAAGATGATCGGGATGTCGGCAAGATCGAAGCTGCGATGTTCGAAGGTCGAAAGCACCGCGACCTTCACATGATCGTGCGACAGCCGCCGGTCGGTGACGCGCGTCCACAGGATCGGGTGCATCTCCGCCATGTTCGAGCCCCAGAGCACAAAGGCATCGGCGGCTTCGAAATCATCATAGCAGCCCATCGGCTCGTCCATGCCGAACGTCCGCATGAAGCCGGTGACCGCCGAGGCCATGCAGTGGCGCGCATTGGGATCGATATGGTTCGACCGGAACCCCGCCTTCATCAGCTTGTTCGCGGCATAGCCTTCCCAGATCGTCCACTGGCCCGATCCCGCCATGCCGATCCCGGTGCCGCCCTTCGCCTTCAGCACGCGCTTGAACTGCGCCGCCATCACGTCGAACGCCTCGTCCCAGCTCACGGGCTCGAAGTCGCCGTCCTTGGCGAACTGCCCGTCCTTCTTGCGCAGCAACGGCGTCGTCAGCCGGTCGTTGCCGTACATGATCTTGGAAAGGAAATAGCCCTTCACACAGTTAAGCCCGCGATTGACCTCGGCATCGGCGTCGCCGTGCGTCGCGACGACGCGCCCCGCCTGTACCGCGACCTGCACCCCGCACCCGGTGCCGCAGAAACGGCACGGCGCCTTCGACCATTTGACGCCGGTCGGCGCGGCGGTCGCCGCCGTTTCGGCAAAGCTGGCGGGAACCGCGATGCCGGCGGCCGATGCCGCGGCCCCCACCGCGCTGGCCCGGATGAAATCACGGCGCGTCGTCATAAACGGCTCCCCTGTTCGGCGCTGGGTTGGACGATGTCGCCGAGCGCGCTGCGCGGTTCGGCATGATGATAGACAAGGCTGACGCCGACGACGCCGGGGGTCGCCTGGACGGCATCCATGCAGGCGAGCAGTTCGCGGGTGCCGCCGCATTCGTGGAGCAGGATGCAGCGGCCCGCGTCGCGCGCGGCGATCTCGGCGCCGGGAGTTTCCGCGACGAGATGTTCGATTGCGGCGAGCGCATCGGAGCAGTGGTGGACGATGAAGCTCGCGATATGGACCTCGTCATCCATCGGCCGCCTCCGGCGCTGACAAAGTGATGGCCGAAACGGGGCACACGCCGACGCACGCGCCGCAACCGGTGCAGCGCGCGGCGTCGAGTTCGACGTGCGCGCCGCCCAGCACCGGGCGAAAACCGATCGCGGCCTCGCCGCAGGCGTCGCGGCAGCTGAAACAGGTGACGCCGCTCTTCGCGAGGCAGCTCGGCGCGATATCCGCATTGATCGTCCACGGCCCGGCAAGCGCGCCGTCGAGGGCGCCCGTGTCGCACGCTTCGACGCATTTCTCGCAAAACAGGCATTCGCCGCGCTGGGGGTCGAAAAGCGGGTATCCGCCGTCGCCGCGGTCCAGCACCTGTTCGGGGCAGGCGGCAATGCAATCGTCGCAGCTTGTGCAGAGATCGAGAAAAAGCGCTTCGGTGACGGCCCAGGGCGGCCGCAGCGGCGATGGCCGAGAAGGTTTCCCGCGCAGAAAGGCGCGGCGTTCGGGCGAGAATGTCGCCGTCCCCGTCATACCCCCGGCGGACCGTTCAGCAGCTGCCACATCCAGACCATGAAGCCATAGGCAGCCACCGTAATCACCGCGAGTACCGGAAACAGTACCACGGTCATAAAGAGGAAGAGACGCAGTTCCCTTTTTCTCGTCCCCGTATCAGCACCTTGCTTCATCGACGGTTCCCCCGTTCAATTGCGCCAGCTGTTCTATGGATTTAACAGACGATTACGCGTTTGACCATGCCGGTGCAGGTAAGCGGGGGCGTTTTTTGGTCCCCGCGTGCCGTCAGCACGATCTCGATCGACACTTGTTATGATCTGGAACGGATCGAGCGCGTTACGGAGGTTTTCGGACTGAAAGGGCAGGCCTCGGCGCCGTCGCTTTCGTAAAGATCATTTCGATGATAGTTTATGGAAGCCGCTCGCAAGTCTAAACCCTTGCCGATTGTGCGGGATAGGTCCGCAATGACCCGAGTTCGTGCCGGGCTCGGTCGAGGGAGCAAAGCCGATGATAAAGCCGCTGGTTGCTGCCGCCGTCCTGACGGCGTTCGCTGTCCCTTCGCTGGCACAGGCCCCGATCCGCACCGAACGCGTGCAGTTCGCCAAGGGAGCCTCCTCCAAGACGATCAAGGCGTCGATCAAGGGGTATCAGACGGTCGACTATGCGCTGGGCGTGCGGGCCGGCCAGACGATGACCGTCTCGCTGACGACGAGCAATGCCTCGGCCTATTTCAACATCATCGCGCCGGGTGCCGACGCCGCGCTCTTCACCGGCTCGATCGACGGCAATCGCGCCAGCGTCCAGATCCCGTCGAGCGGCGATTACAAGGTGCGCGTCTACCTCATGCGCAATGCCGCGCGCCGGAACGAGACCGCCAATTACACGCTGACCATCGGTGTGAGGTGATCGTCTTTCGCGCGCTCGCGGCGCCCTATGCGCTGCGGTGCCCGATCGCGCTGCTTCGCGTTTGAAAGCGAAATTATTGGCATTGCATCTCATTCCCTTTGGTTTTGTGACTTTGTCGCTGCTTCTTCCTGCGAGCGCATTTGCGCAGGGCGCCCGGTCGAGCTCGCCCGTCGAACTGGCGCGGCAGGCCGAGCGGCTGAAACCGGGCGAATGGGTATGGGCGCCGAAGCCTTTCGCAAGGCTGTGCTGGGCGCGATCGTGCCGGGGACGACGATGCTGGTGACACAGGCGTCGGTGCTGCCCGCGAACGGCGGCAAGCTGACCGTGCTGGCGAGCCAGGCGGCAAAATGACCCGTGCATCGCGCGTCGCCGGCGTCGTGCTGGCCTTGCTGGCGATGCAGCCCGTGCAGGCAGCGCCCGCGCCCGTGCCGCCACCGCCCGATCAGCCGGTGATCGATTGCGCGCGCCCCGTTTATGCGATCGACACGATGATCTGCGACGACCGCGACCTCGGCGCGGCAAATGCGGAAGTGGACGGCCTTTTGGCGGGGCTGTCGTTCGCGGGGCTCGATCCCGGCTGGATCGAGCCACAGGCGGACTGGGTGCGCCGCCGCGCGCTCTGCGCGTTCCAGCCCGACGGGCGCGCCTGCGTCGCCGATGCGTTTGCCGAACGCCTTGCCATATTGCGGGCGTTGCGCGGGGCGGGCGGGGCGACTGCAACATGGGCACGGTGCCGCAGCACGAACTTGCCCGAAGAGGTGGCGGTGGAGCGGCGCCCGCCCGCGGTCCTCTTGCGCGGCGCAGGCGGAGGCGTCCGTGTGGTCGCCGTGGCGCCGGGGATGTCGTCGTGGCGGCCCTTTGTCGCGATCGAACGCGACACCGGCCGGCAGCTTGTGATGAAAGCGAAGGCCGCGCGGATCAGCTGCAAAATCGCCGCGGCGGTACGATAGGCAAAGACGAGTTTTACCGCCCCTATTTTATGCGGGCCAATGTCCTGCGCCTATTTCGCGTCGGTCCGGCGGTAGCGGAACTACCCGAACTTATGTGCAGCCAGCTAAAATAGGCGGTCGGCTTGTGTGCGTGCGCGCGCGGCGCTTTGACGATTGCAGTCAATTTTGCAAACGCGATTCATTATCAATATAGTTGCGATCAATTCTCAATATCGTTAGGTGCGGCGCGAATCATCGAAAAGGGGTAAAGATGGCGCGTTCCGGTATCGGCCTTCCAGTCGCTATAGCTTTGTGTTTCCCGGCGGTTTCCGCCAGCGCGCAGGAGGCGGACGCGCAAGGTGCGTCGATGCGCCGCGCCGATATCGTCGTCACCGGAAACCGCGCCCACGACAGCGCGATCGCGTCGAAGGCCGACATCCCGGTGCTCGAAACATCGCAGGCGATCTCGATCCTGCCCGAGCAGCTGCTGGAGGATCAGGGCGTGCGCCGGCTGGGCGATGCGTTGTTCAACGTCGCCGGGGTGTCGCGCAACAACACCTACGGCTTTTTCGACGGCTTCAATATTCGTGGCTTCAACGCCTCGACGGGCGCGACCTATCTCGACGGGCTGCTCGACGACACCGGCTATGGGACATCGGAAATGGCAGCGCTCGAACGCGTCGAGGTGGTCAAGGGGCCGGCGTCGGGGCTGTTCGGGCAGGGTCCCTTGTCGGGCATCGTCAACCTCGTCAGCAAGCGGCCGCGCGACGAGGCGTTCCTCGACATGTCGATCGCCGGCGGATCCTATGAGCTGTTCGAAATGCAGGTCGACGGCAACGCGCCGCTCGTCGCCGACGGCAGCCTGCTCGCGCGGTTGACCGCAGTCTATCGCGACCAGGATTTCTTTGTCGACTATTCGGGGCAACGGCGGATTTTCCTCGCCCCCTCGCTGACGTGGAAGCCGGGCCCCGACACCAGCATCACCCTGCTCGGCCGTTACGTCGACGACAAGATCAACCCCTGGTCGCCGACGACCGCTTATGGCACCGCGCTACCCAATCCGAACGGGCCGGTTTCGATCAAGCGTTCGATCAATGACGGAAAATATCCGGCGGTGCAGGACAATGATTACTGGAGCGTCGGCTATGTCGCCGATCACAAGTTCAGCGATGCGATCGCGGTCCATCAGTCGCTGCGCTATCAGGATTTCCATAACAGCTGGGACAATTGGCTGTTCGTCAGCAGCATCTCGCCCGATTTCCGCTCGGTCGGCCGTTTCTATTACGGACCGTTCGAGGAGAATGGCGAATATTTCCGCGTCGACACCAACCTCAGCCTGCGTTTCGCGACCGGGCCGCTCAGCCATTATGTGCTGGCGGGGCTCGATTATGGGCATCGCGACAGCGACCAGACCAATCTCTTCGATCCGGGCCCCTATTGGCTCGACCTTTATAATCCGGTTTACGGCACGGTCAGCGCGCCCAATCCCGCGGTGCCCGGCACGACCTATGCCAGCGTCACCAAGCAGCGCGGATTCTATCTTCAGGATCATATCAAGGTCGGCGAGCGGCTGACGGTCACGCTCGGCGGGCGCTGGGACCGGGCGTCGAGCGCGATCACCAACAATGGTGCCGCGAACCCCAAGGTGGTCGACACCGCCTTCAGCCCGCGCGCCGGCGCGACGCTGATGCTGGGCGACGCGGTGTCGCTCTATGCGAACTATGCCAAATCGTTCAATCCGCAGGGCAGCTACCGCGCGTCCGACGGATCGACGTTGCCGCCCGAACGCGGCGTCAATTACGAGACCGGGATCAAGGTGGCGCGCCCCGACGGATCGCTGCGCGCGATGGCGACGCTGTTCGAACTGACCCGCACCAACGTCGCGACCGCCGACCTCTCGCCCACCGCGCCGCCGAACACCTATGTGCTGACCGGCGAACAGCGGACGCGCGGGATCGAGCTGGAGGGCGGCTGGCGCCCGCTGCCCGGGGTCGAGCTGACCGCCGCGTATAGCTATCTCGATGCGAAGGTCACCGCCGACTCCCGGCTGCTCGTCGGCGCGCGCCTGTCGAGCGTGCCGCGCCACATCGTCAACCTGTGGGGCCGCTACACGATCCAGCAGGGGCCGCTCGCCAATCTCGGCGCGGGGCTGGGGCTGCACCATGAAAGCAACCGGCCGGCGAGCACCGCTTCGGCAACCTCGACGCCCTTCTATCTCGATGGTTACATGCTGGTCGATGCGGCGCTCTTCTATCGCTTCGACGACTGGTCGGTGCAGGCGAATATCCGCAACATCTTCAACGAGCGCTATTTCCCGACCGCTTCGCTGACCCGTACGACCCCCGGCGAGCCGCGCACTTTCATGATCAGCCTCGCGCGACGGTTCTGAGCGATGGCGACCAAGGCATCTCGGGCCAAGGGCGCCAGCCGCTGGAATGTGGCAGGGCGCGCGCTCGCGGCGATCCCCGCCAATTATGTGCTGACCTCGCTCGCCATTGCGTGCCTCGCGCGACTGCTTCCGATGCGGCCCGAGGAAGCAAGTGTCGCGGCGACGCTCTTTTCCTTCGCGCTGTTCGCTGTGCTCGCGCTGACCGCCTTCGCGGTGCGCTCGGTCGCGCGGCTCTGGCTGGGGATGATCGGGGCAGGGCTTCTCCTCGGCGGCGGGCTCTGGCTCTCGATCGCGACGGGGGGACGGCTATGAAGGAGGGGCTCCGCCAATCGATGGCCTGGCTCCACACCTGGACGGGGCTGCTGCTGGGCTGGCTGCTCTTCGCCATGTTCGCGACCGGCACCGCGGCCTATTTTCAGGACGAGATCACCCGCTGGATGCAGCCCGAGGTTATGGGGCGCCCCGATCCGGTTGTCGCGGCCGAGGGGGCGGTGCGTTTCCTCCAGACGACGGCGCCCGACGCCAAACGCTGGTTCATCACGCCGCCGAACAGCCGGAGCGCGACGACGCAGGTGTTCTGGCAGCCCGATGGCGACCGCCCGCGCGGCAGCCGCCGCGACACGAGCGCGACGCTCGACGGGCAGGGCCAGAAAATCGAGGCGCGCGAGACGCGCGGCGGGACCTTCCTCTACCGCTTCCACTTCGACCTCCATTATCTGCCGGTGATCTGGGCGCGCTATCTGGTCGGCATCGCGGCGATGTTCATGCTCGTCGCGATCCTGTCGGGGGTGATAACGCACAAGAAGATCTTCGCCGATTTCTTCATGCTCCGCTTTGGCAAGGGTCAGCGCAGCTGGCTCGACGCGCATAATGTGACCGCGGTGCTGGCTTTGCCCTTTCACCTGATGATCACCTTCACCGGGCTGGTCACACTCGCAACGCTCTATATGCCGTGGGGAATCGCCGCCAATTATGCGAGCCCCGACAGCTTTTTCGACACCGTCTTCGCGCAGTCCGAAGAGGTCGGACGCAGCGGGAAGCCCGTGCCGCTTGCGCCCGTCGGGGCGATGATGCGCACGGCGTCGGCCGAATGGCATGGCGCGGGGGTCGGCTTTCTGAGCGTGTCGAACCCCGGCGATGCGACGGCGACGGTCTCGCTGACCCGCGCGCCCGAGGATGCGATCGGTTCGCGCGGGCCGCAGCTGACGCTCGACGGCACCACCGGCCGGCGGCTCGACGCGAGCGTGTCCAAAGGCGCGGCGCTCGAAACCGAAAGCGTGATGATCGGACTCCACGCCGGACGGTTCGCCGAATGGGGTCTGCGCTGGCTTTATTTCCTGTCGGGGGTCGGCGGCACGATCATGGTCGGCAGCGGCCTGGTGCTGTGGACCGTCAAGCGCCGCGCGCGGCTTCCCGATCCTGAACGGCCGCATTTCGGCTTTCGCCTGGTCGAGCGGCTGAACGTCGCGGCGATCGCGGGGCTGGGGTCGGGGCTCGCGACCTATTTCCTCGCCAATCGCCTTCTGCCGCTGCGCATGGAGGCGCGCGCCGACTGGGAAGTCCACGGCCTGTTCCTCATCTGGGGGGCGGTGCTGATCTGGGCGCTGGTTCGCCCGGCGCGACGTGCTTGGATCGAAGCGCTTGCCCTCGCGGCGCTGTTGTTCGCGGCGGTTCCGTTCGTCAACGCGCTGACGACGCCGCGCAACCTGTTCGCGAGCCTTGCGGCGGGCGACTGGCTGTTCGTCGCCTTCGACGCCGTCATGCTGCTGCTCGCAGCGGGTTTTGGCTGGGCCGCGCGCAAGGCGGCGCGTCCGCGATCCGTGCGTGCCCCGCGCCGGGCAGCGCAAGCGTCTGACACGGTAGCGGCAGCATGATCCATTTCCTTGCCATCATCCTCGCGCTTTGCGGCTTTGCGCTTCTCGCCATCTCCATGCCGCGGCATCAGGCGAATATGGCGGGGCGCAAGCTGGCGCCCGCCGCAACCCGCCGCGCGCGTGTCAGCGGTTATGCGCTGTTGCTGCTGGTCTTCGTGCTTGACGGGTTTGCGTTCGGCGCTGGCTACGGCGCCGTCGCCTGGTTCGGGCATCTTAGCATCGGTGCATGGAGCGTGGTCGCCTGGCTCTGCATCTGTGTGTGGCGTGCGGATGCCGCTTCGACAAAAAGCGAGAGGTAGTCGCCATTTGATGATCACAGCGCCTTGCGGCTCATCCCTGTTGCAACTGGCCTGACGGAATCGGCTACCTCTGAAGTGCGAGCCGATACGCAATGGAAATGCCAAGGGCGCTACGATTCATCGCTATTATCCCAACCGGCGCTTCGCGTCGCCTGCGTTCAAATTCCCCGTCGAAACGCTCCGCTTCCGGCCTGCCTGAGCGAGAGCGAGGTCCGCTTTTCTCGGGGCAGCGATCCAGACGAGACTGACTGCAGGCGGCCAGCCGCGGTTATCCGCATCGAGATCCAGCACGGTCCCAGCCAGCGATACTTGGCGCGGGTCGGATACGGATGCTGCTGTTCACCCCATCCCTCCGGCGACCGGATGGATTCTCGTCGGCAGGGATGATAGCCAATCTCCGGGAGGGGGCATCATTGGCAAGATGGCGGTATCTTTTCGCGTTGGCACTGCTTGCTGGCCCGAACGCCGCGCATGCCGACCACATCGCCGGATTGTCCGCTGACGGGCAATTGCTTCTGACGGGCGACAGCGCCGGACGTCTGTCGATCCGATCGATCGAAACGGGTGGAGAGGTCGACCATGTCGATGCGGCGCCTCTTCGATGGAGGGGGCTTTCGGCGTCGCCCGACGCGGGGCAGGTTGTGGCGCTGGGTGCCGATGGGCAGGATCGTTTGCGGGTCCTTGTGTGGCGCCGTTCTACAAATTCCGTTCGCGTCTTCGACGCGCCCTTCGCCGATGGCGATCCGTCTCTTGTCGTCGCACCCGTGATATCGCCGGGCGGCGAGACGATGCTGCTTCGGCGCTCGTCGCGAGAACCGGGCTATTTGCTCGATACGGCCGATGGCCGTATTCTGGCAACGATCGGCAAGGTCGGTCCCTCTCCCTTCTCGCCCGACGGCAATTATCTGCTTTCCGAAGCCGAAGACGGCAAGGAGGTGCGGATCCACAATGCCAGGACCGGGATCGAGGAACGGCTCCTGCAAGCGCCCGTGACCATCGGCGCCAGCCAGTTCCTCGATGATGGGGCCATCGTCGTGGCAAGCGACAATTGCGGAATATTGCGTCGCCGCATCGACGGCGAAGCAGAATGGACGCGGATTCGCGAGGCTGATGAGGATTGCGAGTTCAGCGGTTTCGCCGAGGACGGAACCCATGTCGTGACCGCGATCGGCACCGGGTTGGGCACACGGCAGCTATCCGTTCTTTCGCTGGAATCCGGACAGCAGGCCTATGTCGCCGTGGCGAGGCCCTTCGCCCCTGTCGATGTCAATGTGTCTGCCGGCGCGTTGCTTTCCGACGTCGACAACCGCCCTCTGGTCCGGTCGCTTGACGGTCAGCGTACCCTCGAACTGCCGGTTGCGTTCGCCAATTTCGACAATGTCTATCGTTCGCGGCTCGTCGCGCGAGGCCGGCTGCTCGCGATTGGTCGGGAAGGGCCGACCCAGATATTCGATCTGCGTAGCGGAGCGGAGCTTCTCTGCATTGATGCTGAGATCGCCTGCGATGTTGGCCGGCTGCGCGCCGCTTATGAGGTAGCGGTCCGAAGCGGACGCCCCGCCGGTATTGTCGAAATCCTGACGAGTGCGGATGCCACCGAAGAGAGGCTTGGACCCCATTGGGCCGCATCGCGAACCAAACTGGCGGAAGCCTATCTGGCGCTTGGCCGACGCGCCGATGCCCGTTCGATCCTCGAAGCGGCGATTGCCATGCCTAATGCCCAGGGCAGCGCCCGCGCGCGGCTGACGCTGGCGTCAATGTTGAAGGACGACCGGGAACCGGTACGAGCAATGCAGCTGGTAGAGGCACTGCTGGCCGACCTGGAGCGGGCGGGCGCGTCAGCCGCCAGAACCGAACGGGTCTTGCGCTATGATAGGCTTCGCATCGAGCTGGGCCCCGCCGATATCGAGGAGCTCGGGCCCTTCCTCGATCGCATCGTCGCCTCGAAGCATCCGGCGGGCGAGGTCGTCGAGCTTGATGAGGCGCAATATCTCGAACTGAACAGGTTGTCCGATGTGACGAGCCTCACCGAGCTGGAAACGGTCGGTTTCGTGCCCGGGCTGGAAATCACCCGAAGCCGCTTGTCGCTGTTTCGGTTGACGGCCGAAACCGAAGCTCTGCGCGCATCGCTGCTCTTGCAGCGCAGCCGCGGCGAAGAGGCGCTCGACGGCCCGATCGCCGCGCTCGCGGCGCTCGACCGTTTTTCCACGCTCGTCGATAGTATCCTGCCGCTCACGGTGCGGGTCGACCGATTGAACCTGCGCGCGGATATCTTGCGCCGCTTGGGCGATCTGCAGAGCGCTGTTGGCACGCGCCAGCTTGCGCTCAAAGCGCTCGAAAAGTCGGAAACCCCCGATCCGGTCCGCGTCGCCGAAGTCAGCCGGGCTATCGCGGAGGATCGTCTCGCGCTCGGTGCGACGGGCGATGCCGTCGACGATCTTGCCCGCGCGAAGGCCGCATTGCTGGGGAAATTGCCCGACGACTCGCTCGATCTGTTGACGACGATCGGTCTGGCGGCATCGGTTGATCTGGCGCGGCAAAGCCATACACCGATGCTGGAGACCGAAGTGGAGGGCGCAATAGCCGCCGGTCGCAAGCGCCTTGCGTCGCGGCGTTCGCCAGGCGCCGAGGTCGACTATCTGAGCCTCGCGCGGCTGTTCGAGGCCGGGATCGACATCCACTGGGCCAGATCGCGTCTCGCGCCGCTCACGGCGGCGACGAGCAAGCGGGCGGCGAACGCTCCGGTGCTGATAAGCCCCCGGCCCGAGGGATCGATAAGGAGCCTCGAATTTTCCGATGACGGAAGGATGCTCAAAAGCCGGGAATATGCTCGCGAAATTTCGTGGGATGTCGAAGGTGCAACGTTCGCTTCGGCGCGCGAACCAGAATATGGCGACGTCCCTCCCGCGTTCGATCGCAATCTTCCCATCGAGTTCGGCGACGGGCACAGGCGCGCGCGGGTGGGGTTGCAGGCCATATCGATTGAAGATGATCGGACCGGTGCCTCCCGGACCATTCAGATGGGCGGCCTGGTAGAGGCGGCCGCCTTGTCTCCCGACGACGCGAAGATCGCGGTCAGCGGCCTCGACGGAAAGCTCCGCCTCTATTCGACCGAGAGCGGCGCGCTTCTTCATCAGCTTTCGGGGCATAATGGGGCGGTTGTCAGCCTGGCCTGGAGTCCGGATTCCGATCTCCTGGCGAGCGGTTCCGCAGCGGGAGCCATCATCGTCTTTTCCGCTGAAACGGGTGGCGTGGCCGCCAAGCTGAGTGGGGATGCCTCCGCACAAGGTCATAAGGCGAAGATCCGGGCGTTCGGCTTCAGCCCGGACGCACGGAGCCTCTTCACGCTGTCGAGCGCGATTGGCGAGCGCGACGGCAAGGCGTTGCGGCAATGGGACAGCACCACCCGGCGTCTGATCGCACAATATCCCGCGGATCAGGACTCGGCCGTGATGGTTTCGGGTGACGGGCGGCGCGTGGCGGCGCTCGGATCGGACGGTATCGACATATTCCTGACCTCGAATCCCGACATATTGGAGCGCTCGGCGAAAATCCCTGGCGGTACCCGGCTCCGCGACGCGACGATTTCAACGTCCCGCGACGTAGGCATCGTTTCCGGCCTTTTTGACGGCGGCGGCACGGCGGCGTTCGAGATCGGTAGCGGAAAGCTGCTTTGGCGGCAGGACAAGGTCGACGGCGTCCTGCTCGCTGCCGATGCGAACGGTTCGCGCATCGCGGTTGCCGACATCCGCGGCGATGGCACGTTCAGGCTGCTGTCGGCCGACAGCGGGGACGAACTATGTTCAGCGCCGGTGAAGAAAATGACAGTAGCTTCGGGCGAGCCGGTCAGCCCATTTGGTGCGCTGGCCTTTTCCGCCGACGGGTCGGAAGTCGTCGGTTTGGGAATGACCTTTGCACCGGGTAGCCGCGGCGAACCGGCGGTCGCGAATCTTGCCCGATCGACGCGTTGGAGCGCGCAAGATTGCTCGGTCGTCGCAGATTTGGGAGGGAGTGCCGCCGCGCAGGACGAGCTTGCACAGGCTGAAGCCTTTGGCGGCCATGCATCAGCGGTCGCGGGCGTCATCGGAACCACCGAAGACCCCGTCTATGCGGTGCGCTTCTCCCCTGGCGGCAAGCAGGCCTATGCCTTGACCCGGCAGAACCGGCTCTGGCTCTATTTCGCGGGCGGGGTTCGAGCACCTCGGCACCTGGCGACTTTCGTCGCGGGCGTCTCGGGGCTCGCCTTTTCGCCTGACGGCGCGCGCCTGGCTGTATCGAGCGAGAACGGGCTTTGGCTGTGGAACGCCGAAACCGGCGAATTGGAGGGCGAGGTGGGGCGCGAATGACGGGACGGCAGCGTATCTTTTGTCGCCAGACCCCCTGGCAAGGACGGCGCGCGGGCGCGCTGCTGGCGTTAGCCGCGGCAAGCTTCGTGGCGGAAGCGCAGGAACCCGATCCTCACGCGATCGGCAAGGCGTTCGAATATGTCCAGCTGGCGACCCTTTCGGAATCGACGATCAATCTCAACGCAGCGACGGTGCTGGCGTCGCGCGGCGATGGCGAAATTGCCGTGTGGGAAGGCGAACGGCAGGCCGCGCTTGCCGATTTGACGCGCGCCGAACGCGATTTCGAAGACGCGCTTGTCGCGAGGACCGACCCCGCTGTCGGTAAGCAGGCTGCCGAGCGCCGCGCCGCGCTGCTGGTGGACATCGAGGCGATCGAGGCCCGGATTCGCGACCGCGATCCGGCCTATTGGGATCTCCTGCACCCCGAAGCCGTGTCGCTTACCGGATTGCAGCGCCTGCTCAATGCCGACGAGGCTCTGCTTCTGATCGTGACGTTTGAAAAGAAGAGCTACAGCTTTGCGGTCACCTCCAAAAGCGCCGGCTGGTCGCGCGTCGACGGCTATGGATCGCGCGAACTGAAATCGGACGTCGATGCCATTCGGTCGGGGATTCTGGAAGAGATCGACGGTTATGCGGATCGCGGCACCGGCATCGATCTCGAACGCGCGCATCGCATCTATGCCAATCTGGTGGCGCCGGTCGAAAAGGATCTGGGGAGCAGGCGGCGAATCTTCACGGTGACCAGCGGACCGCTTTCAGCCTTGCCCCTCGGCCTCCTCCCCCGAACGCTGGCCCGGGAAGCCCCAGGCGCCGCATGGATGGCGGACGAGCGCGTCATCATGTCGCTTGCAACGGTTTCAATGCTGCGTGCGCAGCGCTGCCTGCTTGTCGACCAAAAGCATCGCCACACGGGCTGCGAGGCAGCTGGCGCGGGACGATCGGCAAGCAAATCACCGGGTTTGCAGGGGGAGGGCTTTCTGGGGGTCGGCAATCCGGCGATCGGGAAGCAAGACGTGCTTTCGGCCCAGCCGGCGAGCGTTCCCGGCGACTGGGCGACCCGCGGGGTCGCCAATCGCGATATGCTGATGGGGATGGCGCCGCTTCCGGGTGCCGCGGCTGAGCTGAAGATGGCCGCGCAATCCTTCGGCCCGGCTCGAAGCCGTCTGTTGATGGGAAGCGAAGCCGATGAGCGGAATGTCCGGGGCGCCTTGCGCGAAAGCCGGCCGCGTTTCATCGCCTTTGCGACCCATGGGCTGCTGGCGTCTCAGGCCGGCGGTCTGGCCGAACCGGGGCTGGTGCTGACCCCGCCGGCCAGCAATGTCCGATCGGACAATGACGGCTTTCTGTCGGCGTCGGAAATCGCGCAATTCCATCTGGCGCGCGCCGCCATCATTCTATCCGCCTGCAACACGGGAACCGAGGAAAGGGGCATCGCCTCGCGTAACCTCAACAGCGTCGCACGGTCGTTCCAGTTCGCCGGCGCGCGCGAGGTTATCGCATCGCATTGGAGCGTCGACGATGAAGCTACAGCGCGGCTGATGGAGATTTTCTTCAGGAAGATCGCCGCCAATCCCTCCCTGTCCGTCCCGGCCGCATTCCAGGAAGCGCAGGGCGAATTGCGGCGCGATCGGCGCTGGGCGTCGCCGGCCTTCTGGGCCTCCTTCTCGACTATCGGCGCCGATAATTGATCGAAGCATCTTGTCCCGTGGCTCGCCGGAAGGCCGCTATGTTCCCATATGCTGACGGGCTGGAACCGGCCAGTGCAGCCCGATGACCGCGGGCCGGGTCTTTCGCGAGCCGCTCGCGGCCAAGAGTTGTCGCAATACAGATTGGGCCCGTATGCCAGATCCTTGACCAGCTTCTTATCGAGCAGATTGTTGCCGCGAATGTTCGGCGATCTTGCACCGGGAGAAAGGTTGAAGAGACAATCCTCCGGTTCGACAAGCTGATCAGACCAGGGATTTCAACCGGTCGATACCTGTTGCCTGCCGAACGATCCGGGACGCGAGCGCATTTCCGTTCGCGGCATTGGTGAAGACGACGATCGCCCGCCCACTCCGCGCATCACCGACGCCCAGGGTCTTGAATATCCCGTAATTGCTGCCGCTGTGCTGGAACAGCTGGCCTGATGAGGATTGCTCGAGTTCCCAACCCAGCCCTCGCGAAATGTCGCGCCCGCGCACTTCGAGCTGCGGCGTGAGCATCGCTCGCCGGGCCGCGTCGCTAATCTCCCAATCCGCCCGCCCCGGCCGATCCATCATGAGAACCATGAACTTCGCATAGTCAGACGCGGTCATCAGGAGCCCTCCCGCCGAATTGACCAGAAGGTCGTGTGTCGATGGCGGCGTCTTTGGATCTGTCTCTCGCATCGCTGCGACCGAATCCTCATAGGTCCAGGACGCGATCGGCTTGCGCCACTTCGAAGCGACCCGGAGCAGCCGGTCGCCCAGCTCGCGCGTGGGCTGGGAAGGAAGCTTCTGCTCGCCTTCCGGAGGTTCGGAATGGCCGAAGACCACCGACCTTGCGATCGCCTCGTCCCAGCCGAAGCTGCTGTGAGACATTCCCGCAGGGCCGAACAGCTTCGCCTGCATCACGCTGCCGAGGCCCATTCCCATGATCGTCTCGACGACCAGCTGGAGCCAGATGAAAGCTTCGCCGGAATAGGTGTAGCGCGATCCGGGCGCGCTGCTCGTGACGAGCGGCTCGAAAGCCCAGTTGGGCAGGCCCGTCGAATGCGCCAGCACCTGCCGGGCCGTGATAAGCTCGATATTCGGGTCGATACCCAAATTCGCCGGCCGGCGATACCGGGCGAGCGGCTTGTCGAGGTCGAGGCGCTTTTCGTCGGCCAGCCGCATCACGACATAGGCGAAGACCGGCTTGGTCATCGACGCGGCTTCGAACAGCGTATCCTCCCGCACGGGGTCGCGGGTGAGAATATTTTTTACTCCGAAGCTTCTGCTCCAGGCCAGCCTCCCGCGGTCCACGACCGCGACGGCGACGCCGGGCACGCCGGCGATGCGCATGAGGCGCGGAAGTTCCTGCACCAGTGTCTCGGACGGAATCCATGCGGCATTGTCGTCTGCGTGATGGGTTCCCGCACGGGCGCGAACGGACACCGGGCCGCTTGCGATCAGCGCCGCAGATCCAACGAGTAGGGCTCGCCGGCCGAGCATCGTTTCGGAAGTCCTCATACGGCGGTCGATCCATCATGCGGCAGGTTACTGATGGCTTTTGGCTGGCTGGATTTGCGACCAAAACCGATAGGCCCCAACACGGCCTATCGGTTGGTCCGGAGGCAATTCAGAGCGGCGACCCTCCGAGCTTGTAGGTCAGCTGCAGGAAGACGCTGCGGCCGACGCTGTCGAACCAGCTGGTGTTGTAATAGGGGTAGCTTGTCCAGGTCGGATCCTTCACCGGGTTCTTGTCGAACACGTTCCGCACCGTCAGCGACCCGCGCATATGATCGGTGAAATCATATTGCAGCGTCGCGTTGAACAGATAGCTCGCCTTGATATAGGCATCCTCATCATAGTTCGGCAGTTTTCCGAGACGCGTGCCCGAGAAGGTGAACTGCGCGCCGTCCGACGCCCAGGTGATGCTGCCGTTCGACTTGTCACGCGGCAGGTAATAGCCGCTGTCCGCCGCCAGCTTGTCGATCACAGGATCGCCCGGATATTGCTGGAAGCTGTGCTTGAACACATGGCTGTGCGCGAGCGACAGCGTGAAATCGCCAAAGCTGGTAGGCAGCGTGCCGCGGAAGGCGACGTCGATCCCGCTCGTCTTTTCGCGCGCGATGTTGATCGGGTTGACGCGGATCGACGAGATTTCGCCGATCGACGGCCCGGTGGTGAAGCGGCTGACGCGCGATATCGCATCCTGACAGGTCGGCGAGTTGATATCGACCGCGGTTCCCGCCTGCGTCCGCCCCAGCCGGCAATCGGCCTCGTCGCGCGCGATCTGGTTGACGCTGAGGTCGTCGACCTGATTGTCGAGCGTGACGCGGAAATAGTCGACCGAGATATGAAGGCGGCGCGACGGCGAGAAAACGGCGCCAGCGGTGAGCGTCCGCCCGGTTTCGGACTTGAGATCTCGGTTGCCGTTGCGGTTCACGACGATGCCGGTCCCCGAATAGCTGCAATCGCTGATGTCCTCATAATCCTCGCTGGGATCGGAACGGCAGAGATAATAATCGTCAACGCTGCTTTCGACGTTACCCGGGCCGGTGAAGACATAGTGGAGATCGGGCGCGCGGAAGGCGGTGCCATAGGCGGCGCGGAACAACAGGCTTTCGGTCGGGCGCACTTCGAGCCCGCCATTGTAAGTGAACTTGCCGGTGTTGCCCCCGCCGAAGCGGAAATGATCATAGCGTCCGGCGCCGGTTACGGTCACGAAATCGAGCACCGGCACGCGAAGCTCGCCGCCGATCGCGGCGTGGCTGCGCTTGCCTTTGCCGTCGCTGTCTTTCCAGCTGTAATAATAGTCGGTGAGCGCGAGCGGGTCGGGATTGAGGTCGTAACCCTGCTTGCCATATTCGGCGACCGCGGCGAAGCCGACCGGACCCGCGGGCAGCTGGAACAGCTCGCCGTTGGTGATCGTCGCCTGCAGATTGCTCGTCCAGCTGACGGGCTTGTAGACCGTGTCGGCCGAGATGCTTTCATACTCGGCGCGCGTCAGCGGCGTGTAGAAGCGCGTCGGATCGGCGTCGAAGATCGGGTTGCCGTCGCCGTCGACGCCGAGCTGCGGACCGAGATAGAGGTCGTTCGCCTTGCTGGCGATGATCTGCGGCCAGCGCACGATCGACTTGTAGCGGCTGTAGTTGAACGACAGCTCGTAATTCCAGGCATTGCCGAAATTGCCGCGGATGCCGGGCGTGATGCTGTAGGTCGTCTGCTTGCTGCGCTGCATTTCCAGCCCGCCGGTTTCTTCGGGCGTGAACTGGCGCGTCCATTCGTCGAGCGAATCGACGGCCGGATTGATGTTGTAGAAGCTGTTGTTCGAGCTGCTCGACGAACCTTCGAAGCTCCAGCTTGTCACGTCGTACATCAGGCGGACCTTGCTGATCCCGAACTGGAAATCGGTGAACAGCTTGGCATTGTCCGACAGCTCGTACGACATGGTGCCGAAACTGTTGAAACCCTTGCGGCCCGAAATGATCGTGCCGTAACCGATCGAGGTCTTGCTGCCGCAATAGAAGCCCGGGCCATAGTCATCGAGCGCGTCGTCGAAATAGCCCCAGTTGGGGCGCGAGGCATAGATGATCGATCCGCCGTTGAGGTTCGACAGCGCGGCGCAGGTGTCGGCGCCCGGATCGATATAGACTTCGTCTTCCATGTTGCGGCGGAGGAAGGTGCGCCGCGGCAGGCCGCCGCCCGGCTCGTCGTCGGTGCTGTCCTGGATCTTGCGCTGATACGCCCAGAGCGGGCGCTGATCGAGATATTCGATCCCGCCAGCGATATTGAAACGGTCGGTCGACCAGCCGCCGGTCGCGGTGAAACGGTGCGACAGCCCGCCGCCGTGCTGGGTACGGCCGTGGCGATAGTCGAGCGTGATGCCGTCGAGCTTTTCCTTCATCTTGAAGTTGACGACGCCCGCGATCGCGTCGGACCCGTAAATCGCCGAGCCCGCGCCGCTCAATATTTCGACCTTGTCGATCAGGCTGACGGGGATGTTCGAGATGTCGGTGAAGTTGCTGCGGCCGATATAGGGCAGCGGGAAGTCGGCGATCCGGCGGCCGTTGATCAGCACGAGGGTGTGGTTGGGGCCGAGGCCGCGAAGGTCGACCTGCTGCGCGCCGGGGGTGAAATCGGCGCTGCTGCCCGACTGCGGGCTTTGCGTTTCGCCGCTGTTCTGCGTCATCGCGGCGAGCAGTTCGGGGACGCTGGTATAGCCGTTGGCGCGGATCGTGTCGGAATCGATCGTGGTGACCGGCGATGGGCCCTGATCCTTGATCGTCGGGATGCGCGATCCGGTGACGATGATTTCCTGCGCGTCGCCTTCGGGGGCGTCCTGTGCGAGCGCCGGCACGGCCAGTGCGGGCATGCAAACGCCCAGCCCGAGGACAATCCGAAACGCCCGCTTCCCGAAATTGGTCATCTATCAAACCCCCTGTTTTGTCCCGGCCCGAATCAAACCCATTCGCCCACCACCGGATATTTCACTCACTCGACCAGAAAGCGTCGATAATTTCAATCACTATGACAAATTTGGAAATCATATTGTCTTTTGAGGTCATCATTATGTACGCTGCCTTTTCACCGGGGTCGCGAAAAGGAAGACGGATGCTGCGTTCGATCATGCGGGGATTTGGGCTGCTGCTTGCCGCGCTGGGGCTTTCGCTCGCGCCCGTTGCGGCGAAAGAAGCGAAAGATAAGCCCCACGAGCATTACGTCTTCGGCAAATTGAATACGCCGACACCGGGACCGGTATCGGGCGGGCTGCTGTTGATGGGCGGCGGCGACCGCAACATCGACGCGATGAAATGGTTTTTCGGCAAGGCCGGGAACGGCCATATCGTCGTGATCAGCGCATCCTATGGCAAGGAAATCGGCGAGGAATTCTTCCGCGATATCGGCGGTATCCAGTCGACCGAAATCTTCGTTTTCCATGGCCGGTCGCAGGCGACGAACAGAAAGATCCTCGACCGGCTGAAAAAGGCCGACGGCATCTTCATCGCGGGCGGCGATCAGGCGCGCTATGTGCGATACTGGCGCGGCACCCCGGTGGGCGACATCCTCAACGCGCATGTCGCGGCGGGCAAGCCGCTCGCGGGCACCAGCGCCGGCCTCGCGATTCAGGGCGAGAAGCTCTACGGCGCGATGGACGACGGCAGCATCAAGAGCCCCGAGGCACTCGCCGACCCGTTCGGTCCGGCGAACACGATCGAGGGCGACTTTCTGCATTTCGCGCTGCTCAAGGGCATCGTCACCGACACGCATTTCAAGGAACGCGAGCGGCTCGGACGGCTGTTCGCTTTTGTCGCCAAGGCGCAGACCGGGCGCTCCGCCGACCAGCCTGCGATGCTCGGCCTCGGCGTCGATGAAAGCGCGGCGCTCGCGGTCGAACCCGACGGCCGCGCGCGCATCTATGCGACCGAACCCGACGGCTATGCGTGGGTCGTCGACGGAGCGGGGCTCCGCGGCCTCGCGCAGCGCGGCCCGCTCGACGCGCCGCGCGTCAAGGTGACGGGCGTCGGCCCCGGTTCGGTGCTCCACCTGCCGTCGGGGCAAGTCGACGCGCCTGTTTTCGTGCGTAACTATGCCGCCCGCGCGGGCGAGATCGTCGAGGTGCCGCGCTGGTCGCTCGCGATCCATGGCGGCGCGGGGGTGATCGAGCGCAAGACGCTCTCGCCGGAAAAGGAAAAAGCATATCGCGCCGGGCTCGACGAAGCGCTGCGCACGGGCAGCGCGGTGCTCGACAAGGGCGGCGCGGCGCTCGATGCCGTCGCCGCGGCGGTGCGTGTGCTCGAGGATAATCCGCTGTTCAACGCCGGGCGCGGCGCGGTGTTCACCGCCGAGGGAAAGAACGAACTCGACGCCGCGATCATGGACGGCAAGACGCTCAAGGCCGGCGCGGTCGCGGGGGTGACGCGCACGCGCCACCCGATCGATCTTGCGCGCGCGGTGATGGACAAGAGCCCGCACGTCATGCTCGCGCGCGACGGCGCCGACCGCTTTTCGGTCGAGCGCGGGCTCGAACAGGTCGACCCGAGCTGGTTCCGCACCGAGGAACGCTGGCAGGGGCTGCTGCGCTGGCGCGAAAAGCAGGTGTCGGCGGTCGACCCGACGCATCTGTTCGGCACCGTGGGCGCGGTCGCCCTCGACGCCGACGGCAATCTGGCGGCCGCGACCTCGACCGGCGGGATGACGGGTAAGCGCTGGGGCCGCATCGGCGATTCGCCGATCATCGGCGCGGGCACCTATGCCAAGAACGGGCAATGCGCGGTGTCGGCGACCGGATCGGGCGAGTATTTCATCCGCGAAAGCGCCGCGCGGCAAGTCTGCGACCGCGTCGCGTGGAAGGGCGAGAGCCTGAAGGACGCCGCGCAAGGCGCGATCATGGCGGTCGGCGCGATCGGCGGCGACGGCGGGCTGATCGCGATGGGGCCCGACGGCCGCCCCGCCTTTGCCATCAACGACCTCGGCATGTATCGTGGGCGGATGAGCGCCGGGGGGACTCCACAAATTGCGATCTTCGCCGACGAGAAGTTGGCCGATTGATGCCGCACTCGGGCGTCAATCTCGACGAGATCGACGAACGCCTGCTCACCTTGCTGCGCGACGATGCGCGGCAGACGATCGCGCAGCTTGCCAAGGGGCTCGGCATTTCGCGCGGTGCGATCTATTCGCGGCTTGCGCGGCTGGAGGAAGAAAAGGTCGTTGCCGGCTATACGGTGCGGCTGGGCAACGCCTTCGCCGCGAGCCGCGTGCGCGCGCATATGATGATCAAGACGCTGCCGCGCTTTCACCGCGAGGTCGAGCAGGCGCTCGCCGGCTTTTCGCTGGTACAGGCGATCCATGCGATCAGCGGCGAATATGACATCATCGCGATGCTCGAAGCCGAGGATGGCGCGCAGCTCAACGAATTGATCGACGACATCGGCCTCCTCGACGGTGTCGAACGCACGACGACGTCGGTGATTTTGGCCACTAAAATCGAACGATAAGCGGTCTCTTTATGCCAAGCCGCTAGTAAGGAAAGGCGTTGCCCGTTCACGCTCGGTCGTTTGCCGCCAGATTGTGATCAGCGACTGAAGCGGGTTGGAAGGCTGAATTCGCGTCAAAATATAGTATGAAGTGCCTGGGGCGTCAGCTGCATTTTGTGGCCGTCCGCCGGTAGCGGAAATACCAGACCTCATGGCCCTGAGTGCGCGCCTTGGCTTCGTAGCGTGTCTCGGGCCAGCCGCCAGGGCGGACCTGGAAATCCTGCGAATCCTGCGCCAGCCATTCGAACTGATGGCGGTGGCGGCGCATCACCATCAACGCGTGCTGCAGATAGATCGGGTGGTCGGTGCCGAAGCGGAACTCGCCGCCGGGTTTGAGCTTTGCCGCGATCAGGTCGAGCGGGCCGTCGTTCATCATCCGCCGCTTGGCGTGGCGCGCCTTCGGCCAGGGATCGGGGTGGAGCAGATAGGCGAAGCTGAGCGCGCCATCGGGGATGCGCCGCAGCACTTCCAGCGCGTCGCCATGATGAATGCGAACATTGCCGATGGGGAGCCGTGCGCCATGATCGCCCGCGACGTGGACCAGTGCCTGGGCGACGCCGTTGATAAAGGGTTCGGCGCCGATGAAGCCATGATCGGGCAGCATGTCGGCACGCCCCGCCATATGCTCGCCGCCGCCAAAGCCGATCTCGAAATGGAGCGGGCGGTCGTAACCGAACAGCGCTTCGGCGGTGACCTCGCCCTCGGTGGGAACCGCGATCTGCGGCAGCAACGTGTCGATCAGGTCCTGCTGGCCCGCGCGCAGGGGCTTGCCCTTTGAACGGCCGTAGAGGCGGTTGATCGTCGTCGGATCGCCGGGCTTATGTGCAGTCATGGGGCGCGCCCTAGCCGCGCGACCGGGCGGCGGCAACCCGCCACCCGGCATAATGCGACATCAAATGAGCGTCAGGCGGCGAGCGCCGCCTTGAGCTTGTCGACCAGGTCGGTGCGTTCCCACGGGAAGCTGTCGCCCTCCGACGTGCGGCCGAAATGGCCGTACGCTGCGGTCTGCTTGTAGATCGGCTTGTTGAGGCCGAGGTGCGTGCGGATGCCCTTCGGCGTCAGGCGCACGAGCTGCGGGATGACCGCCTCGATCTTGCCTTCGTCAACGGTACCGGTGCCGTGCAGGTCGACATAGATCGACAGCGGCTCGGCGACGCCGATCGCGTAGCTGAGCTGGATCGTGCAGCGGCGCGCGAGGCCCGCGGCGACGATGTTCTTCGCCAGATAGCGGGTGATGTACGCCGCCGAGCGGTCGACCTTGGTCGGGTCCTTGCCGCTGAACGCGCCGCCGCCGTGCGGGCTCGCGCCGCCATAGGTGTCGACGATGATCTTGCGGCCTGTCACGCCGGCGTCGCCGTCGGGGCCACCGATCTCGAAACGCCCGGTCGGGTTAATGTGATAGACGGTGTTCGCGGTGAGCAGTTCGGCGGGAAGCACATCGGCGATCACGCCGAGCACATATTTGCGCAGCTCGGTGTATTTTGCTTCGTCGCCTTCGCCATTGTGGAAATAATAGCCCGGCGCGTGCTGGGTCGACACGACGATCGCGGTCGCCTCAACCGGACGCTCGTTGGCATAGCGCAGCGTGACCTGGCTCTTGGTATCGGGTTCGAGGAAGGGTGCGGTGCCCGCCTTGCGGTCGGCCGCCATACGCTCGAGGATCTTGTGGCTGTAATCGAGCGTCGCGGGCATCAGGTCGGGGGTCTCGTCCGACGCATAGCCGAACATGATACCCTGGTCGCCGGCGCCTTCGTCCTTGTCGCCGCTTTCGTCGACGCCCTGCGCGATATGCGCCGACTGGGCGTGGAGATTATTCTCGAAGCGGAAGCTTTCCCAGTGAAAGCCAGCCTGCTCGTACCCGATGTCCTTCACCGTCTTGCGCACAGTGGCTTCGATCTCGTCGAGCGCGCCCGGTGCCCACTCGTCATTCTCGAACACGCCTTTGCAGCGGATTTCGCCCGCCAGCACGACGAGCTGGGTGGTGGTCAGCGTCTCGCACGCGATTCGGGCTTCGGGATCCTTCGACAGGAACAGGTCGACGATCGAATCGCTGATCTGGTCGGCCACCTTGTCGGGATGTCCTTCGGACACGCTTTCGGAGGTGAAGAGGAAGCTGTTGCGCATGGAGAGCCTTCTATGAACGGATATAAAGGAAGCTTTATGTGGGGGTGCTGTTAGCGTCCGCGCCGACGAAAGGCAATGGCCAGCGCGAGCAACAGCAACGCAAACCCGACCGGCAGCATGTTGCCATAGCGCGCGAAGAGCGTGGGGGCATGCGCCTTCGGAACGAAGGTGTCGATGCGTCCCGCCGCATGCATCGGCAGCGATTCGACGATGCGGCCGTCGGCATCGATGACGGCGCTGATTCCCGTCGGGGTCGCGCGCACGACAGGCAACCCTTCCTCGATTGCGCGGAGCCGCGCTTGCGCCAGATGTTGCGGCGGGCCCCAGCCGCCGAACCAGGCGTCGTTCGAGGGATTGAAGATGAAATCGGGGCGGTGCGCCCGGTCGACGACCTGGCCTGAAAAGATGATCTCGTAGCAGATTTGCAGCCCGGCCCGACCAAAGGCGCCGAGGTCGAGGGTGCGGGCGCCGGGGCCCGGCCAGAAATCGATGTCGCCGGGGGCGAGCCGCGACAGGCCGATCGCCGACAGGATCGGGCGCATCGGCAGATATTCGCCGTAAGGGACAAGATGCGCCTTGTCGTAGCGCGGGCCGAGCGTGCCGTCGGCATGGACCGTCATCACCGCGTTGCGCGCGCCGACGACATCGCCCGTCTTGTCGAGTTCGAGCTTGAGCGCACCCAGAAGCATCAGGTCGTCGGGGTTCATCAGTTTGATGAGCCGCATACGCGCCTCGACGGGCGAGCGATCGTAATAAGGGGCGGGATAGCCCGCTTCGAGATAATCGGGCACCGCCGCCTCGGGCCACAGGATCAGGCGCGGCGTGTCATCCTTCGGCGTCGTCAGACGCGCGAGCTTTTCGAAATTGAGGTCGGCCTTGCTGCCCTCCCATTTGTCTTCCTGTCCGACATTGGGCTGGACGACGGTGATGGGGATGCGCTGCGTACCCTTAACGCGAACGGCGGCATCGACGTTGCTGCCCGTTTGCGACAGAAATGCCGCACCCCATAGGGCGAGCAGACTACCGAAAAGCGTGGCTGCGGCGACACGGCGATGAAACCACGCTAGGATCATCACCGCCGCGAACAGGCAGACGATCGCGCTCATGCCATATGTGCCAATCCAGCGGGCGGGCGCGGCAACGTGCGGGACGGCAATCACCCCCAAAGGGTTCCATGCGAAGCCGGTGAAAATCCAGCTGCGAAGCCATTCGGTGAGCGCCCAGAGGCCGGCGAAGGCCAGCAGGTAGGACGGCGCCGCAAAATGCGCGTCTGCCTTGGGCTTCATCATCCACGCGCCCCAGGCCGCAAGCGCCGGATAGACTGCAAGATACAGCGACAACAGGCCGACCGCAATCCACCCGAGCCATGCGGGCATTGCCGCCTGATAGGTGAAGGCGGTTGCGATCCAGTTGAGGCCGACGACGAAATGGCCGACGCCGAACGCCCAGCCGATACCCAGCGCGCGCGAACCCTTGGGGCTGCGCGCGACAAGCACCATCCAGCCGCCGAGCGCGAGCAGGGTCAGCGGCCACAGGTGGAGCGGGGCGAAGCCGGTTGCCGAAATGGCACCGAGCAGGAGGGCAACAAGCTTTGGCCAACGGTCGGCAAAAGCGGCGATGCGGGAGGATGTCGCGGTCACGCGCGCTGCTTTAGCGCTGCACCCTCGGCCCTACAATGGCGCTTGCGATTCTCCGGCGGGGCTTATGGCGAATAACGAGCGGTAGCCGACGCTCGCTTTCATCGTCGCCCCGGACTTGATCGGGGGTCCCGCTTGAGGTCGAAGCCAGCCGATGCCTCAAAAAGCGGGATCCCGGATCAAGTCCGGGATGACGAAAGAAAATGAAGCAACGTCCGCTCCCTACCCCAAACGGTTGCGAACGACGCTACACCCGTCAGAGCATATATTTCATCTTGATCGACTGGCGCATATCGCCCGCGACCGCGAAACTTGCCGATTTGAAGCTCGGCGGGCCGACGGTGATCGCCGGATTGCGCGAAAAGCCGAAGCCTTCCTTGGGCACGAAGATCGCGACATCCATCTTGTTGTTGCTGTTCTCGTCATGGACGACCGCGATCGCATAGGTGCCGGTCGCGGGCGCGTGGACCGCGAAATCGCCGGCGTCGGCGGCTTTCACCGCCATGCGCACCGACCCCTTGTCCTTGCTGCAGTCGGGAAATGCTTTGGGGTTGGTGGTCAGGCAGACGAGGATCTGTCCCTTCGCGCTGCGCAGCCCGGTAACGCTGACCTCAACTGTTGGAGCGGGCGTCGGCGGCGCTGCCGCGGCGGCCAGCAGCGCGGCCGAAATGACCAAGGCCAAGGTCCGTGCCGCACGCCTTGTCCCAGAAGCGGAAATAAAGTCCATAATTTCCCCGGTAAGCGGCGTGATGCGCCTCGTGATGTGTCGCGGTTATCAGCCAGCGGCCGGCGGGTCCATGAACAAGCGCGCGCGGGAACATCTCCCACCCCATATGATTGCCGACCCCCATGATCGTCATGATCGCGAGTACGAGCCCCAGCACCGCGACATGGATCGGGATCAGAAAGACGAGCGCGGGGATGACGATTGCGCCGGTGATTGCCTCGAGGGGATGAAAGCTCATCGCGGCCCACGCGGTCGGCGGGCGGCTTTCGTGATGGACGCTGTGCGCGACGCGGAACAAGGCTGGCCGGTGCATCCAGCGGTGCGTCCAGTAAAACCATGTGTCGTGGATCAGCAGATAGGCGAAGAGGCTAAGCGGCAGATACCAGAGCGGAAAGGCGCCCCAATCACTGTAGATGCGCGTCCAGCCATGCGCCTGCCACCCCCACGCGACGACGCCCGCCGGAACCCCGTAAATCGCGGCGCTCGCAAGGCTCCACCCGACCTCGCGGCGCATCTGCGGCTCGAGCCCGCGATAGAGGCCGGGGTGCTTCCACCGCGTCGCAAGCGCGAAGCCGCCGCTGGTGATCAGATAGCGCACGCCGACGATCGCGGTCATCGCGAGTGCGGACAAAAGGATCGGCCAGCCGGTCATCGCACAAGGCTAGCCGCTCGCCGCCGCGTTGCAATGGCTTTGCGCCCGCGCGTTCGCGTGGCTAAGGCAGGGGAATGGTGGGGCCGAGCAACGATAAATGCGACATCGCGATCGTCGGCGGCGGGCTCGCCGGCGGGCTCGCGGCGCTTGCGCTCGCGGCGAAGCGCCCAGACCTCGACATACGGCTGGTCGAGCCGGGGCCGATCGGCGGCAATCATATCTGGTCCTTTTTCGACAGCGACATCGCGAAGAAGGACCGCTGGCTCGTCGCGCCGCTCGTCCGCCATCACTGGCCGCACTACGATGTGCGCTTCCCATCGCACGAGCGCCGGCTGCGCATGGGGTACAAAAGCATCACCGGCGAAGCGCTCGCCGATGCCGTCATGGCGGCGCTGCCGACGGGGCATGTCATCGTCGACAAGGCCAAGCATGTCGCGCCCGATCACCTGCTGCTGTCACGCGGAGGGCGGCTTTCGGCAAAGCATGTGATCGACGCGCGCGGCGGGGGGAAATTCGCGGGCCTCGACTGCGGCTGGCAAAAGTTCGTCGGGCAGGCGTTGACGGTGAAGGGCGGGCACGGCGTCGAGCAGCCCGTCGTGATGGACGCGACGGTCGAGCAACTTGACGGCTATCGCTTCGTCTACCTGCTGCCCTTCGATGCCGAGACATTGTTCGTCGAGGACACTTATTACAGCGACGACGCCGATCTCGACGTCGGCTTCGTACGCGAGCGGATCGCGGCCTATGCAGCGGCGCAGGGCTGGGACGTCGCGGCGACGACGCGCGAGGAAAGCGGCGTGCTTCCGGTGGTGATCGCGGGCGATTTCGACCGGCTGTGGCCCGCATCCGACCGCACCGCACGAATCGGGGTGCGCGCGGGCACCTTCCATGCGACCACCGGCTACTCGCTTCCCGATGCCGTGCGCACTGCATCATCGCTGCCCGGCCTCGTCGATCGCGCCGACCTTCCCGCCATCCTCCGCGATCGCGCCGCGGCGGCGTGGCGGCGCCAGCGCTTCTACCGCATGCTCGGCGCAATGGCCTTCCGCGCCGCCGATCCGGGCGAGCGCTACCGCATCTTCGAGCGTTTCTATCGCCTGTCGCCGGGCCTGATCGCGCGCTTCTATGCCGGGCGGTCGACGACGGCGGACAAGCTGCGCATCCTGTCGGGCAGGCCGCCGGTGCCGATCGGCCGTGCGATTTCCGCGTTGTGGAAACGCGACTGGCGATGACGCGCCGCGCGATCGTCGTCGGCGCGGGTTTCGGCGGGCTCGCGCTCGCGATCCGGCTCCAGTCGGCGGGCGTCGAAACGACGATCGTCGAAGCGCGCGACAAGCCCGGCGGGCGCGCGTACCACTGGATGAAGGACGGCTTTACCTTCGACGCGGGCCCAACCGTGATCACCGATCCGCCCTGTTTGCAGGAACTATGGGCGCTGAGCGGACAGGACATGGCGCAGGACGTCGACCTCGTCCCGGTGATGCCCTTTTACCGTCTCAATTGGCCCGACGGCACGAACTTCGATTATTCGAACGACGAGGCCGCGCTCCGTGCCGAAATCGCCAAGCTCCATCCCGCCGACGTCGCCGGCTACGACCGCTTCCTCGAATATTCGAAGGGTGTGTACGAGCAGGGTTATGTGAAGCTCGGTGCGGTCGCCTTTCTCGACTTCGCCTCGATGATCAAAGCGGCGCCCGCGCTGATGAAATATCAGGCGTGGCGCAGCGTCTATTCGATCGTGTCATCTTATGTGCAGGACGAGCGGCTGCGGCAGGCTTTGTCGTTCCATACCCTGCTCGTCGGCGGCAACCCGATGACGACGAGCGCGATTTATGCGCTGATCCACACGATCGAGAAAGAGGGCGGGGTCTGGTTCGCGCGGGGCGGCACCAATGCGCTGGTGCGCGGCATGGTGCGGCTGTTCGAGCGGCTCGGTGGGGCGCTGCGGCTTGGTGATCCGGTGACGCAGATCGAAACCGCGGGTGACCGCGTCACGGGCGTCACGACGCAAAGCGGCTGGCACGCCGAAGCCGGCATGATCGCAACCAACGGCGACCTGATGCACAGCTACCAGACGTTGCTCGCCGACCATCCGCGCGGGAGCAAAGTTGCGAAAAGCCTCGCGCGCAAACGCTGGTCGCCCTCGCTCTTCGTCGTCCATTTCGGCGTGAAGGGCTCCTATCCCGATGTGGCGCACCACAGCATCCTGTTCGGCCCGCGCTACAAGGGGCTGCTGGGCGATATTTACGGCGGCGTGATCCCCGACGACTTCTCGCTCTACCTTCACCATCCCAGCATCACCGATCCAGGCATGGCGCCGCCGGGTCATTCCGCCTTCTACGCGCTCGCCCCTGTCGCGCATCTGGGCAAGGCCAAAGCCGACTGGGACGGCGCGTTCGGGCAGCACTTCGCCGACGCGATCATCGAAGAGGTCGAACGCCGCGTCGCCCCGGGCCTTCGCGCCAACCTCGTCACCCGCTTCCACTACACCCCTGCCGATTTCCACCGCGACCTGTCGGCGCATCTTGGCAGCGCGTTCAGCCTCGAGCCCGTGCTGTGGCAAAGCGCCTGGTTCCGCGCGCACAACCGCGACGATGTGATTTCCAACCTTTACTTCGTCGGCGCGGGCACGCATCCGGGCGCGGGTATCCCGGGGGTCGTCGGCAGCGCCAAGGCGACCGCCAATCTGATGTTGGAAGGTTCCAAGCAGTGAGTTCCAAAGTCGAATGCCCTTGTTGTCGGTTTTTCACGATCGAGGCGCACGCAGACTATGAAATATGCCCTGTCTGCTATTGGGAAGATGATGGGCAAGATGATTTGGATGCAGATGAGGTGCGCGGTGGACCGAACGGAAATTTGAGTCTGAACCAAGCTCGGAAGAACTTTTTGCAGTTTGGGGCCTGTGAGGAAAAAATGCTTGGTCATGTAAGGCCGCCAACTGAAGTTGAGAGACAGAAATGAAACGCCTTGCCGTCTATTGCGGGTCCGCGACCCCCGAAGATCCGATCTATATCGAAACCGCGCGCCACGTCGGGCGCACCTTGGCCGAGCGCGGCATCGGCGTCGTCTATGGCGGCGGCCGATTGGGGCTGATGGGCGCGGTCGCCGATAGCGCCCTGGAAGCCGGCGGTCAGGTGATCGGGATCATCCCCGAGGCGCTCGTCGGCGCCGAGGTCGCGCACCGCGGCTGCACCGAGCTCCACGTCGTTTCGGGCATGCACGAACGCAAGAAGATGTTCACCGACCTCTCCGACGGCTTCCTCACCATTCCCGGCGGCGTCGGGACGATGGACGAACTGTGGGAAGCGATCAGCTGGGCGCAGCTCGGCTATCATACCAAGCCCGTCGGGTTGCTCAACGCCGCGGGCTTCTACAACGACCTTATCGCGTTCAATCGCAACATGATCGAGGTCGGCTTCATCCGCCCCGCGCACGCCGGGATCATGATCGTCGACGCCGGGCTCGACGATTTGCTCGAAAAAATGGCGGCTTATGTCCCGCACAAGACGATTTTCGCGATGAAGGCCGAAAATCTGTAATGAGTGAGGCGGGGGCCTATGATGCACATGCCCTCCACGGTTTCGCGCACGACAGCATCGCGCGCGGATCGAAAAGCTTCGCGCTGGCCAGCCAGCTCTTCGACCGCGAAACGCGCGAGCGGGTGTGGTTGCTCTATGCCTGGTGCCGCGCCGCCGACGATCTGACCGACGGGCAGGATCATGGCGGCGCGATGAAGCCGGACCATGATCCGGTCGCCGCGGTCGCCTATATCCGCGCGCAGACCGACAAGGCGTTTGCCGGGCAGCCGACGGGCGACATGGCGTTCGACGCGCTCGGCTTCCTGCTGACCGAAGTCGCGATTCCGCGCTGGGTGATCGACGATATCGTCGCGGGCTTCGAACTCGACGCGAAGGACTGGCGCCCGCGCAGCGAGCAGGATCTGCTTCGCTACTCCTACCATGTCGCGGGCGCGGTCGGGGTCGCGATGGCGCTCGTCATGGGCATCGATCCCGCCGACGAGACGACGCTCGACCGCGCCTCGGACCTCGGCATCGCGTTCCAGCTCGCCAATATCGCGCGCGATGTGGCCGAGGATGCCGCCGCCGACCGATGTTACCTGCCGGTCGAATGGCTGGTCGAACTCGACATCCCGCCCGGCCAGCACATGCACCCCGCCTTTCGCGGGCGCCTGTCGGTGATGGCGCGATGGCTGTCCGAAATGGCCGAGGAATATGAGGCGTCGGCGCGTTGGGGCGCGCGCAAGCTCGGCCCGCGCAGCCGCTGGGCGGTGCTTGCCGCCGCGGGCATCTATGGCGATATCGTGCGCGAAGTGCGTGCGCGCGGCGACCATGCGTGGGATCACCGCGCCGCATCGAGCCTCTTCGCCAAGCTCGGCTGGGTCGCGCGCGCGGGCTGGTCGGTGCTGCGCCGCCCGCCGCAGCGGCGGATCAGCCGCGAGGGGCTGTGGACGCGCCCCAGACACGTCGAGCGCCACGGGGCCAGCGAATGAGCTATCTCGAATGGATCGCCGCGGCGTTCGTGCTGACCAATGTCGCACTCGTCGCACTGCGCAGCGTGTGGAACTATCCCTTCGCGCTCGTCGCGGTCACTCTCTACGCCTTCGTCTTTTTCGAGGCGAAACTTTACAGCGACATGCTGCTCCAGGGCTTTTTCTTCGCGCTCAATCTCTATGGCTGGGCCGCCTGGATGCGCGCGCGCGATGACAGCGGGGTGCCGGTGCGCTGGATGACCGAGCGTGCGCGGCGAGGCTGGGCGCTTACGACGATCGCCGCGTGGGCGGGGTGGAGCTTTGCGATGGACCGCTATACCGACGCGGCCGCGCCGTGGATCGACGGGGCGATCGCGATGCTCAGCATCACCGCGCAATGGCTGCTCGCGCGGCGCCGCGTCGAAAGCTGGTTCCTCTGGATCCTCGTCGACCTGATCGCGGTGCCGCTGTTCGCGTCGCGCGGGCTTTACGCGACGAGCGCGGTTTATGTCGTGCTGCTCGGCCTGTCGATCGACGGCCTGCTCCAGTGGCGGCGCGCGGCGGCCGCGGGCAGGGCAGCGATATGACGCGCCATATCTGCCTCCATGGCGCCGAAAGCACGGGCAAATCGACGCTCGCGCCGCGGCTCGCGCTTCAGCTCGGCGGGCTCGTCGTCCCCGAATATGGCCGCACCTATGCCGAGGCGAACGGCACCAACCTCGACGAAGTCGACCTGCTCGCGATCTTCGACGGCCACTTGGCGGCGACGCGCGAAGCGCTCGCGCAGCGGCCCGAATGGCTGATTTCGGACACCGATCCGCTGATGACGCAGGCGTGGGCAATCATGCTGCTCGGCCGCCGTCTGCCCGAGATCGACTTGTGGGACGAGGTCGCTGACCTCTATCTCGTCCCCGCGATGGACCTTTCGTGGGAAGAGGACGGCACCCGCCTGTTCGGCAGCGAACTCGCGCGGGATCAGTTCATGGAGGTCGCGATCGGCGAGCTCGACCGGCGCAAACTCAAATGGGCATGGGTCGAGGGCGAGGGCGATGCGCGGCTGCAAAGCGCGCTGGCGGCGATTGAGGCAGCAGGGTTGGCCTGAGCGAATCTGCGGATGTGGTGAGTGTCGGCTTTGGAGTGGGAGCTGGCGTCGTCTCCTTTCTCTTCGTCACCCCGGACTTGATCCGGGGTCCCGCTTGATGTCGAAGCCAGTCGGTGCCTCAAAAAAAAAGCGGGATCCCGGATCAAGTCCGGGATGACGATAAATAGGAACGGCAACTAGCGGTCGAAAGCCGACGGCCCAGAAGCTACCGCGCGTACGCGTCCCTTAACTCGCGTTTCAACACCTTGCCGATCGGGCTGCGCGGCAGTTCGTCGACGACCGTGATCGCGCTCAACCGCTGCGTCTTGCCGACCTTGGCGTTGCAATCGGCGCGCACGGCCTCGGCCTCGGCGCCGTCCTTCAGCACGACGAACGCGACGGGCGTCTCGCCCCATTCCTCGCTCGGCATGCCGACCACCGCCGCTTCGACGACGCGCTCATCGGCAATCAATATCGCCTCCAGGTCGCTCGGGAAAATGTTGAACCCGCCCGAAATGATCATGTCCTTTGCGCGGTCCATCAAGGTCAGGAAGCCGTCCTCGTCGATCCGGCCGATGTCGCCGTGGCGATAGAAGAGATTTCCCTCGGCGTCGTACCAATGCATCGCCTTGGTCGCGTCGGGACGGTTGTTATATCCCGTCATCATCGCGGGGCTGCGGCCGACGACTTCGCCGACCGATCCTTGCGGCAGCTCGTTGCCGTCCTCGTCGATCACCTTCGCGATATGTCCCGGCGCGGGCTTGCCGACCGTGTGCAATTTGTCGGGGAATTGATGCGCCTCGAGGATGAACGCCGCGCCGCCTTCGGTCATGCCGTAAATCTCGACGAGCCCGCCCGGCCAGCGCCGGAGCACATCGGCCTTGAGCGCCGCGGGGAAGGGCGCCGAGGTGCAATATTTCACGACGAAGCTGGAGAGGTCGAAGTCGCCGAAATCGTCGAGCGCCATGATCCGGCGATACTGCACCGGGACCAGCATCGTGTTCGTCGCGCGCTCGCGCGCCGCGAGCTCAAGGAAGCCGCGCGCGTCGAATTTCTTCATCAAGACGACCTGCCCGCCCGACCCGACGGTCGGCATGAAGCTCGCCATCGTCGTGTTCGAATAGAGCGGGGTCGACAGGATTGTCACGGCATTGGGGCCATAAGCGGGGGCGCCACGGATGATGTGCTGCCAGCGCATCGCATGGCTGTGGATGATGCCCTTGGGCGTGCCGGTGGTGCCCGACGAATAAATGATGTTGAAGCCGTCATCGGGCAGAATCTCGACCGGTGCGGGCTTCGCCCCCGCGAGCGACAGCCAGGCGTCGAGCGGTGTTCCGGCGTCGCTGCCATCCATCGCGATCAGGTCGCCCGCGGTGATGACATGGCCTTCGAGGCTCGTCTTTGCCGCACTGTCGAGGAACAGGTGGCGCGCGCCGGTATCGGCGATCATCGCCGCCATCTGCTCGCCCGTCGCGCTGTTGGTGACCAGCCCCGCGACCCCGCCGGCGCGCAGCGTGCCGAGGATCACCGCCATCTGCTCGACGCTGTTGAGGCCGGCGATCGCGGTGCGGTCGCCTTTCGCGAATCCGTCCTGCTGCAACCGCGCGGCGATTCGGTCGGTCAATTGATCCAGTTCGGACCAGCTCAGCCGCCGCAGCGCGTCGGCAGCCGCTACGGCATCGGGACGCTCCGCGGCATGGGCACGGACAAGGTCGGGCAGGGTGGCGAAGTCGCCGTCAAGCATTTCGATACTGGTCATGACCCATGGGTTAGCACAGCCGAAAGGCGGTGCAATGCCGGTGGGGCGGCGGGACGCTAGGGTCAGGATCTACCAAATGCGCGTTCGAGGTTTGAAGCGATTTTGCTCAGGGCGAGAAGGCAAGGCGCAGGCATATGAGAATATTCCAAGACTTGCCGACGAAGCCATGGGCAAAATCGGTCAAATCCCGAAGGGACGCCGAAATGGCTTCGATCTCAGGCCCGCGCGGCCTTGCGGGTAGCGATGCTACCCGCTGCATCCGCTCGAGCCCGATATCTTCGCCATTTCGACGCCTCGAACGCGCATTTGGTAGGTCCTGACCCTGGATGTTGCGTCGACGACGGGGGATGCGGATGGCATCATCGGATATTGCCGGGCAAGGCGACCGGAAGTTGCTGGTCGCCGTCCATCATCCCGTGCCTGCACGGGCCGATGTCCTCGGGGCGGCGATCGAGGCCGCGGGTTTGGCGGTGCAATTCCTGCCACCGCATGTGAGCGACCTGCGCCCTTGGGTCGACAGTTGCTTCAATCTGTTGCTTATCAATCCCTTCCTCGACTGGCAGGAGCCGTCCGAGTTCGTCCGGTTGGCGGCGTCGATTGCCGGGCGCCGGCCGCTGATCGCCTTGTCCGACCGCGACTCGCTCGACGACCGGATGGTCGCGCTCGGCGCGGGCGCCGACGATGCGGTGGGCTGGACCGACAATCTCCCCGAAGTGCTCGCGCGGGTTGCCAGCCTGCTGCGCCGCAGCCGCATCGCCGCCGGGCAGCTCGGCGAGGGAGAACTCAGCATCGATCTGATCGACCGGCGCGTCGAACGCGCGGGCCAGATCATCCGTCTGCCGCTCCGCGAATTCGATCTGCTTGCGAACCTTGCGCGCGTGCCCGACCGGCCGCTGTCGCGCGGCGCGCTGCTCCGCGCGGTGTGGCGGCTCGATTTCGATCCCGGCACCAATCGGGTCGAGGTGCACATGTCGCGGCTGCGCGCCAAGGTCGATCGGGGGTTCGACTGGCCGATGCTGCGCACGGTGAAGGGCATGGGTTACGCGCTGCGGTCGCGTCCGGATTAATCCTCCCTGTCGCGCAGCGATGGGGAGGGGGACCGCCGCGAAGCGGTGGTGGAGGGGCCGTGAGGTTGGCGCCATAGCCCCTCAGTCAGCGCTTCGCGCTGCCACCTCCCCACCGCTTCGCGGCAGGGAGGATCGGTTGAACTGGACAAATTCTGCCTCGCAATTTGCCGCTTCTTGATCGCGAACCTGTCACCGGTTCCAGCTTGCTTGACCGAAAGTTTCAGGTTGCTACTGATCTTCGACATAAAGAAAGCAACGATTCCCGGAGATGATGCCCGATGCACCCCTCAGTCCACGCCCGCGCCAATCCCGATAAAGCCGCGATCATCGTCGCCGAGACGGGGGAGGCGATCAGCTATGGCGAACTCGATGCGGCGTCGAACCGCGCGGCGCAGCTCTTTCGCTCGCACGGGCTGGGGCATGAGGATGTCGTCGCCTTCATGCTCGACAACACCCCGCATTATTATGGGCTGACCTGGGGTGCGCAGCGCGCGGGGCTCCGCTATGTCTGCATCTCGTCGCGGCTGACGCAGGACGAGACCGACTATATCCTCGAAAATTCGGGCGCGCAGATCCTCGTCGTATCGGCGAGCCTTGCTGGCGCCGCGCAGCAGCTCACGACCGGTATCAAGCGCTTCGCGATGGGCGGCGACATACCGGGTTATGAAAGCTGGGAGGATGCGGTCGCCGCGATGCCCGCGACGCCGGTCGCCGACGAGCGCGCGGGGGTCGACATGCTCTATTCGTCGGGCACCACCGGCCGGCCCAAGGGGGTGCGCGTGCCGCTGCCCGAGGATCCCGCGATCGACGCGACGAACAGCCTCGTCATGCTCGCCTCGGCGATATTCCAGATCAACGCCGACAGCATCTATCTGTCCCCGGCGCCGCTCTATCACGCCGCGCCGCTGCGCTGGTCGATGACCGTCCACCGCCTCGGCGGCACCGTCGTGCTGATGAAGAAATTCGATCCCGAGACCGCGCTGGCGCACATCGAAAAATATCGCGTGAACGCCAGCCAATGGGTCCCGACGCATTTCGTGCGCATGCTCAAGCTGCCGGGCGACGTCCGCACGCGCTACGACACCTCTTCATTGAAGGTTGCGATCCACGCCGCCGCCCCGTGCCCGGTGCCGGTCAAGCAGGCGATGATCGACTGGTGGGGGCCGGTATTGTTCGAATATTATGCCGGCTCCGAGGGCAATGGCATGACCTTCATCTCCAGCGCCGACTGGCTGACGCATAAGGGCAGCGTCGGCCGCCCGATCCTCGGCGCGATCCACATCATGGGCGAGGATAACGAGACCGAGCTCGGCGCGAACGAAGAAGGCGCGGTGTTCTTCGAAAGCGAAAATGTCTTCGAATATCATGGGGATAATGAGAAAACGGCGTCGAGCCGCAATTCGAAGGGCTGGTCGACCCTCGGCGATGTGGGCAAAGTTGATGAAGATGGCTTCCTCTATTTGACCGACCGCAAGAGCTTCATGATCATCTCGGGCGGGGTGAACATCTATCCGCAGGAAATCGAGAACCACCTCGTCACCCATCCGAAGGTCGCCGACGTCGCCGTCGTGGGCGGCCCGCACGACGAAATGGGCGAGGAAGTGATCGCGGTGATCCAGCCCGCCGACATGGCCGACGCGACCGATGCCTTCCGCGACGAGTTGCTGACTTATGCGCGCGAGAAATTGTCGGGGGTGAAGATTCCGCGCCGCATTGATTTCATGGAAGCGCTGCCGCGCCACGACACGGGCAAGCTCTACAAGCGCCTGCTGCGCGACCAATATTGGGAAAAGGCAAAGGCGGAGGCCTGATCCGATGAGCGCGCGCGTCGAATTTTTCTTCGACCTTTCTTCGCCGTGGACCTGCCTCGCGTTCCATAACCTGCCGGGTGTACTCGAACGGACGGGCGCGGCGGCGGTCTATCGGCCGATCCTTGTCGGCGGGGTGTTCAATGCGGTGAACCCCGCCGTCTATGCGGCGCGCGAACAGGTCGACAACCGGCGGCTGACGCACAGCTGGAAAATCCTGAAGGACTGGGCGCGGCTCGCGGCTGTGCCGATGAATTTCCCTTCGGAGTGGCACCCGGCGAAAAGCATCGCGGCGATGCGCTTCTGCTGCGCGCTCGAAGCGGATCAGGCGGCGCTCGTTCGCTTCGCGCGCGGTGCCTTCGCGAGCTATTTCGACCGGCAGGAAAATCTCGACGACCCCGCCGTACTCGCAGCGGTCGCCGATGCCGAGGGGCTGGGCGGCGCGGCGCTCGCCGCCGCGGCGGGCAGCGATGCGGTCAAGGCGCGGCTGCGCGCGAATACCGATGAAGTCATCGCGCGCGGCGGCTATGGTTCGCCGACGATCTTCGTCGATAGGGACGATATGTATTTTGGCAACGACCAGCTTCCGCTCGTCGAGGCCGCGCTCACACGCTGAAAAGGACTCTCCCGTGAAAGACCGTATTTCGATCACCATACTCGAAGGCGGGATCGCCGATGTCCGGCTGATCCGCGCCGACAAGATGAATGCGCTCGACCCCGCAATGTGGGAGGCGCTCGCCGAGGCGGTCGATCAACTCAAGGCGACCGCGGGGCTCCGCGTCGTCGTCCTCTCGGGCGAAGGCCGCGCCTTCTGCGCCGGGCTCGACCTCTCGAGCCTCAGCAACGATCGTGATCCGGGCGCGAGCAGCGCGGGCGGCAGCCTGTCCGACCGGACACGTGGGATCGCGAACAATGCCCAATACGCCGCGTGGGGCTGGCGCGAAATCCCGGTGCCAGTGATCGCGGCGGTTCATGGCGTCGCGTTCGGCGCGGGGAGCCAGATCATGGCCGCGGCCGACATCCGTATCGTCCACCCCGACACGCGCATCGCGATCATGGAGATGCGTTGGGGCCTTGTCCCCGATGTCGCCGGCATGGCGCTGTGGCGCACGCAGGTCGCCGACGATGTGCTTCGCGAGATGATCTATACCAACCGCGAATTCAACGGCTCGGAAGCGAAGCTGCTGGGCTTCGCGACGCATGTGTCGGACGATCCGCTCGCGAAAGCGATGGAACTCGCCCAAGTGATCGCCGACAAGAACCCGCACGCGATCCGCGGTGCGAAGCGGCTCTGCAATATGCTTGCTGATGCGAGCGATGCCGAAATCCTGCAGGCCGAAAGCGACGAGCAGGTGAAGGTCATCCGCACCCCGAACCAGATGGAAGCGGTGATGGCGGGGATGCAGAAGCGGAAGCCGAACTTCGTGGATTGAGTCGACGCCCGATCTCCGTTCGTGTCGAGCGAAGTCGAGACACCCATCGAGATGACGCCAAGCCGCGAGGCATCTCGACTTCGCTCGATGCGAACGGATTTTGGGGGTTAAACCAGATTTAGAAACCGCGCCGCATTGTCCCAGTCGCGTTTGTGGATGGCGCGTGCTTTTTGCGCTTCGCTGTCCGCGCCCCAGCGGCGTTCCTGATAGAGCTCGTCGAGGCTCACGGTCTCCCATAAGGCGTCGGCGTCGAACACGTTTTCGAGCAAGGCGAGGCCCGCGACGAGCGATCCGCCGATCGTCACCAGCGGCGTCAAAGCGGTGATCCGCCACGCGTCCTGCGCCAGCACGGCGCCCTGCAACACCGCAACCGTCGCCTCGGGCTGGTCGACCGGCAGCACGCCCTGCGTCAGCGCGAATTCGATGCCGTAGCGTGCCTCGGCCCAGGCGAGCAGCGGGTTCCATGCCGCCGCCTGCTCGGCCTGCAGCGCGGCATCGCGCGCGTCGCGATAGCAGAAGAGGTCGCTCTCGGCATAAGCGGCGACCGGCGCGGCGAAGGCGGCGAGGTCGGGTGTCGCCAGGTCGATCGCGGCGTTGGCGATGCCGGTCATCGGCATATGCGCAGGATCGATCGTCTCGCCCACGTTGCGCCATTCGGCGGCGATCGCTTCGGCGAGTGCGGCGCTTGCGACGGCGAGCGGCGCGCGCTGCGGCGTGCGCACCGGCCGGCCGTCGAGCGCGATGCCCCAGCCGCCGTCCTCGGGGGCGACGGCGACCTCTTTCCAGAAGCGCTTCACGGGTTTTTGGGCGAACGCCAGCGGCGCGCGAGCAGCAGCGGCATGACCGCGAAATCGAACGCGCCGACCAGCACGATCGCGGCGCCGATCCAGCGGTCGGTCGGCTGGCCCGCGAGCGTGAAACCGCCGCTGATCAGGATGAAACCGATCATCGCGAAGGCGGCGCCCATCAGGCGCATCGCGGAGATCGCAAAGAAACGTTTTTTGGCGAGTGCGTCGTCGGCTTGGGTCATGCACCCTCCCTATCGCCGCCAAGGTGGCGCATCAACTGCGCGAGCGCGCCATGGCCGGTCGCCTCGACGCCCTCGATCACGCGCCCGCGTTCCGCGGCGGACTTGTTCTGCGACAGTTTGATCGTCGGGCGCCACGCCGCGATCCGCATTTCGAAGCCGGTAATGGCGCCGGTCATCTTGCTGAACAGCGCCGGGTTCATCTTGTCGCGCGTCCAGGGCGGGTTCGCGCCGGCGCGCGCTTCATGTGCCGCGGACAGCGCGTCGAGCTGCGCGACCAGTTCGGCGTCGTCGAGTTTGCGCGCCACGCCTTCCATCTCGATCGCGACATAATTCCACGTCGGCACCTGATCGGCGTCGGCGTACCAGCTCGCGCTGACATAGGCATCGGGGCCCTGCACGACCGCCAGCGCGTTCGCGCCGCCCAAATGGCGGGTGAGCGCGTTGCCGCGCGCGAGGTGGAATTGCAGCGTCGCCCGGTCGTCGCTCAGCACCACTGGCGCATGCGCGACGCGCGGCCCGTCGGGGGTGCTCGCAAAGATCGCGGCAAAACCGATCTCGCGCACGAGCAATTCGGCGAGATCCTCCTGCCGCGGGCGGAAGGCGGCGTTCGGGTGCATCAGCTCGCTTTGGGCGGGCGCGCCGGATGCTTCTTGGCGCTTGGCTTCTTGCCCGCGGGTTTCCCGGGCGCCGGCTTGCCGGGCTTGCCCGGTTTCGCCTTCGCCTTGGGCTTCGGCTTGCCGACGAAATCGGTCGGTTTGCTCTCGGCGGTCCGGCCGCGCCGCTCGCCGCGCCGCGCCTTGCGGATCTGCTTGCTGTGCGCCTTCGCCTGCGCCTTCAGCGCCGATTTGGGCGGCGGGCCTTTTTCGGCCGGGTCGATCCCGACCTCGCCGAGCAGCAGGTCGAAACCGAGCGCGTCGAGGCTCGCTGCGAAATGCTCGGGCACCTCGGCGCTGATATCGATCGCGCCGCCGTCGGGGTGGTCGATGCGCAGGCGGCGACTGTGGAGGTGCATCTTGCGGCTGATCGTGCCGGTCAGGAACGCACCCTTGCCGCCATATTTGCCGTCGCCGACGATCGGATGGCCGATCGCCGCCATATGGACGCGCAGCTGGTGCGTGCGCCCGGTCAGCGGCTGCAGTTCGACCCACGCCGCGCTGTTGCCCGCGCGCTCGATGACGCGATAGCGCGTCTTCGATGCGAGGCCGCTGTCATGGACGTGCATTTTCTCGCCGCCCGACCCCGGCTGCTTGGCGAGCGGCAGGTCGATCTCGCCCTGCGGGATGTCGGGAACGCCGACGATCAGCGCCCAATAGGTCTTCTTCGCGCTGCGGTTCGAAAAGCTCTTGGCGAAATAGGCCGCGGCCTTCGGCGTCCGCGCAACGAGGAGCGCGCCCGACGTGTCCTTGTCGAGCCGGTGGACGAGCTTGGGGCGCGTCGGGCCATCGAATTTCAGCGCGTCGAGCAGGCCGTCGACATGCTGCTCGGTCTTGGTGCCGCCCTGCGTTGCGAGCCCGGGAAGCTTGTTGAGCACGATCGCACTGGCATCGCGGTGGATGAGCATCCCGGTCGCCAGCTCGATATCGGCATCGGTCAGCGGACGACCCTTGCGCGCCGGACGCGCCGCAGTCTCGACCGGCGGTGTCGGCATGACGAGTTTCTGCCCGGTCGCGATCCGGTCCGACACATCGGCCTTTTTGCCGTCGAGCGTCAGCTGTCCCGAGCGTGCCCAGCGCGCGAGCAGTGCGTGCGGCGTTCCTTCGCGGTGGCGCTTGAACCAGCGGTCGAGCCGGATGCCGTCGTCTTCCTCGGCGATGGTGGCGCCGTCGAGATTGGCTTTGGCGTCGCTCATGCGGGCACCTGCCGCACGATGAAGAGGCCGAGCCCGCAGGCGGCGATCGCGCCGATCACCGATGCAAGGACATAGGCGGCCGCCTGGGCGTTTTGACCGCGTTCGAAAAGCATCCAATATTCCATGCTGAAAGAGGAGAAGGTAGTGAAGCCGCCGAGAATCCCGACGCCGACGAACAGCCGTGTCGTGTCGCCGCCACCGCTGCGCGCCAGCCAGCCGACGAGCAGGCCCATCAGCAGGCTGCCGACGATATTGATCGACAGCGTCCCCCACGGGAAGGCCGGGCCGAACCGCGCGAGTATCGCCTGGCCGACCAGATGGCGGACCCCGGCGCCGATCGCGCCGCCGATCATGACGGGAAACAGGCTGTTCATGCGCCCGCCCTAGCCCGAAACGGGCGCGAGGCATAGCGGGCCATTTCTAGGCGTCGGGCGGGGTCAGTGCGGTGGTGGAGCGCTCGTGCGTCGCGCGCCAGTTTTCGGGACGGACAAAGTCGCCCTGCCAGATGCCCCGCCGTTTCGCCTGCGCCTCGGCTTCTTCGACCATATAGGCGTCGCTGGTTGCCACCGCCCATCCGAGCCGCGTCATTTCGGCGCCGAGATCGATGCCGTCGGGGAAGGCGGCGGTGCGGCACGCGGCGAGCGTGCGATCGTAACGATCCTTTGCCGCGACCTCGCAATGGAGCGGCCCGCGGCCCGCGAGTTTTTCGAGCGCGGTGCGTGCGTCGCGCCCGCAGGGCCAGCGCGTTGCGCCGCGCGCGCAATCCTGCCGATATTCGACCGCGTCGATGCCGGTCAGGCGGATCGTCAGCGGCGCGTCGTCCTGCCGCACCGTCAGGCTGTCGCCGTCGATCACCTGGACGAGCGGCACGGTCAGCGCGGGTGTCGGCAACCACACCCATGCGACGAACGCGAGCCCGGCGAGCAGCAGCAGCGCGAGCAGCGACCGGAAGCGCCGCCGCCAGCGCAGCCGCGCGAGCGAGGAGGGGGCTGAAACCATCGGATCCCGCCTGACTCGATGGGGACGGCTTGGCAAGGGTGAATTAAGGATTGACGATAGGAACAAACCATATCCAAAATGGACCTATTCTCCAACGGCCCACGCGCACCGACTCATACCAATATCAAGCTTGGGTCCGGATTGGCGGCAAACGGGAGCGAACAAAAGGTGAATGTCGCCGAAATGACGGCATGCTTACGCCAGGATGGAGCGATGGGGGGACAGGTAGCATGATGGGCCAAGAGATGCAGAGGCTGGATTCATTGGCAATCGCGCCAGGCGGTTTTGGTGCAGGACAGGCCGGGCCGCCCGAGACGATCGGCGGATCAATCCCCGACAGTATTGCGTCGCCGCTTTTGTTCGTGGGGTCAGCGGCCGATTGGCCCGACGCGGCTTCGCTCGCCGAAGTGCGCCTCGTCAGAACGCTCCCTCCATTGCGGGCGGCGGACTATATCCGGAAAACGGCGACACTGGACATTATCTGGCTCGCCGCCGCGGAGACGATCGAAGGCGAAACGCTGGGCGACATATGCGCGGCGGCGGCCGAGCGGGGCTGCAACCTCATATGCGAAACCACGCTGGTCGCGCTTGATCGGGCCGCGGCGGCTATTCCGGCGGCGCTCGACGTTCAGTTCCTGGTTGACGCCGATCCGACCGACCGGCTCGTTGCCCTGGCGGCAGCAAGGCGGACGCGGCACGGCGTACTCCATGACATAGCACGCAATGATCAGATGGAGCGGATCGACCGGCTGCAGGAAGAAGTCGCGCGCATCTCGCGCCTGCTCGGCGACCTTGCCGGCCAGAGGGGCGGTCTTCCCGGTACGCCCATGGGCTTTGCATCGCGGGCTGAGGATCTGGCCGACTATGCAGGACAGGTCCGCGCACCGGCGCGCGACTTTACCGCGATGCCGCGCAGCTTCGTTCCCGAAGAGCGCACGCTCGACCGGCAGCGCGCCAAGGCGGTGCGGCGGATGCTGCGCCAGCGGCGGATGCGCGAGCAATATTTCCCCGCCGACCTGTTCGCCGATCCGGCATGGGACATGTTGCTCGATCTCTATGCCGCGTGGCTCGAGCGCCAGCCGGTGTCGGTGTCGAGCCTGTGCATCGCCGCCGCGGTCCCCGCGACGACGGCGCTGCGCTGGATCAAGACGATGACCGATGCGGGCCTGTTCCTGCGCGAAGACGACCCGCACGATGGCCGCCGCATCTTCATCGCGCTCGCCGAAGGTGCCTCAGACGCGCTCGGCCGTTATTTCGAGGCGCTCGAGGAATAGGCGAAGAATGGGCATGGCCCGCGCCGATCGGCCCGGCTAACTTCCGGCCATGAAAGACGCCGTCGAAGTGGTCGTGAACGACCGGATGCAGCAGGGGTATCGCTACAGGCGCACGGCCCCGATGGGCAAAGCGTTCGATCCCGGTTTCGAACCCGAACTCACGCCCGCCGAGATGCTGGAACTCGGGGTGTTCTGCGGCAAATATATGACCGACTGCACCGCCGAATTCCCGGCCAGTTGGTTCAGGAAGGCGAAGCTTTCACCCGAACGGGCGGACTGTTCGCTCAACTATTTCGGCATCCGCGCGAGTGTTCCGCTGCATATCTGGGTCCAGAAAGGGTGGATCCACCCCGACGACCCGCGCGGCTGGTTCCAATGGTATTGCCGCTATTATTCGGGGCGGCGGATGCCGGGCGAGGACCATCGCCAGATCGCGCGGTGGCGCGCGTTCCGGCGCCACGCCGCGCAAGTGCGCAAGCATTGCGAACCGGGCGATCCGTTTTGCCGGCCGAAACAGCGGCAGGCGCTGCTGCAATGGGCGTACGACAGCCGGTATATCTAGCTCCGAAACCGGGCCATTTCCCTTCATCGCGGGGCGCACTATGTAAGCGCCCACTTCAATGGAGTTTTCTGCCGATGCCGATTATGGCCGCCCGCGTTTATCATGACGGCAAGCTTGTCCGCGACATCGGCCCCGACGAAGCGATTCCCGAAGATTGCGACAATGGCGATTTCTTCTGGCTTGGCCTTTACGAGCCGACGCCGGGCGAACTCGAAGGCATCGCGAAACGCTTTGGCCTCCATCCGCTCGCGGTCGAGGATGCGCTGAAGGCGAACCAGCTGCCGAAAGTCGAGGCCTATGGCGACCAGCTGTTCGTGGTGACCCGCACCGCCAACCTCGACGCCGATATGATCCATCCGGGCGAAACCGCCTTTTTCCTCGGCCCTCATTTCTTCGTCAGCGTCCGTCACGGGTCGGCGCGCACGCACACCGACATCCGCGCACGGCTCGAAACCTTGCCCGGCAAGCTGGCCCACGGTCCCGACTATGTCCTCTATGCGGTGCTCGATTTCATCGTCGATGGCTATTTCCCCGTTATCGACGCAATCGAGGACCGGATGCTGACGGTCGAGGAAAGCGTGATGGACACGCCGCTCGACGCCGCCGAAATCCGGCATCTCTATTCGCAGCGGCACGAGATCATCCGCTTTCAGCGCCTCGTCGGGATGATGAAGGAAGTCGCCGGCCGGCTCGCGACCGACGATGATCTTCCCAATGTCGATCCCGCGGTGCGTCCTTTCTTTCGCGACATCTGGGACCATGTGCAGCGCGCCGAGTTCCGCCTGACCGGACTGCGCGATATTGCTGCGTCGGTGATCGAAACCAATGGCATGCTCGAACAGCAGCGCCAGGGCGTCATCACGCGCCAGCTCGCCGCCTGGGCGGCGATCCTGGCCGTGCCGACCGCGATTGCCGGCATCTATGGCATGAATTTCGAACATATGCCCGAACTCGGCTGGACCTTTGGTTATCCGATGGTCGTCGGCACGATCGCGGTGATCTGCGCGCTCCTCTTCTGGCGGTTCAAACGCATCGGCTGGCTCTGACTCGCGCGTCTTGCTTGCCAGCGGTGGCGGCTTGTGGCAGGGCGCACGTCCCGCTGATGGCGACATCAGGGGCGCTTAGCTCAGTTGGTAGAGCATCTCGTTTACACCGAGAGGGTCGGCGGTTCGAGCCCGTCAGCGCCCACCACGAACCTTCCTTGTCATCGCGCGTTGCGCCTTTACCGCCGATGATGGCGTGAAAGGAAATCCGATGCCGTGCGAACTCAAAGGCTCGTGCCGGTGCGGCGCGATACGCTTTTCGATGCAGAGCCACACGCCCGTGCCGTACGAGCTTTGCTATTGCTCGATTTGCCGGAAACAGCAGGGTGGCGGGGGCTATGCGATCAACCTCGGTGCGGACGCGCGGTCGCTGAAGGTCGAGGGCGAGGAGAATCTGGGCCTCTATCGCGCGCGGATCGAAGATGACGAGCATGGCCGGTGCGAGGTTTCGAGCGGCGAACGACGGTTCTGCCGCTTATGCGGGTCGGCGCTGTGGCTCTATGACCCGACTTGGCCCGACCTCATCCATCCCTTTGCGAGCGCGATCGATTCGCCGGTGCCGCCGTCGCGCGTCCATCTGATGCTCAAATATAAGGCGGATTGGGTCGAACCCGGCATCGGGCCCGACGATGCGGCGTTCGATCTCTATCCCGAAAAATCGATCGAGGAATGGCATAGGGACGCGGGCGTCTGGGTCGCTTGATCTCGCCGCCGATGGGGTTAAGGGACGCCTATTCGAAAAAGGTCGCTGCCATGAAATATCTGCTTTCCGCTCTTGTCCCCGCTCTGCTCGCTTTTGCTCCGCCGGCGTTCGCCGCGCCGAAACAGGGCGATGTCGTCATCCGCCATGTGACGATCGTCGATGTCGAGGCGGCGAAGACGATCGCTGGGCAGGCGGTGGTGCTGAAGGGCGGCGATATCGTCGCGGTCGGCGCCGATGCGGTCATCGCAAAGGACTGGCACGCGGCGCGGACGATCGAGGGCAAGGGAGGCTATCTGATCCCCGGCCTGTGGGACATGCACGTCCATTTCGGTGGCGGGCCCGAGCTGATCGAAGAGAATAAGGCTTTGCTGCCGCTCTATGTCGCGAACGGCATCACGACGATCCGCGACTGTTCGGGAGATCTGCCCGAGCAGGTGCTCGCCTGGCGCGGCGAGATTGCGGCGGGCAGCCTGTTCGGGCCGCGGCTGCTGACGTCGGGGGCAAAGATCGAGGGGATCGCGCCGGTCTGGAAAGGGACGATCGAGGTCGGCAGCACCGCCGATGTCGATGCCGCGCTCGATCGGCTGAAAAACCGCGACAAGGTCGATTTCGTCAAGATTACCGACAGCACGCTGAAACCCGAGCTGTTTCTCTATGCGTTGACCAAGGCCAAGGCGCTTGGGCTGCGCACGTCGGGGCATATCCCGATGGCGCTGACGGTCGATCAGGCGGTCGACGCCGGGATCAGCTCGATCGAGCATCTCGACTATGCCTATAACGCCGGGGCGAAGGATGAGGCCGCGATCGCCGCCGATTTCGCCGCGAAGCGCATCGACCGCGCCGAAGCGAACCGCCGGCTCGATGCCGGTTTCGACCGCGACACCGCGATGGCCGCCTACCGCCGCTTCGCCGCGAAGGGCGTGTTCGTCACCCCGACCCTGAACGGCAGCCGCATCATCGCCTATCTCGACCGCGACGATCATTCGAAGGATGCGGGCCTCGCCTATATCGGGCCCAAGCTGCGCAAGACCTATGACTGGCGGATCGAGCGCGCGGCGAAGGCCGACGCCGCGGCCATCGCCGCGCGCCACAAGCAGATCGAGGATGTCGCGACGATCCTGCCGATGCTCGCCGAAGCCGGGGTGCCGATCATCGCGGGGACCGACGCGGGTTTCCTCAATAGCTATAATTATCCGGGCTTTGGGCTGCACGACGAGATCGAGCTGTTCCAGCAGAAGGGGCTGACCCCGGCGCAGGCGCTCGCCTCGGCGACGCGCGCTGGCCCGGCATGGTTCGGGCAGCTCGATCGTTACGGCGCGATCAAGCCCGGCATGGCCGCCGATCTGGTGTTGCTGACGAAGAATCCGCTCGAGGATATCGCCGCGACGCGCGCCATCGACACGGTGGTGATGCGCGGGACGGTTCAGGATCGTGCGGCGCTCGACAAGATGCTTGTCGACGCGCGCGCGAAAGTTGCGGCGTGGAATGCCGGGGCGGCCAAGCCCTAAGGGACGATGGCGCGTGCCGCTTGCCGGGCGCGCCAGACGCTCAAAAGGGTGAATAATCCCATCGCGGCCCAAACGACGTTGAGGACCGCCGACGGGATCGCGCCATTATAACCCGAATTGACGATGAAGCCGCCGGCGCCGACGACATTCATCCACTGATAGAGATAGCTGCGTCCGTCGAGCCTGCCGAGCGACAGCAGGATATAGGCGGCGAGGATGATTGCGGCGGCCGCCCAGCCGATAATCTCGATGACGATGACTTCGGCGTTCATGCGCTTCCTCTCCAAATGAAAACGCCCGCCCCGGTGAGGAGGCGGGCGTTTTTAGCATCAGCTGTCTGCGGCGTCAGGCGGCAAGCTTGCGCAGCACATAATGCAGAATGCCGCCGTTCATATAATATTCGACCTCGTTCGCGGTATCGATGCGGCAGAGCGTGTCGAAGCTGAACGTCGAACCGTCGGCGCGGGTGACATTCACCGTGACCGTCTGGCGCGGCTTGAGGTCGGCGACGCCGGTGATGGTGAAGGTGTCGTCGCCGGTCAGGCCGAGCGTCTCGCGCGTGTCGCCGTCCTGGAACTGCAGCGGCAGCACGCCCATGCCGACGAGGTTCGAGCGGTGGATGCGCTCGAAGCTCTCGACGATAACGGTGCGGACGCCGAGCAGGTTCGTGCCCTTTGCCGCCCAGTCGCGCGACGAGCCGGTGCCATATTCCTTGCCGGCGATGACCACCAGCGGCGTGCCGTCGGCCTTGTGGCGCATCGCGGCGTCGTAGATCGGCATGACCTCAGCGCCATAGCGCGACATGCCGCCCTCGATGCCGGGGACCATTTCATTCTTGATGCGGATGTTGGCGAAGGTGCCGCGCATCATGACGTCGTGGTGGCCGCGGCGGGCGCCGTAGCTGTTGAAGTCGGCCTTGCTGACCTGATGTTCCATCAGCCACTTGCCGGCCGGCGAGTCGGCCTTGATCGAGCCCGCGGGCGAGATGTGGTCGGTGGTGATCGAGTCGCCGAGGATCGCGAGCGGCTTGGCGTCGATGATGTCTTTCACCGGTGCCGGGGTCATCGTCATGCCCTCGAAATAGGGCGGGTTGGCGACATAGGTCGAGCCGGCGCGCCACTGATAGGTGTCGCTGCCTTCGACCTCGATCTTCTGCCAATGCTCGTCGCCCTTGTAGACATGCGCGTAGCGCGCGACGAACATGTCGCGGTCGACCGCGCCCGCCACCGCATCGGCGACTTCGAGATTGGTCGGCCAGATGTCGGCGAGGAAGACGTCCTTGCCCTGCTGGTCCTGCCCGATCGGGGTGGTGGTGAAGTCCTCGATCACCGTGCCCTTCAGCGCGTACGCCACCACGAGCGGCGGCGAGGCGAGGAAGTTCGCGCGCACGTCGGGCGACACGCGGCCTTCGAAGTTGCGGTTGCCCGAGATCACCGCCGCGGCGACGAGGCCATTCTCGTTGATCGCCTTCGAAATCGGTTCGGCGAGCGGGCCCGAGTTGCCGATGCACGTCGTGCAGCCGTAACCGACGAGGTTGAAGCCGATATTGTCGAGATGCTTCTGCAGCCCGGCCTTTTCGAGATAGTCGGTGACAACCTGCGATCCCGGGGCGAGCGATGTCTTGACCCACGGCTTGGGCTTCAGCCCGAGTGCGTCGGCCTTTTTCGCGACCAGACCCGCGGCGACGAGGACGCCGGGGTTCGAGGTGTTGGTGCAGCTGGTGATCGCAGCGATGGTCACGTCGCCGTCGCCGATGTCGAAATCCTCGCCCTCTACGGCCACGCGCGTCTGCGCCTTTTTATAGGTGTTGACCATGTCGGCGTTGAACACATCGTCGACGTCGGGGAGCGAGACGCGGTCCTGCGGGCGCTTCGGTCCGGCGAGCGACGGCACGACGGTACCGAGGTCGAGTTCGAGCGTGTCGGTGAAAATCGGGTCGGCGGCGCCCTCGACGATCCACAGCCCCTGCGCCTTGGCATAGGCTTCGACCAGCGCGATATTTTCGTCGCTGCGGCCGGTCAGGCGCATATAATCGAGCGTCTTGTCGTCGACGCCGAAGAAGCCGCACGTCGCGCCATATTCGGGCGCCATATTCGCGAGCGTCGCACGATCCGCGAGGCTCAGCGAGGCGAGTCCGGGGCCGAAATATTCGACGAAGCGGCCGACGACGCCCTTGGCGCGCAGCATCTGCGTCGCGGTGAGCACGAGGTCGGTCGCGGTGACGCCTTCCTTCAGCTTGCCGGTGAATTTGAAGCCGACGACTTCGGGGATGAGCATCGACACGGGCTGGCCGAGCATCGCGGCCTCGGCCTCGATCCCGCCGACGCCCCAGCCGAGCACGCCGAGGCCGTTGATCATCGTCGTGTGGCTGTCGGTGCCGACGCAGGTGTCGGGATAGGCGACGGTTTCACCCGATGCATCCTCGCTCGACCACACCGCCTGCGCGATATGCTCGAGGTTGACCTGGTGGCAGATGCCGGTGCCCGGGGGCACCGCCTTGAAGTTCGACAGCGACTTCGATCCCCATTTCAGGAAGTCGTAGCGTTCGCCGTTGCGATAATATTCGATTTCGACATTCTGCTCGAACGCCTTCGGATGGCCGAATTCGTCGACCATCACCGAGTGGTCAATGACGAGATGGACGGGGACGAGCGGGTTGATCTTCGTCGTGTCGCCGCCGAGCGTCGCGATCGCATCGCGCATCGCGGCGAGGTCGACGACGCACGGAACGCCGGTGAAATCCTGCAGCAGCACGCGCGCCGGGCGATACTGGATCTCGCGGTTCGAATGCGGGTCCTTCTGCCAGTCGACCAGCGCCTGCACATCATCCTTCGACACGGTGAAGCCGCCATCCTCGAAACGCAGCAGATTTTCGAGCAGCACCTTCATGCTGAACGGCAGCCGCGACACGTCGCCGAGCTTTGCCGCGGCCTTGTCGAGCGAATAATAAGCGTAATTCTTGCCGCCGACGCTCAGCGTCGAGCGGGTTCCAAGCGTGTCGTTGCCCGTGGTCGTCATAGGATTGCAGTCCCCATGTTGGCGCGGCGGGGAATGACTGTCCGATGGCGAAGCGGGAGAGCGGGGCCAACGGGAGTCGCACGCGCGGGTTTATGTTGGCGCCGCCTTACGCCGAGGGTGGGGAAATGCAAGGGGGTGGGCGGCGGCTATTGCGGCAGGACCACCTCGACGCGGCGATTCCGTGCGCGGCCGGCGGCGTCATCCTTTCCGTCGGCGGTTTGATTTGCCGCGATCGGGTCGGTTTCGCCCTTGCCCGACACGCGGAACGCGCGTTGGCGCACGCCGACCTGGCCCGCGAACCAGTCTGCAACAGTGCGGGCCCGCTTTTCGGACAGGCGCAGGTTATAGGCGTCGTCGCCCTTGGCGTCGCTATGGCCGATCACTTCGATGGCGCCCGGCGGCGCCTTGCGGATCAGTTCGGCCGCCTTTTGTAACTCGGCTTCCGCACCGGGGGTCAGATCGGCCTTGTCGAATTCGAACAGCGCATCGGCGGGCAGGTCGACGATCGTGGCGGTGTCGGTGACGCGAATGTTCAGCCCGCTCACGTCGCCTTTCAGGTCGCTGACCGTTCCTGTCATCGCGCTTCCCGCCGTCGCGTTTCCTGGCCTGCCAGCGGCGGCGGGCGGTGTGTCGGCGGCGGCTGCGCCGGGGCCGGAGGTCACCCCGGCCCCCGTGGCGGCATCGCCGGCAGGGGCATCTTCACCCCCGCCCGGTGAACAGGCGGCGAGCAGCGCGGCGCCGATCGACAGCGAGGCAAGACGCATCATCGCGTGACCGGTATCCCGTCGAACGGGCCGACTTTCGGGAGGTTGATCGACACGGTCTTGCTGGTCACGGGCGGCGCGGGGAATTTGGCCCAGATCACGCCGGGCTTGATCTCGCATTCGGTGTTCAGGCTGTTTCCGCCGACGTTCGACGCCATCCACTCGCCGGCATTGTCCTTGAGCACGCCCAGCCGTTGCGACGTGGCATCGTCGATCACGCTGATCTTTTGCACGTCGAAGGATTCGCTGTTGATCTTCTCGTCGCTCGAGCAGCGCAGCGTCACGGTCAATATGTCGCCGGTGACTGCAACTTTCATCAGGTCGACCTGCGATCCGTCAGGTCCCGGCTGGCTCTGGATTGCAACCTGCGCGGGCATGCGTGCGACGGGGGCTTCGTCCTGCGGCGCGGTGACCGCTTCGCGCGTGACGCCCGACTCGGGCGCGGCCGCCGTGTCCGGGGTCGACGGCGCCTCGCTGACGTCGCAGCCCGCGAGCGCGATTCCGGTCACAGCAAGGAAAGTAACATGCAGAATATTCACCGATAAATCTCCGTCCCTATTTGGATAGGGGACCTACGTTTTACCAAGGCGAGGGTTCCCGGCGAGTGATACGTGCCCGGCGTTAGGGGCTAGCCATCGCGGCTGCCCGCTGTCAGGCTCGGGTGCCACGGGCTGGAAATGGGGGTGCGGTGCATGCGAAGGATGATGATGGCGGCGATGGCGGCGATGGCGGCGATGGCGGCGGGGCTGGTCGCCGCGCCAGCAGCGGCGCGCGAGACGGACAAGGTGCTCATGTCCGAGCACCCCCAGGGACGCGCATTTCAGGAAGCGGTGGGCTATGCCGATGCGGTGATCGCGGGCGATACCATTTATCTGTCGGGCGTGGTCGCGGGAATGGCAAAGGGCGAGACCGACCTCGCGGCCGGATATGATCGCGCCTTCAAGGGGATCGCCGCGACGCTGGCGCGCGCGGGGGCGAGCTGGGACGATGTCGTCGATATCACGACCTTTCACATCGACCTCGCCGCGCACATCGACGGCTTTGCGGCGGTGAAGAACAAATATGTGAAGGCTCCCTTTCCGGCGTGGACCGCGATCGGCGTGTCGCGGCTGTACGAGCCGACCGCGGTGGTCGAGATCAAGGTGGTGGCGGTGAAGCCCCGGAAATAGCCCGGCGGCTCAGCTTCCGCCCGCGGCGAGGCGCACCGGCTTGGGGGTGAAGGTGCGGACGCGGTTGCGGCCCGTGCGTTTGGCTTCGTAGAGCGCCTGGTCGGCCTCCTGCATCAAGGCCGAGAGCGTCGTGCCGGGGGCGCCGATCGCGAGGCCGATGCTGGTCGTCGGGCAGAGCTGTTCCGGGATGCGGTCGGCGCACGCGGCCTGCAGCCCGACGCGGACCGCCTCGGCGAGCTGGCGCGCCGTCTCGATGCTCGCGCCGGGGACGAGCAGCGCGAATTCCTCGCCGCCGATCCGCCCCGCGATCATGCCGGCGGGGCCGATGGCGCGGACATGCGCCCCGAACGCGGCGATGATCGCGTCGCCGACCGCGTGGCCGTGGTTGTCGTTGACCCGCTTGAAATGGTCGAGGTCGGCGATCATCAGCGCGACGGAGGTGTGCTCGTCGATGCCGCGGCGGAGCGCCGCGCCCGCCTGCGCCTCGAACCCGCGGCGGTTGAGCAGGCCCGAGAGATTATCGTCGTCGGCCTCGCGGCGGAGCTCGGCGATCTGGTCGATTGCGACCGCGACCATCAGGCTGATCGCCGCGACGATCGACACCATCGCCTGGCTGAACTGGACGGTGGTCCAGTAAACCGACTGCTGGAAGCCGACATAATTGTCGAAGCCGCCGACGAGCGAGAGCAGCACGATCGGGCGGACGATGAGATTGAGCGCCGAGATCGCCGCGACCCAGAACAGCACGCGGTCGATGAGATAGGGCTTTTCGATCGGCCAGAGCGACTTGACGATCATCGCGGCGATGAGGCCCGCGCCGGTGCTGATCGACAGGATGCGCGCGGCGATGCTTGGCTGGACGAGCAGGAACCAGGTGAAGACGGAGATCGAGATCGCGGTCGTTACCGCCATTGCGCGCCAGGGGATCGGCAGGCCGTAGCGCTTGATGATCGCCGCGGCGAAAAGCACACCGGTGGCGAGAAAGCCGAGATTGGCGGGCAGACGCTGCAATTCCATCGGCAGCACCGGGCCGACGTCCTGGATCAGGAAGGCGCTCGCCGACGCGGTATAGGCGCCCGCCGCATAGGCGACATAGCGTTCGCGGCGGTTCAGCCAGAGCAGGAAAAAGGCAGTGGCGAACAGCAGGCCGATGCCCGGATTGAGCAGCGAGATGAAAAATTGTCCGTTCACACTACCGCTTTCTGCCCCCGCCCCTTGGGTAGCAGTTGATGGATAACGAGTTGTTACTTTTCGGGGAGTTAAGTCACGGTAACGCCCCAGAGCGGGACACTCAGGCGGTCCCGCGCACCACGAGATGGACGGGGATGCGGGTGCCGCTGCGCGTGCGTTCGTCATCCTCGAGCGCCATCGCGACGAGCGCTTCGCCCGCGGCATCGAGGTCGGGTTCGAGCGTGGTGAGCGCCGGGTCGGCGAGGGTGCCGGCGCGGATGCCGTCGAAGCCGATCAGCGCGACATCCTCGGGTACGCGGCGCCCCGCATCCTTCAGGCCCTGCAAGACGCCGAGCGCGAGCATGTCCGAGGCCGCGAAGATCGCGTCGGTGTCGGGGTGTGCCTCGAGTAGCGCCTGCACCGCGGCGACGCCCTGCGCGTGGCGGTCGGCGGCGGCGGGCGGCTCGGCGACGATCGCGGTCAGGCCGTACGCCGCGAGCGCGGCCGAAAAGCCGTCGCGGCGCTCGTCGAACTGGCGCTGCGGCGACTGCTGCGGCCCGACGAAGGCAATACGGCGGCGGCCGGTCTTGATGAAATGTTCGGCCGCGAGCTGTCCGCCGATGTCGTTTTCGCTGCGCATCCAGTGGAACGGGCTGCCGGGGCTGCCCCAGCAGACGAAGTCGAGCCCCGACGCCTGCGCCTGCGCGAAATAGTCCCACGCCGGGCGGTTGCTGGTCGTGCCAATGACGATCATCGCGTCGGCGAGGCCGGAGGCGACGAAATCGGCGCGGAAATTGTCGGGATTTTCCTGGAACGAGACGAGCAGGTTGAACCCGCGTGCCGAGGTCGCAGCGGCGATGCTTCCGAGCAGCGCGAAATAAAAGGGGTTGATCGCGCTGCGGTCCTCGCCGGGGCGGCAGATGGTGACGAGCGCGATCGTCTCGCTGCTCTTGAGGCGCAGTGACGAGGCGTGGCGGTCGACGACATAGCCGAGTTCGCGCGCCGCGGCGGAGACGCGCGCGCGCGTTTCGGCGTTGACGCCGGGGCTGTTGCGGAGCGCACGCGAAACGGTCGATTGCGACACGCCGGCGCGCTCGGCAACGTCGAACGATGTGGGACGCAGCATCTTTCCGTTCACCTTGGCCTTCTCTCCCCCTTGCGCCGTCTCTCGCCGCGAGGGCGGGGCTTGTCAATCGGCGAGGCCGCCCGTCTCTTTCCGGAACGACGGTCTAAAGGCCGTCGAGCGCGAGGAGCGCGAAGCTGGCGAGCCAATGTTCGCCCATATAGTCGCCGGTGACGTGCGGGAGTGCGGCGGCGAGATGACGCTGCGCTGCGGCTTCGGCAACGGGCGCGACGGGGTGGGCCGGGCCGAGCGCGGCGGCGATGGCGCGCCAGCTCCACGCACGGCTGAGATTGAGCCCGTCGAGATGCGCGATCTTACCGTCGCTGCGGTCGGAGACGGTGGCGGGGGTGAAGAGCGTTGCGGGCTGCTGCTGTGCGGCGCGGGGGAGGAAGGCGTCGAACCAGCCGGAGAAATCGTCATCGAGGACGACGGTCATCAAATGCGCTTCGGTGAGCGCCGAGGAGAGGAATTCGTCGCCGCCGGGTTCCCACGCCTGACAGTCGCGGTCGCCGGCGAACCAGTCGCGGGCGCGGGTATCGATTAGGCTGACAAGCGCGGGATCGCGGGTTTCGGCCCAGTGGCGCGTGAGGAGGAGTGCGAAGGCGATGTTGAAATGGGTGCCGACGCGCAGCGGATAGGTGAGCTTGGGCAGGAAGGCGTGGAAGCGTGCGGCGAAGGCGGTGGCGAGCGGTTCGAGCGCCGCCGCCCACGGCGCGTCGTGGCGTGTCGCCTCGGCGTGGAGCGCGAGGAGCCAAGCCCAGCCATAGGGGCGCTCGAAGCCCGCCGACATCGGGCGGCCCAGGAAGGCAAGCTCGCCCGCGACCTTTTCAGGGACGAGCATCGCATCGGCGCGGGCGCGGATGTTGGCGGCGACGGGCAGGTCGGGGAAGCGGCGCGCTAGGCGGAGGATCTGCCACCAGCCGTGGACGCAGCTGTGCCAGTCGAAACTGCCGTGGAAGATCGGATGATGCTCGCGCGGGGGCTTTGCGTCCTCGGGGCCGTTCAGGACGAGGTCCATCTTGTACGGATATTCGCGGCCGAGGTGCGAGAGGGTCGCGGCGGCGAAGCGGGTGGCGTGTTCGGGGGTGAGGTGGGTCATTCCCCTCGTTATCCGTTCGTGTCGAGCGAAGTCGAGACACCCGTCGTCAATGCGTGACCGAGGGGCATCTCGACTTCGCTCGATGCGAGCGGGATTGGGAGGCCCACTTGGTCAGAATGCAAACAGCCAGATGAAGACGATGTTCACCGCGAGCAGGGGCAGCGCGGTGCCGATCTGCGCCTTGATCACCCCATAGGGATTTTTGAGTTCGAGCAAGGCCGCAGGCACCAGATTGAAGTTCGCCGCCATCGGGGTCATCAGCGTGCCGCAGAAGCCCGCGAGCATACCGATCGCCGCGACGACCGCGGGGTCGCCTTCATATTGCATGATGAGCAAGGGCATACCGATCGCGGCGAGCATCACGGGAAAGGCCGCGAAGGCATTGCCCATCACCATGGTAAAAAAGGCCATGCCGAGGCCGTAGGCGAGCACCGCGCCGAACAGGCTGCCATGCGGGATCGCGGCGCCGATGAGGTCGCCGACGACCTCGCCGACGCCCGCGAGCGCGAAGACCGCGCCGAGGCTGGCGAGCATCTGCGGCAGGATCGCCGCCCAGCCGACCGCGTCGAGCAGGCGGCGGCCTTGCTGGAGCGGGAGGAGTGGCGACGGCTTCAAACGCGCCATGCCGACGGCAAGCGCGATCAGGACGCCGAGCGCTAGCGAGATGAGCGTCGCCTGCTTGGGGTCGGCGAGGCCGGGGAGCCATTTGAACAGAAAGGTGCCCGCGAGCGCGACCGCCGGGATGATCAGCGCGACGAGGAGCAGGAAGGGGCCATGGCGTGCGGCGCGTTCGGCCTGAATTTCGGCGGGGACGTCGCCGCCGGGCGCACGGCCGATCTGGCCGGCGCCGGCGATCGCGACGAGCGCGAGAACAAGCAGGCCGTTGCCGAAGTCGCCGAGCCGGTCGCCCGCCAGCATCGAGACCGCAAGCAGGCCCCAGAAGGCCGCGTTGCCGAAGCGTTTCGGATTGCTGCGATCCCGAAGCCCGAGGAAGGGGAAGGCGGCGAAGGTCAGCCCTGCGAGCACATAAACGAAGCCGAGCGTGATCATGCGCCCGCCTCCTTCATCATTCGCTTTTCGAGGCGACGGAGGCGCAGGCCGTGGATCAGGAAGGCGGCGATTGCGGTCGGGATCGCCCAGAGCGAAAAGTGCAACGGCTCGATGATATAGCCATAGCCTTCGAGCACGCCCTTCATCAGCAGGATCGAGCCGATCGCGAGGAAGATGTCCTCGCCGAAGAAGAGGCCGACATTGTCGGTCGCGGCGGAGAAGGCTTTCACTTCCTCGCGCTGGTCGTCGGTGAGCGCGTCGTTCTTCGCTTCGGCGGCGGCCTCGGCCATCGGGGCGACGAGCGGGCGGACGGTCTGCGGATGCCCCGCGACCGAGGTGAGGCCGACCGCGGCCATCGCCTGGCGGAGCAGCAGATAGGAGGTGAGGAGGCGGCCGAGCGTCGCACCCTTCATCCGGCCGATCAGCGTGCGGGCGTGTTGTTGCAGCCCATAGGCTTCGAGCAGGCCGATGACGGGGAGCACGATCCAGACGATCGAGACATAACGCGTGTCGTTGAACGCCTTCCCGAAGGCGGCGATGATCGCGGCGATGTCGAGCCCCGCGGCGAGGCCGGTCGCGAGCGCCGAGGCCATGATCACGAGCAGCGGATTGAAGCGGAGCAGGAAGCCCGCGATGATGATCAGGATGCCGATCAGCACGAGCATGATTGGTGTCCCTTCATCCCGTCATCCCCGCGTGGGGTAGACCGCGCTGTCGTCAAATTATCTCTCCCCTGATTTCCCGTAACCGCCGCCGCCGGGCGTTTCGATCACGAAGGCGTCGCCTGCGGCGAGGTCTGCGCTACCCGTCGCGGCCAGCATCTCGATCCGGCCGTCGGCGCGTTCGACCCAGTTGCGTCCCGGCGCGGCGTCTTCGCCGCCCGCGAGACCCTTTGGCGCGATGTGGCGGCGGTTCGCGAGGATGTTCGCGGCCATCGGCTCGCGGAAGCGGATGCGGCGGGTGGCGCCGTCGCCGCCGCGCCATTGGCCCGCACCGCCCGAACCTTTGCGGATCGAGAATTCCTCGACGATCACGGGGAAGCGCGTTTCCATGACTTCGGGGTCGGTCATGCGGCTGTTGGTCATATGCGTCTGGATGACGCTGGTGCCGTCGAAGCCGGGACCCGCGCCCGAGCCGCCGGCGATCGTTTCGTAATATTGGTGCGTCTCGTTCCCCAAGGTGAAATTGTTCATCGTCCCCTGCGCGGGGGCCATCGCGCCGAAGGCGGCGAACAGCGCGTCGGTGATGACCTGGCTCGTCTCGACATTGCCCGCGACGACCGCGGCGGGATAGGCCGGAGACAGCATCGAATTTTCGGGAACGATCAGCGTGACGGGAGCGAGGCAGCCCTCGTTCATCGGGATCGGATCGTCGAGCATCGTGCGGAGGACATAGAGGACCGCAGCGCGGACGACGGGCATCGGCGCGTTGAAATTGTCGGGGAGCGTCGCGGAGGACCCGGTAAAGTCGATCGTGACGTGGCGCGCCGCGCGGTCGACTTTGACGGCGACGGCAACCTCGGCGCCATTGTCCATCGCGTAGCGGAATGCGCCGTCGTCGAGGCGCGCGATAAGCTGGCGTACGGCTGCTTCTGCTTGGGCTTGGCCGTGCGTCATGTAGGCGGCGACGGTCGCAGTGCCGTGCGCGGCCGAGAGGTCGGCGAGCGCGCTGGCACCGCGCTGGCAGGCGGCGACCTGCGCCTTCAAATCGGCGATGTTGAGCGCGGGATTGCGCGCCGGCCAGTCGCTGTCGACGAGATGCGCGGCGACCGCGGCGTCGCGGAAATGGCCGTCGTCGACGATCAGCATATTGTCGAAGAGAATGCCTTCGTCCTCGATGCTGCGGCTGTTGGGGGGCATGGAACCGGGGGCGATGCCGCCGAGGTCGGCGTGGTGGCCGCGCGCGGCGACGAAGAAGCTGGGGGTGTCGCTGTCGACGAATACCGGCATGATGACGGTGATGTCGGGAAGGTGGGTGCCGCCATCGTAAGGCGCGTTGAGCGCGTAGGCGTCGCCGCGCCGGATGCCGCGGCCGTCGCGGGTACGCTGGCGCAGGATCGTGCGGACGCTTTCGCCCATTGAGCCCAAGTGTACGGGCATGTGCGGGGCGTTGGCGACCAGCCGGCCCTCGCCGTCGAAGATCGCGCACGAGAAGTCGAGCCGCTCGCGGATGTTGATCGACGAGGCGCTGTGCTGAAGCGCGCCGCCCATTTCCTCGGCGATCGCCATGAACAGGCTGTTGAAGATTTCGAGGCGGATCGGGTCGGGAGTGGTCAGGTCGTCGCTCGCGACGATTTGTGTTCCGGCCGCGCGCGTGTGGGCGAGGAGCAATGTGCCCTCGCTTTGGACCTCGGCGCGCCAGCCGGGCTCGACGATCGTCGTCGAAAGCGCGTCGATAATGATCGCGGGGCCGGCGATGGCGCGGCCGGGGGCGAGGGCGCTGCGCTGGTGAAGCGGGACCCGATGCTCGGCGCCCGCGAGCCATGCAGTGACGATTTCGGGTTCGGGTTCGGTGGTCGGCGCGGGCAAGGACAGTGCTGCGGGAGCATCGCCCGCCTCGGTCAGTTCGACGCGGATGCGGTCGACGACGAGATTGTCGTGCGGGGCGTAGCCGAAGCGCTGGCGGAAGGCGGCGGCGAAGGATCTGGCGACCTCAGCGGGTGCGGCGAGCGGGAGTTCGATCGCGTTGTCGCTGTCGGCGAGGCGAACGAAAATCAAGGTTTCGCGCGTCGTCGCTGCATCGGGGGCGAGATCGGTGCGGGCTTGATCTGACAGCTCGGTTTCGGTCGCGGCGAGGGCAGCGCTGCAATGCGCGTCGAGTTTGAGCGCCAGCGTGCGCTCGCGGATCGCCGATGGCTTGGCGAGGCCCATGCCAAAGGCCGAGAGTACGCCCGCGAGCGGATGGAGCAGGATTTCGTCGACGCCGAGCGCATCGGCGACGAGGCAGACATGCTGGCCCGCCGCGCCGCCAAAACCGACGAGGCTGTAGCCTTGCGTGACGTCGTGGCCGCGCGCGATGGTAATGCGCTTGATCGCGTTCGCCATTTGCTGGACCGCGATGGCGAGCAGACCTTCGGCGAGGGCTTCGGGGGTGATATTCCCGACTTCGGCGGCCATGGCGGCAAATTTTTCCACCACCACCGCACGGTCGAGCGGCTGGTCGCCGTTCGGGCCGAAGAGCTTGGGGAAATGGCCGGGCTGGATCTTGCCGAGCAGGACGTTGCAGTCGGTCACCGTCAGCGGACCGCCACGGCCATAGGCGGCGGGGCCGGGGTTCGCGCCCGCGCTTTCGGGGCCGACGAGTAGGCGCGCGCCGTCCCAGCGGCAAATCGACCCGCCGCCCGCCGCGACGGTATGGATGCGCAGCATCGGGGCGCGGATGCGCGTGCCCGCGACGATGGTTTCATTGTCGCGCTCGAGCCGGCCGGCATAATGGCTGACGTCGGTCGAGGTGCCGCCCATGTCGAAACCGATCAGGCGCGTCTTGCCCAAGGGCGCGGCGCTGCCGACCATGCCGACGATGCCGCCCGCGGGGCCCGAGAGGATCGCGTCGCGGCCGTGGAAGGCCGATGCGGATGCGAGGCCGCCCGAGCTTTTCATGAACTGCGGGTCGATGCCCCCATCGACGCCTTCGCCCAACTGCGCGACGAATTGCCGGACATAATGATGGAGCACGGGCGAGAGATAGGCGTCGGCGAGCGTCGTGTCGCCGCGGCCGATCAGCTTGATCAGCGCGCTGACGTCGTGGCTGGTCGAGATCTGGGTGAAGCCCGTTTCGCGCGCGATGGCGGCCAGGCGGGCTTCGTGCGCGGGGTGGCGGTAACCGTGCATCAGCACGATCGCGATGCTGGCGAGGCCCCGCTCGCGCGCGGCTTGCAGCGCGGCGCGGGCGGCGGCTTCGTCGAGCGGGGTCAGGATGTCGCCCTCGGGGCCGACGCGTTCGATGATTTCGGCGATCGCGGCATGGGGCGGCGGGATGCGGTCGAGCCGCCGCACGAAAAGCTCGGGGCGGTCCTGATAGCCGATGGTGAGGGCGTCGCCGAAGCCGCGCGTGATCGCGAGCAAGGTCGGTTCGCCCTTGCGTTCGAGGAGCGCGTTGGTCGCGACCGTACTTCCCATGCGGATCGCGAGCGGCGGGAGCGCGCCTGCGCCCGCGCCCGTCAGGTCGCGGATCGCATTGACCGCGGCGTCGCCGGGGCGCGCGGGGTCTTCGCTGAGATATTTGGTGGTGAAGACGGCGCCGTCGGCGCTGCGCGCGACGACATCGGTGAAGGTGCCGCCGCGGTCGATCCAGATTTGCCAGTAAGGGTCAGAACTTATGACGTCAGTTTGTCGGGACATTGTCCGGCCAGCGAATGACGATGGCGAGGCGGTTGTCAACCGCTGTGCGCTGCCAGCTGCCCTTGAGCTGGCGTTCGATCAGGGTGCGGATGAAGTGGGTGCCGAAGCTTTCGCAGTCGATGTGCGGGGTTTCGGGGAGGTTGCTTTCGACCCAGTCGAGCTGGATGTCGCCCCCGTCGCGGTGCCAGCTGACCGCGAGGCCGCCCGCGCCCGCGAGCGCGCCATATTTGATGCTGTTCGTGACGAATTCGTGGACCGCGAGCGACAGCGCCTGTGCGCCCTCGTCGTCAAGGCGGACGTCGGGGCCGGTGATCGCGGCGAGCTGTTCGGGCGAGCGGCCGGCGAGCTCGAGCTCGCGGTGGACGATCCGCCCCAGATCGACGCTGTCGACCGCGCCGGTGACGAGCATCTGCTTGGCGTCGGACAATGCGCGCATGCGGCCGTCGAACTTGACCTCGAAATCCTCGAGGCTGGTGGATTCGCGGAGCGTGATGCGCGCGAGCGCGCCGATGCGCGCGAAGGCGTTTTTCATGCGGTGCGCCATCTCGCCGATCATCAATTCGCGGTCTTCGGCGTGGCGCGCCGTTTGCACCGCGAGCGCCTGAAACGCGTCGCTGCGGCGGCGCTGGACGCGGTGAAGCTGGGTCGCAAGCAGCGCCAGCGCGACGCCGAACAGGAAGATACCGAGCGGGCGACCCAGCCGTTCGAGGAAGCGGCCGTAGGAGATGTGCATCGTCCATTGCCGGTCGGCGACGCGCAGCACCTGCTCCTGCGCGTCCCAGCCCATCTTGCCCTGGCGGAAAATGACCGGCGCCGAGGGACCGGCTCCGGCGCGGATTTCGAGGCCGTCGATTTTGCCCAGCTGCGGCCCGAGCACCGCCTTCATCATGTCGTTGATGCGGAAGGGGGCGTAGACGAACGCCTCGACCGGCCGGGTGCCGGGGGCTTTTGCCGCATTGTCCGTCACCCCCGACCCGCGGGTGTAGACTGGGAGATAAATGAGAAAGCCCTGCTGCTTGACCTTTGCCGCGCGCTCCTGCGCGAGATGGACAATGCCGCTCGCGGCCGGGCGCCCGGTCTGCCAGGCACGTCGCATCGCCGCGCGCCGCACGGGCTCGCTGTACATGTCGAAGCCCAGCGCGACATCGCGGCGCGGCGTATAGGGTTCGAGGAGGATGACGGGAAAGCCGACGGGCTGGTCGGTCTCGCCCCACACCTTGATATTCTCGCCGTAATTTTCGTGCAGCCGCGTCTCGATCGCGGCCGGCGTACCCGCGCGCATCGCGGCGGCGATGCCGATGCCCTCCATCCCGGGGGCATGGACCTGCGGCCGGAGCGCGCCGAGATAGGCGCGGATGCCGGGGCCGCTTGCGGCGGCGTCGGACTGGTAGAGCGCGCGGACGCCTTCGAGGATCGCGACATGATCGCGCAGCCGCATGTTGAACTGCGCCGCGACGCGTTCGGCCTGATCGGCTTCTTCGGCCTGATTATAGAGGAAACTGGCGCCGGCCGCGACGATGGTCGCAAGCAGGATGACCAGCCCGACGAAGCGGACCAGCAGCGCCAACAGCCGATCTGCCCAGGTTGAAGGGCGCATTATCTTGTCCTGCCTGATGGCTGCCGTAGCAGCGCCCCCCTCCGAGGCCAGATGTTTCACGCGAAAGGGCTGATAGCAAGTAAATTTCGTGCCGCTTCGGCCCCATCGCTGGCCGGTTGCAAGCGAAAACCCATTGCCTATGATGCCGCATATAGAATGGGAGAAGCGCGATGATTATTTACGGGTCGGTGGTGTCGCCGTTCGTGCGCAAATTGCTGGCATATCTTGGCGAAAAGAGAATCGATTTCGAGCTGAAGGGCGTCGGGATCGGCGACCCCGATCCGGGGTTTCGTGCCGCCTCGCCGCTCGGCAAGATGCCCGCGATGGACGATGACGGCTTCCTGCTCGCCGATTCGAGCGCGATCATCCAATATGTCGAGGCGAAATATCCCGAACCCGCTCTGATTCCCACCGATCCGCAGGAGCGCGGCCGGGTGATCTGGTGGGAGGAGTTTGGCGACACGGTGTTTGCGGCATGCAGCGGCAAGATGTTCTTCAACCGCATCGTCGCGCCGAAATTCCTGGGGCGCGAAGGCGACCTGGCCGCCGCGGCGCAAGCGGAGAGCGAGGAATTGCCCAAGCTGCTCGCCTACCTCGAAAGCGCGATCCCGGCGTCGGGGTTTCTCGTCGGCGACCGGCTGACGCTGGCCGACCTTGCGGTGGCATCGCCGCTGATGAATTTCCGCCACTGCGGCGCGTGCATCGATCCGGCGACGCATCCGAAGATCGCGGCGTGGAGCGAGGCGATCCTGTCACGGCCGAGCATGGCGATGTGGATTGCGAAGGAAGAAAAGCTGATGGCGCGGGTGCTGGCGGCCTAGAATTCGACGATGATCCGGACCCTGTCGGCGCTGATGCCGGCAGCGACCGCGATCTGTTCGCGGCTGCGGTCGATCAAATCCAGCAACGTCTCGGGTTCCCCGGGCGCTTCGTCGATCACCGGTGCCGACTGATCTTCGTCGATGCCGGGCGCAGGGTCCGCGGCGTCCGCCAGTTCGGGCGCCGGGCCGATGGCGCTCTTGAGTTCCACGGCGCTCAGCGTTGCCGGCGATACCGGACCTTCGAACTGACATCCGAAAAGACGTCCGCTTGCCCAGATGACGACCGCCGTTATGTCTCCGGCATGCGGCAGCTCGATCTCGATCCGGTCACCGGTCGCCAGTTTGACGTCGCTTTCGAGCAGCAGGCCCGTTCCGGAGATATTGTGGATCTGGACCTCAAGGCCCGTGCCGTCATGCCGCAAGCCCGAGGCGAGAAGGCTGAGTTTCCGGCGCGCGTCGAACCGTTTTTCGGCGCCGGGCGCCGATGGCAGGAAATGTCCGAAAATAGGCATATGCGGTTGTTGGTGCCGGGCTGGTTAAAAGGAGGTTAGCGAGCGCGCCGAAAGATGGTGCGCCGGCACAAAAAGCACGGGTTTCGGCCGCGCGGCCTTCATCGCTCAGGATATGGTCAATTCGACCGTTCGCGTGATCCCGATCGCGTCCAGAAACGCCGTGTCGTGGCTGACGACGAGCAGCGCGCCGTCATAGGCGGCGAGGCCTGTTTCGACGGCGGTCAGCGACTCGATGTCGAGATGGTTTCCGGGCTCGTCGAGAATCAGGAGCTGCGGCGGCTGCGGCGCGCCGAGGACACAGGCGAGTCCGGCGCGGAGCATCTGCCCGCCGCTGAGTGTCCCGACGATGCGATCGGCGGCGTCGGCGCGGAAGCGAAAGCGTGCGAGCGCGGCGCGGCACTGGTTGTTCGTCGTCCCGGGGTTGAGCGCGAGGAAATTGCCGGCGATCGACTGCACGGGGTCGAGCAGGCTGACGCGTTGGTCGAAGAGCGCGAAGGGGACACCGACGCGGACCTGTCCCGACCAGGGGGGCAGGGTGCCGGCGACGAGCGCGAGAAGCGTCGACTTGCCCGAGCCATTGGGACCGGTGATCGCGACGCGTTCGGGACCGGTGAGGGTGAGCGACAGATTTTCGATGACCGGCCGGTCCTCGGCATAGCCTGCCGTGACATGATCGAGGGCAAGCACAGTCCGCGACGCGGGAAGACCGGTCGAAGGCAGGCCGACCGCAAGGGGGTCGACGATCTCGATCTTCGCGCGCGCGGCGGATAGCTGCTCTTCGGCCATGCCGCGCTGCCGTTCGGCGATGCGGCTTCCCGCCGCGCGGGTTTCTTCGGCGCGGCGCTTGAGACCGCCTATAAGGATTTTCGGCATGTCGCCGCGCGCGGCCTTGGCGCGTCCGCGCGAGTCGCGGCGGTCCTGTTTTTCGGTCGCCGCCTGCGCCTGCCGCTGGGCGGCGTCGGCGCGCTTTTCGGCGCCCGCGAGTTCGGCCTCGACCGCCGCCTGCTCGATGTCCTTGCGCGCGCGATAGGCGCTCCAGCCGCCGCCATAGCGCGTCCCGCCGAGGCTGGTCAGCTCGACGATCGCGTCCATTTCCTCGAGCAGTTCGCGGTCGTGGCTGACGACGATCGCGCCGCCGCGCCAGCCGGCGAGCAGGTCGCGCACGGCTTCGCGGCCCTCGCGGTCGAGATTGTTCGTCGGTTCGTCGAGAAGCAGGAAATCGGGTGCGGCGAACATCGCGCCGGCGAGCGCGGCGCGTGTGCGCTGTCCTCCCGACAGCTGTGCAAGCGGAGTGTCCGCGGGAAGCGGCAGGCCGACACCGGCGAGCGCTTCGTCGATCCGCGCTTCGAGCGTCCAGTCGGCGTCGCCGATTTCTTCGACACTCGCTTCGCCCGCTTCGGCCTTGCGCAGCAAGGCGAGGCCGTCGCGTGCGCCGAACAGATCGGCGATGCTTTCGTGAGCCGCGACCTGCACGGTCTGGCGGAGCATCGCGATGCTGCCGTCGATCGCAATGCTGCCCGATGCCGGCGTGAGTTCGCCAGTCAGCAGGCGCAGCAGCGTCGACTTGCCGACGCCGTTGCGCCCGACGATGCCTGCGCGCTCGGGCTGGAAATTAAGGTCGAGGTCCGAAAGGACGGCGCGGCCGTCAGGCGTGGACCAGCTGAGATTGGAGATCGTAATGGATGGAGAGACGGGGGGCATGAACATGAACTTTCCTGGCGGCAAGGCGGGGCTGCGTTGCGGTCAGGTTGCGGTCCATGGCGGGAATCTCCGGTTGGTTGAGCGGGTGATGTAGAGGCTGCGGTTGCGGCATGCAACCGGGGTCGACCGGGGAGGTCGGTCTGACGTGGTATGAAAACGACCGATGGCGGACGTTCTCTATCCTCGTCACCCCGGACTTGATCCGGGGTCCATAGCTGCCGTCACGCTAATGAATCCCGGATCAAGTCAGGGGTGACGAAAGGAGGAGATGGCAGCTCCCCATCCCGAAAGCGCCCGCTATCCGTCCTTCGTGTATTATCCGAATAAAACCCCTTGCCAAGCATGCGCTACAAATGTAGCACGCTACAAATGTAGCGCATGAGGTGAGTCGTATGTTGTCCAGCCTGCCCCCGCGAGAACGCGAGATCGTCGATATTCTGTATGAATGCGGTGCGTCGACCGTGACCGAAATCGGTGAGGCGCTGGCCGACGAATTGTCAGGTTCGGCGATCCGCGCGATGCTGAAGCGGCTCGAGACGAAGGGCTTTGTGGCGCGTGAACAATCGGAGCGCGGTTTCGTCTATGCGCCCAGCGTGTCGGACAAGACGGCGCGCAAGTCGGCGCTGAGCCAGGTCGTGCGCGTCTTCTTCAACGGGTCGGCGACGAGCGCCGCCGCCGCGCTGCTCGGCATGCAGGACGAGATGAGCAATAGCGAACTCGACGAGCTTGAACAGATGATCGCCAAAGCGCGCGAAGGGAGAGGGTGATGTTGACCACCGCCATGTTGCTGGGCCTTGCCTGGAAATCCGTTGTCGTCGCGGCGCTGACGATGGGACTGTTGCGGCTGATGCGCTCGCGCTCGGCCGGCGAGCGGTCGATGATCGCGCACGCCGGGCTGATGGCGCTACTCGCGCTGCCCGCGGCGATCCTGCTACTGCCGCAATGGGCGCCACTCCCCTCGAGCTGGTCTTTCGAACCCGCCGCGCCGATTGTGCAAACGGCAACAACGGGGGGATCGGCGATCGATCCGGCACCCGCCACGGCTTCAGTCCCTGTCGTGGTCGATGGTGCCGGATCGACGCCGATCGTCTTTTCGTGGAGCGACCTTGCCCCCTTTCTCTATCTTGTCCCGCTCCTGCTATTATCTGGAGTGATGGCGCTCGCCGTCGTGCGGCTGTTCGCGATGCGCGGGCGCGCCGAGATCCTCGTCGAACGCTCGTGGCTGTCCGCGCTCGCCGAGGCGCAGCGGCGCATGGGGTTCAAGCATGGCACCGCGTTGCTGGTGAGCAACGAGCTGCGTTCGCCGATCAGCTGGGGCGTGCTGCGCCCGACGATCGTGCTGAGCCCGAAAGCCGTCGCGGCATCGGGTGAGGCCGAGGCGATCATCGCGCACGAACTGGCGCATGTCGCGCGGCTCGACTGGGCGAAACTGCTTGGCGCGCGCGTCGCCTGCGCGGTCTTCTGGTTCAATCCGCTGGTGTGGATGCTGGCGCGCGAGAGCCATCAGTTGCGCGAGGAAGCCGCCGACGATGCGGTGCTGATGGCCGATATCAACGGGCCCGATTATGCGACTTTGCTGGTCGGCGCGGCGCGGCACGACAATCAGGGCGCGCTGCTCGCCGCGCATGGCGTCGCGCCGGGCAAGGACAGTCTGAAGCGCCGCATCACCCGCGTCCTCGACGGCAGCCTGAAGCGCGGCCCGGCGAGCGCGAGCTGGATTTTGATGAGCCTGGTGGTGCTGGCGGGCGTGACCGCGCCACTGGCGGCCTTTTCGGCAACCGCTCGGCCCGCGGCGACGGCGGACGTCCACTCCGTCGTCGCCTCGACGACCAAGAAGGCGACCACCGTGTCGTCGGCGTCGGCTGTGGCTGCGCAGGCCGCTGCCGTCGAGGGCGCCGCGACGGCGACGTCGAAGCAGCTCTCCGCCGAGCAGCTGGTCGGAATGCGCGCGGTCGGCGTGACTCCCGAATATGTCGAAAAGATGCGCGAGAGCGGCGGGTCGATGGACGCCGACGACATCATCTCGGCCAAGGCGAGCGGGATCGATCCCGCCTATATCCGGCAGATGCGCGATGTCATTCCCGGCGCCGATTTCGACGAGCTGGTCGGCGCGCGGCACGTCGGCGTCAATGCGGCCTTTGCTCGCGACATGAAATCGCATTTCCCCGACATCGGGGTCGACGATCTGATCGCGCTGAAGGCGATGGGGGTCGACTGCGACTTCGTCACCGACATGCAGAAGTCGGGCGTCAAGATGCGCGATGCCGACGACGCGATCGAGCTGCGCGCGACGGGCGGGTTCCGGCCCATGGCGAAGCATCGTCCCGCGGCGATGCCGCGCCCGGTGACGAAAGCGGTGCGCGGCGACAATGTTGCAGTCGTCGATATGGAGCGCGGCGTGATCGAGGCGCGGCGCGGGGATGGCCGGACCGCGCGGATCGAATTCCCCGCATCGCCGGAACCGCCCGAGCCCCCCACCCGCGACTGACGCCCGGACATTCGTCCGTAGCGACCGACGATTAATCGAAACTTGATTCAAAATTGCCGCTGCGGCGGCGAGCGATGACGCTCGCCCGGCGCACGGAGGGAGGAGTGCACCAAATGAAAGCCCTGTTATTTGCCGGCGGCGCCACGCTGCTGTCGATCCTCGCCTGTTCGGCGCCGACCGCCGCTGCCGATCCGCTCGTCCTGAGCGACGTCAGCTGGGTCGCCGAGCCCGCGGGCGGAAAGAAGGGCGCGCCGCGCGTCCGCATCCGGCACAAACAGTCGAGCAGCGACCAGAGTTTCGACGGCTCGCGCCCCTATTTCGCTGCGGCAGAAGCGGCGCTCGGGCGGAAAACGCCGGGGCCGGTCAGTTTTACTGTGACACATGATGCGGGGACGCTGGCGTGCACCGGCACGCTGACCCGCCCGTTCGAGGGGAAGGGCGAGTGCCGCTTTACTTCCGACCCCGCCTTCGAGCGTGCGCTTGGCGAACGCGGACTGGTGCCCGACCGGCGGTCGACCTTGCTTGCGATGCTGATGGTCGATGCGACGATCGAGCTTGCCGATGGGCTCACGCGCGAGGGGGTGCGGCCGAAGGATGCCGACGACCTGATTGCAGCGGCGGCGCTCGATGTGCGGCCGGCCTATGTTCGCGACCTCAAGTCCGAGGCGCTGGTGCTGACCGAAATCGAAGATGCGATCGCGTGCAAGGCGCTGGGCGTCGACGGCGCTTATGTGCGCGGGCTCGCCGCGGCGGGATACCGGAAGCTGAGCGCCGACGAGGTCGTCAGCATGAAGGCGATGGGCGTCACGGGCGAATATGCGCAGGCGATGAACCGCGCGGCGGGGGGAATTTCCAAGTGAACCGATGGACCAGCCTGATGGCGGTTGCGGCCGTGCTCTCGGCGCCCGCGCTGGCGCAGGAGACGGCGGCGCCGACCGGCGATACCCCGCCGCCCGCGCCGACCGAAATCGCGCCGACCGCGACGACCACGGCGCGGCAGGTCTATACGCCCGCCGACTTCGCGCGCTACGCGCCGAACAACGCCTATGACATGCTGATCCAGGTTCCGAGCTTCCAGATCCGCGACAACGAGAATCTGCGCGGGCTGGGCCAGGCGACGGGCAATGTGCTGTTCAACGGCGAGCGGCCGTCGAACAAGGCCGACGACATGTATACGCAGCTGTCGCGCATCCCCGCCAGCAATGTCGAACGGATCGAGATCGTCGACGGTGCGACGCTCGATATTCCGGGCCTGTCGGGGCAGGTCGCCAATATTGTCTATCGCGCCGATGCCTTTTCGGGGCAGTTTTCATGGAAGCCCGAATTTCGTGCCCATTACACCGATCCGCTCCTCACCCGCGCCGACGTATCGGTGCGCGGCCGCGCCGGCGCGGTCGAATATGAGGTCGCGCTGAACAACGACGATTCGGCGCGCAGCGGCGCGGGCGGGCCGACTTTGATCTATGACGGCGCGCGCAATATCATCGAGCGGCGCAAGGACATCTGGAACACGCATTACGACACGCCGAAGCTGTCGGGGCGCATCACCTGGGATCCCGCCGGCGATACGGTCGCCAACCTCGGCGGCCACTATCAGCGCATATATGACCGCTATTACGAGGATGGTGTGCGTATCGGGCCGGGTCTGCCCGACCGTATCCGCACGGTGTATGAGAATGAAGACAGCTGGAATTACGAGGTCAGCGGCGATTACCAGTTCAGGCTGGGGCCCGGGAAGCTGAAGCTGATCGGGCTCCGCCGGTTCAGCCACGAGCCTTATCGGCAGGAGATCGTCACGACGCCCGAGGGCGGCGTCGCAACCGGCGACCGCTTCATGCAGACCGGCGACATCGGCGAGACGATCGGGCGCGGCGAATATCAGTGGAAGATGTTCGGCGGCGACTGGCAGCTGTCGGGCGAGGCCGCGTTCAATACGCTCGACAATGTGGCGTCGATCGCGGTGCTCGATCCGACGGGGGCGTGGGTCGATCAGCCGTTCGAGGGCGGCACCGGCGGTGTGAGCGAGGATCGCTATGAGGGTTTGCTGAGTTTCGGGCGCAAGCTGACCGACAAGCTCAATTTCCAGATCATCGCGGGCGCCGAACATTCGACGATCACGCAGACGGGCATGAACGGCCTGACGCGCAGCTTCTTTCGTCCCAAGGGCTCGATTTCGCTGGCGTGGACTCCGTCGCCCGATTTCGACATTTCGGTGAAGCTGCGGCGGCGCGTGCTCCAGCTCAGCTTCTACGATTTCCTCGCGCGCGCCTTCCTGAACGACGGCAACCAGAATGAGAGCAACAACGACCTGCGGCCGCAGCAGGACTGGACCTATGAAGCCGAGATCAACAGGAAGTTCGGGGCGTGGGGCTCGACCAAGATCATCTTGATCTATCGCGATGTCGAGGACCGGGTCGACGTGATCCCGATCGGCGCCAATGGCGAGGCGGTCGGCAATATCGCCAAGGCAAAGGCGGGGGCGATCGACTGGACGGCGACGATCAACCTCGATCCCGCGGGGATCAAGGGAATGAGGCTCGAACCGCGGATGTTGCTGCAGAAAAGTTCGCTGCGCGATCCCTTCACCGGCGAGAAAAGGCAGTGGAACGGCTTCACCGACACGGTGATCAGCTTGGGCCTGCGCCACGATATCCCGGCCAGCGACTGGGCGTGGGGCGGGGATGTCGAATATTCGCATTATCAGCCCAATTATCGCCGCAACCAGACCGACAAGGTCTGGGAAGGGCCGGTCTGGGCGTCGGTCTTTGTCGAGCATAAGGATGTGCTGGGCCTGACCGTCCGCGCGTCGATCCGCAATATCGCCAACGCCCGCTCGAAGCGCGACCGCACGGCCTATACCGGGGTTCGCGGTGAAAGCCCGGTGAGCTTTATCGAGGAACGCGATCGGCTGATCGGCCCGATCTTCTCCTTTTCGGTGCGCGGAAAGTTCTGACGGGCTAAGGGAATCCGATGGTGGCGCGCCGCATCAAAATCTATTTCGACGGCGGGTGCCGGCCCAATCCGGGGAAGATGGAAACCGCCGTCGTGACGGGAGGCGCCGCGATGGTCGTGCGCGACGCGGGGATCGGCAGCAGCATGGATGCCGAGTGGCTGGCGCTGATCGCGGCGCTGCGGCTGGCGCAGGATCTGGGGCTGACGAATTTTGTCCTGCTCGGCGATGCCGCGGCGGTGGTGGGACAGGCGAATGACGTGGTGCGGGCGCGCGGCGACGCCGCCGCGCATCTCGCCGCGTTCCGCGCGCTCGTCGGAGACGGTCCGGTGCCGAACATACGCCATGTCAAACGGACGCAGAATCTGGCGGGGATCGCGCTGGCAAGCGGGCGATAACGCGCCGAAGGGCTGTCCATCGGGATCGCCAGTTGCTAAGCGACGCGCGCCTATCCTTTGGCGGCCCAATGGAAGACCAGCGTGTTGAAGCCGACCCATCCCTTGCCTGTCCATCATAGCTGGCCGCTTTATGAGCGTGATCGCTTTTTCGAGCTTGGGCGGCTTCATCTCGGCGACACGCTCGATCCGATCCCCGACGTCGTCGATGTCGCGGCGCGGCTGTTGCCGGTGCGCGCGCGGATCGGCCAATGGGAATGCGACCTAACCGACAACAACCGGCTGAGCTGGTCGGACGAGGTATATGACATTTTCGGCATTCCGCGGGGTGTGGCGGTCGCGCGGGCCGAGGCGGTCGCGCTTTATGCCGAGGGGTCGCGGGCGGCTATGGAGAAGCTCCGCGCCTATGCGATCCGGCACCGGCGCGGCTTCACGCTCGATGTCGAAATAAAGCCGGCGCAGGCGCAGCGCCGGTGGATGCGGTTGATCGCAGCGCCGGTTTGTGTGGGGGATGAGGTCGTCCGGCTGCAGGGGCTGAAATTCATCGTTCCGGGCTCGGATGGTCCCGAATTTTGAACCGATCGAACAGCCGGGCCTGAGAAACCACCGTTCTGGCAGGATTGGTCGCGGCATTCGTTGACGCGGGTGCGCCTTCGCCGCAGTCGATATGGGACAGACGTTGCGGGCGCCGAAGGGCCAGCCACGCCTGATTCTTCCATTCATTCCCGAAGGCATTTGCCCCGTCTTATGAAGTTTTTTAATCGGTTTGCGTCGGCCGCGCACGACATGGCCATCGACCTGGGTACTGTGAACACCGTGGTTTATGTGCGCGACAAGGGCATCGTACTCAACGAGCCGTCGGTCGTTGCGCTGGAGACGCGCGACGGGGTGCGGCGGGTGAAGGTCGTCGGCAACGAAGCCAAGCCGATGATGGGCAAAACCCCCGACAATATCCAGGCGATCCGGCCGCTGCGCGACGGCGTGATCGCCGACATCGACGTCGCCGAACAGATGCTGAAGCATTTCATGGACAAGGCGCAGGGCGGCGCGAGCCGCTTCATGCAGCGCAGCAACGTCGTGATCTGCGTGCCCTCCGGATCGACGATGGTCGAGCGCCGCGCGATCCGCGATGCCGCGACGAACGCCGGCGCGGTGTCGGTGCAGCTGATTGAGGAATCGCTTGCCGCCGCGATCGGCGCCGGTCTGCATGTCACCGAACCAAGAGGCGCCATGGTCGTCGATATCGGCGGCGGCACGACCGAAGTCGCGGTGCTGTCGCTGAGCGGCATCGCGTACAGCACATCGGTGCGCGTCGGCGGCGACAAGATGGACGAGATGATTTCGTCGTCGATCCGCCGCAGGCACAATCTGATGGTCGGCGAAATGACCGCCGAGCGCGTCAAGCTGACGATCGGCTGTGCGACGCCGCCGGTCGGCGACGGGATGATCATGGGCGTCAAGGGCCGCGACCTGGTGACCGGCCGCCCCGCCGAGGTCAAGGTAACCGAGGCCGAAATCGCCGAGGCGCTGACCGAGCCGGTCGGGCAGATCGTCAGCGCGGTGCGCGCGGCGCTGGAACAGACGCCGCCCGAACTGTCGGCCGACATTATCGACGAAGGCATCACATTGACCGGCGGCGGCGCGCTGCTGCGCCGGATGGATCAGGCGATTGCGCGCGCGACGGGGCTGCCGGTGGTGGTTGCCGACGATGCGCTGATCTGTGTCGCGATGGGAGCCGGCCGCGCGTTCGAGGACCGCGCCTATCATGGTGTGCTGATCGCGGCGTAAGGCTGCGCTGGGTTTCCGCTTTCGCGGGAATGACGAAGTTTAAGGATCAGGCGTAAGCGTCGATCGCCGCGAGGTGGCGCGCCTTGTCGGCGTCGCCGAGGAACGAACCGGCGAAGCTGTTGCGTGCGAGCGTGACGAGGTCGTACTTCGACAGGTCGAGCGCGTCGGCGACCGCCTGATAATTGGCGTTCACATAGCCGCCGAAATAGCTGGGATCGTCGCTGTTCACCGTCGCGCGGAGCCCGGCGCCGAGCATGAGCTTGAGCGGATGGTGGGCGATGTCGTCGACGACGCAGAGCTTGAGGTTCGAGAGCGGGCAGACGGTGAGCGTCATGCCCTGGGCCGCGAGGCGCGCGACGAGTGCGGGGTCTTCGAGGCTGCGGTTGCCATGGTCGATGCGGTCGACTTTGAGCAGGTCGAGCGCCTCGTGGACATAGGCGGGCGGGCCCTCCTCGCCAGCATGCGCGACGCTCTTGAGGCCGAGGCCGCGGGCGCGGGCGAAGACGCGTTCGAATTTTGCCGGGGGATGGCCGACCTCGGACGAATCGAGGCCGACGCCGTCAATGCGATCGAGGAAGGGCAAAGCTTCGTCGAGTGTCGCTTCGGCGTCGGCTTCGCTGAGGTGGCGGAGGAAGCACATGATGAGCTTCGATGTCATTCCGTAGCTTGCCGCCGCATCGTGGAGTGCGCGGGTGATGCCCGCGATGACGGTTTCGAACGCGACGCCGCGTGTCGTGTGGCCCTGCGGGTCGAAGAAGATTTCGACGTGGCGGACAGCGTCGGCGTTAGCGCGGGCAAGATAGGCGGCGGTCAGGTCATGGAAATCCTGCTCGGTTTGGAGGACGCCCATTCCCTGATAATAGATGTCGAGGAAATCCTGGAGGTTCGAGAAGGCGTAGGCCGCGCGCACGTCCTCCACCGATGCGAAAGGGATCGCGACGGCGTTGCGCTGCGCAAGCTCGAACATCAGTTCGGGTTCGAGCGAGCCTTCGATATGAAGGTGAAGCTCGGCCTTGGGTAGGCCGGCGATGAAGGCGGCCCGGTCTTCGGCCGATGCGAAACCATCAGGCATTGGGCTTGTCCTCCTCGCGCAGGATGATCGCCGCTTCGGGCTTGTGCTGGCGGATTTCATCGACCGTCAGCCCATCGACTTCGTGCGGGAAGATCAGCCACTGGTCGGTTTCGTGGACGAAGAAATCGGGGCGCAGGTCGGTGACGTTGCGCCCGGGTTTGAACCAGACGGTCGCGATGCGGATATCGCGCGGCATATTGTGGCGGCAGCGTGCTTTCAGCTCGGCGATGAAGGCGCGGATGCTGCGCCCGCTGTCGAAGACATCGTCGATGATGAGCAGCCGGTCCTCGGGGTTCAGCGTGTCGATCAGATAGCCGAGCGCGAAGACTTTGACGTGCGCGTCCTGTTTGTCGATGCCGTGATAGGAGGAGGTGCGGATCGCGATATGGTCGCAATGCTGGCCGTGATAGTCGAGCAGTTCCTGCACCGCAATGCCGACCGGCGCGCCGCCGCGCCAGATGCCGACGAGGTGCGTGGGCTTGAAGCCGCTGTCCAGCACCTGCATGCCGAGCCGGAAGGAGTCGGCGAGCAGGTCGTTTGCGCTGATGAAGATTTTGGCGTCGCTCATGCGCGTGGATTAAGCCTGCGGGAGGAGCGGGGCAAGGCGGGTTTCGACCGATTGATGCCGAACTACTCCCCTCCCGCTTGCGGGAGGGGAAACTCAAATCCACCCCAAAGCCGAGGTCAGCGTCGCCGCATCACTTCTTCTTCGCCGCGATATAGCGCGTTACCTGCTCTTCGAGAATGTCGAGCGGCAGGGCGCCTTCGCTGAGCACGGCTTCGTGGAAATCGCGAATGTCGAAGCGCGGGCCGAGCTCGCTTTCGGCGCGTTTGCGCAGTTCGGCGATCTTGAGCTGACCGACCATGTAGCTCGTCGCCTGACCCGGCCAGTTGAAATAGCGGTCGACTTCGCGCGCGATGTCGGTGTCCGAGACCGAGCTGTTCGCCTTGAAATAGGCGATCGCCTGATCGCGCGTCCAGCGCTTCGAATGGATACCTGTGTCGAGGACGAGGCGGATCGCGCGCCACACTTGCAGCGACAGCATGCCGAAGCGGTCATAGGGGGTCTTGTAGACGCCCATCTCGTTCGCGAGCCGCTCCGAATAGAGTCCCCAGCCCTCCATATAGGCGCCATAGCCGCCGAACTTGCGGAACTTGGGAATACCGGTGAGTTCCTGCTGGCGCGCGATCTGGAAATGGTGGCCCGGCGCGCCTTCGTGCGCGGCGATGCCGGCGACCTGCACCTTCTGCGTCTGGTTCATGTTGACGAGGTTGACGTAATAGATGCCGGGGCGCGACCCGTCGGCCGACGGCGGGTTGTAGAAGGCGGTCGACGCCGTCCCCTCGCGCCATTTCTCGACCGCGCGCACTTCGAGCGCCGCCTTGGGCAGCACGCGGAAATAGCGCGGCGCGGCGGTCATCACCGATGCGATCACCGCGCGCGCGTCGGCGAGATAGGTTTCGCGGCCGGCCTCGGTATTCGGATATTTGAACTGCGGATCGGTGCGGATGTGGTCGAAGAATTGTTCGAGCGTGCCCTTGAAACCGACCTCGTTTTTGATCGCCTCCATCTCGCCGCGGATCGCCGCGACCTGCGCGAGGCCGAGGTCGTGGATCTGGTCGGCGGTGAGGCTGGTCGTGGTCGAGCTCTTCAGCCGGTCGGCATAATAGGCGGCGCCGTCGGGCAGGTTCCATGCGCCGAAATTGCCCTTTGATTTGGGCTCGATTTCGTCGATCGCGGCGACCAGCGTGTTGTAGCCTTGCTTGAACGGTCCGGTCAGCGCGGCGCTTGCGTCGGCGAGCAGCTTGGCCTTCGTCGCCGCGGGCGCGTCCAGCGCACCCACCTTTTTGCGGAAATCGGCCATCAGCGTCGAATCGGCGCCGCTGCCGAACGGGGCGCCCGTGATGACTTTCAGCGCATCGGCGCGCGCGGGGGCGAAATTGACCTTGTTCGGGACGATCCCCGCCGCCGCCTGTTCGCGCATCGTCGCCGCGACTTCGCGCATCACGCGGTCGGTGTCGCGCAGGCGCGCGATATAGGCTTCCGCGTCCTGCAGGCTGTCGATCTTGTGATTGTTGATGAGCAGCACCGGGATTGCGCCCGCCGGGCTGCCGTTGGTCGACACGGGGAAGCGCAGCTTGCGGAAGCGCAGCGATTCGCGGCCGCGTTCGACTTCATATTCGAACAGACGGTAGCTGACGCGCGCGCTCTCGCCGAGCTGGTCGGGTTTGAAACGCGCGTGCATGTCCTTGAGCTGGCGTTCGGCCAGCTCCTGCTCGCGTACCGACGCGGCGTCAGTGTAATCGTCGAGCTTGCCGTAATTGGTCTTGAGCCCGAGCTGGGTCTGCGATTCGGGGCTGAGGGCCAGCCGCTCTTCGAACGCCTGATCGAGGAAGTCGAGCAGGGCCGGGTCCTGAGCGCCGGCTTGCGGTGCCGCCTGTGCGAAGGCGGGCGCGGTCATCGGAGCGAAGGGCAGGACGGGGAGCAGCATCAGGGCAACGGCAAAGCGCATCACATTCTCCTATTCGAATGAGGGGCTTGTTGCGCAGTGCCGGGCCGGGCGCAATATTATTTCAGTGGTTGGTTGTACCTACCTGTTTTCGTGAAGGCGGTTGCCTGTCGTCGTGCGGCGCGAAGGGCCGGTTTGGGGTGGGAAGCGGACATTGCACCCGATACTGGAAAGTTGCATGCAACGGCGATGGAATGGTCAAGTATCGCACAGGATTTCGAGCCGGACGGCGGATTACGGGATATCTACATTCTTAATGCATCGCTCTCAGTGTGGGAGAATGTCTGGGCATTGCTGACAGCCGATCCCGATTTGCTGGAATTCTGGGTCGATGGCGATCGAACCGATCCACCGAGCGATCTGCAAAAGATTTTCGAGCGCCGGCCATTCCACGGATTCTTGGCAACATATCGGCTTGGAACAATGGGCCTGAATTGCCATTTCTTCGGAGCAGACGAAGTGGAGTTGGATCTCGATCCACAAGAGGTTCGTTCTGCTGCTGACGGCGAATTGCTCGAACGGTTTCTCACGCAAATGGGGCGTGCCACCTCCCAGGAAGTCATTCTCACTCCTGAAAATCAGAGGGATTCCGCCATTGCGCGATATGACCCTGCGGTCGACCGCGTAACTTGGTCGAGCGCCCGCTAGGAACGTCCACAATCGGTCGATTGCGCCTCATCCGCAAGATAGCCTATGGCCACTGGCGATGGACGAAGAGGGAAAGCAATGGCCGCGACATTTTCAGTGGACGAGCGACGCGAGCATTTTGCTTATTGCGTCCAACTGTTTGGCGGAACCACTGCATTCTCGCGGCGCCTTGGCATAGACGAGCGGGCCATCCGCCGTTTTATCAATGGCGAGCGGCCCCTTGGTGACGGGCTTTTGGAAGACACCGCAAAGGCATTGCGCCTGCTCATCGAAGAAGCAACCGCGGCCGAGGCACAGATCGCTGCCACGTTGCGCTTTCCGCCGGCCGATCCGTCGTAGCCGAAATTGGTCGCCTCCAGTCGCTCGTCATCCCGGGCTTGACCCGGGACCCATAACCGCGCCGTTGTCATGGACCCCGGATCAAGTCAGGGGTGACGAGAAAAGGGATGTACGCGTCCCGGTCGCCAACAATCGCCGCCATTCGCTTATTTCCGCGACGAGGCGCTCTTGTCGCGGATCGCCTTGAATTCGCTGCCGTCCTTCCAGCCCGGCCATTTGGCCGAGCGGGCGAGTTCGTCGCCGATCGTGTAGAAAATCGAAATGTCCTGAACCGCGCCGTCGAGGTTCCAGCTTTCGTCCCACGCATCGCAGGCCTGATGATAGCATTTGCCGGTATAGGCATCGACCCACGCCTGTCCGGCGGGCTTACCGCCCCGGGCGAGATCGGAGGCGCCCGCGATGCCCATCATCAGGAGGACGGGGACGCCGCGCTTGGCGAGGCTGAAATGGTCGGCGCGGTAGAAGAGGCCGCGTTCGGGGAGGCTTTCGACGCTGACGGTGCGGCCTTGGGTGGCGGCGACGCGCGCGAGATCGTCTTCGAGCGTACCCTGTCCCTTGCCGACGAGGACGACGTCCTTTGCCTTTCCGGCGGTCTGGAGGATGTCGAGGCCGAAGTTTGCGACGGTTTTCTCTGCAGGGAAGATCGGGTTCTGGGCATAGGCTTCGGAACCGAGTAGTCCGCGCTCCTCGGCGGTCCAGAAGGCGAAGGCGATCGTCCGGTCGGGGGCGGGCGCCGCCTTGAACAGCCGTGCGATCTCGAACAGTCCGGCGACGCCCAGCGCGTCGTCGTTGGCGCCGGCGCGGTAGATGCGGCCCTTTTCGTCGGGCGCGCCTTCGCCATAGGCGTCCCAATGCGCGCCGTACATGACGACCTCGTCGGGGCGCTTGGTGCCGGGGATTTTGGCGAGGACGTTCTGGCTCTGCACGACCGCCTGTGTCACCGGGATCGCGGCGTTGAAGCTGGTGCCGAGGTCGATGGGTTTGAAATCCTTGCGGCGCGCTGCGGTGCGCAGTTTTGCCAGATCCTGTCCGGCGTTCTTGAACAGCGCCGTCGCGGTCTCGCCCGAGATCCAACCCTGGAGCGCGAGGCTCGTCACCTTTTCGGGCGACATGACGAGGCCGTAGTTTTCACCGCCCGGTGCTTTGACGACGTTCCAGCCATAGCCGACGCCGTCGGTGTGGTGGACGATCAGCGCGCCGATTGCACCGCGGCGCGCGGCTTCCTCGAACTTGTAGGTCCAGCGGCCATAATAGGTCATCGTGCGGCCGCCGAACTTGCCGAAGCTGTCCTCGCCTTTTGTGGCGACGAAATCGGGGTCGTTGATAAGGAAGACCGCGACCTTGCCCTTGAGGTCCTGCCCCTTGAAATCGTCCCAGCCGCGTTCGGGCGCGGAGACGCCGTAACCGACGAACACCATCGGCGCATTCTGGATCACCGCCTGATCCTTGGGCTGGAGCGTCGAGACATAGATGTCGGTGCCGAAAGTCAGCGGGGTCGCGGTGCCCTTGCGGTCGAAGGCGAGCGCCGTCGGGGTGCCGAGGCGGGTGTGGAGCAAGGGCACGGGCTGGGTCCAGCCGCCGTCGGTGCCCGCGGGTTCGAGCCCGAGCGCCTGCAGCCGGCCGATCAGATAACCGATCGTGCGTTCCTCGCCGATTGTGCCGGGCGCGCGACCCTGAAACTGATCGGAGGCGAGGGTGCGGACGGTCTGGGTGAGGTTCGCGGCGTCGATGCCGGGCGCGTTTTGCGCCGCGGCGGGAATGGCGAGCAGGGGGAGGAGCAGGGCGGCGGCGTGGCGCAGGGACATGATGAATCGGTTCCGCTTTGGGGAAGGAGATCGAACCCTAGCATGGTCAAGCGCTTTGTGAACCGGTGCGGCGGCGGTTGAGGCTGGCTAGAGTGCAACCAGCAATGCGGCAAGCGTCGCGGCCGCGATCGCGAGCAGAACCGCAGCGCGGAGGCCATAGAGGCGCAGGAGGCGCGCCGTTGGCGGCTCGGCGGGTGGCCAGTCGGCGGCGACGGCAGGCTCGGCTTCGGGCCACACATCGCCGATGCGGTTCGGAAAGCCGGGTCGCGACGAGAGGTCCGGCCCGCTGATCCCGCTGGCGAGCGCGAGTTTCTCGAAGGCGACCGCCATCCTTCCTTCCTTGACAATGCGGGCGGCGTGTTCCTGCTGCGGATCGTCGGGCGAGACGGGGAGCGCGCCGACGAGGCGTTCGACCTCGATATCGAGTGCGTGCAGGTCGTCGATCGCCTCCATCGCGCGCGACCGGTCGCCGCGTTCGAGCGCGAGTTGCAACCGCGTCAGCGACAGAAAGCCGACGCGGCAAAACTGGAGCCCCAGCGCATAGTCGTCCGCCGTCGGCGGGCAGCCATGACGGACCGGGTCGGGCTCGTGCCGGGTCGAAAGGGCGCTCATGATCTTTGCTCCTGTCTTCACTCGCCCCCTGTCAGATCGACTAGAGAGAAGATGCGCGGGCGCGAAAGCCCCGATCGGGTCCGCTGTGCCCTGGATACGCCGGACGGTGGCGCGGCGTGGGACTTCCAGTTTGAAAGCAAGAAACGGGGCGCGGGTCGGCGCGCGCGGTGGCATGGCCCGGGGCATGACGGAAACCATGGAAACAGACATCGGCGCGCGTATCGAAGCGCTGGACTGGGACGCGATCGCCGTGGTGCTCGACCGCGACGGGTGGGCGGTGTTGCCGGGGCTGTTGAGCGATGCCGAGTGCGACGGCACTGCGGCGCTCTATGCTGAGGAGGCGGGGTTTCGCAGCCATGTGTTCATGGCGCGGCACGGCTTCGGGCGCGGCGAATATCGCTATTTCGCCTATCCGTTGCCGCCTCTGGTCGCGGCGCTGCGGAGCGGGCTGTATCCGTCGCTCGCGCCGATCGCCAATCGCTGGCACGAGCGGATGGGAATGGCGGTGCGCTTTCCCGCCGGGTACGCCGAATTTCTGGCGCGGTGCCATGATGCGGGGCAGCGGCGGCCGACGCCGTTGCTGCTGCAATATGGCGCGGGCGATTATAATTGCCTGCACCAGGATCTGTATGGCGAGCATGTCTTTCCGTTGCAGGTCGCGGTGCTGCTGTCGGCGCCGGGCGACGATTTTACCGGCGGCGAATTCGTGCTGACCGAGCAAAGGCCGCGGATGCAATCACGCGCCGCGGTGGTGCCGCTGGCGAAGGGCGATGCGGTGGTGTTTGCGGTGAATGTCCGGCCCGTGAAGGGCTCGCGCGGCGACTATCGCGTCGCGATGCGCCATGGGGTGAGCGAAATCCGGTCGGGGCGGCGGCACACGCTGGGCGTCATTTTTCACGACGCAACCTAAGCGCGCGGTCAGTCGTCCAGCGAGCGCATCAGATTGTCGCGTAGCTTGGCGACCGATTTCTGCACGTCGAAAAAACTGTCACCGAGACCGGTCGCGTCGAACAATTCATTGCCGATCTCGTGACTGCGCAGCTCGCTGCCCTTGGGGGTCAGGCGGATGCGCACCTGGCGCTCATCGGCGGGGTCGCGGCGGCGCTCGATGAAACCTGATTGTTCGAGTTTCTTCAAAATCGGGGTGAGCGTGTTCGATTCGAGGAACATTTTTTCGCCGAGTTCGCCGACGGTCTGGTCGTCCTGTTCCCACAAAGCGACAAGCGCGACATATTGGGTGTAGGTGAGGCCGAGCTTTTCGAGGATTGGGCGATAGGCGCGGCCGAAAGCGAGATTTGCCGAATAGACCGCGAAGCAGAGGAATTCGCCAAGTTTGGGCCGTTCGGGGGCGGGCGACTTAGTCATGGGCGTTCCTTGGTGAATGTCCGAAAATTCAAGCGTGTACGATGAAATCGGAATCCGCGGGTGTCAACCGGGCGGTGCGGGGAACACCGCCCGGAGAGACATCAGACGAGGTTGAGTTCGATGTCGATATTGCCCTCGACCGCCTTCGAATAGGGGCAGATCTTGTGCGCGGTGTCGACCAGTTCGCGCGCGATGTCGCGGTCGATGCCGGGAACCTGGATGTCGAGGCGGGCGCGGAGGACAAAACCGTCAGCGCGGTTCAGCAGCTCGATCGTCGTGTCGGCTTCGGGCGAGGCGGGCAGCGCGATCTTGCGCTGTCCGGCGGCGAGTTCGAGCGCTCCGATGAAGCAGGCCGACCATGCGGCGGCGAAGAGATTCTCGGCGGCGGGGTGCGGCTGGGGCAGCGCGAGATCGAGAACGTCGTTCGTGCTGCGGGCGTAGCCGTCGGGGCCGCCTTTGACGTGGGTGGTGCCGGTGAAGATGATTTTGTCAGTCATTTCGGGTTCCTTTCGGGGTTTTTGATCGCATCCGGTTAGATCGGATGCGATGTAATTAAGTGAGTCGCGCCGCAATGTCAATCGCTAGCGATTAAATCGCGTACGATATAATAATAAAATATTGATATCGAATGGATAAAATTTGATCTGGATGGTCGCTAATCGTCTTCCGGTGCGGCGGCGTGCCGAGGCAGTGTCGGCTTCGATCGAGAGCTGACCTATCCATCATCGTCACCCCGGACTTGATCCGGAGCCTGCCTTCTTGAAGGAAAAGGCGGGTCCCGGGTCAAGCCCGGGATGACGGAAGTGGATGATCGAAAGGATGCTCACCACCCCTAAGCAGACGCGAGACGGGCAGGCTATTTCGCCGCAGCATCGCTCGCCGGGCGCGTCCAGCCCTTCTTGTACTTTTCGAACCAGGCGAGGATTGCCGAGGCTTTGGCGGCCGATTGCGACGGGCGCGCGGCGATGGTGCCGTGGCCGGCGCCGGGCACCTTGATCAGCGCGCTGGGCACGCCGCGGAGGCGGAGCGCGGTGTAATATTGTTCGGATTCGCTGACCGGGGTGCGGTAATCCTCGGCGCCGACGATGACGAGCGTCGGGGTTTCGACATTGCCGACGAGCGAAAGCGGCGAACGCGACCAGAAGAGTTCGGGCTTTTCCCACGGCTCGGCGCCGAGCCAATAGGGGCCGAAGAAGCCGGGGCCGTCGGCGGTGAGCGCCTGCGTCGTCCAGTTGATCACCGGCTTTTGCGTGACCGCGGCCTTGAAGCGGTTGGTCTTGCCGACGATCCAGCTGGTGAGCACGCCGCCGCCCGAACCGCCGGTGACGAAGAGCGCGTCGGGGTCGGCAACGCCGAGCTCGATCGCGCGGTCGACGATGCTGATCAGGTCGAAATAATCATTGCCCGGATATTGCTTGTCGATCTCGTTCGCGAAGGCCGCGCCATAGCTGGTCGAACCGCGCGGGTTCGCGGAGAGGACGGCATAGCCGCCCGCGGCGTAAAGCTGGTTGTCGGTCGAGAAATGACCGCCATAGGCCGCGAAGGGACCGCCGTGGATTTCGAGGATCAGCGGCACGCGCTGGCCCTCGCGGTAGCCGGGCGGGAGGGTCAGCCAGCCCTCGATGGTCTTGCCGTCGTGGCTCGACGCCACGGTGATCTTGCGCACCTCGCCGAGCGATTTCACTTCGCGAAGCGAGCGGTTGAGATCGGTGAGGATGCGCGGGGTGCCGCCGCGGTTGAGCTGTACCTCGGCGGGGCGGGTCGCAGTGCCGCCGGTGAAGGCGATCGCGCCGCCGTCCGACACGGTGAAGCTGCCGCCCGTATAGGGCCGGTCGAGCCCGCCACCCGAAAGGCCGGTCGCGGCGGTGCGCACCGCGCCATCGAGGCCGATGCGTGCGACCTTGGTCTCGCCATGATCGTCGTACTGCGCGTAGACCGACTTGCCGTCGGCGCTCCACTGGATCGCGTCGACGCCATAGTCCCAATTGCCCGTCAGGCTGCGCTTGCCCGATCCGTCGCGGTTCATGACGTAGAGCTGGGTGTTTTCGTAAGCGCGCAATTTGTCGTCGAAGCCGAGATACGCGATCTTGCCGCCGTCGGGCGAGACGAGCGGGTTGCTGTCGGGGCCGTTGCGGTCAGTGAGCGCGGTGACCGTGCCGCTCGTCACGTCGAGCGCGTGAATTTCGCTCTCGACCGGATCCTTCTCCCAATCGGGTTTGCGGTTCGCGCTGAAATAGAGGGTGCGGCCGTCGCGCGACCAGCTCAAGGGACCGCCGTCATGATAAGGGCCGAAGGTCAGCTGGCGCGGCGAGCCGCCCGTCGCGGGGACGACGAAAATCTTTTCGAAGCCGGGTTCGAGATAGCCTTCGCCGTCGGCGCGGTAGGCGAGAAGGTCGTGGACCTCGAGCGGTTCGGCCCATTTCGCGCCCTCGGGCTTGTTCTTCGGTGCCGAGCCGAAGCTGGGGCCGTCGTCCTTGACGAGCATCGTGTAGGCGATCGAGCGGCCGTCGGGCGACCAGGCGAGGCTCGACGGGCTGGTCGGCAGACCGGTGAGGCGCACCGCCTCGCCGCCGTTCATCCAGCGCACCCAGAGTTGCGCGCTGCCGCCCTCGGTCGAGGCGAAGGCGAGGCGCTTGCCGTCGGGCGACCAGCGCGGCGAGAAAGCGCCGCCGCTGCGGCCCGCCACCGGGGTTTCCTCGCCGGTCGCGGTGTCGATCAGCCAGATCGAACTGACCGCGCGGTCGGACATGATGTCGTTCGAACGGCGGACATAGGCGATGTGGCGCCCGTCGGGGCTGATCTGCGGGTCGGAGGCGATCGAGAGGTCGAAGAGGTCGGCGCCGGTGAGGCGGCGTTCGGGGCCTTTGCGCGCGCTGCCGGCGGCGGACGCGGACATGGGGGCGGGGGTGGTGGTTTCTGTGGCGGGGGCGGGCGGGGCGGCTGGGGCGGGCTCTTCCTGTGCGAAGGTCGGCTGCGAGGAGAGCACGAGCAGGCTCGCACCGAGGATGGCCAGTTTGCGCATGAAGATTCGCCCTTTTTTCAGTGAGGCGGCAGGTCTGTACGTTTCGCCGGGGTGGGTCAACCGCCTCTGGCAGAGGTTCTTTCGTTAGACACGGCCTGACGAGAGAGCCGTGCCGCAAGGTCGAAAATTATTGTCCCGTTTATCGTCACCCCGGACTTGATCCGGGGTCCCGCTCGAGAGCTGGGCAGACCAACTTTTCAAAAAGAGAGCGGGATCCCGGGTCAAGCCCGGGATGACGAAGGGGTGGCTACCCGTCCCTGCCGTACACATCGTCGCGAAAGGCCAGGCCGCGTTCGGTTGCGATGGCGGTGATATAGGTGAGGTAGACGGGCACTTCGACCGGCAGCGCGACCGCCTGTTCGGGGGTTTTCGACTTGGTGTTGATCGAGCGGTGGAGCAGCCACTGGCCTAGCGCGGAGGCATTTTCGAGGCGGATGCAGCCGTTCGAAAAATGGCGGTCGGGCTTGCCGAGCAGCGCGCGATCGGGGGTGTCGTGGAGGTAGATGCCCTCGTCATTGGGGAAGAGGAATTTGACGCGGCCCATCGAATTGGCGCCGCCGGGAAGCTCGCGCAGGCGCAGCGCCTGATCGCCAGCGGCGACCGCGGGCCAGTCGATTTCGGACGCGTCGAGCTTGCGCGGATTGGGGCCCCAGTCGGACAGCGCCTCCATGCGCAGCGAGGCGAGGCTGCGGCCGGCGAGCACCTTCGGCGCGATGCTTTTCTGTGCGAGATAGTCGGGGACGTTCCAATAGGGGTTCAGGATCGCCCATTGGAGCTTGCCCGCGAGCATCGGCGTCTGCGTCTCGGGCGCGCCGACGACCACCTTCATAGATCCCGCGCGCTTGCCCGATCCATAATACCAGAGCTGCCCCGACGAGGCGTCGACGACGATATGGTGGACGTACGGGCCGGGGAGGATGCGCGTGCGGTCGAGGTTGAGGCGGAGGCGCGCCATCGCGTCCCTCGGCGCGCCCTCTACCAGCGCGCGGCCCATAGCCAAGCGGAGGCGGACATAATGTTCGCTCATCCAGCCCATGTTTTTCATATAGGCACCGAAATCCTTGGGGAAGGCGGCGGCGCGGAGCACGTCATCGGCATCGGCCTTTTTCGGGCGAAGCGACTTGTCGGCATAGTCCATCTTCGCTTTGCCGGGGCTGCGCATGTCGCGAACGTAGCGCGCGAAGGCGGCCGAGAGCGCGACCTCGGCGCGCGCGAGCGCTTGCGGGTCGCCGCCGCGGGCGCGGGCGATCAACGCCTCGAGCTTTTCGAGATCATAGGAAGAGGATTTGAGGTCGTCGCGCGAGGCGGTCGAGAGATAGCCGAGCAAGGTCACCGCTTCGGGACCGACCTTGCTCGCGCGCATCCACAGCGGCTTGTAGCCGCGCGCGGCGTAGAAGCGCTTGACGTCGCCGCCCGCCTCTTCGCGGATCGCGCTGACAAGCGGGATCGACGCGCTTTGCGCGGCAGGCGCTGCGAGTGCGGGCGGGGCGAGCGTGGAACCGAGCGCCAATCCGATCAGAAAAAGGGGAGCGCAGCGGTGCCGTACTCCCCGAATATGCGTGTTCAGCCGCGTTCTCCCAGCCGCGTCGGCGCGGGCGGAGGTGGCGGCGGGGGCGGCGCATAGTTCGGATGGTAGATGCCGTCCGAGGTGTAATAGCCGTCGATGATGCCGTCCCCGTCGCGGTCGGCGGCGACGCTGCCCGGAACGGCGCCCGGCGGGGGTGGCGGGGCGGCGGCGACTTCTTGTTGCTGCGAACAGGCGGAGAGCGCCAGCGCGCCAAGCGCACCGAGCAAAACGGGTTGGATACGCATAGACCACTCCTTTTTGATGCTGATGGAAATCGCTTTCCACAGGCGAGTGCCCAACCCCGGGATTTCAGCCATGCGCACTTTGTGAGCGCGTCATCCATCCCGCGATCAGGAGTGATTTCTGAACGACGGCCCGCGCCATAAGTTCCCCGGCGGTGGACATGGCTGTGGGGCAGGTTAAGTCGGGCACCACGGCCGGTCGGCGGCCGAGTCATCAGGTAAGGCATCGGACATGGATTTTTCGCGGTTGCAGGCTTCGAGCAAGATTGGCGACGATTGGGTCTATCCGCAGCCGCCGTGCCTGAATTTCGGCTGGCTCGAGGTCGACCGCGACCCGGCGCACCGCATTTACTGGGAGGAATATGGCAATCCCGCGGGCGAGCCGGTCATGTTCCTCCACGGTGGCCCCGGCGGCGCATGCGCCCCGGCGATGGCGCGCTTCTTCGATCCCAAACGCTACCGCGTCATCCTGTTCGACCAGCGCGGATGCGGGAAGAGCGAACCGACGGTGGCGTCGGCCGGCCCGGCGGTGGCGCTGGCGAAGAACACCACCGCCGACCTGATCGGCGATATCGAGAAATTGCGCGAGAAGCTGGAGATCAGCGGGCCGATGCATGTGTTCGGGGGGAGTTGGGGGAGTACGCTGGCGATGGCCTATGCGATCGCGCATCCGGCGCATGTCGCGAGCCTGATCCTGCGGGGGATCTTTCTGGGCTCGTCGGAGGATCTCCTCTATCTCTATCAGGGCAATGCCGCGGCGTGGGAGCAGGACCCGTACGGTCTGACCGAACCCGGCGCCTATATGAAATATCCCGCCGAGTGGGCGGAGCTGCTGTCGGTGCTGACGCCGGCCGAGCGCGGCGATGTGATGAAGTCGTACAAGGCGATTTTCGACATGGTGCCCGCGACCGAGGCCGAGAAGGAACGGCAGCTGAAGGCCGCGCTGACCTGGTCGCTTTGGGAGGGCGTGATCTCGAACATGATCCCCGAGACCGCCGATACGGGCAAGTTCGGCGAGGCCGATTTCGCACTGTGTTTTGCGCAGATCGAGGCGCATTATTTCGCGAATGAGCTGTTCATTCCGGCGGGGCATTTCTTTGACAATATCGACACTCTGGCGAGCATCCCGGTGCATATCGTGCACGGTCGTTTCGACGAGGTCTGTCCGCTGACGCAGGCGTCGCGGCTGGTCGCGGCGCTGCGCGATGCGGGGAGTGCGCCCGCGACCTATGTGGTGACCAACGCCGGGCACAGCGCGATGGAGCGCGAGAATGCGCTCGCGCTCACCGCGATCATGGACGGATTGCCGGCGATCGGCGGCTGATTGGGTCCATCGAGGTCGAGCTTGCTCGCCGGATGACGAAGGAAGATGAAGTAACGTCTGCTTCCCACCTCAAAGCCGACATTCGCGTTTCGCGCTGAAACAAAGTCTATCTTCCCCTTTCGGGCGGACGCGGTAAAACAGGCGGTGCGGGCAATGCGGACGCCCGTTCAGACGGTGCGCCGTCCAAGTTCCGCTCCATAAGCCGCGACTGCGGCAAGGAGCGTGCTTGCAATGACGACCGATATCTATTCGCCGCCCAGCCTTTCATTGTTCCGGCTTTTCCTCCGCTTCCTGCGTTTCGGTTTCCTCGCCTTTGGCGGCCCGGTCGCGCAGATCGCGATGGTGAAACAGGCGCTGGTCGAGGAGGAGCGCTGGATTTCGCCGGTGCGTTTCAACCGGCTGCTCGCGGTGATGCAGATCCTGCCGGGACCCGAGGCGCATGAATTGTGCGTCCATCTGGGGATGGTCGCGCGCGGGCGGATCGGCGGGCTGCTCGCGGGGCTCGGCTTCATGCTGCCCGGCTTTGCGCTGATGCTGGGTGCGGCGTGGCTCTACACGGGCTGGATCGTCGGCAATCCGGCGATGGCGCCGATCTTTCTGGGGGTGCAGGTCGTCGTGCTGGCGATCATCCTGCGCGCAGTGCAGCGGATCGGGGCGCATATCCTGGAGGACCGGCTGCTCTGGCTGCTCGCGGCTGCCGGGCTTGCCGCGACGCTGGCGGGGGTGCCGTTCTGGATTCCGCTGATCGCATCGGGGCTGATCTATACCTATGCGAAGCGGCCGGTCGTGGCGGCGGCGATCTTTGTCGCGGCAGTCGTGCTCGCCGCCCTTGTGTCGGGCGCCGCGCCCTCGGCGAAGACAAGCATCGCCGCGAGCGAGGCGGGGATCGTGGCGCTGTTCATCGCCGGGCTGAAAGGCGGGCTGCTGACCTTTGGCGGCGCCTATACCGCGATCCCCTATGTGCGCACCGACACGGTCGGGCGCGGCTGGATCAGCGACGCGAGCTTTCTCGACGGCGTCGCGTTCGCGGGGATGCTGCCGGCCCCGCTGGTGATCTTCGCGACCTTTGCGGGATATGTCGCGGCGGGCCTGCCCGGCGCGGTCGCAATCACGGTGGGGATGTTCCTGCCCGCCTTTGCCTTCTCGATGATCTTTTTCGAGCGGCTGGAGGCGGTGGTCGACAATCCGGCGCTCCACCGCGTGCTCGCCGGCGTGGCGGCAGCGGTGGTCGGCGTGATCGCCGCGACGCTGCTGCAACTGGGCTGGTCGACCGCGGGACGCGTCGCGAACCTTGTGCCCGCGGCGCTTCTCTTTGTCGCCGCCGTGCTGGTGGTCTGGCGCTGGAAGGGAAAGCTCACCGCTCCGGCGCTCGTGCTGGCGGGCGGCGTCGCTGGGTGGGCGCTGAATCTCTGACTTGAGGCGGGTCATCCATTTTGGCGTAATAACCAAATAGGTTATTTTCTATTGACATCGTCACGCTGATATGGCACAAGTGTCGCGATTATGTACTTTACACACCCAAGGCTAAGTGCTAGATAATGCTCATCAACGGAGCATATCACCATGTCGGTTCTTTCTTCCCCCTACTTCCACGACGAAGCCAAGGCTTTCGAGCATCTGGAGAGCATCGTTTGGGCTGACGGCGTGGTCTGCCCCCATTGCGGTGTGATCGGTGGTCGGGTCTATGACCTGTCGGGCGTTCGCGGCAAGCCGACCCTGAAAACGCCGGAAGGTGCGCTCCGTCACGGCCTCAAGAAGTGTGGCGAGTGCCGCAAGCAGTTCACCGTGAAGGTCGGCACTGTCTTTGAACATGCCCGTATGCCGCTCCACAAGATGCTACAGGCCGTCCACCTGATCGCGTCGAGCAAGAAGGGCATTTCCGCCCACCAGCTCGGCCGCATCCTTGAGGTCCAGTACAAGACCGCTTGGTTCCTTGCCCACCGCATCCGCGAAGCCATGCGTTCGGGCGACCTTGCTGCTCCGTTCGGTTCGGGCGGTGGCGCCGTTGAGGTCGATGAGACCTATTTCGGCGTCAAGGAAGGCCGTCGCGGCGCCAAAGCTGGCACGGCCCACAAGTTCGGCGTTCTGGCGCTGGTGGACCGCGAAACCGGCACCATGCGTTCGTTCACGTTCGACAAGTTCCGCGCCGACGAGGTTCACCCCATCGTTCTCAACAACATCGCCCGTGAAGCCCGTTTGATGACGGACGAAGCGAAGATGTACAAGAAGATCGGCCGCGAGTTCGCCGAGCATGGCACGACGCTCCACGGCGCGCGCCAGTACGTCGATTACAGCGACCGCACGATCCATACGAACACCGTTGAAGGCGCGTTCTCGATCTTCAAGCGCGGCATGAAGGGCGTCTATCAGCATTGCGGCGAGCAGCATCTGCACCGCTACCTTGCCGAGTTCGAGTTCCGCTATAACACCCGTCAGGCGAACGGCATTGATGATCGCGGTCGGGCAGTAGCGACTGCGCGCGGTATCGTCGGCAAGCGCCTCACCTATCGGCGGACTGACACGGAGGCGTAGTCCATAGCCCGCCGAGAACAAAGGGGGCATATGGGTTTGGTGTTGGGGTTTGCGTTTCCACCCAAACCTGCTATTGGTGGCACAACGAATCGTTAGGGGTGCCCCCATGAGCATGTTGGATAAAATCGAAAAGTTGCGCGCTGAGGCATGGCAGGAGGTCATGGCTTCCCCTGCCTTGGCAACAGTTCGAGCGCTAGATGACGCCGTAGAGGCGGCTGGAGGAAAGCGCCTTTTTGAAAACCAAGGCGCGCGAATACCTGCCGCGATTACCTCCGCAATCTTTACCCCTGCATTCTCTGTGCGGCCCGCAGCGTATGCAGGTGGAGGGGAGGCGATCCCCCGGATGTCGCAAGCGGACGCAGCGGAACAAGCGTTGCGTAGCAACGGACCGTTGCCGGTCACGCCCTTGATGACACAGGCTATCGAACTTGGGGCTAATGTGGGAGGCGAGAAGCCTCTCGTCAGCTTCCGCTCGACGCTTTCGAAGGACGATCGTTTCTACAGCATCAAGCGGGACGGAAATTTCTATTGGTGGTTGACCAACGTTGACCTCCCGGAAGGCTGGTTGGGATCAAGTGAAAGTTACGACCTTCCTCTCGATCCCGAACCGAACTCTAGCCAGAGAGGGGGTGATAGCCATGCGGCCACCACCTAACTGACTAGCGGAGCTATCTCCGGGGGAAACAGGTCACAACCCCTGCCAACCTCGCAGCCCCGTTGGGGAGCACGCCCTGAACACAGGGATACCAACCACAAACTGGCCGGGGGGCATTTGCCTCCCGGCTCATTCTGTTATGTAGCAGAATCGTTAGGAATCTGCAAATGTCCGATGAACCAAAGCGGTCACAACTCAACAAGTTCAAGGAAGCCGCGCGCGACCTCGAAACCGACGACGATCCCAAGCGCTTCGACGAGCGCCTAGGGAAGCTGGTGAAGCATAAGCCGGTAGAAAAACCCTCTAAAACCTGATTGTCGAATCTTTCGAGTCACTTAGCCGCACTTGCATAAGCCTCTGATTCTGTTATATTTTCTCTATGGATGCGACCTATCACCTCAACGGCGGGTATAAGCCGACGATGAAGCGGTTTGCCGACCTTGACGGCCCCGACTTCTTCCCAACCCCAGCTTGGGCAACGCATGCCCTAATCGACAACGAGGATTTCCGCGGCGATATCTGGGAGCCGGCTTGCGGCGACGGCGCCATGTCGCGCGTGCTCGAAACAACCGGTAACAAGGTTATCAGCTCGGATCTCCATGATCGTGGCTATGGAGAGGCCGATCACGACTTTCTGGATAGCTGGCGCCGCGCGCCAAACATTGTGACCAATCCGCCGTACAATGCGGCGGAGGGTTTCGTGAGAGCGGGCGTCGATCGTTCCAGCGCAAAGTTCGCGATGCTCTTGCGGCTCGCGTTCCTGGAGGGCGCAAATCGCCAGCGGACGATATTTACCGACGCGCCCCCATCGCGCGTCTGGGTATTTAGCGAGCGTATTACCTTCTATCCCGCTGGCGCCGTGCAAAAGGGAACCGGGACCACCGCATACGCATGGTTTGTCTGGGACAAAGAGGCGAGCGGCGGCACGGAACTCAAATGGCTAAAGCCGGGATATAAAGCCCTCTACGGTTAAACGCCGTGCTTGGCGAGAAACGCACGCCCCGCTGCCGTTAGGCTCCATTTTCCGCCAGTGTAATCGATCAGTCCCCGATTGATAAAATTCTCCGGCGACTCAAGTCGGTGGCTGACGATGTTTCCCACAACCTGCCGCCAAACTTCCTCGTTTGGCCGGGTATCTGACGGCTCGTTATCGCCGGGAGTCAGTTTGATGAAATTCGGGATATGCTTTTTGACTGTGGCAGTGGTCGCCGTACCCATGGGCAGCGACGCAAGATATTTCATCGCCGCATAAGCAATATCGTGTTCACTTGATCGTCCGGCTTTACTTGTCATGTTGCTCCCCTCCTCAGGAGAGGCGAGAAGTTATCGAGCGGCCAAGGGGAGTCGAGTCCATATTTATTCCATTCTGGCGCTGTCCCGAAATGACCAGCACTATCCGTCAGGTTAATTGACGATGCAGCCATTTTGGATATGATCGCTGCAACTTTGGCGACTCCGCCGCGACCGGGCTCGCCAAGGGGGCTGCATGAAAATGCCGGAAGGCCGCGCTGTCCACTAGCGCGGCCTTTTTGCTTTCCTACAAAATCCCGGCCTGTCATGCCCGCCGGATGAACCACGAACCAAATTGGAAAGATCGCGGTAGAGCGGTCGAATATTGGCTTGCGACCGCAATCGTCGCCGGATCGTTCGTTGCGGGGCTGATTTCCGCCGTTCGTTATCTCATCGGCTGAACCATGGGTTTGCAAACTACATAAACGCCACAAGTGTCACATCATGAAGAATTGCGAGTCGGGCCGGTGCCCCCTTTTCGATGCGGAGGGGCGTTCCGGCCCGGTTGCTTTTGGAGGTGGCAACGATGGATCTGGTGCTGATGGGCGGAAAGGGTCGATTGCTGGTCAAGGCGAAGCGGTCGCGCCGCGAGATTTCGCAGCGCAGCCGCGACGAGTTCATCCTGTCGCTGAGCGAGACGTGCAACGTCTCGCTGTCGGCCGAGCGCGCCGGGGTGGCATTGTCGACAGTTTACAAGATTCGCCAACGCGACGCTGCATTTGCCGGGGCGTGGCAGCGTGCGCTCGACGACGGATATCAGAGGCTGGAGATGGGGCTGGTGCAGGCCGCGCTGGCCGCGGTCGAAGGCCCGCGGCCGGCGGCGAGCGAGGCCACGAATCGGCCGCTTGTGGAACCGATGACGATGGATCAGGCGCTCCGCTTGCTCGGACGGCATGAGGGCAGTGTGCGAAGCGGGCGGTTCAAGACCAATCGACCGGGCAAGGGGCGCATGCCGACCTCGGAAGAAACCGACGAAGAGGTTCTTAAGCGGGTTGCGATTCTGCGCCGCCAGCGCGGCTGGGACAAGCTGTAGCGATGGCGCACGCGACACGCGACATCGTTGGCGACATTCTCGAGCTATTGGGTACGCTGACGCCGGGCCAGTTACGGCGATTGATGCGCGACCTTCCGCTGAAATACAGGCGCGAATTGATCGAACGCTGGCAGGGCTGGGCGCAGGCGGGACAGTGCGAACCGCCGGGCGACTGGCGTATCTGGATGATCCGCGCGGGGCGCGGGTTCGGAAAGACGCGCGCGGGTGCCGAATGGATCAGCGAATGGGCGCGGATGCTGCCCGAGGCGCGGATCGCGCTGGTTGCGGCGAACGATGCCGACGGGCGGCGGGTGATGATCGAGGGGCCGAGCGGGCTGCTCGCGGTTGCGCGCAGCGACGAGGAGCCGCGCTGGCGCGAGGGGTTGCGCGAGTTGCATTTCAGCAGCGGTGCGGTGGCGACGCTCTATTCGGCGGCGGCAGCGGAGAATCTACGCGGCCCCGAGCATCATGTCGCCTGGTGCGACGAGCTGGCAAAATGGCCGCATGGGGAGGCGGCGTGGGACAATCTGGTCATGGGGCTGCGGTTGGGAGATGCCCCGCGCGTACCGATCACGACGACGCCGCGGCCGACATCGCTGATGCGCCGGATCATGGCGCTGCCGGGGTTTGAGGAAACGCGCGGCGGGACGAACGACAATGCCTATCTTCCGTCGAATTTCGTCGAGGCGATGGTTGCGAGTTACGGCGGGACGCGGCTGGGGCGGCAGGAGCTTGACGGCGAGATGCTCGAGGATGTCGAGGGCGCACTGTGGACGCGGGTGCTGATCGAGCGGTGCCGGGTCGATTCCGATGCGATCGGCAAGCCGGTGCGTGTCGTGATCGGCGTCGATCCGCCGGCGACGGCGCACGGCGATGCGTGCGGGATCGTGGTGGCGGCGCTGCTGCGCGACGGACGGCTGGCGGTGGTCGAGGATGCGAGCGTCGAGAACCCGCCGCCCGCCGTGTGGGCGCAGGCGGTGGCGGGCGCGGCGGCGCGCTGGGGTGCCGAGCGGGTCGTCGCCGAGAGCAATATGGGCGGTGAAATGGTCGAGGGGACGCTGCGCCAGGCCGACCTGACGCTGCCGGTGGTGCCGGTGCATGCGAGCGTCGGCAAGGCGCGAAGGGCGGAGCCGGTGGCGCTGGCGTATGAGCGCGGGCAGGTGGTGCATGCGGGGGTGTTTACGGCGCTGGAGGACCAGCTTTGCGGATTGCAGGTGGGTGGCGGTTATGCAGGGCCGGGGCGGTCGCCCGATCGGGTGGATGCGTGCGTGTGGGCGCTGGCGGCTTTGCTGGAGGGGCTACGAAAAGGACGGGTGCCGGGGGTGCGGCGGGTTTGAAAACCTTTGGCATGGGAAATATCCCATAAGCATCTTGCAACGGGTACGGCGGTATGCGATTCCACCAACACGGAATTTATTCCGTAGGGTTGGCAGCCGCCCTACCGTTCACTCCGTGCTAGAAGTCGAACGCATACTGGCAAGGCCAGCGCCGAGTGTGAGCTCTTACCAGCTCCACTCGGCCGAACCGCCAGCGCCTATAAGCACGCACAAAAACGCGCTGCATAAGCTGCCTGCTTTCTGATTGCGGGGAAGAGCCCACGCTCCGGAAGGCCCGATGCCTCCGCGCCCAATCAGAGACACGGTTCCGGTCAGAAAGCCGATAGGACGGCTGCCAAGGCGATTCATAAGCGAGCAGGAACAAATAGCCAACCATGAAGACGGGCCATTTCCAGCCATTGGTCTCGTGGGCCGTGAATTGTGTGTGAATAACCCATCCGTTCGCATCGAGCGGAGTGATGCCCATCGACTTGGCGTTTGCCTTCGGGGTGTCTCGACTTCGCTCGACCCGAACGGAGAGAAGAAGACGGCGCTTTGACGCTCTGAGCCCCGGCGTTCGCTGGGGAACATGCAGGAGATCATCATGAACTGGTTTGGCCGCAAGGCCGCGCAGCATCCTGCGCGGCCCGCTTTGTCGCGTGTGTATGGGACGTGGAGTGCACCCGCGCCGCTCAGCTGGGAAGCGCAGGTGCGCGAGGGCTATTTGTCCAATGCGATCGTGCAGCGGGCGGTGCGGTTGGTGGCCGAGGCCGCCGGCAGCGCGCCGGTGGTGGCGAGCGATCCGGCGCTGGGGGCACTCGTCGCGGCGACGTCGGGCGGGCAGGGGCTCGTTGAGACCCTCGCGTCGCAGTTGCTGTTGCATGGCAATGGCTATGTGCAGATTTTGACCGATGGCGCGGGGGCGCCGGCGGAGCTGTTTGCGCTGCGGCCCGAGCGGGTGACGGTCGAGGCCGACGCGCGCGGGTGGCCGGTGGCCTATCGGTATAAAGCCGGCGGATCGGGGGTTGTGCTGCCCGCCGAGGATGGCGGGGGGCGGCCCCAGGTGGTGCATGTGAAGGCGCTGCACCCGCTCGACGATCATTATGGCGCGGGGTGTCTGGGGGCGGCTTCGGGGGCGATCGCGGCGCATAATGCGGCGGCGAAATGGAATGCGGCGTTGCTCGACAATGCGGCGCGGCCTTCGGGGGCGCTGGTGCATGATCCGGGCGACAAGGGGATGCCTTTGTCGGCGGAGCAGGTCGACCGGCTCCGCGAGGAGCTGGCCGAGAGTTTCGCGGGCGGGGCGAATGCGGGGCGGCCGTTGCTGCTCGAGGGCGGCCTCAGGTGGCAGGCGCTGTCGCTCTCGCCGGCGGAGATGGATTTCCTGGCGCTGAAAGACAGCAGCGCGCGCGAAATTGCGATGGCGTTCGGGGTGCCGCCGATGCTGCTCGGGCTGCCGGGGGATGCGACCTATGCCAATTATCGCGAAGCCAATCGCGCGCTGTGGCGGCTGACCGTGCTGCCGCTGTGCGCGAAGATATTGGGGGCGGTTTCGCAGGGATTGTCGGGCTGGTTCGCGAGCGCCGAGCTGCGCGTCGATTTGGACAAGGTGCCGGCGCTGGCCGAGGACCGGATGGCGCTGTGGCGCGAGGTGTCGGCGGCGGACTGGCTGAGCGCGGATGAGAAGAAGGCGCTGCTGGGGGTGGGTTAGCCGCCCTCGTCACCCCGGACTTGATCCGGGGTCCATGACTTCGGCGCTGCTGTGGATCCCGGATCAAGTCCGGGATGACGAAGGAGTTACACAAATGGATGAAGAGGAAGCGCTGGCGCGGCTGATCGCGCTGGCGGGGACGAGCGCGCCCGATGCGGCTTTGCTGCGCGCGGTGGTCGAGGAGGCGAGCGAGCTGGGGGCGCGGCGGGCGCTGGCGCGGCTGGGGCTCGCCGACGAGGCGGCGCGCGACGACATGGTCGATCTGCGGCAGCTGCTCGGTGCGTGGCGCGATGCGAAGACGAGCGCGTGGAAGGCCGCGGTCGACTGGGCGGTGCGGTGCGGGCTGGCGCTGCTGGTCGTCGGGCTGGCGATGAAGCTGGGGCTGCCGGGGTTGCTGCGGTGAGGGCGGTTGCTGACATGCCCTCCCCTAGCCCCTCCCGCAAGCGGGAGGGGGACTTGTGGTTCGCGGGTTATGCTTCGGTGTTCGATCGGGTCGATCGCGGGGGCGATGTGGTGCGGGCGGGGGCTTTTGCGGCAAGTTTGCGCGAGCGGCGCGCGGTGCCCTTGCTTTGGCAGCATCGGCCGGGGGCGGTGATCGGCGTGATCGAGACATTGGCGGAGGACGCGCGCGGGCTGCGCGTCGTCGCGCGGGTGACGCATCCGACGGCGGCGGCGCTGGTCGCGCGCGGGGCGCTGACGGGATTGTCCTTTGGATATCGGGTGACGGCTTCGCGCGGGAACGGCCCACGCGAATTGCTGGGGCTCGACCTCGCGGAAGTGAGTTTGGTGGCGGCGCCGATGCAGCCGCTCGCGCGAGTGATTGCAGTGGATGTGGGCGGTGAGCGCGAGGTCGCCTCACCCTCTCCCAGCTTCGCCTAGACAGCAAGCTGCCAAGGCTGCGCAACCCTCCCCCGTCGAGGGGGAGGGAGTCTATTTTCGATGAAGGAGTGACGGGCATGGATATGGAGATGGAAGTGAAGGCGGATGCGCTCGAGGGGGCGTTCGATGCGGTGCTGGCGGCCGAGGCGGTCGATGAGCTGAAGGCGTCGGTCGCGGCGCTGAAGGCACAGGTCGATGCGCAGACGGTGGCGGCGTCGCGGCTGCCGCTTGACGGGGCGAAGGCGGCCGATCCGGCGCGTGACGCCTTTGTCGAGCGCTACCTGCGCCGCGGGATCGATGCCGGGGTCGAGATGAAGAGCCTGTCGGGGGCGTCGGGCGGTGACGGCGGTTATGCGGTGCCGCGCGAGATCGACGGCAGCATCGCGGCGACGCTGAAGACGCTGTCGCCGATCCGGTCGATCGCGACGGTCGTGCAGACAGGGACGAGCGGCTATCGCAAGCTGATCGCGACGGGATCGATGGGTGCGGGCTGGGTCGGCGAGACCGCGGCGCGGCCCGAGACCGCGACGCGCAGCTTTGCCGAAATCGCGCCGCCGTCGGGCGAGCTCTACGCCAATCCGGCGGCAAGCCAGGCGATGCTCGACGATGCGATGTTCAACGTCGAGGACTGGCTGGCCGAGCAGCTCGGCCGCGAGTTTGCGGTCGCCGAGGGCAGCGCATTCGTGAACGGTAACGGGACGAACCGGCCGAAGGGGTTCCTGACTTATACGACGACGAACGAGATCGACAGCGTGCGGGCGTTCGGGACGCTCCAGCATCTGGCGACGGGGACGGCGGGCGCGTTTCCGGCGTCGAACCCGCAGGACAAGCTGGTCGAGCTGGTCCATTCACTGAAGGCGCCCTATCGTCAGGGCGCGAGCTGGGTGATGAATTCGGATACGCTGAGCCGCATCCGCAAGTTCAAGACCAGCGACGGCGCCTTCATCTGGCAGCCGGGGATGGTCGAGGGGCAGGCGGCGACGTTGCTGGGTTATCCGGTCGTCGAGGCCGAGGATATGCCCGATGTCGGAGCGAACAGCCTGTCGATCGCGTTCGGCAATTTTCGCGCGGGGTATCTGGTCGCCGACCGCGGCGACACGCGCATCCTGCGCGATCCGTTCAGCAACAAACCCTTCGTGCATTTCTATGCAACTAAGCGGATCGGCGGCGCGGTCATCGATTCGCAGGCCATCAAGCTGATGAAGTTCGCCGCCAGCTGATCTGCTGGCGCGCGATGGGCGCCCGGCCGGCCCTATCCCTTTCGGGGCGGACCGGGCGCCAATTTCCTCATGACATCAAGAGAAGGATGGCCCCGCCATGCCGACCCAATTTTTCGCCGACCTGGTGCGCGAGACGTGCCAGGACGGCGGCAGCGGACCGCTGACGCCGACCGGCGCGGTCCCCGGGCATCGCCGCTTCGTCGATGCGGTGCCGCCGGGCACGCCATTTCATTATGCCGTCGCGGGCATCGCGCAGCCCCAGCAATGGGAGGTCGGGATGGGCCGGATCGATGGCTCCGGCCGGTTGCAACGCGATGCGGTCGTCGCCTCGTCCGCCGGTAGCGCGCGCGTCGATTTCGCGGCGGGGCTCAAGACGATCGCACTGACGGTTGCCGCCGACTGGTTCGCCGCGAGCGATGCAGGCGCGGCGGGGCTGAGCGACGATGTCGCGACGCTGGCGAGCGCGCTGGAGGCAAAGCAGCCGCTGTCGACGACGCATGGCGGCGCGGCGACGGGAGCCGACGGCGACCTGATGACCGTCCGGCGCGGCGGCGGCTGGGTCAATATTCCGCTGACGGCGCTGGCGTATCGGAATGCGAGCGGGCGCCACATGCTGAGCGGGGGGCTGGCGGCGCAGGACGGCACCGCGGCGGCCCCCGCGATCGGTTTTGCCGACGACGGCGATTGCGGCCTGTTCCGCCCCGCCCCCGACAGCATCGGCCTTGCCGCCGGCGGGGTGGAGCGGATGCGGATCGCGAGCGGCGGCCTGGTCGGGATCGGCACGGCCAATCCGGCGACACGGCTGGAGATCGCGGGCACGGACCAGATCGTGGCGCGCCTGCGTATCCGCAACAGCGCCGCCGGCGGGCGGGTTTATGACCTGGTGTCGGGCATCCACAATGCGAGCCAGTCCTGCTTTTCCGTCTATGATGCGACGGCCGACACGACATTGCTGGTCGTCGACGGCACCTTTGTGCGGCCCGGCGGCGACAATGCGCAGTCGCTGGGCGTCGGTTTCAATCGATGGTCGGTCATCTTTTCCGCCACCGGCGCCATCAACACATCGGACATGCGCGAAAAGACGTGGCGGAGCCCGGCGAACGGCGCGGAACTGCAGGCCGCATCGCGCATCGCCGCCGAGCTGGGCTTTTTCCAGTGGAACGATGCGATCGCGAAAAAGCGGCCGGATGGCGCGCGCCTGCATTTTGGCGTCCGCGCGCAGGCGGTGTGGACGATCATGGCCGACGAAGGCCTGATCGAACCGCTGGACCCCGCCGGACGGCCGGGCGACACGCCCTATGCCTTTCTGTGCTGGGACGCGTGGGCCGATGAGGCGGGTGCGGTGCACGACCGCTTCGGCATCCGCCCCGACCAGCTGGCGCTGTTCCTGATCGCGGCGCAGGAGCGGCGCCTGGCGGCGCTGGAGACGGCGTCGTGATCGCCGGTTCGGCGCTGGCGTCGCGCGCCGTCGGCGACGCTCAGCGGCGCGATTTGCCCAGCGAATGGGGCGGTCCCGAACCCGCCGCAGCCCAGACCGCAGTCCCGGTGGCGCCTGAAACCCGCCGCCGCCTGGCGGTTCGCAAGCCCTGACCAGAAAGGAGCGGCCATGACGATGATGGTGAAGGATCCGGGATCACGGATCGATTATGAGTTCGACTGGGGTGCGGCCTATGCCGATGGGCAGGCGGTGCTGGCGAGCGCATGGCTGGTTGTACCGGACGAGGATGGCGGCGTGGCGGTGGCCGCCGCCGCGCACGACCTGACCCGGACGACCGCGACGCTGGCGGGCGGGATCGCCGGCCATGTCTATCGCGTCACCAACCGGGTGACGATGAGCGACGGCCAGATCGACGAACGATCGATGACGGTGCGGGTGGAGGAACGGTGATGGCGGAAAGTCTGACGCCGGGCGATGCCCCGGTGAGCCTGAACGAAGCGCGCGGCTGGTTGCGGCTGGGGGCGACGATCGACGATGCCATGGTCGCGGGCCTTGTCCGCGCGGCGACCAATATCTGCGAGGCCTTTATCGGGCAGTGGCTGGTCATTCGCGCGGTCGAGGAGCTTTTGCCCTTGAAAAACGGGGTGGTCCAACCCGGGGCACGACCGGTGGTCGGGATCGATGCCGTGACTTTGTTGCTTCCCGGCGGCGACGAGGCGGCGCTGGGCGACGGCGATTACCGGACGACGGTCGGCCGCGACGGGACCGCGCGGGTGACAGTGGGCGACCCGCGCGGCGCGGCGCGGGTGCGCGTCGCCTATCGCGCGGGAATTGCCGAAGGCGCGAACGGGATTCCCGAAGCGATCCGGCAGGGTATCGTCCGGATGACGCAGCATCTGCATGAGGCGCGTGACGGCGCGGGCGCGGCCCCGCCGGCGGCGATCGCGGCGCTGTGGCAGCCGTGGCGGCGGCTGACACTGGGGGGCGGGCAATGATGAGCGCGGAGGGCGCGGTGCGCGCGCGGGCGATCGAGCTGTTGGCGCGCGATGACGCGCTGGCGGCGATGGTCCACGGAATATTCGACGGCACGCCGCCGCGGGTGAGCGCGCCCTATGTAGCGGTCGGTACGGCGGAAGGCGGCGACTGGGGGACCAAGGACCGGGCGGGGCGCGAAATCCGCCTGACGCTGACATTGGTCGGCGTCGGCAGCGCGATCGACGACAAGGCCGCGGGGCGCGTCGAGGCGGTCGTCACGGCCCTGCGCGGCCCGGCCGGTGCCTGGTCGGTGGTCGGGGCGCGAACGATCCGCACGCGCTTTACCTTTGCGCGCGACGGCGGCTGGCGCCACGAGCTGATCGTGCGGTGTCGGTGTTTGGCGGGGTGATTGCGGTAGGAACTGACGGATATTGCCATCCAATCCTCCCTGTCGCGTAGCGATGGGGAGGTGGCAGTGGCTTTAGCCGCTGACGGAGGGGCTATTGGCGCTACCGTCGCGGCCCCTCCACCACTCGCTTTGCGAGCGGTCCCCCTCCCCATGGCTTCGCCACAGGGAGGATCAGATGGTTCGTTTACTCGCCGGGCATCGTGTTCGTCGACTTATAGTCCTTGAACTTGTCGGTGAAATTGGCGTGGTAATCGTCGATCTGCATGTCGGCGTCTTCGCCCGCGACCTTTTCGGAATCGCCGCCCGACCGGCCCAGCGCGATCACGGCCTTGCGGAACGCGTCGCGCTCGGTCGCGCAGTTCGATTTCACCTGCATTTCATACTCGGCCTCTTCCATCTTGGCCTCGAGCGCCTTCTTCATGTCGGCGCGCAGGCATTTGGTGAAAGCGGCGCGCGTCGTGTCGACCGTCGCCGAGGGCGACTGCACCATGACGGCCAAAATCAATGTTGTGATCAAAAGCATCCTGCGACTCCCCGTTAGCAGTGTTTTTTCCCAGAGGAGATTAGACGATGGCGATTGAAAATGGGAGCGATTTTCTGCTCAAGATCGGCGACGGCGAAGCGCCGCCGACCTATCGGACGGTCGCGGGCCTGCGCACCACGCAGATGTCGGTCAACGGCGAAGCGGTGAATGTCACGACGAAGGATTCGGGCGGCTGGCGCGAGCTGCTGTCGGGCGCCGGGGTGCGATCGGTTTCGGTGAGCGCGGCGGGCATTTTTACCGGGTCCGACGCCGAGGTGCGGCTGCGCGGTCATGCGCTTTCGGGCGTCATCGACGATTATGAATTGAGCTTTGAAAGCGGCGAACGGATGCGTGGGCGCTTCCTCGTCACGCGGCTCGACTATGCCGGCGATTATAATGGCGAGCGCAATTACACGCTGAACCTGGAATCGAGCGGCGCGGTGGTGAGCCTGTGAGCGCCGCCAACGCGCTGCGCGGCGAAGCGGAATTGCGCGTCGGCGACCATGTGCATGTCCTGCGGCCGAGTTTTGCTGCGTTGGTTGCAGCGGAGGGCGAGCTGGGGCCGCTGTTCGCGCTGGTTGAGCGCGCGGCGGACGGGCGGTTGGGGCTGGGCGAGCTTGCGTGCCTGTTCTGGCATTGCGTGAAGGATCGGCCCGAGACGCTGACGCGCGAGGCGGTCGGCGAGGCGGTCATCGCGCAGGGTCTGGCGTCGGCGACGCCGGCGCTGCGCGTGCTGCTCGGGCAGATTTTGCAGGGACGATGAGGTGGCGGGCGACCGGCTGGGGCCTGCAGCGGTGACGCTGGCGGGCGTGATGGCGCGCGTCGCGGGATGGCGGCCCGATGAGTTCTGGACCGCGACGCCGGCCGATGTGCGCGCGGTGCTGGCGGGCTGGGTCGAGGCGGATGCCGAGGCGTCCCTCGACGGTGCGGCGCTGGCGGCGATGATGGAGAGGTTTCCCGATGGGTGACGAGATCGACGAGATGGTGGTCGCGGTGCGCGCCGACACGGGCGCGTTCCGGCGCGACATTGCGGCGCTGCGCGCCGAGCTGGGCGGGCCGCTGGTTGCCGAGGCCGATCAGGCGGGGCGTGCGATCGAGCGGGCGCTGTCGCGCGCGATCGTCAGCGGCAAGATGGGGTTCGAGGATCTGAAGCGGCTCGCGCTGTCGGTGATGGCGGACATCGCAAGGGCGGCGATTTCGAACGGTATCGGCGCGGCGGCGGGCGGGGGCTCAGGTGGTGGCGGGAGCGGCAATTTGCTTTCGCTCGGCACCTCGATCGCGATGGCGCTGTTCGGGGCGCCGGGGCGGGCGACCGGCGGGCCGGTAAGCGCCGGGCGCGCCTATCGCGTCGGCGAGCGTGGGCCCGAGTTGTTCGTGCCGACCGCAAGCGGGCGGATCGAGGCCGCGGGTGCCGGTGGGGTACGCAATTTCGCGATCACGGTAAATGTGCGCGGGGAAGTGGGGAGCGAGCCGCAGCGGCTGGCGCAGACGGGGCGGCAGCTGGCGCGCGCGGTGCGGCGTGCGGTTGCAGCGGGCGACGATTGATGGGCTGGGCGCTGGTAGCGGCGGCCGAGCCGCATCATCGGACGGGCTGGCTCAAGCGGTTCGATCCGCGGTTCTGGACGGTCGATTTCGCGCGGCCGATGATGGCGAGCGTGACGAGCGATGTGCCGGGGTCGCTGCGGGTCGAGACGGTCTTTTATCGGAAGCAGGATCTGGCGGGGCTGATCTGGGAAGCCGAGGACCGGTGGGATCATCCTTTGCTCGCCTATGAGACGCGCCGTGATTTTCGGCACACGCAGCTCAGATTCCGCTGGCGGTCGGGCGGGGTGAAGCCGCTCGACGCGTTGCACGGGCCGACCTTGACGATCGAGGGGCGCGATGCGGCGGGGAGTCCGCGCGCCTGGTATGTGCGGCTCTGGAACTATGCCGAGGGGACGGCCGAGGATGCCGTCGTCAGTCTCGATTTCGACGCATTGGACGGTGGCTTTCTGCTGCCGGCCGAAGCCGATCCGGTGTGGGCGGGCGACATCGACCGGATGTTTATTTCGCTGGTGCCGCCGACCTATGACGGCGGCGACGGCGTGCTGGGGGCACCGGCCGCGGGCTGGGCCGAGATGAGCGACATTGCGGCTTCGGGATCGGGTTCTGTGCTGGCGATCGGCGATGTGGTGATGCCCGAATTGGACCCGGCCAAAGGGGGGCTCGGGATCGCGAGCGGCTATGACGACAGCTATCACCTGACCCCGGCGCGGCTGGTGCGGCAGATGATGCAATTGGGCTATCGCGGCGATGTCGTCCATTATGTCGGGATGAGCCATTATATGCGGCTCGAGGCGGCGGGCGGCGGCTTTTCCGCGAGCGTGGCGGGCGGCGTGCTGAATGCGCCTTGCGCAGCTTGGCATGCGGGTTTTGCGGTGGCGTGTGCGAATGCGGGGCTGGGGGTGATATGGTCGCTCTCCTACGAGCTGTTCGACGCCTATTGCTGGGACGTGTGGAAGCAGCGGGCGAGCGACGGGTCGCCCGCGCTGACCGGGTGGGAGCCGCCGTCGACCCTGCTGTCGCCGGCGAATGCAGCGGCGATGGGATATTTGCAGCTGGTCGCGCGGGCGTTTGTGGCGATCGGCGCGGCCGCTGGCTTGCCGCTGAAATTCCAGGTCGGCGAGCCTTGGTGGTGGATCGCGAGCGGCGGGCGGATTTGCGCTTATGATGCGGCGACGGTGACGGCTTTGGGTGCGGCGAGCATTCCGATTGCCGACGTGCGCGGGCCGCTGGGGGCGGCGCAATTGGCGATGCTCGATGCGCTGGGGGTGTTGCTGGCGGGGTCGACTGCGGCTTTGGTTGCGGCGGCGCGCGACGAGGCGGGGGCGGCGGGGCTGGTGAGCCATTTGCTCGTTTACCTGCCGACGGTGCTCGACCCGGCAGCGCCGGCGGTGCGGCGCGCGAATGTGCCGCTGGGGTGGGCGACGCCGGCGTTCGATGTGCTGCAGCTCGAGGACTATGACTGGGTGACCGGCGGGCGCGGGGCGGAGACCGCGGGTGCGCGGGCGGCGATAGTGGTGCGGCTCGGCTATCCGGTTGCAGAACAGCATTATTTTTCGGGCTTCGTGCTCGCGGGCGAGGATCGTGCGCAGTGGGCGGCGATCGCCGATGCGGCCGATGGCGCGCGGCGCGCGGGGGTCGCGCGGACCTTCATCTGGGCGCTGCCGCAGGTGGCGCGCGACGGCTTTGTGACATTTGACGGGGAGGATGCGGTGCAGGCTTTCGATGCGGTGGATTTTCCGCTCGCGATCGGGCGCGAGGCGATGGTCGCGACCGAATTTTCGACGCAGATCGTGAGTTCGCCGTCGGGGCACGAGCAGCGGGCGACCGAATGGGCCGAGGCGCGGATGCGCTATGACGCGGGGCCAGGAATCCGGTCCGAGGCCGATGTGCGGGCGCTCGCCGACTTTTTTCGCGCGCGGCGCGGGGCGGCGCGAGCGTTCCGCTTTCGCGATCCCTTCGATAGCAGCTCGGCGGCGGATGGCGGGTTGCCGACCGCGGTCGATCAGATGCTTGGCGTCGGCGATGGTGCGCGGCGGCAGTTTGCTTTGGTGAAGCGCTATGGTGCCGGTGATGCTGAGCAGGTGCGCAGCGTTCGGATGCCGGTCGAGGGCAGCGTGCGCGTGTCGGTCGACGGGCTGGAGACGGCGGCATTTCTGGTGACGGACGAGGGCGAGATTTTGCTCGATGTCGCGCCAGCGGTCGGGGTCGCGGTGCGCGCGGGGTATCTGTTCGACGTGCCGGTGCGCTTTGCCGAAGATCGGCTGGAGGTCAGTCGCGCGACCTTCCTCGCGGGCGAGATGGCGAGCGTTCCGCTGGTCGAGGTGCGCGCGCCGTGGTGATGATGGAAGCGCCGGGCTGGCTGCGCGAAGAGCTGGTGACACTGGCGTGGTGCTGGCGGCTGGCGCGGCGCGACGGGGTTGTGATCGGGCTGACCTCGCACGACCATGACCTGATGGTCGGCGGAATATTGTACCGTGCGGCGCCGGGGATGAAGCCTTCGGCGCTGGAGACGAGCGACAGCCTTGATGTCGCGACGATGGACCTTGAGGGCGCGGTCACGAGCGACGCGCTCGCGGCGCGCGACCTCGACGCCGGGCGGTGGGACGGCGCGGAGCTGGAGCTGTTCGTCACCGACTGGCGCGCGACCGACGTCGCGCCGGTCACAGTGGCGCGTGGATCGCTGGGGGCGATCGAGAGGCGCGGGCCGGCCTTTGCAGCGGAGTTGCAGGGGGTGACACGGCTGCTCGACCGACCGGTGTGCCCGGCGACCTCGCCATCGTGCCGCGCCATGCTGGGCGACCGGGCGTGCCGGGTCGATCTGGCGCCGCTGACGCACGCGAGGCGGGTCGTTGCTGTCGATGGGCGCATGGTGACGCTCGATGCAGCGGCGCCCGGAATGGCGTTCGGCGAGCTCATGTGGATGGAGGGCGCCAATTGCGGATTGGCCAGTCCGGTGATCGCGGTCGAGGCGGCAGTGCTGCATCTGGCCGAAGCGCCGTCTTTCGCGGTCGCGGGACCGGTGCGCGTACGGCTCACTGAAGGATGCGACAAGCAGCTTGCGACGTGCCGGGATCGGTTTGGCAACGCTGTCAATTTCCGCGGCGAGGCGCACCTGCCGGGTAATGACCTGCTGACGCGTTATCCCGGTGGATGAGCTGGGACCGCGCGCCTTTGCGGCGGCGCGGACGATGGTCGGGGTGAGGTTCCGGCCGCAGGGCTATGATCCGGCGACGGGGCTCGATTGCGTGGGGCTGGTGTGGGCGGCCTATGCGGCGGCGGGGCGGCGGTTGGCGCGGCCGGTCGGTTACCCGCTGCGGGGCTGGGCGCGGGCTCGGGTCGAAGCGGGATTGGTTCACGCGGGCTTCGTTCCGGTCGTTGGGGATGGGCGCGGTGGCGATGTGATGCTGATCGCCTATCCGGCGGGGCAGTTTCATCTCGGCCTGATGGGGCTGGATCGGCTGGTGCATGCACATGCCGGGCTGCGGCGGGTGGTCGAGACGCCAATCTCTGGACTGGATGGCGTCGCGTGCTGGCGGCTGGAGCAATGCCCTCCCCGCTGCGACTAGGCAGCGAGCTGCCTAGTCTCGCTGCCCCTCCCGCAAGCGGGAGGTGAGGAATATTCTTTTCGGGAGCAGATTGATGGCAACGTTGGTGCTGACGGTGGTCGGTGGGATTGTCGGGGGTCCGGTGGGGGCCGCGATCGGGGCTGCGGTGGGCCAGCAGATCGACGCACAGATTTTCAAACCCAAGGGGCGCGAAGGGCCGCGGCTTGCCGATCTGAAGATTCAGGCGTCGACCTATGGCCAGCAGATCCCGCAGCTGTTCGGGACGATGCGCGTCGCAGGGAGTGTGATCTGGGCCACCGACCTGATCGAACGGCGGAACAAGCGCGGCGGGGGCAAGGGGCGGCCGTCGACGACCGAATATAGCTATGCCGTGTCGCTGGCGGTCGCGCTGTCGTCGCGGCCGATCCGCAGGATCGGACGGATATGGGCCGACGGAAATCTGCTGCGCGGGTCGAGCGGGACGTTCCAGGAGCGGTGCATCTTTCGCTGGCATAACGGCAGCGAGGACCAGGCGGTCGATCCGCTGATCGCATCGGCGCTGGGCATCGCGTCGGTGAGTGCGTTTCGGGGGTGCGCCTATGCGGTGTTCGAAGAGCTTGAGCTCGGCACGTTCGGCAACCGGATTCCGTCGCTGACATTCGAGGTGGAGGCCGACGCCGCGGGCATCGACGCCGGGATGGTCGGTAACAGCCTGTTCGGTGAAACCGCGCGCTGCGACGGCGAATGGCCTTTTACGGGCTATGCCGCATCGGGAGACCGGTTGCGCGACGCGCTCGCGCCGCTGTTCGAGGCGGACGGCGTGCGGCTGCTCAGCGGGCCGGACGGATGGCGGCTGGCGCCGACGGCTGCGGCCGGGGAACCGCTGGCGCTGGCCGATTTCCGCGAGGCGAGGCGGGGCGATGCGCCGGGCGACCGGACCCAGCATCGTCGCGCGCCGCTGTCATCGCTGCCGGGGACGATCCGGCTGCGGCATTATGAACCCGAACGCGATTATCAGCTCGGCCAGCAGACGAGCCAGGTTGCCGGCGGCGGCGTCCGCGAGGAACGGATCGATTTGCCCGCGGTGCTGCCGGCGCCCTCGGCGCGGGCGCTGGCGCAGCGGCTTGCCGCCGCCGCGGCCGACGGGCGCGAAACGCTGGTGTGGCGGGCCGATCTTGCGGCGCTGGCGTTGACCGTCGGGCATGTCATTGCACTGGCCGACGGGAGCCGCTGGCGGCTGGCGGGAAGGACGGTTCGCGGGAGCGACATCTTGCTCGAACTCAGGCGCCACGCGCCGCTTCCCGCGGCCGATCTTCCCGCAGAACCCGGCGTTCCGGTCCGTGCGCCCGATTGGCCTGATGCCATCGGCACGGTCCGCCTGTTCGACCTTCCCAATATGGGCAGTCCGGCGGCGTCGGCGCCGCGATTATTGGTCGCCGGTGCCGGCAGTAACGATGGCTGGCGCGGCGCCGATTGCTGGCTCGTCGCGTCGGCCGGTGCCGAACCGATCCCGGTCGGCGCGGTGCGTCCGGCGGCCGCGCTGGGCCAGCTTGCCCTGCCGCTGGCCGCGGGAAGCGATTGCCTGTTCGACCTTTTGAACAGCGTCGAGGTTCAGCTGGTCAATCCGGCGATGACGTTGGAATCGGTAAGCGACGCGGCGTTGCTGGGCGGCGCGAACCGGGCGATGGTCGATGGCGAATTGCTGCAATTCGGCATTGCCGAAGTTGTCGGATCCGGGCGCTGGCGCCTGTCGCGATTGCTGCGCGGGCGGGCCGGCACCGAGAGGGAAATGACGCATTCGGCCGGGGCGTCCTTTGTCCTGCTTGACGATCCGGCGCTGTTGACACTGCCCGAGGCGCTTGCGGGACCGGCGGAGGGCGGCGCGGCGACCCTCGAATGGGCTCCGCGGGGCGGGACGACGCTGGCCGACGTTGATGTGCCGGCGACCGGCCGGGCGCTGCGGCCGCTGACGCCGGTACACGGGCAGGTCCGGGCCGACGGTGCGGGCGGCGTGACGATCGGTTGGGTTCGGCGCAGCCGCGCCGACGCGGAGTGGCGCGACCATGTCGACCAGCCACTTGGCGAAAGTCATGAGGCGTGGCGCATTGCGCTGTCGCCGCCCGTTCCGGGAATCGGGCCGTGGGAAAGCGCATCGCCGACGCTGGATATTGGTGCCGCCGAGCTGGCGGTGCTGCCGCCCGGTTGCACGATCGAGATCCGGCAGGCGGGGGATTTCGCACTGTCCTCGCCCCTGTCTTTACCATTGACATAAAAGGATAAAACCATGACCGTCATGCCATCCACGCCGCGCTTCGCGTTACCGTTACTTGGCGTAGCGCAGGCGCAGAAAGAGGTAACGCACAACGAAGCTTTGACGCTGCTCGACGCGTTGGTCCACGCGGCCGTCGAGGCCGGACCGCTCGCCGCGCCGCCCGCGGGACCTGTCGAGGGGCAATGCTGGATCGTCGGTGCGGCGCCGACGGGTCCCTGGGCGGGGCAGGCAAATGCGATCGCGATCCAGACCGGGGGCGGATGGCGATTTGCGCCGCCGCGTGAGGGGATGCGGGCGACGCGGCTGACCGACGGCGCGCAGCTTCGCTTCGTGGGCGGCGCATGGGCCGCGCCGGCGACGGTGGGGGCGCCTTCGGGCGGGTCGATAATCGATTCCGAAGCGCGTAACGCGATCTCCACACTGATTCTTCACCTCGCCGCGCAGGGTCTTCTGATCTCAGGCTGATTTTCGGTTCTTTGACATAAGAAGTGCGACTTTTTGGCAACAGATTGACGATTTGTTCACTTGCACGGAACCAAAGCGGCGAGTAGGACGTCTGCCGAGACGTATATCTCAATTTGAAAGGGGAATTACTATGAGGAAGCTTGCCGTCGCTGTGGCGTTGGCCTCCACCACCCTGGCGTCGCCCGTCCTGGCGCGCGACAACTCCTGGTATGTTGGTGTTGGTGCTGGCGCAATGCTCGTCGAAGACCTGGATCTCGACATTGGCACTTTCAACAATGCCGGTTCGCTCGACCATCGCGCTGGCTATGACGTCGAAGGCACCGTCGGTTATGACTTCGGCGGTTTCCGCGCGGAAGTCGAAGTCGGCTTCCGTGAAGCTGACATCAAGTCGGGCCGCTTCGCGACCCCGGGCATTCCGCAGTCGGTTAACGGCGCTGGCGCGCTCGCTACCGGTTCGTTTGACCTCGCTGGCGATACGAACGCGCTGAGCTTCATGGTCAACGGCATGCTCGACTTCGGCGACGACGACGGCCTTCAGGGCTTTGTCGGCGGTGGTGCCGGTGTCGCGCGCGTTTCGGTCGAGCCGGTCTTTGCCGGTAACTTCCTCGACGATTCGGACACGGGCTTTGCCTGGCAGGCGATCGCGGGTGTCCGCGCTCCGCTGACCGACAGCATCGACGTTGGCCTGAAGTATCGCTTCTTCAACGCCGACAAGATCGATCTGGTCGACCAGCGCGGTCGCGACGTTTCGACGCGCTTCCGTTCGCACTCGATCCTCGGCACGCTGACGTTCAACTTCGGTGGCGCACCGGAGCCGGTGGTGGCACCGCCGCCGCCGCCCCCGCCGCCCCCGCCGCCCCCGCCGCCTCCGCCGCCGCCGCCGGTCGTGGAATGCGCACCGGGACCGTATATCGTGTACTTCGACTGGGATAAGTCGGACATCACGCCGGAAGCGGCTTCGACGCTCGACAACGCGATCAGCGCCTACAACCGTGGTTGCACGGGTACGCAGGTCATGCTCGCCGGTCACGCTGACCGTTCGGGTTCGGCCAAGTACAACGTCGGCCTGTCGGAACGTCGCAACACCGCGGTTCGCAGCTATCTCACCGCTCGCGGTATCTCGGATGGCTCGATCAGCGCGCAGGGCTTCGGCGAAAGCCGCCCGGCCGTTGCAACCGCCGATGGCGTCCGCAACGACCAGAACCGTCGCGTGGAAATCACTTACGGTCCGAACTCGGGCATGTAAGACCGGTTTCCGCTCCCGACTGGGACGGAACGAAAAAGAAGGGCGGTGCCGAAAGGTGCCGCCCTTTCTTTATGCGTGCTTTGTGCGGCAGTAATTGTCCGCTGCTCATTTTCCAGTTTCTGCTTGCTCGGCGCGTATTATGATATACCATCACTCTGGGGCGCAGGATGGTCTTGGGTCCTCGATGAGGGGGTGGTGCCCGTCAAGCGCGGTGCGTCTCCCCAGCGGGAGAGAGACGATGCGCACACGCAGCAGATTCCATCGCAGCATTTTTCGCGCCGACCCCAATGGCGATCCCGATATCAACACCACGCCGCTGATCGACGTGATGCTGGTGATGCTGGTGATGTTCATCATCACCATCCCCCCGCCGACGCACAGCGTCGATGTCACGCTGCCCGGTGAGGCGCCGCCACTTGCGAAGATACTCGACGAGAATCGCGTGACGATCGATACCGCCGACGTGATCCGCTGGAACAACGAGGCGGTCGATCTGGCGCAGTTGGGGATGCTGGTCAAAAAGGCGGCCGATCAGTCGGAACCGGCGGCGATCCTGCTCGAACCCGAGGCGCGGGCGCGCTACTTGCGCGTCGATGAGGCGATCGGGGCGATCCGGCGTAATGGCGGGTCGAAGCTTGGCTTTCCCGGCATCCACAATTACGCCGGTTTGATCTGATCCCTGGCGGCTTCCCGTCGTCTCAGGCGGCGGGGGCCGTTCCGGGCCGGAGATAGCGCATCATATAGCTGACATAGTCCGCCTTGCCGAGCGGGACGCCCATATGGCGTAGGACCGCATAGGCCGCGGTGCGGTGGAAAGCGAACTGCGGTTGCGCCCAGTCGCGGACATAGTCGAAGGCGCGCATGTCGAAGATCATGCCGTTGGGCAGCGGGAAGCTGACCGCCCGGTCGAGGTCGGAGCCGAGCGCGGCGGGATCGACCGCGTCGAGAACCGCGAGTGTTGCCGCGATCTGTTCCTGCATCCCGGCGAAATCGACCGCGTCTTCGGCGAATTCGGGGACTTCGGCGTCGGCGAGGCGGACCAGCGGCTGGAGCGCTTGGACGCAAGTAAAGCGAACCTGCGAGGCGAGCGGGAACATGTCGCGCGCGAGGCGCGCGACCGCGAACTGCAATTCGCCGATGCCGTTTTCCTCACCCCATACGCGCGCCCGCGAAAGCTCGCCCGACAGCGCTCTCAGGCCATTTTGCCAGGCGGGTACGGTCAGGTCGTAGAGCATCGTCATTTCCTTCGATCGATCGAACTTGGGTCAGGCGGCGGCGAGATTGTCCTGGAACTGGAGCCGCGCGAGGCGGGCGTAGAGGCCGTCGGCGGCGACGAGCTCGTCGTGCTTGCCCTCTTCGACGATGCGGCCGTCGTCCATGACGACGATGCGGTCGGCGGCGCGGACGGTCGCGAGACGGTGCGCGATGACGATCGTCGTGCGGTCGTGCATCAGCGTCTCGAGCGCGTCCTGCACGAGCTTTTCGGATTCGGCGTCGAGCGCCGAGGTCGCTTCGTCGAGGAGCAGCAGCGGGGCGCGGCGAAGCAGCGCGCGCGCGATCGCGACGCGCTGGCGCTGGCCGCCCGACAGCCGCGCGCCGCCTTCGCCCATGAAAGTGTCGAGCCCCTCAGGCAGCTTGCGCAGGAATTCCTCGGCATTGGCGGCGCGTGCGGCGTCCCAGAGTTCTTCGTCGGTCGCGTCCCAATTGCCGTAGCGAAGATTGTCGCGCGCCGAGGCGGCGAAGATCACCGTTTCCTGCGGCACCATCGCGATACGCGCGCGGATGTCGGCGGGGTCGGCTTCGGTGAGCGCGACGCCGTCGAGGCGGATCTGCCCACCCTGCGGGTCATAGAAGCGCTCGGCGAGCTGGAAGAGCGTCGACTTGCCGGCGCCCGAGGGGCCGACGATCGCGACGGTCTCGCGCGGGCGGATCGCAAGGCTGAAATCATGGAGCGCGGGGGCGTCGGGGCGGGTCGGATAGTGGAATTCGACATGATCGAATTCGAGCGTACCGACGGGCGGTGCGGGGAAGGGGCGCGGTTTTGCGGGCGGCGCGATGCTCGCCTCGGCATTGAGCAATTCGCTGAGCCGCTCGGCCGCTCCGGCGGCGCGAAGCAGGTCGCCATAAACTTCGGTAAGGGCGCCGAACGCGCCCGCGACGAGCCCGCCGGTCAGCACGAAGGCGGCGATCGTGCCGCCGGTGATCGTGCCCGCGGCGACGCCCGCCGCGCCGTACCAGAGCAAGGTCGTGATCGCGCCAAAGAGCAGGCCGATGACGATCGCGGTCATCGTCGCGCGCAGCCGGATGCGGCGCTTGGCGGTTGCGAAATTCGCCTCGACCGCGGTCGTGAAGCGATCAGCCTCGCGCGCTTCCTGCCCGAATGCCTGGACGATCTTCATCGCGCCCAATTGCTCGGCGGTGGTCGCGCCGATGTCGGCGACGCGGTCCTGGCTCGACCGCGAGACATTCTGGAGCTTTCGGCCGAGCAGCACGATCGGCATGATGATCACCGGAATACCGAGCAGGATGCCGCCGGTGAGCTTGGGCGATAGGGTGAAGAGATAGGCGATGCCGCCGATACCCATCACGGTGTTGCGCAGTGCGACCGAGACGGTGGTGCCGACCGTCTGTTCGATGACCGAGGTGTCCGATGTCATGCGCGAGGCGATTTCCGACGGGCGGTTTTCCTCGAAGAAACCCGGGGCGAGGCGCAGCAGGTTGCGCTGCACCGCCTGGCGGATGTCGGCGACGGTGCGCTCACCCAGCCAGCTGACGAAATAGAAGCGCAGCGCGGTGGCGACCGCGAGGACGATGACGATGAGATAGAAGAAGCGGAAATGGGGGCTCACGTCGCCGCCGCCGGCGACGAAGCCGCTGTCGATCATTTCCTTGAATTGATAGGGGATCGCGAGCGTCGCGAGCGCGGCGACGCCGAGCGCGACCGCAGCAATGACCAGTTGCAGCGGATAGCGACTGGCATAGTGCCAGATCATGCGCAGGCTGCCGAGCTTGCGGCGGGGCGTGTCGGATTTGTCGGATGTGGTCGCCATGGACGACGGCCCTAGCAGCCCCGCCGATGCCGCTCAACGCCGCAGAATGACACATGGCTTCAAGCGCTTTGAAGCGGGACGATATGGTCGCTCCGAAAAGGGAGCGCGGCGGCGTGCACCGCGCTCCGATCGTCAACGCCCGATTGTCAGCGGTTGTCGAGCTGCGCGCGTACCGCGCGGAGACCCGCCTGCGTGATGCGATACGGCGCGCCATTCTGCGAACCGATGAAACCGCGCCGCCGCAGGCGGTTGAACAAGGGCAGGCCGGTATCGGCGAGGACGTGGCCATCGCGGGTGAAGCACAAGGCTTCGACGATATGGCCGTTTTCGCCGCGCCGATGGCGGATCATGCCGCCCTGCGCCAGCACATGGAGCATACGCTGCTCCGCTTTCGAAATATTCATGGGATTATCCGGGATTTTCAAGCAACAAGGGCGCGCGGACCCGCTGGTCCGCACGCTGCGCACATCCCGATTACGCCGGGATGTTAGCGGTTGCCCGCAATCTCAGACATATTCACTCCATCGGCGCATCATGCGCCGTTCCGCGCAGAATATTCGACTTCGGCACGCCTCGCAACGATTTTGATGCATTGCACAATGAGGATCAGCCCCTAGACTGCTAACCAATGAGCAGGCGCCGGAGAGTGCCGCCGGGGTCACGCAAGGAAGAATCGAATATGCTGTACCACGCCTTTGACATGCAGAAAAACTGGCTCGCAGGCGCGAGCGCGCTGGCGACCGCGGGCGCACAAGTGATGCAGCATCCCGCGAATCCGCTCGGCTATTTCAGCGGCAGCCCGATGTTTGCATCGGCGCTCGAAGTATTCGCGCACGCCTCGGCGCCGCGCGGCAAGCCGGGATTCGAACTATACGAGACCCAAGTGGATGGCGAAACGACGCGCGTGACCGAGGTGGTCGAGGCGCGCAAACCCTTTGGCCAGCTCAAGCATTTCAAGCATAAGGGGTCGAAAGACGCGCCGAAGCTGCTGATCGTCGCGCCGATGTCGGGTCATTATGCGACGCTGCTGCGCGGCACGGTCGAGCGGATGCTGCCCGGCCATGACCTGTGGATCACCGACTGGCGCGACGCACGCAACGTGCCGCTCGAAGCCGGCAAGTTCGACCTCGACGACTATGTCGATTATCTGATCTCGTGGCTCGAACATATCGGCCCCGGCGCGCATGTGCTCGCGGTGTGCCAGCCATCGGTGCCGAGCCTTGCGGCGGCGGCGATCATGGCCGCGAACAAGCATAAGTGCCGGCCGAAGACGCTGACGATGATGGGCGGGCCGATCGACACGCGCAAGGCGCCGACCGCGGTGAACGAGCATGCGATGACGCGCCCGCACGCCTGGTTCCAGGAAAATGTCATCGCGACCGTCCCCGCTTATTATCCGGGCGCCGGGCGCCGCGTCTATCCGGGCTTCCTCCAGCTTGCGGGCTTCATGTCGATGAACCTTGGCAATCACATGATGAGCCATTGGGAGATGTTCAAGCATCTGGTCGATGGCGACGGCGAGAGCGCCGACAAGACCAAGGAATTCTATGACGAATATCGCGCGGTGTGCGACATGACGTCCGAATTCTACCTGCAGACGGTCGACGTCGTGTTCCAGCGCCACCTGTTGCCCAAGGGCGAGATGACGCACCGCGGCCAGCCGGTCGATGTCGGCGCGATCGAGGACATCGCGATCCTCGCGATCGAGGGCGAGCGCGACGATATTTCGGGGATCGGCCAGACCAAGGCCGCGCTGACGATCGCCAAGGCGCTACCCGCCGACCAGAAGAAATATTTGATGGTGAAGGGCGTCGGCCATTACGGGATTTTCAACGGCCGCAAGTGGCGCGACGAAATTGCGCCGGTGGTCGAGAAATGGATCCGCACGCACGGCGGCTAACGACGGGTTGTGGACATACTTCTCCCCTCCCTTTTAGCGAGGGGCCGGGGGTGGGTGGCCGCCGAAGGCGGCGTTCTACTGCAGCTCGCTTCGCTCGTACCCACCCCTAACCCCTCCCAAAAAGGGAGGGGAATGACTGGAATCCACCCCGAAGCCGACCGTCAGAAAACCGGCAACTAATGCCAGGGCGACGTCCGCACCGACCAGTAAACTATATAGAGCAGCCCCGCCCACAGCAGCAGGATGAACGCCATTCCAGCGCGGCTCGACGGGCGCTCGCTCGCGGTTTCGGCGGCGGCGTGAAGTTCGGCCCATAGGGGATCGGGGATCAGGCGGCGCACGACCCACAGGCCGAGCGGCACGATCAGCAAATCGTCGAGCCAACCCAAGACCGGAATGAAATCGGGGATCAGGTCGATCGGCGACAGCGCATAGGCCGCCACCGCGATCGCCAGCAGGCGCGCGAGCCAGGGCACGCGCGGGTCGCGCGCGGCGAGCCAGGCGGCGTGCGCCTCGACCGCGAGGCGGTGGCCGAGATCGCCGATACGTTCGGAAAGGGATTTGCCGGTCATCGCGATCTACACTAGCCTTCCCGCATGGCTATCCAACTGAAAAGCGCACGTGTTGAACGCTGGCCGGTCGCGGGAGCGTTCGTGATCAGCCGCGGCGCGAAGACGCATGTCGATGTCGTCGTCGCCGAAATCGAGGGTGACGGCGCTGTCGGACGCGGCGAAGGGACGCCGGTCTATTATCTGGGCGAGGATGCCGCGGGGTGCCGCGACCAGTTACTGCGCGTCGCGCCCTATATCGCCGAGCTGGGCGCCGTCGAGGCACGCGCCGCGGTGCAGGAGTTGATGGCGCCCGGCGCGGCACGCAACGCGCTCGATTGCGCGCTGTGGGATCTCGAGGCGCGGCAGCGCGGATTGCGTCTCTGGCAGCTTGCCGGGTGCGACGGCGCGCCGACGTCGCGTGTCACCGCCTTCACCATCTCGCTCAGCGCGCCCGGCGCGATGGCGGAGCAGGCGGCGACGGCCGAGGCCGACGGCTATCGTTTGCTGAAATTGAAGCTCACCGGCGAAGGCGACCGCCTGCGCGTCGCCGCGGTGCGCAAAGGTGCGCCCGAGGCGCGGCTGATCGTCGACGCCAACGAAAGCTGGCGCGATATCGACATTTTGAGCGAGGCCGAGGCGCTCGCCGACCTGGGGGTCGAAATGATCGAGCAGCCGGTGCCGGTGGGTGCCGACGCGCTGCTCGACCCGATCTATGCGCCCATTCCCTTCATCGCCGACGAGAGCTGTCAGACCGCGGCCGATGTCGCGCGGATCGGCGCGTTTTACGACGGGGTGAATATCAAGCTCGACAAGGCGGGCGGTCTGACCGAGGCATTGCGCATCGCCGATGCGGCCGATGCGGCGGGACTGTCGATCATGGCCGGGTGCATGTTGTCGACCAGCCTCGCGATTGCGCCGGCGTTCGTGCTGGCACAGCGGGCGCGCTGGGTCGATCTCGACGGTCCTGCCTTGTTGGAGCGCGACCGCGAGGGCGGGTTCGAGTTTCGCGACGGGCGGATCGGGCCGCCGGTGGGCTGAACAAAAACCGTTCGCATCGAGCGTAGTCGAGATGCCCATCGGCTGGGCGTTACCATGATAGGTGTCTCGACTTCGCTCGACATGAACGGGGGAAGGCAGGTTACAGCGCTACCGTGGCGTGCTGGCCAAGCTCGCCTTCCTTCATCGTCATGCCCGTTGCCAGCTTGAACAGGCCCTTGATGCTCGGGTCGGCTGTCCAGATTTCGGCGTTGTCGAGATCGAAGCGCAAGAGGACGAGCTTCGGATCATCCTTGCCGCCTTCGTACCAGGCCGCGATGCTGTTGTTCCACAATTTGTCGAGCACTGCGCGATTTTCCTCGCGGCGCAGCGTGCCCGAGATGCAGGCGAACAGCTCGTGGCCTTTCGCGGCGAACTGCGCCATCGCGGGGCCGCCGCCCGACAGGCGGTTGTCGGTCGCGGTGAAGAACCAGAAGGCGCCGTGCGCATCCCTGTCGAGCTGGGCGTTCATCGGGATATGATGTTCGCGCTCGCCGGTCGCGCCGACCATGACATAAGGGCTGTCGGCCAGCGCCTTCCAGAATTGTTTCTTGATGTCTTCGCTCATCGAAAGACTCCTTCATGCCCCCCGATGATCGATCAACGCGGCAGGGCGCCGGTCGTTGCCCCGTTCAGCGCAGCCGCGGCTCCGCATAGCTGACGACCTCATATTCGATGCCGTCGGGATCGAAGAAATAGAAGCGGCGGCCGGGTTCGTAATCGCCGTGGTTGAACGGGGTCAGCCCGACCGCCTTCACGCGCATTTCGATCGTGTCGAGATCGTCGACCTGCACCCCGACATGGTTGAGCGGCGCACCCTTTGGATATTGCGCGTCGGCGTGCTCGCCGTCGGGGCCGGTGTAGAGTGCGATATAAGCGGCGTCGCTGCCGAGGTGGATCGTGCGCCCGCCACCCTGCGCAGGGCCGCGCCAGCGCTCGTGCCAGCCAAAGATCGCCGAGAGGATTCCGGCGGTGCGGTCGGGATCGCTGACCGTCAGATTCACATGCTCGATGAAGGGATGCGTCACCTTATATTCTCCTGATTCGCGTTGACGCACGGCTTATGAAAGCTCAAGTCAGGTTGAGATCAAGGATAAAAGCAGGAGCGCGGAAGATGCATCGGACCGACCTGATCGCGATCGGCGAACTCGCGGCGCGCACCGGCGTCGCGGTGTCGGCGATCCGCTTTTACGAAGCGAAGGGGCTGGTCGAGGCGCTGCGCACCGGCGGCGGCCAGCGGCGCTTCCTGCGCGCCGATATTCGCCGTGTGTCGTTCATCCTGATCGCGCAGCAACTGGGGCTGAGCCTTGAAGAAATCGCCGCCGAGCTGGCGCGGCTCCCCGCGGGACGGACGCCGAACGGCGCCGACTGGACACGGATCAGCACCGGCCTCAGCGCGCGGATCGATGCGCAGATCGCGGCGCTTCAGCGCACGCGCGAACTGCTCGGCAACTGCATCGGCTGCGGGTGCCTCTCGCTCAAGAAATGCGGCCTCTACAATCGCGACGACAAGGCGGCGCAGCGCGGGGCGGGGCCGCGCTATGTGCTGGGCGACCGGTCGGGGCAGATTGCCGAGGTCGGCTGACGCCTTGCACCGCGATGCGGACGAATTATTTCAACCGGGTGCGCTGAGGAAGGATGTCGCGTCCTTTCCCTTCGTCATCCCGGACTTGATCCGGGATCCCGCTTTTGTGAGGCATCGGCTGGCTTCGATCTCGAGCGGGATCCCGGATCAAGTCCGGGGTGACGATGAATGAAAGATCATCTCCGGATAATCAAACCGCGGAAAGCCGCTCGATCTCGGGCGCACCGGCGAGGCAGGGGCCGAGCTTGGCGCTGAGGGTGCGGAAATGGTCCGACGCGCGGTGCGCTTCGACCGCGGCATCGCCGTCATAGCATTCGAGCACCTTGTACACGCCCGCCTCGCTGGTGCGGAACAGCTTGTAATAGCTGTTGCCGGGCTCGTCCGCGTGCACCGCGGCGGCGAGTTCGGCGAACACACCTTCGAACGCCTCTTCCTTGCCGGGCTGCACGCGCAGCGTGGCGATCACACCGATGGCACTCATGGTCTCTCTCCCTTGTGGTTCAAGCTTTGAGGTCGGGGTCGACGGTCCAGCCGTCCTCGACCTGGATGCCGAAGCTGTTCAAAATCATCGAAACCTGCGTGTACTGGCCGACGGTCATGACGAGGTCCATGCGGCCCTTGTCGCCGAGCGGCGCGAGCGCGGCCCAGGTGGCGTCGGTAACAAAGTGATGGCTCGTGAGTTCGTCGGTCGCGCGGAGCATCGCGCGGTCGAGGTCGTTCCAGCCGCTCGCGTCGGGGCCGGTCTTGATGTGCGCGATCTCGTCTTCGGTGAGCCCGCAATCGAGCCCGATGCGCTTGTGCTGCGTCCACTCATAGCCCGAGCGGCAGTTGTAGCCGGTGCGCAGGATGACGAGTTCGCGATTCCGGGGCGAAAGCGCGTTGCGCTTCGAGAGGATATAATTGCCCCAGCCGAGGAAGGCGGTGAGCGCCTTCGGCGCATGGGCGAGGGTGCGGAAGATGTTGAGAATCTTGCCGCCCCCGACCTTGCCGCCATTGGCAGCAAGGAAGGGTTCGAGCGCGGCGCGCTGGTCGGCATCGAGCCGGTCGAGGTCGACCGGCTCGATACGGGGTGCGCTCAGCCGCAAATCAGAAGACCTCGAACAGGCCCGCTGCGCCCTGGCCGCCGCCGATGCACATGGTGACGACGGCATATTTGACGCCGCGGCGCTTGCCTTCGATCAGCGCGTGGCCGACGCAGCGCGCGCCGGTCATGCCGAACGGGTGGCCGATCGAGATCGAGCCGCCGTTGACGTTGAGCAGTTCGTTCGGGATGCCGAGCGTGTCGCGGCAGTAAAGCACCTGCACCGCAAAGGCTTCGTTGAGTTCCCAGAGGCCGATGTCGTCCATCTTGAGCTCGAAGCGTTCGAGCAGCTTGGGGATCGCGAAGACGGGGCCGATGCCCATTTCGTCGGGCTCGGTGCCCGCGACCGCCATGCCGACATAGCGGCCGAGCGGCTGGAGGCCCTTCTTTTCGGCGACCTTGGCTTCCATCACGACACACGCCGATGCACCGTCGGCGAGCTGGCTGGCGTTACCCGCGGTGATCGAAAAGCCTTCGCCCATCACCGGCTTCAGGCTCGACAGCCCTTCGAGCGTCGTGTCGGGACGGTTGCACTCGTCCTTGTTCGCGACGACGTCCTGGAAGCTGACTTCCTTCGTTTCCTTGTTCACCACCGCCATGGTCGCGTTGCAGGCGACGATCTCGTCGTCATATTTGCCCGCGGCCTGCGCGGCGGCGGTGCGCTGCTGCGACTGGAACGAATATTCGTCCTGCGCTTCGCGGCTGATGTTGTAGCGCTTGGCGACGACCTCGGCGGTGCCGATCATCGGCATATAGGTGTCCTTGTGCATCGCGATCAGCTCGGCGTCGGTCTCGATGAAGACCTTGCCGCTGCCGCTGACCTTCGAGATCGACTCGATGCCGCCGGCGACCGCGATGTCCTGGCGGTCGACGATGATCTGCTTTGCGGCGGTCGCGATCGTCATCAGGCCCGACGAGCACTGACGGTCGATCGACATGCCGGGGACGGTGACGGGCAGGCCGGCGCGCAGCGCGATCAGGCGCGCGACGTTCATCGTCTGCGAGCCCTGCTGCATCGCGGCGCCGAAGACGACGTCGTCGATCTCGCCGCCTTCGATGCCGGCGCGCTCGACCGCGGCGCGGACGGCATGGGCACCGAGCGTCGGGGCAAGGGTGTTGTTGAACGATCCGCGCGCCGCCTTGGTCAGCGGGGTGCGGGCGGTGGAAACGATGACGGCGTCACGCATGATGTAATTCCTCTTCGAAGAGTTTGGCAGAATCTTTGCCGGGGAGGTCTATGCTCAAACGAAAAACTGGCTGATCCATTCGGCGATCAGGGCGGGCTTTTCCTCGCCCTCGATCTCGACGGTGACTTCGTTGGTCTGCTGCCACTGGCCGGGGCGCTTTTCCTCGAGCTCGAGCAGCTTCACATGGCTGCGCACGCGCTTGCCCGAGCGGACGGGCGAGAGGAAGCGGACTTTGTTGCAGCCATAATTGACCCCCATCTTGACGCCCCCGACCTTGGGGCCGTCGGTGCTCGCGCCGAGCAGCGGCATCAGCGACAGGGTGAGGAAGCCGTGCGCGATCGTGCCGCCGAACGGCGTCAGCTTGGCCTTTTCCTCGTCGATATGGATGAACTGATGGTCGCCCGTGGCGTCGGCGAACTTGTTGATCATCTCCTGATCGACGAGCACCCAGTCCGACGTGCCGAGATGCTCACCGACCTTGGTCTGCAGTTCCTGCGGCGTGATGGTGGCCATATGTCATCCCCTGAAATTGCTGGTTCGGGGCGCGTTCTAGGCATCTCTTGCCGCGTTGCACAAGAGCCAAGCCCCGCAGCCGCGGCGCCGTAGCGTCAGCCGGGCTTCGCTGCCTTTGCCGCCGCCGCCTTTGGCTTTGGAGACTCGGAATAGGGCATGATCATGGTCCCGTCGGGCGCCGCGGTAAAGGTCGTCTGCGTGGGATAGGCGAACTCGTAGTCGCTCTTGGCCATCGCGTCGAAGACGCGGATGGCGATATCGGTGCGCGCCGCGGCGACGACATCATAATCGTCGCTGAAGACATCAAAGATCAGTTCGAAATCGAGGCTCGACGGACCGAAGGTCAAAAAGCTCGAGCGGATGAATTCCTGGCCCCCGGCGACCACCTGCTCTTCGAGCAACGGCGGCAGGTCGCGGAGCATAGCGGGGGTCGTCTGATAGATGACACCGATCTTGAAGGTGATCCGGCGGCGGTGGAGATGCGCGAAGTTGGTGATCTCCTTGCTCAGCAAATTGGTGTTCGAGATCACGAGCAATTCGCCGTTCAATGAGCGGAGCCGGGTGCTCTTGAGCCCGATGCGTTCGACCGTTGCGGTGCTCATGTCGTATTTGATCGTCTCGCCGACGCGGAATGGGCGGTCGAAGATGATCGACAGCGAGGCGAAGAGGTCGGAGAAAATGCCTTGCGCGGCAAGACCGATCGCGATGCCGCCGATGCCGAGGCCCGCGATGAGGCCCGTGACATTGACCCCCATATTGTCGAGGATGACGATCGCCGCGATCGCGAACAAGGCGATACTGATCAGCAGGCGGATGATCCCCATCGCGTTGCTGAGCGTCTCGTTATTGCCCTCGGCGGCGCGGCGCTGGATCAGTCCGAGCACGATCTCGCGCGCCCAGATCGCGACTTGCAGCACGACCGCGACGGTAAAGACGAACTGGATTATATGCATGATCACCGCGGGCGGCTGGGCATAGCTCGCGACCATGCGGATCGCGATGATCGCGAGCACGGATGACTTGGTCTTGTGGATCACGCGCCCGGCGATGTGGGTCAGCGAGAGGTCGCCTTCGGCCGACTTCGCATATTTGAGCGCAAAGCGGCGGACCATCGACAGCAGGAAATAGATGGCGAGACCGACGCCGATCGCGATGCCGATCTGCAGCCAGTGGCTTTCCACCCACGCGAGGCTCATGTCCCAATAGCGCTGCAGGTCGGCGAGCGGATCGGTCGTGGCCGCCTTTGCGGGCGCAGCTTTCGGGGCGGCGGTGGTCGCGGCGGCGAGGATGGAGAAATTCACGTCGGGTCCTTTGTACGTCGGATCAGGCGGATTGGAGCAGCACCGCAGCCGCGGGCGCCTGCTCCAGATAGGTCAAAAATCCGCGTTCGTAACGCGAAAGATAACGCGTCGCGCGCGGCAGGTTCCCGATGGCGGATGCGAAGTCTTCGCGTGCCTGCGCCGCAGCGAGCATCGCGGGGTGGACATAGGCTTTGCGCGCGATCGCGGGGGTGTTGCCGAGGCGGCTCGCGACATGTTCGAGCATCGCCTTCAAGGTCGGCGGTTCGGGCGCGTCGTAGAGGAAGGCAAATGCCTCGACGCTCGCCGACCAGGTGCGGAAATGCTTGGCGCTGAATTCGTCACCCATCGCTTCGCGGATATAGGCGTTCACATCGTCGGAGCCGACGACGCAGAGGTCACCCCCATCCTCATATTGAAAGAGATTCTGGCCGGGCAGGTCCTGCAACCGGCGCACCAGCGTGGTGAGGCTGCGGTCGCTGATCGTCACCTCGCGCTTCGCCCCGCCTTTGGCGATATATTTCAGGCGAAGCGTCTTGCCCGACAGCTTGGCGTGGCGTTGGCGCAGCGTCGTCGCGCCGAAGCTCTTGTTCGCCGCGACATATTGCTCGTTCCCGACGCGCAGCGCGGCGAGGTCGAGCAGGCGCACGACCGCGGCGACGACGCGTTCCGAGCAGAGCGTCCGGCGGTTCAGATCGTCTTCGAGGCGCGCGCGGAGAAGCGGCAGCGCGTGGCCGAAGGCGGCGCACCGGTCATATTTGTCGGCCTCGCGCGCCATCCGAAAATCGGGATGATAGCGATATTGCTTGCGGCCGCGCGCGTCATAGCCGGTCGCGAGGATATGGCCGTTGGGAGCGGGGCAGAACCACGCATCCTCATAGGCGGGCGGCAGCGCGATCGCGTTGAGCCGGTCGATCTCGTCGCGGTCGCGGATGATCTTTCCCTTGGCGTCGCGGTAGCGCCAGCCGACCCCCGAGCGCGCGCGGCTGATGCCGGGTAGGCTGTCGTCGACATGGACAAGACGCGGTGCGGACATGGGTCCATAGCGCCTCGCCGCCGCCGATGGTTCCCCCGTGATACGGCGTCGGCGGGTCAGGTCTCGCTGCGGCCCGCGGCGAAGATGGTGCGCGGGGCGGCGAGCAGGCGGTCGCCGGCCCGCTGGGCGATCCGCCGCCCCGGCACCTCGAGCGCGATATGGAGAAGATGCGACGCGGCCAGCGTCAACAGGATGAAGGCGAGGATCTTGATCGGATGGACCAGCATGGGATCGTCGACGAAGAAGAGCTTGAAGAGGATCCACAGGAAGAAATGCGACAGATAGACGGCATAGCTGATATCCCCCAGCCATTGCGCGATCCGGCCTGAGAGGAGCGGCCGCGGCGCCGTCGAGGCCTGCAGCGCAAGGATCACGACGGCGGTCATGATCAGCGGCACCGCCGCCGGCTGCGATCCGGCCACTCCGAAAAGCAATGCCGCGGCGCCGACAAGGCCGAGCGCGGTGCCATAGATGATCGCCGTGCCGCGGGGCGCTTCGCACTGCGTCGTCCACCATTGGCAAAGCAGGATGCCGATGCCGAATTCGACGAGGCAGCGCAGCAGCCCGGTCGCGGGAATATCGTCGCCGATGCTCGCGCGGCCGGTTGCCGCGAACCACCAGCCCAGACCGGCCGCCATCGCGATGATCAACGAAGGAAAGCTCCACGCGCCGCGCGGCAGCCGCGTCAGCCAGCCGCCGGCGATCGCCAGCAGCAGATAGGCGGCCCATTCGGTCGAGATCGACCACGCCGGATCGTTCCACGTCAGCCCGTTGCCGAACCCCCAATTCTGGACCAGCAGATAATGCGCGGGCAGCGCGGTGAAGCTGTAATGCGCGCCGGGGTCGCGCCCGCTGACGAGCAGCGCCAGCGCGAACAGCAGCATCGCCGACAGGATCGCGAGATGGAGCGGGAAGATGCGGGCGAACCGGCGGACGATGAAGCGCGGCGCGGCGCGGATGCCCTGATCGCGGAACTCGGCGCCATAGGTCCACCACAGAACGAACCCCGACAGCACGAAGAACAGGTCGACCGCGAGATAACCCTCCGCCAGCACCGCAATGACCCGCTCGGGCAGGAAGCCCCCCATCGCGCCGCGGATATGGTAGAGCAGCACCATCAGCGCCGCGAACCCGCGCAGCCCGGTGAGCGTCGGCAGCATCTGCCGCGGGATGGCAGCGCCGCTCACGCAGCCACCATCGAGCGCGGCTTCAGCGGCCGCCAGCCCGCTTCTCTCTCGCGGCGGCGGCAATAGGTCGTCAGCCCGATCTCGAGCGCCAGCATCATGTAGATGAAGGGCTGGAACGCGATGGCGACGAACAGCGACCCGACCAGATAGACGATATGGCCGTGCTGCAGCGCGGTCGCCAGGGGCGCGATCCATTGCTCTTCGCCGCGCCGCGTTTTAAGGTAGCGCCGCCGGATCCGTTCCATCTGCATCAGCCCCGCGAAATGGAGGAGCAACCACATCGCGGTTCCCGGATAGCCCTGCTCGCCCAGCATCTCGAAATAACTCGAATGATAGGCGCGCGACTCTTCCTCATAAACGCTCGCCGTCTCTTCCGGGCTGCTCGCTTCCTTTTCGACGCGGACGCGATTTTGAAGAAAGGCGTTAAAGCCGCCGCCCATGGGATTGTCCTTCGCATAGTCCCAGGTCCACGCCCACACCGCGACGCGCGTCGAGGCCGACTGGTCGGACTTGTAGCCGCGGATCGTTTCCATGCGGTCGGTATAGCTTTGCGGCAGGAAGGGAATGGCGGCGGCCGCCAGCAGCCCGGCGCCCGCGATGTAGAGAAGGCGATGCTTGACCGCGCGCAGCGACAGCAGCGCGAGCACGAACAGGCAGATCAGCCCGGTGCGCGCCTGGGTGCCGACGGGCAGTAGCGCGCAGGCGAAGACCAGCGCGAAGCAGAAGGCCGACACCATCCAGTCGGGCGGAAAGATCGTCCCGTGGCGGCGATACCACAGGATCAGCGGGATGATCGATATGGCGACGCACGACATCGTGCTGCCCTCGTAAAGCCCGTAATTTTCGCTCAGCAGCAAGCGAAGCGTGCCATAGCCCCCGCCGCCCGCGGCAGTCTTGATGCCGCCCGCGATCGCGATCGCCGCCGCCGAGAGCAGCAGCATCAGCGCCAGCGCCTCGATCCGCAGCTTGGTGCGCAGCGTCAGCGGAAGGAAGATCGCCCAGATCAGCGCCTTCCACACCCAGCTCCACTTGTCCGCCGCCTCGACGGGGAAATCGGCATAGATGGTCGTCATCCAGCAATAGACGAGCAGCATCACGAGCAAGGTCTGCCGCCCCGACCAGCGTGTGTCCTTCTTGTCATCGGCCACGAGCCAGCCGGCAATCGCGAGCCCGAAAACGATCAGCGAAACCGGGATCGAGTTGATCAGGAAATAACTCAGGCGCTGCGGCGCGACGATGTCGATGTAGCAAAAGCACAGTATGAACAGGAACGGCTTCCTGAAGCCGATCCCGATGAAGGCAAAGAGGAAAGCGACGAACGCGAGGTCACGCATCGGGGCGGGCATCCGCTTCGGCACGTTCGGCATCGCGGCGTTGCTGCCACAGCAGGCGCGGGCTGACCTCGCGATCGAGATCGTCGCGATGGAGCAGGCGCCAGAGCGCAATCGCCATCAGGACGTGCGTCAAGCCAAGGGAAAAATTGTCGACCATATCAGGGGTCAGGACCCATGTACGACGCGGTCGAGGCGTCGAAATGGCGAAGATATCGGCTTCGCGTGGCCGCCGCTGATGGTGGTTCCATCTGCAAGGACGCGCGGAGACGAGATCGAAGCCATTTCGACGTCCCTTCGGGATTTGACCGATTTTGTCCATGGCTGCGTCAGCGAGCCTTGGAATATACCCATATGCCTACGTCTCGCTTCCTTGCCATGGACAAAATCGCTTCAAACCTCGATCGCGTCGTACATGGGCCCTGACCCCAAGCGTTGCCTAGGCTATTGGGGTTGACGCCGCGTTAAGCCTTGTCTGTCAAAGCCCTGCACGATGACCCGAATTTTACACGTCCTCGATCATAGCCTGCCCGCGCACAGCGGCTACACCTTTCGCACCCGCGCGCTGATGAAGGCGCAGGTGGCGAAGGGCTGGGAAGTTGCGGGCGTGACCGGCGTGCGGCATCCCGACCCGGGGCCGGATGGCGAGACCGTCGACGGGCTAACCTTCTATCGCACCCCGCCGATTGCGCCCGCGCGCGCGCCGATCCGCGAGTGGCGCGAGATCGGGGCGCTGGCGAAGCGCGTCGAGGCGCTGGCAAGCGAATGGAAACCCGATGTGCTGCACGCGCATTCGCCGGTGCTCGACGGGCTCGCGGCGCTGCGCGTCGGCAAGAAACTCGGCATCCCGGTGATCTATGAAATTCGCGCCTTCTGGGAGGATGCGTCGGTCGGCAACGGGACAGGGCGCGAGGGGAGTTTGCGTTATTGGCTCACCAGGCAGCTCGAAACTTATGCGGTGAAATCGGCCGATGCGGTCGCAGTAATCTGCGAAGGATTGCGCGGCGACCTGATTGCGCGCGGGATCGACGCGGACAAAATCACCGTGTCGCCCAATGGCGTCGACCTCGAACTGTTCGGCGATCCGACCCCGCGTGACGATGCGCTTGCCGACACGCTTGGGCTTGCCACCCACGATGCGGTGATCGGCTATATCGGCAGCTTTTACGATTATGAGGGGATCGACGATCTGATCGCGGCGATGCCCGCGCTCGTCGCCGCGCAGCCTAAGGCGCGGCTGCTCCTCGTCGGCGGCGGCCCGATGGAGGCGGCGTTGAAAGCCCAAGCGGCGACATCGCCGGCGGCGGCGCACATCCATTTCGTCGGCCGTGTGCCGCATCAGGAGGTCGAGCGCTATTATTCGCTGATCGATATCCTCGCCTATCCGCGCAAGAAGATGCGGCTGACCGATCTCGTCACGCCGCTGAAACCGCTCGAGGCGATGGCACAGGGTAAGCTCGTCGCGGCGTCCGATGTCGGCGGGCATCGCGAGCTGATCGAGGATGGCGCCACGGGCACCTTGTTCGCGCCCGACGACCCCGCCGCGATTGCGGATGCGCTCGCCAAGCTGCTGCAAAATCGGGAAATGTGGCCCGCGCGACGGCGGACAGCACGTATTTTTGTGGAAAGCCATCGTAACTGGTCATCAAACATTTTACGTTACGAGCCGGTTTACCAGCGATTGCTGCGCGGCGCCTGAGCGCCGCGATACCGAGTGAAGGCAAATGGCCCGACGGGCCGATGGATTTGAAACGATATGGAAGAGACCAGCGAGAATCGGGCCAAAGCGACAGCGACCGCGCTGCTGCGCGCGCTCCAGCCCGCGATTCCGGCGGTGATCGGCGCCGCGGCGCTGACCTTCCTGTTCGCCGCGGTCATGCCCTTTTCGTGGGTCGCGGGGATCAGCTGGAATCTCTATCTCGACCGGCTCTCCGACATTTTCGTGCAGCCGATCGGCAATGGCGGGCGGCTCGCGCTCGCGTTCGGCATGTCGGCGTTCGCCGCCTTGATCGCGGGCCTCGTCGCGCTGCTCATCGCCAAGCCCGAAGCGGCGGGGCTGTCCTCGCTGCGCGACCGTTTCCGCCGTACGTCGCATGAGGTGGAGAGTGACGATAGCGAAGAGATTCTGACGCGCCGCCGCCGCGTCGACCTGCACCCCGACGATCCGCCGCGCCCGCCGATCCGCGCGGGCCGCGATCTGCCCGCGGGCGGTCTGGACGGCAGCGCTATCGCTGAACCGGTTGCGCCCGGCCTGTGGTTGGGTGAAGCCGAGGCCGACGACGCGGGCGAACTTGTGCTTGCCGACCTCGCTCCCGAAGAAGAATTCGACGGCGACGCGCCCTGGCTGCAACCCGCCGAAATGACTTCGCCGCCGCCGATGCCCGATCCCGCCGACAAATCGCTCGGTGCGATGGTCGCGCGCTTCGAAGCGGGGCTGACGCGCCGTCAGCGGGCTGCCCCGGCTTCGACTGCTGCGATTCCGGTGCCCGACGATGCCGCGGAAACCGTCGAGCCCGAAGTCGACTTCGCGCTCGAAGCCGCGCTCAGTACGCTGCAGCGGATGACGCGCCAGTCGGTCGGCTAGTCCTCGACCGTCAATATTTCGATCCGCAGCGTCTGCGGCTCGGTCCCGCATTCCACCACGACATCGGCGACGATATGTCCGGGGAGCGTCCATTCGGTCGCGTTCAGCCGGTCGTGCAGCGCGCGGCGGACCGGCTCGCTGTCGCCCGCCGCGATCACACAGGGGAACAGGTGACGCGCGCCGACGAAACTCGCGCTCGCCCACGGGCGAAAAGTCGATGCACCCGGCGCCAGCCCATGCGGCAATTCGCGGACGAGCAGATGGCGGAGCCGCCGATGCGGACAGCCGGGGCGCGGCGGCAGGGCGGGGGACCAGCGCATCATGCCTGTGCTCCCTGCTCGATACGGCGGAAGGCGCGGGTTCGCCGGTCGCCCTGCGGCGCGACCTGGCCCGCGCGCCGCTCGGCACGCCATTTGTTCATGAAATGTTCCACACGACATATCATATCGAGCCCCGGCTCGCGGCCCCCGCGCAAATCGGCGACGAGGCGCGGGTCGTGCGCCGCGGCGCGGCCGAACACGCTCGGCGGCATCGCCGATTCCTTCAGAAAGGCCTCGATCCGTTGCAGCAGGCTGCGCTCCATATTTTCCTCCCTGATCGCACTGAAACCGGGCGACTCACCCGATAGGATATTTCCTATTTGATGCTCATTTTCCTACTTGTCTAGGAAAAATCCGTTTGCTAGAGACGAAATAGGAAGGACCAGCCCCCAGCGACCTATGGCCGATTTCGATCAGGATCCGCGCACCGCGCTCGACCGCCTCTTGGCTGAAAGGGGGCTCGATTATGCGCGCATCTCGCAAGTGATCGGGCGCAACCCCGCCTATATCCAGCAATATATCAAGCGCGGTTCGCCGCGGCGGCTGGCCGAGCAGGATCGTGCGCGCATCGCCGCCTATCTCGGCGTGTCCGAAGCGATGCTGGGCGGGCCGGTGCAGCGCGTCGCGACCCCGGTGCGGGCGCGCGGGCCCGGAATGATCTTGGTGCCGAAACTCGCGATCGGCGCCTCGGCGGGCGCGGGCGCCAGCGTCGATGGCGAAGCCGTCGAGGGCGAGGTCGCGTTCGACCCCAAATGGCTGCGCGACCTGGGTGCCGATCCGCGCGCGCTCAGCATCATTCGCGTCGAGGGCGATTCGATGGCGCCGACGCTCGACGATGGCGACGATATATTGGTCGATGGCGGCGACGCCGCGGCGCGGCTGCGCGACGGCATCTACGTGCTGCGCATGGACGATGTGCTGATGGTGAAGCGCGTCGCGCGCGCGCCGGGGCAGGGGCGGATTTCGGTAATCAGCGACAATCCGCATTATCGCAGCTGGGATGATCTGCCGATGGCGTCGGTGCAATTGGTCGGGCGCGTTGTGTGGACGGGCCGGCGGGTGCGGTAGCTTTCTGTCCTCCCTGTCGCGCAGCGATGGGGAGGGGGAACGCTCGCGTAGCGAGTGGTGGAGGGGCAAGCGTCATAGCCCCTCCGTCAGCGCTTCGCGCTGCCACCTCCCCATGCCTGCGGCACAAGGAGGATTTTAACGCGGCGCCGCCATCAATGCTTCGATTTCATGCTCCAGCACTTCGGCGCGCTGGCATTGGTCGGCCTTGCCGTCGCGGCACTTTTCGGCCGCCTTGTCGCGCTGGCGCGACAGCTTGCCCATCTGTTCCTCGCGCTTGCGCATTTCACGGCCGCGGTTGCGATCCGATTCGTCCTGGCTGGTCGTCGACCAGTCGGCGACCTGGCCGACGGCTTTGACCGGCGCGGTGACGACCGTCTTGACCGCGCTGAAACAGCCGGCGAGCAGGGGAGCGGCCATGACCGCCAGAATTAAAACGCGCATTTTCTTCTCCTCGCCGATGACGCCCCATCGCATAACCGCCGCGATCTGAACAGGATATTGCGACGGATCGGCCCGGCGCGCGGCCGGCGTGTCACATCACTGAAATAAATGGTTAAATTACTGTTTACCAACAGCCTCTAGGTTGAAACGCGAACAAGGGCCGCAGACTGAAGAGAGAGTGATGAACGCCATGGGATATGCCTTTACGCCATCGCCGGGCCACGCGTCCGCGATCGGCGCCGACGCGCATATGTCTGAGGTCATCGATCTGTTCCGCGGCAATCCGCAGCTCCGCGCGCTTGCTGTGGTCGATGGCGAAGAGCGGCCGGTGGGCATCATTCGCGAACAGCGGGTGCGCGAATTGCTCTTTTGCCCCTTCTGGTTTTCGCTGATGCAGAATCCGACGATCGGCGGCTCGATCGCCTCGATGATCGAAGCATGTCCGACCGCCGATGTGACGCGATCGACGACCGATTTGCTGCGCATCGTGGCGCAGTCGCCGGGGCAGCAGGAACTGATCCTCGTCCGCGCGGGACGCTTCGTCGAAACGCTCGACAGCGGCCAGCTCGCCAAGCTGGCGATGCTGCGCGAGGTCGAACTGGCAGAGGAACGGGCGGCGCGCACGACGCACATCGACGATGCCGGGCGGCGGTTCCAGCAGGACATCACCGCGCTGACCGCGACGCTGTCCGACATGGCGCGCAAGGTCGAAGCGGTCGCCGGCACGCTGTCCGAACGTGCTCAGCAAACAGGGCGCGACGCGGTCACCGTCGCGGGCGCGACCGCGCAGACGCTGGCCGGGCTGCAGGACCTCGGCGATCGCGGTCATGCGCTTGCGGCGACGATGGCGAAGATCGTCGACGACGGATCGCGCGCGCGCACGGTTCGCGGCGACGCGCATCGCAAGATCAAGCAGGCCAGCGATCGGTCGATCGCATTGAAGGCGGCGAGCCAGTCGATCGAACAGATGCTCGCATTGATCATCGACATGGCGAGCCGCACCAATATGCTCGCGCTCAATGCAGGGATCGAGGCGGCGCGCGCCGGTGATGCCGGCCGCGGCTTTGCCGTGGTCGCGTCGGAGGTGAAGACGCTGGCCAGCCAGACGCGCGTCGCAGCGGGCGACATCACCCAATATGTCGACCGGATCCGCGATATCGTCGAACAGGTCGCGGCGGGATTTGAAGAGGTCGAGAAGGCGATCGACGCCAACAACGGCTTTTCCGACGCGATCGACCGCGCGGTCGATGGACAGAGCGCGACGACGCTGACGATCGCGAGCTATGTCGAACAGGCGGTCTTTGCGGGCCGCGAAATCGACGCGCGCGTCCGCGAGATCGGACATGGCGCGACCGCCGTCGGCGATGGCGCGCAGGCGCTGGGCAAATTGTCCGCCGGGCTGACCGAGGCGGCGCTGTCGCTGCACCAGCGCGCGCGCCACTTCGTCGAAGCGGTCGCGGCCGCCTGATTCGTCTTGGCCGGACAAGGGCTTGCCCGTTCGCGCAGCGCTGATAGGATGATGCTCGCGCCGGGGGCGTCTGAGGCCATCGGCGGGGAGGAGGGTCATCATGACGAATATCCAAAAGGGTCTGGCCGAATTTATCGGCACGTTCTGGCTTGTCTTCGGCGGCTGCGGCAGCGCGGTTCTGGCCGCGGCATTCCCCGACGTCGGGATCGGACTGCTCGGCGTCTCGCTTGCTTTCGGTCTGACGGTTGTCACCATGGCCTATGCGATCGGCCATATTTCGGGCTGTCACCTCAACCCCGCGGTCACCGTAGGGTTGTGGGCGGGCGGGCGTTTCGACGCGCGCGATATTCCGCTCTATGTCGTGGCGCAGGTGCTCGGCGCGATCGTCGCGGCGTTCCTGCTGTTCTACGTTGCCAGCGGTAACCCGGCCTATGATCTCGCCACGAACGGCCTAGCGGCCAACGGCTTCGATGCGGGTTCGCCGGGGCATTATGACATCTGGTCGGGCTTCATTATCGAAATCGTGCTCACCGCCTTCTTCCTCTGGATCATCATGGGATCGACCGATGGCCGCGCGCCCGCGGGTTTCGCGCCGATCGCGATCGGCCTTGCGTTGACCTTGATCCACCTCATCTCGATCCCGGTGACCAATACCTCGGTCAACCCGGCGCGCAGCACCGGTCCCGCGCTGGTCGTGGGCGGCATCGCGCTGCAGCAATTGTGGCTGTTCTGGATCGCGCCGTTGATCGGCGGGGCGATTGGCGGCCTGCTCTACAAGACGCTCGGGGCCGACAGCTTCCCGAAACCGAATATCGAAGGCGAATAAGCGTCAGGCCGGCGGGGGCTGCTGCCTCCGCCGCTCCTATTTCAGCAGATCGATCGCAAAAGCGCGCACTTCGTCCGCGATGTCGGGCCGTTCGAGCGCGACCGCCAGATTGGCCTGGATATATCCGGCTTTCGATCCGCAGTCGTAGCGCGCACCGTCGAAGGTGACGGCGTGGAAGGGCTGGTTGCCGATCATCGTCGCCATCGCGTCGGTGAGCTGGATTTCGCCGCCGGCGCCCTTTTCCTGTCCTTCGAGCACGCGCATCACTTCGGGTTGCAGGATATAGCGGCCCGAAATGATCAGATTCGACGGCGCCTCGGCGGCCCGCGGCTTTTCGACGAGGCCGTGGACTTCGGTGAGCGCCCCGTCGCGCGCGCCGGGCGCGATGACGCCATAGGCGGACACCTGTTCGTGCGGCACCTCGAGCACCGAGATCAGATTGCCGCCGACCTTTTGATACGCATCGACCATCTGTTTCATGCAACCGGGCGATCCGTGCATGAATTCGTCGGGGAGGAAGATCGCGAAGGGCTCGTCGCCGACGATATCGCGCGCGCACCAGATCGCATGGCCCAAGCCCAGCGGTTCCTGTTGCCGGACATAGGCGCAGGCGCCGGGGCCGAGCCGCGTCGGTTCGAGCACCGACAAATCCTTGCCGCGCTCGGACATCGTCTTTTCGAGTTCGAACGCGACGTCGAAATGATCCTCGATCGCGCTTTTGCCGCGGCCGGTGACGAAGATCATCTGCTCGATCCCCGCCTCGCGCGCTTCGTCGACCGCATATTGGATCAGCGGCCGGTCGACGACGGGCAGCATCTCCTTGGGGATCGCCTTGGTCGCGGGGAGGAAGCGGGTGCCGAGGCCGGCGACGGGGAAGACGGCTTTGCGGATCGGTTTCATGTGCGAGGGCTTAGCCGCGAACTTTGGTCAAGAAAAGAGTCCGGGACAGCGCCGACGGCCGCGTCACTGCGGCGTGACGATCACGACCACGCGCCGGTTGTCCTGCCGCCCCTCCGCTGTCGTGTTGCTCGACAACGGCAGGGTCTCGCCGCGGCCGACGATCTGGTCCGCGGTAAATCGCATGCCGCCCGCCTGCATCGGCGCCGCGACGGCCTCTGCGCGCGCCTGCGACAACGTCAGATTATAGGCCGGGGCGCCGGTCGAATCGGTATGACCTTCGACCCGCGCGGTCGCGATGCCCACCGAAACGAGCTTGGCGGCAATATCGCTGATCCGCTGTTGCTGGTCGGGCGACACGCTGCTTTCGTTCGACGCGAAAAGCAGCCGTTCGGGCATGCTAAGCATCCACCCGGGACCGTCCTCCACAAAGCCTTGGGACTGGAGAACGGCGATTTGTCCGGGGGTGAAGCCGGTGGTCGGCGGCACGCTTTGGCACGCCGCGAGCAAGGCCGCGAAGCCCATGAGGAAAAGGGTTCGGATCGATCGGGGGAAATCAAGTGTCACGGCATCACTCCGCTGGTCATCATCGGGAACGGTTGGTCAGTTTGTCGGCATACATGGCGGCGTCGGCCGCGGTGAGCAACGCGGTGGCGTTGGTGCCATCGTCGGGGAAGACCGCGACGCCGACGCTGACCGCCGCGCGATAGGTTTCGCCGCCCGGCAGCGCGATGGGCTGCGACACGCAGGCGCGGATCCGGTTCGCCAGATCGCCGGGGGCGGCGTCGGTGTCGAGCGGGTCGACGATGACGATAAATTCGTCCCCGCCGATCCGCGCCGCGAAATCGCCCTTGCGAAGCGTTTCCTTGATGCAGGCCGATAGCGCGACGAGCACGGTGTCGCCCGCGGCATGGCCGAAATTGTCATTTGCCGCCTTGAAATTGTCGGCGTCGATGAAAAGCAGCGCAAAGCGGTCGCCACGCCCCTCTGCGGACCGGATATGCTCCGCCAGTTGCTCGTCGAACGCGGCGCGGTTCGGCATCGCGGTCAATGTGTCGTGCGACGCGCGGTGCGCGAGCAGCGCGCGCTCGGTTTCCATATGCCCCTGCCAGCCCTGCAGTTCGTCGAGCAGCGCATTGATATCGCCGCCCAGCCGGTCGAGCTCGGCAATGCCGAGCGGCTTCACTCGCTTGTCGAACCGCCGGTGCAGGCGCACGTCGTGCGCGACGGTCGCAATTTCGTTCAATGGCTTGACCAGCTCATATTCGAAACGCCGCGCGAGGAAGATGGTGCCGAACGCCGTGATCAGCAGACAGCCGAAGCCGGCAAGCAGGCCGAGGCGGACATAATCGACCAATGTCGAACTGTCGCCCCACACCTCGATCGTGCCGATCGCCGACCCGTTGCGCTGGACGGTGACGGCAAAGGGCCGGGGGAAGAAGATGCGGGTGAGGATCGGCGCCGGGTCGGCACTGGGCGAGGCCCATTCGGTGATGGGCCGGCCGACGTCGTTGAGCACGCGGAGCCGGGCGATGCCGGGAATGCGCGTCAAGGGCTCCAGCCCCTCGCGCACTGCCTGCGGATCGTTGAACACCAGCGCGGGTTCGACGCCATAGGCGCCCAGCTGCGCTGCGAGTTCCATATTGCGATCGGCATAGCCGCGCAGCGCGGTCACCCCGGCGAGCAGGATGGTCAGGCCCGAAAGCGCGACCGCGAACAGCGTGATCCCGAAATGAAAGCGCGACAGCAGCTTTTGCAGCGTCGTGCGCGCACCGATCCGTTCGACCGAGGGCGTGGGGGTCTGGCCGGTCATGCCGCGCCCCCTTTGCCGCCGCCAATGCGCAGGACACGCGGGTCGATGCGCAGCGGGCCGCGCCCGATCGCGTCGATATTGACCGAAAAGCTGATGCTCGCCGCCTTGTTGCTGAGGCAGAACATCGCGCCATAGATGCATGCTGCGTCATCGTCGGTGATGGTCAGGACCGGACGGCCGCGCACCCAGGCGATGAGCTGCCGGCGATCGGCGACGGGCATCCGGCCGAGGAACAAGATGTCGCACTCGGGGGTGACGGTGGCGGTGGTCGTCCGGCGGACCGTGACCGAGCCGGGGCCCGGGACATCGGGCGCCATGCGATCGGACAGCCGCGGCGCGCCGACGACGCACATCGTCCGGGCAGTTGCCGCCGACCCATCGGGCCAGCGCGCATAGCTGACGATGCCGCCCACCATCCGGTTGACGGCGCGCGTCATCCCGCCCGACCCGTCTTCGACAACGGTCTGGCTTGCGGCTTGAACCGACATCTGCGGCGTCGTCACCAACGCGCCGATCAGAAACAGTGATGCCAGCACCTGGCCGCGCCCCCAACTGCGTTTCAGGGGCATCCTGCCCCAGCGAAGGCGCGTCCGCTAGTCAAAACAATTGGAAAGTCAATGAAAAGTGACGTCATGCGACCATATAGAAACAGCGGCCACATCGATTCATCCTCGTCTATTCGGCGCGCAAACGGTCACTGAATCCCTTGCGCAATTTAGCCAGCTTCGGCGGGATCGCCGCCATGCAATAGGGATTGCGCTGGCCTTCGCCGTCCCAATAGGCCTGATGGTAATCTTCGGCCGGATACCATTTCGACGCGCTCTCGATCGTCGTGACGATCGGTGCGGGCCAATCGGCAGCGGCGCGCGCGATCCCGGCGCGCGCGGCATCGGCCTGCGCCGCATCGATCGGGAAGAGGGCGCTGCGATACTGGGTGCCGATGTCGTTACCCTGGCGGTTGAGCGTCGTCGGATCGTGCGTCGCAAAATGGACGTCGAGCAAATCGTCGTAAGAAATGACGGCGGGATCGAAAGTGATGCGGATCGCCTCGGCGTGGCCGGTGTCGCCGCCGCAGACCTGCTTATAGGTCGGATTCTCGACGCTGCCGCCGATATAGCCGCTCTCGACACCCTCGACGCCGCTCAGCGACTGGAACACGGCTTCGGTACACCAGAAGCAGCCTCCGGCGAAAATGGCGGTCTCTTGGGTCATGGGCGTCGATCCTTTTCGGGGGGAAGTGATTGTTCCCGAAATAGGATGTGCGCGCGCCTATTCCAAGGGCGGCGGGGCGCCGACCAGCGGCGGGTGCAGCGGCTGGCCCGCTTTGCGCAGCGAAGCGATCGCCGCCGCCTCGGCTCCGAGCGAAGCGACGCGGTCGCGCCAGTTCGGGTGGGTGCTGGCCTGGAACATCGGCCGTCCCTTTCGCTGGCCGAAGCGCGACCAGAAACGCCCTGCCGCGGCGGGATCATAGCCCGCGCCGGCGAGCAGCCACACCGACAGCCGGTCGGCCTCGACCTCGGTCTGCTTGAACAGGCGCGCATTGCGGCCGAATTGCTTGCCGAGCCCGCGATCGACCCCCGCCGCGTCGAGCCGCGCGCGGTGACGCAATATATTATGCGCCAGCTCGTGGGCGATCGCGGCCGCGAGTTCCGCGTCATCCGCGGCGAAATCGGCAAGGCCCTGGTTGACGAGGACCATCCGTCCGTCGGCGACGGCGGCGGGCCTTTCATTGGCTTCGACCCGAAAATCGCTGACGCAGCCGGCGACCGGGGTGAGGCTGACGATGCGCCCGGCACCGACATGCAATGCGATCGCGGTATCGACCGGCAGCGCCGCCATGCTGCCTTCGATCGCCGTGATGCGCGCGAAGGGATGGTCCCCGATTCCGTCGGGGACGGGCGCGTCCGCTATCGCTGTGACGGGTGTGCCGACCTTCATCCCCGCCGATGCGGCGGGCGAGTGCGGGGCCAGCGCCGCAATGTAAGGGTGAAGCTGGTCGACGGCACCATAAGCCGCGAGCGCTTCGGTGCGCCGGTCTGCCGCATAAAGGCGCGGGTCGCCCCATATCCACCCGAACTGCGGCTGGCGTACCGGGCACCAGGCGGCGTTGGCGGTCGTCAACCGAAAGCCGATGGTAGCGACGCGTGCCTCCGTTGCGGCCAACGCTGCGTAGGGGGATTGCTGGGCTAAAGCCGGTGCAGCCATCGACAACGACAGGATGGCGAAGATCGATCGGGCATTGCGAAGCATCGCCGTCCCCTATCAAGTCGCAGCTGTCGGGGCCATGAATTTCCCGCGGGACGCCGGGTTCCGGGCCTCTTGCCTATCGCCCGGCAAGCGCCGATAGGGCGGGCCATGACGCACGCCTCTGTCTTGCCGGCGCCTGCCGCCCGCCAACCCCGCCCCGCGGCGCTCGCGCGCTGGCTGTGGGCGGTCGCATTACTCGTGATCATCGTGGTCGGGGTCGGCGGTATCACCCGCCTCACCGAATCGGGGCTTTCGATCACCGAATGGCGCCCCGTTTCGGGCGTGCTGCCGCCGCTCAGCGAGGCCGGATGGATCGCGGAATTCGAGAAGTATAAGCAGATCCCCGAATATAAGGAGATCAACCTCGGCATGACGCTGGCGGGGTTCAAGGCGATCTTTTTCTGGGAGTGGCTGCACCGCATCCTCGGACGGCTCGTCGGCATGGCGCTGGTCGTGCCATTGATCTGGTACGCCTGGCGCCGCGCGATCCCCAGCGGTTACGGCTGGCGCTTGCTCGCACTTGCCGCGCTCGTGGGATTGCAGGGCGCGATCGGCTGGTGGATGGTCGCCTCGGGCCTCGAATATCGCGTCGACGTCAGCCATTTCCGCCTTGCCACCCATTTGCTGACTGCGCTGTTCCTGCTCGCAGGGCTAGTGTGGACGGCGCGCGATCTGGACAGCCTGGCGCGCGATCCCGCGGCGCGGCCGGCGCGCCTGACCGGACCCGCGATCGGCGTCATCGCGATCCTCTTCGTCCAGCTGCTGCTCGGCGCGTGGGTCGCGGGGCTCAATGCGGGCTATGTCGCGAGCAGCTGGCCGCTGATGAACGATCATTTCGTGCCCGAGGGTATCGACTGGGCGGGCGGCGTCTGGCTGGCGCTGACCAATGATCCCTTCCTGATCCATTTCCTCCATCGCTGGTGGTCGTGGGTGGCGGCGCTCGCGTTGCTCCTCCTCGCGCGCACGCTGTCGCGGCGCGGCGCGCGTATCGAGGCGCGGCTGATCCTCGCGGTCGTCGCGGCGCAGATGCTGCTCGGCATCTGGACCGTCGTCTCGGGCGTTTCGATGTGGGTCGCCGTGTGGCATCAGGTGACCGGTGCGATCCTCGTCGCCATCGCCGCGGCGGGGCTTCACCGACTGGGCCGCTGCTCGGCATGATCCCGGCCGGCAGCCTCGGCGCGCTCTTGCTGCTGGCGGCCCAGCCCCTTCCGTCCTCTGAGCCGGGCGACGTTCCGGCTGCGACGGCCGTGCATTTCCAGTTCGCTCCCCCGGTGGGCCGGCCGATGACCTACCGCGTGACGACGCGCCGGATCGGCCGCGAAGGATCGCTGATCAACTTCTCGCTCGTCTATGCGCTGCAATGGCAGCGCGTCGGGCGCGGTTACCGGCTCGAGGCGGTGCTGCAGCGGATCGATTCGGATGCCCGCCCCGAAGTGACCCGCGCGCTGTCGTTGATGCTCGATCCGCTCGTCGGCGAACCGATCGCCTATCTTGTCGCGCCCGACGGCAGCCGTATCGACATGGTCGATCCGGACGGATTGTGGGAGCGGGTGACCGCGCGGATCGAGGCAGTGGGCGCCAAGGCGGGGCGGCCTGAAGCCAGGCAATTGGCGCAGTTGATTGCGGCGCTCCCCGCTGCCGAACGCGACAAGCTGGCGACCGCCGATATCCGGGCGCTGGTTGCGCCTGCCAATGGCGCTATTCCGCTCTCGGCACAGGCGGACGGCGCGAGCATATCGATCACGCACGGCGGCGCGTTGCAGACGATCGCCAAGGTCGAGCGCGATTCTGCGCCCGTTGCCGGTGCCGCCAAGCCGCTGGAAATCGACAATCTGTGGACCGTCGACACCGCGACGGGGCTGGTGATGCGCGAGCAGCGGCAGAGCTGGATCGTCGATGCCGAGGGCGACGGACGGACCCTCGTCGAAGAGCGGGTTCGAGCGCTGGAGATCGTTCCGCAAAGCTAAAGGTATCATAATACCTGTCAGCAAAGCCGCGATCTGCTTGACTTTCCGCTCGGTTGGCGCCATTGGCCCGCTCCGAAGCGCCGCTGCGTCCCTTCAAGGATCAGGCGGCGCGGTTTGTTTTCGGGCGGCGGCATGGCTGCTCGTCCTAGTCCATATCTGTCAAGGAGGTCGCCATGATGAAGGCGCTGACCAAGACGACCGCATCGGCGAACGCCGCGACGGTCGAAAAGAAATGGGTGCTGATCGACGCCGAGGGTCTCGTTGTGGGCCGCGTTGCTTCGATTATCGCCAACATCCTGCGCGGCAAGCACAAGCCGTCGTTCACCCCCCACGTCGATTGCGGTGACAATGTCATCGTCATCAACGCGGAGAAGGTGGCGTTCACCGGCAAGAAGCTGCAGGACAAGCGTTACTACAAGCACACCGGCTACGCCGGCGGCATCAAGGAAACGAGCCCCGCGAAGATCCTCGAAGGCCGTTTTCCCGAGCGCGTGCTCGAAAAGGCCGTCGAACGCATGATCCCGCGTGGCCCGCTCGGCCGCCAGCAGATGCGCAACCTGCGCATCTTCGCCGGCGCTGAACATCCGCATGAAGGGCAGAGCCCCGAAGTGATCGACGTCGCGTCGATGAATCGCAAGAACAAGGTGGGTGCATAATGGCTGACGAACAGACCATGACCGATCTCAAGGATCTCGCCGGCGCCGTCGAAGGCACCGTTGCCGCTCCGGTCTCGACCACGCCGCTGCGCGAAAAGATCGTCGACAAGCAGGGCCGCGCCTATGCGACCGGCCGCCGCAAGGACGCCGTTGCCCGCGTGTGGGTCAAGCCCGGCACGGGCAAGATCACCGTCAACGGCCGCGACCAGGAAGTTTATTTCGCACGTCCGACGCTGCGTCTCGTCATCAACCAGCCCTTCGGCCTGACCGAGCGCGTTGGCCAGTATGACGTGATCGCAACCGTCAAGGGCGGTGGCCTCTCGGGCCAGGCGGGCGCCGTGCTGCACGGCATCGCGCAGGCGCTGACCCGCTTCGAACCCGCGCTGCGCGGCGTTGTGAAGTCGGCCGGCTTCCTGACCCGCGACAGCCGCGCCGTCGAGCGTAAGAAGTACGGCAAGGCCAAGGCCCGCCGCAGCTTCCAGTTCTCGAAGCGCTAATCAGTTTCTTTCGTCGACGGACGGAGAAAGGAAGGGCGGTCCGGCAACGGGCCGCCCTTTTCCTTTGGGCCAAAACCGGTCAGCTGTCGGCTTTGGGTGGTGAGCTGCCATTACAGCAGCGAGTTGGTCACCCCTCCCGCAAGCGGGAGGGGAGAAGAAGGTCCGCTAGCGGTCGGCTTCTGCCCCCCCTATAGAGAACTAAAGCAGATCGAGGCTCCCCAGCGCCAGCGCCTGCCGTGCGGGCCGTTCGGCCATCACCGCGAACATCTCGTCGCCGCGCGCGGTGCGTTCGACACTCATCGAGGCGAAGACCGCCATGAAATAGCCGCTCAAGGCCCCGACGCGGTAGTCGGTCCACAGCGCTGCGGCATCGGGCTTGACGCCCGCGGCGGTCAATGCCGCGATCCAATGGTCGAATGCCGGCCGGTCGGCCGCCGCGCGCTCGACCGGGTCGGCGATGCTGGTGCCGACCAGATAGGCGAGGTCGGCGGCGCCGCTGCCGCGCCCCAGTGTCTGCCAGTCGACGATCCAGCAGGCTTCGCCGTCGGGCGCGAAGAGGATATTGTCGACGCGCAGGTCGCCATGGACGATCGTCCGGACCGAAGGCTCGCGCGCCAGATAGGCGTCGAGTTTCGTAACGAGTCCGGCGCCGAGATCGAGCACCTCGGGCGCGAGCCTTTCCGCATAACGTTCGCGAAAGCCGGCATAGAGCTGGGGGAACAGCGTGCGGATCAGCCCCGCATTGTCGCGTGCAAGCGAGGGCATCTGCGCGAGCCGGGCGTCGTTCCACAAATAGGCGTGAAGTTTTGCCGCGGCTTCGATGCAGGGGATCAGCCCGGAGAGGCCGAGACCGGCAAGCTGGTCGCCCGCCTGCGCCGGCGCGAGGTCGGACAGGATCAGGACGAAGTCGACATCATCGTCGGCAATATCGCAATAATGGCATATCGGCGCGGGAACCCCGCTGGCGGCGGCAAGCTCGCGATACCAGCTGATTTCCTTGACATAGGTGCCGGTGAGCCTGGCAATATTGCGGCTCGCCTCGTCATGGCTGGGGCATTTGGCGATCACCGTTGCGGGGGCGTCGACGCCGGCGTCCCAGTCGAGCGTCAGGCGATAGCTGTCGCACATCTGCCCGGTGCCGACCTTGGCCGCGACGAAGCCCTTCAGCTTTTCCGGATGCCCGAGCACCGCGCTGAGCCACGTCGGCTGCATCGCCTCGGGCGAGGTCGGAAAACTCACGGCGCGGGGTCCATCAGACCGGTGAGGCCGGTCGGGGCGTGCGGGCCGACGAACAATTGTTCGAGCACCCCGATACCGCCCTCGCTGCGATCGCCGTCGGTGAGGTCGGCGCGGACGAGCGCCTGCACGTGCATCGCGAGCGGATTGCCCCACGCCCGTTCGGCTTCGGACAGGCTGTCGTGTGCGATCTCGAGGCCGCCATGGTCGAAGCCGTGCCCCCAGACGGGGTGCGTGTAGCCGAGCCCGCTCATCGCGAAGGTCTGCCCGCCCGGGCTGAGCGTCAGCCGCGTGCTGCCATCGAAATCGGCGGTCAGCTTGCTCAGGCGGCGCGTGCCCGGCTGCCATTCGGCTGCAAAGGTGGGATCGGCATAATGACGCTCGCCGCCGTTCGCGCCGACGAGCACCGCGCGGCGGTTCCATGGGCTCCCTTCGCCGTCGTCGTTACTGTGAAAGAAGAGCGAGCGATCCTCGAAATTGCACGGCGTCCACAGCCAGAAGAATTGGTGGAAATTGCCCTGCGGCGGCGGTTGCGGCTCGGCCGCGCCGACGGGGCGGATACCCCAGCTGCGGTCGCGCGTTCCGGCCCAGTCGGCCCCGACATCGACGCGCGCACCATCGACCGAGAGCCATCCCGACCAATGGCCGTTCTGCGTCATGCGCGTATAGTCCATGAACAGGCGCGTGCCGTTGCGGCGGGTAAAGCGCGGCTCCTCGATCGGAAAATGCCGCGCAGTGAAATGCAGTTCGGCGGCGAGTGGGCCATCGTTCGCGGCGATACGTAGCGTCAGCGTTTCGAGCGGTGCGTCGATGCTGATCGCGATCGGCCCCACCGACAGGTCGAGCCGCTCGCCCCCTGAGCGTCGGCTTGCGCGCAGATTATGCTGCACGCTACCCGCCAACACGCAAAAGGCCGCATCGACGATGCCCAACTGCGGATAGAAACCCATCGCCGCGGCGAAGAAGACCGACCCGTCGGGCGAATAGCCGTTGAAGAAATAGCGATCATAGAAATTGCGGTCGGTGCCCGCGAAGGCAATCGGCTCGGCACTTTGGTGCAGCGGGAAATCGTCGCCCTTTGTCAGCATCGTCTCTCATCCCATTTTGCGTTTTTTCTTGCAACGTAACGGGATACGGCGGCGCGTCAATGCACCGGCGGATCGACCGGGGGCACGGCGTCGATCGGTGCTACGGGTTCGCCGGGTGCGCGCGGCGGCAATGCGTCGGGCGGCACGTCGTCGATCTGCATGTCGAAGGTCGGAACCGCCTCGACGTTGCGAACGCGGACCGCGATCTCGCCGTCCTTGATCCGCAGCTCGTTGAAGCTCGGCGGGGTCGAGCGGATGCGCTGCGACAGCGTCCCCGCGCCGATCATGCGGATCGGCCCGGATGCGGTTTTGGCGACGAGATCGAAGGCGTCGTGGACATGGCCGGTGAGCACCGCCGCGACGCCGCGCTGCGCCAGTTCGCGCAGCGCCCGTTCGCCGCCACGGGTCAGCGCGCGCCCCTTCGTGCCGGCTTCGACCAACGGGTGGTGCGCGGTGACGAGCACCGTCGAGCCGCGCGGCAGCGCATCAATTGCAGCGAGCGTCTTCTCCAGCGCCCGCGTCGTCACCCAGCCCTTTGACCAGTCGAGCCGCCATTGCGCGCGCGCGGTCGTCTTGAGCGGCACCACTGCGACGCCCGCCAGATCGAGTTCGCGTTCGACAAGCCGCTCGATCCCGCGAATGCGGCGATAGGGGTCGAAGAAGCGTTCGAAGGGGTTGAAATAGGGCAGGTCATGGTTGCCGACCTCGACCGTCACGGGCACGTCGAGCGCGCCGATCCAGTCGCACGCCGCGGCAAATTCATGGCTGCGCGCGCGCATCGTGAGATCGCCGGTGATCAGCACCGCATCGGGCTGCTCGCGGCGCACGCAATCGGTAAACCAGGCGAGCGCGGTGCGGTCCTCCAGCCCGAAATGCAGGTCGCTGATGTGGAACAGCCGCGTCATGGCGTGGCGGGCGCCGTGGCGAGAAATGCGAGCGGGCTGGCCTCGAGGCGATAGGTTGCGCCCGACGGCAATTCGGCGGGCTCGCCGTCGAGGAGCAGGCCGATCGATCCTTCGCTTTCGATGACCACCGCGCGGCGTTCGGACAGGTCGACGCTCGGCCCTTCGCGAAAATCGCCGCCGAGCCAGGCGATCCCGTGGCTCAGGATCGACCCGGCGCTGTCGGTGATCAACCCTTCGGCGAGGATGCGGTCGGACTTTGGCGTCAGGTTGATCGCCTGGAAAGACTCGTCCGATCCAAGAATGCGGACGCCGTCGCCGTAAAGCGTCGCATCGATTGCATCGGGGATGGTTTCGGCGAGGCCGCTGAGGCTCAGCGAGCGGAATTGCTCGCGAACCTCGGCCCATGCCGTCGTCGGCCCCGCGATGACGCCGATATAAGCGCGCCCCGCGTCGCAGAGGATCGTCGGCGGATGGACGCTCTGCGCCTTGCCCGCGAGCGCGTCCTGCAAAATATCCTCGGGACCGCGATCGCCGTGCAGCGTCTTGTGGAACAGGTTGAGCGTCCCGCCGGGAAGCGGGAGCATCGCGCCGCCCCATGTTTCGAGCTTGCCCGCGGCGGCGTTGAGCGTGCCGTCGCCGCTGAGGACCAGCAGCAGGTCGATGCCGTCGCCCTCGAGCGTGGCGGCCGACGGGAGGTCGGCGTCGGGAAGAATGATCGTGCGGACGAGCGGCGCGCCCGCCGCGCGGCATATCTCGGTCAAACGGCCGACGAGTGTCTCGTCAGAGCTGCCGCTGCGCAGGTTACAGATAAGGGCGGGGCGGTTAAAGCTGTTGGTCATCGCCCTGTCCTACGCGCGAACGCGGAAAAGGTGGCGACCAATCATTTCTCGTCACCCCGGACTTGATCCGGGGTCCATCCCCGCCGGCGTTGGCCTTTGGATCCCGGATCAAGTCCGGGATGACGAAGATGATGGACATCCCGACGAGCAGGGGAGCCACCTTGTCCCGATCCTCGCCGCCCTGTAGGGCGCGAAAGATGGCGGGGCCGGTTTCCAAAGGACGACGGTTGATCAAAATCCTATTCGTGCTGCTGCTGCTCGTGCTGTTGTTCGGCGGCGGCGCCAAGATGATTGTCGCGGGCGGCGCGAAGTCGCTCAACATGGCCGACCGGTTGCTCGGGCAGGGTGATGGCGCGCGGTTGCTGCTCGCCGACCAGCCCTATGGCCGCGGTCCGCGCCAGTCGCTCGACATCTGGGTTCCCGAAAATGCCAAGGCGGACGACCGTCTGCCCGTCGTCGTCTTCTTTTATGGCGGCGGCTGGGAGAGCGGTGAGCGGGGCAGCTATGGTTTCGCCGGACGCGCGCTGGCGCGGCAGGGCTTCGTGGTCGTGATTCCCGACTATCGGCTCGTACCCAAAGCCTATTGGCCCGACTTTATCGAGGACAGTGCGGCGGCGGTCGCATGGACGCACGAGCATATCGCAAAGCTTGGCGGCGATCCCGACCGGATCGCGCTGATGGGCCATTCGGCGGGCGCCTATAATGCCGCGATGCTCGCGCTCGACCCGCAATGGCTGCGTGCGGTGAAGAGCGATCCGTCGATCATCCGCGGCGTCGCGGGGCTTGCCGGCCCCTATGACTTCTTGCCCATCGAAAAAGGGGGGCGCGGGGACAAGGCGATGGGCAAGGTCAAGCCGATCGAGAAAACCCAGCCGATCCACTTCGCGCGCGGCGATGCACCGCCGATGTGGCTCGCGACCGGTGACGAGGATGACACGGTGCGGCCGCGGAACAGCCAGAACCTCGCCGCCGCGATCGAGAAGGCGGGCGGCGCGGTGACGCTCCGCATCTATCCGGACATGGGGCATAGCGGCATCGTGATGGCGCTCGCCGCGCCGTTCCAGAACAAGGGGCCGGTGCTGGAGGAAGCGACCGATTTCCTGCGCGGCGTGACCGGCCGCCGCATTGCGCCCGCGTCGGAAGCGGCGCAGTGAACGCCCCGATCCCGGCGATTGTCCTCGCGGGCAGCCGGCCCGGTCCCGATCCGCTGTTGACCGGTAGCGGCGTGTCGACCAAGGCTTTACTGCCGATCGCGGGGCAGGCGATGCTCGTCCATGTGGTCAAGGCTCTGCGCGCTTCGCCCGAAGTCGGCCCAATCACAATCCTCGCACAGAAGAGTGCCGAGCTGGCGGCCGAGCCGGGGCTCGCTGGGCTTGCCGACCTGCATTTTGCCGATTCGGGGCAGGGCATCAGCAGTTCGCTCGCCGCGGCGCTGCCGCCGGGCGACGATCCGCTGCTCGTCACCACTGCCGACAATGTACTGCTGACCCCGACGATGATCGCCGAATTCCTGCGCGGCGCCGAAGATAGCGACGTCGCGGTCGCGATGGTCGAGCGCGACACATTGCTCGCGCGCTATCCGCAGTCGAAGCGTACCTGGCTGAAGTTCCGCGGCGGCTGGTGGTCGGGTGCGAACATGTTCCGGCTGCGCGGGCGCCGCGTGCTGCCCTTGCTCGATTTCTGGGGCCGCATCGAACGCGACCGCAAGAAGGGGCTGAAGATCATCGCGGCCTTCGGCCCGTGGCTGCTGATCGGCGCGCTGCTTCGCCTCTTCACGATCCAGCAGGGCGTTGCGCGCGCGGGCCTCCGTTTCGGCCTCAACGCGAAGGTCGTGCCGATGTCCGAGCCCGAGGCGTGCATCGATGCCGACAAGCCCGCCGACATCGAGTTGATCGAAGCGATATTTGCCGCACGCCGCCAAGGCGCTATAGGGCAGCCCCTATGACCATCGACAAAGCCATCATCCTGTCGGCCGGACAGGGTTCGCGCCTGCTGCCGCTGACCCGCGACATTCCCAAATGCCTGATCGAGTTCAACGGCCGCAGCCTCATCAGCTGGCAGGTCGCGGCGCTCGTCGCGAACGGCATCAAGGACATCGTCGTCGTCACGGGCTTTCGCACCGAACGCGTGGAGGATCATGCGCTGCAGCTCTATCGCGATACCGGCGCGCGTATCCGCACCCTGTTCAATCCCTTCTTTCAGGTCGCCGACAATCTTGGCACCTGCTGGATCGCGCGCGAGGAGATGGACCGCGATTTCATCATCCTCAACGGCGACACCATCATCTCGGACGAGATTGTCGCAAAGCTGATCGCGGGCGCAAACGAGCCGATCAATGTCACCGTCGACGTCAAGGCCGACTATGACGACGACGATATGAAGGTGAACCGCGACGCCGAAGGGCGCTTGCACCATATCGGCAAGCGGCTGCTGCCCCCCGATACCAATGCGGAGTCGATCGGCATGCTGGCGTTCGTCGGCGACGGCCCGTCGATCTTCCGCAACCAGGTCGACCAGATGATGCGCACCCCCGACGGGGTCGAGCGCTGGTATCTGCGCGCGATCGACATCATCGCCAAGGGCAACCGCGTCGGCACCGTGTCGATCGAGGGGCTCGAATGGCAGGAAGTCGACTTCCCGCAGGACGTCGAAGCCGCCGACGCGCTGACCGCGAAATGGGCCGAAGAAGGCCGCTACGCGAAATAGGGTTTGAGCCAGCCGGCGAGCGCGGCGACCTCTGCGTCGCCCAGCTTCACCGCTTGCCCAAGGTCGGGCTGCGCCGGCCAGCCCGCGTCGGCAATTGTCAGCCCCGCGCCCGAGCGTTCGCCCTCATAACGCGGCAGCACGTGGAAATGGACGTGCGGGTCGACCATCATCAGCATCAGATAGTTGATCTTCGCATAGCCGACCGCTTGCCCCAGCGCGGCCTCGATCGCGGCGGTCGCGGTCTTGAGTTCGGCATGCGCTTCGGCCGGCAAATCGCCGAACGCTGTCGCATCCGACTTTGCCGCGAGTATCAGCGCGCCGAGCGTCGGCTGCGCGGGGCGCAGCAACACGACCCAATGATCATATTCGGCAATCAGCGTCGCGGGATGGCCGAATTTGGCGATCGTGTCGTTCATGGCTGTGCTTCTTCCATCCAGCTGACGATCGGCCGACCCGAACGCTTTGCGGCATAAGCTTGCACCAGCCGCACCGCATGGACGACCAGCGATATGACGGTCCACCAGGCGAGCACGATCAGCCCGATGTCGGGGCGCCCCGCGAGCGTCGCGAAAAAGAGGATCGCGAAGTTCGGGTTACGGCGCGCGGTGATCAGGCGGAAATCGCTGTCGAACTTTTGCCAGACATGGATGTCCATGCCGAAGTCCTTGATGAACATCCCTTCGATCACGCGCTGGAGCACATAGCCCGCGACGACCGCGACCATGACCAGCAGGAAAGTCTGGTTCGACAGTGCAAGGCCCCATGTCCCAAGCCCGACGCCCCAGAAATACCACCAGAAGGGCGGGTGGATCAGGTCGACGCCATGGTCGGCGACATTGCCCCATTTTGACGATGTGATCGTGCAGCGTGCAAGCTTGCCGTCGACGGTGTCGAGCACCATGAAGATGAAACCCGCGAGCATACCGGTCCAATAATGGCCGTAGGCGAAGAGATAGGTCGCATAGATGCAGAGTGCCGCGCCGATCGCGGTGACCATGTTCGGGGTCATGCCGATGCTCGCGGCGCCGCGCGTCAGCCACAGCGCGAGTTCGGGCCACAGATATTTGGTGAGCGCATCGGTGACGCCCTTGTACGCGCCAAAATAGCTTTTCCGTTCGATCTCGCGGCGCGTTGCGGGGGTCAGCTCCCTGACGAATGGCTGTTCGAGCTTGCGAAGCTGGCGGTTGTAAAGCTTGCGCCCGTCCGACAGGTCGATGACCGTCGCGGCCATCGGGTCGCTGCCGGCCGGGACCTGTCCGATCACGGGAGCGCCACCCCAGGCGAAAACCGTACCCGGTTGTTCGATCACCCAACGCAGCAGCATCGGGTCGAAGACATAGGCGAGGTTGAAGACCAGTTCGTGACCCGGCGCGACCTGCTTGCCGTCCTTTTCCGCCATCCGGCGGCAGCGCTCGGCGTTGGTCATGCCCCAGATCGGGGTGCTGTTTTCGCCGAGCAGGCGGATCGGCGCGCTCATCGCGGCGTCCTTGCGAAATCGAGGATGATGTCGGCCTGCCGTATCGAGGCGGGGGTCGGGAACTGGTCGATGGAATCGTGCATGGCGGCTTCCTGAGCATCAACAAAGGTTGGTTGCAAGTCCGCAGCCCGGTCCAGCGCGGCGGGGAGTTCGGCGATATCTTCGATGACCTGACCCAAATGCCAGTGCGCGAACGCCGGATCGTCGCGCCACGCCAACCGGTCGAGGTTCAGGAAAATGCAGGGACGCGGGCGCAGCAGGAACTCGTAAACCTGGCTCGACACGTCGCCCAGATAGACATCGGAGCTCATCGTATAGCTCATGTCGATCGAATGGTGGCTGCCCATATCGACCCGGATATGCGGCGCGGTGGTCGTGATCGGGGACACGCGCTGCGCCAGTTTCGTATGCGGCGCGATGATGACGTTCCACCCCTCGAGCGCCTCGATCGCGGCGAGCACTTCGGGTCCGTGCGTCGGCCACGACGAGAGCTTCGCGTCGAAATGCGGATTGTAGAACAGGGTCGGCCGGTCATTATCGAAATAGCGCTGCCGCTCCGCGCATATTTCGAACTTGGCATAGCCGCCCACCAAGACATTGCCGGGTTCGGACAGCTTGTGTTCGATCATGCGCCGCCGGTCCTTTTCGCCGGCGACGAGGGTCAGGTCGATCAGCGCATGCCGCCCCCGATAACCGCCCGCGCGGTCGCCCGCGCCATGTTTGATCACGACGATGCGCGATGAAAAGCCCGGGACACGTTTCAGCCAGGCGCTCGAAATTTCGGTCGTGACCAGCACGGGAAAGCGCCGGATGACGGAATAATTGAGCAGCAAGGTCGCGAGCCGCGAGGGTTGGCGGAATAGCGAATCGGGACCAAAGGGCGGGCGGCGCAGTAGCACTGGTTCGAACAGGCCATCGGGATCGTAGCTGAGTATGAGATCGAGAATCTGGCGTGACGGCGACAAGATCGAAACCCTTACATCGTCGCGCTTCGCGAGTTCGAGCGCCGCCGGCAGCCAATGATAAAGCTGTTGTGCTTCGGCAAGGGCAAGGAAGGCGATAGGGGTCGGCAAGCTGTGCTCCGGTTGCGAGGAACTGGCGAAGGGGGCCGGGCGCATTCAACCGGGCCCGATTTCGAAATCCAGCGTCCGCCAGCCCTGCTGTGCGGCAAGACGGACCAGCTTGCGGCTGCGTCCGATCAGCCAGGATTCATGCGCCAGCACAAAGGTCGGGGCGTCGCTCGGGTGATCCGAATAGGCGCGGATATGCACCGCGCCACCGGCCGCGTTCGCATCGAGCCACTCGGTCACCCGGCGCGCTTTTTCGGCGCCATAGCAATTTCCGCCGTCGAGCAGCGGGAGCCAGCTGCCATCGGCGGCGCGCCGGTGTCGGGTCGCGACGATCGCGTCGAAACCCAGGGCTTCGGCGATCGCGCCGGCGTAGAATTCGGGCGCCGCGGTGGCCATCAGCAGCCGGTATCCCTCGGCGCGGTCGCGCGCGATACATGCCTTCGCGCCGGGCGGAACGTCGCCCGGCACGCGCCACGCCGCGAAATCGGCGGCGAGCTTATCGGCGCGGGCGGGGGCGATGCTGGCGCCGAGCATCACGCGAATCGCGGCGGGCTTGAACCGGTCGCGGCCATAGAGGCGCAGCGCATAGCCGATCATCAGCGCTGCGAGCGCCGGAAGCAACAGCACACGCCACCGCGCCTCGCGCCACGCCGCCCACAGCAGGAACAGCGTGAAGGTCGGCTTGCGCAGCACCGTGCGGTCGAGGTCGTAAATGGCGACACGGGTTGGAACCACGACGGTCATCTCTATGTGGTTTCGATCAGGCGCAGTTTGCGCGCCGTCTTGCCGAGCGAGGCGCGGTCCGCGAGCGGCAGGGCGAAGCGCAGCGCAAGCCAGATCGCAGCAACGGCGATGAGCGCGAGCAGCGGCAGCGAGATCGGGTCGGGCAAAAGGTCGGCGAGCACTGCCGCCACGCCGGCCACTCCGGTGATCGCGATCCCCCGCAAGGCTACTGGCAGGAATTGGGCGTCGAAGGGATGAAGCTTTTCGACGATCGCGAGCTGGAGCGTCGGGATGGCGGCCATCGAGACAAGGCCGATCGCGGTCGCGAGCGTTACGCCGGTCAGCGGATCGAGGTGCCCCACGATCAGCCATCCGGCACCCACCGCGAGGGCAACCCCGAAGATGCTGGCGGTAAGCTGTTGGCGGAAAGCGGCGACGACTTGAAGCACCGGCGCCGAAATACCGAGCACCGCTTCCGCGGCGCGCGCGAACAGCAGGATGACAAGTGCGGCTTGTGCCGCCTGCGCCTGATGGCCGAACAGCCCGAGCAGTGACGCGCTGCCCGCGGCGAGCACCGCGGCGAGCGGCAGCGCGATCGCCGAGATCAGCCGCGTCGCATAGGCATAGATGTCGGCGACCTGCCGCCGGTCCTCGCGTTCGGCGCTCGCGGCGAGCGGCGCCATCACATAGGTGAAGGCGATGCGTACCAGCTGGACGACGCTCGACAATTTTCGCGCGATCGTGAACAGGCCCGCCGCCGCCGCGCCCGCTGCGCCGGGGAGCAGCATGTTGAGGATGAGTGCGGGCGCATCGCCGAACAGCCGGGCGATGATGTTCGACGGCAGGATCGAAAGTCCGGCCCAGAAAGTGTTGCGCGCCGTCTCGCTGGCCCACGGTCCGCGCCACAGATCGGCGAAACTATAGTGTCGCGCGAGCAGCCGCACGCTGAGCGCCGCGGTGATCGCGAGCGAGCAAAGGTGCGCAATGAACAGCCCCTTGAGGCCGAAGCCACCGGCGAAAAACAGCGCCGCGAACACCAGTCGCAACATCTGTTCCCACACGATCCGCAGCCGGATTTCGGCGCCGAACACCATGCGCGCGCGCAGCGCCGACGTCGCGATTTCGACAAAGGCCCACAGCGGTAGCGCCCAGACGAAGATGCGGATCGCGGGGGTGACGAGTTCGCGGTCCTTCGCAGCGACGTTGAGCAGCGAACCGAGATCGGCGGCAAAAAGGGCGACCAGCGCGGCGACGATGATGCAAGGCCCGACGCCGAAAATCATGGCGGTGCGCAGCGCCGCCGCCGCCTCGGCATTGCCCGCCGATTGCGGCACGGTGCGCTGCATCGCGCTTGTCATGCCGAGGTCGAAGATATTTTCGAGCAGGTTCACCGCGGCCCAGAGCACGGCATAGAGACCATAGCCGGCGAGGCCGAACATCAGGACGTAAAGCGGCTGCGCGACGATCTCGACCACTGCGCCGAGGCGCGCCAGCACGGTCGTGCCAAGCCCGCGCGCGACGCTGCGGCTGGTTACGGCGGGTTTGGCGACGTCTTCGCTCATCCTTGCCGCACCTAGCGGCTCGTCCGCCGTGCCGCCAGCGGCTTTCGTGCGCGCATCCCGCTTCACCCCCTTGTCGACTCTTTCAATCGGGTCTAGGCAGCGCGCAATTGCATAGGGAACCCCGCGATATGGCCCAATTTGTCCTGCCCAAGAACAGCCGCCCGCAAAAGATGGGCAAGGTCCACAAGGCCGAAGGCGCCGCGGCGGTGAAGAAATTCAAAGTCTATCGCTACGACCCCGATAGCGGCCAGAACCCGCGTTTCGACACGTTCGAGATCGACACCGAAAAATGCGGTCCGATGGTGCTCGACGCGCTCATCAAGATGAAGAGCGAGCAGGATTCGTCGCTGACCTTCCGCCGTTCGTGCCGTGAGGGCATTTGCGGCAGCTGTTCGATGAACATGAACGGCAAGAACGGCCTCGCCTGCACGACCGCGATCGAGGATCTGAAGGGCGACATCACGATCACCCCGCTGCCGGCGATGGACGTGATCAAGGATCTCGTCCCTGATTTCACCCATTTTTATGCGCAATATGCGTCGATCGAGCCGTGGCTCAAGACCAAGACGACGACGCCGAGCGGCAAGGAACGGCTGCAGTCGCCCGCCGAACGCGAAAAGCTCGACGGACTTTACGAGTGCATCCTGTGCGCCTGCTGCTCGACGAGCTGCCCGAGCTATTGGTGGAACAGCGACAAGTTCCTTGGCCCCGCGATCTTGCTTCAGGCGTATCGCTGGCTCGCCGACAGCCGTGACGAGATGACCGGCGAACGGCTCGACGAGCTCGAAGATCCGTTCCGCCTTTATCGCTGCCACACGATCATGAACTGCGCCAATGCCTGCCCCAAGGGGCTGAGCCCCGCGCGTGCGATCGCCGAGATCAAGAAGCTCGAGGCCGAGCGGCAGGTGTGAACGACGGGATCGGGGAACCGAAGCGCCGCGACCATTTCAGCGCCGAGGAACTGGACGGCGGCTGGCTGAGCTGGGATCTCAAGGACCCGAGGCGCTTCAACAGCTTCATCGAACCGCTGACGGTGCGCGTCGAACCGCCGACGTCCGATGGCCGTCCGTGCGCACGGGTGCGCATGATCCCCGAACGCAAGCACAGCAACCTTGGCGATAACGTCCATGGCGCGGTGACGCTCGCGCTCGTCGACATTGCGCTCTTCGCGGCGTCGCACCAGTTCGGTTCGCTCAACGCGGGCCATTCGGTGACGCTCGACCTGTCGACGCAGTTCGTCGGTGCGGGCCGCGTCGGCGAACCGCTCGACGCCGTGGTCGAGCTGGTCCGCGAAACCGGCCGGCTGATCTTCCTGCGCGGCCTTGTCGTGCAGGGCGAGGGCGACAGCCATATCGTACTGACCTTCGCCGGGACGATCCGCAAGGCGAGCGCGAAGTGACCACCGTCCTTGCGGCCTATGACGCGCTTGGCGCGGCGGGCGAGCTTCGCCCCGACCCCGAACAGCGCGCCGCCGCCGAAAGGTTGAACCAGCTGCAGGCCGAGCTCGAAGCCGTGCCGAAGCGTGGCAGCCTGCTCTGGCGCCTCGCGGGCCGCAAGCCCGAGGCGCTGCGCGGCGTCTATCTGTGGGGCGCGGTCGGGCGCGGCAAGTCGATGTTGATGGATCTTTTCTACGACCATCTCGCCATCCAGCGGAAGCGGCGCGTCCATTTTCATGCGTTCATGCTCGACGTCCATGCGCGGATGCGCGAGGTGCGCAAGAGCGAGAGCGGCGATCCGATCCCGCTCGTCGCCGATGCGCTCGCCGAAAATACGCGCTGCCTCGCGTTCGACGAGATGGTGGTGAACAACAGTGCCGATGCGATGATCCTCTCGCGCCTGTTCACCGCGCTGATCGACCGCGGGGTGACGATGGTCGCGACGTCGAACCGGCCCCCGAAGGACCTCTACAAGGACGGGCTCAACCGCGAGCATTTCCTGCCCTTCATCGCGCTCGTCGAGGAACGGCTCGACGTGATGAGCCTCAACGGCCCGACCGATTATCGCCGCGACCGGCTGGGCGACGGCGCCCGCTGGTTCGTTCCCGCCGACGATGCCGCGAGCGCGGCGCTTTCGGCGGCTTTCTTCCGCCTCACCGACTATCCGCCCGAGGACCGCGCGCATGTCCCGACGCTCGAACTCGATGTCGGCGGCGGGCGGATGCTGCACGTGCCGAAGGCGCTGAAGGGCGTCGCGGTCTTTTCGTTCAAGCGCTTGTGCGGCGAGGCGCGCGGGGCCGCCGATTACCTCGCGGTCGCGCGGCATTTCCATACCGTCATCATCGTCGGCATCCCGCGCATGGGGCCGGAGAACCGCAACGAGGCGGCGCGCTTCGTGACGCTGATCGACGCGCTCTACGAATATAAGGTCAAGCTGCTGGCGAGCGCGGCGGCGATGCCCGACCAGCTTTACATCGCAGGCGACGGGGCGTTTGAATTCGAGCGCACGGCGAGCCGCCTCGCCGAAATGCAGTCGGATGACTATCTCGCGCTAGGCCACGGGTCTGCCGAAGGCGCGATCGCCTAGGCGATCGCGAGGACCAGGCCGCTGGCAATCTTTCCCCAACGTGACGAATTGACCGTCACGGAAATGAGATCGCGGACGTAGCGCACCTCATGCGCCAGATGGCCGTACGCCTGCTCGATCGTGCGGCGCAGCGTCCGCAGCGGCTTGGGCGCGGCGACTGCGATCCGCGCCGGGCGCTCGGGCGGTCCGGGTAAAGTCGCGAATCCCCCGCTGGTCACGCGGGTGTCGTCCGCGACGGCGCGGCATAGCGCCTCCATCCGCGAAATCGCCAAGCCGTTCGGGACTTCGCGGTCGCGGCTCAGCAGTTCGAAGCTGTGGCTGAAGGCCGAAAACTGGATCGCGCCGCTCGCCGCGCTGTGATCGAGCGCGTCGCGCATTTCCTCGTCGGACATCGCGCAAAGCTGCGCGGGGCGGAAGCGGCTGGCGCGGTCCATCAGCCCGCTGACCGGCACTTCGCACACGCCATGATGGATGCGCATGCCGAGATTGCCGGGGTCGAGCGAGATGTCGCAGCCATGACCCTGGTACGCGCCGTTGAAACTGCTGTCGAAGCGGAAACCGAGCGCGGCGAGCGCGCGCAGCGTGTCGTCGTTGGCGCCGAAATTTCCGGCACGGAACGCGGTCGGTTTCGGCGCGCCTGCCCCGACGAGGATGTCGCGCGCGAGCGCGATCAGTTTCTTCTGCGCCGAGAGCGGAAAATCGCCGATGTTGCGTCCGGTCAGGCGGCCGACCGGGTTGAAGCGCGCGAAGGCCAGCCATTCGGTGTGGATATGGACCTGCACCTCGTGCCCGCGTGCGACCACCGGCTGGACGATCGCGTCGACCACTTCGGGGCCGTAAACGAGCGCGGGCATCGGATCGATGAAGAACACGCCGGTAAGCCCGTGGCGCTCGAGCATGTCCATCTGGAAATGGATGCCGAAATCGCCATCGCGGCAGCGGCCGAGGATCGAGCTTTCGAAATTGGCGCGCGCATCGGCGCCGCGCTGGTAAAGGCCGGCCGACAATTCGGTGTCGAAGCTGATGATTGCCCGGGTCATTGTTCCCGCGCGTAGCATGGCAGCGATAAGGGAGGGTTAACCGATTCCTACGCGATCGCCGCGACGACGGGGCGTGCGGCCGCTTCGCGCTTGTCACATCCCGCGCCTATTCCCATCTGGAGAGCGTTGCGCAAGGCGACTTATAGTTATTGCGAACTATTAGCAAAGAAAGCCTGTTTTTCGTCCTTTTCGCGGTTGTTTCGTTAAGGGAATCGGCGTAGGGGCGTCGCCAGTCTTGGGACCGGAGCGGAGCTTTAGCCCGTGCTCCCGCCGGTCTGTGAACCAATTGCCGGGCTTGCCAGGAAGGGAGTGCCGCGCGCCATGGGACGCAAGAAGATCGCTTTGATCGGAGCCGGAAATATCGGCGGAACGTTGGCGCTGCTCGCCGCGCAAAAGGAACTCGGCGACGTCGTCCTGTTCGACGTCGTCGAAGGCGTGCCGCAGGGCAAGGCGCTCGACCTGTCGCAGGTCGCCCCGATTGCGGGCTTTGACGCGAAGATCACCGGCACGAACGACTATGCCGACATCGCCGGCGCCGACGTCATCATCGTCACCGCCGGTGTCGCCCGCAAGCCGGGCATGAGCCGCGACGATCTGCTCGGCATCAATCTGAAAGTGATGAAGGCCGTCGGCGAAGGCATCAAGGCCAACGCCCCCGACGCCTTTGTTATCTGCATCACCAACCCGCTCGACGCGATGGTCTGGGCGCTGCGCGAATTCTCGGGCCTCCCGCACAATAAGGTCGTCGGCATGGCCGGCGTGCTCGACTCCGCGCGCTTCAGCCACTTCATCGCCGACGAATTCGACGTGTCGGTGAAGGATGTGAACACCTTCGTCCTCGGCGGCCACGGCGACACGATGGTCCCCGTCGTGCGTTATTCGACGATCAACGGCATCCCCGTTCCCGATCTCGTCAAGATGGGCCTGTCGAGCCAGGACAAGATCGACGCGATCGTCAAGCGCACGCGCGGCGGCGGCGGCGAAATCGTCGCGCTGCTCGGCACCGGTTCGGCTTTCTATGCCCCCGCAGCCTCGGGCATCGCGATGGCCGAAGCCTATCTGGGCGACCAGAAGCGCATCCTGCCCTGTGCCGCTTATGTCGACGGCCAATATGGCCTCGACGGCCTTTATGTCGGCGTGCCGGTTCTGATCGGCGCGGGCGGCGTCGAGAAGATCGTCGAGATCGAACTCGACGATGAAGACAAGTCGGGCCTGCAGGTTTCGGTCGACGCGGTCAAGGAGCTGCTCGACGCGTGCAAGGCGCTGGATTCGTCGCTGGCATGAAGCGCCAAGCCATCGCTTTTTTCCTACCTCTCGCAATTGCATCCGCTGCGAGTGCAGCGGATGCAAATTATCCCGTCGTCGAAATTCTTGATGCATTCCGGGACGGCTGCGGTTCGTTGGAAAATCAGCAGATGGCTTCCGCATCACTGATTGCTGCCGGCTGGACGCCGATCTCAAGAAGCGAGGAAACGGGCCAGCTTGCCGTGTTTCTGAACTTCTCCCGCAAGGCAGCCTCGGAAGTTGCTGAATCGGGCGGCGTGGATGCGGGCGAAATCACCCCCTTCGCCAAAACGATAGCAGGTGAAGAAGTCTTCATGGTGCTCGACGAAGTAAAGGCTGACGGAAATCGAATTAGCGGTTGTCAGCTGTATGATTTCGGCGAGGAGCGCCCGATACCTGTCGAACAAGCAGGCTCTTGGTTAAAGCGCGCACCTTCTGAGATTAAGGAATTGCCTGAGGTTCGAACGGCGGAATGGTCGCCTGGAGTTCGTTCGGGCCATGATAGCTTCAAAATATTCTTCGTACCGGGCGATAGCCCGGCGAGGCAGATGTTCAATTTTTATGGCGTTGCCCTCAAAGCCGACACCTTAGGAGCCGAGTAAATATGTCCATCCTCATCGACAAAAACACCAAGGTCATCACGCAAGGGATGACCGGTGCCACCGGCACCTTCCACACCGAACAGGCGCTCGCCTATGGCACGCAGATGGTCGGCGGCGTGACGCCGGGCAAGGGCGGCACGACGCACATCGGCCTGCCGAACTTCAACACCGTTGAAGAAGCCAAGGCCGCGACCGGCGCGACCGCGAGCTGCATCTACGTGCCGCCGCCGTTCGCCGCCGACTCGATCCTTGAGGCGATCGACGCCGAGATGGAGCTGATCGTCTGCATCACCGAGGGCATTCCGGTGCTCGACATGGTCAAGGTGAAGCGTGCGCTGTCGGGTTCGAAATCGCGCCTGATCGGCCCGAACTGCCCCGGCGTGCTGACGCCGGGCGAGTGCAAGATCGGCATCATGCCCGGCAGCATCTTTTCGAAGGGCAGCGTCGGCGTCGTCTCGCGCTCGGGCACGCTCACCTATGAAGCGGTGTTCCAGACCACGAACGTCGGCCTTGGCCAGACGACGGCGGTCGGCATCGGCGGCGACCCGGTCAACGGCACCAACTTCATCGACGTGCTCGAACTCTTCCTCGCCGACGAAGCAACCAAGTCGATCATCATGATCGGCGAAATCGGCGGCGACGCCGAGGAGCAGGCTGCCCAGTTCCTGATCGACGAAGCCAAGCGCGGCCGCAAAAAGCCGATGGCCGGCTTCATCGCGGGCCGCACCGCGCCTCCGGGCCGCCGCATGGGCCATGCCGGTGCAATCGTGTCGGGCGGCAAGGGCGACGCCGAAAGCAAAATCGCGGCGATGGAAGCCGCGGGCATCAAGGTGTCGGCGAGCCCGTCGGAACTCGGCTCGACCCTCGCCGAAGTGCTGAAAGAACGCGTGTAATTCAGATCGCGCCGCTCTTTCATCGTGCCCCTGCGAAGGCAGGGGCCCATCTCCTGCCCGGGCGATGAATGAAGAGCGGCGCAGTCTATATCATGGCGAACCGCAAGAACGGCGCCATCTATACCGGATCGACATCGAAACTGGTGCAGCGGGTTTATCAGCACCGCACGATGTTGATCGAGGGTTTTACGAAGACCCATGGCTGTGTGCTTCTGGTGTGGTTTGAAGCGCATGAGGATTTGCAGGAAGCGCGAAGACGCGAACTGCAGATCAAGCGATGGAAACGAAGTTGGAAGGTGCGGATGATCGAGGAAACAAATCCCGATTGGCGGGATTTGTGGTTCGAGATTCAGGGCTGATGAAAATCTGCTCCGTCAGCACCATGTTTAGGCCCCAGGAGATGGGCCCCTGCCTTCGCAGGGGCACTGCGAGTTAAGACTATGAACCTCGAACGACAAAGCTTCGACATCGACGAGCCGCAAGCCGGCCCGAGCTGGGCGCCGAAGAACTGGCCCCAGATCGACAGCGACGACCTGACCGCCGCGCTCGACCCGCAGCAGATGCAGGTCGCGGTAAAGGCCGCCGCCGCCAAGGCGGGCGCCGCACTGTCGAAAGCCGAAGTCGAACGCGCGGCGGACGATTCGATCCGTGCGATGATGCTGATCCGCACCTATCGCGTGCGCGGGCATCTTGCCGCCAATCTCGATCCGCTCGGCCTCAGCCAGCGCGAGTTGCCCGCCGATTTGACCCCCGAATATCACGGCTTCGTCGGCGCCGACCTCGATCGTCCAGTTTACATCGGCGGGACGCTCGGCCTCGAAAAGGCGACGATTCGAGAGATCGTGGCGATCCTGCGCGCCAATTATTGCGGCAATGTCGGCCTCGAATATATGCACATCGCCGACATCGAGGAGCGCCAGTTCCTGCAGGAACGCATGGAAGGCGCCGACAAGATCATCGAATTTTCGGTCGAGGGCAAACGCGCCATCCTGAGCAAGGTGATCCAGGCCGAGGAGTGGGAGAAATTCCTCGCGCGCAAATATGTCGGCACCAAGCGCTTCGGCCTCGACGGCGGCGAGAGCATGATCCCCGCGATGGAAGCCATCATCAAATATGGCGCCCAATATGGCGTGCGCGAGATCGTCTATGGCATGGCGCACCGCGGGCGGCTCAACATGCTCGCGAACGTCATGGCGAAGCCGTATCAGGTGATCTTCCACGAATTCGCCGGCGGATCGGCGAACCCCGATGACATCGGCGGTTCGGGCGACGTCAAATATCACCTCGGCACCTCGACCGACCGCGAGTTCGGCGGCGCGTCGGTACATATGTCGCTCGTTCCCAACCCGTCGCACCTCGAAGCCGCCGACCCCGTCGTGCTCGGCAAGGTGCGCGCGCAACAGGTCGTGCGCGACGACCTCGCCAAGCATGAGCAGGTGCTGCCCGTGCTGATCCACGGCGACGCGGCGTTCGCGGGGCAGGGGATCGTCTGGGAATGCCTCGGCTTCTCGGGCATCCGCGGCTACAACACCGGCGGCTGTATCCACTTCATCGTCAACAACCAGATCGGCTTCACGACCAGCCCGCAATTCGCGCGCTCGTCACCCTATCCGTCGGACGTCGCGAAGGGCGTGATGGCGCCGATCCTGCACGTCAACGGCGACGATCCCGAGGCGGTGACCTTTGCGTGCAAGCTCGCGATCGATTTCCGCCAGCAGTTCAAGCGCGACGTCGTGATCGACATGTGGTGCTATCGCCGCTTCGGCCACAACGAGGGCGACGAGCCGTCGTTCACGCAGCCGCTGATGTACGCCGTCATTCGTCAGCATCCGCCGGTGTCGCAGCTTTGCGCCGCGAAGCTGGAGGCCGAAGGCGTGGTCGATGCGGGCTGGGCCGATGCCCGGCGCGCCGAATTCGTCGCGCGGCTCGAAGAGGATTTCGAAGCGGCGAAGAGCTACAAGCCCAACAAGGCCGACTGGTTCGCGGGCCGCTGGTCGGGGCTGCACGCCCCCGCCGATCCCGAAAACGCGCGCCGCAACATCGCGACGGGCGTGTCGGACAAATTGTTCGATTCGATCGGCCGCACGCTGACGACGATCCCCGACGACGTCGAGGTCCACAAGACGCTGCGCCGCGTGATCGATGCGCGCGGCGCGATGTTCGCGGACAAGAGCGACGGCGAAGTGTTCGACTGGGCGACCGCCGAGAGCCTCGCTTTCGGGACGCTGCTCAGTGAAGGCTATCAGGTCCGCCTGTCGGGTCAGGATTCGGGGCGCGGCACGTTCAGCCAGCGCCACGCCGTCTGGATCGATCAGAAGACCGAAGCCCGATATGTGCCGCTGACGACCGTGCCGCACGGCCGGTTCGAGGTGCTCGACAGCCCGCTGTCCGAATATGGCGTGCTCGGCTTCGAATATGGCTATGCGATGGCCGATCCGAAGAGCCTCGTGCTCTGGGAAGCGCAGTTCGGCGATTTCGCCAACGGCGCGCAGATCATGATCGACCAGTTTATCGCGTCGGGCGAAGCCAAGTGGCTGCGCGCCAACGGGCTCGTGATGCTGCTGCCGCACGGTTACGAAGGGCAGGGGCCCGAGCATAGCTCGGCGCGTCTCGAGCGCTTCCTGCAACTGTGCGCGGGCGACAATATCCAGGTGTGCAATATTTCGACCCCGTCGAACTATTTCCACGTCCTGCGCCGCCAGATGCTGCGCCCGTTCCGCAAGCCGATGATCATCATGACGCCGAAGTCGCTGCTTCGCCACAAGCTCGCGGTGTCGCAGCGTTCGGACTTCATCGGCGACGCGCATTTCCGCCGCCTGATGTCGGACCGTACGCCGCCGGCGGACAAGGACGTCAAGCGCGTCGTCCTCTGCTCGGGCAAGGTCGGTTACGACCTGATGGAAGCGCGCGATGCCGCGGGCCTCACCGACACGACGGTCGTCCGCGTCGAGCAGATCTATCCCTTCCCGGGTGAGCCGCTCGCCGTTCGCCTGAAGCGGATGCCGAACCTCGAAGAGGTGGTCTGGGCGCAGGAAGAGCCGCGCAACAACGGCGCATGGTTCTTCGTCAACGAACTGATCGAAGAGGCGCTGACCGATGCCGACAAGAAGGGCATGCGGCCGCGTTACGCGGGCCGCGCCGCCGCGGCGTCGCCCGCGACAGGCCTGATGAGCCGCCACCAGACCGAACAGTCGGCGCTTGTCGCCGACGCGCTCGGCCTGTCGGTTCGCGCCGAAATCCGCCGTACGAAGAATAAAGCTTAAGCCCCCCAAGGAACTGCACCTATGAGCACCGAAGTCAAAGTCCCCACGCTGGGCGAAAGCGTTACCGAAGCGACGATCGGCGAATGGCTGAAGAAGCCCGGCGAAGCCGTTGCGCTCGACGAGCCCATCGCGAGCCTTGAAACCGACAAGGTCGCGGTCGAAGTGCCGTCACCCGTCGCGGGCGTGATGGGCCAGCAACTCGCCGCGGTCGGCGACACGGTCAATGTCGGCGCAGCGATCGCGACGATCGAGGCTGGTGGTGCTGCTGCCGCTCCGGCACCCGCCGCTGCCCCGGCACCCGCGCCTGCCAAAGCTGAAGCCGCCGCGCCGGCTCCCGCGGCATCGGCAGCCCCGGCTGCCGATGGCGTCGACACCGTCACCACCATGTCGCCCGCGGTGCGCCGCCTCGTGCTCGAACATGGCGTCGACCCGACGAAGATCCAGGGCAGCGGCAAGGATGGCCGTCTGACCAAGGAAGATGTGCTCGCCGCCGCGAACAACGCGCCGGCTGCTGCCCCGGCCCCGGCTGCTGCCGCCGCGCCCGTCGCCACCGGCACCCCGGGCCGCCACGAAGAGCGTGTCAAGATGACGCGCATGCGCCAGACGATCGCCAAGCGCCTCAAGGCGGCGCAGGACACCGCCGCGATGCTGACGACGTTCAACGACGTCGACATGTCGGCGGTGATGGCGACGCGCGACAAATATCGAGAAAGCTTCGAAAAGAAGCATGGCGTGCGCTTGGGCTTTATGAGCTTCTTCACCAAGGCGGTCGCGCTCGCCGCGCATGACATTCCGGCGGTCAACGCGCGCATCGACGGCGACGAGATCGTCTATCACGACTATCTCGACGTCTCGGTCGCGGTCAGCGCGCCGAACGGCCTTGTCGTTCCCGTCGTGCGCAACGCCGACAGCCTGTCGTTCGCCGACATCGAGAAAGCGATCGCGGACCTCGGCAAGCGCGCCAAGGAAGGCACGCTGACGATGGACGACATGACCGGCGGCACCTTCACCATCTCGAACGGCGGCGTGTTCGGCGGCCTGATGTCGACCCCGATCATCAACCCGCCGCAGTCGGCAGTGCTCGGCCTCCACCGCATCGAGGATCGCCCGGTCGTGCGCAACGGCGAAATCGTGATCCGCCCGATGATGTACCTCGCGATGAGCTATGACCACCGCCTGATCGATGGCCGCGAGGCAGTGACCTTCCTGAAGACGATCAAGGAAGCGATCGAGGATCCGACGCGCCTGCTGATCGATCTTTGATCCGATGATGGCGCTCCCCCTCCGCGCGATTCTGTTCGTCGCTGCCGCTGCTGCCCTGGCGGGCTGCAGCGAGGGCGAAAGCCGCATGGCGAAGGGACTCGAGGAGGGACTGAGGACCAGTTTCGTCGAGAGCTTCGGCGAAACGTGCCGCGCCACGGCCGAGGGCGGCGGCGCGGCGGCGGGCCTCGCTGCCGAGGTCTGCAAATGTGCGGCCGGCGAATTGATCAAGAAATATCGCGCATCGGAACTGATCGGCCTGTCGCCCGAAATGGCGGCACCGGTTATGAAGTCATGCGCTGCGAAATCCGGGCTGCCCGTTTGAGCGGATTCGCTCGTTGACGGTGCCAGGCAGAAAATTGAGGTAGATTGAACATGGCTGATTACGACTACGACGTCCTTGTCATCGGTTCGGGCCCCGGCGGTTATGTCGCGGCGATCCGCGCGGCGCAGCTGGGCCTGAAGACCGCGTGCGCCGAAGGGCGCGAGACGCTGGGCGGCACCTGCCTCAACGTCGGCTGCATCCCGTCGAAGGCGATGCTCCACGCGTCGGAATATTTCGAAGCGGCGGCCGGCGGCGCGATGGCGGCGATGGGCATCAAAGTGAAGCCCGAGCTCGACCTCCCCGTGATGCACGGTCAACGCAAGGATGCGGTCAAGGGCCTGACCGGCGGCATCGAATTCCTGTTCAAGAAGAACAAGATCGACTGGCTGAAGGGCTATGCCCAGTTCACGTCGAAGGACAGCGTCGAAGTTGCGGGCAAGACGTACCGCGCGAAGAACATCATCATCGCCACCGGCTCGTCGGTGACCCCGCTTCCGGGCGTCGACGTCGATAACGACAAGCAGATCATCGTCGATTCGACCGGCGCGCTCGAACTCGCGAAGGTTCCGGGTCACATGGTCGTGATCGGCGGCGGCGTGATCGGGCTTGAACTCGGCAGCGTGTGGCGCCGCCTCGGCGCCAAGGTCACCGTCGTCGAATTCCTCGACCAGATCCTGCCTGGAATGGACGGCGACGTCCGCAAGGACGCGAACAAGATTCTCAAGAAGCAGGGCATGGAATTCAAGCTCAAGACCAAGGTCACCAAGGCCGAGGTGAAGGGCAAGAAGGCGGTGCTGACGCTCGAGCCCGCGGCCGGCGGCGACGCCGAAACGCTCGAAGCCGACGTCGTGCTCGTGTCGATCGGGCGCCGTCCGAACACCGACGGCCTCGGACTCGACAAGGCGGGTCTTGCGGTCAACCAGCGCGGCCAGATCGAAACCGACCATGATTTTTCGACGCTGGTCCCCGGCATCTGGGCGATCGGCGACGTCATTCCCGGCCCGATGCTTGCGCACAAGGCCGAGGACGAAGGCATCGCCTGCGCCGAGAATATCGCCGGACTGACCGGCATCGTGAACCACGACGTCATCCCGTCGGTCGTCTACACCTGGCCCGAAATCGCCGGCGTCGGCCTGACCGAAGAGCAGGCGAAGGAAAAGGGTGAGGTCAAGGTCGGCAAGTTCCCGATGATGGCGAACAGCCGTGCCAAGACCAACCACGAGCCCGACGGCTTCGTGAAGGTGATCGCTGACGCGAAGAGCGACCGCGTGCTCGGCGTGTGGTGCATCGCGAGCGTCGCGGGCACGATGATCGCACAGGCCGCGCAGGCGATGGAATTCGGCGCGACGTCCGAAGATATCGCCTACACGTGCCACGCGCATCCGACGCATAGCGAGGCGATCAAGGAAGCCGCGATGGCGGTGACGGGCAAGCCGATCCACATCTGACAAAATATAATGGGGGAGAGAATTATGGCGAAGCATTGGCTCTGGGCAGGGGCTTCGCTGGCTCTCTCCCTCACCGCGACCGGGGCCGAGGCGGCGCCCGACCTCAATGCCGCCAATGCGCGGCTGACCGCGCTGCTCGACAAAAATTACCCGGCGCTCGATGCGCTCTACAAGGATCTGCATCAGAATCCCGAACTCGGGCTGCAAGAGGTCCGCACCGCGGGCATCCTCGCGCAGCATCTGCGCAAGGCGGGTTTCACCGTGACCGAGAAGGTCGGCGGCACCGGCGTCGTCGGCGTGCTGAAGAATGGCGAAGGCCCCACCATCCTCATCCGCGCCGACATGGACGCGCTGCCGATGGAGGAAAAGACGGGGCTCGCCTGGTCGAGCAAGGCGCGCGCGACCTATGAGGGCAAGGATGTGCCCGTGATGCACGCGTGCGGGCACGACACGCATGTCGCCTATCTGGTCGGCGTCGCGCAGGCGCTCGCCGCAATGCGCGATAGCTGGTCGGGCACGGTGGTGCTGATCGGCCAGCCCGCCGAAGAGATTTTGAAGGGCGCGAAGGCGATGCTCGACGACGGGCTGCTGACGCGCTTTCCCAAGCCCGATTATGGCTTCGCCGCACATGTTCTGAACGGCCCCACCGGCACGGTCGCGATCAAGGCGGGCACCGCCTTCTCCGCCTCCGACAGCTATTCGATCACCTTCCACGGCCGTGGCGGGCATGGTTCGATGCCATCGATGGCGCTCGACCCGATCCCGATCGCGGCGCGCTTCGTTACCGATGTGCAGACGGTGATCAGCCGCGAGAAGGATCCGGGTGCCTTCGGGGTGCTGACGATCGGTGCGATCAACGCGGGCAGCGCGCCCAACATCATCCCCGACAGCGCCGAGGTGAAGGTCAACATCCGCTCGCTGACCCCCGAGGTGCGCCAGCTCCTCCGTTCGGGCGCCGAGCGCTCGGCGAAGGCGGCGGCGATGATGGGCAACGCGCCCGAACCGACGATCACCTATCTGACCGGCACCGCGAGCCTGGTGAACAATGAGTCGATGGCGGCGAACGGATTTGCAACGCTGAAGCCGGTGTTCGGCGAACGCCTGTTCTTCGCGCCGGCGAGCGCCGCGCCGGTGTCGGCGAGCGAGGATTATTCGGAGTTCGTCGACGCGGGCATCCCGTCGCTCTATTTCGCGATCGGCGGCTATGACCCTGCGGTGCTTGCCGACCTGAAGGCGAAGGGGCAGCCGGTGCCGACGAACCATTCGCCCTTCTTCGCGCCGAAAGCCGAACCGGTGATCCGGAACGCGGTGGCGGCGATCGTGCTGTCGGTCATCGGCGGTGTGCGCCCCGACGCGAAATAGGGCTTTCAGCGAGCCATCATCGCCTGCCACCGGCGCTGTGCGTCGGCGCTCCACACGTGCTCGGGTGACGGATAGAAATCCGGAAAGACCTTTGCGTCGTCGGGAAGAACGACCCACGGCTGTTTGCTTCGCGTGAAAATATGCACATCGGGCGGACATCGGTCGGGGTCGTCGAGCGTACCGACGCGGACGAAGGAGGAGCGGCGGCCCGAGTTGGGATAATGGCTCCAGAGTGCGATCCGGCAGGTCGGACAGCGGATGATTTCTTGCCCCCGGCCGCTTTCCGACGGGGTCATTACATAATCGAGTATCCCTTCGGCCTCGACGCGCTCGCTCTCGATCACGGCGTTGATCACAAAGGCGCTGCCGGTCTCGCGCTGGCACCAGCGGCAATGACAGCAATGGACGATCATCGGTGCCGCGGTCAGCCGGTAACGAACCGCGCCGCACGTGCATCTGCCTTCCATGACTGCCTCCTCTCCATTGTGCCATATCGCGCGCGATGATAGCCCGGCGCGCGATGGATACACAAACGCTCGTCCGCCTGCTCGACCTCGTCGGCATCGGCGTCTTCGCGCTGTCGGGCGCGCTCATGGCGGTGCGGCTGCGCCAGACGCTGGTGACTGCCGCCTTCTTCGCACTGGTGACCGGCGTCGGCGGCGGCAGCGTGCGCGACCTGCTGATCGGTGCGCCGGTGTTCTGGGTGCAGGATGGCGCGATCGCGGCGGTGTGCATTGCGATTGCGATGGTCGTCTGGCTCACCCCCGAACGCTGGTGGCAAGGGCAATTGCTCGAATGGGCCGACGCGGTGGGGCTGGCCGCCTATGCGGTGTTCGGCACCGCGAAGGCGCTGGCGTGGGGCGTCCCGCCCGTTCCGGCGCTGATGATGGGGGTGATCACCGGCTGCGTCGGCGGCACGATCCGCGATATCCTGGCCGGCGTGCCATCGATTATCATGCGGCCCGAAGTCTATGTGACCGCGGCGGCGCTGGCGTCGGGCCTGTTCCTCCTGCTGCAATGGCTGGGGACGGGGACGGCGGTCGCGGCAGTCGCGGGCGCGGTCGCGGGCTTCATCCTGCGCGGCGCGGCGATCCGCTGGTCGCTCGCGCTTCCGGCCTATCGCGATCCCAAAGGCGGATAGGCCAAAATCGGTTAGGCTTGCCAAATCGCGAAACTCTGTCAGTTTCGGCTTATGAACAGTGATGTCAGCACCATCGCCCGCCGGGTGCGGGGCCAGGCGGACGCCTTGCCCGAGCTGTTCGGCCGTTTCGATTTCGACAAGGCGCCCGAACGCTGGGCGCCCGAGGCCGACGCCGTCAGCGAGCTCAGCCGCGTCCGCAGCATCGACCGCGCGGCCTATCTGGACGATCCCGAGCTGCTCGGCCGCATTCGCGAATATACGATGCTCGGCGACCGGACGGGCGACGCTTATGCCGCGCTGATGCCGCGCTACGGCTTCCAGCGCACCGTCGCGATGCTGGTCGAGGCGTGCGACAAGGGCATCGACGCGGTTCCCGATGCGCCGCCCGAACTCGCCGCGCTGATCCGCGAGATGGAGCAGAAGCCCGATTGGCTCGACATGACATTGGTCGAAGAAGGCGCCGCCTATGAACGCAATGCGACCGCGAACCTCTCGCCCTTTCTGATCCGCGGCGCATTCATCGCGACCTTCCTCAACAAATATTCGGCGCTGCCGATGGCGCTGACCGGCACGCTCGGTCAGGCGACCGCGGCGCGGCGGGTGAAGGAAACCGCGACCTTCTTTGCCACGACCGCATTGCCCGGTGCGCTCGATCGCTTCGGGCCGGGGTTCAAGGCGGCGGCGATGGTACGGCTGATGCACTCGATGGTGCGCGTCAACGTGCTGTCGCGGCCGGGCATGTGGGACACCGAAACCTATGGCATGCCGATCCCGCAGCTTGACCAGATGCCTGCGGGGCTGATCCCGGTCTATTTTCTGTCGCAGGAGGTGCTCGCGAAGGGCCGCACGACCTTCACCCGGCTCGAACGCGGCCGCGTCGAGCTCGCGCGTTATCGCTGCTATCTGCTCGGGCTGCCCGAGGATCTGCTCGCCGACACGCCGCAGGAGATCGTCCGCATCTGGCGCACGCGCAGCGCGACCTTGCGCTACGAATATGACGATCAGGTCTGCGGCGGGCTGCTGCGCGCGACGATGGATGCCGAGCTGTCGAAGGACAGGTCGCCGAAGGGGCTGGTGAAGCGCCGCCTCGAATATTCGGTCAGCCGCGTCTTTTTCGTGAAAGCCTTCCTCGCCGGTGACGAGGCGCGCGCGGCGAATGTCGGCGTGCCGGTGAAGCGCCGCGATCACCTGATCTATGGCGCGACGATGCTCGGCATTGCGGGGCGCATGGCCGCCTATCGTGCCGCCTCGCGCCTGCCGGTGCTCCGCCACCTCGCCGACCGCCGCCTCGTGCGCCGGATCGAGCGTCAACTCGACGGCTATGGCCGCGCCGAATTCACGTCCGACGCCGCAAATTACAAACCCGCCACGGCGGGTTGATCCGACTTCCAGCCAAGGGATTTTCATGCAGACCGAACAGGCGACCGTTAACGGCATCAGCATCACCTATGAAGACAAGGGGCCGCGCGATGCGCCCGTCATATTGCTGGTGATGGGGCTGGGCGGACAACTGACCTTGTGGCCCGACGAGTTCGTCGACGCGCTGAACACCCGCGGTTTCCGCACGATCCGCTACGATAATCGCGACGTCGGACTGTCGACGCGTTTCGAGGCGGCGGGGGTGCCGAACGTCAAATGGATGATCGTCAAATCGGTGATCGGGCTGCCGATCCGGCCCGCCTACACGCTGGCCGACATGGCCGCGGACGGCATTGGGCTGCTCGACCATTTGGGGATTAAGCGCGCCCATGTCGTCGGCGTGTCGATGGGCGGCATGATTTCGCAGCATATCGCGGCGCGCTATCCGGATCGCGTGCTGTCGCTGACGTCGGTGATGTCGACCACGGGCAACCGCCGCCTGCCGCGCGCGCAGAAGGAAGCGATGCAGGTGCTCGCCAACCGCCCGATGAACGGCGACAAGGAGGCGCTGATCGCCTACTCGGTCAACGCCGCGCGCGTGATCGGCAGCCCCGGCTATCCCGCGACCGAGGAGCGGCTGCAGCGCCGCGTGCGCGCCGACTTCGAGCGCGGCTGGTATCCGCAGGGCGTCGCGCGGCAAATGGCGGCGATTGTCGCCGATGGCGACCGGCGGGGATTGCTCAAGAATATCAAGGCGCCGACGCTCGTCATCCATGGCGAGGACGATCCGCTCGTGCCGCTCCCCGGCGGGCGCGACACCGCGGAGAATATCGCGGGGGCGCGGCTGCTGACGATCCCCGGCATGGGCCACGACCTGCCGCTCGGGCTGGTCGAAACGATGGCCGATGCGATTTCGGAACACGCAAAACAAGTCGCCGTCGCGGCGTAGTTCTCCCCTCCCGCTTGCGGGAGGGGGTTATTATTTCAGCAACAGCGCCAGCGCCCCTAAGAACCCCTTCGCCTCGGCCTGACCCGGCCGCGGGACGACGGGAAGGTACGCGCGGCAGTCGAGGCACGACGCCTGCACCGACCCCGCCTGCGTCAGCATCGTCAGATCCTGCACCAGCCGCCGTTCGGTGAGCTGGCGATTCATCGCGGCGATGCCGAACCAGCCGCGCGGCAATGCCGCGGTTTCTTCTTCGGCACCGGACCAACTGGCGAGCATCTTCGAGAATTCGCTCGGCTCGTCCTCGAAATATTTGGCGTGGAATTCGCCGTCGACCTTCGCAAGCTTCGCCGCGGCTTTCAGCGCGTCGGGCAGGCCGCCGAACTGGTCGATCAGGCCGATCTGGCGCGCGGTGCCGCCCGCCCACACGCGCCCTTCGGCGATCGTGCGGATTTTCTCGATCGGCTGCTTGCGGCTCTTGGCGACGAGACCGGTGAAGCGGCCATAGATGTCCTCGACACTCGCCTGCGCCAGCGCGTTGAACTCGTCGTTCACCCCGCCGAACACGTCGGGCTGGCCCGACAGCGGGGTCGTTGCGATGCCGTCGGCGTTGACCCCGATCTTGGCGAGCGCCTGGTCGAAACTCGGCAATATGCCGAACACGCCGATCGATCCGGTGATCGTCTCGGGCTCGGCAAAGATGCGGTCGGCGGGGGTTGCAACCCAATAGCCGCCCGACGCCGCGACATTCGCCATCGAGACGACGATCGGCAGCTTCTTCGCCTTCGCGGCGAGCAGCGCCTGCCGGATTTCTTCCGACGCCAGCACCGACCCGCCGGGCGAATCGACACGCAGGACGATCGCCTTGACGCTGCTGTCGGTCGCGGCGTCGAGGATATGCTTTGCAACGGTTTCGCCGCCCGCCACGCCGCTCGGCGCCTCGCCATCGACGATTTCGCCGACGACGGGGACGACCGCGATCGTGCTGCCGCTGGTCGAGGGCGGATTGGCCGCGACCCAGTTTTCGAGCGGGATGGCGTTATATTCCCACGGCTTGCTGTCGTCGGCGGCGCCGCTGATCTCGGCGACGCGGCGGTTGAACGCCATGCGGCTGCCGACCTTGTCGACAAGGCCCGCATCGACCGAAGCCTTCGACAAATCATTGCCCGCCGCGCGCACCGCACCCGCGGTGTCGGCGATGAAGGCGTCGAGCTTCGCCGCCGGGCGCGCCTTTTTGACGTCGGTCAGCCAGTTGTCCCACAGCACGCTGGCATAGGCGAGGTCGGCTTCCTTCGCTTCGGGCGACTGGTCGGTGCGCAGGAAGGGCTCGACCGCGCTTTTGAAGGTGCCGACGCGGTAGATATGCGCGGTGACACCGAGGCGATCCATCAACCCCTTGTAATAGAGGCGCGACCCGCCCGGGCCGGCGATCGCGACGCCCCCGACGCCGTCGGCCCAGATTTCGCTGGCGTGCGCCGCGACCTGATAGCTGTCGGTGGTGTAGGCGGTGGCAAAGGCGAGCACCGGCTTTTTCTTCGCGCGCACCTTGTCGACCGCGGCGCCGATTTCGGCGAGCGAGACCTGTCCGCCGCCGAGGAAGCGGTCGAGGTCGAGCACGACCGAAGTCACGCGCTTGTCGTCGGCGGCAACCTCCAGCGCGTGGACGACGTCGCGGACGCGGATTTCCTTGAGCTGCGCGCCGCCCGACAAGGCCGCGAGCGGATCGACTTCCGAGGGCTGTTCGCTGACGATGCCGTCGAGTTCGATCAGCAGCGCGCCCTGGCTGACGGGCAGGCCGGCGTTGGGACGTCCCGAAAGCAGGCCGAACAAAGCAACAAAGAACAGCAGCAGGAAAATCAGCGCGAGCGCGTCCTTGATCCCGACGAGCAGGTGCCAGACCTTGCGCGGAAAGCTGGTCGTCGACTTCGGCTTGTCGTCGCCGGGCAGCGGGCGGCGGACGGGGATGGCCCAGGGGCCGGCGGGATCGTTGGGCGTGTTCGCAGTGGTGTCGGTCATGTCCGCAAACCTAGGGATGCGGCTCGCCCTTGGCAATGCACGCTTCGACGGGCGAACACCGACGCCGCACCGGTGACGTCAGAGCCAGCCTTCGCGGCGATACCAGCGCACAGTCTCGGCCAGAGCATCGTCGGTGTCGCGCTCGGGGCGCCACAGCGCAGCGGGCGGACACGCGCCTTCGGTCGCGACCCAGTCGGGATGCGCGATATAGCGCGCGCGGTCGGGGGTCAGCTTGGCGCGGCTGCGGCGCACCAGCTTGTCGAGCCGTCCGCCGGCCCTGAGCAACAAGGCGGGGGTCGCGACCGTCGACAGCCGCTGCCGCCCGACGGCACGCGCGACCGCGCGGGCAAAGCCGCGATGCGACCAGCCGGTGGGCTTGCCGTCGTCGGGCTCGTAAATCTGCCCGATGCTGGCGCCCCGGTTGGCGGCGAGCGTGACGAGCAGCCGCGCAAGCTCATCGACATAAATTGCCGACATGCGTCCGCTCGGCACCAGCGCGATGCCGCGCCGCGCCATGCGGAACAGGTCGAGCATTTCGGTGTCACCGGGGCCGAACACCGCGGGCGGACGCACGATCGTCCAGTCGAGACCGCTTGCCATCACCACCGCCTCGGCGCGCTCTTTCGACCAGCCATAGTTGGAGATGCCGGGTTCGCGCGCCGCGAGCGAGGACACATGGATGAAGCGCGTCACCCCGGCACCGCGTGCGGCATCGACGACATTCGCCGTCGCGGTCGCGTTACCCGCCTCGAACGCCGCGCGGGTAGGCACGTTGACTACCCCCGCGATATGCATGACGACGTCGCTGCCCTTCGCCATCTCGGCAAGGCTGTCCTTGTCATCGAGCGCGCCCATGATCCACGTCACGCCGTCGCGCGCGGGCTGCGGGCGGCGGGTGAGGGCGCGGACGTGCCAGCCCGCCGCGACCGCATCGCGCATCGTCGCGCCGCCCACGAAGCCGGTCGCGCCGGTCATCGCGAGCACGCGCCTGTCCTGATTCTCCCCGGAACGGGGAGGGGCGCTCACAGCAGCACCATATGGTCGCGGTGGACCATCGCGCTGCGCGGTGCATAACCGAGCGTCGCCTCTTGCGCGTCGCGGCCGAGGCCGACGATGTTCGCGGCGTCGGCACCCGGATATTCGGACAGGCCGCGCGCGATGACGCGCCCGTCGGGGCCGGCGATGTCGAGGATGTCGCCGCGCGCGAAACTGCCGCTGACCGCGGTCACGCCGGCGGCAAGCAGGCTAGCGCCGCCGTGCAACGCCTTCGCGGCACCCGCGTCGATCTCGATCCGGCCCTTCGCGGTCAAGCCGCCCGCCAGCCAGGCCTTGCGCGCGCTCGCGCCCTTGTCGGCGACGAACAGGCTGTGGCGTGCTTCGGTCGACAGCGGCCGGTCGATGCGCCCCGACGCGATCGCAAGGTGCGCCCCCGCAGCGTTGGCGATGCGCGCCGCGGCGATCTTAGACACCATGCCGCCCGATCCCATGCCCGACGCCGAACCCGTGTCGGCCATCGCCTCGATGCTCGCGTCGATGCGTTCGATGCGCGCGATATGGACGGCACCGTCCTGCGCGGGGTTGCGGTCGTACAGCCCGTCGATGTCGGACAACAGGATCACCCCGCCCGCCGCTGCAGCTTGGGCCACGCGCGCGGCGAGGCGGTCGTTGTCGCCGAAGCGGATTTCCTCGGTGGCGACGCTGTCATTCTCGTTGATGATCGGCACGACGCCAAGGCTGAGCAGCCGGTCGAGCGTCGCCGCGGCGTTGAGGTAGCGGCGGCGATGTTCGAGATCGTCGAGCGTGACGAGCATCTGCGCCGCGGTCAGCCCTTCGGCGCCCAGCACTTCGGCCCACACCTGCGAGAGTGCGATCTGCCCCGTCGCAGCGGCGGCCTGCGCATCCTCGAGCGTCCCGCGCCCGCCCTTGGCGAGCCCGAGCCGCCGCGCGCCAAGCGCGATCGCGCCCGATGAGACGACGGCAACCTGCTGGCCCGCCCGCGTCCGTTCGGCAATGTCGGCCGCGATGCCGACAAGCCAGTCACGCCTTACCGCGCCCGACGGATCGACGAGCAAGGCCGATCCGATCTTGACGATGAGGCGGGGGCAGGATGCGGGCGGAAACAGGCTCATGGCGCCGCCGATAGCGCGCGGCGGGCGTAACGCCAATGCCTAGCTTGGTATCAGCCAGCGATAGGGAGGTTGCTGCGCCGCTCAGCCTTCGGCGGAGTGACAGACGAATTCGACCAGTCGTCCATCGGGATCGCGCGCGTAGCCCGCATAATAATTGGGGTGGATATGCGGCGCGAGCGCCGGGGCGCGATCCTGTTGGCCGGCGCTCCCGCTGGCCCGCAAGTAGGCATCCTGCACCAGCGCGCGCGTTGGCGCGCCAAATGCATAATGAACATCGATCGAGGGATCGCCATCGGCGATCCAGAAATCGAGCCGGCCTTCGTGACCAAATCCCTTGGCCGGGCCGTCGATGGCGAGTTCATAGCCAAGCGGGCCGAGGACGGTGCGATAGAAGGCGACACAATCGTCCATGCGGCGTGTACGGATTTCGAGATGGTCGAGCATGGATTCTTTCCGGATGAGGGTTGGGAAAGCGCAGTTTAGTGCGAGTGTTCGACGATTTTCCGCGTTGATGGACGTCAATTGGCGGGCAATCGGCGAAAATTGCGCCTATCATGCTGAATATGGCCACGACCGACCTCGATCGTTTTGACCGCCAATTGCTGGCTGCGATGCAATCGGACGCGAGCGCGACGTCCGAAAAGCTCGCGGAGACGATTGCCCTGTCGCCGTCGGCGATCCAGCGCCGGTTGCGGCGGCTTCGCGATCTTGGCGCCATTGTCCGCGAAACCGCCATCCTCGACCCCCGCTTTGTCGGCAACCCGACCCTTTTTGTGGTCGCGCTTCAAGTCGAGCGCGAACGCCCCGAGCTGCTCGCGCAGCTCCGCCGCTGGCTCACGGCGGAAGACCATGTTCAACAGGCCTTTTATGTGACGGGCGAGGCCGATTTCATCCTGATCGTCACCGCGCCGAGCACGGAGGAATATGATGCCCTGATGACGCGACTGGTAAGCGAAAATGCCAATGTCCGACGCTTCACCACCAACGTCGCGCTCGGCGTGGTCAAAAGAGGGTTGATGATACCGATCGCCGAAGATTGAATCGATTGCGGAAAATCCGCTTGGCGCGCGGCAGCATTGCCCAAATTCCGCGCGGGACAGTCGCGAAACACGGCCGGCCGTTCCAGAGCGATGATAAAATCGCGGCATGGAACAGATATCCCGCCATCCCGACGATCTGATGTCCGATCGGCCCACGTCGCTTGTCGATCTGCCGTTGCTCGCGGAGCGATGCGGCGTCGCAAAAATATGGGCGAAGCTGGAAAGCGAACGGCCACTCGGCAATTTCAAATCACTGGGCGGCGCGCATGCCGCGCTATGGGCGCTCGCAACCGTGACGGGGCACGATGATGTCCCGACCTTTCTGGCCCGCCTGCCCATGCCGCTTCCCACGCTGGTGTGTGCGAGCGACGGCAATCACGGTCTGGCGGTCGCCGCCGTCGCGCGCCGCGTCGGCGCGCCGGCTCGCATCTATCTTCCCGCCGCGGTGGGCGGAGCCCGTGCGGCACGGATCGAGGCGATGGGGGCCACCATCATTCGTGTCGAAGGAACCTATGACCAGGCGGTCGCGGCTGCTGCCGCAGCAAGCGACGGTGTGCGAACCCTGCTCATCGCCGACACGACCGACGATATGGACGACCCGGTCGCTACCAAGGTCATGGAGGGATATGGACGGATCGCACTGGAAATTCGCACCCAACTTCGCGCCGATGGATCCGCTTATCCCACCCACGCCTTTATCCAGGCGGGCGTCGGCGGGCTGGCAGCCGCGATGGCGGAAGGACTCTGCCCGTATGAAGGGGGGCTTTGCCAATTGGTCACGGTCGAGCCGCAATCGGCGCCGTGTGTCGAACGGGCCCTGCGAAATGGTTCACCGATCCTCGTGCCCGGATCGCTCGAAACTTCGGCCGAAATGCTGTCCTGCGGACTCGCATCGGCCCCCGCGGTGGCCTCGCTGCTTCGATACGGCGCCGAACCGCTGCTGGTCGACGAAGGCGTGATCGAGGAAGCGGTAGAATTGCTCGATCTTGCGGGCGGTCCCCGGACCACCCCGTCGGGCGCCACGGGTCTGGCCGGCCTTCTCCATGTTTCGCGCGATACGGGGGCACGGGTGCGGCTAAAGTTCGATCGCGAGTCCCGCATCTTGCTTGTCGTAACCGAGGGTGTCTGACGCAGCCCAATCAGGATGGGCGCCTGTGTTGCGTCACTGGTCCCCGCCGAAAGTGTAGCTGAGCGCGACACCCGCCGACGGCTGGCTCCGCGATCCAAGCTCGCGCGTCACCGGCGAATCGGCCGCATCGCCGACGAGACGGTCGTAACGGCCATAAACCGCGATGCCCCAGCGCTTGCCGAGCATGCGGTGATAGCCCGCGGCGACGCCGACCGACTGGACGCCGCCGCCCGGATCATAGGCGGGAAGGCCCGATGTCGCCGCGGCGGCTGGCGTCACGCCGAAATAGGCGCGCGTATATTTGGCATCGCCCAGCGTCACGCGCGGGCCGATTGAGAAGAGCCAGTCGTCGCCCTGCCGCGCGACATAATCGGCGCTGACTTCGCCGGTCCAGCCCTTGTGGCCGCTCAGCCCCTTGCGCCCCTCAAGGCGAAGGCGGAGTTCGGGGGTCAGATGAACCTGCCCGAACGCGCCGGCCTCGACCGACAAACCGACCTTGGGCAGGTCGGCGCCGATATCGGACGCCTTGCGTTTGCCGATGAAGCCGAAAGCCGGACCAAAGGCGAAATTGCCCGAACGGATCAGCGGCGAGCCGAAGCTCTCGTCAGGCGCCTCGAATGTGAACTCGCTATCGCGGGTGCGCGAGACATCGACGTAGGGACCGACGCTGAACTTGTCCGCGCCCGGCCATGACGGCGACAACTGCGGCCCGAGGATGATGCGCGTGCGCTTTTCTCCGCCTTCATTGCCTTCCTGCGCATTTGCCGGGACGGACGCCAGCGTGAGCGCGGTAAGGAACAGGGCGGGAAACTTGTTGCGATCGGTCATGCGAAATCCTTGTTGTTCCGCATGAAATTCCCAGCGGTAGTGTTTCGTTCCTAGACCGGCGACCAGCCCGGGGCTTCGTCGCTTTCGTCCTCGCCGGGTTCGGGGTGGCCGATCGCCTCCAGCAGCTTGTCGAGCACCTCGGGCACGCCGGCGCCGCTCGCACCCGAGAGCGCCATCACCGGATGCCCGCTTTCTTCGGCGAGTTCGGCTGACAGCGCGGCGATCAGTTCGTCGTCGAGCGTGTCGATCTTGTTCAGTGCGACGATCACCGGCTTGTCATTGAGGTCGGCGCCATAGGCTTCGAGTTCGTCGCGCACGATGCGGTAGCTGGTGGCGACATCCTCGTCGTTCGCGTCGACGAGGTGGAGGAGCACGCGGCAGCGTTCGATATGGCCGAGGAAGCGGTCGCCGACTCCGGCGCCTTCGGCGGCGCCCTCGATCAGCCCGGGGATGTCGGCCACGACGAATTCATTGCCCTTGTGGCTCACCACACCGAGCTGCGGGCGCAGCGTCGTGAAGGCATAGGCGCCGACCTTCGCCTGCGCATTGGACACGCCGTTGATGAAGGTCGACTTGCCCGCATTGGGCAGGCCGACAAGGCCGGCGTCGGCGAGCAGTTTCAGCCGCAGCCACACCCACATTTCCTCGCCCGGCCACCCCGGCCCATGCTGGCGCGGGGCGCGATTGGTCGATGTCTTGTACGACGCGTTACCGCGCCCGCCATCGCCGCCGCGCAGGAAGACGAGCTGTTCGCCTTCCTTGGTGAGGTCGGCGAGCAGGCTGCGATCCTCATCATCGTCGAGAATCTGCGTGCCGATCGGAACCTGGATGACGAGGTCGGGGCCGCCCGCCCCGGTACGGTCGCGTCCCGAACCGGGGGTGCCGCGCTTCGCCTTGAAATGCTGGGTATAGCGAAAATCGATCAGCGTGTTGAGGCCCGCGACCGCTTCGAAAATCACGTCGCCGCCCTTGCCGCCATTGCCGCCGTCGGGGCCGCCATATTCGACATATTTTTCGCGCCGGAAACTGACGGCGCCGGGGCCGCCGTCGCCGGACTTGATGAAAATCTTGGCTTGGTCGAGGAAATGCATGGCGGGGCCTTCAGGGCGGAAACGAGAGACTAAACATTCAATCCCGTTCGTGTCGAGCGAAGTCGAGACACCCGGCAGCATGGCGCCAAGCCGAGGGGCATCTCGACTTCGCTCGATGCGAACGGGGATCGGGGATGCGGCCCCTTAGCGCGCGCGCAACAAAATTGCCAGCGGCTTAGCCCTGCGGCTTCCCGCCATGCTCGACCCAGAATTTGGCGATCCGTCCGGTGATGAGTTCGGTCGCTAGTACGCGCGAGGTGTCGCGCGGCAGGTCGAGCGCCTCGGCCATCGGTCCGCCGAGCTGCGCGTCGCCGAGCGCCATCAGTACCAGCGCGAGCGTGTCTTCGTGCATCAGCCGCTTTTCATGCGCGTCGGGCGACATGCCGTCGATCAGCTTGTGGATCGCATCGACGATCGGATCGAGCGCATCGTCATTGCCCGTCGCCGCCATCCATGTCGCGAGCGCGCCCGCGCCGCCCTCGTTAAAGGCATCGAAGGCGAGATCGACGATTTCGCGCACATTGCGTTCGCCCGGCGGCGATTCGGCCATCTTCCGGCCGATCGTCGCGCACACCGTTTCGGCCTGATAGGCGGCGAGCGCCTTTTGCAGCCCTGCGGCGCTGCCGAAATGGTGGAGCAGGTTCGCGTGCGTGCGGTCGATGCGCGCCGCCACGGCCTTCAGCGTCACCGCCGCCGGTCCCGTTTCGACCAGAATCTGACGCGCAGCCTCGAGCGCCGCCGAACGGCTTTCCTCGGGACTCAAACGCTTCTTCACTATTGACATATGTGTAAGTAAACCCTATTGCTGGCCCGTCTCCCCTTTTCGACGGTATGAGCCATATGTCCAGCCTTTCCCAGTCGCCGACGCCCGCCGATCTTTCGATCACCCCGCGCGATATGCGCTTTGGCCGCGACGACAAACAGGGCCGCTGGTGGCTGAACGGCGACCCGATCGCGTCGGCGTTCCACACCGCATTGTCGGTGACCTTTCCGCGCGGCGAGGCGATGTTCATCGAGGCGGTGAAGGCGCACCGCGACGGTGTGCCCGACAAGCTGGCGCGCGAAATCCGCGCCTTCACGCAGCAGGAAGTGATCCACAGCCGCGAACATGTCGTCTTTAACAAAAAGGCGGCGGAAGCGGGATACGATCTTTCGGAGCTTGAGGATGACGTGAACCAGGTTCTCGATCTCATCAAGACGCGCCCGCAGATCGTCAACCTGATGGCGACGATCGCGCTCGAACATTATACCGCGATGATGGCGGCGGTGATGCTGCGCGAGGACAAGATGTACGCCGGCGCCGAGCCCGAATGGGCCGCGCTGTGGAAATGGCACGCGATCGAGGAAATCGAGCATAAGGGCGTCGCCTACGACACATGGCTCCACGCGACGAAGGACTGGAGCCGCTTCCGGCGCTGGCGCGCCAAGTCGCTGATGATGATCCTCGTCACCACGCGTTTCTGGCCGAAGCGCGTGAAGGGGATGAAGGCTCTGCTGCGTCAGGACGGCCTGACCGGCTGGCGCGTCACCGCGCGCATCTGGTGGTATCTGCTCGGGACGCCCGGGGTGCTGCGCAAGAGCTTCTTCCCCTGGCTTTCCTATTTCATGCCCGGCTTCCACCCGTGGAACCACGACGATCGCGCGCTGATCGGGAAATATGAAAGCGACTATGCCGATGCGATCATGCCGGCGCATTCGTCGAAACCCGAATTGGCCGCCGCCGCCGCCTGATCGCCCTTCTCCGCGGTTGCGGCGGTCCAGAGCGGTTCTCTCTCCCTGCTTCTGGGCCGCCTCATCCGCGGAGAGGTGACGTCAAAGCCGCTGGACGCCGCCGATGCGGTCTCATATCCCTTCATGCGTGGAGGGACCAATGCAGCCACATATGACCGCGGCCGAAGTCACGCAGTTCGAGCTGCAGCTTGCGGGGCGTTCATCCTTGCTCGAATTCGGTTGCGGCGGCAGCACGGTGGTGGCGGCGCGGCAAGTGCGGCGGATCGTCAGCGTCGACAGCGATCCCGCCTGGCTGGCCAAGGTCCAGGCCGACGTCAGGCGCGAAGTCGTCGAATTCACACCCTTTCACGTCGACATCGGCCCCGTCGGCGAATGAGGCTATCCGGCGGATGAAAGCCGGATCCGCGACTGGCCGCATTATCACACCGATATATGGCGCAACGTGCAGGGCAGCCCCGATGCGGTGTTGATCGACGGGCGCTTTCGGGTCGCGTGCCTGTTGCAGGCGATCATCCACTGCAAACCCGACTGCGTCTTTCTGTTCCACGATTTTCAGGACCGGCCGCAATATCATGGCGTGCTTCGCCATGTCGATGTGCTGGCGCGCGTCGACACGCTCGCGGTGATGCGCGCGAAGCTGCAGGTCGACGGCACGGCGGTGCTGCACGACCTGTTCGACCATTATCTGATCCCCGATTGACCGCCCGCGCCGGCTTGGGCACACCCGCGCCCATGTCGACCGAACCCAGATTTATCGCACCTCCCGTCATTAAAACCGAACGCTTGCGCCTGCGCCCGGGGCGCCTGTCCGACAAGGACGTCCATATCGAGATGTGGGCCGACGAACGCGTCACGCGCTTCATCGGCGGCGAACCGCGCGCGCCCGACGTGAGCTGGGGGAAGTTCCTGAGCTCCGCCGGACTGTGGCCGGTGATGGGCTTCGGTTATTGGGTCTTCGCCGACCGCTCGAGCGATGCGCTCGTCGGCATGGGCGGCTTAAGCTATTTCTGCCGCGGCATGCCCGAACTCGAAGGAATGCCCGAGGCGGGCTGGGCGTTCGATGCCGATCATTGGGGCGCCGGCTATGCGACCGAAGCGATGACCGCGGCGCTCGGCTGGGCCGACGCGAACCTCGACGCCAAGGAAGTGCGCTGCATCATCGACCTCGGTAACGACGCGTCGGAACGCGTGTCGGCGAAGCTCGGCTTTCGCCGCATCGGCGAAAGCGACGCATTGGGGCATGTCGTCGCGATCTATTCGCGTCCGAAGGGCGGCTAAACCGCCTCGACCACCAGCACGTTTCCATCGGCGCTGACGACGCGAACCTTCGCACCTTCGGCCACATCGGGACCGCGCACCGGCCATTCGCCGTCGCCGACCTTCGCGCGGCCGCGCCCGTCCTCGATCGCCTGGGTCACCGTCAGCACTTCACCGATCAGGCGGCCGCCGCGCTGGTTGAGATGCGGGTCGGCCGACGTGATCGGGTTCGCTTTCAGCCAGCGGCGCGCGCCATAGAGTGCGATGAACGACAGCACGGCAAAAACGCCGAGCTGTACGGGAATGGTCAGCGGGACGATCCACGCGATCGCGCCCGTGACGATCGCGGCGGCACCCAACCAGATCAGGAAGAACCCCGGCGCGACGATCTCGGCCGCGGCGAGCAGCACGCCGAGCGACAGCCACGCCCAATGCGGTTCCATGTTGGTCAGCCAGTCGGGCATGTCAGGCTTCCTTGCGTTCGAGCGCGTCGCGCGCGAGCTCGCCGATCCCGCCCAATGTGCCGATCAGCTGCGTCGCCTCGACCGGGAACAGGATCGTCTTCGCGTTCGGGCTCGTTGCGAACTGGCTCACCGCCTCGACATATTTCTGCGCGATGAAATAATTGATCGCCTGCGCGTTGCCGCCCGCGATCGCGTCGGACACCATCTGCGTCGCCTTGGCTTCGGCCTCGGCCTCGCGTTCGCGCGCCTCCGCGTCGCGGAACGCGGCTTCGCGGCGGCCCTCGGCCTGCAGGATCTGACCCTGCTTCTCGCCCTCGGCGCGCAGGATTTCCGACGCCCGCATGCCTTCGGCTTCGAGGATGTTGGCGCGCTTTTCGCGCTCCGCCTTCATCTGCCGCGCCATCGCGTTCGAAATGTCGGCGGGCGGGCGGATGTCCTTGATCTCGACGCGGGTGATCTTGACCCCCCACGGCGACGTCGCCTCGTCGACCACGACCAGCAGTCGCGCATTGATATGGTCACGCTTCGACAGCGTTTCGTCGAGGTCCATCGACCCCATCACGGTACGCAGGTTCGTGGTCGTCAGGTTCATGATCGCCAGATACAGGTCGCTGACCTCATAAGCGGCCCGCGCCGCATCGAGCACCTGGAAAAAGACGACGCCGTCGACCGCGACCATCGCATTGTCCTTGGTGATGATTTCCTGGCCGGGAATGTCGAGCACCTGCTCCATCATGTTCACCTTGCGACCGACGCGGTCGAAGATCGGCATGATGAAGTTCAGTCCCGGCTGCGCGGTGTGCGTGTAGCGGCCGAAGCGTTCGATCGTATAGGCAAAGCCCTGCCGGACCGGGGTCAGCGCCCAGATCAGGAACACCAGTGCCAGAACTACCAGTGCAAGTGCGAAATACATCGAATACCCCCTCAGCAATTTCCGTCTTCAACCGCCTTCCTTATTGCGGCAATGGTCCGGCTGCGCCACAGAAAAGCATATGACGCCAAGTGACTATCCGCCGCGCTCCCTGCTCTATGTCCCCGGATCGAACGCGCGCGCGCTCGAAAAGGCGGGCGGGCTCGCCGCCGACATGCTGATCATCGACCTCGAGGATGCGGTGCCCGCCGACCGCAAGCACGAAGCGCGCGCCGCGATGCGCGCGGCGGTCGCGGCAGGCTTTCCGGGCAAGCGCGTGGCGGTGCGCGTGAATGCGACGGGAGCGGCCGAACAGGCGGCCGACATCGCCGCGATTGCCGGGCTGAAGCTCGACGCGCTGGTGCTGCCGAAAGTCGATGCTCCGTCTGATCTCGACCCGCTGCGCGGCCTCGGTCTGCCGGTCTTCGCGATGATCGAGACGCCGGCGGCGATCTATGCCGCGCGCGACATCGCCGCCGATCCGGCAGTCAGCGGCTTGATCGCCGGGCTCAACGACCTCGCGCACGAGCTCAAACTGCCCGACGGGATGGATCGCGGGGCGATGAGCCATGCGATCCAGGCGATCGTCCTCGCTGCGCGCGCGGGCGGCGTCTGGGGTTTCGACGGCGTCTATAATGCGATCGACGATGCCGAGGGCTTCGCGGCCGAGGCGGCCGAAGGACAACGGCTCGGTTTCGATGGCAAGACGTTGATCCACCCGGCGCAGGTCGATCCGTGCAACACCGCCTTTGCCCCGTCCGAACGTGAGGTCGCGGCCGCCGAGGCGCTCGTCGCGGCGGCGACGGGCGGGGCCCAGCGTCACGACGGGCGGATGATCGAGGATATGCATGTCGCGGCGGCGCGGGCGCTGCTCGAACGCGCGGGGAGAGCCACCTGACGCCGTTCGTCTTTCGACGAACGCGCCTTGCCGGAGCGCGGCGGAAATGCCATGCGGCGGCGCCATGAAAACCACCCGTTTCCACGCCGCCGTCGCGGCCATCGCCCTTCTTGCCATCGCTCCCGCCGCTTCGGCGGCGCCCGCCAAGGGCGACGCGCCGATCACCGAGGCCCAGCTCGCCGATCATATCAAGGTGCTGGCGAGCGATGCGTTCGAAGGCCGCGCCCCGGGAACCGAGGGCGAGGATCGCACGATCGCCTATATCGTCGGCGAATGGGCGAAGGCGGGGCTCGAAGCCGTTCCGGGCAGCGCAACGCCCTGGCTCCAGCCGGTGCCTTTCGTCGAAACGCAGGCGCTCGGCGGCAGCGCAAAGTTCAAGGTCAATGGCCGCGACTTCGCGCTGGAGGATGACGGCATCATCCTGAGCAGCCGCGACGCGTCGGCCTCGTTCGCCGATCTTCCCGCCGTCTTCGTCGGCTATGGCGTCGACGGCGCGGGCAAGGTCAATGCCGACGTCAAGGGCAAGCTCGCGATCATGCTGTTCGACAATGTCCCCTTCGGTGACAAGCTGCCGCGCTATCGCGAACGGCGCCAGATGCTCGCCGATGCCGGCGCGAGCGCCGTGCTGGTGATCGCCACCGACGCGGTGCCGTGGGCGCAGCTCCGCGAAAGCGCCGGCGCCAAGTCGATGCGCCTTGCGGGCGCCAAGCCGGGCGCGCCGGTCAGCGGCTTCCTGTCGCTCGAGGCGGCCGATGCGCTGCTCAAAAAGGCGGGGCAGGATGGCGGCGCGCTCCGCGAAGCCGCGAAATCGCCCGATTACAAGGGCGCGGTCCTGCCCGTGACCGCCGACATCACGGCGAAATCGACCGCGCGTTCCTTCGCCAGCAACAATATCATCGCCAAGCTTCCCGGCGCCAGGCCCGACGGCAAGGCGATCCTGTTCCTCGGCCACTGGGACCATCTCGGCATTTGCGAGCCCGAAGGCGCTGCCGATCGCATCTGCAACGGCGCGGTCGACAATGCGAGCGGCATTGCGGTGCTGATCGAGGTCGCCAAGCGGCTGGGCTCGGGCACGCGTTCCGACCGCGATATCTATTTCATGGCGACGACGGCCGAAGAAAAGGGCCTGCTCGGCGCGCATTATTTCGCCGATCATCCGGTCGTGCCGCTGTCGGATATCACCGTCGCGCTCAACATCGACACGATCGCGATTTCGCCGCGCGGCACGCCGGTCGCGACGATCGGACGCGGCAAGCCCGCCTATGACGCCGTGGTGCGCGAGGCGGCGAAGAAGCTCGGCCGCAGGCTTGACGAGGATGGTGAGGCCGACGCCTTCATCCAGCGGCAGGACGGCTGGGCGCTCGGCGCCAAGGGCGTGACGTCGCTGATGGTCGGGGGCAGCTTCTCGGACATGAAGCTGCTCGAAGCCTTCCTCGGCAGCGATTATCACAGCGCCGCCGACAATTTCTCCGACAAGATCCCGCTCGGCGGCGCCGCTGAGGACGCCGATCTGCATGTCGCGATCGGCCGGGCGTTCGCCGATACCAAGCGCTGGCCGGGCAAATAATAGAAAGAATAGACGTCGCCCCCCGCGAAAGCGGGGGCCGCTATCGGCGTAGCGCAAGGCTGCCAGCGCCCCCCGCTTTCGCGGGGGCGACGCTAATGATCAGGCCGCCTGCTTGGCGCGGTCGGCCATTTCCTGATTGAGCATTTCGGCGAGCAGGAACGCGAGTTCGAGGCTCTGCCCCGCGTTGAGCCGCGGATCACAATGCGTGTGGTAGCGGTCGGCGAGATCCATCTGGGTCACGTCCATCGCGCCGCCGGTGCATTCGGTGACATTCTGGCCGGTCATCTCGATATGGATGCCGCCGCCATGCGTGCCCTCGGCGCGGTGCACGGCGAAGAAGCCGCGCACTTCGGCGAGGATGCGCTCGAACGGGCGCGTCTTGTAGCCGTTGGGCGTCTTGATGACATTGCCGTGCATCGGGTCGCACGACCAGACGACCGGATGGCCCGATTCCTTCACCGCGCGCACCAGCTTGGGCAGATGCGCTTCGATCTTGTCGTGGCCGTAACGCGTGATCAGCGTCATGCGGCCCGCGACATGGTTCGGGTTGAGCGTGTCGAGCAGGCGCAGCAGCACGTCGGGCTCGAGGCTCGGGCCGCATTTCATGCCGACCGGATTGCCGATCCCGCGCAGATATTCGATGTGCGCCGAGCCCTCGAAGCGGGTGCGGTCGCCGACCCACAGGAAGTGGCCCGAGGTGTCGTACCAGCCGCCGGTCAGGCTGTCCTGCCGCGTCAGCGCCTGCTCATAGGGCAGCAGCAGCGCCTCGTGGCTGGTGTAGAAGCTGGTGCCCTTGATCTGCGGCACCGTTTCGGGGGTCACGCCGCATGCTTCCATGAAGGCGAGCGCTTCGGAAATCCGCGCCGCGGTCTCCTGATATTTCTTCGCCCACGGGCTGCGGTCCATGAAGTCGTGCGTCCAGGCGTTGACCTGATGCAGGTTCGCATAACCGCCGTTCGCGAAGGCGCGCAGCAGGTTCAGCGTCGCCGCCGACTGGTTATACGCCTTGACCATGCGCTGCGGGTCGGGCTCGCGGCCCGCTTCCTCGAACGCGATGTCGTTGATGATATCGCCGCGATAGCTCGGCAGCGACACGCCATCGATATCTTCCAGGTCGGCCGAGCGCGGCTTGGCGAACTGGCCCGCCATCCGGCCGAGCTTTACGACGGGCATCTTCGACGCGAAGGTCAGCACGACCGCCATCTGGAGCAGCACGCGGAAAGTGTCGCGGATGTTGTTCGGATGGAATTCGGCAAAGCTTTCGGCGCAATCGCCACCCTGCAACAGGAACGCCTTGCCCTCGGCCACGCGGGCCAGGTCGGCGGTCAGGTCGCGCGCCTCGCCGGCAAACACCAGCGGCGGATAATTGCTGAGCTCGCGCTCGGCGGCGGCCAGCGCATCGGCGTCGCGATAGGTGGGAAGCTGGCGGGCTTCGTGCGAGCGCCAGCTATGCGGTTGCCAGTTTTTTGTCATCTGCCTAATCTTTTCGCGTTCGAATCGAGCGCCACATGGCGCCTATGCCGCGCGGAAGCAATGTTTCCGGCACGATCAAACCCGAAAATTAGCATTATCGTGACATCTGCGCACCTATGCTTTTCTTGAGAGACCAAAACTGGTAGTTTATTACACGCTGCGGAAATGCGATTAGCCTCGCGCGACCAAGGCTTTTGGCTATCGACAACGTTATACACCCGTGACCCGGGCCTGGGTCTCGATGCGAAGCGATTGGCTATGAGTTTCGATTCCGCATGGTTCCTCTATGGGGCGCTGCTGCTCCTGTTGGCGACAAGTTTTGTCGTGCGGATCGACTATGTCCGCATCGGCCTTGCCGCGGCGGCGTTGGTGGCTTTGCCCTTGACCTTGTTTCGCGGGCCCGACGTCGGTTCCAGCCTGCTCGTGCTCGCAATCCTCGTCGTCAACATCGGCATTTTGGCGCGGCTGTGGCTGCGCGGCACGAAGGTGTTGTTTTCGCCTGAAGAAGAGGAATTGCGGCGCCAGCATTTTTCCGGCCTGGGCACCGCGGCCGCGCGCGATCTGATCGATCAGGGGCACTGGATTTCGGCAAAGCGCGGCGAGGTGCTGATCCGCGAGAATCAGGCGGCACCCAGCCTCTTCTATCTGGCCGAGGGACAAGTTGCGATCCTGCGCGACGGCGCCGAGATCGGGAGGCTCTCGGACGGCGCGCTGATCGGCGAAGCGACGGTGCTCGATGGCGCGCATGCGACCGGGACGGTGACGCTTGGCAGTAACGCCCGGTTGTGGTTCGTTCCCGCCGCGGCGCTGCGCGCCTATCTGGCGGCCAATCCCGGGATCGCGGGCGCGCTCCACGAGGGTTTTGCGCGCGCGCTTCGCGGCAAGTTGGCGAGCGCGAACACGCGCATCGCCGAGCGGTCGGTAATTTCTTGAGCCCAACCTTTTCTGGAGTCCGACCTTTCCCGGCCTCGAAACTGCAACCGGCGCCTGCTAAGTCCTCGGTCCATGACGATGATTCTCTATGGCATTTCGAACTGCGACACGGTGAAGAAGGCGCGGCGCTGGCTCGACGAGCAGGGCGTTGCCTATCGCTTTCACGACGTGCGCAAGGATGGGCTCGACGCCGCGCGGCTGCAGGACTGGATCGACGCGCTCGGTTGGGAAAAATTGCTCAACAAGGCCGGGACGACCTTTCGCAAGCTGCCCGATGCCGAGAAGGAAGGTCTCGACGCTGCGGCCGCCAAGGCATTGATGCTCGACCAGCCGGCGATGATCCGCCGCCCGGTCGTCGAGGCCGCGGGCAATATCAGCGTCGGCTTTTCGGCCGATGACTGGCAGGCGCGTTTTGCGGCATGATCCGGTCGCTCGCGGCGCTACTGGCCTTCATGCTGCTCGCCGGTTGCGGGGCTGATGCCGTGACCGCGCAGCCGACGCTCGATGGCCAGCCGCCGATCGTGATCGCGCATCGCGGCGCGTCGGGCGAACGCCCCGAACATACGCTGGCGGGTTACAAGCTCGCGATCGACCTTGGTGCCGATTATATCGAGCCCGACCTGGTGCTGACCAAGGACGGCGTGCTTGTCGCGCGGCATGAGAATGAGATTTCGGAAACGACCGACGTCGCCGCACATCCCGAATTTGCTGCCCGCAAGGCGACGAAAACGATCGACGGGCAGGAGGTCAGCGGCTGGTTCACCGAAGATTTCACACTGGCCGAACTCAAGACGCTGCGCGCGCGCGAAAGGCTGCCGAAGCTGCGCAGCACCGAATATGACGGGCAGTTCGAAATCCCGACCTTCGAGGAAATTCTGACCCTGCTCGCCGAGGTCAACAAGGACCGGAAGAAGCCTGTCGGCGTCTATCCCGAAACCAAGCACCCGAGCTATTTCGTGTTGATCGGCCTGCCGCACGAGGCACCGTTGCTCGCGGTGCTCGATCGCTTCGGTTATCGCGGCCGCACCGCGCCGGTGTTCATCCAGAGCTTCGAGGTCGGCAATCTGATGGACCTGCGCGCCAGGAGCGACCTGCCGCTGATCCAGCTGATGGATGGCGAGGGCGGACCCGCCGACCGGCCGGGCACCAGCTATGCTGCCATGACGTCGCCCGCGGGGCTGAAAATGATCGCCGCTTATGCCGACGGCATCGGCCCCAACAAGGCGATGGTGATCCCGCGCGGCGCGCTCGGCCGGCTCGGCAAACCCACCGACCTCGTGCGCGATGCGCATGCCGCGGGGCTCAAGGTCCATCCGTGGACGTTCCGCCGCGAAAATTATTTCCTGCCGCTGGACGACAAGGGCGGGGTCAATCCGGCCGGACATGGTGATCTCGCGGGTGAAATCGCCGCTTATCTGAAGACCGGTATCGATGGCCTGTTCAGCGACAATCCGCGCGAAGCGGTGGCGACGGTAAGGAAGGAAAGCGGACAATGACCGAAAGAGCCTTGGGCCAGAGCGGCCTGTCGATCCGGCCCTTCGTCCTCGGCGGCAATGTCTTTGGCATGACCGCGGGGCGCGATGCGAGTTTTGCCGTTCTCGACCGCTTCGCCCTGCTTGGTGGCGGGATGATCGACACCGCCGACGTCTATTCGGCGTGGGTTCCCGGCCACAAGGGCGGCGAATCCGAAAGCATGATGGGCGCGTGGCTGAAAGAAAGGGGCGCGCGGGACAGCGTGCTGATCGCGACCAAGGTCGGGATGATGCCCGGCGGGCTGAAGCCTGACCGCATTCGCGAGGCCGTGCAAGGTTCGCTCGACCGGCTCGGCACCGACGTCATCGACCTCTATTTCGCGCACAAGGACGATCCCGACGTGCCGCTCGACGAAGTGCTCGGCGCCTTTGCCGAGCTGGTCGACGCCGGGATCGTGCGCGCGATCGGGGCGTCGAACTATTCGGCCGACCGTTTGGCCGAGGCGCTGCGGGTGGCGGACGAAAGGGGTCTGCCGCGCTTCACCGCGATGCAGCCCGAACTCAACCTGCTCGACCGCGACCAATATGAAGGCGCGCTGCAACAGCTTTGCATCGACGAGGGGCTGGGGGTCGTCACCTATTTCAGCCTCGCCTCGGGCTATTTGTCGGGCAAATATCGCAGTGCCGACGACCTTGGCAAAAGTCCGCGGGGCGCGCGCGTCAAACCCTATCTGGGCGGCAAGGGGCCGGCGGTGCTGGCCGCGATGGACCGCATCGCGGCGGAAACGGGCGCCACCCTGTCGCAGATCGCCCTCGCATGGGTTGCCGCGCAACCGGGCGTGACCGCGCCGATCGCCAGCGCGACGTCGGTGGAGCAGCTGGACGAGCTGATGGGCAGCCTCGACCTTCGCCTCAGCGACGAGCAGCTCGCGGCGCTCAGCGCGGCCTAAGGCCCGGCCCGACACGACCGGGGAGGGGCATCGGTCCGGGCCCGCGCGGCCGCGCTGTCTCAATCGCGGGCGTCATCCCACTGGAATACGACCTCGAGCGGCTTGTCGAAAACGTGCGCGATCCGGAACGCGACCTCGAGCGACGGCGAATATTTGCCCTGCTCAATCGCCGCGATCGTCTGCCGGGTCACGCCGACACGGTCGCCAAGCTCGCCCTGCGTCATTTCGTCGGCGAGGAAGCGGAGCGTGCGAATGTCGTTGGTGAAAGGCGGCCTAGCCATGCGGGCCTCGACGATGGGCTGTCCGAGCGTTGCCAATCCTCATGCGCCGGTCCGATAGAAACGGATCTGCAGTCCCAGCCGGACGAGTTCGGCGACCACGGCGGCCGCCAGAACGGCGTTGAGCACCAGCACCAGGTCGCGCGTGATGTGCGCGAGCGCGAAACAGCCGGCAAGCCCGGCGATCAGGACATAATAAGCGAAGCCGCTGGCGTGCCGCGTGATATTGCGGTCGCGCTCGTCGGCGGGGGCATTTGCATCCCGGGGTCGCATCACCGCAAACAGCGTCGCCGCAGTCGTCATGACGATCGTGAAGATGATCGCCAGCGCGATCAGCAATCCCGCCTGTGCCGCCATGCCCTCGCGGTCGCCGACACCATAAGGGAAAATCCAGAAATAGGCTGAAAAGCCGAGCAGGATCACCGCAAAGCTCAGCCAGTCGATTTTTTCGCGAAACGCCATCCTGCGAATCTCCAATGTTCGTTCTGTCTGACTTTATGTTAAAAATATATAACATGGAGTCAAGCAGGATTACCATTGCTGCTCTTCGACCTTTCGCTCGGGCCCACGAGGGGCTAGACCCCCGCCCCATGTCCACGCTCCCGAAAACGCTCACCTTCGACACATCGACCAGCCGCGCCAATCCGACGCCGCAGCCGATGAAACGCCTCACCGTACCGCGCATTCGCCAGCGCAAGGGCGGCGAACCGCTCGTGATGCTCACGGCCTATACCGTCCGCATGGCGCAGCTGCTCGACCCGCATTGCGACATGCTGCTCGTCGGCGATTCGCTCGCGCAGGTGATCTACGGCCTGCCGCACACCGTCGGGGTGACGATGGACATGATGGCGCTGCACGGCGCCGCCGTCGTGCGCGGCAGCTATCACGCCGCGGTAATCGTCGACATGCCGTTCGGCAGCTATGAAGGCAGCCCGCAGCAGGCGTTCGACAATGCCGCGCGGCTGCTCAAGGAAACCGGCGCGGCGGCGGTGAAGGTCGAGGGCGGCAAGGTGCTGGCCCCGACGATCGAATTCCTAACCCAGCGCGGCATTCCGGTGATGGGTCATGTCGGACTGACCCCGCAGGCGGTGAACATCCTTGGCGGCTATGGCGTACGAGGCAAGAGCGAGGAAGAAGCGCGCTCGATCGTCGAAGACGCGATTGCCGTCGCACAGGCCGGCGCCTTTTCGATCGTGATCGAAGGCGTGCTCGAATCGATCGCGATCGAGATCACGAACAAGGTCGATTGCCCGACGATCGGTATCGGCGCTTCGGCAGAGTGCGATGGCCAGGTGCTCGTCACCGACGACATGCTCGGCATGTTCGAACGCGTTCCCAAGTTCGTGAAGCGCTATGGAAATATGGCGAGCGTCGTCGAAGGCGCGGTCAAGGACTATGCCGACGAAGTCAGGTCCCGTTCATTCCCGACCGAGGATCAGACCTACGCAGGTTGAAGGCTCGGCGATCCGCGCAAAGTGAAACGCTTGGCCTTTTTCCGTGCTGTCGCTAAGGAAGCGACCGGCGGGACGCGTGCCCAGAGCCATGACGAGTATATGGAGGTTTGATTGGCGCTGAGCCCGACGAATGATGCCGCGCTGTTGCAGGAAGTCGACGAAGCCGTCCGCAAGGACCGGCTCGATACGATCATGCAGCGCTATGGCCGCTGGATCATCGGCGGCGTCATCGCCGCCCTGCTGGCGTTCGGCGGCTATCTCTTCTGGAGCCACCAGCAGGATGCCGCGCGCGGCGAGCAGGCCGAAGAATTGATCGCGGCGTTCGAAAAGCTCGGCACCAACCAGCCGCGCGCCGCGGCGACCGATCTGCAGAAGCTCGCCGCCGAAGGCGATCCCGCCTATCGCGCGGTCGCGCAGATGCAGCAAGCGAACATCAAGGCGCAGACCGGCGATCTGAAGGCCGCCGCCGCCCTGATGGCGAAAGTCGCCGCCGATACGAAGCTCGACCAGGCGCTGCGCGATCTCGCGCTGATCCGCCAGACGGCGTTCGAATATGACACGCTGAAGCCCGAAGTGGTGATCGCGCGGATGAAGCCGATGGTCGATGCGAAGGATCCGGCGTCGAGCTGGTTCGCGAGTGCCGCCGAACTGTCGGCGACCGCGCATTACCAGCTGGGCCAGTTCGACCAGGCCGGCGCGCTGTATGGCCGCATCGCCAAACTGCCCAATGTGGCCAAATCGCTGCAATCGCGCTCGGTGCAGATGGCGGGGATGCTCGGCGTCGATGCGGTCGCGGACCGGGCGGACGAAAGCGCCGCAGCCGAAAACAAGGGCGCGGCGCAAGCCGCCGCCGCCGGGGACCAGAAAGGCAATGCCGCGCCAAAGGCCGCTGCAGCCGCAAAGACTGAGGAAGCCAATTAATATGCGGAAAGCGCGTTTCGGAATTTATGCGGCGCTGCTCGCGCTGCCGCTGACGGCATGTGGGGTGCTGAAGGGCGACGGTCCGCCAAAGACCCCGACGGTCGGTGACCGCGTCTCGATCCTGTCGAACGACAACAGCGTCAAGGTCGATCCGGCCACCGCGTCGATCGCGGTCGTGCTGCCCGAACCGGCGGTCAACGCCGCCTGGGCGCAGTCGGGCGGCAACGCATCGAAATCGATGGGCCATCCGGCGCTCGCCGCGACGCGGACGAAGCTGTGGGAAGCCAATATCGCGGGCAGCACCAACAAGCAGCGGATCGCCGCCTCGCCGGTGATCGCCGACAACCGCCTGTTCGTCGTCGATACCGACGCCGTGGTCACCGCCTTCGCCGCCGACACCGGCGCGAAATTGTGGAGCGTGCCGATCGGCAGTACCGGCAAGGATTTCAAGGCGTCGCTGTTCGGCGGCGGCGCCGGGGTCGACGGCAATGTCGTTTATGCGACCAGCGGCGTCGGTGACGTCGCGGCGCTGAACGTCGCCGACGGATCGGTGATCTGGAAGGTGAAGCCCGCGGGCCCGCTGCGCGGCGCGCCGACGATTGCCTTTGGCGGTGTCTATGTCATCAGCCAGGACAACCAGATTTTCGCGCTCAACGCCGCCGATGGTGCGGTGCAGTGGCAGGCCACCGCATCGGCAGAGGCGGGCAGCGTGTTCGGTGCCGCCTCGCCCGCGGCGGGGCAGGGGACGATCGTCGCCGGCTTCTCGTCGGGCGAGGTCCAGGCCTATCGTTACGAAAACGGCCGCGACCTGTGGGAAGACGCGCTCGCGCGCACCTCGATGGCGCTGTCGGTGTCGACGCTCACCGACGTCGACGCCGATCCGGTCGTCGATCGCGGCCGCGTCTTCGCGCTCGGGCAGGGTGGCCGTATGGCGAGCTATGAACTCGTCACCGGCCAGCGCAGCTGGGAAATCTCGATCGCCGGCATCTCGACGCCTTATGTCGTCGGCGAATGGGTCTATGCGATGACCGACGACGCCAAACTGCTGGCCGTCGCGCGCGCGAACGGCAAGGTGCGCTGGCTGCAACAGCTCGCACGCTTCCGCGTCGAAACCGAAAAGAAGAAGAAGGACCCGATCCGCTGGACCGGACCGATTCTCGCCGGCGGCCGTCTGATCGCGGTCAACAGCGAGGGCGTCTTGTCGGAATTCTCGCCGACCGACGGCTCGCTCCTCGGTACGACCGAATTCAAATCGCCGCTGTCGCAGGCCCCCGTGGTTGCGAACAATATTTTGTACGTCCTCGCGGACGACGGGCAGATCACGGCCTGGCGCTGATACAGCGTCCGGGCCGGGGCGGCCCGGTGTAATAGGGATAAGTCTCATGTCGCGATTCGCGACGATTGCCATTGTCGGCCGGCCCAATGTCGGCAAATCGACGCTGTTCAACCGGCTGGTCGGCAAGCGCCTTGCGCTCGTCGACGACCAGCCCGGGGTGACGCGCGACCGCCGCGAGGGTGACGGGCATCTGCTCGGCCTCGATTTTCGCATCGTCGATACCGCGGGTTTCGAGGATTATGACGCCGCGACCTTGCCCGGCCGCATGCGCGTGCAGACCGAAAAGGCGGTGCGCGAGGCCGATGCGGCGCTGTTCATGATCGACGGCCGCGCCGGCGTGACCCCGCTCGACGAGGAAATCGCGCGCTGGCTGCGTAGCGAGGACACGCCGATCATCCTCGTCGTCAACAAGGCCGAGGGGAAACAGGGCGAAAACGGCTTGATGGAGAGCTATTCGCTCGGCTTCGACAATCCGATCGCGCTCAGCGCCGAGCATGGCGAAGGCGTCGTCGATCTGTTCGACGCGCTGCGCCCGATCGTCGATGCATTTGACGCCGCCGCGTTCGAAGCGGTGCCCCCGCGGGTCGAAGGCGACGAAGAGGATGAAGACGCGCCGCTCGGTCCGCTGAAGCTCGCGATCGTCGGCCGCCCCAATGCGGGCAAGTCGACGCTGATCAACCGCATGATTGGCGAGGACCGCCTGATCACCGGGCCCGAAGCCGGGATCACGCGCGATTCGATCCGCGTCGACTGGCAGTGGGAGAAAGACGGCGAGGTCCACGAGATCCAGCTGTTCGACACCGCGGGCATGCGAAAGCGCGCCAAGGTGGTCGAAAAGCTCGAGAAGCTCTCGGTCGCCGACGCGCTCCACGCGGTCGATTTCGCCGAGGTCGTCGTCCTGCTGCTCGACGCCACCAAAGGCCTTGAGTCGCAGGATCTGCACATCGCCGACCGGGTGTTGCAGGAAGGCCGCGCGCTGATCGTCGCGCTCAATAAATGGGATGTCGCCGAAGACCCGTCGTCGTTGTTCAACGGCGTGCGAACCGCGCTCGAAGACGGGCTCAGCCAGGTCAAGGGCGTTCCGGTTCTCAGCATTTCGGGCGCGACGGGCAAGGGCATCGACACGCTGGTTCGCGTTGCGTTCGAACAGCGCGCGATCTGGACCAACCGCGTCTCGACCGCGAAACTCAACCGCTGGTTCGAAAATGCGGTCGAAAACAACCCGCCGCCGGCACCCGGCGGCAAGCGGATCAAGCTCCGCTATATCACGCAGGCGCGCACCCGGCCGCCGACGTTCGTCGTTTTCGGCACCCGGACCGATAGCTTGCCCGGAAGCTACACGCGCTATCTGGTCAATGGCATGCGCAAGGAACTGGGGTTCCAGGGCGTTCCAGTGCGCCTCAACTTCCGCAATTCGCGCAATCCCTATGATGAATGACGACGCCTAAGACATTGGGCGCGCTGGTCGTCGATGCCCGCGGAATGCGCTGCCCCTGGCCCGCGCTCAGGCTCGCGCGCGCGATGCGCGATGCGTCCGACGTGCTGCTGATCGCCGACGATCCGCAGGCGGGGCGCGAGGTTGCGGCGCTTGCGGGCGAGCATGGCTGGTCGGTCGAGACCGATGCGTCCGCTGACGAAGGACGTTGGCGCGTCCGCCGCTGACCCAAAACGGGGCGACTTTCTTCGCAGCACCCCTGACACCGTAACGTCTTTTTTACCCAACCTCGGCATGGACCGGTTGGGACCACGGCCGAATTTGAACACCAAGGGACTAAAGCATTGGACGAAATCCTGGTCGATTGGGATGAGTTTCGCGCGACGCGCACCCAGTTGGGCGCCGCGTTCGTACGGATTCTCGGCTATTTTCGCGAAGACGGCACCAAATCGGTTGCCGCGATCGAAGAGGCAATGCGCGCGCGCGATGCCCGCGGCCTCGTCATGCCCGCGCACACGCTGAAAAGCGAAGCGCGGCAGTTCGGCGGCGAGAAACTCGGCGCGCTCGCCGAGGATATCGAAGTCTTCGCGCGCCATTGCGTCGAAAGCCAGACCAGCCCCGAAGAATATCTGCCGCGCGTCGTCGAACTGCGCCGGCTGTTCGAGGAGACGCTCGGCGCGCTCGAACGCGAAGCGAACCCACTCGTCCAGCGCCGTCCGACGGGTTTTGGCCGCGCGGTCGGCTACTGACGCATCGGTTGCAGCGACCCGCGCGCGAGGCTGCGCCACAGCCATTCGAGCGGGCCATAGCGATAGCGGTCGAGCCACGGCTTCGACCAGAGTAGCATGACCGCCCACATGCCGGCGCAGAAGAGATAGAGCGTCCAGCGGCCGACGTCGCCGAACAGGCCGATCCCATAGCCATAGAAGATCGTCGTCATCACGATGCTGGTGCCGAGATAGTTGGAAAAGGCCGCGCGGCCCGCTGCCGCGACGCGGGTTATCCAGGCGCTGGCAGCAGCGCGCCGGATCAGCAGCACGAGCAGCGCGGCATAGGCGATGGTCATCATCAGTCGTCCCGGCCCCGCCCACGCCATGAAGGCATTGACCGCGACGAGATAGTCGAAGCCCGCGCGCCACTGGAGCCAGCCGACGAGCAATGTCAGCAGCACGCCGGGAGGCAGCCAGCGCAGCGCGATCCGCCGGTAGTCGGCCGCCGCCCATGCCCCCGTCAGGAAGCCGTTGCGGAACAGCGCCATGCCGAGCATCATCAGCGGCAGCGTCTCCCATATCGTCATCAGCACGCCGACGAACGGATTGATCGCGGTATCGAGCCGTGAGTTGAGGATCGGAAGATAGGGGCCACGATAGAGCGTGAGTTCCTCGGTCACCTCGCCGTCGATCTTGGCATATTCGGCGCGAACCTCGCGCCCCGCCTCGGCCATCGACGACGCGGGGTTGTCGGCGGCATTTCCGACCGCAAGCTGCGCGCCGAAGAAGAGCGACGTCAGGACGACACCGAGGGTGAAGATGCCCAGCGCCCATTTGATCAGCCGGCGCGGTTCCCACGCGCGGAAGCGGAAGGCGACGCAGCCGACGGCGGCATAAAGGAACAGGATGTCGCCCCACCAGAGGAAGAAATAATGGCAGAGACCGAAGACCGCGAGCCACGCCATCCGGCGGTAATGGACCGAGCCCGGATCCTGTCCCGACGCCGCCGCGCGGTCGACGATCAGGAGCATGCTCGCGCCGAACAGGATCGAGAACAGCCCGCGCATCTTGCCGTCGAAGAGGAGGAAGCCGAGCGCCCAGGCGGCGATGTCGGCCCCGGTTTCGCCGCCATAGGCCTTGGGCGAAACATAGGCCATTTCGGGCATCGCAAAGGCGGCGATGTTCATCGCCAAAATGCCCATCACGGCGAAGCCGCGCAGCGCGTCGAGGGTGACGAGGCGTTCGCTTGCAACTTGTCTGTCTTCGCGCATATCGCCCTCCACTGTATTATTCGCCTATAACGGTTGGGGCGACGATCCGTCCAGCGCTTTAACCTACTATTGACATCTATGTCAGTAATGCTATCTGAGCATCATCACCTGATTCGGACGAGGCCAGCCATGACCCCCACCATCTTCTCCCACCCCGACCGCCAGCCGCAGAAGTTCCGCCCGTTCAAGGCGTTCCAGCACTTCCGCAAGCTGATCGCGGACAAGGAAGACACCGAGCAGGTGTTCCACATCTTTGAAAATTTGCCGCGCAAGGGCTTCATGGACGACGCGCGCGCTTTCGTCGAAAGCGATTTCGGCCAGAAGCTGATGGAACGCGAACCCTATCTGCCCGACCTGCTCGACGACCATGCATGGATCGACGAACTGCCCGAGGGCAGCGTCGGCCACGCCTATGTCACCTTCATGCGCCGCGAAGGCCTCTCGGCCGCGGGGCTCGTCGCCGAAAGCGACAAGATGGGCCGTCCCAAGTTCGACGATCAGGTGCAATGGTACAGCAATCGCCTGCGCGACACGCACGATCTGTTCCACATCCTGACCGGCTATGGCCGCGACGCACTCGGCGAACAGTGCGTGCTCGGCTTCACCTATGGCCAGACCGGCAACTACGGCAATTTCTTCATCGCCTATGCCGGCGGTTATGAGGTGAAGCGCGGCGTCAAAAGCGACGCGCCGGTGTTCGGCGCGATCCGCCAGGGCCAGCGCCACGGCAAGGCGGCGAAGGCGATCATCGAGCAGGACATCCGCTCGCTGCTCGCCGAACCGCTCGAAGCCGCGCGTGCGCGGCTGGGGATCGGCGAGCCGACGCTCTATCAGGAAGCGCACCGCGCTTACCGCAACCGTGGGATCGATCCGTACAACTTCCTCGCGGCAAAGGCTGCGATGGCCTGAACTGTCCCCGGCGAAAGCCGGGGAACCCGGTGCTCAGCCTACGCTTTCCGGCCAGACGCGCGGGCTGCGCGGCGTCTCCAGCCTGTAGTCGGAATAGGAGCGCGAAAATATCTCGCGGCCCAGGCGTTCGGCGTCGCCGACCGGGTTCGCCGGATCGTTTCGCACTTCGCCGCGGCTGTTGCCGGCCCCGCGCACTACGTTGACGAAGTCCGAATTGGTGTAGCGGGAAAATTCCTGAATCTGGTGGATAATGCCGAGCGCGACGCCGGGATATGTTTCCTCGGACGCGAGCACCAAGCCGAGCCGTTTGCCGGCCATCGCCGCAAGCGCGTCCTGCGAGCCCGGATAGGAGGCCGCATAATAGCAGAAGCTGCGATCGAAGAACGCCTTGATCTGGGCGGACACGCCGTACCAATAGATGGGCGAACAAAAGATCACCCCGCGCGCGGGCAAAAACTCGTCGAAGAACAGCGCGCGATACGGGTCGTTTATCGCGCATTCGCCATCGGGGCGGCGGCATTGGCGGCAATCGCGCAGAAACCCCGAAATATGGTCATCCAGAAATCGCAGTGCGACATCGCTGCCCGCCGCCTCGGCGCCGCGCCGAACGGCGTCGGCAAGCGTCGCGGTGTTTCCGTTCCGGCGTGGGCTTCCGACAAGAATGAGCAGTTTTTCCGGCATATCGATCGATCCTTTCGCGTGGGACACGGCACGGCTGCCATGTCTTGTTGACGAAAAGGGGTGGCGTGGTACTTTCGATTGATCAACTACCTACTATTTTGTCAGGTACGCACTTTCAGGTAAGAATTGGTGATCATGTCGACGCGCAATCAACCCTATAATGACGGTCTCGGGCCGGTGTTCGCGATTATCGGTGGGAAGTGGAAGGCGCTGATTCTTTGGGAGCTTCACGGCACCCCGGTGCGCTTCGGCGCGCTCAAGCGGCGTATCGACGGAATCAGCGAAAAGATGCTGATCCAGCAATTGCGGGAAATGGAAGCCGATGGCCTGGTCCACCGCGAGATGTTCCATCAGGTTCCGCCGCGTGTCGATTATTCGGTGACCCCCTTGGGCGCATCGCTCAACGAAGCGCTGACGCCGCTATGCGAGTGGGGGAAACATAATCTGCCCGGCGGCCGGTGATGTTGGTCAGTCGAGCTTCGCGATCAGCGCTTGCGCAGCGGCGGGGTTGCGAACCTTCGCGCCGGATATGAAGAAGATATAGACGTCGCGGTCGCCGACCGCCCAATCCTTGGCGCGCTTCGCCCAATGGTCGAGCGCCTTCGCATCATAGCCGGTTTCGACATCGTCCTGACTGCGCTGGAGCCGCGCATAGGTGAAGTCGGCGGTCTGTTCGTCGATGCAGGGAAACTCGTCGCTGTCGGCGAAGACGACCGCCATGTTCCGTTCGCGCACCATGTCGATAAAGGCTTGATCGCGGAAGCTTTCGTCGCGCACCTCGATCGCGTGGCGCAGCTTCAGGCCGTCCTGCGTATCGGGAAGCAGATCGAGGAAGCCCGCGAAATCGTCGCGGTCGAATTTTTTCGTCGCCATGAACTGCCAGTGGATCGGGCCGAGCCGGTCGCCGAGCCGCGTCAGCCCCTGCGTCAGAAATTTCTCGATCGATGCCGCGCCTTCCGCCAGCACCTTGCGGTTGGTCGTGAAGCGTGACGCCTTGACGCTGAACTGGAACCCGTCGGGCACCGACTCCGCCCAATTGGCGAAGGTTTCGGGCTTCTGGCTGCCATAATAGGTGCCGTTGATCTCGATGCCGGTCAGATGCTGGCCGGCATATTCGAGCTCGCGCTTTTGCGCGAGGCCGGCGGGGTAGAAGGGGCCGCGCCACGGTTCGAAGGTCCAGCCCCCGATGCCGACATAGATGCTCATTGGCCCCTCACTTTCAGCTATTATGCGAGCGCCGCGTCGGCCCCCATCAGGTTGGGGAAGAAGCCTTCATGCGCTTCGCGCAGTTCGGCGAGCGTGACCTGATGGTCGCTGCCTTCGAGTTCGAAGACGATGCGATCCTTGATCGTGCGGCCGACCGGATCGACCGGCACGTCGGCGCGGCCCGCGGCGTCGAGGAAGTCGGCGAGGCAGGTGTCGCACACCGTCACGAGGTAAAGCCCCTGATCCTCGCCGAAGAAGCTTTCGGCGACGCCGAACGGCTGTTCTTCGCTCACGAGCACCCCGATGTTCGACTTCAGCGCCATTTCGGCGAGCGTCACCGCCATGCCGCCGTCCGATACGTCGTGACAGGCGGTGATCCAGCCGGCGTTGATCGCGCCGCGGATGAAGTCGCCGGTGCGCTTTTCGGCGCGAAGGTCGACGGGCGGCGGCGGGCCTTCCTCGCGGCCGAGGATTTCGCGGAGCCACACCGACTGGCCGAGGTGGCCGGCGCGTTCGCCGACCGCGAGCACGATGTCGCCGGTGCGCTTGAAGCCGATGCCGACCGCTTTCCCGAGATCCTCGATCACGCCGACGCCGCCGATCGCGGGTGTCGGCAGGATCGCGCTGCCGCCGCCGGTCGCCTTGCTCTCATTATAGAGGCTGACGTTGCCCGACACGATCGGATAGTCGAGCGCGATACACGCCTGTGCCATGCCGTCGAGACAGCCGACGATCTGGCCCATGATTTCGGGGCGCTGCGGGTTGGCGAAGTTCAGGCAGTTGGTGATCGCGAGCGGGGTCGCGCCGACCGCGCTGATGTTGCGCCAGGTTTCGGCGACCGCCTGCTTGCCGCCCTCGACGGGGTCGGCATAGCAATAGCGCGGGGTACAGTCGGTCGACATCGCGAGCGCGCGGTTGGTGCCGTGGATGCGGACGAGCGCGGCGTCGCCGCCGATCTGCACCGTGTCGCCGCCGACCTGGCTGTCATATTGTTCCCAGATCCAGCGGCGGCTGGCGATGTCGGGGGTGCCCATCAACGCCTTGAGGTCCGCGGCGACATCCTTCGTCTCGGGGACGTTGGTGAGGTCAGCCTGCTTCGGGGTCGGGACATGCGGGCGATCATAGAGCGGGGCGTCGTCGGCGAGCGGCGCGAGCGGGATGTCGCAGACGATCTCGCCTTTATGCTCGAGCACCATGCGGCCGGTGTCGGTGACGGTGCCGATGACCGCGAAGTCGAGTTCCCATTTGTGGAAGATCGCGGCCGCGAAATCTTCGCGACCGGGCTTCAGCACCATCAGCATGCGTTCCTGCGATTCGGACAGCATCATTTCATAAGCCGTCATGCCGGTTTCGCGCTGCGGCACGTCGTCCATCTTGAGGTGGAGGCCGACGCCGCCCTTCGACGCCATTTCGACCGACGAGCTGGTGAGGCCCGCGGCGCCCATGTCCTGGATCGCGACGATCGCGTCCGACGCCATCAGTTCGAGGCAGGCCTCGATCAGCAGCTTTTCGGTGAAGGGGTCGCCGACCTGTACCGTCGGGCGCTTTTCCTCGGCATCCTCGCCGAAGTCGGCCGACGCCATCGTCGCGCCGTGGATGCCGTCGCGGCCGGTCTTCGACCCGACATAGACGATCGGATTGCCGACGCCTGATGCGGCCGAATAGAAGATCTTGTCCTGTTCGGCGACGCCGACGGTCATCGCATTGACCAGGATGTTGCCGTCATAGGCCTTGTGGAAATTGACTTCGCCGCCGACGGTGGGGACGCCGACGCAATTGCCGTAACCGCCGATGCCGTGGACGACACCCGAGATGAGATGCTTCATCTTCGGATGGTCGGGGCGGCCGAAACGCAGCGCGTTGAGGTTCGCGACCGGACGCGCGCCCATCGTGAACACGTCGCGCAGGATGCCGCCGACCCCGGTCGCCGCGCCCTGATAGGGTTCGATATACGACGGGTGGTTGTGGCTCTCCATCTTGAAGATCGCGGCGAGCTTCTTGCCGCCTTCGCCGGTGCCGATGTCGATGACGCCGGCATTCTCGCCGGGGCCGCAGATCACCCACGGCGCCTCGGTCGGCAGTTTCTTGAGGTGGAGGCGCGAGCTTTTATAGCTGCAATGCTCGGACCACATGACCGAGAAGATGCCGAGTTCGACAAGGTTCGGCTCGCGCCCGAGCGCGTGCAGGACGCGATCATATTCCTCGGGCGAAAGCCCGTGCTCGGCGACGATTTCGGGGGTGATGGCGGGCGCTTGCTGAGTCATGGCGCGCCTTTAGCCGCACAGGCGCAAAACGAACAGACCCCATGATGCATTTTGCACCATGGAGTCTGCGGTCGGAGAGACGGATCAACGCGAGGCGAGGGTAGCCGACGGCTTCACCAGCGGCGCGACGTCGCGCAGCGCGAAGCTGACCTGCTGCGAACCGACGGTGCCGCGCACGCGGTGCTGGCCGACGCGGAGCGTGAACGGCTTGCCGGTGCGTTCCTCGACGCCGCTGATCACGCGCGTGTCGCCGACCTGCGTGACGCTATAGCTGTAGGTGCTGCCTTCATGCTCGAAGCGGTTGGTCGGCGCATCCTTCGCGAAGGCGACGGACGGCGCCAGCGCGAGCAGGCCGAGGGCGGGGAGAATGAATTTTTTCATGATGCAAGTCCTTGTCTGATGAACAAAACTTGCCTTTGAGCCCCTCTCTTCTTGTGCAGTGCAGCATGACCGGCTCGCGCGGCGCGGGCAATTGCAAAAAACAGAAGCGTGATTGCGCGGCGCGAAGGGGTCAGGTGCGGACGGGCACCGCGAACCGCCGGTTGGCGCCCGCCCACGCCGCGGTCCCGGCGAGCAGCGCATAAGCGAAGAGCATCGTCGCGGGGATGGAGAGCGAATAGGCGGGCTCTTTCGGGCCGAACCAGTCGATCGCCTGCGCAAAGGCGAGCAGCCCGGCGAGTATCCAGAGCCGGCGGTTGCCGCCCGGCGCTTCGGTGCGGCGCTGATAATAAAGAAAGGCACCGCCGATCAGCAATATCTCGAGCGGCATCGCGATCAGCGGATGATTCCAGAGCCCGAGCCCCAATTTGGGCGGCATGCCATAGAGCGTCAGATCGGGAATATGGACGAGAAGGTCGATGAACCAGTGCGACACCACGACCAGCGCGGCGCCGATCGCCGCCTCTTTGCGTTTGGTCGCGAACCAGACGAGCACGCCGAAGATCTTCGCCCAGATCAGCGTCCCGAGCAGGCTGTGCGTATAGGGCATGTGGTACAGGTCCATCGGGTTCATCGCGGCGATGCCGGGGACGATCCGCATCGCCTCGATCCCCGGGACCAGCAATGCGGCAAAACCGATATCGATCAGCTGCGCCGCGACGAACAATGTCCCGAGCCCCGCCGCCTTTGGACGGGCCGCGACGATCAGCGCCGGGGCGAAATGGCCGATGAACATGGCGCGACGCTATAGGGCAAAATCACCACGTCAAGCTTGACCGGACGGGGGCGAAGGGGCCAAAGCAGGGCGATGACGGATACCCCCGAACCCGCTCGAGAAGGCTTTGGCGCCGCCGATATCGCCTCGCTGTCGTTCGAAGCCGCGATGGGCGAGCTCGAAACGATCGTGCGAAGGCTCGAGAGTGGCGATGTCAGCCTCGAGGAATCGGTGACGCTCTATGAGCGCGGCCATGCGCTGCGCGGCCATTGCGAGGCGCGGCTCGCCGCGGCGCAGGCGCGCATCGAACAGGTCAGCCTGGGTGCCGACGGCCGACCGGCGGGAACGACCCCCTTCGGCGAAAGCTGATCCACGGTGACGCTCGTCGACAGCGAAGTTTCGCGCGAGAGGCAATTGCTGCTTGCCACCCAGAATGAGGTTGCGGCCGGGATCGACACGCTGTTCGATCAATTGCTCGCCGTTCCGTCCGACCCGCGCGGGCCGCTCTACGAAGCGATGCGCCATGCGGCGGTGGCCGGCGGCAAGCGGCTGCGTCCGCTGCTCGTTCGCGCCGCGGGCGACCTGTTCCACGTCGACCGCATGCTGACCCTGCGCGTCGGGGCGGCGGTCGAGGCGATGCACGTCTATTCGCTGATCCACGACGACCTGCCGTGCATGGACGATGACGACATGCGCCGCGGCAAACCGACGGTACACAAGGCGTTCGACGAGGCGACCGCGGTGCTCGCGGGCGATTCGCTCCACGCGCTCGCGTTCGAATGGCTGTGCGACCCGGTGACGAGCGCCGATCCCTTCGTGCGCGGCGAGCTCTGCTGCGAACTCGCGCGCGCCGCGGGCCCGGCGGGGATGGCGGGCGGCCAGATGATGGATCTCGCCGCCGAGACGTCGAATTTCGACCTGCCGACGGTGACGCGGCTCCAACAGCTCAAGACCGGGGCGCTGATCGCCTTTTCGGTCGAGGCCGGCGCGATCCTCGCGCGCATCCCGCCCGAGGGGCGCGCGCCGCTGCGCGCCTATTCGCGCGACATCGGGCTCGCGTTCCAGATCGCCGACGACATCATGGACGTCGAGGGCGACGAGGCGCTTGCGGGCAAGGCGCTGCACAAGGACGACGCCGCGGGCAAGGCGACCTTCGTCACCTTGATGGGGCTCGAACGCGCGCGCGAACAGGCGACCGCGCTCGTCGACCAGGCGATCGGACATCTCGCGAGTTTTGGCGAAGAGGCGGCGCTGCTGCGCGCGATCGCCCGTTATGTGGTGGAAAGGGACCGTTGATGCGCATTGGGGTTTATCCCGGAACCTTCGACCCGATCACGCTCGGGCATATGGACATCATCCGCCGCGGCGCGAAGCTGGTCGACCGGCTGGTCATCGGGGTCACGACCAATATCACCAAGTCGCCGATGTTCGATGACGACGAGCGCATCGACATGGTGAAGGCCGAGGTCGCGTCGATCGAGGGCGATATCCGCGTCGTCGGTTTCAATGCGCTGCTGATGGATTTCGCCGAGCGCGAGGGGGCGACCATGATCGTCCGCGGGCTGCGCGCGGTCGCCGACTTTGAATATGAATATCAGATGGCGGGGATGAACCAGCAGCTCAACGACCGGATCGAGACGGTGTTCCTGATGGCCGACGTCGGGCTGCAACCGATCGCGTCGCGGCTGGTCAAGGAAATCGCGATCTTCGGCGGCGATATCCGGAAATTCGTGACGCCGTCGGTGCGCGACGCCGTCGTCGCGCGCATCGCCGAGCGGGGGCTCCTCCAGGGCGAGCGCTGATACCGATCATTGAGCGTTCAGCTTTTTCCGGCTAGGGCGCGCCATCGGGGCGCAAATCCAGTTTATTATCCAAAGGCCGATCCAGCATGAAATCATCCTTCCGCCCCTTGGTTCTTACGGCGATGGCGTTCGGTCTCGCGGCTTCGGCCGTCGCGCAGGATGCGCCGCCCGCACCGGGGCCGAACCCCGAGCAAAGCCAGCCGGCGCCGCCCGTCGAAACGCCGCCGCCCGCGCCGGTCGAAACCCCGACTGCGCCCGCGCCCGCGGCGGCCGAGGGAACCCCTGCGGTGGAAGCGCCCGCGGTGCCCGCGATGACGCCCGACCAATATATCAACGTCCCCGAATATATGCTCAACATCGACCTTTCGACGGGCGGCCGGATCGTGGTCCAGCTCTATCCGAATGTCGCGCCGAACCATGTCGAGCGGCTGAAGCAGCTCGCGCGCGCGGGCTTTTACGACGGGATCAAGTTCCACCGCGTGATCGACGGCTTTATGGCGCAGACGGGCGATCCGACCGCGTCCGGGCAGGGCGGCTCGCAGCTTCCCGACCTCAAGGCCGAATTCAACCCGACCCCGCATCTGCGCGGCACGCTTTCGATGGCGCGCGCCGAGAGCGAGGACAGCGCGAACAGCCAGTTCTTCATCATGCTCCAGCCGCGCTTCAGCCTTGACCGCCGCTACACCGCGTTCGGCCGCGTCATCTCGGGCATGCAATATGTCGACGCGATCCATAAGGGCGAGCCGCCCGAAGTGATGTCGCGCATGGTGCAGGTGTCGGTCGCCGCCGACAACAAGCCGATCCCGCCCGCCTCGATGCTGACCGAAGCCGTGCCCGCGCCGGTCGCCGCGCCCGCCGTGACGGTCGACGAGCTTAACGCTCCGATCAAGCAGTAAGCGCGGGCACGCGCGTCAAGATCATGCGCGTCGACGCCTTCGATTTCGATTTACCCAATGAACGCATCGCGCTCCGCCCGGCGCGGCCGCGCGATGCAGCGCGGATGCTCGTCGTCGATGGCGGTGAGATCGTCGACGCGGGGGTCGCGGACCTGCCCGCATGGCTGCGTCCGGGCGACTGCCTCGTCTTCAACGACACCCGCGTCATTCCCGCACAGCTCGAAGGACGTCGCGGCGACGCGAAGATCGGCGCGACGCTCCACAAACGCATCGACCTGCGCCGCTGGCAGGCGTTCATCCGCAACGCCAAGCGACTGCGTGTCGGCGAGAGCGTCGATTTCGGCGCGGGGGTCGCGGCGCTCGCCGAGGAGCGGCTCGCCGACGGCAGCTTCATCCTCGCCTTCGCCGGCGACGAGCCGGTCGAAGTCCTGCTCGAGCGCGCGGGCACGATGCCGCTCCCGCCCTATATCGCGGGCAAGCGCCCCACCGACGACGCCGACCGCGCTGATTACCAGACAATGTTCGCGCGCGAGGATGGCGCGGTCGCGGCCCCGACCGCGGCGCTGCACTTCACAACGAAGCTGCTCGATGCGCTCGCGGCGGCGGGGATTGCGAGCGAAACGCTGACGCTGCACGTCGGTGCGGGCACTTTCCTGCCAGTGAAGGCCGACGATACCGAAGACCATGTCATGCACGCCGAATGGGGGCGGATCGACGCCGATACCGCGGCGCGGCTCAACGCGGTGCGCGCGGCGGGCGGCCGCGTCATCGCGGTCGGCACCACCAGCCTGCGCCTGCTCGAAAGCGCGGCAGAGGATGACGGCATGATCGCGCCCTTCGCGGGCGACACCGCGATCTTCATCACCCCCGGCTATCGCTTCAAGGCGATCGACGGGCTGATGACGAATTTCCACCTGCCGCGCTCGACCCTGTTCATGCTGGTGAGCGCATTGATGGGACTGGAGACGATGCAGGCGGCCTATGCGCATGCGATTGGGCATGCGTACCGCTTCTATAGCTATGGCGACGCGAGTCTGTTGTTGCCCGCACGATAGGGCGGGCGGCCCCGTCAATATTCGATCGTGATCTTGACCTTGGCGGGCTCGACGCCGGCGAGCGCGGCGATCTCTTCGCGGCTCGCACGGACCAGCGCATGCATTTGCTGCGCGCTTGCCGCGGGATCGCCATGCGCGGCCGAAGGCGCGCCGGCGAGCAGTTCTTGCTCCGAAATGCCGAAAGCCTCGGCCAGCGCGGGCAGGTTGCTGCGCCGCGGCACGGTCTTGCCGCTTTCCCACGCCCAAATGCTCGGCCGGCTGAACCCCGTGAGATCCGAAAGCGCCGCGCGGCTGAGGCCGCGTTCCTTCCGGAGCCGGAGCAGGCGCTGGGCCAGCATTTCGTCGCCATCGGGGATGCGCGCCGGATCGACGTCGCCCGGAAGCGGATTGCGCAGCTGCGCCGCGCTGAGCGCCGCGCGCGACAGCGGCCGATCGAAACGGCAACCCGCGAGCGCCTCGCTGCGCCACACGATGGTGGCGGCGCAATCGGGCGCCTCGGGCAAGGCGACCGTCAGCCGCTGACCGATGGCCAGATCGGATGCGGTTTCGATCAGCATGCCGGTCGCCGACAGATTGTGGATCGCGACCGTCGTGCCCTCGCTGCCTTCGAGCGAGCCCGCCGCTTCAAATCGCATATGCATGCGCGGCGCCCCGCGCGTGCTTCCGTCGGCCTGCTTTTCGATCATCGCATGAATGGGCATGGGTCAGCTATGCGCGCGATCGGTTGTCGAGTGGTTAATGGGGAGCGCCGCATCGCGGGCACATGCTCCGCCGGATGCCCGGCAACAAGGTCCGTTCGCCATCCTTGGGGCGAACTGTGCGCTGCTTGCGGCGGGTGAATCGGCAATCCGCCGCGGATTTTTGCCGATTTCGACAGCTCCAATTAAACTTATAGCCTATTTTTCTGTTAAGATATTAACATCGGTTGTCCCGATTCTGAACGCCGATAGCCAGGCTGGCCGCTTGACGCGCGCCGAATTAACCCTCGGCAAGCGCAGGAAAGCGCCAATTTCCGTTAAACTTGAACGACATCACCGACACCCAATTTTGGCCCGAGCCAATTTGGGGGTGCGAAGCTGTCTTAATTTATGTACTAAGTTTTTATTAACAGACGGGTTGATGAGTCGGGTCGCGGCTTGTCGGGCACCGGGGGGTGCCGAGGGCTATCTGCAAAGCGGAGCCCGAACCGTTGGGATTTTTGGGGGTTCGAGTCATGAGGTTCATGCTTTTTGCGCTTGCCGCGGCGGCTTTTGCTGTGCCCGCGAACGCAGAAGAAATCCGGAACGTCAAATCGCTCGACATCGCGGTCAGTGGGGCGATCCGCCAGCATTGCGCGATGGGCAGCATCGCCAATATGGATTTCGGCAATCTGGAACGCCGCGGCCTGGGCATCGAAACGCGCGTCGCGCTCGATTGCAACGTCCCTTTCACGATGACGATCAAGGGCGCCCGCGGCGGCCTGACCCACACGACGATGCCGAACGGCCAAGGCCCGTACAGCGGCGTCCTGCCTTATAATCTCGCCGTCGAAATGCCCGTGCGATACCCGTCGCGGCAGACGGTGAGCCAATCCTTCAACAGCCGCCAGCTTTTGGCCGGCGGCGTCATCTCCAGCAACGGCGGCATCGCGACGGACGGAATGGTCCTGGCGGTCGAGCTTGGCCAGCCTTCGGGCGAGGCCGGGCTGCTGGCTGGCGACTATTCGGAAACGATCACGATCACCGTTTCTCCGATCTAGAAATTCGCCTGCGGCCAGGTCGCGGGCGGAATTAAGCCGGAAGGGTAGGCACCGATGCCCTCCCGGTTCTCCGACCAGACGGTGCAAAAATCACGCCGTCGCCCGGCTTTTGGGCAGGGCGTTATAATAGAGGGAAGAAGATTATGAAGAAGATCCTTAGCGGCACCGTCGCCGCCATCGCGCTCATCGCCGTCGCCACGCCGGCTGCCGCTCAGACCAACCCGACCAATCAACGCCACTATGCCGGTACGGGCACCGTCAACGTTCCCTTCATCGGTCCGGTTACGATCAGCGGAACTGACACCAACCCGAGCAATTTTGTTGCCGGTCTCTATGACGACTACGTCCTGCCCGCCGGCGTCGGCACCCGCTACCGCGCCCAGGCTGACGCTCCGAGCGACAGCGAAACCGCAACGCCGACCGTCAATGTTGCTTTCAACCTGAGCGGAACGGTGAACAAGGACTGTTCGTTCTATTCGGGCAACGGCGCCAGCGCGACCAACATCAGCTTCGGCGTGATCGGCGTTCGCACGGGCAACAACGAGAACGTCAATTCGGCGTTCGAAATGGTCGGTCCGGCAGAAGCCAACATCGACACGCTGACCGCAGGTTGCAACTTCAACAACGAAGTCGTGATCACCAAGAACAACGGCACCAACGGTCTGGTTAACTCGGCTGCTGGCGGTTATGACACGAACCAGTTCCAGGCGAACATTCCGTACAGCGTGAATGCAACCTGGACCGGCGTCGCGCTCAACGCCGTGACCACCGGTTCGGGCCAGTCGCTGAACGTTTCGACCACGCAGAACAACAACCTGATCTCGCAGGGCGCATGGCGTTCGCGCATGGACATCGACATCGTTGCTCCGGCTGTGACGAGCAAGGGTCTGGTCGCAGGCACCTACAGCGGCACCACGACGCTGACGCTGCGCGCTCTCTAAGTTCGCGCGGTAACGAATGGGGAGAGGGGAAAGAGCGATCTTTCCCCTTTCTTTATCAATAAGTGCAATTATGTCCGGCGAGGACAGGGGGATGGGAATATGACAGCTTTGGCGACGGTGAAGCGCCATGCGCGCGCGCTTTTGGCTGCGCTCGCCGCTCTCGTGCTAGTGGTCACCCCCGCGCTGGCGATGCGCGTCTCGCCGATGGTCGTCGAAATGGAATCGCGCGGCACGGGTGCGGTGGCGCGGATCGAGGTCCAGAATATCAATCCCGGCAATCTGGCGTTCCAGACCCGCGTTTTCCGGATGGAAATCGACAAGGACGGCAATATTTCCGAAACCCCCGCCGACCAGGATTTCCTGATTTTTCCGCCGCAGGGCATTCTGCCCGCCAGCGGACGGCAGGTCGTCCGCCTGCAATGGGTGGGCGGCGCCGAACTGGCGACTTCGCAGGCATATTATGTCTCGGTCGAACAGTTACCCGTCGCCTTCGAACCCGGCGCTGCCGATTCGGTTGGGGCGCAGGTTCAGGTTCTTTACAATATGCGCGCGCTGGTCGTGGTGGCACCTCCCGGCGCCAAGCCCGACGTGAAGGCAACGACCGTCAAGCAGGCTAATTATCAGCCGCCCGCGCTGCCGGGATCGAGCGAATTGCCGCCGATGCAGGATGGGGTGGAGATCACCTTGCGCAACGCCGGCCGCCGCCACGCGCTGATGGCGAATTTCGGCTGGCAGCTCGAAGGCACGGGCACCGACGGCAAATGGTTACGCGTCGATGTCTCGCCTGAAGAGCTCAATCGGGCGGTCGGCACCGGCTATGTGCCCGCGCAGGGCGAACGCGTTTTCCGCGTGCCCGTTCCCGGTTTTGGCCCCGGACCGATCAAGCTGTCGTTCAAACAGTGAGGATCGGCTTCGCTCTGAGTAGTGTGGCGCTGTCGGCGCTGTGCGCGAGCACGGCGGCGGCGCAGGTATCGATTCCGCTGCCGCAAAACCCGCGGCCGTCGCCGTCGGCGCAAAACCCGGGCGCGCCGACAGTCATTCCGTTACCGGGGACGCAGATCCCGCCGATCCCGACGCCGACGCCCGTCATGCCGCAGCTTCCGATCGGCGCGCATGGCCGCCCGGACATCAACCCGTACGACCGCGACATCGAAATGACGGTGCCGCTGACCTTCCAGAGCAGCAGCCTCGGCGATATTCCGATGCGGCTCACCGCGGACGACCGTTTCCTGCTCGATTCGGCGACCTTCGTGCGGCTGATGCAGCCGGTGCTGAACGAGGAAGCACATGCCGGGCTGGCGTCGCGTCTGGCGTCGCTGCCCAATTTCGGTCCCGACGATCTGGAAAAGACGGGCGTTCAGCTGACCTACGATCCCAGTACCCTGGCGGTCGTCGTCGTCGAGGTGTCCGCCGAACAGCGGGCGATCAAAGATATTTTTGCGCCGCCGCGCCAAGACACCAACGACGTGACGCTGCAGCCCGCCGATTTCTCCGCCTTTCTGAACCTCAGCGCCGTCCAGAGCTATATCTGGGAGGGCAATCAGGCCGACCCGCCGACGATAAACTTCGACGGTGCGGTGCGGCTCGGCAAATTCGTGTTCGAGGGCGACGCGCAGTTGGGGCAGCAATTCGGGCTGGCCGGCGATTCATATAAATTCACGCGCAACTACGCGCGTCTCGTCTATGACGAGCCGGAGGATTTTCGGCGCTGGTTCCTCGGCGACCTCGACCCCGAAATCCGTGGCCAGCAAGCCTTTGTCGAAATGGGCGGCGTCGGCGTGCTGCGCCAGCGGCGGCGTTTCAACAGCTTTCGCTCGGCGATCCTTCAGGCCAATCGTCAGCTCGTGCTGCAACGCGAATCGACCGTCCGATTTTTGCGCAACGGGTCGCTCTATCGCGAAGTTCGGCTTCAGCCGGGGCGCTACGACTTCAGCTCGCTGCCGCTGATTGCGGGCAGCAACGATGTCGATATTCAGGTCACCGACAACAGCGGCGCGGTCCAGAACCTCTCCTATCAGCAATATCTCGACCCGATCGACCTCGATCCGGGCGATTTCGAATATGGCGCCTTTTTCGGCCCGACCAGCCGCACCTTCGGCGGGGCGCCCGATTATCGCGGCCCGATCGCCTTCACCGGTTTCTTTCGCAAGGCATTTTTCAATCATCCCGCGATCGGTGTCGGTTTCCAGGCCAGCAAGGATGTCCAGACGCTGACCGGACAGACCCAGTTCGTCCTGCGCAACGGTAGCCGTCTGCTGCTCGATGCCGGCGGCAGCAATTCGAAAACTGCAGGACAGGGGTTCGCCGGCGGCGTCAGCTACGAACATTTCATCGATCGCGAGGGGCTGTCCGACAGTTTAACGTTTCGCGCGGATTATCTGTCGCCGCGCTTCGCGACCTTGGGAAACCTCGACGGGGTCAACACCACGTCGGCCACGATTTCGGCGCAGTATACGCGGCAGCTCAACTTCAAGTTAACCAGCACGTCGACCGCGTCCTATCTTCGGGGGCGCAACGGTGTGGGTGACAGTTATCGCGCGGGAACGACAGCTTACTACCGTCTCGATCGCAAATGGACGATTCGGGCGGGGGTAGATTATACCAAATTCCCGTCAAGTTTTTCGCGCGGCAACGGATTCAGTTTCAACATCGGCATTGTCTTCCAACCCGATTATCGCCGCCGCGCCGAGGCGCGCTATGAGAGCCGCGACAATCTGGGCGAGCTCTCCTACAACCAGAGCGGCCTGAATCAATTGAGCAGCGTCGGTTTCGGGGGTGTCGTGACCCGCGACGACAACAGCGCGCAGGCGCTCGGCTATGCCACTTATGCCGCCAACCGCTTCGATGCGTCGGTCAGCCATGCGACCTTCGGACCCAACCTGTCCAATGTCGCCCAAATCAACGCGACGACCGTCCGTGTCGGGACGTCGCTGGCCTTTGCCGACGGCAGCTTTGGTATCGGGCGGCGCATCAACGACAGTTTCATGTTATTGTCGCCGCACAAGAATCTGGGCAAGCGCAGCGTCGTTGCCGGACAGTCGCTCGCCGAGAATGACTATATCAGCAAGAGCGGCGCGCTGGGCGCGGCGGTCAACAATTTCCTCGGCTCCTATGCCACCCAGTCGGTGCAATATGATGTCGAGGATCCGCCGACGGGCTACGACACCGGTCCCGGCGTGTTCCGCGTCCATCCGCCCTACAAGAGCGGTTATGCGGCGCGCATCGGCACCGATGCCTTTGCCAGCGTGATGGGCACGTTGATCCTCGCGCCCGAAATGCCCGTGTCGCTGATCGGCGGCCGCGTGACGTTGCTCGACGTCAAGGACGCCGAAAGCCCCAAGCCGATTCCGTTCTTCACCAATTCGGTCGGACGCTTCGCGATCACCAACCTGCTGCCGGGCCGCCGCTATCTGGTGGAAACCTATGGCCCGAATGGCACGGTCGACCGGAGTTTCGAATTCACAGTACCCGCGGACACCGATGGTCTATTGAACCTTGGCACCGTTCGCCCCGGTACGAAAAATTAGGAGGCATTATGCTGCGCCATACCCTGTTCCTCGCCGCGGCTTTCCTCGCTGTGCCGCTTCACGCGCAGGCGCCGGCGCCGGGTGCCAACATCCGCGGCGCCGATTGCCTGATCCGCGCCAACGCGACGCCGTCGAGCTGGCTGATCCAGGGCTATGACCCGTTCGACAGCGCGATTCCCGAAGGCACATTCGGGGTCACCTTCGTCAACGAAGGTACGGCGGAATGCCGCTTCACCCCGACGTTCGAACTGAGCCAGCCGCCCTTTGGCCTGTCGAAGGGCACGGGGAAGCCGATTGGCTATGCCCTGCTCAACCTGACCGACACGCAGGATGTGACGCCGCGCGTCGGGCGGACGCAGCGTAGCCCCTCGCAGCGGATGCTGACGCTCGGCGCCAATGCCTCGCGCACCTTGCTCTTCAAGCTCGTCGCCGATCCCGACGACGTGAAAGAATCGGGCACCTTTACGCAGGACGTGACGCTCGAAGCGCAGGACGGCAATTTCCGTTCGCTCGGCGGCACGCGCATCGTGCTTGGCATCGATGTCCTGCCTTCGGCGCGGATCGGCCTGGCCGGCGCCTACACGATGAGCGACGGGCATGCGGTCGTCGACCTGGGCGAATTGCGGCCAGGCGTCGCCCCGGTGCCGCTCCAGCTTCGCGTCGCCAGCACGGGTTCCTACGACCTCAGCGTCACGTCGGCCAATTCGGGCCGCCTGCGTCTCGGTTCGAGCGAATGGTATGTGCCCTATAGCCTCGCGATCGGCGGAAATTCGGTCAATCTGACGGGCATGCGCACGATATCCGGTTCGACGAACGGCAACCTCCGCCGCGACGCGCTGCCGATCCAGTTCCTGATCGGCAATACATCGGATCGCCGCGCGGGCGTGTACAGCGACGTAATCTCGATTGCGGTGACCGCACGCTGACGCACCCGCTCCGGCCGCGTCGTCCGGCGGCGCGCCTTAACTGAATGTTAGATTTGCGAGCCTAAACAATCATCCAACAGCTTCGGCCTACAGGCGGAAAGGTTTGGCGGATGATTCAGAAATTCTCGCTCGGCGTTGCGAGCTTCGTACTCGCTGCGGCGCCGACGACCGCCACGGCGGCCACGTTCGGCTTCAACCTCAGCCTGACGGTGCCCGTGCATTGCACGGTGCAGCATCAGGCGACGGGATTCGGCGCGATCAGCGGCAATGCCGTGTCGCTGGGCAGCTTCCGTGAATATTGCAACGCGCCGACGGGTTATGATCTTGTGATCAACTATGCGCCGGGTTCGCTGGAAGGCGCCCGGATCATCGCCGGAAATGACGAGATTATCCTCAACGGCTCGGGCCGTGCGGTGCTCAGCCGCGCGACCGGCCCCCGGGTCCGGGAACGCCCCATCGCGGCGGTGCCCGGTGAGCAGGGCTTCGATACCGATCGTTTCGAACTGACGATCATTCCCACCTGACGCCAGCCAGTTACGGCCAAACACAAAACCCTCCGGCGACGTCGGAGGGTTTTGCGTTGCGCGACCGGCGGGTCACATCTCGATCGTGAACTTGATGCTGCCCGGGCTGACGCCGGCCGCCTTGGCGATTTGCGCCTTGGCTTTCGCGACCAGCTCGTTCAGATTTTCGGCCTCGTCAATGCCGAGGAGTTCGGCGATTTCGACGCCGAGCGCGAGCGACAAGGCTTCCATCCGGCCGGCTTTGGGCCGCGCCTTGTCGAGCTCCCAGGCGGAAATCGACGGTTCGCTGACCCCCAAATGGGCGGCGAGCTGCCCTTGAGTCAGCTCCTTTGCCGTTCGCAGCCGCTGCAGGCGGACGCCGAAGCTTTCCGCAGGGGCGGGCTGGTGGTCGGGCGCGGGCGCGTCGACGCCTACCACGCTTCGCAGCTGCGCGGCGCTGAGCGTCGCGGGCGAGATCGGTATTTCGAACTGGCATCCCGCGATGCCGCCGCTGGTCCAGATCACGCGGGTGGCGGTTTTGCCGCTGTGCGGCAGATTGACCTCGACGATCTCGCCGATCGCGAGCGGCACTTTGCTTTCGACGAGCATGCCTGTGGCCGAAATATTGTGGACCAGCGCCTCGATTTCGGCGCCCGCCGCCTTCGACCCGTGGAGCGGAAGCCGCAATTGCCGGCGCGACGCACGGCCATTTCCGGCCGATCGCGGCGTGTTGTCGAGATACACAGTCATCGCCATGCGCGCATCCATCGCGAGCCCGATATTAACATTTGGCTTCGCCGAACGGTTAATAGGGCAGGGCGCCCGAAAGTCACGAGGGCCGCCCCGCGCCGCGGGCGCGCGATGCCGGCAACGTCCTCAAACGGCACGGTTTCCGGAAAACCCTTAGATATTTACACTATCGCAATTCCTTGTCGGCATAGCAGCGGGCGTGTGGGGACCAGCTGAAGAGTTTGTTTGATGGACAGTCCATCGCGGATCGATTCGGGCGATCGGAGGGATGACGAAGCCGATGAAGGCCAGCGCGGCTTTTTCGGCTTGATCGGCTCGCGTATCGGCAAGCAGCGCGGCGATACCGCGGCGAACCTGCACACCCACGAAGCGCTGCTGCTGCTCCAGAATTACGAGGAAAGCGGCCAGGGCTGGTTCTGGTCGACCGACGCCAAGGGCCGGCTGACCTATATCACCGATTCGGTGGCGCGATTGATGGGGCGAACGGCCGGCGCGCTGCTCGGCACCGTTTTCACCGACCTGTTCCTGCCCGTCGACAGCCATGGCGAGCGCCAGCGCACCCTGCCTTTCCTCCTCACCAAACAATCGAAATTCGACAAGCTGCCGCTGCGCAGTGCGTTCGAAGGCGACGACCGCTGGTGGGCGATCTCGGGCCGGCCGCAGTTCGACGGCGGCGGCAAGTTCACCGGCTATCGCGGCAGCGGGGCCGATGTGACCGCGCAGCGCCGCTCGGCCGAGGACGCCTCGCGGCTTGCGCTCTATGACTCGCTGACCGGGCTCGCCAACCGCTTCGCCATTTCGAAAAAGCTCGACACAACGCTCGCGGCCTTTGCGCAGCAGCAACGTTCGTGCGCGATCATGCTGCTCGACCTCGACCGCTTCAAGCAGGTCAACGACACGCTCGGCCATCCGGCGGGCGATGCGCTGCTCAAACAGGTCGCCGAACGTCTGCTCAAGATCGTCGGCGACAAGGAGATGGTCAGCCGTCTTGGCGGCGACGAATTCCAGATCATCCTTCCCGACATCGAAGATCGCGGCAAGCTGGGCGACATGGCCGCCGACATCATCGCCAGCCTGTCGCAGCCCTATTCGGTCGAGGGCAGCCGCTGCATCATCGGCGTGTCGGTGGGCGTCGCGATCGCGCCCTTCGACGGCTTGAGCAGCGACGACCTCGTCCGCAACGCCGATCTTGCGCTCTATGCGGCAAAAGGGAACGGCCGCGGGCGGTTCGCCTTTTATTCGAGCGACCTCCACACCGCGGCGGAGGATCGCCGCGCGCTCGAGGACGATCTGCGCGACGCGCTGGTGCGCGGCGAGATGGCGCTGGTTTATCAGCCGGTCGTCCATTCCAAATCGAACATGGTGAGCGGGGTCGAGGCGCTGATCCGCTGGGCCCATCCCGAACGCGGCGTGATCTCTCCTTCCGTATTCATTCCGATCGCCGAGGAAGCCGGCCTGATCTGGGCGCTCGGCGAGTGGGTGCTGCGCACGGCGTGCGAAGATGCGGCGAACTGGCCGGGCGACATGCGGGTGGCCGTCAACGTCTCGCCGATCCAGTTCGCGAATGCCGACTTGCCGAAAGTCGTCGCCAAGGCGCTTGGCGCGACCGGGCTTGCGCCGGGTCGGCTCGAACTGGAAATCACCGAAAGCGTGTTCCTGGGCGATACCGCCGAGACCGCGCGGATGTTCAAGGCGCTGAAGGCGCTGGGGGTTCGCCTGGCGCTCGACGATTTCGGCACCGGCTATTCGTCGCTCGCCTATCTGCAATCCGCGCCGTTCGACAAGATCAAGATCGATCAGAGCTTTGTCCGCGACGCGACGATCCCGGGGTCGCGCAACGGCGCGATCATCGCCGCGATCGTCGCACTCGCCGAGGCGCTCGAGATGGAAACGACCGCCGAAGGCATCGAATCGCTCGACCAGCTCGAACTCATCCGCAAGCTCAACGTCAGCCATGTCCAGGGCTATGTCTATAGCAGGGCGGTGCCGCAGGCCGAGCTGCTCGATCATGCCGAGGGGACGTGGACGATCAAGCCGGCGGGCCCGGCGCGCCAGCGCAACGACCGCTTCTCGCTGTTCCGCAAAGTGGGCGCGATCCATGACAACCACCGCTATGCCGTCGTGATCCGCAACCTGTCGGCGACCGGCGCCTTCATCGAGGGGTTGCTCGATGTCCCCGTTGGCACACGCTTCGTGATCGATTTCGGCGAAGGGCAGCTCGTCACCGCGATCGTCCGCCGTTCGATGAGGCACCAGCAGGGGGTCGAATTCGAACAGACGATGGTCAGCGACGGCAATGGCGGGCTCTGCACGCGTCACCGCGTTTCGCCCTATCTGATCGCCGCCGCGACGCAATCGACTGCGGCGCTGGCGCTGCCGTCTTTCACGACGACGAGCGACTGGAAGGCGGCCTGAGGCCGGAACCCTCGCTGGGTTGACCCGTTCTCTCTCCGACCGCCCACCGACGGAGACCGACATGACCGAGACCAAAATCTTTGCGCGACTGAAGGCCGACCACGACCGCCATCGCGAGCTTCTCGCCCGCATCGATGAAACGCAGGGCGACAGCGACGAGCGACGCTATCTGTTCGAAGCCTTCCGCGTCGAGGTGACCGCGCATGCGGCGTCGGAGGAAATGTCGCTTTATGCGACGATGCTCGCGAACCCCGATCTCCGCGACGAAGCGCAGCACAGCGTCGCCGAGCATAAGGAGATCGAGGATTTTCTGACCGAACTTTACGAGATGGACTTTTCCTCGACCGGCTGGCTCACGCGATTTCGCACGATGAAGGAACGTTACCTCCACCATATCGACGAGGAGGAGGAAGAGATGTTCCCGCAGGCCGAAAAGGGGCTGTCGGACGCGAAGAAGCGCGAGCTCATCAAGATATTCGAGAAGGAAAAGCCGAAGGAAAAGGCAAAGGCGGCCGAGGACGAACCGTCGAGCGAGCACGCGAAAGCCTGACGGCTTGATCCTCCCTGCGGCGAAGCCGTGGGGAGGGGGACCGCTCGCGCAGCGAGTGGTGGAGGGGCGGCACCCTCACTCACCGGCCCCTCCGTCAGCGCTTCGCGCGGCCACCTCCCCGTGGCTTCGCCGCAGGGAGGATTCTCGCGGCCTCGACTTTTCGCGCTCCCCCCGCCATAGGCGCGCGCCATGACCGACAGATTCGCCTTTTCGATCGCCGCGACCGACGGCGCCGCGCGCACGGGCGTGATCCGGATGCAGCGCGGCGAGATTCGCACCCCCGCCTTCATGCCCGTGGGCACCGCGGCGACGGTGAAGGCGATGCGCCCCGCCGAGGTTCGCGCGACCGGCGCCGACATCATCCTTGGCAATACCTATCACCTGATGCTGCGCCCGACCGCCGAGCGCATGGCGCGGCTCGGCGGGCTTCACAATTTCATGGGCTGGGACCGTCCGATCCTGACCGACAGCGGCGGCTATCAGGTGATGAGCCTGTCGGCGCTGACCAAGCAAAGCGAGGAGGGCGTTGCGTTCAAGAGCCACCTCGACGGCTCGCGCCACATGCTCACCCCCGAGCGATCGATGGAAATCCAGCGCCTGCTCGGCAGCGACATCGTGATGGCGTTCGACGAATGCCCGCCGAACGGCGTCGATGGCAAGCGCGCCGAGGCGAGCATGGAGCGATCGATGCGCTGGGCGGCGCGCAGCCGCGCCGGCTTCGACGCGGGCGAGGAGCATGCCGCGCGTTCGGCGCTGTTCGGCATCCAGCAGGGCTCGCTCGACGCGACGCTGCGCGCGCGTTCGGCGGCGGCGCTGACCGACATCGGTTTCGACGGCTATGCGATCGGCGGGCTGGCCGTCGGCGAAGGTCAGGAGGCGATGTTCGGGGTGCTCGACTATGCGCCGGGACAGCTACCCGCCGACAAGCCGCGTTACCTGATGGGGGTCGGCAAGCCCGACGACCTCGTCGGCGCGGTCGCGCGCGGGGTCGATATGTTCGATTGCGTGCTGCCGACGCGGTCGGGGCGCAACGGACAGGCGTTCACCCGCGACGGCCCGATCAACATCCGTAATGCGAAATTCGCGGAGGATCCGGCGCCGCTCGATGGCGATTGCCGCTGCCCGGTGTGCACGACCTGGTCGCGCGCCTATCTGCACCACCTCGTGCGCTCGGGCGAGATGCTCGGCGCGATGCTGATGACGCAGCATAATCTGCATTATTATCAGGATCTGATGCAGGATATGCGCGACGCGATCGCCGCGGGCCGTTTCGCGTCGTTTCAAAGCGATTTCGACGCGCGTTACCGGCGCTGAAAATCAGTCGAGTTTGCCGAGCAGGTCGAGCAACGACTGCGGAATATCTTCGTCGACGGTGGACTCATAGGCGCGGCGCAGGGCGCCGTTAACGTCCTGCCCCTTGGCGGAAGGTTTTTTATCCGCGTCCTTTCCGGAGGTCTCGCTGCGTGGCGAACCGGTTTTAGACGACATTATCGAGGTATCCGCTGGACATGGGACCTTTTGCTAACCGCGCGTACACCAAAGCGCAATGGCGCGTTTGTTCCTTCCCGATGAAACTATTTTGCGGCTAAATCGTTCCCAAAGGTTGAAATATATCGGATGGTGCGGGGGAAGCACGGGCGTTTGTCCCTTTTCCGGACGCGTCCGCCAAAATATGTGCGGCTATCAGGAGGTAAAATATGTCATTGGGTCAGTCGGTTGCGCCGCATCTTCCCTATCTGCGGCGCTATGGCCGGTCCATTTCCGGGAGCCAGCAAAGCGGCGATGCACTGGTTGCGCGGTTGCTCGAAACGCTCGTCGCGAACCCCGGCGCGGTCGATACCGGCGCCGATTTGCGGATTCAGCTTTACCGGTTGGTGCATGACAATTTCGGGCTGATGACCGAACAGGCGACCGCGGCCGACGACGGCGCGCTGTCCGATATCGCGATTGCCGATGCCCGTCTGCGCCGGATTCCGTCGCTCGCGCGGCAGGCGCTGCTCCTCACCGCGGTCGAGGGTTTCAGCTTCGAGGACACCGGACGGATCATCGGCCGCGACGCCGAGGCGGTGCGCACGTTGATTTCGGACGCGACCGACGAGATCGACCGCCAGACGCGCGCGCGCATCCTGATCATCGAGGACGAGCCGATCATCGCGATGGACATCGAAATGATCGTCCGCGAACTCGGCCACGACGTCGTCGGCGTCGCGACGACGCACCGCGAGGCGGTCGACGAAGCGCAGAAGCATCAGCCGGGCCTCGTGCTCGCCGACATCCAGCTCGCCGACAACAGCTCGGGGATCGAGGCGGTGCAGGAAATCCTGACCGAAGTGAAGGTGCCCGTCATCTTCATCACCGCCTTCCCCGAACGGCTGCTCACCGGCGACCGGCCCGAGCCCGCCTTCCTGCTCACCAAGCCGTATCAGCCCGCGACGCTGCGCGCGGCGATCTCGCAGGTGCTGTTCTTCGACGAATCGACGATTCCGGCCTGAGAAAAAAAAACGTCGCCCCCGCGAAGGCGGGGGCCGCTGTCGGCTTGTACGGAGACGCTGAGTAAGGATGCCGGCGGCCCCCGCCTTCGCGGGGGCGACGGATTCCCCTGAACCGCCTTGCCTCATACTGCATCGCAAGCGATAGCCACCACCGATGACTGTCACCGACGCTTCCCGCCGCCAGTCGGCGCTCGACCGGCTTGGTACGCACGCGCCCTTCCTCGCGCGGCTCGCCGAACTCTACCCCGACGACGTTGCGCGATATTTGAATGATGGCACCGATGCCGCGCTCGCGGCCGTCGCCGCCCCGCCCGTCGATGACGATATCATGCGCACGCTGCGCCAGTGGCGCGGGCGGATGGCGCTGCTGCTCGCGCTCGGCGATTTGTCGGGCGAGCATGATGTGGCGACGACGACGCGGCTGCTGTCGGACTTCGCTGATGCAGCGTGCGATGCGGCGCTCGCGGCGGCTTTCGCCGAACGTGTGCCCGGCGAGGAGCCGCGCGGCCTCGCAGTGATCGCGCTCGGCAAGCTTGGCAGTTACGAGCTCAATTACTCGTCGGACATCGACCCGATCCTGATTTTCGATCCCGAAACGCTGCCGCGCCGCCAGCGCGACGATCCGGGCGAGGCCGCGGTGCGGATCGCGCGGCGGATGACTGAAATCTTGTCGGCGCGCACCGGCGATGGCCATGTGCTGCGCGTCGACCTCCGCCTCCGTCCGCATCCCGAGGTGACGCCGATCGTGCTGCCGGTGGACGCGGCGATCTCCTATTATGAATCCGAGGCGCTCGCGTGGGAGCAGGCGGCGTTCATCCGCAGCCGCGCATCGGCGGGCGACCGCGCGCTCGGCGAGCAATTCCTGTCGGCGATCCAGCCGTTCATCTGGCGCCGCAGCCTCGATTTCCGGCAACTCAAGGAAATCGGCGCGATGAGCGACCGGATCCGCGACCATTTTGCGCAGGGACAGGCGTTCGGGCCGGGGTTCGACCTGAAGCGCGGACGCGGGGGGATCCGTGAGATCGAATTTTTCGCGCAGGTCCATCAGCTCATCTATGGCGGGCGCGATCCCTCGCTGCGCGTTAAGGCGACCGTCGACGCGCTCGCAGCACTTGCGACGGCGGGGCGGATCGAGCTGGACGACGCTAATCGCCTGTCGGGCCACTATGCGACGCTGCGCAGGATCGAACACCGACTCCAGATGATCGAGGACCAGCAGACCCATTGCCTGCCCACCCAAGAAGCGGCGCTCGACTGCGTCGCGCGGCTCGACGGCGAGCCCGATGGTGCGGCGCTGCTGGCAATGCTCGAACCCGTCGTGACTGACGTGGGCAGCTGCTACGACCGGCTCGTCGCCGAACGCGCAGTGACCACCGGACTGCCGCGCGACGAGGACAGTCTCGCGGTGCAATTGGTCGCGGCGGGGTTCGACCCGCCCGACGCCGCGCTGCGCACGATCGCCGAATGGCGCGGCGGGAAGCTGCGCGCGCTGCGCAGCCCGGCGGCACTCGATGCGCTCGAGACGATGTTGCCCGAACTGGTCAAGGCGCTGGGCGCGGCGCCCGATCCGCAGGCGACACTGACACGTTTCGACAAGCTCGTCGCGGGGCTGCCGAGCGCGATCAATTTCTTCCACCTGCTCGCTGCGCAGCCGGCGCTGGCGCGCATCGCAACGCGGATATTGTCACTCGCACCGACGCTCGCCGACGCGCTCGGCACACGCGCCCAGCTGATCGAGGGGCTAATCGACCAGCGCGCCTTCGATGCGCCGGCGAACAAGGAGCAGCTGGCGGCAGAATGGCGGCCGGGGCTAGCTGCGCTCGATTATGAGCGGCTGCTCGACCGGGTACGCGACCATGTCGGCGAACGGCGTTTCGCCTATGGCGCGCAGCTCGTCGCGGGGGCGACCGACCCGCTGGTGATCGCGTGCGGTTATTCGGAGCTTGCCGAGGCGGCGCTGCAGGTGCTCGCCGACGCGACGGTCACCGAATTCGTCGCGGCGCACGGTCGCGTCCCCGACAGCGAGCTTGTCGTGCTCGCGCTCGGGCGGCTCGGGGGCAGGGCGCTGACGCATGCGTCGGACCTCGATCTCATCTATCTCTTTACCGGTGATCATCTCGCCGAATCCGACGGGCCGCGCCCGCTCGGCGCGACGACCTATTACAACCGCCTCGCGCAGCGCGTGACCGGCGCGATGTCGGTGCCGACCGCGGCGGGCAAGCTCTACGACGTCGACACGCGGCTACGCCCGCAGGGCGCACAGGGGCCGCTCGTCGTGACGGTCGACAGCTTCGAACGCTACCAGCGCGAGGAAGCGTGGACGTGGGAGCATATGGCGCTGCTCCGCGCGCGGCCGGTGTACGGTTCGGATGCGGCGAAAGCGGAGGTGCAGCGCATCATCGACGATCTGCTTGCGATCCCGCGCGACCCGGCAAAACTCGCTGCCGACGCGGCGGAGATGCGCCGCAAGATCGCGGCGCACAAACCCGCCAACGGCGCGCTCGACATCAAGGGTGGGCCGGGCGGGCTCGTCGACCTCGAATTCGCGATGCAGGTGACGCAGCTCGTCAGCGGCCAGTGCCACGATCCGAACATCTCGGCGGCGCTTGGCTGCATGAAGGCGGCGGGGCTCGTCCCGCCCGAGGTGGTCGACGCGCACGGGCTGCTCGCGCGGATGCTCGTGATGCTGCGCCTCACCGCGCCCGAGGGCGAGCCGCCGACGGCCGCGGCGCGGCAATTGGTGGCGAGCCAGTGCGGCGAGCCCGGCTGGCCGCAACTGCTTGCCGCGCACGATGCGGCGCGGCAGGAGATCGCGAACTGGTGGGCGTCGATTCGTCCCGGACAGGAGAATGAAAAATGAGCGGTCCCCAAATTGGCGATGCGATTCCCGCGGTCAAACTCCTCGACGCCGATGGCGCGGCGATCGACCTTGCCGGACTGAAAGGCGCGCCGCTGATCGTCTATTTCTATCCGAAGGCCGACACACCCGGCTGCACGGTCGAAGCGCAGGATTTCACCCGCCTCGCGCCCGAATTTGCGAAGCTGGACGCGCAAATCCTCGCCGTATCGCGCGATGCGCCGGCGAAACTCTGCAAATTCCGCGACAAATATGGCCTCACCGTCCGCCTCGCCTCCGACGAAGATGGCGCAGTGTGCGAAGCGTTCGGCACCTGGGTCGAAAAGCAGAATTACGGCCGCACCTATATGGGCATCGAGCGCTCGACCTTCCTGTTCGGCGCCGACGGCAAGCTCGTCAAAGAATGGCGCAAGGTGCGCGTGAAGGGCCATGCCGACGCGGTGCTGGAGGCGGCAAAAGCCCTCTGACATGCGGAGTTTGGGTGAAGCCGCGCGCGCGGTCCTGCTGACGCCGGACCCGCATGACAAGCGCCGCGCGGCGCGCAGCCTGGCGCGGGCGTGGCGGCAGGGAAAGCTTGCGCATCGCTGTGACACAGCGATGCCCGACGAGCCGGCGTGGCCCGCCGTGCCCGAGCTGCTCGCGCCCAACCGGATGCCGCGGCGCGGCAAGGGCGGGTCGGAACGCGGGCGTGTCGCGCTGCTCCACGCGCTCGCGCATATCGAATTCGTCGCGATCGACCTCGCGGTCGACCTGGTGGGCCGCTTCGGCGGCGAATTCCCGCGCCAATTCGTCGACGACTGGATCGGCGTCGCCGCCGATGAGGCGATGCATTTCGCCTTGCTCGACCGCCGTTTGCGTGCACTGGGCAGCCATTATGGTGCGCTGCCGGCGCACGCCGGATTGTGGGAATCGGCGCAGGATACGGCGGATGACGTGCTGGCGCGGCTCGCGATCGTGCCGATGGTGCTCGAAGCGCGCGGACTTGACGTCACGCCGTCAACCGTCGAGCGCTTCCGTGCCGTCGGCGACGAGGCATCGGCAAGGATTTTATCGCGTATTTACAACGATGAAATCCGCCATGTGAGCGCGGGCACAGTCTGGTTCCGGCAAAAGTGCGACGAAAGGGGATTCAACGTCGTTGAAACGTGGCACGCCCTAGTGAAATCGCGGTTTCGGGGCAGTTTGAAGCCGCCGTTCAACGACTCGGCGCGCCACGACGCCGGTTTAACGCAAGAATTCTACGCTGTTATTGCTTCGTAAGGATTGGGGCAGCACACAGGCTTCCGCGGGGGATGAGCAATCATCCAAACCAAGAAACACCGGCGCCAAGGCCCATTTTACGGACTTTGGCGACATGGCAGATGCGGGGTCGTAGTTTTGATCAACACTCTTCTGGCGCAGAAGTTGCACCAAGTCGCAATATTCTGCGCGGCAGCATGTTTCGGATTGGCCACACCGGCCGCCCACGCTGCCGAAACCAGCGCCGACGCCGGCATTGTCGCTCCCGACGAACCCGATGACGACAGCTTCACCGCTGGCGTTCCGTCGACCGGCGAAGACAGCGAAGCCCGCGCGATTTTCCAGGCATGGAAGCGTCTCGACACCGGCCTGACCGCCTCGATCGGCGTTGCGGTGCCGTCGCGCCGCCCGATCGACCAGATGTCGCTGTCGTCGTCGTACGGCATGCGCGTCCACCCCGTCACCGGCAAGGTCGCCCGCCACAACGGCATCGACATTCCGGCGCCGCGCGGCACCCCGATCTACGCGACCGCCGACGGCATCGTCGGCCGCGCCCAGCGCCTCGGCGGCTACGGCAATTATGTCGAAGTCGAACATGGCAACGCCATCCAGACGCGCTACGGCCACATGTCTTCCTATGTCGTCACCCCTGGCCAGTCGGTCAAAAAGGGCGATGTCCTCGGTTTCGTCGGCTCGACCGGCCGTTCGACCGGCAACCACCTCCATTATGAAGTCCGCATCGAAGGCGCGCCGGTCAATCCGATGCCGTTCGTTCGCTCGGACCAGATGGCGATCGCCGCCATCACCGGCAAGAATGTCGCGATGGGCGGTCCCGAATAAAAGAGCTTTCCTGGGTCGGAGAGGAGGGGCGCCAGGCGGGTTAACCGTCGAGGCGCCCTTTTTATTTGAGAACAGGACGCCTATCTAGCGATCATGGCCACGCAGCTTTCCGAAATCACCCTCTCGCCCGCCGCGGCGGCGCGCGTCCGCTGGATCGCCGATCGCAAGGGCGACGCTGAGGCCGCGCTGCGCCTCGCGGTCGATGGCGGCGGCTGTTCGGGCTTCACCTATCGCTTCGGCCTTGCCGAAGAAATCGATGCCGACGACATCGTCACCGAAACCGACGGAGTGAAGCTGGTGGTCGATCCGGTCAGCATCGACCTCGTCCGCGGCTGCATCGTCGATTTCGTCGATTCGCTCGGCGGATCGTCGTTCAAGGTCGAAAACCCCAATGCCGCCTCGGGCTGCGGTTGCGGGTCGAGCTTCTCGATCTGACGCCTTTCTAAGCTGCGTGCTTGCTGCCATAGGTGCGGCATGAAAATCGCGACCTTCAATATCAACGGGATCAAGGCCCGTTTGCCGCGCCTCGTCGAATGGCTCGAGGAAACGCAGCCCGATATCGCCTGCCTGCAGGAACTGAAATCGAGCGACGAAACGATGCCGACCAAGGAGATCGAGGCGGCGGGATACGGCTTCCTCTATCATGGGCAAAAGGGTTTCAACGGCGTCGCGATCCTCGCGAAGGGCACGCAGCCGGTCGAGACGCAGCGCGGGCTCGCGGGCGAGGCCGAGGACGAACAGTCGCGTTATCTGGAGGCCGACGTTCACGGCCTCCGCGTCGCGTCGATCTATCTTCCCAACGGCAACCCGCAACCGGGGCCGAAATTCGATTACAAGCTGCGCTGGATGGCGCGGCTGCGCGAGCGCGCGAAATTCCTCCTCGCTTCCGAAATCCCGACGATCCTCACGGGCGATTACAACGTCATCCCGCACGACGACGATGTGTGGGACCCGCGCGTCATGGCGACCGACGCGCTGATGCAGCCCGAATCGCGCGATGCCTGGTTCCGCCTGCTCGGCGACGGCTGGACCGACGCGATCCGCAGCCGCCATCCGGCGGGCGGCATCTGGACCTTCTGGGACTATCAGGCGGGCGGCTGGCAGCGCGACCATGGCTTTCGCATCGATCACCTGCTGCTCAGCCCCGCGCTCGCCGACCGGCTGGTCGATGCGGGCGTCGACAAGGACCATCGCGGCCGCGAAAAGGCGAGCGACCACGCGCCGACCTGGGCCATCCTCGACTAGGATCAGGATCCATTAAATTCCGTCATTCCCGCCTTCGCGGGGACACCTTTGTTATAATTCGTTTGAGGTTGTCATTTGAAGCCCTAGGGTGCCGAAGAAAACGATGGCTTTGTGCCATGTCTCTGACGTTATTGATGAAATCCGACTTTTCGAAAGTTGACCGAAGTTCAGCCGTATTCTTTGCTCAAAATTTCCGGGGGCGATACATTTCGGCGCGTCTCTTCGGTCTGAGGCTAGTGGCGCTGCGAACATTCGCCGACCGTTGCAGGTCGCGGAGCAGCGTGCGAGCGCCAGATTCTGGCAATTCGGGGATTTCAGCTTCAATCAATTGCCAGAGAGCGTGATGCTGCACCATGATCGCGAACGGAAAGATGCCGTGCCTCGCAACGATGTCGAGAACATGTTGGATTACATGTGGACTGGGTTCGGCCTCCACCCGGAGAATTTCAAACCGGTCGCGCGTGATTTTGCGGGGAGCGGCTGCCGCGGGGACGGCAATCATCTGCGATGCTGGAAACGGCATGGGAGGAATCGCATGGGGATGGGGCATATGGCCAAAAGCAGAATACCCGCCCCTCGCTGGCGAGGAGCGGGTATCGCGGGGCATCAGAATTTCGCCGAGACGTCGATCCCGATCGTTCGCGGCGTAACGACCTCCATCTGGGTCATCGTCGTGAGCGAGAAGGGATAGAAATTCCGGTTCGTCAGGCCCCGGCTGTTGCCGAGATTCTCGACGAACAGTTCGAGCGACCATCGATCGGCATTCACCCCGACGCGGGCGTTGATGATGTCATAGGCGGGAAGCCGGCTGTTGGCCGCCAGCGTCGGGTTGAACCGCGTGTTGCGGACATCATTGCCCTGATAGCTCAGGAAGACGAAGCCTTCGAGATCATCGCTCAGGTCGTGGGTATAGTCGATCGATCCGCTCATCGTCCATTTGGGGACGAAGGGCGCATGGTCTCCCTTGCGGCCGCTGACGAAGGCAAGGTCCTCGGTGAGGCGGCTGTTGGTATAACCAAAGCCGCCGCGGATGGTGAGGCCTTCGGTCGGGCGGATGACGGTTTCGAGTTCGCCGCCGTCGATCTTCAGGCCCCCGGCATTGACGAAGATGTTGAAACCGCAGCCGAGCTGCGCCGTGACTTGCGGATTCTTCCAGTCGATATGATAGGCCGAGACGTTCACCGTGAGCGCACGGTCCAGCCAGCTCGTCTTCGCACCGACTTCATAGTTCCAGAGGCTGTCGGACTTGTAGCTGTCGGGCGCCTTGGCGAGGCCGCGCGCGGCGAGATCGGCGGCGCACGAGGTTGCCGGCACGGGCTCGTTGGTCCCGCCGAGGCGGAAGCCCTTCGCGGCCTGCGCGTAGATCATGTGATCGCGGTCGAATTCATAGGACAGGTTGAACTTCGGATTGAAGCCGCTTTCCTTGTTGCGGAACGGAAAGGTACCGATGTTTGGATCGGCGAAAATGCCTCCGAACCGGACCGACGAGCGCTGTTTGGCGTCGAAATAGCGGCCCCCGACGGTCGCCTTCAGATGGTCGCCGACCGGCACGACAACCTCGCCGAAGATTGCCAATTGACGTTCCTTGAGGTCGATCGCGCTCACATAGAGCTGGTCCTTCGCGGCGCCGAAGGCGGTGCTGTCGAACCCGCCCGACGCATCGACGCCGGCAACCGTCAAATTCTGGGCGAAGGCGTTCGACTTGTCCTCGTAAAAGGCGCCGATCGTCCACTGCACGGGTGAGCTGGGTTTCGACGCGAGGCGCAGTTCGGCGCTGTAATCTTCCTGATCTGCGCTGTTCCGGATCACGCCGAGCGGAAGATTCCGGTAATTCGGCGCGACGAAGCTTACGAAGGAGCCCGTCTCGATCAGATAGTCGAGCTTCTTGTTGCGATAGGAACCGACCAGCGTCACGTCGAACGGATCGAATTCCTGATTCACGGTGAGCGCGGCGGTCAGATTCTTGTCGACATAGGGTTCGTTCACCGCGACGGTGGTATTCAGATAGCCGTCCTCCTCGGCATAGACGCTGCGCGCATTGTGGCGCGAGTGCTGGTAGGATAGCAGCGCGTCGATCGTCGTCGCGGGCCCGGGTGTGATCCGCGCCGCGATGCGCCCGCCCTTGCTAACTTCAGAGTTCACATTGTTTTCGCCGGTCACGACGTTGTCGATGAAACCGGCGTTATGCTTGTAGAAGCCGACCGCGCGGACGGCGAAGACGTCGGTCACGACGGGAATGTTTACCATCGCGTCGATCGTCCGGGTGGTGCCGCCGTGGTTGATCAGCGCGAGCTGGCCCTTGGCGCTCGCCTCGAACACGCCGGCGTTGGGCTTGCGCGTGATCAGGCGGATGGCGCCCGCCATCGAGCCCGCGCCATAGAGCGTCCCCTGCGGTCCGCGCAGCACCTCGACGCGATCGAGATCGTAAAGCTTGAGGTTCGGGCTGAACCGCTGAACCGCGATCGGCGATTCATCGAGATAGAGGCCGACCGTTTCCTTGATCTCGGCCTGGTCCTGGTTGACCGGCCCGGTGGTCACGCCGCGCAGAACGATCTGCGAATTGGCGCGATTGCCGGTCAGCGACAGGCCCGGCGTCTGGCCCGCGAACTCCTCGAGCGAATCGGCGCCAAGCTTGCCGAGCTGTTCGGCGCCGAGCGCGGCGATGCTGGACGGGATATCCTGCAGGGTTTCGGTCCGCTTGCGCGCGGTCACGACGATCTCGTTGCCGGTCGCCTCGCCGGCATCGGCTTCGCTGTCCGGCGCTGCGTCCTGCGCACGGGCGGGCGCGGCCGCGACCGCCATTGCGGCGGTGGTGAACAGGAGCGCGGTGCGCTTCGACAATTTCCTCATAAATCCCTCTCTCCATTTCCCTGGCGGCAGCGCCGATAGTGGTTCTCGACTATTATAGATTTTATCCAATTTCAATCGGCAAAGCGAAATGGGCGGTTGCCGGCGTCGAAGGTCATGGGAACAGGCGCTTTTTGGCGCGAGCGGCCGGCGGGCTAATCGCTCACGCGGCCGACGACGGACGCTTCATCGCCAAATTTCGCCCGCGATTCGCAGGTGGTTGCCGCCGAGCAGCTTTGCGAAGGTCGCGCTGCCGATGCCGCGCTTCGCCAGTTCCTCGACGATTTCGTCCATCTGCCAGGGCGCGATCATCGCCATGCCCGCGCCATAGCCCGCCTCCGACGGGAACATCGCCGGATTCGCAGCGGCGAAGGCCGCGACCTCCTGATCGTCGAAGACATAGTCGAGGGCGATCCCGACATGATCCTCGCCGACGAGCGCGAGCGCATATTCGACATGATCGGCAAAGGTGGTGATGCGGGCGTCATTGCGGCCGAGGAAAATGCCGATGCCGTTGATCCCGATGACGCCGCCGCGTTCGGCGCAGGCCGTCATCAGCGTGTCGGGAATATTGCGCGGATGATCCCACATCGCCCGCGGATTGGAATGCGAGAATATGACGGGGGTCGACGAGGCGTCGATCAGCTCGCGCGCGGTCCGGTAGCCCGTATGCGTGCCGCACGGCACCATTCCCACGCGGTTCATTACGGCCACCGCATCGCGCCCGAATCGCGTCAGCCCGCCGTCTTCCTCCATGCAACCGCCGCCCGCGATATTGGCGAGATTATAGGCGACGAGCATCCAGCGCACGCCAAGATCATAATAAAGCTCGATCATGCTGAGCTGCCCGCCGAGCGCGTTCATCCCCTCGATGTCGAAACAGACCGCCAGCTTGCCCGCCGCCTTGGCGGCCGTAATGTCCCGCGCGGCGGATGCCAGCAGATAGCGCCCGGCCCTTTCTCCCAGCCATGTCCGGATGGCCCCCAGCATCCGGACGTGCTCCTCGACGCCCTGATCCCCGAAGCCGACGTTGAGCGTGATCGTGTCGACGCCCGCGTCATGGACCCGTTCGAGCTGGGGAAGGAAGCTGTTGTCGTCGGGACGCAGCGGCATGCAGGCGTGATTGTCCCATATCACGGCGTCTCCGACCCGTTCGCGGATTGCATCTCTACCCGTGCGCATCTTGGCTCCCATCATCTGGCCGGCCCGGCGGGGCCACCGTCGATTGGCAATCTGGCTATCGGAGATTTTATCCAATTGCAACTATCGGGCAGACTATGTATCTAATTTCCGAATGCCATTTGAGAGGAGTGCCCCCGACCCGATCGGGGCATCGCAAATATGACGCAAACGCTCGCAACAAGGTCCATGGGTAAAATCCGACGCGTGACCGTGGCCGATTCGGCCACCGACGCATTGCGGCGGCGCATTTTGTCGGGAGAACTCCCCGACGGAACGCCCGTGCGGCAAGACGCGCTGGCCGAGGATTTCGGGACCAGCCGCATTCCCATCCGCGAGGCGCTGTCGCGTCTCGAGGCCGAAGGGCTGGTCGCGAGCTATCCGCACCGCGGCTATCTCGTCACCGCCTTGTCGCACGACGAGATTCGCGAATTGTTCGAGCTGCGCGCCCTGCTCGAACCCGAACTGATCCGCGCGGCGATTCCGAACATGACCGAAGAGGATTTCGCGGTCGCCGAAGGGGTGCTGGCCGAATATGCCTCGGACCTCGACAATTATGACGTGCATCGCTGGGGTGAGCTCAACACCCAATATCATCTGGCGCTCTATACGCCGTCGGGACGCAAGCGGACGATCGAGATTGTCCGCAGCCTGCTCGTGAACACCGACCGCTATACGCGTGTCGTGCTGACGCTCGAGAGCGGTATCGACGATGCCAAGGAAGATCATGGCGGTTTGCTGGAAATGTGCCGCAAGGGCGCGGTCAATCAGGCCGTCGCGCTGACCCGCGATCATATCCAGCGCGCCGAAAACAGTTTGCTGCGCATGCTCGACGCACAAGCGGGCTGATATCGCGTGACCGGGCGGAAAGCGGTGGACGTCGCGATCGTCGGCGGCGGCGTGATCGGCATCGCGTCGGCCGTCTGCCTGCGCGATGCCGGCTTTTCGGTTCTGCTGATCGACCGGGACGAACCCGGCACGGGCTGTTCGGCCGGCAATGCCGGGGTTGTCGCTACCTCGTTCATACTGCCACTTTCCAGCGTCTCGCATATCATGAGCGCGCCGCGGATGCTGCTTGACGAGATGGCACCGCTGTCGCTGCCGTGGCGCCATGTCGCTGCCTATACGCCTTGGCTCGGCCAGTTCGCGCTGAACGCGCTGCCGGGCCGTCGCCGTCGTTCGATCGATGCGCTCAAACGGCTCAACGGCGACGCGCTCGCCGCCTGGAAACGCCTGCTCGGCGGGTCGATGGCATCGCGTTTTCTGATCGAACGCGGCATGCTCGACATCGTCGCCAGCGGCGTTTCGCTCGGCGGGCTGCGCGCCGGTGCGGCGCAATTGCGCGCGGAGGGCGTTCCGGTTGATATCCTCGGCCCCGGCGAAGTCTTTGAGCTTGAGCCCGCGCTTGGCGACAGGGTCGCGGGCGCGGCGTTCCACAGCGGCGTCGCGCAGGTTACCGACCCTCTACTCCTGTCGCGGGCGCTGCTCGATCGCTTCGTCGCTGGCGGGGGACAGGTCGCGCGGCTGAATGTCGAGGCCGTCGCCATCGAAGCCGACGGCGTGAGGGTGATCGCCGACGGGCAATCGCTCCGGGCGCGAAACCTGCTTGTCGCCGCGGGCTTCTGGTCCCCTCGTTTCGTCGCGCCCTTCGGTCTGCGCGCGCCACTGCGGGCGGAGCGCGGCTATCATCTCATGCTTCCGGCGATGGCCGGCCTGCTTGGCCGCCCGGTGTCGTTTCACGCCGAATCCTTTCTGGCGACGCCGATGGAGGGAGGGCTGCGCCTTGCCGGCACGGTCGAGCTTGCCCCGCCCGATGCCCCCGCCGACTGGCGCCGCGCCGACAATCTGCCGGCACTTGCTGCGCGCTATTTCCCGGGGCTCGATCTGAATGGCCAGTCGCGCTGGGTCGGTTCCAGGCCATCCTTCGCCGATTCCCTGCCCGCAATCGGTGCGGTGCGCGGTGCCGGCCAAATTCTCTACGCCTTCGGACACCAGCATCTCGGCCTCACCCAGGCGGCCGTCACCGCCGAATATGTTCGCGATATCATTCGAGGATCCATGCCGCACAATATCGAATCCTTTTCGCTCGAGCGTTTCGGCGTATCGCGCGATGCGGCGGGCATCATGCGGGAGCGCGCGGCATGAGAATTCTGACGAACGCCGATATCTATGCGGCATCGCAGCCCGGCGAACTGGTCGATTGTCTGGCCGCGGCGTTCGGCGCCGCCTTCGCGAGTCCCGATCGCATGCATTGCGACCTGCCCGGCGGCGATGCCAAATTGCTCGTCATGCCGTCGTGGCAGGGACGCGAGGCGATCGGGGTCAAGGTCGCGACGGTGATGCCTGACAATGGCGCCCTCGGACTGCCGACGATCGATGGCGTCTATGTCTTGCTCGACGGACAGACCGGATCGGTTTCGGCGATCCTCGAAGCGAGAGCGTTGACCGCGCTGCGCACCGCTGCGGTTTCGGCGCTCGCCGCACGGCTTCTGTCGCGGCCGGACTCCCAAACCCTGCTGCTCGTCGGAACCGGCGCTCTCGCCCCGCATCTCGCCCGCGCGCATGCCGCGGTGCGCGGGCTTTCGCGCATCCTCGTCTGGGGGCGCAGCCCGGCCAAGGCGCAGGCGGTCGTCGATGCGCTGTCCGATCAGGGCTGCGAGGTCGCGGTCGCCACTAGCCTGCCCGACGCCGCAGCCGCCGCGGACATTATTTCCTGTGCGACGCTGAGCGATGCGCCGCTGATCATGGCCGACTGGGTCTTGCCCGGCACGCATCTCGATCTCGTGGGTAGCTTCGCTCCCGAGATGCGCGAGGCCGATGAGGCGCTGTTCCGGACCGGTCGCCTCGTCATCGACACCCCGACGGCGCTCAAAGAAAGCGGAGACCTGCTCGTGCCGCATCGATTGGGGTGGATATCCGATCCTGTGCCCGAACTTGCCGACCTCGTGCGCGGTCATGCGCGGGTGCGGACTTCGCCCACCGACATCACCATCTTCAAAACGGTGGGCACGGGCCTGTCGGACATCGCCGCAGCCCGCTATTTCGTCGGCAAGGCCGAGGAGCCGCAAAACCTGTTCCAGCGTAGCGCCGGGGGTGCGGCATGAACGGGGCTTCGGGCGGCTATCCCGCGAGGCTTCAGGCGTGGTGGATGGTCGCCATTTTTTGCCTTGCCGGCTTTGTCTCATACGTCGACCGGATGATCCTCAGCGTATTGGTTGCCCCCCTCCAACGCGATCTAGGTATCGGCGACGCGCAGCTCAGCCTGTTGCAGGGAGCGGCTTTCGCGATCGTCTATGTCTTTGCGGGATTGCCGCTCGGCATGATGGCCGACCGCAAGACGCGGCGCACGCTGATCATCGCCGGGTCGATCATATGGACGACGGGCACCTTGCTGTGCGGTCTTGCGCCCGGCTTCTGGTTCCTTTTCGCCGCGCGCATCCTCGTCGGGATCGGTGAGGCCGCGCTCGCGCCGGCGGCCGCCTCGATCATCTCCGATTCCTTTCCTCCGCATCAGCGCGGCACGGCGCTCGGCATCTTCATGATGGGCATGGTCGTGGGCGGTCCGGGCGCGGTCGGGGTCGGGGGTTTCCTTCTGGCGTCGGCGCAGCACGGCGACCTTGCCCATTGGTCCCTGTTCGCGGGGCTTGCCGACTGGCGCATCGTCCTCGTCATGGTCGGTGCGGCGGGGTTGCTCATCCCGCTCCTGGTCCTGACCGTCCGCGAACCGCCGCGCCGCGAGCGCGAAAGCGAAGCGAGCCTCGCCAAGGTGGTGGCGCATGTGAGCGCGCAGCGGCTGTTGCTGTTTTCGCTGCTGATCGCGGTCGCGCTGCTGTCGGTCGGTGACTATGGACTCTACAGCTGGGTGCCGTCGACGCTGTCGCGAAAATTCGGCTGGAGTCCCGATCAGATGGGCGGCTATTTTTCGATCATCACCACCGTGACAGGCATCGCGGGTGCGGTGCTCGGCGGCATTCTTTCGGACGCGGCGGCGCGCCGCCATGGCGAGGCGGCGCGCTTTTCGGTCGCGGCGGTCGCCGCGGTCGTGGGGGCGGTCGCGGCGCTGATGGTCGCCGGCCCGTACCCGTGGGTCGTGCTACTTGGCCTCGGGCTCTGGACGCTGGCTTCGTCGATCGGCGCGATCGGCGGGATCGCCGCGCTGCAGCATGTCATGCCGAACGAGATGCGCGGCATCGCCATGTCGTTCGTCGCCTTCTGCAACACGCTGCTGGGACTGGGGGTCGGGCCGACGGTTGTCGCCTCGGTCACCGAATTCGGTTTCGGCCGGCCCGATGCCGTCGGGCTCGCCATCGCGCTGGTCGTCGCGCCGGCTGCGCTGTGCTCGCTGTCGCTCTTCCTCGTTTCGCGCCGCGCGCTGGCGGCGCGACCGGCTCTCGACCATTGACAGGGGCGGGCTCTTTCCGGGAGCGTATTCCGCCGCACCGCGAAGAGATGGAAGAGTTGGAAATGGACGAATCGGGCAAAAAGGATCTTCCGCGGCGCTGGATCTTGCAGTCCAAGCTGGAAATGCCGCGCAACAATGTCCGCCTGATCGGGCGTCCGCGGCTGGTCGAGAAGATGGACCGGTGGCTGGATCTCGACCTTGGCGTCGTGGCCGGTCCGGCGGGCTATGCGAAATCGACGACCGTCGCCGAATGGTGCCGGCACCGCCATGCCGAAGGGGCGCGGATCGCATGGCTTTCGCTCGACGAAGCCGATCGCGAACCGGCCCAGTTCCTGTCCTATCTCATCGCGTCGCTGTCGAGCGCCGGGATCGCGTCGCAGGGTCTCGAAGCCGGCGCCGAAGAGGGATTTTTCGCGGGCGGCATATCCTCCGCGCTCGCGGCGCTGCTGGACGCGGTCCGCGCCGAATCGGTGCCCGTCATTCTGGTGCTCGACGATTATCACCGCGTCAATTCGCCCCGCGTCGATGCGTTGCTGCGCAGTCTGCTCGATGCCGCGCCGGACAATCTGACCATGGTCGCGGCCACCCGGGGTACGTTGCCGTTCGACATCGGCGCGCTGCTTGCGGCGGGGAGGGCGGACGAAATCGGGAGCGACGCGCTGCGCTTCACCAGGGACGAACTCGCCGGCATGTTTCCCGACGATATCGACGATGATGCCATCGCGCTGCTTCACGACCGGACCGAAGGCTGGCCGGTCGCGGTCCAGCTTGCGCGGCTGGTCGTGGCCGATGCGCCGACGACGGCGCATATCAGACATTTCCGCGGCGACAGCGGCCATATCGCGACCTATCTCGCCGAACAGATCGTCAGCGGCCTTCCGGAGGAGCTGCAGGAATTCCTCTGCTTCACGGCGCCGCTGGAGCGCTTCGACGCGTCCCTCGCGGCCGCCGTCGTCGAACGCCATGCCGCCGACGAAATGATCGACCGGCTCGAACCGCTGAACGCGCTGGTCGTTCGCGCGGAAGGGCAGGAGGCGACCTATCGCTACCATCATCTTTTCGCCGAGTTTCTGCAGATCGAATTGCGTCGCCGTCACGGCGAAGATGCCGTCGCGGGGGTCCATCGCCGGGCATCGGGCTGGTTCGAGGCCAATGGCTATATGGCCGAGGCGGTGCGCCACGCGCGCGAGGCGGGCGATCTCGATCGCTGCGCTTCGCTGGTCGAAAAAGCGGGTGGCTGGAAACTGATCCTGTTCGGCGGGATCGGCTATTTGCGCGGACTCCTTCAGCAGATTCCCGACGACATTGCGCAGGCCTATCCCCGCATTCTGCTGGCGAAGGCCTATCTCGCGGTAAAGGACGGGCTGCTGGCCGAAGCGCGGGCGCTGTTCGATGCCGCCGAAAACAGCGGCGATGCCGCCGCCGAAGCCGCGCCGCTCCGGCGCGATCTTCGCAATGTGGGGGCGCTTATCCTCGTCTATGAGGATATACCGGTTGGCCCGGCCGATGTAGCCCGGCTGGAAGGGCATCTGGCCGATCTTCCGGCCGACGATCCGCTGACGCGTTCGATCCTGTCGTGCCAGCTGATCGTCTATGAACTCGCCGTGGGCCGCTTCGCCGCGGCCGATCACCGCGCCCAGATGACGATGCGCGCGATGCGCGAGGCGCGCACGGTGCTGGGATTGAATTATTGCTACCTCCATGCGGGGCTGGCGGCGATATATCAGGGGCGTCTCAAGGCCGCCGAAGCGCATTTCGGCGTGGCCCGCCGCATGGCCGAAGAGAATTTCGCGTTCGACCCGGGGCTGCGGGCGCTTTCGCGCCTGCTCACCGGCTGCCTGCGGCACTGGACCGGCGAGCCTGCGGACTATGCCGGGGTTCAGGCGGCGGCGGATCTCGATCAGGTCGAACTTTATGACGGCTGGCTCGATATTTATGCGGCGGGATTGACCGTCGAGGCGATCCAGCAAGGGCAGCCCGAACAGGCCATCCGGCGCGGACAGAGGATTGCGGAACGGCGTGGCCTGCACCGCCTTTCGCGGATCGTCGACGCGCTTCGGGTCGCGACCGCGGGATGCGACGATCGCGGTTCGACCGCGATGACGCTGCGGCAGCAGCTGCCGCCGAACATCTGGAAGGACGAACCCTTCTGGTGGTTTCCCTTCGTCGAGAGCCGGCTGGCGCTCGCGAGCTATTATGCCGCGATCGATCGCTCGCGGGCGATCGAGGCGCTGAACGAAGGGCTCGAATGCGCGCGCGGCTTCGGGGCCAACCTCTATGCCATCCGCATCCTTGTGGCGCGGGCGTTGCTGCTCGATCTGTCGGGCGACCGGGCGCGGGCGGTCGACGACCTGATCGAGGCGCTGACCATGGCCGCGGCGGAACGGATCATCGGCCCGTTTCTGGGTCAGCGCGGGCTGGTGCCCCTGCTCCGGGCCGTCAGCCGTCAGGCGCAGGGTGCCTATATCGATATTCTGATCGTCGATTTCGCCGGCCTCGTCATCGCCCGCCTGTCGAAGCGGGGCGGCGATCAGGACGGCGCCGCAGGCCTTAGCGCGCGCGAGCGCGAGGTGCTGGAGGAGCTTGCGAACGGCCGGTCGAACAAAGAGATCGCACGGCTACTCGACATGACCGAGCATACGGTGAAATTCCACCTCAAGAATATCTTCGCCAAGCTGGGCGCCGAAAGGCGTACTGAAGCCGTCGCCCGCGCCAATCAGCTCGGACTGGTTTGACCTACCCGAAAGGGCAGGTTTTCGGCCCGGCCGGCCGCGCGCCTACCCATATGGGCGCTCCCGCTATGCTTTGGCGCGGTTGCCGGCGGGCGGCGATCCCCCGATGACAGCTCCCGAACCGACGTCAATCGAGCCGAAAGAGCCCTTCCGCAAAGGAAGGCCGGGCCGGAGCATGGGGAGGATATATGGGCGTTTCATACAAGGCAGGTCTGAAGCTCGGGATTGCGGTGGCCGGTCTGGTTTCCGCGGCGCCGTCTTTCGCGCAGGATGCGCCGAAGGACGATAGCACCGGGGTCGAGGAAATTGTCGTGACCGCACGCGGCCGCGGCGAAAATCTTCAAGATGTGCCGGTCGCCGTGACGGCATTCTCGGCCCAGTCGATCGCCGATCGCAAGATCGAGGGCGTCGGCGACTTTCTTTCGGCGACGCCGAATATTTCGATCAACCAGTCGCAGAGCGCCGGGGTTTCCTTCATTACCGTGCGCGGCGTTTCTCAGGTCCGCAACGGCGAAAGCCCAGTCGCGGTCGTCATCGACGGCGTCCAGCAGGTCACATCGCGCCAGCTGACCCAGGAATTGTTCGACCTCGAACGGATCGAGGTGCTGCGCGGACCGCAGGGCGCGCTCTATGGCCGCAATGCGATCGGCGGCGCGATCGTCATCACCACGAAAAAGCCGAGCGAGACGTTCGAAGGTTCGCTGGCGCTCGGTTACGGCCGGGGCGAGGATTACCGTGCGCGCGGTTCGGTTTCTGGACCGCTTGCCGGCGACGCGCTGCGCTTTCGCGTCGCGGGCAGCTATCGCAACCTCGATGGCTATTTCCGCAACGCCTATCTCGGCAAGAAGGTCGATGGCGTCGAGGATCTGAATCTGCGCGGACAGCTGTTCGCCGAACTCGCCCCGAATTTCACCGCCGACCTCAAGGCGCAATATGGCCGGACCGAAGGCGGCGGCGGCAACTTCCAGTATCAGTCGGCCAATTTCGACCCGGCGCGGCCCTGCTTTCTCGACGCCGCCAATCCCTTCGGCGGACCGGCGCCGGACGCCAACCGCGTGACGCGACGCTATTGCGCGACCAATTTGGGATATAATCTTCGCAAGACCGCGCAGGTTTCGCTGAAGCTCGAATATGACGCCGGTTTCGCGACGATCACCAATGTTGCCGCTTATGACCGGGTGAAGGAATATATCGAGGGCGACCAATTCCCCTATACGGCGAGCGTCGATGTCTTCGGCACCGACGGAACGCAGACGCAGTTCGAGGATGTCCGGGCGTGGTCGAACGAACTGCGGATCACCTCGCCGTCGAACCAGCCGTTCCGCTGGATGGTGGGCGCCTATTATCTCGATACGAAGCGCTTCATCTCGACGACGACGGGCGACGACAATCTGCAGGGCGTCGTCGATGTCCGCCGGAACCCGCAATTCGCCAATCCGGCCAATCCCACGCTGTCCTTCCTGGCCGACGACAATCGCAATCGCGCGTGGGCGGTCTTCGGCAATATCGCCTATGACGTCACCGACCGGCTGGAGCTTTCGCTTGCCGGCCGCTACGACAAGGACCGCCGGCGCCAGGCCGTCCGTCCCGACCAGACGGGATCGCTTCCGGTCGGATGCACGGTCGCCGCGCCCGACAATTGCATCAAGCGCAACAGCTATGACCTGTTCCAGCCCAAGCTTTCGGTCAAGTATCAGGCGATGGACAATCTGAACCTGTTCGGCTCGTGGGGCGTGGGCTTCCGTTCGGGGCAGTTCAACCAGAGCGGGGTTGCCGCCGCCGCGGCCGCCGCCGGGGTGAACGGCGTGTCCGACGTCGTAAAGCAGGAAGAGGCCGAGACGTTCGAGCTGGGCTTCAAGAGCGACCTGTTCGACCGCCGCCTGCGGCTGAACGGCACATTCTATACGACGAAGGACGAGAATCCGCTCTATTTCGTCTTCATCGGATCGATCGGTGCACAGGTTCTCGTCAACATCGACCGCGTGCGTTCGACCGGCTTCGAGCTGGAGGCGCAGGCACGGCTCGCCGACGGTCTCGATGCGTTCGCCAACTATGGCTACACGCACAGCCGGATCAAGGAATATGCGGTCGATCCGGCGCTGACCGGCAATTGGACGCCCTATGTGCCCCGCGATACCTGGGCGCTCGGCCTGCAATATCGCACCGCGATCGCCGAAGACATCGGCCTGTTCAGCCGCGCCGACGTCGAGCATCGCGGCAAGCAATATTGGGATCCGGAAAATTCGACCGCGCGCGACGGCTTCGAACTGGTGAACCTGCGCTTCGGGATCGAGCAGCCCGACGGGCGCTGGTCGCTGGTCGGGTCGATCGATAATCTGTTCGACAAGAAATATAACGCCGAATGGGTGCTGGGCGGCTTCGTCCAGCCGGCGCTGTCGCGTACCTGGTCGCTCGATTTTTCGATGAAGTTCTGAAGCGGCGGGGGGAGGCCGCAGGCCTTCCCACCGTTCCGGTTGATGACGCGCGCGGACCCTCCGCCGCGCGAAGGGAGAATGATGCCATGTCGCAGAAGACCAGAGTGCTTTGGGTGAATCCGGTCGGCGTGTCGTCCTATGACGCGCCGATGGGCGAGCTGATGGGCGGGGTCAAATCGCCCGATACCGACGTCGATATCGTTTCGCTCAGCACGGCGGCGCTGCCGAACCACCTCGAATACCGGACCTATGAAGCGCTGATCGTCGCCGACATGGTGCGGCTGGCGCGCATGGCCGATGTCGAGGGCTATGACGCGATGGTGATCGGCTGCTTCTACGATCCGGGGCTCGAGGATGCGCGCGAGATTTCGGGGGGCGCGGTCGTCGTCGCGCCGTGTCAGGCGTCGGTGCAGATCGCCGCGAACCTTGCCAACCGCTTCTCGATCATCATCGGGCAGGAAAAATGGGCGGTGCAGATGCGCGAGCGCGTCGATGCCTATGGCTATGCCCATAATCTTGCGTCGATGCGCGCGATCGGGATCGGCGCGGCGGATTTGCAGAAAGATTGTGATCTGACCGCCGAGCGGATGCTCGAGGCTGGCCGGCGCGCGATCGAAGAAGACAAGGCGGAGGCGCTGATCCTCGGGTGCACATGTTCGTTCGGCCTGCACGAGACGCTCCAGCGCGAACTCGGCGTGCCGGTGATCGACCCGATCCTCGCGGCTTTCAAGATGGCCGAATTTCTGGGCGGACTGCGCCGTCGCTTCGACTGGTCGCCCAGCCGGCGCTGGAGCTGCGCGCCGCCGTCCGAAGCCGAAATCGAAAGCTTCGGCATTTTCGCGTCGGGCCCGCCGGTCGGCAACAAGCTGCGCTATTGAGGAGCATATTCCCGTGGAGATCATACCGCTCAATTGGGACGATGCGAACGTCCGTATCGAAGAGTTGGGCCAGCGCCACAGTTCGGGAAAAAGCACGGCCCTTTATGGCATGGCAAGCTTCCCCGCCGGTATCCGGCATCCGGAGCAAGGCTATTCGGCGCATGAAGGCGTCGAAATCTCCTTCATCCTCGACGGGGTGTTCGAGGTCGAGACGCCGGACGGCATCATTTCCGTCGCGAAGGACCATCTGGTCGTGATTCCGGCGGGCGAGCCGCACGCGACGCGGGCGACCGCGTCCGGCCGCGTCGCCTATTTCCTCATCAACGATATTCAGGAGTAACGATCGTGCGGGCTTCGAGCGATGTCGGAGGGACTTTCACCGACCTGGTCTATTATTCGGTCGATCCTTCGACCGGTGCGTGCGGAACCGTCATGACGGCAAAGGCCGACACGACGCCGCCGAATTTCGAACAGGGCGTTCTCGATGCGCTGGCCAAATCGGGCGTGTCCGTCGCCGATCTGGACTTTTTCGCCCATGGATCGACGGTGGTGATCAACGCGCTCACCGAGCGCAAGGGCGTCAAGACCGCGCTGATCACGACGCGCGGGTTTCGCGATGTCATCGAGATTGCACGCGGTAATCGTCCCGATCTCTTCAATTTCAACTTCCGCAAGCCGAAGCCGTTCGTCGAGCGTTATCTGCGGGCCGAACTCGACGAGCGGGTGACCTATCGCGGGGCGATCAAGCGGCCGGTCGATCTTGCGCCGCTCGCCGACATCATCGCGCGGTTTCGCGAGGACGGGGTGGAGGCGATCGCGGTTGCCTTTCTGCACGCCTATGTCGAACCGGCGAACGAGATTGCGGTGGTCGACGCCATCCGCCGCCTGTGGCCCGAGGTTTCGGTCCTCGCCTCGCACGAGGTCAGCCGCGAATGGCGCGAATATGAACGCACCAATACGACGGTGCTCTCGGCCTATGTGCACCCGATCACCGAGCGCTACATCAATCGCCTCGAGGAGCGGCTGGCCGCCGGCGGCTATGCCCACCCGCTCTACATGATGCAGTCGAACGGTGGCATCGCGACGGCCGAGGCGTCGAAGGCGAACCCGATCGCGATGGTCGAATCGGGTCCGGCGAGCGGCATCTTCGCCGCCGCCTATATGGGCCGCGAGATCGGCGAACCCAATCTGATCGTCCTCGATATCGGCGGAACGACGGCGAAATGCACGCTCGTCGAGGACGGCGAGGTCAAGGTGACGACCGAATATCATATCGAGCGCGACAGCAAGACACCGGGCTATCCGATCCAGACCGCCGTGTCGGAAATCGTCGAAATCGGCAATGGCGGCGGCTCGATCGCGTGGGTCGACGAAGGCGGCAAGCTGCACGTCGGGCCGAAATCGGCGGGCGCGCGTCCGGGGCCTGCCGCCTATGGCCATGGCGGCACCGATGCGACGACCACCGATGCCAATCTCGTGCTCGGCCGGATCGACCCCGCAAGCTTCGTGGGCGGCGAACGCGAACCCGATTGGCGGGCGGTGGATGCCGCTTTCGCCCCGCTTCAGGACCGGCTCGGCCTGTCGCAGGAAGAGGTGGCGCGCGGCATCGTCCGCATCGCCAATGCGAACATGACCGGCGCGCTGCGGCTCGTATCGACGAACAAGGGCTATGATCCGCGCGATTTTGCGCTGATGGCGTTCGGCGGCGGCGGTGCCATGCACGCGGTCGCGCTGGCCGAGGAACTGCGCGTTCCGCACGTCATCGTCCCCGTCAATTCGTCGGTCTTTTCGGCCTGGGGCATGTTGCTCACCGATCTGCGGCGCGACTATTTGCAGACCCGGCTGACGGCGCTTTCGCACGAGGAAGCGGCTGTGCTCGCGGCGACCTTCGCCGCGATGGAAGAGGCCGCGCGCGGTGATTATGGGCGCGACGATATCCGCTTCGAACGCTTTCTCGACATGCGCTATATCGGGCAGGAGCATACGGTGAAGATCGCGGCCGCGACGGCGCCCGGCGGCGGGATCGATGTCGATGCGACCGCGGCGGCCTTCCATGCCGCGTACGAAAAGCGTTTCACCTATCGCCTCGACAATGCGATCGAGATCGTCAACTTCCATTCGGTCGCGACGGTCGCCGTGGCCAAGCCCGAACTGGCCGCGAAGGTGCCGACCGGACGCAGCCTGAACGAAGCCCTTATGGGCACGCGCCGTGTCGATTTCGACCAGCATGGCGTCCATGAGGCGCAGATTTACAATGGCCTGCTGCTCGAACCGGGAATGGAGTTCCACGGCCCGGCGATCATTCAGGAGCCGTCGGTCACCTGCGTCGTGCCGCCGCCGCACCGGGTCAGCATCGACCGGTTCGGCAATTATCACATTCATCTGAACGGCTGAGGGGAAGACGCGATGGCGCACGACATCTTCACGATCGAAATCATCAAGGACGCGATCGTCGCGCTGGGCGACGAGATGTTCAACGCGATGATCCGCACGAGCATGAGCCCGATCATCTACGAGACGACCGATTTTGCGGTCGGCGCGACCGATGCGACCGGCAACCTGCTGGCGCAGGGCAATGGCGTCACCGCCTTCCTCGCGACCCTCGACACCGCGGTGGTGTCGCTGCTCGGCCATTATCCCGACCCCGCGTCGATCCGGCCCGGCGACGTCTTCATCACCAACACCCCCTATGAAGGGGGCGGCACCCATTTGTCCGACGTGGTCATCATGGTCCCGGTCTTTGTGGATGACGAACTGATCGCGTGGACGGTGAACAAGGCGCACTGGACCGAAGTCGGCGGCGCGCAGCCGGGCAGCGTTTCGACCAACGCTACCGAAATCTATCAGGAAGGGCTGCGCTTCACCTTCCTCAAACTCTATGATCGCGGAGAGATCAACCGGTCGCTCGTGCAGCTGATCCGCGACAATGTCCGCCTGCCCGATTCGACTATCGGCGACATGCATGCCGGCGTCGCCGCGGCGCGCGTCGGCGCGCGCCGGATCGGGGAGTTGGTGGAGCGCTACGGCAAGGACCAGCTGCTCGAGGCGATGCAGGAACTGCTCGACTATGGCGAACGAATGACCCGCGCCGAACTCGAGAAACTGCCCGAGGGCGTCTACGAGGCCGAGGATGTGGTCGAGGAGGACGGGCTCGGCAACGGCCCCTTCACGATCAAGGTCAAGGTGACGATCAGCCGCAACGAGATGGTGGTCGACTATAGCGGTACCTCGCCGCAAACGGCTGGACCGATCAATTGCTCCTATACCGGCCTCGTCACCGGCGCGCGCTGCCTGTTCAAGGCGATCACCAATCCGGACATTCCGGCGAACGGCGGTTGCTTCCGGCCGCTCCGGATCGTCTGCCCCCCGGGGACGCTGATCAGCGCCAGCGCGCCCGCGCCCGTCTCGCTCTATTATGAGCCGCTGATCGCGGCGATCGACGTCTTCTGGAAGGCGCTGGCGCCCGTGCTGCCGCATCGCTTGCCCGCGGGGCACCAGCGGACCGTCGGCGCGACCTTTATCTCGGGCTTGCGTCCCGAAAATGGCGAGCTGTTCGTCATGGGCGAACCGCTGGTCGGCGGTTGGGGCGCGTCGGAGGACCAGGACGGCGACAGCGGCCAATTCTGCTGCGCGAATGGCGAGACCTACAATATTCCCTGCGAATTGTTCGAAAGCCGCTACGCGCTCGAAGTCGATCAATATGCCTTTCACGACGAAGAGGGCGGCGCGGGCGAATTTCGCGGCGGCAAGGGCGTGGTGCTCGACTATCGCGTCGTCGCCGACGAAGCTTTTCTGACCTATGCCGCTTCGCGCAGCGTCGTGCGTCCGTGGGCGATGGCCGGCGGGCAGGAAGGCTCGACCAATCACGCGGAAATCCACCGGCTCGACGGCAGCGTCGATCATTATACGATGTGCACGACCGTTCCCGCGAAGCAGGGCGAGATCATTCGCATCTATACGGCGACCGGAGGCGGCGTCGGCGACCCGCGCAAACGCGACCGCGCCGCGGTTCTGCGCGATATCCGGAACGGCTTCGTGACCCCCCAGCAGGCGGCAGAGCTCTACGGGCTGGAACGCGCGGGCTGACCGGAACGGGCGGGGCGGCGGCATGACAAGCGAATATCCGCGCGAGCCGGTTCCCGATCATGCCGCGACCCGTCCGGCGCGGACGATCGCGATGATCGTGTCGAACGCAGTCATGGGCGTGCCGGTGATCATGCTCGGGGCATCGATCGGCAGCGATTACGGCTTCTCCGGCGCTTTGCTGGTGATCCTGGTCGGCTGCGCGATCACTGCATGCTTTGCCGCGCTCGCTGCACATGCGGGCGTCCGGTCGCGGCGATCGGCGGCGCTGCTCGCGCAGCAGGCCTTCGGCGCATCGGGGGCGCTGCTGCTCAATCTGGCGATCGCGATCGCGCTGCTCGGCTGGCTCGCGGTCGAACTGGGTTTCATCGGCGCTCTGATGGCCGACGGCGCGCAGTCGGTCTTCGGCCTCGATATCGGACGCGTCCCCGGGATCGTCCTTGCATCGCTGCTGATCTGCGCGGTCTCCGTTTCGGGCATTGCGTGGATCGGCCGGGCGCCGATCCTGTTTTTGCCGCTGCTCGCCTTGCTGCTGCTGGCGGTGATCGGTCTTACCTTTCCGATTCCCGCGGGCCATGCGGTGCTCCCCGGCCCGGCTAAATCGATCGGCACGGGGATTTCGGCCATCGTCGGCGGTTATATCGTCGGCTGCCTCATCATGCCCGACTACAGCCGTTTTGTGAGGACGTCGCGCGCAGCCGTCGGCGCGACATTTCTGGCGCTGGGGCTCGTCTACAGCCTTGTGCTCGGCGCCTATGCGGCGGCGGCGCTGGCCACCCGTCATGACGAGGTCAATGCGATATTGCTGGCGCTGGGACTGCCGGCCTTCGTCGGGCTCATCCTGCCTGTCGGCCTGTTGCAGAACGGAATCATGTGCCTCTATTCGTCGGCGCTTGCGGTTTCGACGCTGGTGCGATCGGCGTCTTTCGGGATGATCGCAGCCGCGATCATGCTCGCGGCGATGGCGATGGCACTCGCGGGCGCCGACAGTTTTTTCGTGGGCTTTCTCGTCATTCTCGGCCTCGTCTTCCCCCCGGCGCTCGCGCTGCTCATCGATGCCGGGCTCGCCCGCCCCGCGCTGGCGGAGGGCGCCTCGGCATCTTGGAATATCCCCAACCTCGCCATATGGTGTTTCGGTATCGTGTGCGGCGCCGGTTCCGAATGGCTCGATCTCGGGCTGACGGGCTTTTCCGCATTCGATGGCTTCATCGGCGCGGCGGCCGGTGTCGCCACCCTTCATTTCGTCAGGAAAGCCCATGTCACGAACCTTGCTGCATAATGTCCGGATATTCGACGGCATCCACGATCGTTTGAGCGATCCCGCCGCGATCCTTGTCGAAGGCGATCGTGTTCGGCGCATCCTGCCGCTCGATCATCGGGAGGAGGCCGAGCAACGCGTCGATCTGGCCGGGCGGACGGTCATTCCGGGTCTGATCGACGCCCATTTCCATGCCTATGCGTCCGACATGGATTTCGTGAAGCTGGAAAAGCTGCCGCCGACCTATCTCGCGCAGCGCGGACGGCATCTGGTGGAGGATGCGCTGCGGCGCGGCTTCACGACGGTCCGCGATGTAGGCGGGGGTGACTATGGCCTATGGCGCGCGCTGGAGGAGGGCTGGATCACCGGGCCGCGCCTTTTCTATTGCGGACGCGCGTTCAGCCAGTCGGGTGGCCACGGGGACATACGCGCGCCCTATGAGGATGAATCGCCGTGTGGCTGCGCCGGGCGTGGCATTCTGGCGGAGCGTGTCGATGGCGTCGATGCGATCCGCAAGGCCGCGCGCGAGGCGCTGCGGCAAGGTGCGCACCATCTCAAAATCTTCGTGTCGGGGGGAATTTCTTCGCCGAGCGACCCGATCTGGATGCTGCAATTTTCCGAGGAGGAAATTGCGGCGGTCGTCGACGAGGCGCGGCGCCGGCGGGTCTATGTCGCGGCGCACGCCTATACGGCCGAAACGATCGCGCGCGCGGTGCGGCTCGGCGTGCGGACGATCGAACATGGCAATTTGATCGACGCCGACGCGGCAAAGGTGGTCGCCGATGCGGGCGCCTATGTCGTGCCGACGCTGGCGACCTACGAAGCCTTCCGGCGCAGCGGTGTCGAGGAAGGCGCGCCGCAGCATCTTCTCGACAAGCTCGAAGATGTCGCAGGCAAGGGGATCGAAGCGATCCGGCTCTGCCGCGCTGCCGGGGTCAAGCTCGGTTTCGGCACCGACCTGCTCGGTCCCATGCATCGTCACCAGCGCGACGAATTCCGCTTGCGCGCGCAGGCGGAAACCCCGTTCCAGATTCTCCACTCGGCGACTGCCGTGAACGCCGAAATTCTGGGCATGGAAGGGGAAATCGGCTGCGTCGCGCCGGGAAGCTATGCCGATATGCTGGTGATAGATGGCGATCCGCTTGCCGATCTGAGCCTGCTTTGCGAGGATTCGCGTGCGATCCACTCGGTATGGAAGGCCGGGAAACAGGTCGTCTAGCGGCAAGGAAAATGACGTGCGGGAACTTCTGCCCACCGGCCGGGACATCCCCGGCCGGTGGGCAGGGCGTCAGTTCCTGGCGAAACGCATTGGTGCAAGTTCGGTCTGCAGATAGGTCGCGTCGGACGCCGTCGATCGGTTGATCAGCGTTTCGAGGTTCAGTTGCTCGCTTTCCAGATCGAGCATGCCTCCCAGGGCTACGAGAGCCGACCCGTCCTGCCGGAAGACGGACAATGAGACCGATTGCAGGTCCAATCCCCCCGATGCCGCGTTGATGTCGGTCAGGCCCACGACGGGATCGGTGCCGTGGCTGCTGCGCAATGTGCCGTTCACCACCCCGAACCTGTTCTCGGCGGCGGGGGTGACTTCGATCGAGAGTTCGCTCCCGTCCTCGGCGATCCACTGCCCGTCGAGAGAATCTTCCACCGGTCCTTCCTCCAGCGCGACGCTTTGGGCTTCGCCGCCTTCGGCCGACACGCGATGATAGGTGAGCTTGTCGACATAAGTTCCCGCCGTCGCCACGCCCGGAAAATCGTCGGATGCGACCATCAAATGCGACAGAACCAGCGTTTCGGTTCCCCCGTTCACGCTGATCTGGCCGCCAAGCGCTGACGTCCAGTGCCAGCTGGGGTCGGCCGTGCCAGGCACAATCGAATGCCATTCGATGGTGAGCGCGACGGGCTGGCCGGCGCTGGCGGTGGGTTCGGCGGGAAATTGCCAGCCGGTGACGAAATATTCACCTGTTGATCCGGTCGACGACGCATAAATGCCCGACACTCGATTGCCAGTGACAACCAAAGTCATCGTCGAACCATATTCATTCTGCCATTTACCTGCGAGTGTCATGGTCTTGCTCCTTGTTCTACGGCGCGGAGGTGGGGCGGTCCGTCCGGACCACGGCACCACACGCGGCGACAGCGGGTGCTTCAATTTTCCTTCGATGATTGATGGACGCCCCGGCTGATTAAACATGTAGATGCCTACCGGAGCGAGCGAAATTACCGTTTCGTCGCATTTGTCCCGGTCCCGGCCCCGTTGCTTATCACAGTTTTGGCGGGTGGATGCGGTCTGCCTTCGGCGACACGAACGAGCATGGTGTCGAAGGGATACGCTTTTATGCGAAGGTGAAAACGATAACCCAAAGGTGGCCTGATGGCGCGCCCACCGACGAAGGTGCCTTCGTGATTCCCACTATGGCTCGATGCTTCTCGGCCATGCTTGTTCGAAACGACTCTGACCGGATTTATCTCTCGCCGATCCTGATCGTGCAGCGCGCCATCCCTTTGGCTTTGGCGGCAGCCCGTTCGCATTTGTCAATAGCTTCTCGGTTGTCGCGTCGCATCTCGACCGCGAGGATGGTCGAACGCCATGAACCGGGATCACCGGCCTGCATCATGCGACTGCCCGCTTCCCACAAGGTTGGCTCGCCGATGATATGCGCGGCCATGCTTTCGGGCATATGCCAACTCGCCGGCAAGACGCGAAGAATGACGCCGGGCAGGATCGACCAGATCAGGCACCCCGCAACAATGCCGCCGGCTATCGCAATCTGAAGATGCAGCCGTTGCTCCTGCCGGCTACGCATAGTTCCGACCAGCGTCTGGATTTCATTGGCCGCCTGCCGATGCTCATTGCGCGCCTTGTCGATCATCTCGGCGTCGGTACGGCGCGATGTCCTGGCCGCCTTGCCGATCCGCGCCGCAAAATCTTCCGGCGTCATCGTCATCGCAGACTTGCCCTCGATCGCACTGAGCCGCTGCGCCATCTCGCCAAGCGTAACACTGTAATCGGGACCATCGACCTCGGCCTTCTCGCTGGACAATTGCTCGACCGCGCGCCGCAGCAACGCCACCTCGCCGGTCAACTTCGCGAACGCGGTGGCTGCATCGTTCGGCTCCGCGTCGGTACTCACAACATCCCGTCTCTCGCTCATTTGGTGTCTCCTTTCCCTACATTCCGATCCCGATGCCGCGGTCTTTTCCGAACCCGATGCTGTTCGCGAGTTCGCGCCCGATGCTCGCCTCGGGCATCGATATGCCGCCGCCCTTGAGCCCGAGCTGCTGACGGCGATTTTGCAGCAGCGATTCCACCTGCGGATCGCGGTGCAGACCGCTCGCCATCGCGCCCATCGATTTGCCGATCCGGTCCTGCGCCGACCGGTCGCCACGCTGGCGCGCATCGCTGCGCTGCTGGTTCAGCCCCGTCCAGCGCTCGACGAACCGGTCGGCGCGCAGTTCGGGATTGACGCGAACCTCGGCTTCAAGCCGCATCGCGCGGATCGCACCCTGTGTGCGTCCGCCCGCGGCCTCGGTCACCAGCGCCGGATTATGGCGACACGCCGCCTCCCAGTCGCGGCGATGCTCCTTGCCCATGGCGTCCAGTGCGACGCGTGCCTTGTCGAGCGCGGTGCGCTGGTGCGGCAGTATGGGAAGACCCTTGTCCTCCATCTTCCATATCGCATCGACCGCGCGCGCATGACGCTCGATCGCCGGTGCGAGCGCAGTATGCCGTGGAGCAATTGATTCTTTCTCCGGCGCGCGCGGCGCGGCGGGCATCGCGAGACGCAAGCCGTCGAACATGCCGCGCACCTTCTCGGGCACGACCTGCTTCACGGCCTCTACGATGCGCTCGCGGATTGCGATCCCGCGCCGCTCGGCGAACAGCCGTTCGGATGTCGCGCGCGTGGGATCGGCCCTGGCATAGTCGCTCGCCATATCCTTGGGCCGGTCGCGTGACAGGCTTTGCACGAGCCGTCCCCGATCCTTGAAGTCGTCGCAGCCATAATGGATGTCGATGCCGTCACGGTGGCGCGTCATGCCGACATAGCTGCTGTGGCGATCCATGCCCGGCGTGGCGAGCAGATGCGTCTTGTCGACCGTCATGCCCTGCGCCTTGTGGAAGGTCGCCGCATAACCATGATCGAGATCGCGATATTGCTTCACATCGAACGCGACGCTGCGCCCGTCGTCGGTGCGCACCGCCATGCTGTTCGCGTTCACACGCTCGATCGTGGCGAGCGTGCCGTTCTTCACTTCCATACTGTGCTCGTTGCGCAGGAACATCACACGATCACCTGACGCGAACATCCGGTCACCGCGTTCGACCTTGATCGCGACGTCGGCGCCAAGATCGCCAACCTCGCGCATCGCGCCGCGCGCGGCCTCATTGAGCTGGCGCACCTCATCATTGCTATGGGTCAGAATGATCCGGCTGGCGTCGGGATCGATCTTCCGCTCCCTGTCCCATTGCTCTATAAGATCGGTGCGCGCCGCTTCACGCGTCTCGGCGGCGCGCAGCATTCCCGCATCGGTATAGGCACGGATGGCCTCGCCGGTCCGCCCGGTCGCCAGATGCCGGGTGGCGCCCTGCTGCCAGCCCTCATGCTGGCGGCGTATCTCGGTGATCTCGACACCGCCATGTCGTTCGTGGATCGCTCGCAGCGCCGCGCCCGCCTCGATCGCCTGCAACTGCTGCGGATCGCCGACGAGCACGACCTTGGCGCCCGCATCGGCGGCGTGGGACAGCACGCGCTCCATCTGGCGTGTGCCGACCATGCCGGCCTCATCGATGACGAGCACGTCGCGGGGCCCGAGAAGATCGCACCCCCGCGCCCAACCATGTTCGAGGCTCGCAATCGTGCGCGAAGCGATCCCCGAGCCATTTTCCAGCCCTTCGGCCGCGATCCCCGACAGCGCCGCGCCGCGCACCTCCAGCCCGGCAGACTCCCACGCCTCGCGTGCGGCGCCGAGCATCGCGCTCTTTCCCGTTCCGGCATAGCCGATGACGACAGCGAGATCGCGCGCGCTCGTTACTTGGTCGAACGCGGTTCGCTGCTCGCCTGACAGCACAAGGCCGCGTGTCTCGGCCGCGGCAAGCGCGCGCTCGCGGTCGGCGTCCGACACGCGGTGGCGCTCGCGCTCCGCCATGATTTCCGCAGCTCGGCTCAACCGCTGTTCGGTCTCGATCATGTCGCGCGAGGTGAACCGGTCTTCGCCACGTCCGTCCTTGCCCAGCTCGACAAGGTCGGGTGACGAGCGCACCGCGCCCATCACGGCATCATATTGCTCGCGTCCGTCGCTGTGGCGATGCACGAACATTGCAAGATCGCGGTTCGTGAACGTCGCTTGCCCGTGGGTGATCGCATCCAATGCGATACGCGGGTTCGCGATGATGCGCTCGCCGTTGCGCGCCGCGATCTCGCGATGCTGTTCGATGCGTTCGGCCTCAAGGCTGCGGCCCTCCATGCGCGAAGCGGCACCGCCGATCTTGTCCTGAGGTTCGAGCGCAATCCCCTGCACTTCAAGACTGCGGTGATCGATGCGTGCATCGATATCGAATTCCGCAAGGCGCGTGTTGACATGCTCGGCCCAGCGCTCACGCCATTGTTCAACCAACTCCGTGCGGTTCCAGTCGCGAACTTTGGCGCCGAAGGCCACTTCGCCATCCTTGTCGGCGACGATCTCGCGCATCGTCAGCATGACGTGCGCGTGCGGCTTCGCTTGCCCGTCGGCGCCGATATCCCAATGGACATTGAGGTCGGCGATCATGCCAGCATCGACGAACTCCGACTGCACAAAGTCGCGGGCCAGTTCGATGCCCTGCGCCTTGTTCATCTCCCTGGGAATCGCGAATTCGACCTCGCGCGCAAGTTGCGCATCTTTGCGAACTTCGATCCGCTCGATATCATTCCAGAGCTGCTCGCGATCCTGCCAGCCCCCACTGGCGGTCTCGGGCAGCACCACCTCCGAATGCACGACCCCCGACTTGTTGGTGAAGTCATGGCTACGGTCGAGCCGCTCGTCGTACAGCCGGCTCGCCGATCGATAGGCCGCCGCCGCAACGGAACTGCGTCCGGCCGCGCGGCTGATGACTTTGACCGAGAGGTGATAGATCGCCATTGCGGCAATCCATCTACACTTTAAGCAGCCCGTCGGCACGACGTATAAGCGCGCCCTCACACGGAAAAATCCGCGGAGGGACTAGGCTGTGCCAGACTGTCCCGACGACCTTGCTGCGCATCGACAGGCGCATCCCTATGATGGGTGCATCACCCGATCATGGAGATACGGCATGCGCAAACCTCGCGATATCGATTCGGAACTGGAGGCGCTCGAAGCGAAAGCGAAGACCCTCAAGGAACGTCGCATTCGCCAGTTCGGCGAACTCGTCATCGCCACTGGCGCCGATGCACTCGATGCGGACATGATCGCGGGCGCATTGCTCGGCGCGGTCGCGACCAAGGATGCGAGCACGAAGGAGGGCTGGCGCAAGGCGGGCGCGAACTTCTTTCAACGCGGCACACGCAAAGCTACGACGGGACCTGATCGCGGCGCAGCGAACGATGCGGCGCCTGATCGTAATGCGGCATCGGCTTGAAGCGGCGCAGGCGCGAAGCGGAATGCGCGAGTGGCAAATCAAGCGACGCGAACGCACGCGCCAGCTCATCGAACTCGGCGGGCTCGTCGTGAAGGCGGGACTGGTCGATCTCGCCGATGACGATCGCGCAATGCTCTACGGCGCGTTCTTGTGGATGGCGAACAAGCTGCGAAGCGAGGATGGCACCCACGCAGCCGCGCTCTGGCAGCGGCGGGGCAGACGGGCATTCAAAAATGGAACAATATAGATGCGCGGGCGCGTCGTGTTTCGATCATCGCTTTGAATCGAGACCCTGCCGTCGCAGCAAATCAGCGAAATCTTGCATTCCTCGTTTTTCGAGTTCCTCGATGAAGCGTGGCCACGGCGGGATGTTACTGCGATAAGGTGTCGAGGAAGCCCCCATATGAAGGCCGCCAGTTGGCCCCATATGCAACCCGCCGCTCGGACCCATCGACAATCCACCTCCGGGACCCATCGACAGCCCACCGCCCGGGCCCATCGACAATCCACCTCCAGGTCCCATCGAGAGACCACCCCCGGGCCCCATTGATAAACCGCCACCGGGGCCCATGGACAAGCCTCCTCCCGGTCCCATCGAAGCGCCACCACCGGGACCCATATGGAGCCCGCCGCCTGGTCCCATACTTAGTCCGCCACCGGGCCCCATGTGTTGATTCCTTGGCCACATAAACTACACCCTCTCATCCGCTCACGGGGTTATAGGTAATAACTCACATTAGGGCCTGATCGGAAAATTTTGCGCGCTATTTTGCGCGACGCGTCACGGTCTTTTTGCGCCCGCCGCCACGGCCTTTCGTGCCAAGTCCGATTTCCTTCGCAAGTGCCCGGCGCTTCTCGGCATAGTTCGGTGCGACCATCGGATAGTCCTTTGGCAGGTTCCATTTGGCGCGATAATCGTCGGGCATCATATTGTAGTGGGTCATCAAATGACGGCGGAGCATCTTGAGCTTTTTGCCGTCTTCAAGGCAGACGATGTAATCGGGCTTCACCGACGCACGGATCGACACGGCCGGTTCCTGTTTGACTTCGGGTTCCTGGGTGGCGCCAAGACCGGCGAGCGCCTCATGTACCGAGCGGATGACGAGCGGAATATCCGATATGGCGACGCTGTTGTTGCTGACATGCGCCGCGACAATATCGGCCGTTAGCGTGACGAGCGTTTCGGTGTCTTCCATTTGCGCCTCCAATGCAATGCAGTTCGATAGTATTCTATCGATCTTCCCCATGCACCTTTGACGGCGCCGCTTCAACCATGTCGCAGCGCTGCCACCCGGCGACATCGCGCCAGAGCGCGACCGATACGCTTCTCGACGGCCTTGCAGCTCATGCCGAGTTCATCGGCGATGCCCTGATAGGTCATGCCGCGCAGCCGGTGCATCAGGAAGATGCGTCGGGTCCTTCGCGAAAGCGGGCGAAGCGCGCGCCAATAGGCGCGTCGCAAGTCCCTCGCTTCGAGCCGCCGTTCCTGTCCGGGCGGCGTTGGAGCGTCGCACGTCTCGTCGAATGGATAGAGAATCCCGCGCCGCTTTTGCTGGCGTAATCGGTTCAGCCAAATGTTGTGCGCGATCCTTGCCAGATAGGCCCGGGGATATTCGAGGTTCGAGAACTTGCCGCTGCCGTAGAGCCGCATGAACGCCTCCTGCGTCAGATCGGGTGCGTCGTCGCGTCCGGCCTTTCGCCGGAAATAGGCGAGCACCCGCGAGTGCTCGGCCCGATAGAAGGCCTCGAAGCTGACAGGAGACGATCCGGGCTCCTCTGTGATGTTCGGGCGTTTGGCGTTGCCGGTATCGGGTTCCCGCCCGACGCGCGTCGCGGCTAGCATTGTGCCGCGACCGCGGCGCGGCACCGCGCGAGCGCCTGCACCATATGATAGTCGACCGTGGCGAAGCTGATGTCGAGCCGGGCCGCAATCTCCTTGCAACTCATGCGCTTTACCCGGCGCATGACGAACACCCGCCGCGTCTTGGGCGGCATGGCGCGCACGGTGCGCCGGTATAGCCGGAGCAGGTCGTCGGCCTCGATCCGCCACGTCTGCTCCGGCCGCACCGATGCGTCCCGGTCTTCCTCGAAGGGAAAGAAGATCGGCATCCCTTGGCGCTTCCGGCGGGCGCGATCGATCAGCAGGTTGCGGGCGATCCGCGACAGATAGGCGGCGGGGTTTTGGGCGCGGCCCAGTGCTCCGCTGCGGAGGAAGCGCGCGAATATCTCCTGCACCAGGTCGGGCGCCTCGTCGGGGCCTACCCGTCGGCGCAACTTGCGCAGCAGGCGCCGATATTCGGCGTGATAGATGTCGTCGAACGACGCGGCGGGAACAGGCGCGGTCATGGCCGTTCCTCCCCGCGTTCGGCTGGCGACAGCGGCGCATCGCGCGACGCGCGATAGAGGGTGATGCCTGCCTCGATCCGGTCGAGGATGAAGCTGTCGCGTTCGGCTTTGGCGATGCGGATGTCGGACCTGGAATAGATCTCAAGATCGACTGCGCAGCGGTCGCCAAACTCGCTGCGGATGGTCTCGCGCGCGCGGCGCCAACAGCCTTCTTCCTTGAACAGCGGATGATTGACGACGATCCAGAGTTCGTAATCGGAAAAGTCGATCGTTCTTTTGTCTTCATACCAGCTTCGCCGCGCATAGGGTCCGATCAGAATAATGCGTTTGATCCGCCCCGGCTCGGGCGCCTGCACAGACGATGGATCGAAGAAGCATCGCAGGATGCGCGTGATCTGCTGGATCTCGCGCTGCTTGCGGCGGATCAAATGGCCGACGCGCGCCATCACGACTTCGCGCGCGTAAACGTCGTTCGTTGGGGTAGACATGATAAGCTCGCACAGCGGCGGTCCGCGCGTCGATGCGCGGATGTGCAAGCGGTGTCCGCTGTGTGCCGCTAGCGCGGTCTACAGCAACTGCCCGACCTCAGGCCGGACCTGCATGATGCTGGCAGGACGTTCCTCGGGTTGGCCGCCAGTCATTCCATCCCGTGAGCGGGATTATGCCAGAATGTCGGAGTCCCGGCAAGCGAGGCAGCGCTATGCGATTATGCGCGGGCGCCCTTTTCCAGTTCGGCGATCTTGTCGGAGCAGACCTGATGGACGACGCGGCCGAGTTCTTCGACGCGCTCGCCAAGCCAGCTCAGCTCCTCTTCGCTGATCCGGAAGTGTTTTGAGTACCTTGCCTTCGTGTACGCTTCTTTCAATTTCTGGAACATCGCGCGCTCAGCGCGATTGGTTTCCGGCCACACACCGTGAAGCCGACGGTCCAGCCCTTCGGCGAGCGACCGCAGGAAAGCGATATTATGGTTGTAAGGCGTATAATAGGTCAGAGTCAGGAGCAGGCAGGAATAAAGTCGCTCGGTTGTTTGATGAAAATCGAACGCTGCGTCTTTGAGCAAACCTTCCGCAACGGCGTACTTCGCTAATTTTTGGCGCGACAATGCGCCCGCCATCCCGTCGTCAAAATATTCCTTAGCAGTCTTCAACGCCTCATTTGGCGTTTTCGGCTTGGGCGTCGCCAACTCCCGATCATCCGCCTCGTAGAGTGCGATGCCATCCTTCGCGACCTCCATGAAGAATACGCGGCCATGCGCCAGCCCGTCATTCACCTCGTGCAGCGAATGAACGATGAAGTTGACCGGCGTGCGCAGCGTCTTCTCAATCGTGTAGGCGCGGATCAGCCGTTCCTCGGCCTTCGCCCAATAGACGGCGCGATCGGTCAGCTCCTTCTGGCTGACGATCACGAGAATATCGTAGTCGGACTTATACTGATTGGCCGAAAGCGGGGCATCGACCCAATCGCCCCTCGCGTGGCTGCCGAACAGGATGATCTTCAAGATGCGGGCGCCCTTGCGGCGCCCGGTCGCATTTTCCGTCGTCTGACCGAACTCGTCGAACAAAATCTCCACGATGCGCTCGAGCTCGCGCTGCTTGGCGGCAGGAAGATGATCGACGTCGGTTCGCATTCCTCAAGAATCTTCGGGCAATGCCCGTCACTTGGCAAGAACAGAATGCCCGGCGCTTTGCGCCGGGCGAAAAATTCTGGAGGAACGGCAACGCCGTTCCTCCGATGATGGAAGCTGGTCAGGCGGCCTCACGCAACTCCGGTTCCTCTGCGATTTCGGGCTGCGCGACCAGCGCCGCGATATTCTCGCTCCGCTCGACACAGCCAATACCGCCGCGGTCTGTGTAGCATGATGGCGGGAAGGCGAACCAGCGCGGAAGCCAGCCGTCCACCTTCGCCCGACCATTGCTGCCAGTAAGGCAGTCGACAAGAATGCTGCGCTGGACCTTGGCGGTTGCTTCGGCATTGGCTTTCGCAACATCACTGCCCCCGACCTCGGCGATGACTGCGTTGAGCAATTGCTTGTCGCGGATGAGGTCGGGCAGCACGGCACTATCGTTCCAGCTTGTCCGCATATCGGTTCCGGTGATCTGGCCCAGCAAATCAACCTCGGCACTGCCGACGCCAAGTGTCTCGCCCATCACGACGGGAAGGATGCGCATCACCGCCTCATCGGACAGAACCGCCAAGCGGGCATACAGCCGGGCAACGCCATGATCGCCGTCGTATCCGCCCACCACGGTCGGGGTGTCGGCATCGAACCCAAGCAGGTCGAGCACCGACCGCCGCGCCTTGTCGAACGCCGCCTCGCTTGCTGACACCTCGACGCTCTCGGCGATGGCATCGCTCGCCGCGCGCTGCTTCTCGACATCGACCCGCCACAGATGCGAGCCGACAATGGCATGGGCCACCATCATGCGCAGCGCGATGGCGGGTTCGGACAACAAGGATGCGCGAACGGCGGCATGGCGGTGAAGGTCGATATAATTGCCGAGCGCCGCACTGACTTCGGGGCGCACCGGCTTGTTGGTGATCGGTTCTCCCTTCGCCCGCTGCCGCGCCTCTTTCGTCGTGATGTAGCCTTCAAGGAAGGCGACCTCGCCGCGATGGCTCACGGTCACGAAAATCTTGCCGCCCTTCCTCTTGGGGCAGCGTTCATGCTCCCAGCTATTGAAGTATGCGCCGCGCTCCATGACGACGACATCGGACCAGCCGGTCTCACGATAGAAAGCCGCCTGCTTCTCGACCTCGGCCATCTGAGCAGTCCAGAACACCTCGGCGTCGGCAAAATAGCTGTCCTCGCCGAACAGATCGGAAACGATTTCGCCGGTGTAGCTGGCGACATCGAACATCGCCACCTTGGCCGCAACCGCGCTGCCGCCGAACAGCCATGCCTTGAGCTGGCTGCCGGTCGGGGCGTGCTTTTCGGGGCAATCAATCAGCGCCAGCCATTCACGCTGCTGCGCTCTACTGGCAAGGGTCAGGTGGCGCATCGTCACGGCATCGATCTTGTGGGTTCGATAAAGGGTACGGATGCGCGGCAAGAGATTGCCGATGGCGAGGGTTCGCTTCACCTGCAAGCTGGTCAAGCCGAAGGTCAGGCCGATGTCCTCGATGCTCCGTCCCTCGCGAACGAGACGAGTGAAAGATTCGCACCGCGATACCTCGTCGGGGTCGAGACGAGCGATATTCTCGATAAGCGAGGCTTCCAACGCCGCCGCATCGTCACCCGCCTCCATCACTGCGCAAGGCAGCGGGTCGAAGCCGCAGCATTCCTCGGCTACGGTCAGCGCCGCATGATAGCGCCGCTTGCCCGCGACGATCTCGTAAGCGTCTTCCGCGCCATTGGGGCGAACGATCAACGGGACCAAAATCCCGCGCGCGCGCACCGACGGCAGGATATTGGTCAGGTCCGGCTTCTTGGCGACGCCGCGCATGTTGGCGGGCGACACGACGAGCTGCGAAAGTTCGATATGCTTGAGTTCCATGACTGTCTCTCCTTTGCTCTTCCAAACCACCGCAGCCCCGGCTGAGCGGGGTGGGCGGCGAGAGCGACCGGAGAGGCCCGCCTGCAAGGCAGGGCGCACCCGAAGGGCCGGAATGCAATGGAGGACCCCGCAGGGGTTGCGCCCTGCCGGGCGGGTCTCAGAGGAGAGCGACCGACCACCCCGCACGGTCGGAGGCCACGCCAGCGCGCGGAACGCGCGATGACCTTCGGGCCGGAGCTAAGCTCCGGCCTTCGCGTCAGTCGATCGTCACGGCGTCAGCCGACGAGACGGCGCGTAGCGCTGGCTCGGTGGAGCGAAGCGACATAGAGCGCGGCCGCCGCAGGGGGGGACGCCACCTCTTCTTCAATCCGGATTCATAAACTTCGGTCCTCCATGTGGATATATTTCCGCTCGACTTGTTGTCCTTGCTGTGCTGCCTACATTTCATTCGGGAGGGAAAATGACAAAAGCGACAATCCAGTATCGTCAACTCAAACTCGACGGACTTTGGCCGGATGCCGACCTGAAGGCCATGGTAGTGGATGTGCTCAGGCGTCGAGGCTGGGCGGATAACGCCAAAACCCGCATTATCGACCTCGATCAAGATCAGAGCTATGTTATTCTGAACAAGCTCTCAGACCCCGCAACATGGGATAGCCCCGTGTTCGCAGGCCAACTGATACAACTTCAAGCCGGAACCGATGTGCATGCCGTTTTGCAGTCGCTTGAAGAAGACACGGCTGAATATGTCGTGCAGAATCTCAACGTCGGGGAAGCGGTTCGTGTCCTGAAAGGTGCGCTATATTTCGTCGCAGTCGGAAATCATGTCGGGTTGATCGAAGGGCAGCAGGTCCGCGGACGCACGCTGGAACGCTATCTCACCGCGCTGCTTCAACGCGCTGAGGAGATTGAGCCTGGCCAAGCCATCATCCTCAACGGCAAGTTTATGGCCGGGGATGGAAAGGAATTATCGGAATCAAGCGAGATCCAGGTATCGGCTGCCGCCACCAATCGGCAGGGCGAGCGCAAAGAGCGTCCTATTGAGCCGCGCGTCGAACAACGTGAAGCGGCGGAGGCGCGTGAACATGAACAAGCGACCGTCTTCGACATTCTGCGGATGCTCGGTTGGTCGGAAGAAGCGATCGACAGCTTGGGAGCCGAAATACCTGACGACGGATGGGTCGAAGGATTTTTCAAGGTATTCATCAAAGAGCGCCGGCGCCGGAAGCCCATTTCCCGTGCAACAATTAACGAGGCCCTTCGCAATATTGACCCCGCAGACCTAGGCCTGCGTGGCGATGGCTCGGAGCGTGGCGGCATTGTGAAGATGTCGGTTCAGCGCGATATCCGAACGGCCGGCTCGCTTTTGGACCCGGCGGATGCTATGGAACAGATTACGAACGCCCTTCGTGATTGGGCCGTGGCCGGGAAAATAGATTGCAACTTCGAAGGATAGAACGGTGGCTTCTTCCGGCGGCGTTGGTCGCCGGGCTGGTGCTGGCGCCCGGTGCAATCACGGCGGATGCTGGCCGGATGCTGGTGACATTCCTAGGCTTGGTCTCCGCCAGCATTCTCCCCACTGTGTCCCTACTGATCAACAGCATGACCGCGAGCGGCCGATCAGTTATGGCGCTCGACGAACTGGAAAGCGAGCTGCACGCCGCCATGGACGGGTTGCTGCTCCTTTTTGGATGTGTGGCGGTCGTTGTCGCCGCATTGGTCGCACTCGCCACGCCTCCCGGAGAGCTGTTTACAAAAGTGCCATATCTGACCAGTCAAATACTGCCTCGATCAGGTCAGGCGACGGTTGTCGTATTTTCCGCGATCATATTGTCGCGTGTGGGGCAAATTCCGGCGGTCCTTCGCCGCTCCCTCATTGTACGCCACAAGATTGCGGTCGAGGAAGCGCGACGTAAGACGTTGGAAAAGGCGCCCGCAGCGGGATCGGGCCAGCAGATGTTTGCAACCCATCCCGATTTCGGAAAATCGGTGCGGTTGGACGAACTGACGGGCAAAGGAAACTGACTGCGATTCGCGTTAAAGCCACGTTATTGGGTCAGCTTGCCCCTGACAGTCTCAAGCTCATGTCTTTCTCGGGACGGCATGGGAAAAAATCTGCATCCTGCCAATCGTCGCGATAGAACGTCAGGGGACGCCAGCGGACGACATAAGCCGCACCGACAAACAGCCGCCGTTTTGAACGCTCTTGCACGCGTTTTAATCATCGCCAATTCTCTTGCCCAGGGGCTTTCATCAACCGTCATATGATGGAGCACGCTGCATGTATGTCCGCGAGAAGATCATCCGCCTCAAGACCGTCCTTGCCCGGACCGGCCTGTCTCGTTCGACCCTCTACCGCAAGATCGCGGACGGGACATTCCCGCGCCAACTATCGATCAGCGTCCACGGCGCGGGCTGGCATGAATCCGCCGTCGACCGCTGGATTGCCGATCCGGCGGGCTACCGCGCCGACAATGATAACCGGCCTTCCGGTCCGGGGCCGGTATGAAGGAGGACGAGACGCCACGCTCGCGGCCCGTCACCGCTGCAAATGACGATGAAATCGCGCCCGATCCCGTAGCTATCGACACGGCTCTTTCGCGCATCGCCGAGGTGATCGGGCGGCATATCGCGCGCGAACATATCCGGGCGAAGAAAGCGGCCAACGACAATGAGTCGAATGGGAAAAACCCAAACCCGCTAAAGCGTTGACGCTAGGGGCATGGGAGCCGACACTGTCTTATCGGTCGTGAAGGGCTTTCGTCCCGCCGCTCGAAAGGAAGACATGATGATCCGCGCCGCGCTCTATGCCCGCTACTCCTCCGATCAGCAGAGTTCGGCGTCGATCGCCGACCAGCAGCGTATCTGCCGCGAGCGCGCGGGGCGCGAGGGCTGGCAGCTTGCGGGTTCGTACGAGGACGCGGCCATCTCGGGTGCGAGCATGATATTGCGGCCCGGCATCCAGCGACTGCTCGCGGACGCGCAGGCGGGCAAGTTCGATATCGTGCTGGCCGAGGCGCTCGATCGCGTGTCGCGCGATCAGGCTGATGTCGCGACACTCTACAAGCATCTCCAGTTCGCCCGCGTTCCGCTCGTCACGCTCGCCGAGGGTGAAATCTCCGAGCTTCATGTCGGGCTCAAGGGAACGATGAATGCGCTGTTCCTCAAAGACCTCGCCAAGAAAACACATCGCGGCCTGCGCGGACGCGTCGAGAAGGGTTTCTCCGCCGGGGCGGTCGGTTATGGCTACCGGATGGTCCGGCGCCTCACCAGCGAGGGCGAACTGGTACGCGGCGAACGCGAAATCGATCCGGCGCATGCGCTGATCGTCGAGCGTGTCTTTCGCGAGTTTGCGGACGGCAAGAGCCCGCTCGCCATCGCGCGCGACCTCAACGCCGATGGCATTCCCGGCCCGAAGGGGCTTGCGTGGCGCGACACGAGCATTCGCGGTGACGTTCGGCGCGGCACCGGGATCATCAACAACGAGATGTACGTCGGTGTCCGCGTCTGGAACCACAAACATTATGTCACCGACCCCACTAGCGGCAAGCGCGTTACCCGCTTCAACCCCGAGTCCGAATGGATCAGGAACGAGGTGCCTGATCTTCGCATCGTCAGCGATGAGATGTGGCAAGCGGCCAAACGCCAGCAAGCGGCGCTTGCCGAGCGTCATTTCGGGATCAAGGAAGCGGCGCAGGCCCGTGCGCTGCTGAATACACGGCGCCCAGCCTATCTGCTTTCGGGCCTACTCGAATGCGGCATATGCGGTGGGACCTATGCAGTGGTCGTCGGCGACCGCTATGGCTGCGTCGGTCATCATCGAGGCCGCACCTGTTCGAACAATCGGACGATCAGGCGCGCCGACCTAGAACGCCGCGCGCTGGCTGGCATTGCCGACCGGCTCGTATCGGTCGACAAGATCGAGGCCGCCGTGACCGCCTACGCGGCGCATATCAACCGCGAGAACCGCGAACAGCGCATTCAAGCCGATGCCGACAAGCGGGCACTGGCGAAGATAGACAAGGCCGTCTCGGGCATCATGGCCGCGATCGAGGACGGCTTGTACCAGCCGAACATGAAGGCTCGAATGGCGGAACTCGAAGGCGAGCGAGCCGAAGTCATTGCGCGGCTTGCCAAGGCGCCGCAAGGCATCCCCGATATCCATCCCGGCATTGCCGAAATCTACAAGCGCAAGGTCGCGGCGCTCACCGACACGCTCAAAGACCCCGAAACGCATCTCGATGCCTCAAGCGATATTCGGTCGCTCGTTGGCAAGATCGTCTTGGATCCTGGCGAGAAGCGCGGCGAAGTCCATGCCACCCTCCACGGCTCGCTGATGGGTATTCTCGACTTCGCTAACGACACACCGCAACCCGAGGCCAACCGAGTTATAACATCGGTGGCCCCGGGTTCGCGGGAATGACGAAAGGAAATTAGCGACCTGATCCTATGCGTCGGGATAAAGCGTCGTCATCACCCGCTTCGGGTCGAGCGCATAATGATGCGCGACCGCGGCGGCGATCACGCTTTCGAGGCTGCGCGTCGGTTTGAGGTCGCGGCCTTCGTAGCGCGCCGCCGCGCCGAGGCCGGGCCAGTCGGCCGACACCTTGCCGCCCGCCGCCAGCCCGCCGCCGAGCAGCATCGCGGTCGATGCGGTGCCATGGTCGGTGCCGCCGGTGCCGTTGACCTCGACGGTGCGGCCGAATTCGGTGGCGACGATGACCAGCGTGTCATTCCACGCGGGACCTAGCCCGGTCTGTAGCGCGCCGACAAGCTGATCGAGTCCGCGCAATTGTGCGGCCAGCCGGCCGCGCTGGGCGCTATGCGTGTCCCAGCCGCCGGTTTCGACCATCATCACGCGCGCGCCGTCGGCGGGCAGCATCAGCGACGCCGCGAGCTTGCCGAGGTCGGCGCCGTTGCGGCCATTATTGCCGCCGATGTCGCTCGCCAGCTCCTGCGTCTTGACCGCGCTCTCCCACAGCGGATGAAGCAACGGATCGTCCTGATAGAGTGCGGTGAGCCGCGCGATCAGGTCGGCGTCGGCCTGCGGCAGGCGGCTCGGCGCATAGGTCCCGACCTGCACCGTCCCGCGCAGCGCGAGCGGCACCGCGGGGGCGATCGCGATCGCGTCGCGCTCGGCGGCGGGCAGCAAGGTGAGCAGCCGTCCGACCCAGCCGGTGTCGCGTCCATAGGGGCGCGATCCGCCGCCCTCGAGCATATTCTGCCCGTCGAAATGCGACCGGTCGCGATAACCCGTGGCGACCGCGTGTGCGAAATGCGCCTGCTTGCCCGTATAGAGGCCGGCGGTTGCCGCGAGCGCCGGGTGCAGCGTGAACATGCCGTCGAGCTTCGCGCCGCCCGCCGTTTCGTCGGCCAGCGCGCGCCGCGCGACGGCGAAGGCGGGATCGCCGGTCGGTGCGACGGTCGCGAGCCCGTCGGCGGCGCCGCGCTGGATGATGAAGACGAGCCGCTTCGGCGTGCCCGCGGCGGCATAGGCAAAGCGGGGCAGCGCGCCCGCGGCGGCGACGGTGATCCCCGACAATATGATCGAGCGGCGTGAGAGGATCATCGTCTATCTCCGCAAAAAGGCCGGGCTGGCGAACAGCATCGCGATGCCCTGACCCGGGCTGTCGGCGCGCGCGATCGCTTGGCGCGTTTCGGGGGTGAGGGCGTCGGCGAGGACGAGCGGCGCGAGCACGCGCGCATCGGCGCGGTCGCCGATGCGCCCCGCGATCCGGCTCGCGAGTTCGACGCGCTGCATCAGCGCTGCCGATCCTGCCCAGGTCGCGACCTTGTCGTCATAGCCCGCGGGCGACCCGGGGCGCCACACCGGCTGGCCGAGCTGGGTGAACATCGCGGCGATATTCTGCCGCTCGCCAAGCGCGGGGACTTTCAGCGCGCGCAGCATCGACACCGTCCAGTCCCACGGCGATTTGAACATCGCGGGCGTGGCCGCCCACGGCTCGGGCGAGGCGATCAGCGTTCGGTAGAGCGAGCGAAGGTCGCCGCCGGTCTGGAGGAAGTCGGCCGACAGCCGGTCGACCAAGGCCGCCGGCGGCACATCGCCGGTGAAATGACGTGCCAGCTTGGCGGCGATATGTTTCGCCGTCGCGGGATGAACGGCGAGGTCGCGCAGCACGGCTTCGGCCTGCCGGGCACCCGTATCGTCGTATCGCTTGCCAAGGATCGTCTGCGCCCCGGGTTGGTGAAGGCGGTCGATGAACACCGTCTCGCCGGGCCGGGCATCGGCGGGCATCAGCCGCTGCCCGGCGCCGCGGCCAAGCCCAGCGACAGTCAGGCCGGTGAGCGCCTTCGCAAAAGCCGTCACGTCGCTCTGCGTATAGCCCGTGCGCACGCCCAGCGTGTGCAGCTCCAATATCTCGCGCGCCAGATTCTCGTTGAGTCCCGGCGCCTGCCGCTTGCCGCGGTTTCGCACGCGCGTCGCGAACGGGCTGTCGGGGCCGAAACTCTGCGCCTGATCGAGATAGAGCAGCATCGCGGGATGATGGGCCGCGCTGATAAGAAGGTCCGAAAATTTTCCCATGACATGCGGGCGGATCGCTTCATTCTCGTAATTTCCCGCGAAGCCGACGACGGTCTGCTTGTCCGCCGACACCGCGAAATGATTCGCCCAGAAATGGACGAGCCGTTCGGGGAAGGGGGTGGACGTCGCGATCGCGGCGGACAGGCGCGCAGCGCTCGCATCGACATAGTGCCGGCGGATCGCCGAGCGCAACAGGCGGCGGAGTTCGGGGTCCATGCCCTTTTCCTCCTCGTTCATCGGCATGTCGGCGGCTTCGCGGCGCATCGCCTGCCGTTCGCCGCGATATTCGACATAAGCGGCGGCGATCGCGTCGCGCCCGGCGAGGCCCGCCAGCGCGGCGGGGGCGGGGTCATAATCGCCGATCTGGCGCGTCAGCCAGGCTTTCGGATCATCGATCGCCGGATCGTCGAACCGGCGGCCGAGCCCGAAGCGATTGGCGGCAAGATATTGGACTGCCATGACAAAGCCTTTCCGTGCCCAAAACGCACGATGGCCCCGAATTGTCGCAAAGCTGTCCCGGTGTCAGAGCGATTTGTCGTAGATCTGGTACACGCGGTTGACCTTGGCCTCGATCGCCTCGGCGACCGCGTTCATCCCCTGATTATCGTCGAGCACCCAGCCGATATCGCCGCGCTTGGTGCCATAATCGACGACCGCGTCGCGGCGGATATATTCGATCATCATAAAGGCGAGCGTGCTCGCCATGCGACTGTTCTGAAGCTTTTTCGCGACGCCCATCAGCGGCACGCGCAGGATATGGCTCTGGGGTTTGCGCAGCCACCACAGCAGCCGCGCCCAGTTGAAGGGGAGCAAGGATCCGTCCATGTCGATCAACAACTGGTTGATGTTCGGCAGCACGATCATGAACGCGACCGGCTCGCCGTCGACTTCGGCGACGCGGATCAGATCCTCGAAGACAATGTCCTTCAACTTCTTGCCGACATAGGCGATCTCGCTGTCGGTCAGCGGGACAAAGCCCCAATTGTCCGACCAGGCATCGTTGAGCAGCCCCATGATCAGTTTCGCTTCGGCGGCGAAGCGGCGCTTGTTGACCTTGCGGATGCGGATGCGCGCATTCTTCTCGCCCGCCGCGACGATGCGGTTCACGATCGGCGGAAATCCCTCGTCGATCGCGACGTCGTAATTCAGCAGCTGCTTGACCGGCCGATAGCCGGCGCCTTCGACCCAGCCGCGATAGAGCGGACTATTGTGCCCCATCATCACCGTCGGCCGATTGTCGAACCCCTCGATCAGCAGCCCGGGCTCGTCCCAGATCGAAATCGACAGCGGCCCCAATGAGCGGTGCATGCCCTGACCGCGCAGCCAATCCTCGGCGGCGACAAGCAGCGTCTGCGCCGCGCCTTCGTCTTCGGCTTCGAGCAGACCCCAATTGCCGGTGCCCGGCCCCATGCCCTGTTCGGCGGGCTGTGCGAGTGCGAGGGTGTCGATATGCGCCGAGATGCGCCCGATCGTGCGGCCGTCGCGCCGCGCGAGGAAGAACTGCGCCTTGCCATGTTCGAACCACGGATTCTTGCCGGGCGTGAGCAGGCCATACACCTCGCCCTTCAGCGGCGGCACCCACGACGGATCGCCGCGATTGAGCCGAAAGGCGAGCTCGACAAACTCGCGCAAATCATTCTTGTTCTTGACCGGGTGGATCGTAATCGGGCCGTCCGAATGTCCGCTCATACTGGTTTCCTGAAATCGCTGACCTATATATTTGGCGACGCATTACGGCATAGAAATGGCGCTGGCGACCCGCATTCGGCCATTTTGCTGCCACGAAATAATGGTGAAGACACCCGTATGACGACGATCACTCCCCCTGCCGATCGGGTCGCGACGCCTTTCGCGAAGTCGATTGTAAAGACGCCCCCGTCGGCGGATGCCGACAAGATGCCCAAGTCGGCGATTGCCGACGATATGGCGATGATCCGCGCGGCGTCGGAGCTGACGCGCGATCTCGTGCAGCCGAGCGCGCGTATCTATTGGACCGATATGCTCGCCTCGGCCTTTGTCGGTTATGCCGGCATCGCGGCGGCGATCCTCGCGCCCTCGACCGCGTGGATGCTGGTCGCCGCCCTGATTTCGGTCGTCGCGCTCTACCGCGCGGGCAGCTTCATCCACGAGCTGACGCATATCCGCAAAAATGCGCTGCCGGGCTTCCGCCTCGGCTGGAACATCCTCGTCGGCGTGCCGATGCTGATCCCGTCGTTCATGTACGAAGGCATCCACAGCCTGCACCATAACCGCACCAAATATGGCACGGTCGAGGATCCCGAATATCTGCCGCTCGCGCTGATGAAGCCGTGGACGGTGCCGTTGTTCGTCGTCGCCGCGGCGTTCGCGCCGGTGGCGCTCGTTTTCCGCTATGCCGTGCTCACCCCGCTGTCGTTCCTGATCCCGCCGCTGCGCAAGATCGTCGTCGAACGCTATTCGGGGATGATCATCAACCCGCTGTTCCGCCGCAAGCCGCCCGAGGGCGAGTTCCGCCGTCAATGGGCGTGGCAGGAAGGCGGCGCGTGGGCGTGGTCGACCCTGCTGATCGCCGCGGGCGTTTTCGGCTGGGTGCCGCTGCGCGCGCTCGCCATTTTCGGCGCGATTGCCGCCGCGACGCTGGTGCTCAACCAGATCCGCACGCTCGTCGCGCATCTGTGGGAAAATGACGGCGCGGTGCTGACCGTGACCGGCCAGTTCCTCGACAGCGTCAACGTCCCGCCGCCGGGCCTGCTGCCCGAACTGTGGGCGCCGGTGGGCCTGCGCTATCACGCGCTGCACCATCTGCTGCCGGGCGTGCCCTATCATTCGCTCGCCGAGGCGCACCGCCGCCTGAAGGACGCGCTGCCCGCCGATTCGCAATATCATGGCGCGAATTACGACAGCTTGCCCAAGCTGGTGATGAACCTGGTTGCGGGGTCGGCGCGGGGCGCGGCCGTCTGAGCAACCTGCAGACCGTGTCGGCTCGGGGGTGGGAGTGGACATTCGCCGTTCGTCATCCCGGGCTTGACCCGGGACCCGCTTTTCTCCTGCTCAACGTTAAAAAAGACAAGGCAGGCTCCGGGTCAAGCCCGGGGTGAGGATGCCAATGGACGTCCGCCTTCCGTCGAAAGCAAGATCAATCTTGTGGATTCCGTCGAGCCACCCACAATCGCAAAGCTTTTAGCGTGTGGAATGTCAGATAGCCGAACCATATTGCGCCGGGCATGAGCAATGCGGCGAGGATGATAAGGCGATAAGGGCTAGATAGCCCCAATCCGAGATCAAGGGCCGCAAATATCGCTCCGCCAACCAAGAGCGGCCAGAGCATGTCCAGTTTATCGGGGCCGAGTGGCTCGCCCTCATACATATCGCCGAGAATTTTGGATCGATAGTTTCCGAACCACTGCATCATTTCGCCTCCCGGTCGAACGATCCTATTCCTCAGTCCGTATCAAAATCATCTCGCCGATCAGCGCAAACAATATGAACGGCCCCCATGCGGCGAGGAAGGGCGAGTAGGCGCCCAGATCGCCCATCGCGAGCGCGAAATTGTCGGCGACGAAATAGGCGAAGCCGAGCCCCATGCCGATGATCGCGCGGATGAACAGCTTGCCCGATCGCGCGAGGCCGAACGCTGCGACCGCGCCGAGCAGCGGCATCAATATCGCCGACAGCGGCCCCGAAATCTTGTGCCACAGCACGCCCTTAAGCGCATCGACCGGCCGCCCCGCGGCCTCGAGATCGGCGATCGCCGACTGGAGCTTCAGGAAGGGCAGCTCGTCGCCGTCGACCTGTGCCAGCGTGAACTGGTCGGGGCGGACATCCTTCGCCGCGACGATCGTGCCGAGCGGTTCGAGCGTGCCCGAGCGGCGCAGGAAGCGCCGCGCATTGGTCAATTCCCAGCCGCCGGCCGGAAGCGCGCGTGCGCTGTCGGCCGACAGCATCGACGACAGCACCCCGCCGGTGCGCTCGTAAATCGTCACATAGCCGAGGACGATCACCGGGCCGCTGGTATCGACCGTCGCGGCGTTGATCAGATTGTCGCCGTCGCGGACCCAGATGTTGGTGCGTATGCCGCTGTCCTTGGGGACCTTTTTATACTCGACCTTTTGCCAGGCGCTGAGCGCCGCGGTCGAGCGCGTGACGATGCGTTCGTTGAACGCAAAGCTGATCCCCGCGACGAGCAAGGCCGCGAGGAACAGGGGCGCGAGCACCTGATGCGCCGACATGCCCGACGCCTTCATCGCGATGACCTCGCTGTTCTGGTTCAGCGTCACCATCGTCAATATCGTGCCGAGCAGCACCGAAAAGGGCAGGAAGGTCTCGATAATCTGCGGCATCCGCATGCCGACATAGCGCCACACGTCGGAGTCGCTGTTGCCCGCGACGGCGAGAATCTTGCCGCTCTCGCCGAGCAGGTCGAGCGTCTGGAGGATCAGCACCAGCGCGAAGAGGATCGAGAAGGACCGGACGAGAAAAAGGCGGCCGACGTAGAGCGCCATCGTCCGCGACGGGAAAAAGTGGAGCTGATGCATTTAGTTCACACTCTCCACCAGCCCCGGCTTGCGCTGAAACATCGTCAGTATTTTGCGAATCTTCTGCGCCGCCTTCGCCGCGACGCGCTCGAGCGCACCGATCGGCTGGCCGCCGGGGACATGCGCGACGACATAATACATCCAGATCGCGAGCGCCGCGAACAGCAGATAGGGCACCCACAGCGCGATCAGCGGGTCGACCACCCCGCGCGCGCCCATGTCCTCGGCATATTGGTTGATCTTGTGCTGGGTGACGAGCAGCACGATCGACAGGAAGACGCCGAGCGACGAGGTCGATCGTTTGGGCGGGATCGCGAGCGCGATCGCGATCAGCGGGATCAGGAACATCGACATCACTTCGACGATGCGGAAGTGGAAATTCGCGCGCGATTCGAGCCGTGTCTGCACCGACTGGCTCTTGTCCTTACCCGCGACGAACAATTCGGGGATCGTCATTTCGCGGTCGGCGCCGCCGCGCAGGCGGAAGGCCTCGATCTTGGGCAGGGGGATCGGCAGGTCGTGATTGTCGAAGGTCAGGACGCGCGGAACCGAAAATTTCGGCGATTCATGGATCAGCACGCCCTGCGACAGGCGGAGGATGATTGTGTTCGGATCGTCGGTCGCGAGGAACTGCCCGCGCGCTGCGGTGGCCGACACGCGCTGTCCGTCTTTCTGCTCGCCGCGCACGAAAATGCCGCGCAAGCTGCGTCCATCGTTATAACTTTCCTCGATCCTGAGCGTCATGCGGTCGCCCAATTTGGTGAATTCGCCGACCTTGATCGACGCGCCCAGCGCGCCCGAGCGCAGTTCGAACTGCAGCCCTTCATAGGCGTAGCGCGCGACGGGCTGGATAAAGCCGACAATCGCCAGATTGAGCGCGGCGAGCGCGATCGCATAGGCAAAGGGCACGCGCATCAGCCGCCCGAAACTCATCCCCACACCCTTCAGCACATCGAGCTCGCTCGATGTCGCAAGGCGCCGGAAAGCAAGGAGAATCCCCAGCATCAGCCCGATCGGAATGCCGAGCGAAAGATATTCGGGGATCAGGTTTGCAAGCATGCGCCACACGACGCTGACCGGGCCGCCCTCGGTGGCGACGAAATCGAACAGGCGCAGCATCTTTTCGAGCACGAGCAGCATCGCCGACAGGACGAGCGTGCCGAGCATCGGGAAGAAGATGAGCCGCGCGATGTAGCGGTCGATGGCAGGAAGCTTATTCAATCTTTGGTCGCCCCATCACCATGATTTGGCCGCAGTTGTTTCCGATATGCCGATTCAAGGGCGACAGGGACCCGTGTCAGCGTGCGCTCTCGCGCTTGCTGAGATGGCTATAGCCTCTGGAGGTTTTGAGGTCATGTCGAAAATGTTTCTCGCCGGACTGCTTGGCGCCGGTGCTGCCGGAGCGCTGATCGCGCCCGTCGCGGCGCAGGGTGCCGCGCTGGGTCCGAGCGCCGCGCTGTGCAACAGCAACGCCACCGCCGTCCAGGTCGACGTGCGCGGTTTCAAGCAGCGCACGGGAACCGTGCGCGTGCAGATTTACAGCGCGAACAGCAGCTATCTGGAAAAGCGTAAATGGCTCGAACGCGTCGATGTCCCCGTGTCGCGCGCCGGCACCATGTCGGTCTGTGTGCCCGTGAAGCAGCAGGGCAATTATGTCATTTCGGTGCGGCACGACATCAACGGCAACGGCAAGTCGGACCGTAGCGACGGCGCGGGCCTGTCGGGCAACCCCGACATGAAAGTCAGCGACTTCATCTTCAAGCGGAAGCCCAAGTTGGCAACGGTCAGTTTTGCGGTCGGCGGCGCCACCAAGCGCGTCCCGGTCGTGCTGAACTATGTCAACGGCCTGTCCTTCGACCCCGTCGAATAGAGAGACTTTAGGGATATATGGCAAGCGTCGCGCTCCTTTCGAATCCACGCTCCACGGGCAACCGCTCGCTGCTGCCGCGGGTTCGCGAATATTGCGCGGCGCACCCCGACATCTTTCATTATGAGGTCGAGGACGTCGACCAGATCGAAAAGGCCATCCGCACCATGGCGATGGTCGGCCCGCGCGTCGTCGTGATCAACGGCGGCGACGGCACGGTCCAGGCGGCGCTGACCGAAATTTATTCGGGCGACCATTTCGGCGGCTCGCCGCCGCCGGTCGCGGTGCTTCCCAATGGCAAGACCAACCTCATCGCGCTCGACCTCGGCGCCGAGGGCGATCCGATTAAGGCGCTCGATCGCGTGCTCGAACTCGTCGCGAGCGGCCGGCTCGAGGATCATGTGATCGAACGCCAGCTCATCTCGCTCGACAGCGGCGGCGAAGCGCGGCCGGTGCTCGGCATGTTCCTCGGCGGCGCCTATCTCGCCGACGTGATGCTCTATTGCCGCAACCGCATCTATCCGCTCGGCCTGCCGAACGGGATTTCGCATTTCCTCGCGGCGATCCTCGGGCTGTTCGCGATCATCTTCGGGATCGGCGGCGGCCGCCTGCCGCCCAAGCCCGAAAATATGACCGTGTCGCTGATCCGTCAGGGCGAGTTCAAAGGCAAATTCTCGCTGCTGATCGTCACCACGCTCGAAAAATTGCTGCTCAGCATCCGCACGAGCGACGGCGGCGGCACCAACGGGCACATGAAATTGCTCGCGACCGACAGCAATGTCGGCGCGATGTTCCGCATGCTCGGCGCGACCTGGCGCGGGACGCTGGGGCAAAAGCCGCTCGACGGCGTGCATTTCCAGCAGGGCGACGAAATCCGCATCGAGGGCGAACGGTCGAACGTCATCCTCGACGGCGAAATCTTTCAGGCGAAGCACGGCATGCCGATCATCCTGACCTCGACGCAGCCGGTTCCGTTCCTGCGCCTCGCCGCCTGAGCCTTCGCGCGTGTCCGACCTGATCGATCTGGTCCGCGCCGAACTGGCGACCCCCGTCGACCCGCGCGCCGCCGCGATGGCAGCGGCGATCGCTGCCCAATATCCGGGCAGCGCGCGCGCGGTGCTGTTTTACGGCAGCTGCCTGCGCGAGAGCGAGCTCGATGGGCTGATGCTCGATTTCTACCTGATCGTGTCGGACTATAGCGACGCCTATCCCAAGCGCTGGATGGCGGCCGCCAACCGCCTGATCCCGCCCAACGTCTTCCCGTTCCAGTCGGGCGGGCTGATCGCCAAATATGCGGTGCTCAGCGAAGGTGATTTCGACCGGCTGAACGGTGCGGAGACGCGCAATGTGTCGGTGTGGGCGCGCTTTGCGCAGCCGTCGCGCCTCGTCTGGGCGGTTGACGATACCGCGCGCGACCGGGCCGTCGCGGCGGTGGCGCGCGCGGCACCGACGCTGCTCGCCGCGGCGGGCCGGGTCGATGGCGAAGCGCCGCTCGACTGGTGGCGGCGCGCCTTTTCGCTCACCTACTCGGTCGAGCTGCGCGCCGAGCGCACGAGCCGCGCACAGTCGGTGGTCGACGCCGATGCCGAACGATACAAGCGGTTCAGCCTGCCCGCGATCGCCGCGATCCCGGCCGATGCGCGCGCCGGCGGCTGGGCGCGGCGGCGGCTGGAGGGCAAGGCGCTCAGCATCGCGCGGCTTGCCAAGGCCAGCCTGACCTATGCGGGCGGGATCGATTATCTGGCGTGGAAGATCAATCGCCACGCGGGGACCAAGATCGAGATCAAGCCGTGGCAGCGCCGCTGGCCGCTCGTCGCCGCGCTGACTTTGGTGCCGCGCCTGATGAAGAGCGGGGCTATTCGGTAACACCCGTAGTCATCCCGGCCTTCGCCGGGATGACGGATAACCCTAACTCGCCAGCCTTTGCCCTTCGGCCGGCCGCGCCTCGCCGCGCCGGCGGATGGCCTGGTCGAGCGCGGTGAGGGTGAAGGGTTTGCGCAGCACATCATGGTCGCCGAAGCTTTCGACCTCGCTCGCGTCGCCGGCATAGCCGGTCACGAACAGCACCGACAGGTCGGGCCAGCGCTGTTTCAGCTGCGCGACCATTTCGGGACCGGTCAGCTGGGGCATCAGCACGTCGGACAGGATCAGGTCGAAACCGCTCCCTCCCTCCGCCAGCCGCCGCTCGACCAGCGTTTCGGCCTCGAGCGGGTTGCCGCAGGCGACCACGCTATGGCCCAGCTCGCTGACCGCATCGACCGTCGCCGCGAGGACGCGTTCGTCATCCTCGACGACGAGGATGCTGAGCGCGTCGTCGGGCGATGCGGGACCGTCGGCATCGACGGGCAAAGTTTCGGTGGCCGCATCGGCCTCAGGCTTGGCGATCGGCAGCAGCATCGCGACGCTGGTGCCTTCGCCCTCGGTCGACGAAAGCTGCACTTCGCCGCCCGACTGGCGGCAGAAGGCGAAGACCTGGCTCATGCCCAGCCCGGTGCCCTGGCCCGCGGGCTTGGTCGTGTAAAAGGGATCGAACACGCGTTCGAGCACTTCGGGCGACATGCCGCAGCCGGTGTCGATCACCCGCACCGCGAGCGCCTTGCCTTCGCCATCGTCGAGCGTCTGGATCGTGAGCGAACCATGGCTGTTCATCGCGTCGCGCGCATTGACCGCAAGGTTGAGCAGCGCATTTTCGAATTGCTGCCGGTCGACCCAGCAGGCACGGCCCGGCGCCTGCAGGTCGAGCGTCAATGCGATGCGGTCGCCGATCGTGCGTTCGATCAGCTCGGCAAAGCTCGTGATGCACGCGTCGACCGCGACCATCTCGGGTCGCGCGGGCTCCGACCGGGCAAAGGTCAGCAGCCGGCGGGTCAGGTCGGCGGCGCGATTGGCGCCGTCGAGCGCGTTCGCGAGGTGGCGCGACGCTTTTGCGGGCGACCGTTGCGCCAGTTCGAGCCCGCCGACGACGACCGCCAGCATATTGTTGAAATCATGCGCGATGCCGCCGGTCAGCTGGCCGACCGCCTCCATCTTTTGCGCCTGGCGCAGCTGGGCCTCGGCGGCTTCGCGCTCGATCATCTCGCCGCGCAGCGCATCGTTCGCGTGCGCAAGTTCCGCGGTTCGTTCGTTGACCGCCGCCTCGAGCTGCGCGGCGCGGTCGCTTTCGATCAGCTGCTCGTTCCGCGCGAGCCGCCGTTCGCCTTCGGCACGGATCAACGAGAAGGTCGTGCCGATCGCGATGACCGCGGCGCCCGCGCCGAGTAACGAAAAGAGCAGGATCGCCTGGTTGAGGCTGGCGCGGTCGGCCACGGCAAGCCGGTTGCGCTCGCGCAGCAATGCGCGCTCGTTCGCGATGATTTCGCTGAGCAGCTTGTCGATCCGGCTGACGCCCTGGCCTTTGCCCGCCGCGTAATATTTCGAAATGGCCGCGACGGTCTGGTTGTAGTTGGCGCTGAGCGCCGCGTCGCCGAGTTGCGCCCCGCGGCTGTCCATTTCGCGCGTCAGCTGTTCGACCAGCGCCATCTGTTTGGGATTGTCGCGGACGTTGCGCTGCAATTGCGCGAGGAACTGCCGCGCGCGGCCCCATTGATATTCATAGACGCGCCCGTCCTCTTTCTGCAGCCCGACCGCGAAGCGGCCGAGCGACGCCTCGGCGCGCGCGATCGCGGCGTCGACCGACCGCGTTTGCGAAATAACTTCCATGCTCTGCGTCTGCCAGCCGAGCGAGCGGTCGTAATTGTCGTTGGCGCGCGCGAGCAGCAGCACGAGCGCCCCGACCACACCGGTCAGGATCGCGCCGAGGACGATCGTCAGCCAGAAGCGAACACGCTCCCGCCGGCCGTCATTTTCGCTGTCGCCATCCCTCTCGAACACGCGCATCTCTTACCGGACAAGCGCGGCGCCGCAAAGCGCCGAAGCCGCCGTTAACTTAACACCGCTTCAACTCGACCCGAAAAGGAATCCGCTGGTCGGCGCGCAGGCTCGGTTCAGCCGATAATGCCGACGCGCTGGCCGGCGCGTTCGAACCGGCCGAGGATTTCGCCGACCTGTTCGATGCTATGCTCGGCGCAGAGCGAGCAGCGGAGCAAGGTCATGCCCGCGGGGGTGGCGGGCGGGCGTGCGAGGTTGACGTAAAGGCCTTCTTCCAGCAGCGCTTCCCACATCATCGCGCCGCGTTCAAGGTCGGGCATGATCACCGCGATGATCGCCGACTGCGGCTCTTCGGTGCCGAGCTGGAAGCCGAGGTCGCGCAGTCCCTTGTGCAAAACCTTCGAATTTTCCCACAGGTGCGCGCGCTTGTTCGACCCGTGCATCAGCTTGCGGATGCTCGTCGCCGCGGTCGCGACGACGCTTGGCGGCAGCGAGGCGGTGAAGACGTACGGGCGGCAGACGAGCCGCAGGATTTCGAACTTCGGATGGTTCGACACGCAGAAACCGCCGACGGTGCCGACGCTCTTCGAAAAGGTGCCGATGACGAAGTCGACGTCGTCCAATACGCCCTGCGCCTCGGCGACGCCGCGGCCATTCTCGCCGATGAAGCCCATCGAATGCGCTTCGTCGACGAGCACCATCGCGCCGGCTTCCTTCGAGACGCGGATCATTTCCTTCAGCGGCGCAACGTCGCCGAGCATCGAATAGACGCCTTCGAGCACGACGAGCTTGCCTGCCTCGGGGGGCAGGCGCTTCAGTCTTTTTTCGAGCGCCTCGACGTCATTGTGGCGGAAAGCGACGATTTCGGCATTGCCCATCGCGCAGCCGTCATAGATCGACGCATGGCTGTCGATGTCGAGGATGACATAATCGCCCTTGCCGGCGATCGTCGAAATGATGCCGAGGTTCGCCTGGTACCCCGTTGAAAACACCATGGCATGGTCCATGGCGTAAAATTCCTTGAGCGCCTCTTCGCACTCCTTGTGCCCCTGATAGGTGCCGTTGAGCACGCGGCTGCCGGTCGTGCCGCTGCCGAACTTGTCGAGCGCGTCCTTGCCCGCGGCGATGACATCCTCGTCGAACGTCATGCCCATATAATTATAGGTGCCGAGCAGGATCGTCTCGCGCCCGTTACAGATCGCGACGGTCGGCGAGATCACCTTTTCCATCACCAGATTATACGGATCGGTGACCCCGGTCGCGAGCAGCTGCTCGCGCTGCTGGATCAGCGGGTCGAATTTCGAAAAGAGGTCGGTCATGTCAAATGTCCAAAATCCGTTCGCATCGAGCGAAGTCGAGATGCCCCTCGAACTTGCGCTGTCCCGATGGGTGTCTCGACTTCGCTCGACACGAACGGGGAAAAAGATTTAGCCCTGCAGCTTCTCGACCGCGGCGACCAGCTGGCCGACGGTTTCGATTTCGGCCTGCATGTTCATGCTGATGATGATGTCGAACGTGTCCTCGACCTCGGCGACGAAATCCATCACCGTCAGGCTGTCCCATTCGAGGTCGCCGGCAAAGGTGGTGGCGTCGGTCAGTTCGACGCCCTTCTTGTTGAAAGGGGCAATCAGCCCGAAAATCTGGTCGCGCAGGGCGGTGCTCATGTGGTGCGTCCCATATGGAATGAAGTTGCGTGCGGCATGCCGCGAAGGCTTCCGATTGGCAAGCGAATGCGGCGGGAACAGGGCAGCATCTTGCCGCTGGCGGGACTTCGTGGCATCGCTGTGGCGGGTCGCCAGCAGGGGCAGCTTGGCATGGACAGCGCAGATTCAACGACATCGCAGAGCCGGCCGGCGATTTCCTTCCCGCCGAACGCGGTGCACCTCGTGCGCACCAACCAGCAGATCACGATGCAATTGTCGCAAATGGCCGACCAAAAGGCATCGATCCTGATGGGCGCGACCTTCGTCGTCTTCACGCTCGCGATCGGGCAGGCGCGCTCGGGCGGCGGTGCGCTCGCGATGCCGCTCGCGATCCTCGCGACCTTTTCCTTCCTCTCGGCTTTGCTCGCGGTGTCGGCGGTGCTGCCGCGCGTCGGCAGGGCGCCGCCGGTCGTCTACAAGGACGGCAAGGATCACAGCAATATCCTCTTCTTCGGCCGCTTCGAACAGATGGACGAGGACGAGTTCATCGCCGCGGTAAAGGCGCGGCTGCGCACCGAGGAGGATCTTTATGAGACGATGCTGCGCGATACCTACCAGAATGGCGTCGTGCTCGCGCGGCGCAAATATCGCTACCTTGCCTACGCCTACCGCCTGTTCGTCGTCGGGCTGACGCTGACCTTCATCGCGTTCGCGGTCGAGATGGCCGGGATGTGGCGAGGATGAATTCATAGATCCTCCCTGTCGCGAAGCGATGGGGAGGGGGAGTGCAGGGTTGAATTGCCCCCGGCAATTCAAGTCCAGTCCGGGGGACTGGACGACCCAGCACTCTCGCGCAGCGAGTGGTGGAGGGGTCGCGCCATAACCCCTCCGTCAGCGCTTCGCGCTGCCACCTCCCCATGCCTGCGGCACAGGGAGGATCCAATCTCCGCATTGCTGTTGCCATTCTGCCACCCCCAGGCACCAAATAACCCGCCGTCGCCGCGCCGCACTTGAACCGTAACATTCGTGCGCCTATCCGGGCCGGCTATGCTGCATCAGGCCGCCCCTCTGACCGCGGAAACACCGCCGAGCCTCCGCGCCGAATTCCGCGCGACGCTGGCGCTTGCGGTGCCGCTCGCGGCCGCGAACCTGCTGCAAATGCTCGTCCATGCGATCGACGTGATCTTCGTCGCGCGGCTCGGCGACGCGGCGCTCGCCGCCTCGTCGCTCGGCGTCGCGATCTTCGGGCTCCTGCTGTGGACCGGCTCCGGCCTTATCGGCGCATCGGCGCCGCTGATCGCCGCCGAACTCGGCCGCCGCAAGCATGCGGTGCGCGAGGTGCGGCGGACGGTGCGCATGGCGCTGTGGCTCAGCGCGCTGGTCTCGCTCCTCTTCATGGGCATCTGCGCCGCGGGCGGGCCGATCATGCTCGCGACGGGGCAGCCGGCCGAAACCTCGGCGCGTGCCGCGGGCTTCCTGCTGATCCTGATGTGGGGCATGTTCCCGATGATCGCCGCGGCGGTGCTGCGCATCTTCGTCTCGGCGCTCGGGCGGCCGACGATCGCGACCGCGATCACCTTCGGCGCGCTGTTCGTCAATGCGCTGGGCAACTGGGTGCTGGTGTTCGGCCACCTCGGCATGCCCGCGCTCGGCCTCCACGGCTCGGCGATTTCGAGCGTGATGACCAGCTTCCTGATGCTGATCGCCTATGTCGTCGTCATCCAGAGCGACCGGCGGCTGCGGCGTTATCATCTGTTCGGCAACTGGTGGCGGTCCGAATGGACGCGCTTTTTCGACATGCTGCGCATCGGCACGCCGATCAGCCTGACGATCCTGGCCGAGGCGGGGCTGTTCACCGGCGCCGCCTTCCTGATGGGCCGCATCGGCGAAACCGAGCTCGCCGGGCACACGATCGCGCTGCAGGTCGCGGCGCTCGCCTTCCAGATCCCCTTCGGCGTCGCGCAGGCGGCGACGATCCGCGTCGGTCTTTTCTATGGCGCGCGCGACCATCGCGGTATCGCACACGCGGGGCAGGCGTCGCTCATCCTCGGCATCGGCTTCATGGGGCTGACCGCGCTCATCATGTGGCTGTTCCCGTCGCTCGTGCTGTCGATCTATGTCGACGTCGATGCCGCGCGCAACGCCGCGCTCGTCAGTTTCGCGATGCAGTTCCTCGTCGTCGCCGCCGCCTTCCAGCTGTTTGACGGCGCACAGGCGGTGGCGGCCGGCGTGCTGCGCGGATTGCAGGACACACGCACCCCGATGATCATCGCGATCTGCGGTTACTGGATCGCGGGTTATGGCACCGCCATCTATCTCGGCTTCTGGACGCCGCTCGCCGGAGTCGGGGTGTGGATCGGGCTGGCCGTGGGGCTGATTGTCGTCTCTGCCGTGCTGCTGCTCCGCTGGCGGATGCGCGCGCGTCTGGGCCTGCTTCCGGCCTGACGCAAAAACTTCGCGAGAATCTTGTACCCCTGCGCTTGACGCCTATCTGACTCCCACCCATATGGCCGACTGTTAGCACTCGCGTCCTGTGAGTGCTAAACGACATCATTTCCATCTCTGGAGGGATTTCCATGCAATTTCGTCCGCTGCACGACCGCGTGCTTGTTCGCCGTATCGAAGCCGAAGAAAAGACGGCTGGCGGCATCATCATCCCCGACACCGCCAAGGAAAAGCCGCAGGAAGGCGAAGTCGTCTCGGTCGGCACCGGGACCCGCGCCGATGACGGCAAGGTGACCCCGCTCGACGTCAAGGCGGGCGACCGCATCCTGTTCGGCAAATGGTCGGGCACCGAAGTCAAGGTCGACGGCGAAGAGCTGTTGATCATGAAGGAATCGGACATCCTCGGCGTCATCGCCTGAGCGATTTCATCGAATTCAGTGTGAAGTTACGCAGTTTTCTGCGGATTTTAAAGGAACAAGCCCATGGCTGCTAAAGACGTAAAATTCAGCCGCGACGCGCGTGAGCGCATTCTGCGCGGCGTCGACACCCTCGCCGACGCGGTGAAGGTGACCCTCGGTCCCAAGGGCCGCAACGTCGTGATCGACAAGAGCTTCGGCGCGCCCCGCATCACCAAGGACGGCGTCACCGTCGCCAAGGAAATCGAACTTAAGGACAAGTTCGAGAATATGGGCGCCCAGATGCTGCGCGAAGTCGCATCGAAGGCGAACGACAAGGCCGGCGACGGCACCACCACCGCGACCGTTCTCGCCCAGGCGATCGTGCGCGAAGGCATGAAGTCGGTTGCCGCCGGCATGAACCCGATGGACCTGAAGCGCGGCATCGACCTCGCGGTCACCAAGGTTGTCGAAACGATCAAGGCGCAGTCGAAGCCCGTGTCGGGCACCGCTGAAATCGCCCAGGTCGGCATCATCTCGGCCAATGGCGACAAGGAAGTCGGCGACAAGATCGCCGAAGCCATGGAAAAGGTCGGCAAGGAAGGCGTGATCACCGTCGAGGAAGCCAAGGGCCTCGATTTCGAACTCGATGTCGTCGAAGGCATGCAGTTCGACCGCGGCTACCTGAGCCCTTACTTCATCACCAACCCCGAAAAGATGCTCGTCGAGCTTTCGGATCCGTACATCCTGATCTTCGAAAAGAAGCTGTCGAACCTCCAGTCGATGCTTCCGATCCTCGAAGCCGTGGTGCAGTCGGGCCGTCCGCTCCTCATCATCGCCGAAGACATCGAAGGCGAAGCGCTCGCAACGCTGGTGGTCAACCGCCTGCGCGGCGGCCTGAAGGTCGCGGCCGTCAAGGCGCCGGGCTTCGGCGATCGTCGCAAGGCGATGCTGCAGGACATCGCGATCCTCACTGCCGGTGAAATGATCAGCGAAGACCTGGGCATCAAGCTTGAGTCGGTCACGCTGAACATGCTCGGCCAGGCCAAGCGCGTCACGATCGACAAGGACAACACCACCATCGTCGATGGTGCTGGCGACCATGATGCGATCAAGGGCCGCGTCGAACAGATCCGCGCGCAGATCGAAACGACGACCAGCGACTACGACAAGGAAAAGCTGCAGGAACGTCTGGCGAAGCTCGCCGGCGGTGTTGCCGTGATCAAGGTCGGCGGCGCTTCGGAAGTCGAAGTGAAGGAACGCAAGGACCGCGTTGACGACGCGCTCCACGCGACCCGCGCTGCGGTCGAAGAAGGCATTGTCCCCGGCGGCGGTACGGCGCTTCTGTACGCGACGAAGGCTCTCGACGGCATGTCGGGCGTCAACGAAGACCAGACCCGCGGCATCGACATCATCCGTCGCGCGCTGCAGGCTCCGGTTCGCCAGATCGCCGAAAACGCGGGCTTCGACGGCGGTGTCGTCGCGGGCAAGCTGTTCGACCAGAACGACAGCAACTTCGGCTTCAACGCCTCGACCGACGTCTATGAAGACCTGGTCAAGGCCGGCGTCATCGACCCGACCAAGGTCGTGCGCACCGCGCTGCAAGACGCTGCCTCGGTTGCCGGTCTGCTGATCACCACCGAAGCCGGCATCGCCGAAACGCCTGACGACAAGCCCGCCATGCCCATGGGCGGCGGCGGCATGGGCGGCATGGGCGGCATGGACTTCTGACGACCCCAACAGGTCGTCACCCCGGCGAAGGCCGGGGTCGCATGCCGACTTGCCGAACGGCCAAGTCAAAAAAGAAGGGCCGGGGGAGCAATCCTCCGGCCCTTTTCTTTGTGCAACTTATCTCCATCGTCACCCCGGACTTGATCCGGGGTCCATGTCACGGGCGGCGTCATGGATGCCGGATCAAGTCCGGCATGACGAAAATGGCATGGCGAAATAGGGCAGGCGGGACATTGCCAGTTCAGGCGATGCGGCATAGCTAGGGCAGCGATGATCTTCGTCCTCGCTCTCGCCCTGCTCGCCGATCCTCCGGCCGCGGCAACGCCCGCGCCGCCGCCGATCGAGCGCTGCGGCTACCGCATCGTCGAAACCTTCCCGCACGACGCGACCAGCTTCACCCAGGGCCTCTTCTGGGACGAGGGGCATCTGTACGAGGCCACCGGTCAATATGGTCAGTCCCGCGTGGCGCGGCTCGACCTCAAGACCGGCAAGGCGCTGGCGCAGACAAAGCTGCCGGCGGACCAGTTCGGCGAAGGCATCACGCGCTGGGGTGATCAGATCATCGGCGTGACCTGGCAGGGCGGCGCCGGCAATCGCTGGTCGATCAAGGATCTGAAACGCGTCGGCACCTTCAAATATGAAGGCGAGGGCTGGGGCGTGACGATGGTCGAAGGCAGCCTGGTGCTCAGCGACGGCACGACGGAGCTCCGCTTCTTCGATCCCGCGACAATGAAGGAGCAGAGGCGTGTCACGGTGCGCTTCGGCGGCCGGCCGATCTCGATGATCAACGAGCTGGAGACGATCGACGGCCAGATCTGGGCGAATGTGTGGATGACCGACTTCATCGTCCGCATCGATCCCGCCACCGGCAACGTCGTCTCGCTCGTCAACCTGACGGGGCTCAAGGCCGACGCCGGTGTCAGGGGGACCGACAGCGTGCTCAACGGCATTGCATGGGACGCGAAAACGAAGCGCTTGTTCGTCACCGGAAAATATTGGCCGAAACTTTACGAAATCGCACTCGCGGGCTGCCGTTAGGGTCCAGACCCTAACCGCCCGACAACGCCGCCTCCATCCGCGCTGCCGCGGCGTCATAGACATGCTCTTTCAATCCCGCGGTGATCGCCTTGGGCGCGCGGTCGGGATGGCCGCCGGGGAAGGGCGGCGCGGGGTCATATTCGATCGCGAGCTGGATCGCCTGCGCGACCGCATCGCCGCGCAGCCGGGCGATCAAGGTCAGCGCGAAATCGAGCCCCGAGGTGACGCCGCCGCTGGTCACGACATTCCCGTCCTCGACGACGCGTGCCTTCACCGTTTCGGCACCGACCAGTGGCAGCAGGTGGGTATAGGCCCAGTGCGTCGTCGCGCGCTTGCCGTCGAGCAGCCCGGCGCGGCCGAGCAGGAAGGCGCCGGTGCAGACGCTCGTCACCCATTGCGCGCCCGCCGCCTGGCGCGCGATGAAATCGATCGTCGCGGCGTCGCCCAGCGCGTCGGCGACACCGTGCCCGCCGGGGATGCAGAGGATGTCGCCCTGCGGCGCACTCGCGAAATCATGCGTCGGCACGATCGCGAAGCCGCTGTCGGTCATGATCGGGTCGAGGCTGGCCGCGGCGCCCGCGAGTATGGCGCCGGGCATGCGCGAAAGCGCCTGCGCGGGAGCGGTGAAATCGAGCTGGGTGATACCGGGAAAGAGCAGGAAGACGATGGTGGTGGCGGGCGTATCGGTCATGCGGATGTCCTTGCGCTGGCGATGGATCACCCAGGCGCGCGGCTCCTGTCGACCCGTCGGTCCGCCCCGCTTCCCGATGGGACTCCATCTTCAGCGCCAGTTGCGGGGCGAGAGCAGCCTAACGCCCTGATGCGGCGAGGGGAAGGCGCTATTTGACGGTCTTTTCGGCGTCGCCGTCCGGCTTGTCCGCGGCGGCTACCGGCGCGCTATCGCGGCTTTCGAGCATTTCGGCGGCATCGTCGAGCGCCTTGGCCTCGCTGACGGTCACGCCGCCGGGGCCGGGCTCATTGTCGGTACGGCTGCATCCCGTCGTCAGGATCAGCATCGCGAGCGCGGCGCTCGTCATCCGAAGGTCGATCATCGCATGCGCTCCCATGAAAAAGGGCCCCATCCGTGGTGGATGGAGCCCCCGATATCAGCCCGAAGGCGTGCCGACGACTTACTTCTTGTCGTTGGCTTCGGCCTTCTTGGTTTCTTCGGCAATATTGGCGCCGGCCTTGTCGGCGGCTTCGCCAGCGGCGTTCACGGTGCCTTCGACGGCGTTGCCGGCCTTGTCGGCGGCGGCGGCGGTCGCATCGGCGGCTTCGTCGGCGGCAGCAGCCGTCGCGTCGGCAGCGCCAGCGGCAGCATCGGCAGCGGCATCGCCAGCGGCGGCGGCGTCATCGGCGGCCGAAGTGGCGGTTTCCGAAGCGGCGTCCTGGGTCTTTTCCGAGCAGGCGGCGAGGCTGAAGGCCGCGGCGGCCATCGAGGCGATGATGATCTTGCGCATGATATTCCTTTCGAATGCAATGGCCGGGCGACGGCCATAGGGACTGAGAGTTAACGGCGGATCAGGGGCTTGGCAACTGCGCCGATTGATACCTGTCCCGAATGAAAAAGGGGCCACCGGCGAACCGGCGACCCCCCTTTGCCTGTGGCATTTCTTCGGCCTGAAAGGCCGAAAAGACGCTTACTTCTTGGCTTCTTCCATCGCGCCCTTGGCGGCGTCGGCAGCTTCCTTGGCAGCATCGGCGGCTTCGGTCGCCTTGTCGGCAGCCTTGGCAGCGTCGCCCGAGGCAGCGGCATCGCCAGCGGCGTCGGCAGCGGCGCCGGCTTCGCCAGCAGCAGCTGCGGTCGCGTCGGCAGCGCCTTCGGCCGCTTCCATCGCGCCATCAGCAGCGCCTTCGACGGTCGCGGCTGCGTCTTCGGTTGCAGCAGCCGTGTCGTCGGCAGCCTTTTCGGCGCAAGCAGCGAGGCCCATCGAGGCGGCGAGGACGAGCGACAGAGTGATCGATTTCTTCATTTGGGAATACCCCTCTCGGTTTGAACTGACCGATCGGCACAGGAACTGATCGATCCCGAAATTTGCCAATCGCGCGCAGAATTACCCCCTCGCCAAATGGCACGCAACGCCCTTTTTGCCAGAGCCCCGCTGTTTCGTCGTAATTCGGTCCCGGCTGAAGGGTGCGTGGCGGAAATAGGGGAGCGGCGCTTGGTTGACCGGATATAAAGAAAGCTTTATATGTTGCTCCATGAGCGAGCTGATCGACATTTTCCGTGCCCTCGCGGACCCGACGCGATTGCGAGTCGTCGCGCTTTTGCGCGAGATGGAGCTCGCGATCGGCGAATTGGCGGTCGTGCTCGACCAGAGCCAGCCGCGCGTGTCGCGCCATGTCCGGATCCTTGTCGAGGCCGGGATCGTCGAGCGGCGGCGCGAAGGAAGCTGGGTTTTCCTGCGCATCGCGAACGGCGGGCCGGTCGCCGACATTATCGGCCAAGCCGAAAAATGGCCCTTCTCTGCGCGCGAGACGCGGGTCATCGCGCATGATGCGCGGCGGCTGGCGGCGGTGCGCGACGAGCGCGCGGCGTCCGCCGAACGCTATTTTGCCGAACATGCCGCCGAATGGGATGCGATCCGGTCGCGCCACGTCGCCGAAAGCGAGGTCGAGGCCGCGATGCTGGCGATGATGCACAACCGCCGGCTCGGGCACTTGCTCGACATCGGCACCGGCACCGGCCGGATGGCGGAAATCTTCGCGCCGACCGCGCGCCGCATCACCGCACTCGATCGCAGCCCCGAAATGCTGCGCATCGCGCGCACCAAGCTGGCGGAGCAATCGGTTCCGGTCGACCTGCTCCAGGGCGACTTCCTGAACCTGCCGGTCGATGATGCGAGCATCGACAGCATCGTCATCCATCAGGCGCTGCATTTCGCGCACGAGCCCGACCGCGTGATCGCCGAGGCGAGCCGCGTGCTGCGCGGCGGTGGCCATTTGCTCGTCGTCGATTTCGCGCCGCACGAGGACGAAGAGTTGCGCAATTTTGCGGCGCATGCGCGTCTCGGCTTTTCGGACGCGCAGATCCGCGGCTGGTTCGCGTCGGCGGGGCTGCTGCTGGAAAATACCCAGACGCTGGAAGGCGGGGAGCTGGCCGTGAAGCTGTGGCTCGGCCGCCGTCGCAGCGATGAAGATCAACCCCCCGTCATCGGCGACGGACAAAATAAAAGGCTTGCGGCATGACGTCGAATTTGAACTCGCTGGCAGAGGCGCGCCGCGCCGCGGCCTCGCCGCTGTTCGCCAACCTCGAAGGCGATATCGGCGTCAGCTTCGAATTCTTCCCGCCGAAGACCGAGAAGATGGAAGCGCAGCTGTGGGACACGTTCCGCACGCTCGAGCCGCTGGGCCCCAGCTTTGTGTCGGTCACTTATGGCGCGGGCGGTTCGACGCGCGAGCGCACCCATGCGACCGTCGCGCGCATCGCCGCCGAAAGCGCCGTTCCGCCCGCCGCGCACCTGACGTGCGTCGAGGCCTCGCGCGCCGAGATCGACGAGGTCGCGCATGCCTATTGGGATGCCGGAGTGCGCCATATCGTCGCGCTGCGCGGTGACGTCCCGGGCGGCGCGCCGTACCGCGCGCATCCCGACGGCTATGCCAATGCGATCGAACTCGTAGCCGGATTGAAGGCGATTGCGCCGTTCGACATTTCGGTCGCCGCCTATCCCGAAACGCATCCCGACGCCGATTGTCCGCAGTCCGACCTCGACAATCTGAAGCGCAAGCTCGACGCGGGCGCGACGCGCGCGATCACGCAATTCTTCTTCTCGCCCGACAGCTTCCTGCGTTTCCGCGACGCGGCTGCGGCGGCGGGGATCACCGCACCAATCATCCCGGGCATCCTGCCCGTGTCGAACGTGTCGCAGACGCGGCGCATGGCCGATATGTGCGGCACCGCGATCCCCGCGTGGATGATCTCGCTGTTCGAGGGGCTCGACGACCTGCCCGCGGCGCGCCAGCTTGTCGCCGCAACGATCGCCGCCGAAATGTGCCGCCGCCTCTATGCGGGCGGCGTGCGCGACTTCCACTTCTACACGCTCAACCGCGCCGAGCTGAGTTATGCCATCTGCCATCTTCTGGGCCTGCGCCCGGCGGCGGCGCCCGCGACGGAGAAAGCCGCATGACCGCCAATTTGACGAGCAGCGCACGCGAAGCCCTGCAGGCAGCGGCGAAGGAACGCATCCTGCTGACCGACGGCGGCTGGGGCACCCAGATCCAGCTCCGCAAGCTGGTCGAGGCCGACTATGCCGGCTCGCTCGGCCTGACGCACGACCAGAAGGGCAATAACGACATCCTCGCGCTGACGCGGCCCGATGTCGTCACCGCGATCGGCGAAGCCTATCTGGCGGCGGGTTCGGACATCGTGTCGACGAACACCTTCAGCGCCAACACGATCAGCCAGGCGGATTATGGCGCCGAACATCTGGTCGCCGACATCAACCATGAAAGCGCGCGGCTGGGCCGCGAAGCCGCCGATCGCTATCAGGAGCGCGACGGTCGCCGCCGTTTCATCGCGGGCGCGGTGGGGCCGACGAACAAGACTTTGTCGCTGTCGCCCGACGTCAACAACCCGGGCTATCGCGAGATCGATTTCGACGAGCTCAAGAATGTCTATCTCGATCAGGTCGTGGCGCTCGCCGAAGGCGGCGCCGACTTCATTCTGATCGAGACGATCTTCGACACGCTGAACGCCAAGGCGGGGATCGCCGCGACGCTCGAGGCAGAAGCGAAGGTCGGGCGCGAGCTGCCGCTGATGATTTCGATGACGCTCACCGATCTCAGCGGCCGCAACCTGTCGGGGCACACCGTCGAGGCCTTCTGGTATGCGGTCCGCCATGCCAAGCCGCTGACGATCGGGCTGAACTGCTCGTTCGGCGCGTCGCAGCTTCGCCCGCATGTCCGCGTGCTGTCGGACATCGCCGACGCGCTGGTGATGGTCTATCCGAACGCGGGCCTGCCGAACGAACTCGGCGAATATGACGAAATGCCCGACACGACCGCGGGGCTGGTGCGCGAATGGGCCGAGCATGGCCAGGTCAACATCCTCGGCGGCTGCTGCGGGTCGACGCCGGCGCATATCGCGGCGATGGCGAAGGCGGTTCAGGGCCTTGCGCCCCGGCACATTCCCGAGGTGCCAGTGCGGACGCGGCTCGCGGGGCTCGAGCCCTTCACCATGGCGGCCTGAACCGATGACCGACAATCCGACATGGACAATCCGGGAAGCCGGAGCCGACGATGCGTCGGCGCTCGCGCTGATCGGCGCCGCGACCTTCCTCGAAACCTTCGCGGGCATCCTCGACGGCGATGCGATCGTCGGTCATTGCGCCGCGCACCACAATGAGGCGGCGTACAAGGCCTATCTGGCGGCCGGCGCGCGCGCGTGGATCGCCGAGGCGCAGCCCGGCGGCGCGCCGATCGGTTTCGCGCTGGTCGGTAAGCCCGACCTCGCCGCGGCGCTTGAAGGCGATATCGAGTTGAAGCGCATCTATTCGCTGTCGCGCTTTCACGGCAGCGGGCTCGGCGCGGCGTTGATGAAGCAGGCGCTGGAAGCGGCGAGCGGCCATCGCCGCCTGCTTCTGGGCGTTTATGCGAAGAACGAGCGCGCGCTCGCTTTCTACCGCAAGCAGGGGTTCGCCGACCTCGGCACGCGCCAGTTCAACGTCGGCGGCAAGCTTTACGACGATCTCGTCCTCGCCCGCCCGCTCGCTGCCTAATACTCAGTTTCAGGATTACCCGATGACCACCGCCGCCTCATCCAGCTTCGTCAATATCGGCGAACGCACCAACGTCACCGGATCGGCGGCGTTCAAGAAGCTGATCCTCGCCGACGACTACACCGCGGCGGTCGAGGTCGCGCGCCAGCAGGTCGAAAACGGCGCGCAGGTCATCGACGTCAATATGGACGAGGGTCTGCTCGACGCCGAATATGCGATGACGACCTTCCTCAAGCTGATCGCCGCCGAGCCCGACATCGCGCGCGTGCCGGTGATGATCGACAGCTCGAAATGGAGCGTGATCGAGGCGGGGCTGAAATGCGTTCCCGGCAAGCCGATCGTCAATTCGATCAGCATGAAGGAAGGCGAGGAGCCGTTCCTCGAACATGCGCGCAAGTGCATGGCCTATGGCGCCGCGGTGGTCGTGATGGCGTTCGATGAGGTCGGGCAAGCCGACACCAAAGAGCGCAAGATCGAGATTTGCGAGCGCGCCTATAAATTGCTGATGACGATCGGCTTTCCGCCCGAGGATATCATCTTCGACCCCAATGTGTTCGCGGTCGCGACAGGGCTGGAAGAGCACGACAATTATGCGGTCGATTTCATCGAAGCGGTGAAGATCATCCGCGTCCGCTGCCCGCACGTCCATTTCTCGGGCGGGCTCTCGAACCTGTCCTTCGGCTTTCGCGGCAACGAGGTCGTGCGGCGCGCGATGCACAGCGTCTTCCTCTATTATGCGATCCCCGCCGGGCTCGACATGGCGATCGTCAATGCGGGGCAGCTCGACGTCTACGACACGATCGACCCCGAACTGCGTCAGGCGGTCGAGGATGTCGTGCTCAACCGCAAGGTCGAGGGCGAGGCCGAAAGCCCGACCGAGCGGCTGATCGCGCTCGCCGAACGCTATAAGGGCACCAGCGCGGCGCAGGAAAAGGCGGCCGAGGAATGGCGCGGCTGGCCGGTCGCCAAGCGGCTCGAGCATGCGCTCGTCAAGGGCATCGACGCTTATGTCGTCGACGATACCGAGGAAATGCGCCTGCTGATGCCGCGCCCGATCGAGGTGATCGAGGGGCCGCTGATGGACGGCATGAATGTCGTCGGCGACCTGTTCGGGTCGGGCAAGATGTTCCTGCCGCAGGTGGTGAAATCGGCGCGCGTGATGAAAAAGGCCGTCGCGCACCTGCTGCCCTTCATCGAGGCATCGAAGGAGCCGGGCGCAAAGGGCAAGGGCAAGGTCGTGATGGCGACCGTGAAGGGCGACGTCCACGACATCGGCAAGAATATCGTCGGCGTCGTGCTCCAGTGTAACGGGTTCGAGATCGTCGATCTCGGCGTGATGGTGCCGTGGTCGAAGATCCTCGAGGCGGCGAACGAGAATGACGCCGACATGATCGGCCTCTCGGGCCTGATCACCCCCTCGCTCGACGAGATGGTGACGGTGGCCGAGGAAATGCAGCGCGCGGGCATGACCATGCCGCTGCTGATCGGCGGCGCGACGACATCGAAAGTCCATACCGCGCTGCGCATCGATCCCGCCTATCAGGGCCCGGTGCTCCACGTCCTTGATGCGAGCCGCGCGGTGGGCGTAGCAACCTCGCTGGTCAGCGATACCGGGCGCGAGACCTATGTGCAGGGATATAAGGACGACTATGCCCATATCCGCGACGTGCGCGCGGGCAAGGGGCAGAGCGTGCTGCACACTCTCGAAGAAGCACGTGCCAATTATTACGACGCCTATCTCAGCGACAAGCCTGCGCCGCCGCTGCAGCCCGGGCTGCACCGCTTCGACGACTGGTCGCTCGACGATTTGCGCGAATGCATCGACTGGACGCCCTTTTTCCGCGCGTGGGAATTGCACGGCACCTGGCCGTCGATCATGGACGACGACGTGGTCGGCGAAACGGCGCAGGCGCTGAAGGCCGATGCCGATGCGATGCTCGACAAGCTGATCGCGGAGAAGTGGCTGACCGCACGCGGCGTCTGCGCCCTCTGGCCGTGCGCGCGCGACGGTGACAGCGTCACGATCCACATCGCCGAGGAGGAGCGCCATGTGACGCTTCCTTTCCTGCGTCAGCAGGTCAAGAAGAGCCGCGACCGCGCCAATATGTGCCTCGCCGATTTCATCGATCCGGCGGGCGACTGGATGGGCGGCTTCGCGGTCGGCATCCATGGCATCGAGCCGCATTCGGAACGCTTCCGCGCCGACAAGGACGATTATTCCGATATCTTGCTGAAGGCGCTGGCCGACCGCTTCGCCGAGGCCTTCGCCGAGCGGCTGCACCAGCATGTCCGCACCACCCTGTGGGGCTATGCGCCCGGCGAGCAGCTGACCAACGAGGCGCTGATCAAGGAAGAATATCGCGGTATCCGACCCGCCCCTGGCTATCCGGCATGCCCCGACCACAGCCTGAAGCCGATCCTGTTCGACTTGCTGGCGGCCGGCGACAATGCCGGGCTGGTGTTGACCGAAAGCTTTGCGATGTTGCCGACCGCGGCGGTCAGCGGCTTTTATTTCGGGCATCCCGAAAGCCAGTATTTCGGTGTCGCCCGGATCGGAAGCGACCAGCTCGAAGATTATGCGGAGCGGCGCGGCGTCGACATCGAAACCGCGACGCGCTGGCTGCGGCCCAATCTGGATTAACCTGCGTCCGCGCGCCTGTCCGATAAGGGGACAGGCGCGCGATTAACCAGCTTCGCCAACGACGGACGCGCCGAAAGCCGCTATGGGCGGCGGCATGTTCAAGGCACTTCTTCGCCGGCCCTTGTTGCCGCTGCTCGCCCTCCCGCTGCTTCTCGCGCCGGTGCCGCTGCCCGCGCAGACCGGGGGCGCACCTTACAGCGTCGATGGCCGCAGCTTCGGACGGCTGCAGGACGCCGTCGATGCGATCGGCGAAGGCGAGGGCACCATCCGCGTCGCCCCCGGCTATCATCGTGACTGCGCGGTGCAGACCGCGGGCCGTATCGCGTTCGTCGCCGTCGAGCCCGGCCGGGCGATCTTCGACGGCGTGACGTGCGAGGGCAAGGCGGCGCTGGTGCTGCGCGGCGCGGGCGCGAAAATCGACGGGATCGTGTTCCAGAATATGCGCGTCCCCGACGGCAATGGCGCGGGCATCCGCCTCGAAAAAAGCAATCTCGACGTCGTGAACAGCCTGTTCCGCAACAGCGAGGAAGGGATCCTCACCGCCGACGACCCCGCGGCGACGCTGACGATCGACCGCTCGACCTTCTCGCGCCTCGGCCGCTGCGACCGCGGCCTCAGCTGCGCGCACAGCGTTTATACCGGCGTCTATGGCCGCGTCGTCGTCACGCGCACGCGCTTTGAAAAGGGCAGCGGCGGCCATTATCTCAAGACCCGCTCGCCGCGCGTCGAAATCCGCGACAACAGCTTCGATGATACGCAGGGCACCGCGACCAATTATCTGATCGACCTGCCCGCGGGATCGACCGGACGGATTGCAAACAACCTGATGATCCAGGGACGCGACAAGGAAAATTACGGGGCGCTGATCGCGATCGCAGCCGAGGCGCGCGACAATCCGTCGCGCGGGCTGATCATCGAAGGCAATCGTGCGAGCGTTCCGCAGGGCACCGGCCGCAAGACGATCTTCGTCGCCGACTGGAGCGGCGAGCCGCTGGCGATCGGGCCGAACGAACTGGGGCCGGGGCTGACCCGCTTCGAAAAGATTTAGGGCTTAGGCTTCGCCGCGCGTTTCGATGAGCGACGCGGCGAGCGCCTCGGCCGGCGACTTGCCACCCCACAGCACGAACTGGAACACCGGGTAAAAGCGCTCGCACTCGTCGATCGCGCTTTCGATCAGCGTTTCGGTGAGGTCGAGCGGCAGCGATGCGTCGGCGCCGAGCAGCATGCCGTGGCGGAACAGGATTGTGCCGCTGTTCGACCACAGCTCGAAATGACCGAGCCACAATTGCTCGTTGATCAGCGCGAGCGCCTCGTGCGCGGCGGCGCGCTTGTCCTCGACGACGCGGATGTCGGGAAAGGCGAGGAGCTGGATGACGCCGTCGTCGGCGCGCCACACCGCGCGCAGCTCATAGGTCGTCCAGCTGCCCTGCGCGGTCGCGACGATCTCGTCCTCGCCGACCATCTCGTGCGGCCAGTCGTGCGCGGCGAAATAGGACGCCAGCATCTCCATCGGTGCCGCATCCTGGCCGTCATCGTCGTCGTAAATATCGTCACTCATGCGCGCGCCTTTAGCGGCTCTCGCGCATCGTGGCGAGTCCGCGAATATTCGTCGCCCCTGCGAAGGCAGGGGCCGCTATCGGCATTGCGCAAGGTTGCCAGCGGCCCCTGCCTTCGCAGGGGCGACGCATTACTTGGCCTTCGGCTTTGCCGCGGCTTTGGTTGCCGGTTTCGCAGCAGCGGGTTTCGCGGCCGGCTTCGCAGCGGCAGGTTTCGCAGCCGCCTTGGGCGTCGCCGCGGGCTTCGCCACGCCTTCGAGCCTATCGAGGCGCGCTTTCAGCGCTTCGGCTTCGGCGCGCGCGGTCGCGGCCATTTTCTTCACCGCCTCGAATTCCTCGCGGCTAACGAAATCCATGCGGCCAACCCATTCCTTGGCGCGGTCGCGCATCGCGGACTCGGCTTCGCGGCCGGCACCGGCAACGGTTCCGGCAATGCCGTTCACCATCTTGGCGAGATCGTCGAAAAAGCGGTTTTCGCTCTGCATCTTAACTTCCTTCGTCGGGGAGATACCCCTTGCCGTCACCCTATTTGGGTGCTGGCGGCGGCGGGGACAAGGGTTTCGGCATCGGGATTGCGCTGATCGATCTGGAAATTGAGGATCGCGGCAAAGCTGAGCCAGACCATATAGGGCACGAGCAGCCACGCCGCGGCCTTGCGGATCGGCGCAAAGGCAAAGGCGGTCGCGACCGTCACCATCAGGATGAAGATGATCACATAGAGCGCGGTCGTCACCTGATGCTGCCCGAAGAACAAAGGCGACCAGGCGAAATTGGCGATCAGCTGGACGAAGAAGAGCAGCAGCGCAAAACCGCGCCCCTTCGCGCCGCGGGCGTGGAGGATCATCGCGAGCGACAGGCCGAGGCAGATATAGAGGAGCGGCCAGACGGTGCCGAACACCCAGCCCGGCGGCGTGATCGGCGGCAGGTCGAGCGACGCGAACCAGCGATTGCCATAACCGCTGTTCGACAAGAGGCCCGACAGGCTCCCCGCAAGCACGATCGCCGGAACCGTGACGAGCGCCCAGCGCAGATAGGACATGCGAAGCTGCCCCGGCGTTGCGATTTCGGTCATGTCCGCATTATCCCCCACACGCGAATCCGTTGCATGGTGTCGCGATTGTGCGGCGCAGCGTCAAGCGGCTCGCTTCACCGCAGCGATCAGAAATTCCACATTGCCTTCGGGGCCGGTGATCGGGCTCTCGACAAGGTCGATAACGTCCCAGCCTTCGCCGGTCAGCCAGCCCTGCACGTCGGCGCAAACGCGCGCATGCACCGCGGCGTCGCGAACGACGCCTTTCTTGCCCACCTCATGTCGCTCGGCCTCGAACTGCGGCTTGATCAGTGCGACCATCCGCGCGCCGTCTTTCGCGAAGGACATCGGCACGGGAAGCACTTTCGACAGCGCGATGAAGCTCGCATCACACACGATCAGGTCGATGGGCTCTGGAATGTGCGTGGGCGTCAATATGCGCGCGCTCGTCTGTTCGTGGACGATGACGCGTTCGTCCTGCCGCAGCTTCCACGCGAGCTGGTTGGTGCCCGAATCCACCGCATAGACGCGCGCCGCGCCGCGGCTCAGCAGCACATCGGTAAACCCGCCGGTCGACGATCCGACGTCGATCGCGACCGCGCCGGTCACGTCCCAGTCAAGATGGGTCAGCGCATGGTCGAGCTTGATCCCGCCGCGCGACACCCACGGATGGTCGCGGCCCTTGACGCTGATCTCTGCATCCTCGGCAACCTGCTGCCCCGCCTTGTCGATCTTGCGGTCGCCGACGAAGGCGAGCCCCGCAAGGATCAGCGCCTGCGCGCGCGTCCGGCTTTCGGCGAGGCCGCGGTCGACGAGCAACTGATCGGCGCGCTGCTTCGCCATCAGCCGCCAACCTTGTCGGTGAGCAGGCCCGGGGTCAGGATCTGCGGCAGGATTTCGGGTTTCGCGGCGCCCGTCGCATACCAGAGGTAGAGCGGCACGCTGTTGCGGCCATGCTCGGCGAGGGTGCGCGTGATGACGGGATCGCCGTTGGTCCAGTCGCCGACGAGCGTCACGACACCCGCCTTGTCGAACGCCTCCTGCACCGCCTCGCGATTGATCGCCCCGGCCTCGTTCGCTTTGCACGACAGGCACCAGTCGGCGGTGAAATAGACGAAGACCGGTTTGCCGGTGGCGCGCGCCTTGGCGAGCGCATCTGCAGAGAAGGTCGATCCGGCGCCGTCGGCAGTGCGTTCGGCCTCGGCGACTTCGGTCACCGTGCCCGCGAGGCTGACAAGCAAGAGCAGCCCCGAGGCGTAGAGCAACCACGACCGCCGGTCCCCGCGCTGGATTGCGCCGTAATGCGTGAGCAGGACAAGCGCCATGGCGACCGCGAGGATCGGCCATATGAGCTGTTCGCCGCCGCCGAGTTGCCGCCACAGCAGCCATGCCAGCGCGAGCGTGGTGAGCCCCATCGGCAGCGCCATCCATTTGCGGAAACGGTCCATCCACGGTCCCGGCTTCGGCAGCCGGTTGCGCAGTGCGGGCACAAATCCGATTGCGAGGAAGGGCAGGGCGAGGCCCAACCCCAAGCCGCCGAAGATCGGCAGTGCTGCCCACGCTGGCAGCACCAGCGTCGCGCCGAGCGCCGCCCCGAGCAGCGGGCCGCTGCACGGCGTTGCAACAAAGGCCGCGAGCGCGCCGGTCCAGAAGCCGCCCGCCGCACCGCCCTTGTCGACAAGCGCCTGTCCGCCACCGAATGACGGCAGTTCATAGGCGCCGAGCAGATTGAGCGTGATCGCCAGTGCAAGGATCAGCAGCGCGAGCACGCTCACAGGATGTTGCAACTGGAACGCCCAGCCAACCTGCTCGCCCGCCGCGCGCAGCGCGAGCAGCACGCCGCCGAGCAGCAGTGCGGTGACGATGGCACCGGCAGTGTAGGCGAGCGCCTCGATCTTCGCCGACCGCGCATCGCCGCCCGAGCGAGCAAGGCTCAATGCCTTGAGGCTCAAGATCGGGAAGACGCACGGCATCAGGTTGAGGATCAGCCCGCCCAAGATAGCCCCGCCGAGCGCGGTCCAGAACAGTCCCATATCGATGCCGCCGGCTTTCCCGGCGATCGCCTTGCCGGCCGCGGGGACCGCGCCGGGGTCGAGCGTCAACGACAGTCCGCGCCCGCCGCCGAGTTTCAGCAGCGCCGAAACCGGCCCTGCTTTTTCGCCCTTGAAGCGCGTTTCGACGACGATGTGGTCGCCATTGCGGCTGAAGCGTTGCGGTGCGGCATAGTTGACGACATCCTGCGTCTCGACGAACAGGTGCGGCGCGTCGATCGCGGTGCTCGCGGGTAGGGGGATGGCAAAGCGCACCATCTCGCCCTTGCGTTCCCAAGTGCCGTGGCGGTCGAGCGGCTGCGGCAGCAGCGCGCGCCAGCCGTCGAAGCGGGTGCGCTCTGCGGGCGCGATCTTGCCGTCACCTGCCTTCAGCGCGACCGAAATCACCGCTTTTTCGGGCACGCACACCTTGTCGGTGCAGGCGAGCCAGTTCGCGACCCCCGATAGCGTCAGGTCGGTCCCCGGCGCGACGCTTTTGTCGACCTGCACCTCCGCCAGCAGCGCATAGGGATGCTCATAGACATGGTTCATCATGCCAAAGAGGATCAGCGCATCGGGCACCGGATAGCGAAAGGGCGCGATCGTCACCCCCTCGGGCGCGTTCCATTCGACCGACAGGCCGAAACCCGCGTCGCCACCATTCGCCCAATAGCCGTGCCAGGTCGGCTCGGGCGCCATCGTCAGCGCAAGTGTCGTGCTGCTGCCGGGGGCGGGCGCCGCCGACTCGGCGACCAGTTTTGGCTGGATATGCGTCGATTGCGCGTGCGCAGGGCTCATGGTGATGAACGACAGCGCCAACAAAGCCAGCACGGTTCGCCATGCGCGTGTCACAAAAGCCTCACTTGTCAAATTCATGCTCTGCCCGCGCCCGTTCATCGTTCGAAGGCTTGCCATATAGGCGGCTTTCGACGAGAGGACAGCCCGCGCTTTTTGGGGCGATGCCCCGCCATCATTTGGAGAAGCCGTCCGTGAAGCTGAAATATCTGTCCACTGCCATCGCTACCGCGCTTTGTGTTGCCGCCGCCGGAACCGGTCTCGCGCAGAATTCGGCGCCGCCGGTACAGAAAATTACCGCCACGACCCCGGCGCCGAAGCTCGTCGTGATGATCGCGGTCGATCAGTTTTCAGCCGATTTGTTCGCCGAATATCGGGGGCGTTTCACTGGCGGCCTCGCGCGGCTCGCGTCGGGCATCGTCTTCCCGTCGGGCTATCAGGCGCACGGCGCGACCGAAACCTGCCCCGGCCATTCGACGATCCTGACCGGTAATCATCCGGCGCACACGGGGATCGTCGCCAATAATTATTTCGACCTGTCGGTCGCGCGCGAAGACAAGCGCGTCTATTGCGCCGAGGACGAAACGGTCGCCGGGACGACATCGAAAAGCGGCGCATATGCGCCGTCGGTGAACCATCTGCTCGTGCCAACGCTCGGCGATCTGATGAAGGCGCGCGACCCGAAGGCGCAGGTCGTCTCGGTATCGGGCAAGGATCGCTCGGCGATCATGATGGGCGGCCGGCAGGCCGACGAACTGATGTGGCTCGCGCCCACCGGGCTCACCAGCTATCGCGGCACGACCTTGTCGCCGGCGGCGCAGCAGGCGGGCACCGCGATCGCCGCCGCGATTAACCAGCCGCGCCCCGCGCTGACGCTTCCCGCCGATTGCACCGTGCACGACATCGCGATCCCGCTCGAAAAGGGCGGCTCGGTCGGCACCGGCCGCATGGCGCGCGACGCCGGCGACTTCCGCCGTTTCATGGCGTCGCCCGAGGCCGATGGCGCGGTACTCGCGACCGCCGCCGCGCTGCGCCAGGTGCGCAAGATGGGTGAGGGTAGCGGCACCGACCTCTTGATCGTCGGGCTGGCAGCGACCGACTATGTCGGCCACAGCACCGGCACCGAAGGCAGCGAAATGTGCATCCAGATGGCGGGGCTCGACCGCGAGCTCGGCGATTTCTTTGCGCGGCTCGATGCGACGGGGATCGATTATGTCGTCGCGCTGACCGCCGACCATGGCGGCCACGACCTGCCCGAACGCAACCGCCAGAACGCCTGGCCCGACGCGCAGCGCGTCGACAAGGCGCTCGACCCCGAAGCAATGGGCAAGGCGGTCGCCGAAAAGCTCGGCCTGCCGCAGCCCCTGCTCTATGGCGATGGCGGTGACTATTATCTGGCGAAGACGCTGACCGCCGCGCAGCGCAAGGCCGTGCTCGCCGAACTGCTTCCGCGCCTCCGCGCGCATCCGCAGATCGAGGCGGTGGTGACGCGCGAAGAACTCGAGGCGCATTCGATTTCAAAACGCGCCCCTGACACCTGGACCCTGATGGATAAGCTGCGCGCCTCGTATAATCCGCAGCGTTCGGGCGATTTCATCATCGCGCTGAAGCCGCGGGTCACGCCGATCCCCGAATCGGGCATCGGCTATGTCGCGACGCACGGGTCGGTGTGGGATTATGACCGCCGCGTGCCGATCCTCTTCTGGCGCAAGGGGCTGGCCGGTTTCGAACAGCCCAACGCCGTGATGACGGTGGATATCATGCCGACACTCGCCTCGCTGATGGGCCTGGCCGTGGACGCGAACAAGATCGACGGACGCTGTCTCGACCTGTTGTCGGGGCCCGAGAGCAGCTGTCGATAAGGACAGAAAAGTAGGACCTATGACCAAAGCATTGCGGAATTTCTCCGGCCGATTCCTGTTCGTCGGCTGCGGCAATATGGCGGGCGCAATGCTCGATCGCTGGCTGGCGGCGGGTCTCGACCCGGCGCTGGTCGCGATCGTCGACCCCTATGCGGCGCCGCGCGCGGGCATCGTCCAGCACGCGTCGCTCGATGAATGGCAGGCCGCGGGCGGCAGCGCCGACTGGATCATGCTTGGCATGAAGCCGCAGCAGCTGGGCGACGTCGCCGATGTGCTGGCGCCGCTTGCGACCGGCAAGGTTCATCTGCTCTCGATCCTCGCCGGCGTGTCACTCGCCGATCTGGCCGCACGCTTCCCCCACGCAGGCGCGCAGGTTCGCATCCTGCCGAACCTCGCCGCGCGCATCGGCGCCGGGGTGTCGGCGGTCGCGACGCTGGGCGACGCCGACGATGCGGCGATCGACGCATTGCTCGACACATTGGGCCAGACGGTGCGGCTTGCCGACGATTCGACGATGGATCTTGTCACCGCCTTCACTGGCAGCGGCCCCGCTTTCGTCTTTCGCCTGATCGAATCCTATGCGGCCGCGGGCGAACGCCTCGGCCTGTCCGCCGAAGACGCGCTGGCGCTCGCGACCGCGACGTTCGGCGGCGCGACCGCGCTCCTTGCCGACAGCGGCGAAAAGCCGGGCGTGCTGATCGCGCAGGTCGCGAGCAAGGGCGGCACGACGCAGGCGGGGCTCGACGTGCTCGACAGCGACGGCCAGCTTGCCGCGCTGCTCACCAACGTGCTGCGCGCGGCGCGCGATCGCGGGCGCGAACTTGCGGATATTGCGCGCGGTGAGGGCTGACCCTTCATAACCCGCTCGTGTCGAGCGAAGTCGAGACACCCCTCAGTGTAGCGCCCAACCGATGGGCATCTCGACTTGGGCCAGCGGCCGAAGTTTATCCTGAGCGCCTGCCAAGGCAGTCGAAGGGCTCGATGCGAACGGAATTGGGTTTAGCTAGCCCGTATCTTTCCCCAGCATCGCGATCCGACGGCGTTCGCGGGCGGGGACAAGCGCCTCGCTGACCTGCCAGAACCCCGTCACCGCCTGCTGCCCCGCATGGGTATAGGCGCGGCTCATCGTGTCGCGCAGCATGCCAAAGATTACCGTCTCGACCGCTCGGCCGGTATCGGTCAGGCGCAGCTCCTTTTGCCGCCGGTCGCGATTGCCCGGGCGCGTCGTCAGATATTCGCGCGCCTCCAGCTCCTTCACCACGCGGCCGAGCGACTGTTTGGTGATGCCGAGCAAGGCGAGCAGGTCCGAAATCGTCAGCCCCGGTTGCCGCGCGATGAAATAGAGCGCGCGGTAATGCGCGCGCCCGAGCTCCTTTTCGGCGAGCCGCGCATCGATCGCGCGCCACAGCGAGGCGTGCGCGAAAAAGAGGAATTCGATGCCGCGGCGCACTTCGTCTTCGCGCAAGAAAAGAGCAGAGGCGGCGGGTACTTGTGAAAGAAAATTCTCATCCGGCATAGTCGCTACCGTTGCGCGCGCCGCCGGTCTTTGGCAAGAGGCCCGCTCCACAAACCAGCAAACACAGGTGTTTTCGCATGTCCGCTCCCGCCTTCACCCATCTGCCGCACCCCAATCTGATCGCGGACGATGTACGGGCGGCGGCGATCGCCGATCCGGCATTCGGGCGCGTCTTCACCGATCATATGGTGTCGATCCGTTATACCGAGGGACAGGGCTGGCACGATGCGCAGGTTATGCCGCGCGGCCCGCTGTCGCTCGATCCCGCGACCGCGGTGCTCCATTATGCGCAGGAAATCTTCGAAGGGCTGAAGGCGTACCGCCTCGACGACGGCTCGATGGCGCTGTTCCGCGTCGAGGCCAATGCCGCGCGCTTCAACGCCAGCGCGCGCCGCATGGCGATGGCCGAACTGCCCGAGGAACTGTTCATCGCCGCGGTCAAGGAAGCCGTCGCCGCCGACGCGCACTGGTTCCCGCAGGTCGACGGCGGCGCGCTGTACCTCCGTCCCTTCATGTTCGCGAGCGAAGTGTTCCTCGGCGTGAAACCCGCGGCCGAATATCAGTTCCTCGTCATCACCTCGCCGGTGGGCAATTATTTCAAGTCGGGCGCCCCCGCGATCTCGCTCTGGGTGTCGGAGGATTACACCCGCGCCGCGCCCGGCGGCACCGGCGCCGCCAAATGCGGCGGCAATTACGCCTCCAGCCTCGTCGCGCAGCGCGAGGCGATCGCCAAGGGGCACGATCAGGTCGTCTTCCTCGACGCCGCCGAGCGTCGCTGGATCGAGGAACTGGGCGGCATGAACATGTTCTTCGTCTTCGACGACGGCAGCATCGTCACCCCGCCGCTGACCGGCACGATCCTTCCCGGCATCACGCGCGAAACGATCATCACGCTGGCGCGCGACGCCGGGCTGACGGTGCGCGAGGAACCCTATGCGATCGACCAGTGGCAGGCCGATGCGGAAAGCGGCAAGCTGACCGAAAGCTTCGCCTGCGGCACCGCCGCCGTGGTGACCCCGGTGGGCAAAGTGACGCGCGGCAATTCAAGCTTCACCATCGGCGCCGGCGGCCCGGGACAAGTGACAACGAAGCTCAAGGACAAGCTAGTCGACATCCAACGCGGCCGCGCCGCCGATCCGCATGGCTGGGTTACCCGGCTCTGACTGGCTAGCTTGCCAAGCGGCCGAGAGGCGCTATAGACGCGCTCGCACCGGCCTGTTGGGGCGTCGCCAAGTGGTAAGGCAGCGGCTTTTGATGCCGCCATTCGCAGGTTCGAATCCTGCCGCCCCAGCCAGTCGAATCTTCGAGATTTGGCTGAAAAACATGGAATTCCGGTGCAAAGCGGAGTCTGTCACGACGACAGTCCGCCAGGTGCGGGCCAATCGGTTGGCGCCCGAAGGCATGACGAACTCCCGCCTTTCCACCGCCGCGCCGTTAGATCGCGCCTTCCCTCAGCAGCTTGGCGGCGTGATCCGCGGCGCGCGCCGAGAGCGCCATATAGGCCGGCGACGGGTTCTGGCAGCCCGACGCCCGTCCCGCAGTAGCCGCCGGTAACCGGCTCCCTTTCGGGCCGACCGATGTCTTCGCCGATTGGCGAGGGACGTCGGCTCGCCGCGTCCGTAGCACGGCCGGGCAACATCGCATTTGGCACGCGGTCGTGCGATGCGGCACGGGCGGGCATATTTGTTCGACAGGAGCGCTTCATGCACAAATCCTTCGGCCCGATCGCCGCATTATTCCTTGCGAGCGCGATACCGCTCGCTGGCCCCGCCGCGCAGGCGCAGGCGCCAGCGCCAGCGCCGGCACCGGCCGCTTCGCTGGTCGTGGGTGCCAAGGTTTATGACCAGAATGGCGAAGAGGTTGGCCAGATCGCCAAAGTGTCAGGAGACAGGGTGGCCGTGTCGATTGACGGCAACGGGCTGGTGGTTCCGAAGAATGCCTTTGTGAAGAGCGCGAAGGGCCCGGCGCTGAAAGCCCCGAAGGAGAAGATCGTCGCCGTTCTGAGGCAGGCCGAGGCCGATGCGGCGGCGGTTGACGGAGCCTTGAAACCGGGCGCCGAAGTGCGGAGCGCCGACGGTGCCGCTGTGCTCGGCAAGGTTACGGCGATGGCGTCCCAGGGCGCGGTGCTGGCGACCAGCGAAGGCAATATCACCATGCCGCGCGCCGCATTCTTCCTCTCGGCGAGAGGATTGGCGATGAAGGTCAATGAAAAGCAGTTTCTCGCGGGCGTCCGGGCTGCGCGGGCGCAGAAGAAGGGCGGTTGATCCCGCGCGCGCTTGAAGGGAGAGTGAGATGGCGCTCGAAAAGGAGCTTTATGACATCGAGCGAGGATTCTGGCTCGACGGCAAAGATCATTTCCTGAAGCATGTCGACCGCCAGTGCCTGCTCGCCTTTCCGCAGGCGGGAGAAATGCATGGCGTGCATTCGCGCGAAGAGGTCGCGGCGACGGCGACCAACGCCAGCCGCTGGCGTGACCTCACGATGGGGGATCGTCAACTTCTGGATAATGACGAAGATTTTGCGATCATCAGCTACCGGGCGGATGTGACGCGCGCCGATGGCGAACCCTATGCGGCGCTCGTCAGCTCAGCCTATGTGCGGCGCCCCGATGGTTGGAAGCTGGTGTTTCACCAGCATTCGCCGATATGATCGGTGACTAATCGCGGGCCATCGGTGCCCAGAGGCGGCGAAGCAGAGCATTTGGAAAGGGCGGCGCGAGAGGGACCAGTCTGCTCGCGCCGCCCCGCCGTTGCCGTGCGTGTGGGGACGCCCGGCATCGATTGATCATCTGCCCAACCGATTACGATATTCCTGCGTTCTGGTGATACGAAGGCCGGGGATGCCCGCGCGATCGATCGACCGCCGCCAGCCGGCAAGTTCCTCGACGCTCAGCCGGTATCGCGCACAGGCCTCGCTCTGGCTGAGCAATCCGCCATCGATCGCGGCCAGCACTTCGGCCTTGCGGCGGCTGACCCAGTGCGCCGTGGACGAGGACGGCAGATCGTCGAGAGTGAGCCGGCCCAGCGGCCCCATGACCGATGCCGGCCTTGTTTCATATTCGAGCACTGCGAACTCTCCATTCGCGCGGCCTGTGCCGCTTTGTGCCCCCCGCCCGACATCTGCAGGAAGGGGGTTAACAAAAACTTGCCCGAAGGCGCGCGATGCGGTGAACCGTTCGTCGCCGCTGAGGCGGACGGGCCTTGTCGTGCTTGCCGCGACCATCCTCGGCGGTGTCGCGCAGGCTCGAACTGCCTCAGCGTCTCCGCTCGCCGACAGACATCTATCGGCCGGGTGCTGCTGAAGGAGCCTAGCTATCGATGACGGGCCGGGTTGGCATTTGGATGAGGTTGGTGAACGCCATCACGACCGCGCCCTCCTGGTTGGTAACGGTCATTCGCATGGTCAGCACCCCCCGGTCCGGCTTGCTTTTGGAATGCGCGATGTCGACGACCTCGCGCGTGATGCGAAGCACATCGCCGGGCCGCACGGGTACGCGCCACGTCAGATCGTCGATTTTGAGGCCAAGAAGCGGCGTGCTCCCGAACGGGGCGGCTTCGACAAAATCGCGCATCACGACCGAGGCGACGTGCCAGCCGCTGGCAATAATGCCGCCAAAGCGCCCGCTCGCGGCCGCCGCGTTGTCGATGTGCATCGGCTGGGGATCATATTCGCTCGCGAAGCGGATGATATCTGCCTCGGTCATTTCGATCGGGCCGCCATGCCATTGCTGGCCGACCTGCAAATCATCCAGGAAAAGCGATTTCGACATGGGGGCTCCGTTGTTCCCGGGGCGGTTGGGACCCGCAGCGGGACACCGGCCGTGAGAGTTTCGCGGCCGCCTATAGTCCATGCTGGGGCCCGCCTCAATCACACAGACCCGGGCGTGTGCCACGCCTGCCTTTTCCGTTGTCGGACGGTCGATTTTCGTTCAACCCGAGCGACACCCTGGACCGCTCAACAAAAAAAGGGAGGGCCACCGGTGCCCTCCCTTTTTCTTTCGTTCGTCCCGTGTCACTTCATCTTGAAGCGCACGCCCACACGGAAGCTGCGGCCAAGCAGGTCCGAATAGGTGCTGTTCGCGGCGAGGCCGGTTTCGGGTAGCAGGATCGGGTCGGCGTCGAACACATTGGTGACGTTGACGAAGAATTCGGCGTCGCCCTTGGCCATCGCGTCGAACTTGAACGTCGCGTTGAGGTCGACGTAAGTCGCGCCGTCGATGCTGTTGTCCTCGTAGGTCGGGAACTGGTTGGTCGAGATCGGGCAGCTGGTCCCACACTCGATGCCGGTGGCATCGTACCTGCCGTCGCTCACGCCTCGCGCCGTCGCGGTCAGCGAGAAATCGTCGGTGTCGTAGGACGCGGTGAAGCGGTAGATCCACTTCGGGGTGATCGATTGCGTGCCGGTGCCGACACCCAGCGTCCCGACGGAGTTGAGCGGCACGAAGCCGGGCACCCCTGTTGTGACGATATTGTCGATATAGCGCGTCGCCAGGCCGCGCAGGGTGAAATTGCCCCCGGCGAGGGGCATCCGATACGACGCTTCCAGATCGACGCCGCGCATGACGAGGCTGGAGAAATTGACCGGCTGGCGGCTGATCAGGACGCGCGAGGGATTGGCTGGGTCGGGCGTGATCGCCGCGCAGAAGTCCGCCAGCCCCTCGAAACAGCGGTTGACGATGTCGTCCGCGCTGAGGCTGTCGATCGCTTGTTTCACCTTGATGTCAAAATAGTCGGCCGACACGCTGAAACCCGGAATGAAGCGGGGCGAGAACACCGCGCCGACGTTCCACGAATCCGCCTTCTCCGGTCTCAGATCCAGATTGCCCGTGATCGTGCCCAGGTAGGAGAGGCTGGAGCCATAAGTGCCGGTCCCCGGCCCCACTCCCGGGAAGAACGGGTTGGTGACGGTGGAGGTGTTGGCGGTACCCGCCTGGAACAGCTCGTTAAGATTGGGCGCGCGAATGTCGCGCGAACGCGTGGCGCGCAGTCGAATGTCGTCGATGGGCTGCCAGGTCGCACCCAGCTTCCATGTCGTGACATAGCCCGAGGTCGAATAATCGGTGGCGCGCACCGCCCCGTTGAACTCGAGTCCAAAGCCCAACGGCACGACCGTTTCGAGGTAGGCCTCCTTGACGTCGTAGCTGCCCTTGCTGGGGCGGTAGTTGCCGACCGACCAATTGCTGGTCGATGCGCCGGTGGCTGGGTTGAAGACGGGTTGGAACTCGGCGGGCACGGACCCGTCGATCTCCTCCTTGCGATACTCGGCGCCGACCGCGATGCTGACGTCGCCCGCCCAGGTCGCGAAAGGCGTGAGCGACAGGTTGGCGCCAACCACGGTCTGTTCGAGCGTCTGATCGCGGAACGGATCGCCGAGGACATAATCGACCGCCGCCGGATCGGCGACGCCGATGCCCAGCAGGTTGAGCGGGCGGCAGTTGGGATCGTCGTCCGCCGCGCTGGCGTTGACGTTGATCAGGCACTGGATCGAACCGACCGGAAGACCGCGCGGGTTGCCGGCCGGCGCGAACACGGCGGCGAGCGCGTTGTTTCTCCGCACCGTTTGCTGGATATTGGTCAGTTGCTCGTGCAACTCGGCGCGGCCGTACTGGGCATAGACGTCCCAGCCCGCCGGTTTTCCGAAAGCCTCGAAATCACCCTCGGCGCCGATCAAATAGCGCTGCACCTTGCGCTCGTTGTTCGAGCCGCGGCCGGGCAAGTCGACGGCGGTCGTCGCCAGCGTGGCGCTGGTCAGGCCCGCCAGCGCTGTCGGTCCGAGCGCATTATAGAGGAATGCGTTGCACGTCGTCGGGGCGGCCGCCGCGGTCGCCGCCGTGCCGCAGCCTCTCGCGTCCAAGCTAAGGCCGGTCATCAGGTTCGGACCCGCGTTGAACAGGGTTTCCTGCCGATTGTACGAGGCCTCGGCGAAAAGCGTGACCCCGTCGCTGACCTCGAAGCTCAGCCGGCCGAAGAGGCCATAGCGGTCTTCTTCCGGGCTGAGGCCGATGCGGCGGCCCGAATCATTGACCTGCCAGTCGCCGCCTTGCGTCAAAGACGGGGTGGACGAGCAGGCGGGCGAAGGAAAGGTCAAGGCGCCGTACTGGTACTGGTTGAGCGACCCACCCCCGCCGAAATAGGTCCCGCACAGCCGTGAAGATGCCACGGTGGCAGGGGGGCCACCGGTGGGGTTCGGGATGGTGCTGCCCGTGATGAGCCCGCCCGGCGTCGAGTTCGCCGCGCCGACCTGGGTCCGGAGCAGATACCGGGGCACGGTGCTGTTGGCGGTCCAGGCCGGGTTCTGGATCCGCACGAAGCCGGTGTGGTTCCAGTCGCGATCGACTTGGAAGATGCCGTCCGAGTGGGCGATCTCGCCCGCCACGATCAGGCGGCCACGGCCATCGGCGAACTTCAAGCCGGCGGCAATGCTCGCCGAATAGTTGAAGCCGTCGCCCTCATCGGTCACGCCGACATCGCCGGATAGCTTCAGCCCGCTGAAGTCTTTGTTCAGGATGAAGTTGGTCACCCCCGCAACCGCGTCGGAGCCATAGGCGGCCGAGGCACCGCCCGTGACCACTTCGACGCGTTCCACCAGTGACTGTGGGATCGTGTTGATGTCGACCACGCCGCTGGCGGTCGAACCCACGGACCGCCGCCCGTCGATCAGCACGAGCGTACGTACGGTGCCCAGGCTGCGCAGGTTGAGCGCATTGATGCCGGCGATGCCGTTACTGAGCTCAAGGCGCGAGTTCGACGGACGGATCGATGCCGCGAGCGCCGGCATCTGGTTGACGAAGTCCGCGATGTTGTTGGTCGGCGAGCTGTTCTGGATATCTTCCTGCGTCAGCACCATTACCGGCGTCGGCGCCTCGAAGCCGTCGCGCGTGACGCGCGAGCCGGTGACGACGATCTGTTCAACGGGCGCCGCTTCGACGCTGTCCGGGGCGGCGGTCGCCTCCTGCGCCAACGCCGGGGCGCTATGGACCAGCGCGATGGCGGTCATAGCCACGCCGAGGCGGCCCTTGCAGCCGAGCGGTCGACGAATATGTTCAAAATTACGCATATCAGCAGTCCCCTTTTTACCCAGAGCCGAGCCGCACGCCGCCCGAGGCGTGCCCCGGCGCGGTGCCGGGCTGGCTGCCCTATTTGTCCCACCTGACCATTTGGCGGATGCTTGGCCCGCCTTCTTATATTTCGTGATGTTCGTTATACGGTCCGGCCATCGTCGCAGCCGAAGCGCGCAGACAGCCGATTTCGTGACAACGAGGTTACAGGGTGGTTGCGGGGGGTCAACAGCTTGGCCACTAACCTGGCGATATGGACATATAGCCCGAAGATATGGCGTCGCTGAATAGCTTGTAGTTATAGGACGCAGCCCGCTTGCTATGGCCCTGCGGTGCGATGCTGCGATAGGGTCGCGTTTCGTCATTTTCATACTTGATCGGGGAGGGCCTGTTGATCCAGCGCCGCGCGTTTCTGCTGGCTTCGGTCGCGCTTGTCGCGGTGCCGGGAAGCCTGTTCGCGAAACCCCGGATCGAGGGCGCCGCGCAAACGATCAGCCTGTCCGGCGCGCGCGCGCCGGTCGAGGTGGTCGAAGACGAGCTGGGCGTGCCGCATGTCCGCGCGGCCTCGCTGCACGATGCCTTTTTCGGGCAAGCCTATCTCGTCGCGCGCGACCGGCTGTTCCAGATCGACATGGAACATCGCCGCGACATGGGGCGGATGGCCGAAGCCTTCGGGCCGCGTTTCGTCGCCGCCGACAAGGCGGCGCGGCTCTTCCTCTATCGCGGCGACATCGATGCCGAACTTGCGGCGCTGCCGGCGGACGTGCTCGAATGCGCGCGCGGCTATGTTGCCGGGGTCAACGCCCGGATCGCGGAACTCGCCGCCGATCCGGCGCAGCTGCCGCTCGAATATGGCATATTGGGGATCAGCCCGCTGCGCTGGGATATCGCCGACCTCGTTCGCAATCGCGGCATCGGCATGGGCGACGCCGACGACGAGGTGCGCCGCGCACAGCTTCAGGCGCGCGGTCTGCTCGATGCCGATCAGCTGATGGTGCCGCTGCGCCCCGCCTGGTCCTTCAACGTGCCCGAAGGGCTCGATGTCGCGGCGGTGAGCGACGCCGACCTCGGCGTCCTCGATCCGGCAAACCGCCCGATGGATTTCGATCCGGTGCAGGAAGCATCGCTCGACCCCGAACAACGTTGGACTGATCGCTTCGCGCTGGGCAGCAATGCGTGGACCGTTTCGCCGTCGCGCAGCGCCACCGGCCGGCCGATCCTCGCCAACGATCCGCATCTCGGTATCGGCCGCGCCAGCCCGCGGCATATGTGTCATCTGTCGGCGCCGGGGCTCGACGTCATCGGCGCGGGCGCGCCGGGGCTGCCCGGGATCATGCAGGGGCACACCGACCGCTTCGCCTTTGGCCGCACGAACTTCCACATCGACCAGACCGACCTGTTCGTCCTGCGCACCAAGGAGGGCGATCCGGGCCGCTATTGGCACAAGGGCAAGTGGAAGGCGTTCGAGACCTTCGAGGACGAGATTGCGGTCAAGGGCGCGCCGAGCGAGCGCGTGACGTTGCGCTATGCCGCGGGCCGCCCGATCGTGTCGGACGACGCCGCGCGCAATCGCGCCGTTGCGTTCGCCACCGTCAGCATGCTGCCCGGCGCCAACCAGCGGTTCGCGATCATCGCGATCAACCTGTCGAAGGACTGGGCCTCGCTGCGGCAGGCATTCAAGCTGCACGTGTCGCCGACCAACCTCCATTATGCCGATATCGACGGCAACACGGGCTGGCAGACGATCGGCTTCACCCCGCGCCGGCCGAAGCATGACGGGCTGTTTCCCGCGCCGGGCGATGGCGCTTTCGACTGGACGGGTATCTTGCCCGTCGAGGATATGCCCCACGTCTATAACCCGCGCGAGGGCTGGTTCGCTTCGGCCAACCAGATGAACCTGCCCGCGGGCTATCCGTATCGCGAGCGGATCATCAGCTTCAGCTGGAGCGACCCCTTCCGATACGATCGCGTCGCCGAGGTGCTGCGCAGCCAGCCGAAGCACCGGATCGAGGACAGCATCGCGCTGCAGCACGACGTTCAGTCGCTTCCGGCGCGCGCGCTGCTGAAGCTGCTCCCTACCAATCCCACGGCGGCGGCCGCCCCCGCCGCCGCATTGCTGCGGCGATGGGATTGCGGGATCGAGGCGGATAGCGCGGCGGCGCTGCTGTATGAAATGGTGATGCCGGCGCTATCGACGGCCTTTTACGACCGGATCGTGCCCGCGGCGGCGCGCGATCTGATCGCGTCGGTCAATCTGTCCGAAATGCTGCGCCTCCTTGCCGCGCCCGACAAAAGGCTGGGCGCCGACCCCGCCGCCGCGCGCGACGCGCTGGTCGACGGTGCGCTGGCGGCCGGCTGGACGAAGGCGGTCGAACTCGGCGGCCCCGATCCGGCGCGCTGGCGGTGGGGCGATCTGCACCGCGTGACGATCGCGCATCCCATGTCATCGAACCCGGCGATCGCCGCGGCCTTTCCCCGGATCGAGGGCGGCCGGTCGGGCGGCGACGGGACGACGCCGATGGCGCGCGGCTTCAATCCCAAGCGGGGCTTCAACGTGTCGCACGGCGCGAGCTATCTGTTCGTCGCCGACGTCGGCGCGTGGGACAACAGCCGCTTCCTGCTGCTTCCCGGGCAATCCGCCGACCCGCGCTCGGCGCGCTACCGCGACTTTTATCCTTACTGGCTCGCTGGGGCGATGCAGCCCTTGTGGTTCAGCAAGGCGGCGGTCGACCGGCATGCTGTGGGGCGGCTGACGTTGACGCCCGCTTAAAGCGCTTCGGCAATCGCCACGAGCGCGCGGTCGACCGCGGCGGTGGCCTGCGCGTCGGTGTCCTCGGGCATGTCGTTCGCCAGCGCTGAGAAGATCAGCGTCTTGCCGCTGCGCGTCGTCAGATAACCCGACAGCGCGCGCGATGCGTTGAGCGATCCGGTCTTGGCGAACAGCTTACCCTCAAGGATCGTGCCCTTGAAGCGGCTCTGCAGCGTCCCGTCGCGTCCGGCGATCGGCAGCGTGCCACGCCACGCCATGCTCCACGGCTGGCGTGCGATCCAGCTAAGCAGGCCGACGGCGGCGCGCGGGGTGATGCGGTTATAGCTCGACATCCCCGACCCGTCGGCGAAGTGATAGCCGGTCGCGGGCAGCCCCGCCTGCGTCATCACGCGATGCATCACCGCCTGCCCGTCGGCGATCGAGCCGCTGCCCGCCTGTCGCGACACGCGCCGCAGCATCAGTTCGGTGTGAAGATTCTGGCTCTCCTTGTTGATCCGCACCATATTTTCGGCGAGCGACGGCGCGGGCAGTTCGGCGAGCATCGCGGGTTCGGCGGGCAGGATGGCCGGCGTGCCCTTGCGGTTCTCGGGATCGTCGGCGGGCGTCAGCGGCCGGTGGCGCGCTTCGATTTGGCCATCGACGCGTACACCGCGCGCGCGCAGCAATTCGCCAAGGCGCCACGCGGCATGGTGCGCCGGATCGTCGATGCCATAGCGCAGCGTCAGGGGCGCGACCTCGGCGCCGACGGTGCCCGTCAGGCGAAGGACACGGCTGTTCGGCATGCGGTCGGCCTCGATCGCCTCTTCCTTGCCCGCGACGGTCGTGACCCGATTTTCGATGATATAATAGCCCGATGCCTGCACGCCCGGCGGGGCGCCGACCGCGCCCGGCGCCAGCTTCACCACCAGCTCATTGTCGTCGAGCGTCAGCGCCGACGTGCCGGTGCCGTAACGCGACTGGATATTGTTCCAGCTCATCCCGGGGCCCCAGCGCTCATCGGGGAACCAGCTGTCGTCGCCGATGATGTTGCGGACGTGGCGCGTCTTCGCCGCCACCGCGTCGGCGAGCGTCTGCAGGCAATCGACCTTGCAGTCATTGGCGCTCGACAGCAGCGCATCGCCGCGGCCGTGCAGCACGACGTCGACCTTGCCGTCGGCGCGCGTTTCGAGCCGCACCCCGGTGCCCTTTGCGGTGCGCTGGAGCAAAGGCAGCTCGGCATAGGCGATCGCGGTCGTGAACATCTTGGTGTTCGATGCGGGGATGAAGCGCTGATCGGGGGCGATCGACAGCAGTATTTCGCCATCGAGCGTCGTGACGAGCAGGCCGAAGCGCGACCCCGCGGGTCCCGCGGCCAGTTTCTGTTCGACCGTCGTCAGCAGTGGCAGGGGCGCCGGGGTCGTCTGTGCGTGGGCCGCGGTCAGCGAAAGCGACAGCGCGAGAGCCGATGCGAGCGCGAAGCGTCCAATCGATGTCGTCATATTAATTTCGTTCGTCCCAAGCTGTAATGACCCGCTCGCCCACCGCGGGGCGCAGGATCGTGATGCCGCTGTCGGCGTGGCGGGTCGGATGGACCCGGTTGGTGAGTAAGGTCCACGCAACGCCGCGCTCGAAATCGATCCACAGCCCAGTGCCGGTAAAACCCGTGTGACCGATCGTGTCGGCCGAACAGGCATCGCCGCCATGCCATCCGGCAAAGGCGTTTTCCCAGCCGCAGGTGCGATGGCGCTCATTCGCGGTGCGGACCTCGGCCAGCATCGCAGGCGACAGGATTTCCCCGGTGAGCATCGCGCGTGCGAACCCCAACACGCCGTCGACCGTGCCGAACAGCCCCGCATGCCCCGGCGCGCCGCCGAGCGCATAGGCATTTTCGTCGTGGACCTCGCCCTTCATCACGCGCCCGCGCCAGCTGCAATTTTCGGTAGCGACCGCCGGGCCGGGCGGCGGGCCGAAACCGAGTCCCTCGCCGAGCGGCCAGTCCGACAGCGCGGCGCCGGTCAGGCGCTCGATCGCGATGCCGAGCAGGATGAAGTTGATGTCCGAATAGACGGGCGGCCCGTGGCGCCATTCGCGCTGCAGGACAAAGGCGCGCAGCCGCGCCGGATCGTCGCCATAGGTGTAGATGGGCTCGACCGCGGGCAGGAAGGTCCTGTGCATCAGGCAGTCGCGAAAGGTCAGCCGGCGTTCGGCAGCGCCCGCGACGTCATATTGGCGGAGATCGGGGATCGCATCGGTCAGCGGCCGGTCGAGGTCGAGGCGTCCCTGTTCGGCGAGTTTCATGATGATCGTGGTCGTCGCGATCACCTTGCTGAGCGAGGCGAGGTCGAACCAGTGATTGCGAGTCAGCGCCTCGCGCTCGGGGACAAGCGCGGCCATTCCGGCGAAGCGCACCGCGCGCTCGCCGTCGGCGGACACGATCCCCAGCGCAGCGCCGGGAATGCGGCCGCTTTCGACCGCTTCGAGCGCGGGCGCGAATGCCGTTTCGCAAATCGCCTCGATCGTCATGTCGGCACGCGGCCCTTCACCCGCACGATGATGGGTAGCAGGAAGATCGCGGCAAAGCTCAGCGCGCCCGAAAGCAGGAAGAAGCCGTCATAGCCGATCTCAGTCTGCATCGAGCCCGACGCGCCCGCGAGCAGGCGCGGCAGCAGGAAGGCGAAGCCCGAGAGCAGCGCATATTGTGCGCCCGGATATTTCGGGCTCACCAGCATCGAAAGATAGACGACGAACACCGCACCCGCGAACCCGTTGCCGAACTGGTCGACCGCGACCGAGGTATAGAGGACAAAGGCCGACGGCTCGCTGTGCCACAGCCAGACATAAATCCAGTTGCCCGCCGCGGCGGTCACCGCGCCGATCCCGAGCGTCCAGCCGAGCGACAGCCGCGTCGACAGAAAGCCGCCGAGTGCGACGCCGAGCATGCTTGCGGACAGCGCGACGACGCCATCGGCAATGCCGATCTGGTGCAGGCTGTAACCCTTGTCGTTCCACAGCGGGTGCGACAGCGTCAGCGTGAGTACGTCGCCCATGCGATAGAGCGAGACGAAGGCGAGCACCGCGAGCACGGGCGTGCCATAACGCCAGAACAGTTCGACATAAGGCGCGGCGAAGGTCGATACGTTCGAAAGGGCATCGGCGGGGAGGCGGCGGATGCGCGGCAAGGCGAGCGCCAGCGCGACGAAGGGCAGCAAGGCGATCGCCAGCACGACCGGCGTGACATTGGTCTTCGCCGAAATGCCCGCACCCTGCGCCGCCGAGAGCAGCGCCCAGCCGACCACAGCGGTGACGAGCGTCGCGGCAAGTATGACGAACAGGCTGGCGAGCGTGCCCGCAACGAGCGCCTGCCCCCGGCCCCCGGTGCCTTCCTGGTCGGGCCGCATCGCCGCGAGGATCGGGAAAGGCAGGAAGGCGGCGACGGCAATGACCAGATAGGCCCAGGTCCAGTCGGCCCACGCCGCGACAAGGATCGCGCCGCTCCCCGCCGCGACCATCGCGCTGCGATAACCCCACAGGTTCGCGGCGACGATCGGCGCCTGTTCGGCCTGCGTCGGCGCAAGCTCGATGCGCCAGCCGTCGGCGGCGACCTCCAATGTCGTCGTCCAGAAAGCGAGCACGACCGCGAACAGCGCGGTGAGCGGCAGGCTCTTGTCGCTCGAGGTGAAGGCCATCGCGACCATCGAGAGGAAAATACCGAGCTGCGACAACATGATCCACCCGCGCCGGCGTCCCCAGAAACGGGAAAATCCGGGCACGTCGTATCGCTCGATCAGCGGCGCCCAGGCGAATTTGAACGTGGGCAGCAGCGCGATCCACGCGAAGAAGCCGATGATCACGATATCGACGCCGTGCCGCGCGAGGCGCAGCGTCAGCACCGCGTTGAACATGTAGAAAGGCAGCCCCGCCGAAAAGCCGAGCAGCAGGTAGAGGCCGAGCAGGCGCCGTGCCGATGGCTTGGCGGGCGGGTCGCCCGCCAGAACGCCGACAACGGCCTCGGCGGCCGCCGCGGTCACGCCTTTTCCTCGGGCTCGACGGCGTTTTCCCAGCGCGCGACGACGCTGGTGACCGTGAGGTTCGCACTCGCGCTTGCGACGGTGCGCGTCATGTCGAGCAGCCGGTCAAAGGGCAGGACGAAGCCGACGACGAGCGCGGTCTGTTCGGGCGAAACTCCGACCGCCGAAAGCACGGCGGCCAGCATGAACAGCGACGCCGACGGGATCGGCGCCGTGCCAAACGCGGCGAGCGCGCCGGTCAGCAGGACGATCGCCAGCATCGGCAGGTCGGGTTCGACCCCGACCGCCTGCAGCGCGAAAATGCTGAGCAGCCCGACATACATCGCGGTGCCGTCCTTGCCGATGCTTGCGCCGATCGGCAGCACGGTCTTGGCGACCCCGGGGGCGATCCGCAGATCCTCGAGCGCGATGCGCAGCGCGACGGGGAGGGTCGCGGCGGAGGAGGCGGTCGAAAAGGCGACCGCCAGCGCGTCGATAATCGTGCGATAGAAACGGAGCACCGGCCGCCGCGCGACAAAGGCGATCAGCGGCAGGTGGACGAACAATATCTGCAGGACCACGCCCGCCGCGACGCCGACCGCGAGCCAGCCGATGTTGGCGAACACCGCGACGCCATTGTCGGCGACCGCTTTTGCGATCAGCGCGAGCACGCCGAAGGGAGTGATCTCCATGACGATCCGCACCAGCTGGAACAGCACTTGCCCCGCCGACTGCAGCAGGTCGGCCATCGGGCGCCCCGCTTCGCCGGCAAGGATGACGCCGAAGCCGAAGAGAATCGAAAAGAAGATGATCGCGAGCATGTCGCCGGCGACGAGCGCCTCAACGATATTGACGGGGACGATGCCGATCAATTGGTCGTGCAGCGACTTGGCCTCGCCGAGTGCGTGCGGGACGGCGCTGCCGAGCGCGGCGCCCTGTCCGGGTTCGAGCAGCAGGCCCACGATCATGCCGATCGACACCGCGCAGAAGGTGGTCGCCGCGAACAGGCCGACGGTCCGCGCGCCGACCGAGCCCAGCTTTCGCGGGTCGGCGAGCGCGGTGACGCCCGACGCGATGCTGATGAAGACGATCGGGACAACGAGCATCCGGATCACACGGACGAACAATTCGCCGATGAAGGCGATCGCGCCGGTCGCGGCAGGCCACAGGAGCCCCAGCAGCACGCCGACGACCATCGCGCCCAATACGCGTTGCCACAGCGGCACTGCGAACCAGCCGCGAAGAAACCCCGTCATCCGTCCCCCTGTTTTATCGTATCAAATGCCGCCCCAGAAACCGGGCCGCGGCGGCGCCATGATGCCGTTCGCCGCGCTGACCCCGCCCGCGCGATCCTCTGCAAGCCAGAGCGGTCCGTCAAGGTCGACGAAGCTGCTCGTCGCCGCGATGGCCCAGGCGGGTGCGATCGAGAGCGACGAACTGATCATGCAGCCCGTCATCACATCGAGCCCGCGCGTCCGCGCCGCCTGCGCCAGATCGAGCGCGGCGGTGAGCCCGCCGGTCTTGTCGAGCTTGATGTTCACGACCGCATAGCCATCGGGAAGGCTGTCGAGATCGGCCGCGACATGCACCGCCTCGTCGGCGGCAATCGGGATCGCCGAGCGGAAACCGATGAGGTCGCGGTCGGCATCGGCGGGGAGTGGCTGTTCGAGCAGGTCGATGCGCAGATCGGTCATCAGACCCTGCAGGCTGCGCACTTCGGCGATCGTCCAGCTTTCGTTGGGGTCGACGATCATTTTCGGCTTGGGCGCCGCGGCGCGGACGGCCCCCAGCTGCGCGGCGGGATCGCTGCGATCGACCTTCACCTTGACCAGCGGCGCGTCGGCGAGTGCGGCGGCAGCCACCGCCATGCGTTCGGGGGTGTCGAGGCTGACCGTCATCGCGGTGACGATCGCGCGCAGCGGCTTTTCGAGGCCCAACGCCGCCGCGAAATCGCTTCCCGCGAGCCGCAGTTCCAGATCCCACAGCGCGCAGTCGACCGCGTTGCGCGCGGCACCCGCGGGCATCAGCTGCAGCAACTCCTGCCGGCCCACGCCGCGCTCGATCGCGCCGCGCGCCGCTTCGATCGCGGCGATCGTGCTCTCGGCATTCTCACCATAGCGGGGGTAGGGGACGCATTCGCCGCGCCCGGTGACCCCATCCTGCGCGATGGCGACGGTCACGACCTCGGCGGCGGTCTTGACCCCGCGCGAGATGCGAAACGGCGTGTGCAGCGGCAGGGTTTCGCCGGCGACGGTCAGGATGCGGGGCATCGCCGGGCGATCAGACGGTTTCGGCGGTGGCGGGGGTATCGAGCAGCCGGTCGAGGATTGCCTCGACCCCGAAGCGATAGGGGTCGCTGGTCGGCAGGCCGAATTCGGCCTCGGTCGCGGCGCACAGTGCACGCGCGTCGTCCTCGGCCATCGCCGAGGTGTTGAGCGCGATGCCGACCACCTGCACATCGGCATTGGTCAGCCGCGCCACGCGCAGATTGGCCTCCAGCGTTTCGGCAATGCCGGGCAGCGGATAGTGCGGAAGGCCGCGCATGTGCGGGCGCACCGGGTCGTGACAGAGGACGAGCGCGTCGGGCTGCGCGCCGTGCAGCAGCCCCGTCGACACCCCCGCGAAGGAGGGGTGATAGAGCGAACCCTGACCCTCGATCAGGTCCCAGCCATCATCGGTGCGTGCGGGCGAAATCTGTTCGATCGCGCCCGAGATGAAATCGGCGACCACCGCGTCGAGCGGCACGCCGTCGCCCGCGATCAATATGCCGGTCTGTCCGGTCGCACGGAAATCGGCGGCCACGCCGCGCTTTTCGAGCGCGCTGGCGAGGCACAGCGTCGTGTACATCTTGCCGACCGAACAATCGGTGCCGACGGTCAGCAGCCTTTTGCCCGCGCGCGGCTTGCCGTTGCCGATCGGAATGTCGGGCCGCGGGTCGCGCACATCGTGGAGCTTGCGGCCGAGCCGCGTCGCGGCTGCAATCAGGCGCGGTTCGGCGTTCAGCCGGTGGTGGAGCCCCGATGCGATGTCGAGCCCGGCGTCCATCGCGGCGAGCGCATCGACGATCAGATCCTCACCCAGCTTGCCGCCCGCATTGGCGATGCCGAGCACCAGCGTCCGCGCACCGGCGTCGTGCGCTGCGGCGAAATCCATGCGCGGCAGGTCCAGAGTCAGCGGACAATCGTCGTGGCGATATTCGCCGATGCTGATGTCGGGCCGGAACACCGCGAGCCCGCGCGAGGTCTTGATGTCGGCGGGGTCGCTCGAGTGGCCGAGGTAGAGAAGATAGGGCGTTTCGATCATGGATCCGGGAAACCTGCGAGATGATGAGAGGCCGATATTATCCCTTGCTGCCGTAACGCCCCAATATCTAGCGCCCCATATCCTATAGCTTGACGCTATAGCCCCTCGATCACCGTCGCGAGCACCGCGAGGAACGCCGACGCCGTTCGCGATGGCGGGCGGTTCTGCAGATAGACCGCGTTGATGTCGAAGGTGATCGCGGGCTGCAGCGGCCGGCTCGATAGCCCGGGGGGCAGCGCGGCATGCGCGGTGAAATTGTCGACGATCGCCATGCCGACCCCCGCGCTTACCAACGCCGCGGCGACATAATAGGTGCGCGCCGACACAACCTCGTCCAGCTCGACCTCGAGTCGGCTGAGCTCGCTCGACAGCATCCGTCCGATCGGGCCACCCTGCACCGGGCTGATGAACTTGTGCCCGCGCAGCTCGTCGAGGTGCAGGCGCGGCGGTGCGCCGGGCATGTCCCCCTCGCGATAGATGACGACCAGCTCGCCCTCGCCGATCACCTGATGCGCGACGGGCGCCGACAAGGGCACTTCGAAACTGATCGCGATGTCGGTTTCATGCTCATAGAGTTTGCGCACCATTTCGTCGTGATGCAGCGTCTGGAGGTCGAACATGATGTCCGCATGATCGCCCATGAAGCGGGCGACGGCCTCGGGTATCGCGCCGAGCCCGAGCGAGGGAAGCGCCGAAATGCGGAGCAGCCCGCCGCGCCCGTGGCGCAAATTCTGGCACGCCTGGCGCAGCGAGCGCACGCGGTCCTGAATGTCGGAGACTTCGGCGAACAGCGTGTGCGCGTCCTGCGTCGGGATCAGCCGCCCTTTCGACCGTTCGAACAGGGTCAGGCCGATCGAGCGTTCGGCGTGGCGCAGCACCTTGGTCACCGACGGCTGCGACACGTTGAGCGACCGCGCCGCGGCGCTGACCGTGCCGTGCAGGAAGACCGCGTGGAATATCTCGATCTGGCGCAGGTTCATCCCGTTACGATCCCGAAGTTGCGACACCGGGGCGTGCGATTGCCCCTTGTTTTGGCCGGATATTGTTGTGGCTTTGATCTCTATGCCATCGGGTTATAGGGGGTGCAACAACGCTGTCTGGACGCGGGACGTGCAATCGAGACATCTTCGTCCCTGATAAAAGCTCCATGGAAGGATCACGCCGATGCCCCAACCGCTTGCTTCGCTTTCGGTTCGCCGCACGATCGGTTCGCTGTCGGTGGCCGCAGCGCTGCTCTGCGTGGGCGGAGCGGCGGCGAAGGCGGATCAGACGGTCGATGTGATCATCCGCGGCGGTACGATTTACGACGGCGGGGAGGGCAAGCCCTTTGTCGGCGATGTCGCGATCCGCGGCGACCAGATCGTCTATGTTGGCAAGTCGGGCCGCCATAAGGCGGGCAAGGTCATCGACGCCAAGGGCATGATCGTCGCGCCGGGTTTCATCGATCCGCACACCCATGCCGACAGCTTCATCCGTTCGCCCGACAAGGCGGTGCGCGTCAATGCGGCGTGGCTCAATCAGGGCGCGACCACCGTGATGATCGGGGTCGACGGGTCGGGTACGCCCGATGTTGCGGAGGATGCCGGCAAGCTCGCGGCATCGGGGATCGGCACCAATATCGTTCCGTTCGTCGGGTTCGGCCCGGTCCGCCAGCGCGTGCTCGGTCAGGATGCGCGCGCGCCGAGCCCTGCGGAGCTCGACCGGATGAAGGCGCTGGTGGCCAAGGGCATGTGCGAAGGCGCCGTCGGTCTGTCGACCGGCCTCTTCTATGCGCCGCAAAGCTTCTCGACCACGGGCGAGGTCGTCGAGGTGGCGCGCGAGGCGGCGCGCCGCGGCGGCGTCTACGACACCCACCAGCGCGACGAATCGAGCTACAGCATCGGCCTGCTCGGGTCGGTGCAGGAAGCGATCGACATCGGGCGGCAGGCGGGAATGCCCGTCCATTTCGCGCATCTGAAAGCGCTTGGCGTCGATGTGCATGGACAGGCGGGCGCGGTGATCGACGCGATCGACGCCGCGCGCAAGTCGGGGGTCGATGTGACCGCCGACCAATATCCCTGGCTGGCGTCGGGATCGAGCCTCGATGCGTCGCTGCTGCCGCGCTGGGCGGTCGACGGCGGCGGGCCGGCCTTGCTGAAGCGGCTCGATGATCCCGCGACGCTGGAACGGATTCGCGGCGAGATGCAGGAGAATCTTCGCCGGCGCGGCGGCGCGAGTGCGCTGCTGCTCATCGCGCAGGGCTTTCCCTGGACCGGCCAGACGCTCGAACAGGTAGCAGGCACGTGGAAGCTCGACAGCCGCGACGCCGCGCTGCGCATCATCCGGCAGAGCATCGAAGCGGGCGAACAGAAGAGCGGCGGCACCGCGGTCGCGTCGTTCAACATGGCGCAGGCCGACGTCGACCTGCTGATGAAGCAGCCGTGGATGGTGACATCGTCCGACGGCTCGGACGGCCATCCGCGCATGTTCGCGACCTTTCCCGAAAAATATGTGCGCTATGTCCGCGAGCGGAAGGTCATCGACCTCGCTACCTTCATCCGCCAGTCGACGGGGCGCACCGCCGACATCTACAAGCTCGACCGGCGCGGCTATCTGCGTCCCGGCTATTTCGCCGATATACTCGTCTTCAACCCCGACCAATATGCCCCGCGCGCCGATTATGTGCGCCCGCGCGAGCTGAGCGTCGGTGTCCGCAAATTGTTCGTCAACGGCGCGCTGGCGGTCGACGACGGCCGGACGACCGGCGTCGCCGCGGGCCGCGCTTTGCTGCGGCCCCGTCCGGCCGGATGCCCATAGCCGACAACCACGCTTCAACCTGATCGCTGCACAGCCTTAGCGCCCGTCATTGACAGGAGGGCGTTGCTCCGCTTTATCTAAATTCGAATTATTAAAGCGCCTATGCTTTATGAATCGAATCTGTTTGGCGGGGGGCGCCGGGCATTCGGATCAGTTTGAAGGACAATCCAGCGATGGCCCTTAATCTTCCGGGTCTTGACCGGCGGCAACCGACGAAAAATGGTCCAGAGGCGCGCGACGCGCGGCTGACGCTCAGCCTCTCGGGCACCAATCTGGAGCGCGCGGGCGACTATAATCAGCGGATCGTGCTGCAGGCTATTCGCCTGACCGACGAAACGACGCGCAGCGACCTGGCGCGCGTCACCGGGTTGACGCCGCCGACGATCGTCAACATCACCAAACGGCTGATCGACCTGGGGCTCGTCAAGCCGGCGGGACGGCTGCAGGGCAAGCGCGGCCAGCCCGCGATGCGGATCGTGATCGATCCCGACGGCGCCTTTTCGATCGGGCTCAACATCGACCGCGATCATATCACGCTGGTGACGCTCGACCTCGCGGGCAAGATTCGCAGCCGCCACACGCGCGAGATCGCGTTCGCGCTGCCGGGAACGGTGGTCGATCATGTCCGCGATATATTGCCCGGGCTGCTGGAAGAGGGCGGCGTCGATCGGGGGCGCATCCTTGGCGTCGGGGTTGCGCTGCCCGACGATCTCGGGCGGATTTCGCTGCCGCACCGACCGACCGAATATGACGCGTGGGACGATATCGACTTGGGCGCGCTGCTCGGCGAAGTGCTCCCCTGGCCGCTCCACGCCGACAATGATGCCGCGTCGGCGGCGCTTGGCGAGGTTCATCTGGGCAACGGCATCGCGCTGCCGAGCTTCTTTTACCTGCTGATCAGCGCGGGCCTCGGTGGCGGGCTGGTGATCGATCGCAGCTATGTTCGCGGCGCCGATTCGCGGTCGGGCGAGATCTGGGCGCTGCCCGATCCCGCGCGCGGCGAGGGGGCGAATGTGCAGGACACGGTTTCGCTGTCGGCGCTTTACGCCCGGTTGGAAGCGGCAGGGCATGTCGTCGACGGGCCCGAGGCGCTGATCGACGGCCCGGCGGCGCAGGAGGCGGTGATCGTCCAATGGCTCGACGATGCCGCCGACGTGCTGGTCCAGCCGCTGATTGCGGTCAATTGCCTGATCAATCCGGCCGCGATCCTCATCGGCGGGCGGCTTCCGGGCAAATTGGTCGACGCGCTTGTCGAACGGCTCAATGCGCGGATGGCGGGGCGCAAGCTTCCCGTGGTGGCGCCGGTGCGACGCGCCGAGGCGGCCGACGATGCGTCGGCGATCGGCGCCGCGATCATCCCGTTCCTCGACAATGTCCTGCCGTCCGAATCGATCCTGATGCAGGCGGGGCGCTGACGCTTTACTCGATCCGCTCTGCCATCTCGTCGAGGTCGACGCCCCGCGTTTCGGGGAAGATCGCCGCGACGACGACGAACTGGACGACCATCGCGGCGGCGAAGATCGCGAACGGCGCTCCCGGCGACCACGCCACCAATATCGGGAAGATACCGGCGATCAGCGCGTTCATCAGCCAGTGCGTGCTCGCGCCAAGCGCGCTGCCGCGCGCGCGGACGGGGGTCGGGAATATCTCCGAAATATAAACCCAGATGACCGCGCCCTGGCTCGTCGCGAAGAAGGCGATGAAACCGATGAGCGCGGGGAGCATCAGGCCGTTGTCGAGCGCGCCGTAAAGGACCCCTGCGGCGGCGGCGAGGCATAATGTCATGCCCGCCGCCCCTGCGAGCAGAAGCGTCTTGCGCCCGATCCGGTCGATCAGCGCCATGCCGACGAGGGTGAACACCAGATTGGCGATGCCGATCAGCACCGCCTGGCGGTCGGGCGACAGCGACCCCGCGCGCGCGAAGATGTCGTTCAGATAATAGAGCACCGCGTTGATGCCCGCGAGCTGGTTGAACATCGCGACGAGGATCACGAGCATCATCGGGCGGCGATGGCGGCGCCACGACAGCTTCTCGCCCGGCGGGTCGCGTTCGAGCGCCTGCTCGACGCGGCGGAGTTCGGCTTCGGCGGCATCGGGCGCGGTGCCGATCCGCGTCAGCGCGATGCCCGCTTCGTCCCGGCGTCCCTTGGAGACGAGCCAGCGCGGGCTGTTGGGGATCGCGAACAGCAGAACGAAGAACAGCAGGGCGGGGGCGGCGGTGACGCCCAGCTTCCACCGCCATGCCGCGTCGCCGCCGACCAGCCCCGCGATCGTCGCGTTGCTCAGATAGGCGACGAGAATGCCGGTCACGATCATCAGCTGGAACAGGCCGACGAGGAACCCGCGGTGCCGCGGCGGCGCGATCTCTGCGATATAGACGGGCGCGAGCACCGACGAGCCGCCGATCGCGAGCCCGCACATGAAACGGAAGATAAGGAAAGCCGGCCAGCTCGATGCCAGCGCGCAGCCGATTCCCGCGATGAAATAAAAGGCGGCGAGGATCCGCAGGCTGTCGCGGCTGCCGAACGCATCGCCGGGCTTGCCCGCGAACAGCGCGCCGACGAGGGTGCCCCAGAGCGCGGCCGATACGGTGATGCCGAGCGTTTCGGGGGTGAGCGCGAAGAGATGGGTGAGGTCACCCGTCACCCCTGCGATCACCGCGGTATCGAATCCGAAGAGAAGACCCGCGAGGGCCGCCGTCCCGATCGCGGCGGCCAAAGTACCGCGACCTCCCGTGCCGCGCCCTCCCGGACGTTGCGGTGCGCCGGGCACCCGAAATGCTTCGCTGTCGTGCTTGCCTGTCATCCACTCTCTCCGACGGATCGGGCATCGGCGCCCGTCCTGATTGCCTGCAGACATGCCACAACGGCGATTTCGATCAAATAAATTAATTTTCATTATTATCTTGACGAGGGGCGTCCGGCCGGGGCAGTTTTTGCAAACCAGACCCGGAACGGCGGCTGGGAAACAGGGAGAGGTTTGTGCCGGCGAAATTGCTTGCGACCCATCGCGTGGAAAAGCCCTGGGGGCGCCACCAGCTGTGGGGGCCGTTTCGCGATTCGCCCGCGGGCGGCGAGCCCGTCGGCGAAATCTGGTTCCAGGCGCCCGGCGACAGCACGCCCGACCTCCTGATCAAATATCTCTTCACCAGCGAAAAACTGTCGGTGCAGGTCCATCCGAACGATGAGCAAGCGCATGCGCGCGGGCTGCCGCGCGGCAAGGACGAATGCTGGCTGATCCTGGGCGCCGCGCCCGATTCGACGATCGCGCTGGGAACGAAGGCGCCGGTCGATGCGGCCGTGCTGCGCGAGGCCGCGCTCGACGGCAGCATCGAACAATTGCTCGACTGGAAACCCGTGAAGGCAGGCGATTTCTTCTACGTCCCCTCGGGCACGGTGCATGCGATCGGCGCGGGTCTGACGCTGATCGAGGTGCAGCAGAACAGCGAGACGACGTACCGCCTCTATGACTATGGGCGCCCGCGCGAGCTGCATCTGGAGGACGGCATCGCGGTGTCCGATCCGCAGCCCTATGCCGCCCATCCGTCACCGGGCCGCATTGCCGACGACCGCAATATCCTCGTCGACGGGCCGAAGTTCGTGCTCGAGCGGCTGGCTGGCGGTGCGCGCACGATCGACCTCCCAGATAGCGTCACCGCCTGGCTGATCCCGGTCACGGGCAAGGGCGTTGTCGATGGCGTCGCTTTCGCGGCGGGCGAATGCCTCGCGCTTACCGGCTCGGTGCAGATCGACGCCGAGGCCGGGGCCGACCTGTTGCTTGCCTATCCGGGCGCGGAGAAATTCGCATGACCGCCAGCCGATCGGGCACCGCCTGGACCTTCGCCTATGTCACCATGCTCTTCTTCGTCTGGGGCGCGGTGACGGCGGTCAACGACATTTTGATCCCCGCGGTGAAGGCGATCTTCGCGCTCAGCGATACCGAAAGCTTCCTCACCCAATTCGCCTTCTTCATGGCCTATGGCGTCGTCTCGCTGCCTGCGGCGGCGATCATGGGGCGGCTCGGTGCGGCCAATTCGATCATCGTGGCGCTCGCGACGATGATCGCCGGCTGCCTGATCATGCCGCTGGCGACCGTCGTGCGCGAATATTCGATCGTGCTCGTCGGCCTGTTCGTGATCGCGTCGGGGATTACGCTGCTGCAGGTCGCGGCGAACCCGCTGTCGGCATCGCTCGGCCGTCCCGAACGCTCGCATTTCCGGCTGGTCTTGAGCCAGGCGTTCAATTCGTTCGGCACCGTTATCGCGCCCTATCTCGCGGCGCGGACGTTGCTGCAGGGCGGATTGTTCGAAGACGGGCCGGTGACCGAGGCGAAGATCGCCTATTCGCTCGGCCGGATCGACGTCGCTTATGTCTTCATTGCCGCAGTGATCGCGGTGCTCGCGATGTTCCTTTACCGCGTCCGCCACGAGATCACCGCGGCCGCGCCGCCGGTCGAAACAGGCGCGCGCGTGTCGAGCGCCTTCGCATCGCCGTGGGCGCTCGCCGGCGCGCTCGCGATCTTCCTCTATGTCGGAGCCGAGGTAGCGATCGGCAGCGCGATGGTCAATTTCCTCGAACAGCCCGATGTGTTCGCGATCAGCGCGGTACAGGCGGGCAGCTTCGTCAGCCTCTATTGGCTCGGCGCGATGATCGGGCGCTTTATCGGCTCGGGTCTCCTCTACAAGCTGCCCGCGGGTCCGCTCCTCGCGGTCGCGGCGGTCGCCGCGGCGCTGCTCTGCCTGACGATCAGCCAGATCAGCGGGCCGGCGGCGGGCGTGCTCGCGATCTCGGTCGGGCTGTTCAACTCGATCATGTTCCCCGTGATCTTCTCGCTGACGATCGAGCGTTCGACCGCGCCCGCGTCGGCGACGTCGGGGCTGCTCTGCATGGCGATCGTCGGCGGCGCGCTCGTGCCGCTCGTCTTCGCGCAGGTCGCCGACGCGAGCGGCAGCCGCTTCCTCGCCTTTCTGGTGCCGATGGCCTGTTACCTCGTCATCGCGCTGTTCGGCTGGCGCGCGGCGCGGGAGCCGGCGCGGACGACCAGCTTCGCAACTTCGCTGCACTGACCACGCAATCAACGAAAATATTCAGGGAAGAGGGTCGCAATGGATATCGACAGGAATGTGAACTGCGGGTGGAAATTTGGCGCCATGCTGGCGTCGTCGGCGGCGATATTGCCGCTCATGCTCGCCTTATCGCCCGTGGCGGCGCAGCCAAAAGCCGGTCAGTCGCCGGTCGATCTCGCCAACCCGCTCGTCGGCACCGCGCCGCTCGACGATCCCGCGGTGATCGGCAATGCGCCGCCGCCGGGCGAGCCTGTCTATTCGGGGCAGACCTCGCCGGGCGCGCGCCTGCCGCACGGCTCGGTCGAAGCGGCGCCGGTGAACAATAATATCGAGCTTCTCTATCCGAACGGCGTCCCCGTTCCCTATTATTACACCAACCCGACGATGATCGGCTTCACCGGCGGCGGCGGCTCGACCTATGGCGGCGGCGCCGAGCCGTTCATCATGCCGGTGGTCGGCGACTGGTCGCCGCCGCCCGCCTACAGCCAGTCCTATTATGACAAGTCGCGCGAAAAGGCGTCGCCGGGCTATTATTCGGTCTATCTCGACAGCTTTCGCACGCAGGCCGAACTGACCGCGACGCGCTGGGCGAGCGTCATGCGCTTCACCTTCCCCGCGAGCGAGCGGTCGAACATCATCGTCAACCTGCCGCGCCACGGCGGCTCGGTCGAGGTCGTCGGCGACCGCATCATACGCGGCATATCGAACGACAAGGACAGCGCCGACGGCGGCTATTTCGTCGCCGAATTCTCGAAGCCCTTCGCCGCGCTCGGCACCTTCCGCAAATCGCCGGGCGACAATGCGGGCTGGGGCATCGGCACCAGCGATGTGAAACCCGGCGGGCGCGAAATGACGGGCAGCTATGCCGGCAGCTATGTGACCTTCAAGACGAAAGCCGGCGAGCAGGTGCTGGTGAAGATGGCGCATGGCACCAGCTATGAGCAGGCCGCGCAGCGGCTCGCCGCCGAAGTGCCGGGATGGGATTTCGACGGCGTCCATGCGGCGGCGCGCGATACCTGGGCGCAGCTGCTGGGTCGCGTCCGCGTGACCGGCGGCACCGACAAGCAGCGGGGGCTCTTCTACTCGACCCTGTTCCAGTCCTTCGCCTCGCCGCGCCTGATCGCGCAGACGGGCGAGAAATTCGCCGACACCAACGGCAAGGTCCAGACCGCGACGCACGACCGTTATGGGCCGGTGCCCTTCTGGGACACGGGGCGCAACCAGATCGTGCTGCTCGAACTGATGGAGCCCGAGGCGGTCAAGAATATCATGGCGTCCGAACTCGCGATGGCGCGCGAGAAGGGCTATATGAACACCTCGTTCCACGGCGACAATGCGGTGTTCCTGTTCCTCGGCGCGTGGGAACGCGGCATCGAATTCGATTACGAGGCCGCGTACGAATATCTGCGCAAGAATGCGACCGACCCGAAGGGGCCGCGCGGCTATCTCGCCGAATATATGGAGCAGGGGTGGATTTCGGACATCGTGCCCGATCATAATCCCAGCCCGCCCTACGCCGGCGGCAAGGCGGGCGCGGACAAGACGCTCGAATATGCGTGGGACGATTATGCGCTCGCGCTCTACGCGAAAAAGCTCGGCAAGGACGCCGACCACAAGATGTTCCTGAAGCGCGCGGGCAACTATGCCAACGTCTTCGACAAATCGATCGGCTTCATCCGCGGGCGTACCGCCGACGGCAAGTGGATCGCGCCCTTCGATCCCGCCGAACCCTATTATAATTTCATGATGAAGGAGGCATCGGGCTGGTCGACCTTGTGGCTCGTCCCGCACGACGTGCAGGGGCTGATCGGCCTCCTCGGCGGGCGCGACGCGTTCAATGCCAAACTCGACGAGTTTTTCACCAAGCCCTATAATCCGACGGGCATCTGCCGCGACTGCACCGGCGTGATCGGCCAATATGTCCACGGCAACCAGCCCGACCAGCAAGCGCCCTATTATTACAACTGGAGCGGCCAGCCGTGGAAGACGCAGGCGCTGGTGCGCCAGATCCTCGACAAGACCTATGCCAGCGATGCCGCGGGTTACGGCTATCCGGGGATGGACGATCAGGGCGCGACCTCGTCGTGGTACGCCTTGAGCGCGCTCGGCTTTTACCCGGTCGACCCGTCAAGCCAGGATTATATCATCGGCAGCCCGGTGTTCGACGACGCCAGCCTCGACATGGGCAATGGCAAGACGCTGCGGATCGTCGCGAACAATAATTCGGCGACCAATGTCTACATCCAGTCGGCGACGCTCAACGGCAAGCCGTGGAACAAGCCGTGGTTCCGCCACGACGACGTCAAGGACGGCGCGACCTTCGTTTTCACGATGGGCGCCAAGCCGAACAAGGCGTGGGGCGCCGCGCCCGATGCCGCGCCGCCGTCGATGTCGCGAAAGCGCTAACCAGCCCCTCGCCCCCGCCACCCCGCGGGGGCGCGAGCCCAGGACCCGCCATCCCCCTCTGGTCCTGGGCTCCCCTAATCAACAGGACAGATATCATGCGCAGCCTTTTGATCACCGCATCCCTTCTCGCTCTCGCGCCGGTCGCAGCGCAAGCCCAGACCGCCGCATCGCCGCCTGCGGGTGACGCGGTCTACACCAGCGACCTGATGACGCGCTGGGGCAAGGAGGTGACCCCAGAAAACGCCTGGCGCCTCTACCCGCGCCCGCAGATGGTGCGCGAGCGCTGGGTCAATTTGAACGGCCTGTGGGACTATGCGATCGCCCCCAAGGCGGCCGAACGGCCGGCGGCGATGGACGGCCAGATCCTCGTGCCTTTCCCGGTCGAATCGAAGCTGTCGCGCGTTGCGCGCAAGGTCACGCCCGACGACCGCGTCTGGTATCGCCGCAGCTTCACCGTCCCCGCCGACTGGCGCGGACAGAATGTCATGCTCAATTTCGGCGCGGTCGATTATGAAGCGACGGTGCGCGTCAACGGGTCGGTCGTCGGATCGCACAAGGGTGGCTTCGACGCCTTCGGCTTCGACATCAGCCCCTATCTGAAAGCGGGCGCGAACGAGCTGGTCGTCGAAGTCACCGACCCGACGAGCGCGGGCACGCAGCCGCGCGGCAAGCAGATCCTCGACCCTGCGGGCATCTGGTACACCGCGGTCAGCGGCATCTGGCAGACGGTGTGGATCGAGCCAGTGCCGAAGCTCCATATCGCCGAGGTGCGCGCGACCCCCGACATCGACCGCGGCACCGTCGACGTCGCCGTCGCGCTCTCGGGCTGGGCGAACGACAATGACGCAGTGCGGCTGACCGCGAGCGCGAAGGGCAAGGTCATCGCCTCGACGATCATTCGCGCGAACCGGCAGGCGACGCTCGCGATCCCGAACGCGCACCTCTGGTCGCCCGACGATCCCCACCTCTACGATCTCAAGGCCGAGCTGGTGACGATCGCCGATCCCTATGCGGGCGAAGCCGAGCGCGACCGCAAAGCCTATGACTCGCGCTTCACCGACCATGAGAGCCGCGTCTATGCGAAGGCGAAAGTTCAGGGCGCGCCGCGCGACAGCGTCGCCGCCTATTTCGCGATGCGCAAGGTCTCGGTCGGCCCCGGCCGCGTCGCGGGGCAGCCCGCGATATTGCTCAACAACAAACCTTTGTTCCAGCACGGCACGCTCGATCAGGGCTGGTGGCCCGACGGGCTTTATACGCCGCCGTCGGAAGAGGCGATGAAGAGCGACATCGTCTTCCTGAAAAAGGCGGGGTTCAACATGCTGCGCAAGCATATCAAGGTCGAACCCGCACGCTATTATCACGACGCCGACCGGCTCGGCATGCTGATCTGGCAGGACATGCCCTCGGGCGGCGGCGAGGATCAATATCTCGCCGGCACCAGCCAGTATCAGGCGATCTTCCCGTCGGAAACGCTCGCCGAGCAGCAGAAACAATTGTCCGAGATGATCGGCGAGTTGCGCGCCTTCCCCTCGATCGTGACATGGGTCGTGAACAATGAGGGGTGGGGCCAATATGATTCGGCGACGCTGACGCGTTTCGTGAAGGGGATCGATCCGACGCGGCTGGTCGACGCCAATTCGGGCTGGCTCGACGTCGCGCCGAAGGATTCCGACATGCTCGACATCCACACCTATGAGGATGTGCCGAAGACGCCGCCGCTGCAGGCCGACCGCGCGATCGTGCTCGGCGAATATGGCGGGGTCGGTTTCCCCGTGCCGGGGCATATCTGGAAACCGGGCAAAGGCAATTGGAGCTATCAGGTCGCGCAGGACGAGAAGGAATATCTCGTCCGCTTCCGCCGCAAGATGGAAGGCGTGATCCGGCAGGCGAAGGAGAATGGCCTCAGCGCGTCGGTCTACACCCAGACGACCGACGTCGAGGACGAGATCAACGGGCTGCTGACCTATGACCGCGCGGTGCCGAAGGCATCGGCGGAGGCGTTGGCGGAGATCGCCGCGCCGCTTTGGAAGACTCCGACTCCGGACTGACCCGGAGCGGGCGAAAGCATGATGGCACCTGCCGTCCCCGGAGTCGGGGATGGCGGGCGCGGTGGTCTGCGGCCGCGAGTCTATATCCACGCAAAACTGCGAAAAATTGTGTCTTTATGACGAGTCCGTAACGATTCATCGCGTCCCGCCACCGGCTCGAAAAATTTATTTTGACAAATTGTTTTTTATATTCTGATAGAGGCTCAACGGGTCCGATGATCCGCTGCTCGGCGACTCCGAAAGCGCCGAATAACGAGTGGGGGCGAGCAGCCCCTCGAACAGGGAGGTCGATGTGATGAAGGCAGGACAAATCCATTCAGCGAAAGCGGCGCGGCGCGCGGCGCTGATCCGCGAACTGATGCTGGGCGCGGGCACGCTCGCAGCGCTGTGCAGCGCCGGACAGGCTTATGCGCAGGCCGCGCCCGCACCGGCGCCGCAGCCGCCGGCGGATGAAGCGGCAGAGGCGGCATCGGGCGATGCGATCGTCGTCACCGGCTATCGCAAGTCGATCGAGCAGAGCCTCGAACAGAAGCGCGAAGCCAACTCGCTGATCGAAGTCATCACCGCCGAAGACATCGGCAAATTCCCCGACAAGAACGTCGCCGACGCGCTGCAGCGCGTCCCCGGTGTGATCATCACCCGCGACGGCGGCGAGGGCAGCCGCGTCAGCATTCGTGGTCTCCAGTCGGACCTGACGCTCACCCTGCTCAACGGCAATTTCATCGCCGGCGCCGACAGCGGCGATCCGTCGCGCTCGTTCAACTATGTCCTGCTGCCGTCGAACTTTATCGCCAGCACCGAAGTGTACAAGTCTGCCGAAGCGCGGCTTGAGGAAGGCGGCGTCGGCGGCACGGTGATCCTCAACACCCGCCGTCCGTTCGACCTGCCGGCCTGGTCGGGCTTCGTCTCGGCCGAGGGCACCTATTCGGACACGACCAAGAAATTCGATCCACAGATTGCCGGCCAGATTTCATGGAAAGACCCCGAAGAGCGGCTCGGTTTCCTGATCGGTGCGACCTATCAGGAACGTTCGAACCGCGAGCTGCGCGGCTCGACCGAAACCTGGCGCTGGTGGAGCGACCGCGCCCCGAACGGCGACATCATCACCCCCGCGACCGACGTCAACGGCAATCCGTTCGAGAATGACGACGCGATTTCCTATTGGCCGGGCACGGGCGTGACGGGGCAGGACGGCAAGCATTATTCGGGCTATTGGGCGCCGCAGTCGGTGAACGCCGAAGTCTTTTCGCAGCAGCGCAAGCGTCTCGGCATCCAGGCGACCGCGCAGATGCGCCCGATCGAAAACCTGACCGTCACCGCCAATTATTTCCGCTTCGATTACAAGAGCAACTGGCAGAGCAATGTGCTGAAGATCCCCGAATGGGGTTATGGCAATTTCTTCACCGGACCGACCTTTGACGAGAGCGGCACGATCTTCCAGTCGGCGAATTTCCAGGTGCCCGCCGCGGGAACCGGCTGCCTTACCCGGCCGACACCCTGCACGATGGAAACGCCGCAGATTGCGGGTTCTTACAGCCGCGAAAAGCAGGTTTCGAACACGTTCGAGACCGAGGTCGCCTGGAATCAGGACAATTTCGACGCGGTGCTGAAATTCGGCAAGACGAAGGCGACCGGCGGTCCGTCGATGCGCTTCGGCGTCGCTGTGAAGCCGCGCCTGACGATCCCCGGGCAGGAGCAGAACGGCAATTTCCTGAGCGCGTGGGATTTCACCGGCGGCAATCTCAACATGGAATTCTCGCCCGAGCTGCAGGAAAATATCAAGAACGGCATTGCGCAGATTGACGTCGGCTCGACCGGGTCGGGCTTCACCAACAGCGCGATCTCGCAGCGTTATGCGCAGCTCGATCTTGTCCGCCGCTTCGACAGCTTTTTGAGCGCGTTCCGCGTCGGCGGCAAGTGGCGCGAGATGAGCATCCACCGCGAAACCGGCCGCAATGAATGGTACGCCGATCCGGCGACCAAGCGGCGCTATCAGGACACGCCCGAGGGCGCGGTCGCGCGGCCCGAATATTTCTATGACAATCCGATCGGCAACATCGCCGGCGGGTTCGATGCAAGCTCGTTCCCGGGCATCAATTTCAGCAATTATCTCGACTATATCAACGACACCTATGGCCCCTCGGTGCGGGTGCCCGAGCCGAACAACACCTATGACCTCAAGGAAAAGGTGTTCGCCGGCTATGTGCAGGCCGATTTCGAGGCTGGTCCGCTGCGCGGCAACATCGGTGTCCGCGTCGCGCACACGAAGCAGTCGGGCCTGACCTCGGATCGTCTGCAATTCCTCAACGATTATTGCGTCGACGGCCCGGGCGGACCGTTCGATCCGAATGTGCCGCTCGCTCCCGACGGCAATTGCCAGGTGCGGCCGCTTGCCGAGCGCGAAGTGATCGTCAACACGCAGATCGATCAGTCGAAGAGCTACACCGACTGGCTCCCCAGCCTGAACGTCGTCTATGAAGTCACCCCCGACATCGTCGTCCGCGGTGCGGTCGCCAAGGTGATCGCGCGCCCTTCGTTCAACGACCTCGGCTCGCAGCGTTCGCTCACCTATCGTTCGGCGGCTTACGCCTTCGACCGCGGCCAGTTCGGCGAGTTCGAGGGCTGGTCGGGCAGCGGCGGCAACGCCGATCTCCAGCCCTTCTCGGCGTGGCAATACGACCTGGGCGTCGAATGGTATTTCAAGCGCGGTTCGGTGCTCGGTGCCGGTGTGTTCCGCAAGGAAGTCTCGGACTTCGTCGTGCCGCTCGTGCTCGACGTGACGCGCGAAGTGAACGGCGAGCAGGTGCTGATCCAGCCCTATTCGACGGTCGCCAACGGTTCGAACGCGGTGTCGCAAGGCGTTGAAGTCTATGCCCAGCACACGTTGGACTTCGGCCTCGGGGCGCAGGTGAACTTCACCTATAACGACACCTCGGTCGCCGACATCACGCTTGACGGCGAAACCGTCGGCAAGTCGGCGCTGGTCGGCAGCGCGAAGACGCAGGTCAACGCGTCGGTCTTCTACGAAACCGACAAGTTCCTCGTCCGCGCCTCATACAACCGCCGCGGCGAAGTCGTCGGCGGGCTCCAGTCGGGCCTCAACGTCTACACCGACCCCTATGAACAGGTCGACATCAACGCCTCGTACGAGCTGATGGACGGGCTGATGCTCACCGCTTCGGTCATCAACCTGACCAAATCGGAAGAGCGCCAGCACCTTGGTAACGACACCAAGGACCGCTTCGTCCGCAGCAACTATTTCGGCCGCCGCGCTTACGTTGGCGTTTCGTACAAGTTCTGATGGGGCCCATACCCCAGCTCTCCCCCTTGGGTGGCTCCGCAAGGAGCCACCCACCTCTTTCCGGGCGAGCGGGTATGACTATGGTAATGAGCGAAACGGGGAGCGACGCAGGGTGCGTGTCGGGTTGAAATTGCTGGTTTTCGGTGCCGCGCTGCTGACGGGCGGCTCCGCTACGGCAGAGAATCCGATCGTTCCCGGCTGGTACGCCGATCCCGAAATTCGTGTTTTCGGCGACCGTTACTGGATCTATCCGACCTATTCGGACCATGGCGAGACGCCCGATCTCTCGCAGCATTTCAACGAGCAGCAGCAGAAGCTGCGCGAGCAGAAGACGGTTCGCCCGTCCTATCATTTCCAGACCTTCTTCAACGTCTTTTCATCGCCCGACCTCGTCCACTGGACGAAGCATAGCCACGCCCTCGACGTCGAGAATGTCGCCTGGGCGGCCTATGCCGTGTGGGCGCCGTCAGCGATCGAGAAGGACGGCAAATATTATCTCTTCTTCGGTGCGAACGACATCCAGTCGGACGACCAGTTCGGCGGTATCGGCGTCGCGGTCAGCGACCGCCCCGAGGGGCCGTTCAAGGATGCGATCGGCAAGCCGCTGATCGACGCCTTCCACAATGGCGCGCAGCCGATCGACCAGTTCGTCTTTCGCGACGATGATGGGCAGCATTATCTCTATTATGGCGGCTGGAAGCATTGCAACGTCGTGCGCCTCGGCGACGATCTGACCTCGATCGAGCCCTTTGCCGACGGCACGACCTACAAGGAAATCACGCCCCCCGGCTATGTCGAGGGCTCGTTCATGGTGAAGCGCAAAGGCGTCTATTATCTGATGTGGTCGGAGGGCGGCTGGACCGGCCCCGACTATTCGGTCGCCTATGCGATGGGACCGTCGCCGACCGGGCCGTTCAAGCCGATGGGCAAGATTCTGAGCCAGGATTTCAAGATCGCGCGCGGCGCGGGGCATCATTCGGTGGTCAATGTGCCGGGCACCGACGACTGGTATATCGTCTATCATCGCCGTCCGCTCGATCAGCAGAGCGGCGAGCGCCGCCAGCTCGCGATCGACCGCATGACCTTCAACGCCGACGGCACGATCGCTCCGGTGATAATGACAAATAAGGGCGTCGCAGCGCGCCCGCTGCCGGCACGAACGGCGAACAGGGGAGAGACGAAGTGAAGACGATCCGCAAGACGATGCTGAGCGCCGCCGCAAGCGCGCTCGTGCTCACCAGCGTCGGGACGCCGGTGGCGCTCGCGCAATCGAGCGCGAACCAGACCGCGCTCGTCGATTATGTCAATCCGCTGATGGGCACCGATTCGAGCTATCGCCTGTCGTACGGCAACACCTATCCCGCGGTCGCGGTGCCGTTCGGCATGAACAGCTGGACCCCGGTGACCGGCGAGCCCGGCAGCGGCTGGGGCTACACCTATGATGGCGAGAAGATCAGCGGCATCAAGCAGACGCACCAGCCGAGCCCGTGGATGAACGATTATGCCGCTTTCGCGCTGATGGCGGAAACCGGCCCGGTGAAGGTCAAGCAGCAGGAACGCGGCAGCTGGTTCAGCCACAAGGCCGAGGTCGCGCGCCCCTATTCGTACAAAGTCTATCTCGCCGACTATGATGTGACCGCCGAGGTCGCGCCGACGACACGCGCCGCGCAGTTCCGCTTCACCTTCCCCGAAAGCGATGACGCGCACATCCTGCTCGATGGCCTCGCGGGCGGATCGATGGTCAAGGTCGACGTCAAGAACCGCCGCATCACCGGCTATGTCCGCAACAACAACGGCGGCGTGCCCGACAATTTCCACAATTATTTCGTCGCCGAATTCGACCGCGACTTCACGCTCGCGCGCACCTGGGCCGGCGACAACGCGCCGACGAACGAACTGGCGCGCGAGGGCGATCATGTCGGCGCGGTGCTGAGCTTCAAGACGAAGAAGGGCGACAAGGTCCATGTCCGCGTCGCCTCGTCGTTCATCAGCCCCGAACAGGCGTTGCTGAACCTGCGCAGCGAAATCGGCAGCGACAGCTTCGATGCGACGCAGGCGAAGGCGAAGGCAGCGTGGGAGAAGGAACTGTCGCGCATCCGCGTGAACGATCCCGACCCCGAAAAGGTCCGTACCTTCTATTCGTCGCTCTACCGGATGCTGCAATTCCCGCGCGTCTTCTATGAAAAGGACGCGAACGGAAAGATCGTCCACTACAGCCCGTACGACGGCAAGGTCCACGACGGCTATATGTTCACCGACAATGGTTTCTGGGACACGTGGCGCGCGGTCTTCCCCTTCTTCGCGTTGATGTACCCCGACCTCGACAGCCAGATCATGCAGGGGCTGGTCAACACCTATAAGGAAGGCGGCTGGCTGCCCGAATGGGCGAGCCCCGGCTATCGCAACGTGATGATCGGGTCGAACTCGGCGAACCTGATCGCCGACGCCTATTTCAACGGCGTGCGCGGTTTCGACGTCGAGACGCTCTATGAAGCGATGATCAAGAATGCGACGACGAGCGAGGGCCGGCCCAAGGACAAGGCGGGCAAGGTCATCGCCGCGGTCGGGCGCGAGGGCGCCGAATATTACAACCGGCTCGGCTATGTCCCTTACGACGTCGGCATCAACGAAAATGCCGCGCGGACGCTCGAATATGCGACTGCGGACTTCTCGATCGCGCAGCTCGCAACTTTGCTCGGCAAGGAAGCCGATGCGAAGAAATATACCGAGCGCGCGCTCAATTACCGCAAGCTCTATGACAAACAGAGCGGCTGGATCCGCGGCCGCAACCAGGATGGTTCGTGGTCGACGCCGTTCAACCCCTACAAGTGGGGCGACGCCTTCACCGAGGGTAACGCGCTCCATTACAGCTGGGCGGTGATGCAGGACGTCCAGGGGCTGATGAACCTGATGGGCGGGCGGCAGAAATTCGTCGAGCGGCTCGACGCGATCTTCACCACCGCGCCGATCTTCGACGAAAGCTATTATGGTCAGGTGATCCACGAGATCCGCGAGATGCAGATCGTCGACATGGGCCAATATGCCCATGGCAACCAGCCGATCCAGCACATGCCCTATCTCTACAATTGGGCGGGTGCGCCGTGGAAGACGCAGCATCATGTGCGCGACATCATGGCAAAGCTCTATTCGTCGGCGCCCGATGGTTATCCGGGCGACGAGGATAACGGCCAGACCTCGGCCTGGTATGTCTTCTCGGCTTTGGGCTTCTATCCGGTCGCCTCGGCAACGGGCGAATATGCGATCGGCAGCCCGCTGTTCCAGAAGGCGGTGCTGACGATGCCGAACGGCAAGACGCTGACGATCAACGCCGCGAACAACAGCAATGCGAACGTCTATCTCCAGTCGGTCGCGCTCGGCGGGAAGCCGCAGAGCAAGACCTATTTCACCCACGGCGCTTTGTCGCAGGGCGGCACGGTCGACTTCGTGATGGGCGCCAAACCCAACAAGCAATGGGGCACCGCCCCCGCCGATGCGCCCTTCTCGATCAGCGTGGCTTCCAAATGATTTCGGAGATGAGCATGACCCCCAACCGCCGCGAGATCATGGCCGGTGCCGGCGCACTGGCGCTGGCGGCCGCGATGCCCACCGCCGCACGCGCCGCCGGTGCCTTCACCAGCAAGCGCCCGGCGCCCGCCCAGCGCGCCTTCACCAGCCCCGCGATCGAGGCCGAGATTTCGCGCGTGAAGGCGAAGATCGCCGACCCCGAACTCGCCTGGCTGTTCGAGAATTGCTACCCGAACACGCTCGACACGACGGTGCAGACGGGCACGCTCGACGGCCGCCCCGATACCTTCGTCATCACCGGCGATATCGAGGCAATGTGGCTGCGCGACAGCTCGGCGCAGGTGCAGCCCTATATCCACCTCGTCGCGAAGGACGCGAAGCTCAAGCGCCTGTTCCAGGGGCTGATCCAGCGGCAGGCGCGCTGCATCCTGATCGACCCTTACGCCAATGCGTTCGACAAGGACCCGACCGCGCCGTCGAAGCTCGAATGGTCGCAGACCGACAAGACCGAGATGAAGCCGGGGGTCGCCGAGCGGAAATGGGAAATCGACTCGCTCTGCTACGCGATGCGCCTGTCCCACGAATATTGGACGCGCACGAAGGACAAGGCGCCGTTCGACGACACATGGTCGCGCGCGATGAAGCTCGCGGTCGCGACCTTCCGCGAACAGCAGCGCAAGGACGGCCCCGGCCCGTACAGCTTCCAGCGCCCCGCGCTCCAGCCCACCGACAGCGTGATGCTGAGCGGTTATGGCGCACCGACGAAGAAGGTCGGGCTGATCCACTCGATGTTCCGCCCGTCGGACGATGCGTGCCTCTATCCTTTCCTGATCCCGTCGAACCTGTTCGCGGTGTCGGTGCTGCGCAAGATCGCGGCCGTTCACCGCGAGGCGCGTGGCGACAATGCCGCAGCGACCGAAGCCGAAGCGCTCGCTGCCGAGGTCGACGCCGCGCTAAAGGCGCACGCGCTGATCGACGACGGCAAGGGCGGTCAGGTCTGGGCCTATGAGATCGACGGCTTCGGCAACTGGGTGTTCATGGACGACGCCAATGTGCCGAGCCTGTCGGGGCTGCCGCTGATAGACGTCGTCGACAAGAACGACCCGATCTTCCTTCGCACCGCGGCGCTCGCCTGGTCCGACCGCAACCCCTATTTCTTCAAGGGCACGGCGGCCGAAGGGATCGGCGGCCCGCATATCGGCCTCGACATGATCTGGCCGATGTCGATCATCACCCGCGCGATGAACGCCGACGACGATGCGACGATCCTGCAATGCCTGCGCTGGCTCAAGACGACGCACGGCGGCACCGGCTTCATGCACGAAAGCTTCCACAAGGACGATCCGAAGAACTTCACGCGGAGCTGGTTCGCGTGGGCGAACGCGCTGTTCGGCCAGCTGATCGTCGAGGTCGCCGACAAGCGCCCGGCACTGCTGGCGCGGCCGCTGTGATGAGGGATAGAATGATTACCACGAGCCGCCGCCAGCTTCTCGCCACCACGGGCCTGCTCGCGCTCGGCGGCGCGATCCCTGCCGGCTGTTCGCGCGCCGCGGGCGAAGCGCTCGCCCTTGGCAAGCCGAACCTCTTCATCGGCACCGGCGGGCACGGCCACACCTTTCCCGGCGCGTCGCTGCCGTTCGGGATGGCGCAGCTCAGCCCCGATACGAACACGCATGGTTGGGACGCCTGCTCGGGCTATCATCAGAAAGATGGCTCGATCATGGGGTTCAGCCACACGCATCTGTCGGGCACGGGCATCGGCGACATGCTCGACATCCTCGTGGTGCCGACGCGGCGCGAACTGAAGCTCGAACCCGGCACGATCGAGAAACCGGGCGAGGGCTACCGCCAGCGCTATTCGGACGAACATGCCGAGCCCGGCTATTACCGCGTGAAGCTCGAGACCGGGGTGCTCGCCGAACTCACCGTCACCGAACGCTGCGGGCTGCACCGCTATCGTTTCGGCCAGGGGCCGGGGCATATCCTGATCGATTTCGCGCACGCGATCGAGGATGACTGGGACAAGGGCATCGTCGTCGAGGACGCGTCGCTCGACCTTGGCGACGACGGCATGCTGACCGGCGGCCGGCAGGTCAATCGCTGGGCCAAGGGCCGGCGCATCCATTTCGCAATGCAGATGTCGCGGCGGCCCGATCGCGTGCAGTTCTTCGGCGACGACGGCAAGCCCGCCCCCGACGGCGCGACGTCGATCAAGGGCAACAAGCTGAAGGTCGCCTTCTTCTTTGACGATGCCGGTGGCCCGCCGGTCCTGATCAAGACCGGCCTCTCGGCGGTCGATGTCCAGGGCGCGCGCGATGCGCTGGCGCAGGAGGTTCCGGCCTGGGACTTCGACGGCGCGGTCAAGGCCGCGCGCGGCACCTGGGCGAAGGCGCTTGGCGGCATCCGCGTGTCGGGCGGCACCGAGGCGCAGCGCACGATCATGACGAGCGCGCTCTATCACGCGCAGCTCGCGCCGACGCTCTTCACCGATCGCGACGGGCGTTATGTCGGGCTCGACCGGCAGGTGCATGAGGCGGCGAAAGGCGAGGAGGCGTTCAGCACTTACTCGCTATGGGACACCTATCGTGCGCTCCATCCGCTGCTGACCTTGATCGATCCTGCGCGCGCCGCGCTGCTCGTGCGCGACATCTGCCGCCAGACCGCGCAGAGCCCGGCAGGGCCGCTCGTCTGGCCGCTGCAGGGGGTCGAGACCGCGTGCATGATCGGCTGGCACGGCGTGTCGGTGCTCGCCGAGGCGCACGCCAAGGGCATCAAGGCCGATTATGCCGCCGCCTGGCCGAACATCCGCCGCCGCGCCTTCGACCGCGATTACAAGGACATCGACAGCACGCTCGGCCGCGGCTTCTATTACGACCTCGGCTACATCCCGTGCGACGAGGTGTGGGAATCGGTCAGCCGGACGCAGGAATATGCCTATGACGACTGGGCGATGGCGCACCTCGCCGATGCGGTCGGCGCTAAGGACGACGCGGCGGCGCTGCGCAAGCGCGCGCAAAATTACCGCGGCGTCATCGACCCCGAAACCCGCTTCGCGCGCCCGCGCTTCAAGGACGGCAGCTGGTGGAAGGATTATGACCCCGTCCAGATCGGCCATAACGTCAAGAAATGGCGCGACTATACCGAGGCGAACGGCTGGCAGGCGACCTTCCTCAACCAGCACGACATCTATGGGCTGATCGAGCATTTCGGCGGCGACGCGGCGTTCGAAAAGCAGCTCGACGCGCTGTTCAACGCGCCCTCGACCTTGCCCGACAATGCGCCGCCCGACATTTCGGGATTGGTCGGCCAATATGCGCACGGCAACGAGCCGAACCATCACGTCGCGTACATGTACGCCTATTGCGGCGCGCCCGCGAAGGCGCAGGCGATGATCCGGCGGCTCCTCGTTGAAATGTACAAGAACGACCCCGACGGCGTGATCGGCAACGACGACTGCGGCCAGATGAGCGCGTGGTTCATCCTCTCGGCGCTCGGCTTCTACCCCGTCGATCCGGTGAGCGCGATCTACGTCTTCGGATCGCCGTTGTTCGACGTCGCCGAGGTGACGGTGGGGGCGGGCAAGACGCTGACCGTCCGCGCCGAGGGCAATGGCGCCGACCGGCCCTATGTTCAGTCGGTCAGCTGGAACGGCAAGCCGTGGAGCAAGAACTGGATCGCGCACGCCGACCTGATCGGCGGCGGCGAACTCGTCTTCGAAATGGGCGCCAAGCCGTCAGCGTTCGGCACCGCGAAGGCCGACCGTCCGCCCTCCTTCGGTTCTGCCCCCGCGTGAAGCAAATTGGCGACAAGTTTTTGGTAACGAAAATAAAATGATAAGAACGGAATGCGTTGTGAAATCTCTCCAAATCCCGACACGTTCGGCCTTGCGCTGCGGCCCGGCACCCTTCAGAAACCTCAGCGATCGAGCGAAGGGGTGGCGCTGATGGATGGTCCCGCAAAAGACCGCGGTGAAGCGCGCCTGTTCGCCGGCGTCGAGCTCGGCGGCACTAAGTGCATCGTCACGCTCGCCGCGGGGCCGGGCGACATTCGCGACCAGCGGACAATCGCGACCACCGTGCCGTGGGAAACGCTGCCCGCGATCAAGGCGGTGCTCGACGAGTGGGCCGGGTCGAATGGTTTCTGCGGTCTCGGCATCGCATCCTTTGGTCCGATCAGGCTCGACCCCGCCAAGGCCGGCTATGGTCGGATCGGCGCGACGAACAAACCCGATTGGGAAGGCGCCGACCTGCTCGGGCCGCTGCAATCGGCCTTCGGCGTTCCCATCGGGTTCGACACCGACGTCAACGGCGCGGCGCTCGCTGAAATTCGCTGGGGCAGCGGGCGCGGTCTCGAGGATTTCGCCTATGTCACCGTCGGCACCGGCGTCGGGGTCGGGTTGATCGTCCATGGCAAGCCGACGCGCGGCTTCAGCCACAGCGAGATCGGCCATGTCCTGGTGCCGCGCCTGAAGGGCGACGAGACGCCGAGCGTGTGCCGCTTCCACGACGATTGCGTCGAGGGGCTCGCCTCGGGCACCGCATTGAATGCGCGGCTGAACGGGCGGCCGATGGCGGACGTTGCGGCCGACGACCCGGTCTGGGAACCGATCGTGCACACGCTTGCATCGATGGTTCATTCGCTCGCCTGCACGACCGGCCCGATGCGGGTCGCGATGGGGGGCGGCGTGCTTGCCGGCCAGCCGCAATTGCTTCCCCGGATCAACGCGAAGCTCGAAGCGAGCCTCTCGGGCTATATGCAGATTCCGGGTGACGGTGCTTATGTCACCGCACCCGAACTCGGGACGATGGCGGGACCGCTCGGTGCGATCGCGCTGGCGATGGACGCGGTGGGCGCGCCCGCATGAGCAGCGACGGCGGCGTAGCGATATCTGTCCTTTCGCCGTTGGACAGCGCGCCCGCCCGGCGGCACAAGGGCGCGATGAAACGCCTGTCCGCCGCTGCCGCGCTGCTCGCCCTTATGCCGATCCAGTCCTTCGCCGAGCAGCCGGCGCCCGATCCGCTGGGCTTCGTCGATCCGATGATCGGCACCGGCCCCGAAGGCCATACTTTCCCGGGCGCGACCGCGCCCTTCGGCATGGTCCAGCTGTCGCCCGACACCGACGCGACGTGCCAGATCCGCGACTGTTACGATCACGCCGCGGGCTACAGCTACAACGACCCGACGATCCAGGGGTTCAGCCACACCCACTTCTCGGGCGCGGGCCATTCGGACCTCGGCGACATCCTCGTCATGCCGCAGGCGGGTGGGGTCAAGCTCGATCCGGGCGATCCGAAACAGCCCGGCTCGGGTTATCGCCAGCGCTTCGACCATGCGACCGAAAAGGCGAGCCCCGGCTATTACGCCGTCACGCTCGCCGACAGCGGCATCCGCGCCGAACTCACCGCGGGCACGCGCGTCGGCGTCCATCGCTACAGCTTCCCCGCGGGCAAGCAGGCGCACCTGCTGCTCGACCTCCGCTCGTCGCTCTACGATTATCCGGGCAAGATCCTCTGGTCGGGGCTGCATCTCCGACCCGACGGCACGCTCACCGGCTTCCGCGAGACGCGCGGCTGGGCGCCGGGGCGCAAGCTTTTCTTCGCGATGCGCTTCTCGGCGCCGCTCAAGAGCCACGCCTTCCTCGATCGCGACGAGAAGGTCGCGTATAAGGGCTTCCAGGCACCCGGCCGCGGCAGCGACGCGCTCGCCGAAAAGCTCGGCAAGGCGCTCGAAGCCCGCCTCGATTTCGGCGCGCTTGCCGGCCCGCTTGAAGTGCGCGTTGCGCTATCCGGGGTCGACGAGGCCGGCGCGATCGCCAACCTCGATGCAGAAGGCACGGGCTTCGATGCCATCCGTGCCCGGACCGAAGGCGAATGGCGCAAAGCCCTAGGCGCACTCGAAATCGAGGCGCCCGCGCCGATGCGCACCAATCTCTACACCGCGCTCTATCACAGCCTGCTCGCGCCGAGCGTGTGGAGCGACGTCGACGGGCGCTATCGCGGCCCCGACGATCAGGTCCACGCCGCGAAGGATTTCACCTTCCGCTCGACCTTTTCGCTCTGGGACACGTTCCGCGCGCAGCACCCGCTGCTGACGCTCGTCCAGCCCGATGCGATGAACAGCGACATCGTCAAATCGCTCGTCGCGAGCCGCAAGGTGAGCCCGCACGGCATCCTGCCCGTGTGGCAGTTCCACGGCCGCGAAACCTGGACGATGATCGGCTATCATGCCGTCCCGGTGATCGCCGACGCCTATATGAAGGGCGTGGGCGATTTCGACGCGAACGAAGCGCTCGATGCTATGGTCGCGAGCGCCGAATACGCCCCCTATGGCGGGCTCGGCGATTATATGAAGCTCGGCTATGTCGCGATCGACCGCGAGCCCGAGGCAGCGTCGAAGACGGTCGAATATGCCTATGACGACTGGACGATCGCGCGGATGGCCGAGAAGATGGGGCGGAAGGACATCGCCGACCGCTTCTACAAACGCGCGGGTTACTGGCGGAACAGTTTCGATGCCAAGACCGGCTGGCTGCGCGCGCGCAAGGCCGACGGCAGCTTCCGCACCCCTTTCGATCCGACCGCGATCAACTATGGCTCGGACTATACCGAGGGCAATGCCTGGCAGTACAGCTGGTTCGTCCCGCAGGATCAGGCCGCGCTCTTCCGCATCCTCGGCGGCGACGCGAAGACGGTCGCCAAGCTCGACGCGATGTTCGATTACGACAACTCGAAGCTCGACTATAGCCATGCCGAGGATATCGCCGGGCTGATCGGCCAATATATCCACGGCAACGAACCGAGCCATCACGTCGCCTATCTCTACGCCTATGCGGGCGCGCCGTGGCGGACGCAGGAGCGGCTGAAGCAGATCGTCGACAGCCAGTATAAGCCGACCCCCGACGGCCTGTCGGGCAACGACGATCTCGGCCAGATGTCGGCGTGGCTCGTCTTCACCGGTCTTGGTTTCTATCCGGTCGCGCCGGGGTCAAACCAATATGTGATCGGCCGGCCCTTCGTCGACCGTGCGGTGCTGAACCTGCCCGGCGGCAAGCGCTTCACCGTCGAAACGGCGGGGCTTTCAGATGCGAACCGCTACGTCGGCAAGGTCGAGCTCAACGGCAAGCCGCTGACGCGCAGCTGGATTTCGGACGCCGAAATCCGCAGCGGCGGCACGTTGCGCTTCACGATGCAGGCAAAGCCCGACACCGCGTGGGGCAAGGCGCCGGGCGCGCGGCCCTATTCGCAGTCGACCGCGCGCTAGAGCGTTTTCAAGTCAGGTGGAATCACCTGACGACTCAGAAAACGCGGTAAAACTAGAATCTAGAGTGCCGGTTTTGATTCAATCAAAACCGAACGCACTCTAGGTCTGTTCGCCGAACTGCAGCGTCATCGCCAGTTCCTCGACGTCGACGTCGCGTTCGAGTTCGTGAAGAACCTCGTCCTCGATCAGCCCGGCGCGATGGATACGGAGCAGCTCGGCGCGCCCGGCGGCGATCGCCTGCAGCAGGACGTCGAAATGCGAGCGTAGCCCGTCCATCGCGGTGCTGGCGTCGGCCTCGTACCGCTCCATGAAATTCATCCGCTTGCGATGTTCTTCGAGCATCATCGGATGGATCAGCGTCCCGTTCTCGTCATAAGCGAGCCGCTCGATCACCGCGAACCGCGCGCGCGCCATCGCGGCTTCGGCAGCGGGCAGCGCCATTTTTGCGGGCGGATCGGTGTCGATCGGCTTCACCGCGCGGATGAGCATCCCGAGGCTCGACCCCTGCGCGACGACGGTCACGAAGATCACCGCAAAAGCGCAGATCAGCATCAGGTCGCGGCCGGGCATGTCGACGGGCAGGGTCAGCGGCACCGCCAGCGTCACGACGCCGCGCATCCCGGCCCAGCTCAGCACCGTCGCTTGCCGCCAGCCCAGCGGCCGCGCGCGTTCCAGTCCGACCTTGCGGGCGATACCCAGAAGCGCCTCCGACCCGAAAATCCACACGAAGCGCGCGATGGTAACGGTGATCACGACCGCGGCGATCACGATGGTCCACGACAGCGGCATCGCCTCGATCCCGCCGATCCGTTCGATCACGCCGCGCAGCGAAAAGCCGATCAGGATGAAGACGAGCGCTTCGAGGACGAACACCATGATGAACCACCCCGAATTGGCGCGGAGGCGGACGTCGGCGGACAATATCTCATGCTGATACCAGCCCATCGCAAGGCCCGCGGTGACGGTCGCGATGACGCCTGACACATGCACGGCTTCACCGGCGATATAGGCGGCCCAGCACAGCAGGATCGTGACGAGCATGACGAGCATGCGGTCGTGGAGGCGCTTGGCGAGGAAAATCCACCCCGCGGCGACCAGCGCGCCGACGATCACCCCGCCGATCGCGACGAAGGCAAAGCTCTGGATCGCCTCGCCGGTGTGGAACACCCCGCTGAGCGTCGCGGCGACCGCGAAGCGGAAGAGGATGAGGCCGGTCGCGTCGTTGAGCAGGCTTTCGCCTTCGAGCAGGGCTTCGAGCCGGCGCGGCAAATGGACGCCCTTCAGCACCGCGCGCGCCGACACCGCGTCGGGCGGCGAGACGATCGCGCCAAGCGCGAAGCACGCCGCCCAGGGCAGTTCGGGCAAGATCATGTGGACGACCACGCCGACGACGAGCGTCGTGAACACTACCGCGCCCACGGCGAGCGACAGGATGCCGGGAAGGTGGCGGCGAAACCGGCCGAGCGCGGTGAAATAGGCGCCGTCCATCAACAGCGGCGGCAGGAACAGCACAAGCGCGAGTTCGGGGTCGAGCGAGATCGCCGGCAACCCCGGGATGAAAGCGAGCGCGCCGCCGCCGACAAGGAGCGCGGTCGCGGGCGGCCAGCGCAGTTTCAGCGCCAGCCAGTGCAGCCCGATGACGAGCGCGAGCAGCCCGAGGACGAGTTCGAAGGTTTCGACGGGGTGCATCGGATCAGGTCCGGTCCATGGCGTCGCCGAACGGTGCTGACATATGGAGGCCCCTTGTTTCGTCCAATCCGACGAGGCCATTTGTGACGGCGTTTGCCGCCGAGTTCAATGCTGGAGATTGGGCAAGCTCAAAAGCTTGGCGGCCTTCGCGACGGGGGTAAGCCATGCCGGGCTGCGGAATGCAAAAGGAGGAACCTTTATCCCCCGCCCGCCGCGCTCGGCAGCCGCGACGGGGGATGAGGTTTGGTGTGCACAAGAGAACATTAGGAGAACAAAATATGTTCGTCAACCTGTTTCTTGCGGTTTTTCAGCGAGGCCGCGCGTCCGGTTGACGCGAACGTCAATCAGGGTCAATGCATAGCAAACGAAGGAAAGGGAGTATGATGGCGGAGCAACCGAAATTCGACCTCAAGGGACGCGTGGCGCTGGTGACCGGGGCGTCCTCGGGCCTCGGTGCGGGCTTTGCCAAGGCGCTGGCGGCGGCGGGAGCGAAGGTCGTGCTCGCGGCGCGCCGCGCCGACAAGCTGGCCGAGCAGGTCGCCGCGATCGAAGCCGCGGGCGGGCAGGCGATCGCCGTCAGCATGGACGTCACCGACGAGGCATCGACGATCGCCGCCTATGACGCCGCCGAGGCGGCATTCGGCACCGTCGACACGATTGTCGCCAATGCCGGGGTCGCGACCGAGAAGATGGCGATGAGCCTGTCGGTCGCCGACGTCGATTTCCTGCTCGCGGCCAATGTCCGCGGTGTCTTCCTGACCGCGAACGAGGGCGCCAAGCGGCTCGATAAGGCGGGCAGCCGCGAAAAGCAGCATGGCCGCATCGTCCTCATCGGCTCGATCACCGCCGAAAAGGTTTTTCCCGCGACCTCGGTCTATGGCGCGACCAAGGCGGCGGTGCGCCACCTCGGGAAAGCGCTCGCGCGCGAATGGGCGCGGCGCGGGATCAGCGTCAATGTGATCCAGCCCGGCTATTTCGAATCCGAAATGACCGCCGAATTGTTCGAGGGCGACGTCGGCGCGGCGATGGTGAAGAGCTTCCCGCGCCAGCGGATGCGTCCGCCGAGCGACCTCCACGCGCCGCTGCTGCTCCTCTGCTCCGACGCCGCGCTCGGCATCACCGGCAGCGTGATCACCGTCGACGACGGGCAGACATTGTGACCGAGCTGCTGATCGAGGCGCGCGGCGCGGTCGAGATCGCGACGCTCAACCGCCCCGAACGCCTCAATGCGCTCAACGAGGCGCTGGTCGACGAGCTCAACGCCTATTTCGGCGGGCTTGCCGAGCGCCCCGACGTGCGCGTCGTCATCCTGCGCGGTGCAGGGCGCGGCTTCTGCGCCGGGCTCGATATTCAGGAGGACCGGTCGAGTGACGAAACACCAGTGCTCCGCACGCTGCGCACCCAGACGCGCATCGGCAATATCTACCGCAAGATGCGCGCCTGTCCGCAGCCGATCATCGCGCTCGGCCATGGCGCCGCGGCGGGGGGCGGCCTGTCGCTGCTGCTCGCATCGGACGTGCGCTATGCCTCGCCCTCGTTCAAGGCGAACGCCGCCTATATCCGCATCGGCCTTGGCGGCTGCGACATGGCGTCGAGCTATTTCCTCCCGCGCCTCGTCGGCGCGAGCCTCGCGTCCGAGATGATCCTGACCGGCCGTTTCATCGATGCCGGGCGCGCGCTGCGCGCGGGCCTCGTCAGCGAGGTCGTCGAAGAAGAGGCATTACTCGGCCGCGGCCTCGCGCTCGCCGACGAGATGCTGGCGACGTCGCCCTATGGCCTGCGCCTCTCGAAACAGGCGCTGAACCTCAACCTCGATGCGCCGAGTCTCGACGCGGCGATGGCGATCGAGGACCGCCAGCAGGTCATCCTTTCGGCGACCGATGACCACCGCGAAGCGCTCGCCGCCTTCCTCGAAAAGCGCGCTCCCGACTATCGCGAGCGATAAGGTTAAGGCTTCCGTATCACCCCCATTGACTCGCGAATATATTGACATAGTAAGTGCCATATCCCGAGGGGGTGGGAGTGATGGCAGTACGCAGGAGGACCACTAAATGCCGGGTCGCTTAGGCGGGTCCCGGCGTGCTGCCATCATCATTATCGGCGCCCTGATCACCATCGCGCCCGCGCAGGCGCAGCGCGCTCCATCCGCGCCAAAGCACCCCAACATCGTTATCCTGCTTGCCGACGACTGGGGCTTTTCGGACGTCGGTTCGTTCGGTTCCGAAATCGCGACGCCGAACATCGACGCACTGGCAAAAGCGGGGATGCGCTTCTCCAATTTCCATGTCGCGGGGTCGTGCTCGCCGACGCGCGCGATGCTGCAGACGGGGGTGATGAATCACCGCAATGGGCTCGGCAACATGCCCGAGACGATCCCCGACGAGCATCGCGGCAAACCCGGTTACGATACGGTGATGAACCTGCGCGTCGTCACGATCGCGCAGCTTCTGAAGGCGGCGGGCTATCGCACCTACCTCACCGGCAAATGGCATCTCGGCAGCGACGCGAAGCGCCTGCCGCACGCGCGCGGCTACGACCGCGCCTACAGCCTCGCCGATGCCGGCGCCGACAATTTCGAACAGCGTCCGATCGAGGGCATGTACGACAGCGCCGCATGGACCGAGAATGGCAAGCCTGCGACCTTGCCCAAGGATTATTATTCGTCGCGCTTCGTCGTGCAGCGGATGATCGACTACATCGAGGCGGACCGGAAAAGCGGCAAACCCTTCCTCGCGTCGATCAACTTTCTTGCCAATCATATCCCCATCCAGGCGCCCGACAGCGACATCGCGCTTTATTCGGCGATGTACAGCGACGGCTGGACAGCGCTCCGCGCCGCGCGGGCGAAGCGCGCCGCGGCGCTCGGCATCGTGCCCGCGGGCGTGCCGATCGTGACGATGGCGACGACGCCCGATTGGAAAAAACTCGACGCCGAAGAGCGCGCCGCCGCGGTGCGCGTGATGCAGGCCTATGGCGGGATGGCGACCGCGATGGACCGCGAGGTCGGCCGCCTCGTCGCGCATCTCAAGGCCACGGGCGATTATGAGAACACGATCTTCGTCTTCCTCTCGGACAATGGCGCCGAGCCGACCAACCCCTTCAACAGCCTGCGCAACCGCCTGTACCTCGATATGCAGTACGACCTCGCCACCGCAAACATCGGCCGGCGCGGCAGTTTCGCCGCGATCGGGCCGGGCTGGGCGAGCGCCGCGGCGTCGCCCCTGTCGGGGTACAAGTTCAGCGCCACCGAAGGCGGGCTGCGCGTTCCGTTGATCATAACATGGCCGGGCCATGCGGAGATCCGCGCGGGCGCGATCAGCAACGGCCTCGCGCATGTCACCGACATTATGCCGACGCTCACCCAGCTTGCCGGCGTGCCGGGCCACGGCGGAAGCTGGCAGGGCAAGGCGGTCGAGCCCGTCACCGGGCGCAGTCTCGTCCCCATGCTGAAAGGACAGCAGGGCAGCGTCCATGGCGACGCGCCGCTCGGCTATGAATTGTCGGGCAATGCGGCGCTGTTCCGCGGCGATTACAAGCTGGTGCGCAACCTCGCGCCGACCGGCGACGGCAAATGGCGCCTGTTCAATCTCAAGACCGACCCCGGCGAAACGCGCGACCTGGCCGCGGCCGACCCCGCCCGCTTCGCCGCGATGATAACCGACTACCGCGCCTATGCGAAGGCGAACGGCGTGCTCGACATGCCCGCGGGCTACACCGCCGACGAACAGATCAACGCCTATGCCTTCGAGCAACAGGGCAAGCCGCGGCTGATCCGTCTCGGCCTGTGGGTTGGCGGGATCGCCGTGCTGCTGTCAGCCCTTGTCTGGGGCCTTCGCCGCCGGCGCCGGGCGCGCCGTATCGATCAGGCGAAAGCCGATATGGTCGGTGCCTAGGCTGCGTTCCTGGAACTGGCGCGCCGCGGGACGATAACGCGCGCAATAATTGGCGGCGCACAGGAAGCTGCCGCCCTTGATCACATTGCTCTCGCCGCCCGCCTTGTTCGTCGTCCATTCCCACACATTGCCGATCAGGTCGTGGACGCCATGCCGGTCGGCGGGGAAGCAGGCGACCGGCGCGCGACCGGTAAAGCCGTCGGTGCCGAGGTCGCGCGCCGGAAAGGCGCCCTGATAATAATTGGCCAGCGGCTTGCCCGCCTTGTCGACCGGGACATTGCGGTCGGCGCCGCCGGTTGCGGCGGCCAGCTCCCACTGCTCCTCGCTCGGCAGCGCCTTGCCCTTCCATTTGGCATAGGCGAGCGCATCGTCATAACCGATCTGCACCACCGGGTCGCGGCCGCGTCCGTCGATATTCGTCTTGGGGCCTGCCGGATGCCGCCACTCGGCGCCGACGACCCAGCGCCACCAGTTCGGATTGCCGTCGGTCGGCGCGGTGAACACCGCCGAGCCCGGGATCAGCATTTCGGGCGGTGCGCCGGGCAGCTTCGGCGGGTCCTGCTCGGCGAGCGTTTTGTAGCCGGTAGCCTTCACGAATTCGGCGAATTCGGCGTTGGTGACCTCGTGCGTCGACATCCAGAAGCCCGCGACGGTCGCGTCGCGCGCCGGGCCTTCTTCGGGCAGGTGTGCGTCGGCGCCCATCGCAAAGGTCGCGCCCGGGATCCACACATAATGTTCTGCGGGGATCGCCGGACATTCGGGCGCCTTCGCTTCGGCAAGCGGCGCATCCTTCGCTTCGCCGCACGCCGCGAGCGCGCCGAGCATTGCGAGCGACAACAGGACCGAAGCGTCGCGCATCAATCTTCTTCGACGATTGTGGTCATCACCGCTTCGACCATCTGCCCCATCACCGTCCCGGCCTCTTCGGCCGACAGGCTCTGGTCGTGGCGCAGCGTGCGCCAGGTCTGGAAAGACAGCGCGGCGCACAAAGCCTCGACGCCGATCCGGTCGGCGCGGACCGAAGCGGGGAGCAGGCGGACGATCAGCTCGCGCTCGAGCATCACGACGCGGCTATATTGTCCCATCAGGAAGGGCGACTGGTAACGCTTGATGTTGGCGGCAAGGCGGAAGGGCAGCGTCGCCTCGAACACGTCGACCCGCCGGCGGACGAGTTCCCCCATATTGGCGCGCCACGGCTGGTCGGGATAGGGCGCCACGACGATCGGCATCACGCGCTCGGTGATTGTCGCCGTGATCTCGGCATAAAGCGCGTCCATATCGTCGAAATGGCGGAATACGGTGCGCAGACCGATGCCCGCCTCTTCGGCGACGCGCGCCGCGCTCGGCGACAGGTCGCCCGCGACGATCAGCTCCATCATCGCCTCGACGATGCGCTTGTGGCTCGACCGCCCGCGTTCGCGGCGGCCGTCGACCCTGCCGGGCTCGATCTTTGGCGCGTCTATCTTCTTCACCCCTGTCGTCATGACCTCTCTGCTGGCCCGGCTTGGCGCCGGGGTCAAACAATCTTGCGTATCGGCCAATATAGTGACACATATAGTGCCAATAGTTTTGGAGCAAGCCGAGCGCAGGGAATAGGGGCCGAAGATGAAGAAAACATGGGTTGCTCTGTGCGTAGTGGCCGCCGCGGGCGCGGGTGGCTATTGGGCCTATGAGGCGAATAAATACAAGCTTCCGGGTATCGTTCAGGACTGGAAGGATCCGGTGCAGCCGAACCGCGCGGTCGTGTGGCAGCAGGGTCCGGCGAAGGCGCATGCCACTCCGCCGGGGGGCAAAAGTCCGCCCAACATCATCCTGATCGTCGCCGACGATCTCGGTTACAACGACATCAGCCTCAATGGCGGCGGGGTCGCGGGCGGGATCGTCAAGACGCCGAATATCGACGCGATCGCGCGCGAAGGAACCAACTTCACCACCGCCTATGCCGCGAACGCGACCTGCTCGCCGTCGCGCGCGGCGATGATGACGGGACGCTACCCGACGCGCTTCGGTTTCGAATATACCGCGGTGCCGGTCGAGTTCGCCGAAAGCGTTTCGCACGGCGAGGGGATCGGGCCGCACAAGGCGATCTTCCACAAGGATCTGATCACGCCCGACATCCCCGCCTATCCCGACATGGGCGTGCCCGCAAAGGAAGTGACGATCGCCGAGGCGGTCAAGGCTGCGGGTTATCACACGCTGCACATCGGCAAATGGCATCTGGGCGAGTCGCCGGCGCTGCAGCCGCACGCGCAGGGCTTCGACGAAAGCCTTGCCGTGCTCGGCGGCGCGGCGATGTTTCTGCCCGAGGATGACGCCGATGCGGTGAATGCGAAGTTGCCGTGGGACCGCATCGACCATTTCCTGTGGGCCAATTTGCGCCATGCCGTGACCTTCAACGGCGGCAAACGCTTCCATCCCAAGGGGCATATGACCGATTATTTCGCCGATGAGGCGATAGCGGCGATAGCGGCGAACAAGAACCGGCCCTTCTTCCTGTATCTCGCGTTCAACGCCCCGCACACGCCGTTTCAGGCGACAAGAGCGGACTATGCAAAGCTGCCGCAGATCAGGGATCACAAGACGCGCGTTTACGGCGCGATGATCGCGCAGCTCGACCGGCGCATCGGCGACGTGATGGCGAAACTGAAAGAGCTGGGGATCGACGACAGCACCCTTGTGATTTTCACCAGCGACAATGGCGGCGCCTGGTACACGGGCATCGACAACTTGAACGCACCCTATCGCGGATGGAAGGCCACTTTCTTCGAAGGCGGCATCCGCACCCCCTTCTTCATGCGCTGGCCGGGGCATCTCGCGCCCGGATCGACGCGCGCCGATGCAACGGGGCATATCGACCTCTTCTCAACCATCGCGGCCGCGGCGGGCGCGAAGGTGCCGGCCGACCGGATCGTCGACAGCGAGAATATCTTGGCGGGCCCCGCAAAGCGTACGGCGCTCTATTGGCGCTCGGGCGATTATCGCGCCGTGCGCGCGGGCGACTGGAAATTGAAGGTGACGAAGCGGCCCGAAAAGGCGCGCCTCTATAATCTCGCGGTCGATCCGACCGAACGGCGCGACCTGTCGGCAAGCGAGCCACAGCGCGTCGCCGAGCTTCGCGCGATGATCGACGCGCAGAACAAAGGCATGGCCAAGCCCATCTGGCCGGGACTGGTCGAAGCGCCGGTGCGGATCGACGTGCCGCAGAATGCGCCGTGGAAAGACGGCCAGGATTATGTCTACTGGACGAACTAAAGCCCGGTGCCCTGCAGCGCCCGCTCGATCATCTCGCGTCCGCTCGTCGCGGCAAAGGGGAAGGATCGCAGGAAAGTCCCCCGCGACACTTGCGGGTCGAGTTGCCGCGCCCGCCCGATCCACTGCGCCGCGCGCTCGTGATTGCCCGACGCCTCGGCGGCGATCGCCGCGATCACCGCGATATGCTTGTGCGCGCCGGGCGACTGCGCGGCGCGCTCGCCCCAGTCGAGTGCGCTCTGATGGTCGCCGCGCATCAACGCACTGACCGAGCGCACCCCCAGCATCGCATAGCGCAGCGGATCGAGCGGGCTCAGGCGCAGCGCCAGTTCGGCATGTTCGTCGCTGTGCCCGACATCGCACTGCGTCATCTCGGCCCAGGCTTTCGAATAGATCGCCTGCGCATAATTGGGGCTGAGCGCGATCGCCGCCGACAGCCGCTCCATGCTTTCGGGCACCGCATCGGCAAACCACAGCGATCGACCGAGGTTGAGGTGCGCGAAGGGGTCGAGCGGATCGAGCTGCACCGCGCGCTCGGCAAGCGACCGCGCCTGCTCGGCCATCGCGTCGGGGTCGTCCGAATATTGCAGGAAGCAATCCTGAAAGCGCGTGAAGGACAGCCCCGACAGCGCGCGCGAGAAATTGGGATCGCGTGCCAGCGCCTGCGCGAACAAATCGGCCGCGCGCGCATTGTCCGACCGGTTAAAGCGGAACATATGGTCGAGCCCGAGGTGATAGGAGGACCAGGCGTCGAGCCCGGACTCGGGCATGCGGCGCGCGCGCTCGACTTCGTTCTGGACGATCCGCGTTTCGAGGTTGGCTATCACGGCGCCAAGCACCTCGCAGCGCAGCTCGTGCAATTCGTCGCGGCCGGCGGTGAAGCGGTCGGCCCACACCACTGCGCTGTCACTCGTTCGTGCAAGGCTGACCGACAGGATGACGCGGCCGGCGGCTTCCTCGAGCGTGCCGGTCAGGCAATAACGGACACCCAGCGCGGCGCCGACCTGTTCGCAGCCCGCCTCCTGCCCGCGAAAACGGAAGGTCGACGTGCGCGCGATCACGAGCAGCCAGCGCAGCCGCGACAAGTCGCCGATCAGTTCGTCGGCGAGCGCATCGGCGACAACCGACAGCGGTCCGGGGCCGCCGATGAGATGGAAGGGGAGGACGGCGATCGACGGCCGCTCTTCCGCGGCGGAGGCGGGGGGCGATCGATCGGCGGCGGGTTCGGCGAACCGCCGCACGGGCCCGGGCGCCTGTTCGAACAGGACCTGCGCACCGAACCGAAAGCCCTTGCCGTGGACGGTGCGGATGAAGCGCTGTTCCTTGCCGTCGTCGCCCAGCGCCTGCCGCGCCGCCTTGACGCGCGACGCCACCGCGGCTTCGGAGACGATCCGGCCGCCCCAGATCTTCTCGATAATCTCGTCCTTGCTGACGAGGCGGTCGGCATTGCTGGCAAGCAGGATCAGCAGCGACAGCACCTGCGGCTCCAGATGCTTCGCCTGCCCGTGCTCGCGCAGTTCGAACTTGCCCGGATCGAGCTCGAAGCCTGCAAAGCGGTAGATCAGGGCGGCGCCGAACGACAAGCCAGCATTTCTCCATAACTTCTCCATGCCGTCTTCAAGCATGGGACCACGGAAAGCCTATTCAGCGTCATATCGAACCGGCACCCGGTTCCGTTCAAGGAGGCTATCGTGACGCTCGCAACAACCAGGCCGGAAACGGCGCCTACCGCGCCGCAAACCGAAAATCTATCAACGACGGGTAACCCGAACAAGGCTCTTTGGGAGAAGGGAGATTTTACCCGTCTCGCGGCGTGCATGCGCGAAAGCGGCGATGCGCTGATCGAGAGCCTCGGCGTGCATGCCGGGCTCGACGTGCTCGATCTCGGCTGCGGTGACGGCACGACCGCGCTGCCGTCGGCCGCCCGCGGCGCGACGGTGCTCGGCGTCGACATCGCATCGAACCTCGTTGCCGCCGGCAATGTCCGCGCCCGCGAAGCCGGCCTGTCGAACCTCCGCTTCGAGGAAGGCGACGCCTCGCACCTCGATGGACTCGCCGACAACAGCTTCGATCTCGTCGTCAGCATCTTCGGTGCGATGTTCGCGCCGCGGCCGCTCGACACCGCTGCCGAAATGGTCCGTGTGACGCGCCCCGGCGGGCGCATCGTGATGGGCAACTGGATCCCCGGCGATCCGACCCTCATCGCGCAGGTGCTCAAGATCTGCGCCGCCTACACCCCGCCGCCGCCCGAAGGCTTCATCAGCCCGGTGACCTGGGGACAGGAAGAGGCAGTGCGCGAACGCTTCGGCGCCGCGGGCATCGCGCAGGACCGGATCAGCTGCGAACGCGCAACCTATACCTTCCGCTATGCGGGAAGCCCGCGCGAATTTCTCGCGATCTTCCGCGACTATTACGGCCCGACGATGAACGCCTTTGCTGCCGCCGAGGCAAGCGGCCGCCGCGCCGAGTTGCAGACCGAACTCGAACAATTGTTCGAACGCGAAAATTTTGGCGGTGCCGATCGCACCGAAATTCCGGCGACCTATCTCAAGGTCACCGTCCGCAAATAGGACCCTGCCGATGCCGCTCCTGCATTCTCCCGGCGGGGGCGGCGTCATGCATTCTTCTCTTCGAACAATGGCTTCCAAGGTAATTGGCCAACCGCCGGCTTTGTGGCAGGTCAGGGGCACCCAACCCTATCCTTCCCGGAGCCCCCATGCGAACCTTGCTGCTTTCGATTGTTCTTCTGGCGTCCGCCGCGCCCGCTTTTGCACAGGACGCCGTCGTCGACACCCACGTTCATCTGCACAAGGGCGAGGCATCGATTGCCGAATATCGCGCGCAGCTCAAAGCTGCGAACCAGCCGGTCACGGCGTTTGGCGCGATGTGGTTCGGCGGCCCCAATCAGGCACTCGCAGGCAACCCCGCCGACATCGGCAAACGCAACGACGAACTGATCGCGCTCGCGGCAAAGAACCCCGATATGATCGCGATCGCCACGGTCCACCCCTATGACGGCGACGCCGCGCTCGCGGAGGTCGACCGCGTGGCCGCGCGCGGGATCAAGCTGCTCAAGATCCACCCGCACACCCAGAAATTCGATGCCGCCGACCCGCGCGTGCTGACGCTCGTCAAGCGAGCGGGCGACCGGGGCATGATCGTCGTCATGGACAACGCCAGCATCGTCCCCAGCGACAATGAGAAACTCTTCAACCTCGCGCTCGCGGCGCCGAAGACGAAATTCATCTTCGGCCATATGGGCGGGCTGGGTTTCCGCTTCTGGAACATCCTCGCGCTCGCGCGCACCGCCGAAAATCTCTTCGCCGACAATATCTATTTCGACATTTCGGCAAGCGTCATCCTCGCCGCGGATTCGCCGATCGAGGCCGAATATGTCTGGACGATCCGCAACGTCGGCGTCGACCATGTGCTGATCGCGTCGGACTTCCCGCAAATTTCGCTACCCAAAACGCTTGAAGCCTTCGCCAAGCTCGACCTGACCGACGAGGAGCGCGCCAAGATCCGCTCGGGCAATGCGCGAAAGCTGCTCGGGCTTTAGACGATCGCGAGCGCGAAGAGCAGCGACACGGCAAAGCTCGCCAGCGACGCCAGCAGCACCGGAACGCCCGCGCGCCAGCCCATGTCGAGCAGCAAGTCCATCCGCGTCCGCATCGCGGTCGCGGTCACCGCGAGCAGCAGCAGCGCCTTCGACGCGGTCAACGCGCCGCCGCGCATCGCATCGGGGATCGGCGCAAGGCTGTTCAGCGTCACCATCGCAAAGAAAGCGACGATGAACCAGGGCAGGGCAAGGCGCCGCCAGATGCGCCCGTCGCTGCCGTCCTCGGGCTTCAGCAGCAGCCCGACGAGCGCCACCACCGGGGCGAGCAGCGCGACGCGCGCCAGCTTGACGATCGTCGCGCTCGCCCCCGCCGCGTCGGAAAAGGCATAGCCGCCGCCGATCGCCTGCGCGACATCATGGATCGACGCGCCGATCAGGAATCCCGCTTGCGCATCGCTCAGCCCGAACCGCGCGGCGAGCAGCGGATAGATGGTCATCGCGAGCGCGCTGGCGAGCGAGACGCCGACGAGGGTCAAGGCGAACTGCGCCTGCGACAGCCGCTGCCGCCCGATCACGCCATAGAGCGCCAGCGCCGCGCTCGCGCCGCAGATTGCGGTCGCACCGCCCGCGAGCAGCCCGGCGTAGGCGGATTGTCCCGAAATCCGCGCGCCCAGAAATCCCGCGCCCATCGTCAGCGTCATGATGATGATCAGCGCCGCGAACGGCACCGGCCCGAGCACCGCGATCTGCAGAAAGGTCACCTGCAGCCCGAGCACGACGATCCCGATGCGCAGGAAGGTGCGCGAAGCGAAGTCGAGCCCGCGGTGCGTCGCCTCGTTCGTCGCGATGAAATTGAGCGCCAGCCCGACGAGCAGGCCAAGCAGGATGATCGGAAAACCATAATGGTCGGACAGCCATGCCGCGGCCGCCGATGCCACCGCGCAGGCGGCGAGACCCGGAAACAGGCGGCCTTTCGGCGCCGTGCCGGCCCTGGTCTGCGCGAGATGCAATTCGCCGAACAGGTCCCCGCCGCTCGGCAAATTGTTCCAATGCGCATGGCGCATCGATGTCAGATCGTTTCTGTCTAACGCTGTCATAAGATTGCGCCATATCGCCAACGCGGGCGCTGGCGCAAGGCTTCTCTTGCGGCGCGCGGCGCGACGCGCCAAAGCAGACAGCGCCAAAGAAGACAGCGGTGGTCAACAGGCCGAACGGGGAGATGCGCAGCCGTGACGAGGATTTTCCAGCCGGGTGCGGAGCGCAAGCGCGCATGACCCGGGCGACGATCAAGGATGTGTCGCGCGTCGCCGGCGTGTCGATCAAGACCGTCTCGCGCGTGCTCAACAAGGAACGCTATGTCAGCGACGACATGCGGCAAAAGGTCGAGGAAGCCGTCGCGCGCCTCAACTATCACCCGAGCCAGGCGGCGCGCACGCTCGCGGGAAAACGCTCGTTCCAGATCGGGCTGATCCACGACAACCCCAGCCCCTATTATATCTTCAACATGCAGGCCGGCGTCGGACAGCGCTGCCGCGAGGCCGACTTTCGCATGATCGTCCAGCCGTGCGACATCAACTCGCCCGGCCTCGTCGACGACATCGGCGCGCTGATCGATCAGGCGCAGCTCGACGGCATCATCATGACCCCCCCGGTGACCGACGTCGGCACCGCGCTCGCCGAGCTGTTTCGCCGCAAGATTCCCGTCGTGCGCGTCCAGCCGGGCACCGATCTGACCGCAACCTCAGCGGTTTACATCGACAATGTGCAGGCGGCCGACGACATGACCGCGTACCTCATCTCGCTCGGCCACCGCCGCATCGGCTTCGTCACCGGGCATGGCAATTATTTCGCGAGCGGCCAGCGGCTGACCGGATATCGGCAGGCGCTCCAGCGCGCAGGCATCGGCTTCGACGCGGCGCTGGTCTTTCCGGGCCAGTTCGATTTCCAGTCGGGGACCGCCGCGGCCGAAGCCTTGCTGGCGCTCGACCAGCCGCCGACCGCGATCTTTGCGAGCAGCGACGATATGGCGGCGGGCGTGCTCGCGGCGGCGCACCGGCTGGGCGTATCGGTGCCCGACCAACTGTCGGTTGCGGGCTTCGACGACACCGACCTCGCACAGGTCGTCTGGCCGTCGCTGACCACGATCCACCAGCCGATCCGCGACCTCGGCTACGCCGCCGCCGACCTGCTGCTCGAATTCGGCGAGACGATCGAGCGCCGGCAGCTTCCGCACAAGCTGGTCGTGCGCGGCTCGACCGCGGCGCCGAAAGGCTGAGCGGGAGGGGCCGCCCCGGCCCGCCCATCGGGCGGAAAAGTCAGGACTTGCCAAGCAGATGGCAGGCCGGTACACCGGCCGTCCGTTCCAATGCGAAGAAAGGAGGGCGCAATGAAATTTTCGATCGCAGCATGCCCTCCCGGAAGGTTTAGAGCCTTCGAGCGCTTCGACCACTAGGTCCTGAAGCCTCCGTGATCCGGTTTTCCGACCCGATCGCCCCCTGATACAACGCTTTGGAGACGGCGCTTTCGCGCCGGTTCATGATATGACATCGACACCCGACACGGGCCGCGCGAATTCGATTCGCCGCGTCCTCGACTTCACTTTCCGCCACTGGGCCGTGCAACGCGGGCGCGCCGCCTTCATCGCCCTGTTCATCACCGTCGCGACGGTCACCGAGATTTTCGTGCCGCTGTACGCCGGCCGGCTGATCGACGCGCTCGCTGCCGGCCGGCAGGACGGCGCGCTCGCGCTTTTCGCGGCGATGGCGGCGCTCGGCCTCGCGATGGTGATCCTCCGCCATTTCGCCTGGGCGGGCATCATCCCCTTCACGCTGCGCATGATGCAGGGCGTGACGCAGGGCAGCTTTCACCGCGTCCAGCGTTTCTCGACCGACTGGCACGCCAACGCCTTCGCCGGTTCGACGGTGCGCAAGATCACGCGCGGCATGTGGGCGTTCGACACGCTCAACGACGTGCTGCTGCTGCAGCTGCTGCCGTCGGCCGTCGTGCTTGTCGGCACGATGCTCCTCCTCGGCTGGCACTGGCCGGTGCTCGGGCTCGTCATGGGCATCGGCGCGGCGCTCTATGTCGCGATGACTGTCGCACTCGCCGCGCGCTGGGCCTCGCCCGCGGCGACGCTGTCGAACGCATGGGACACAAAGCTTGGCGGCCTCCTCTCCGACGCGATCGGTTCCAACGCCGTCGTCAAGGCGTTCGGCGCCGAGGACCGCGAGGAAGCGCGTGTCGGAACATTGCTCGCCAAATGGGCGAAGCGCACGCGGCGGACGTGGATGCGCTACACCTGGTCGGGCAGCGCCCAGATCCTGCTCCTCTGGGTTGTGCGCAGTGCGATCACCGGCGTCGCGCTGTGGCTGTGGTGGCGCGGCGCCGCAACGCCGGGCGACGTCGCCTTCGTGCTCACCAGCTATTTCGTCGTCCACGGCTATCTCGTCGACATCGGCTTCCATATCCATCACCTGCAACGCTCGGTGAACGAGATGGAGGAACTCGTCGATCTTCACGACCAGCCGCTGGGGATCGAGGACCGGGCGGACGCCGCGCCGATCCGGATCGGCGCCGGCGAAATACGCTTCGACGATGTCACCTTCCGCTATGGCGGGCACGAAACGCCGCTCTACGAACATCTCGACGTCCTGATCCGGGGTGGCGAGCGGATCGGTCTTGTCGGCCATTCGGGATCGGGCAAGACGAGCTTCGTCAAACTCATCCAGCGCCTCTACGACGTGAACGAGGGGCGGGTGACGATCGACGGGCAGGATGTTTCGCACGCGACCCAACAGTCGCTGCGCGCGCAGATCGCGATCGTGCAGCAGGAGCCGATCCTGTTCCACCGCAGCCTTGCCGACAATATCGCCTATGCCCGTCCCGGCGCGACCCGGGCGGAGGTCGAGGCGGCGGCACGGCTCGCCAACGCGCACGACTTCATCGCCCGGCTCCCGCGCGGTTACGCGACGCTTGTCGGCGAGCGCGGGGTCAAGCTGTCGGGCGGCGAGCGTCAGCGCGTGGCGCTCGCACGCGCCTTCCTCGCCGACGCGCCGATCCTGATCCTCGACGAGGCGACGTCGAGCCTCGATTCGGAAAGCGAGGCGTTGATCCAGCAGGCGATGGACCGGCTGATGAAGGGGCGCACCGCGATCGTCATCGCGCACCGCCTGTCGACAGTGCGCACGCTCGACCGAATCCTCGTGTTCGATCAGGGGCGGGTGATCGAGGATGGCAACCATGAAGCGCTGCTGGCCGATCCCGACGGTCAGTATCGCCGGCTGTTCGATCGGCAGTCGGGCAATATCATCGACGAGGATGACGAGGATCCGGCGTTGATCGACGCATAACGCCAAGCGGGCAGGCCACCGGTCGTTGTCCTTGGGGAAATGATCGGGAGCCTGCCCGCACCCCAGAATCAAAAAAACCGCTGTCCATTCCGATATGACAACGTTATCTCATCCGCCGGACAGATGGATTCGGGGAGAGACGATCTTGGCGCAAATCGCCGATAAACGCCGCTGGCTCGTGGTGGGACTCGTCTTCATCGCGATCGTCCTCAACTATGTCGATCGCCAGATTCTCGCGCTTTTGAAGCCGACGCTCCAGCTCGAGTTCGACTGGACCGACCGGGATTACAGCCACATGGCGTCGGCCTTCCAGTTCGCCGCCGCGCTCGCCTTCCTCGGCACCGGCTGGTTCATCGACAAGGTTGGCCTCCGCTGGGGCTTCGCGATCGGCGTCGGCGTGTGGAGTCTCGCGGGCATGGCGCACGCCTTCGCCTCGACCGTTTCGGGCTTCGTCGCCTCGCGTGCCGTCCTCGGCGCCGCCGAATCGATCGGCACCCCCGCCGCGGTGAAGACCGCCGCGACTTACTTTAACGCGAAAGAACGCAGTTTCGTCCTCGGGCTCGGCGGCATCGCACCCAACGTCGGCGCGATCCTGACGCCTTTGCTGATCCCGCTGATGGCGCTGATGTGGGGCTGGCAGGCGACCTTCCTGATCGCGGGCGGGCTCGGCCTCGTCTGGGTCGTGGTCTGGCTGATGGTGCGCATTCCCGAACAGCCGAACGCCGCGCGCGACGCCGCGGCGCCAAAGATCGCGTGGAGCAGCCTGCTGCGCGACCGCCGCCAATGGGCCGTCATCCTCGGCAAGGCTCTCACCGATCAGGTGTGGTGGTTCCTGCTCTTCTTCATGCCCGACTTGTTCCACCGCGTCTTCGGGCTGACGCAGGGCACGCTCGGGCTCCCCGTCGCCTTCGTCTATTTCATGGCGGCGCTCGGCGGCATCACCGGCGGGTATCTCCCGTCGTACCTGATGGGTCGCCGCGGCTGGACCGTAAACGCGGCGCGCAAGACGACGATGCTCATCTACGCGCTGCTCATCCTGCCCGTGCCCTTGCTCGTCGGCGTCGACAGTGCATGGACCGCCGCGATGATCCTCGGCCTTGCGCTCTTCGCACACCAGGGTTTCTCGACCAATCTCTTCGGCCTCACCACCGACGTCTTTCCCGCGCGCATCGTCGGCTCGGCGATCGGCATCGGCGCCTTTGCCGGGAACCTCTCGGGCATGGCGATGATCGAATTCGCGGGCTGGTCGCTCGACACGGGGCGCGGCTATCTGCCGATGTTCCTCGTCTGCGCCGTCACCTATCTCGTCGCGCTCGCCGCGATCCACCTCATCCTGCCGCGCATCGTCGCGGTGGATGAGGAGCGGGATGGCGAGGTGCAGGTGCTGGCGCATTGAATAATTTCCTCGTCATTCCCGCGAAAGCGGGAACCCAGTGTGGAGTAAGCCGACGCACGCTCTGGGTCCCCGCTTTCGCGGGGATGACGAAAGAAAGAGATTAGCTCGCACGCATACGAAACCCGCTTCCCTCGTCCCGACTTATGGAGTATATGACAGCGATGTCAGATTTTCTTCCCGCTCCCGCCAATGTGACTCTCGCCGGTCATGAGGTTTCACCCATCGCATGGGGCATGTGGCGCTTCGCCGGCGTCGACGTCGCGACTGCTCGCGCGCGCATCGATGCTGCGTTCGAAGCCGGCGTCACCCTGTTCGACACCGCCGATATCTACGGCTGCGATACTCCCGGCGGTTTCGGCTCGGCCGAGGCTTTGCTTGGCGACGTTTTCGCCGAAGCCCCCGGCCTCCGCGACAAAATGGTGCTCGCGACCAAGGGCGGGATCATCCTCGGCGTACCCTATGACAGCAGCGCGCCCTATTTGACCTCGGCCATCGACATCTCGCTGAAACGCCTGCGCACCGATCATGTAGAGCTGTGGCAGATCCACCGTCCCGACCTGCTCACCCACCCGCAGGAAATCGCGCGCACGCTCGAGGAGGCGTTTCGCGCGGGCAAGATCGGCGCGATCGGCGTCTCGAACTTCACGCCTGCCCAGACCGCGGCGCTCGCCAAATTCCTCCCCGTCCCGGTGGTCAGCCATCAGAGCGAATTTTCGCCGCTCCACCTCGCGCCGCTCTTCGACGGCATCTTCGACCAGTCGATGGCCGAGGGCATGGGCTTCCTCGCCTGGTCGCCGCTCGGCGGCGGCCGGCTCGGCGATCCGGCCGACGAGCGCACGCGCGCAGTCGCCGGACTGCTCGACGCGAAGGCGGCCGAATATGGCGTGTCGCGCGCCGCGGCGACCTATAGCTGGGTGATGGCGCATCCCGCGCGCCCGATCCCGATCGTCGGCACGCAGAATGTCGAACGCATCAAGGAAATTCCGCAGGCCTTCGCCCCGCGCTGGACGCGCGCCGAATGGTACGCGGTGCTGCAAACATCGATGGGGGAGAATCTGCCATGACCGACCGCAGTTGCGAAGTCAGCTGGTTTTCGGCGCTCTGCGACGACGACTATGAATTCCTCGGCGTTCCCGACCCGATGCTCAAATCGAGCTGGGAACATTGCCGCGACATCGTGATGCAGGCGGACGCTCAAGGGTTCGATAATATCCTGCTCCCCTCGGGCTATGCGCTTGGCATCGACACCACCGCCTTCGCTGCCGCGGTCGCGACGATGGTCAAGAACATCCGCCTCCTGATGGCGGTGCGCATCGGCGAAAGCTGGCCGCCGCAACTCGCGCGCCAGATCGCGACGATCGACCAGATCCTCGGCGGCCGCCTGACGGTCAACATCATCTCGTCCGACATGCCCGGCGAGACGATGGACTCCGAACCGCGTTACCGCCGCACGGTCGAGGCGATGCATATCCTCAAGACCCTGCTCAACGGCGAGGCACTCGACCATGACGGCGAGTTCTGGAAGCTGCAGGTCGCACCGGCGCGCGTCGGCACCGTCTCAGGCAAGGCGCCGCCGCTCTATTTCGGCGGCCTCTCGCCCGCTGCCCGCGATGCCGCCGCGAAGGGTTGCGACGTCTTCCTGATGTGGCCCGACCGTGAAGAGGTGGTGAAGGAGATCATCGCCGACATGACGCAGCGCGCCGCCGCCTACGGTCGCACCCTCAAATTCGGCTACCGCGCGCACATGATCGTGCGCGACACCGAGGCCGAAGCGCGCACCGCCGCCGACCGCCTGCTCTCGAAACTCGACGCCGCGAAGGGCGCCGAGATCAAGGCCAAGTCACTCGACTCGCAGTCGTTCGGCGTCAACGCGCAGGTCGCCTTGCGCGAGGCCGCCTCCGACGACGGCTATGTCGAGGACAATCTGTGGACCGGCGTCGGCCGCGCCCGCTCGGGCTGCGGCGCCGCGATCGTCGGCGACCCCGATCAGGTTCTCGCAAAGCTGAACCGCTATCAGGACATGGGCATCGAAGCGTTCATCCTCTCGGGATACCCGCACGCCGCCGAAGCCGATCTCTTCGCGCGCCATGTGCTGCCGAAGATGACGCACGGGCCGCTGGTGCTCTGATCTGAAAGGATACCCCGCCTCCACGTTTGAGACGTAGGAGAGAAGGAGGCGGGGCGAGCGCGCTTAAGCAGCGTTCGCCTTACCTGTCGATGAACAAAAGATTTTATCCAGCCCAAACCTGCGCATAAAGCGTCGCCATCTCCTCCGCATCGGGCACGCGCGGATTGTTCGCCGGCGACCCCGACGCCGCCGCCTGCGCGCACATCGTCGGGACCAGCGCGTCCCAGCGCGCCGCGTCGATGCCCCACGCCGCCGGTCCCGGCACCTCGAGCTCGCGGTTCAATGCCGCAAGCTCGTCGAGTAACCGCGCCACCGCCGACTGGTCACCCTCGGCTTCGTCCGCCACCCCCATCGCGCGCGCGCAATCGGCATAGCGATGCAGCGCCGCGGGCGCCGACCAGGCGGTCACCGCGGGCAGCAGCATCGCGTTCGACAATCCGTGCGGCACATGGAAATGCGCGCCGATCGGCCGGCTCATCCCGTGGACCAGCGCGACCGAGCTGTTCGAAAAGGCGATCCCCGCTTGTGTCGCGCCCAGCATCATCGCCTCGCGCGCCGCGGCATCCATCGGGTCGCTGCACACGCGCCGCAGGTTCGGCGCGATCGCGCGCATCGCGAGCAGCGCCATGCCGTCGCTGAACGGGTTGGCGCGCTTCGACACATAGGCCTCGATCGCGTGCGTCAGCGAATCAATCCCGGTATCGGCAGTCAACCGCACCGGCTTGGTAAAGGTCAGCTCATAATCGACGAGCGCCGCAACCGGCAGATAGGCGAGCCCCGGGCACAGCATCTTCTCGTCGGTCGCCTCGTCGGTGATGATCGTGAAGCGCGTCGCCTCCGACCCCGTGCCCGCGGTCGTCGGGATCGCGATCACCGGCAACCCCGGCGCATCCTGCACATGCGGCGCCTTGTAATCGGCCATCGCCCCGCCGAACCGCCCGAGCAGCGCAATCGCCTTCGCGCTGTCGAGCGGACTGCCGCCGCCGAAACCGACGACGCAGTCGTGATCGCCCTCGAGCAGATACGCCACGCCCGCATCGACCGACGCGACCGTCGGATCGGGCACCGTATCGGCGAACACCCGGGCCGCGATCCCCGCCGCCGTCAGTCCATCGACCAGTTCGGCAACCCGCCCGCTGCTCACCAGCCAGCCGTCGGTCACGATCAACGGCCGCGCCAGCCCCAGCGCGCCGAGCACGTCGGGCAATTGCTTCGACGCCCCGCCGCCGATGCGAAAGATGCGGGGCAGGGCGATACTCGCGATACTCAACTCACCATCTCCTCGCGGATAGAACTCCGCGCCATCCAGAACAACGCCGAGGCGAGCGCGCCGAACAGGATGAAGATCATCAACGACCAGCGCACGCCTTCCGCCGACCCTAGCCCCATCGGGCCCGAGAGGAAATCGCTGACCACACCCACCCCGAGCGGGCCGAGCCCAAGCCCGAGCAGGTTGATGATGAACAGCAGCACCGCTGACGCCGTCGCGCGCGTCTGCGGCCGCACCAGCCCCTGCACGGCGGCGAAGCCCGGCCCGTACCAGAGCGTGTTGAGCACCGGCGGAAAGGCGAACATGATCAGCGCGAACACCGCCGAATCGGCCATCAGCCCCGCGATGTAGAAAGGGATGCCGAGGAAGGTCGAAACCGCCGGGATCGCCACATAAGCGCGCAGGTCGCGCGCGCCATATTTGTCGGCCAGCTGCCCGCCCATCCAGGTGCCGAGCGCGCCTGTCAGCCCGAGCACGATGCCGAGCGCAACGCCCAGAAATCCCGTCAGCCCCAGCCCGAAATCGCTCGCGATCACGGTCAGCTCCTCGGCGTGGTTGCGAAAAAAGAAGGGCGCGAGGAAGGCTGCGGCGCCATAGCCGATGAACGCCTTGATTGCGGCGGCAAAGGCGATCAGCCAGAAGGTGCGCTTGCCGCGGATTTCGGCCATCGCGGTCTTGAAGTCGGGCCGCGCCGCCTTGAGCGCCGCGAGATCGCCGTGCATCTGCCGCCGCGGTTCCTTCAGCGTCGTCCACGCGATCAGCGCCATCAGCACCCCCGGCGCCCCCGCAAACAGGAACGCCGTCCGCCAGCCGTATGCATCGGCGATCAGACCGCCCAACGCGAGCCCGAGCAGCCCGCCGAGCGGGATGCCGAGTGAATAGAAGGCGAGCGCCGACGCGCGCTTCTCCTTCGGCGTATAATCGGTGATCAGCGAATGCGCGGGCGGCGTGCACCCCGCCTCGCCAATCCCGACCCCGATCCGGCACAGCACCAGCTGCACGAAATTCTGCGCAAAGCCGCACGCGACGGTGAACACGCTCCACAACCCCGCCGCCACCGCGATGATCCGTGGCCGGTCGCCCGTCTCGGCAAAGCGCGCGATCGGAATCCCGAGCACGGTATAGAAAAGCGCGAAGGCGAGCCCCGTCATCACCCCCAGCTGCCAATCGGCCAGATGCAGCTCATTCTTGATCGGCTCGGCGAGGATCGAGACGATCTGTCGGTCGAGGAAGTTGAGGATATAGATGATCAGCAGCACCGTCAGCGCATAGCGGCGATACGCCGGGGACACCGGCGCAATGACGGGCGGGGCGGGGGCTTCGGTTTTCATCTCATCCTCTCACGATCTTTTCTTTTTTCGTCGCCCCCGCGAAGGCGGGGGCCGCTGTCGGTTTATGCAGCAATGCTGGGCAAGGCCTCCGACGGCCCCCGCCTTCGCGGGGGCGACGGGTTTGATTTGACTCCCGCCACCGACGCGATATGACAGCGTTGTCTGAAAGGAAAACCGTTGCCCGAATTGCTCGTTCTTCAATCGGTCTGGGGCCTCGACAAATGCCCCGGTTTCGACATCGAAAACCGCCTCGACGAAGCGCTGGCCGAGGTCGTCGCCGCGGGCTTCGACGGTGTCGGCGTCAACCTCGCGCGCACCACGCGCGCCGACGGTGTCGCGCGCGTGATGAACCCGCTCGGTCTCGCGTGGGAAGGGCAGGTTCTCGTCCATGACGCGGGCCAGCTCGCGCACTGGATCGGCGAAGCCCACCGCCTCGGCGCACACCATCTCAACGTCCAGATCGCCGGCCCGACCGCCGACTTCCGCGCCGCGCTGCGCCTGATCGATGCTCTTGTCGCGGTCGCGAAGGACGCGCCGCTCCCGGTGTGGTTCGAAACCCACCGCGGCCGTCTCACCAACGATTTGCTCTTCACGCTGCAATTGATCGAGGAACGCCCCGGCCTGCCGCTTACCGCCGACCTGTCGCACTATCCCGTCGCCGGCGAGATGGAACTGCCGCTTTCGGGCGACCAGCTCGCGGCGATCGAGACGATCTTGCAGGGGAGCCATAATTTCCACGGCCGCGTCTCGACGACGCATCAGGTACAGGTCGCGCTCGATGCGCCGCAGCACGCGGGCTGGCGCGACCAGCATATCGCATGGTGGCGCCGCGGCTTCGAACTCTGGCTCGAACAGGCGCGGAGCGACGACGCGCTGACCTTCATGTGCGAACTCGGGCCTCCACCTTACGCGATCACCGCGCCCGACGGCCGCGAACTGACGAACCGCTGGGACGAGGCGCAGCGCATGCGCGACATCGTGCGGGGGCTGTGGAGCGAGGTGAGCGGTTCCTAACTTCAATACTACCGTGCCCCTGCGAAGGCAGGGGCCCATCACCGAATCTTTCGTTGCCAAGCCGACGTTGCCGGAGGGATGATAGCTCAGGTGATGGGCCCCTGCCTTCGCAGGGGCACAGGGAAGGGCAGGCATCACACCGCCACCGCATCCCGCCAGCGCGCAAACGCCGCATCGGCCTCAGCGCGCCCGACCTTCGGCAGAAACTCGGCATCGTATCGCGCCAGCCGCTTGAGATCGCTCTCGCCGAACAGTCCCGCGCCCATCCCCGCCGCCAGCGCAGCGCCATAGGCACTCGCTTCGCGTACCGCATGGCGCCGCACCGGTCGCTGCAGCGCGTCGGCCTGCAACTGCATCAGCGTATCGCTCGCCGACAGCCCGCCCGCGACGGGCAGCGCCTCCGGGACCGGTAAGGCGTCGGCAATCACATCGGCGATCTCGCGAAAGCGGAATGCGATACCCTGCAACGCCGCGCGCGCGACCTGCCCCGGCCCGTCGGCAAAGCTCAGCCCCGCGATCAGCCCGCGCGTCTCGAATAGCCCATGCGGCGCGCCCATCCCGGCGAGCGACGGCCGCACCACGACCTTGCCCGCATCGGCGACCGAAGCCGCCGCCGCTTCCATCGCCGCGGGCGACGCGAACAGGCCGAGCCCGCCGCACAGCCACTCGATCATCGATCCGGTGGTGATCACCATGCCCTCGACGCAGAAGCGCGCCCTCCCGCCCGCAAAGGCGAGCGCTTCGGCGGGCATGCTGTTGTGGATCGTCTCGGGCGCATCGCCGGTCCCCGCCATCAGCACGCCCGACGTGCCATAGGTCGCCTTCCAGTCGCCGCGCTCCAGCGCGCCATGCGCGACCATCGCGGCTTCCTGATCGGCGATCAGCGCGGTGATCGGCACCTGCGCGCCGATCACCGCGGGATCGCTCTCCGCTATCGCACCCCAGCTATCGACCTGCGCCGGAAACATCGTCAGGGGCAGCTTCTGGTGCGCGAGCAACGCCGCATCCCACCCGCTGCCGTTTGCATAATCATAATAGCCCGTCAGCCACGCCGCCGAGGCATCGGTGACATGTGCGCCGCTCAGTCTGTAGGTCAGCCAGCTGTCGAGCGTGCCCCATTGCAGATCTTTGGGATCGCGCCCCGACAGCGCAATCGCCGCGGGCAGCTTCGCCGACGGCACTTGCGGCCAACTGGTAAAGCCTGCCGCGCGCAGTGCCTTATACTCGTCCATCCCGCGCAAGTCGCTCCACACGAGCATCGGCGCCACCGGCTCGCCCGTCGCCCGGTCCCACAACACAATGCTTGCCCGCTGCGTCGTCACCCCGAACGCAGCAACATCGGATATGCTGCGCCCCGCCGCGGCTAGCGCGCCGTCGATCACCGCACGGCAGATATCCCAAACCTCGGCGGCATCCTGTTCGACGAAGCCGGGGGCAGGAAAGTGGCTCGCGATCGCCCGTTTGTCGACGCCCAGCACCGCGCCCGCCGGATTAACCAGCATGGCGCGGGCGCCCGTCGTGCCCGCATCGAGTGCGAGCAAAAGCTCAGGCATCGGGTATCAGATTGCCCGGATTCATGATCCCCTCGGGGTCGAGACAATTCTTCAACCGCCGTAGCAACGCGACGCCGCTCTCGCCCAGATCATGGTGCAGATACGGCTTGCGCAGGCGTCCCGCGCCATGATGGTGCGCGACCCCGCCGCCATGCTTGGCGGTCGCTTCCATGATCGCGCGCCAGCCGGCGAAATAGGCGGGTTCCATCTTCGCGCTGTCCTCGAACGTCGCGGCAAAGCTGAAATAGAGGTTGATCCCCGACCGGTACACGTGGCTGCTGTGCGCCGACGCGTTGATTACGCCGGGAATTTCGTTGAGCGCTGCGATGCTGGCGTCATAGATTGCGCCGATCTCGCTCCAGCGCCCCGAAATCTCGACCGTGTCGGCGACATAGCCGCGCTCGAACATGTCGCGCCAGCTCGGCACATGGTTGCGCCGCTCGATCCACTGCTTCGCCGCGTTCGGGTCGCCAGCCTCAAGACCGGCCGCCCCGCAAATCTCGTGCATCGCTGCGAGTTCGGCATCGACACGCGCCTTCGGCCCCTCATGCACCATCAGCAGCATCGCCTTGCCGTCGCGCTCATAGTCGCGGAACAGCCGCCGCACCTCGCGCCCGTCATATTGACGCATCACCGGCGGGCGCCAATCGGCACGCACGATCCGCCGCTGCGCCTCGAACCCGGCGCGCATATCGTCGGCGTAGAAGATGCTGTAATCGCGGTGCGGCGCTTTCGCACGCAGCGAGAAAGTCACCCCGGTGATGACGCCCATCGTCCCCTCGGCACCCATCAACAGGTGGCGGAGGTCGGGTCCGGCTGCGGCGCGCACCGCCTTTCCGAGCGTCACCAGTTCGCCGTTCGGCAGCACCGCCTCGATCGAATGGATGATGTCCTCGATATTGCCATAAGCGGTCGAAAACTGTCCCGACGCGCGCGTCGCCACCCAGCCGCCGACGCTGCTGATCGCGATCGACTGCGGCCAGTGCCCGATCGTCAGCCCGTGCGCCGCGACCGCCTCCTCGGCCTCCATACCGTTGAGGCCCGCATCGAAGCTGGCCAGCAGATCGTCGCTGTCGATATAGCGCACGCGGTTCATGGCGCTCATGTCGAGCAGGATCGCATCCGGCGTCGGCTCGATCCCGCCGCACACCCCGCTGCCAAAGCCAAAGGGGATCAGCGGCACGCGTTTCTCGGCGGCGAGGCGCACGACCTTCTGCACATCCTCGACCGACTGCGGCCGCACGACGCAGCCCGGTGCGGGCACTGCTTCACCGCGCCAGTCGCGCAGATGCTTGACCGCCCACTGGTCGTAACGCCGCGCGTTGAGCGCCTCCGCATCGCTCGCGACGCGGTCGGCGCCGATGGCGCTCGCCAAGGCTTCGGCAATATTCATTTCACTCTCCCAAAAGCCTGCGGCTCTCATCGTTAATCCGGCGGCAATGCGCGATCTGCGCTGCCTTCATGGCGTCATCCCAGCCGAGCAACGCGCCCATCGCCCCGGCGGCGGGCGCCAGCGCGGCGAGGCCCGCGCCATGGTCGAACCAGGCGCGCGCGCTCCGCCGCACCCAATAATCTTCGAGGGTGGCGGCGCCCTCATGCGTCACCGCGCGCACCGCCTCGGCAGCGACATCGCCGCCCGCGATCAATATCTCGTTCGCCTCGTCGCCATAAAGCCCCGCCAGCCGCTCGGCGGCCAGCGGATCGAGCCCGTCCAGCTGCACCCCGCGCGACCCGCCCGGCAACGGCATATTGGCGGTCGAACAGGGCAGGGCGGTGGCGCCCAGCCGCTCGACGACCAGATCGACCACCCGCTCCGCCATCGCGCGATAGGCGCTGAGCTTCCCGCCCGCGATCGACACCAGCCCGCCCGGCGAAGTCCATATCTCGTCCTTGCGCGACACCTCGTTCGCCTTCTTCCCCGGCTGCGCGATCAGCGGCCGCACCCCCGACCACAAAGACACGATCTCGGTATCGCGGATCGGATCGATGCTCAGCGCCGCCTCGGTCGCGCGCAGCAGATAGTCGATGTCCTCGCGCGTCGGCGCGGGCCAGTAATCGGCGCCGTCGTGGAACACGTCGGTCGTGCCGACATAGGTGAACGCCCCGCGCGGCACCGCAAAGATGCTGCGCTTGTCGGGCGCGCGGATGATCAGCGTCGAATTGATCGGCAGCCGCTCGCGCGGCAGCACGAGGTGGATACCGCGGCTCAGCGACATGCGCATGTCGCTTTCGCCCGCCTCCAGCCCGCGCACCTTGTCGACCCACGCGCCCGCTGCGTTCACCACCAGCTTCGCCTTGATCCGCGCGCCCAGATTGTCATCCAGCGTCGACGTCGCCACCAGCCCGTCGCCCGTCAGTTCCGAAGCCGCCGCATGGTTCACGACAACTGCACCCGAGCCCTGCGCGCTCCGCACATTGGCGAGCACCAGCCGCGCATCGTCGGTCAGGAATTCGGGATACAGCACCGCGCCATTCAGTCTGTCGGTCCGCATCAACGGCTCGCGCCGTTGCAACTCGGCCAGCCCGATCACCTCATGCTTTTCGGCCTCGGGCACCCCGCCCAATTTCTCGAAGGTCCAGAGGCCCGTGCGCAGCTTCGCGGTCATCGCCATGTTCGTCGTCGGGATCAGAAAGGGCGAGAGTCGCGTCAGGTGCGGCGCGATCCGCCGCAAGATCTGCCGCTCCGACGCCGCTTCCTTGACCAGCGCGATGTCGCCCTGCGCCAGATAGCGGAGGCCGCCATGGATCATCTTCGACGACCGGCTGCTCGTCCCGCTCGCATAATCGCGCGCCTCGACCAGCGCGACCGACAGCCCGCGCATCGCCGCATCGCGCGCGATCCCCGCGCCGGTAATTCCGCCGCCGATCACCGCGAGGTCGAACGTCCGGGCTTCCAGCTCAGCGAAAACCTCCGCGCGCCGCCGCGCATCGAGCGCGGTGCCGGTCACGCGGCGACGATCCCGCCAAACAATGCCGCATCCGCCGACCCCGCGCGGTAAAATACCGGCGGCTCGCCGAACGGCGCCGCCACCGTTACATCGCTACCGCCTGCGTAAGTCTGCCCCGACCAGACGTGCACCCACTCGGCGCCGGCGGGCAGATAGGTCGTCCACTCGCTCTTCCCCGCCGCGATCACCGGCGCGACGAGCAGATCGGGTCCGAGCAGATAAGCGGTCTGGATCGCATAGGTCTGCGGATCCTCCTCGAAATGCAGGAATAGCGGCCGCTGCACCGGCAACCCCGTCTCCGACGCCTCGTGCGACAGCCGCCGCAAATAGGGCGCCAGATGCGCGTAAATCCGCGTCATCTTCGCAAAATGTGCGAGCAACTCGGGATCGTCGTCATATTGCACATTCTGCCGCGGCCGGTTGCCCTCATGTGTGCGCATCATCGACGTAAACGCCGACATCTCGGCCCAGCGCATCGCGAGTTCGGTATCGCGCGTGGTGTCGAACAGGCTCGTGTAACCGCCGCAGTCGCTGTGATGATGCGCGTTGCCCAGCATCCCCGCCGACAGTGCCGCGCAGATCACCGTGCCGATCCCGTCGTGCCGCGAAAAATCGACCGCCTGATCGCCCGCCCACAGCATCGGGCAATGGCCCTGCACGCCGGCCCCGCCCGAGCGCATGAACACCATCATCTCGCCCGTCTGCCCGCGCCCCGCGATGCCCTTGGCATTGACCTCGCCCCACAGCGCCGGCCAGCGATTATGCGCGGTCATCCCGCTCTCGCCATTCGCCAGCCGCACGTCGACCGGCAGATATTCGCCGAAATCGGCCATCCAGCCCGACAGCCCGAAATCGATCATCTTCTCGCCGATGATCGTGTCGGCGAACCATTCCGCCGCAGCGGGATTGGTGAAGTCGACATGCCCGCAATCGAACTCGCCGAAGTCGATCACATAGGGCTCGTCCTTCTCAGGATGCATCACCATGAACCCCTGCGCCGCCGCCTCGGCATAAAGCGGCCCGTCGACCGCGAGATAAGGGTTCACATAGCCGAGGAAACGAATGCCGCGTTCCTTCAGTTCGGCGATCCGCGCGGGCAGCTCAGGATAGCGGTCGGCGTTCCACTGCCAGTCCCAGAACAGCCGATTGCCAAAGCTGGTGATACGCAGCCCGACCCAATCCTCGCACCACAGCCCCGACACCGCGACCCCGGCATCCTCGTAAGCCTTCAATCGCGCAAAACTGTTGTCGCCATCCTTCAGCCCGATCACCGCACCCTTCAGCAGCCATTCGGGCAGCGGCGGCTGGCGCCCGAAACGCTCTGCCAGTGCCGACACCAGCCCGGCAAAACGCGGCCGCGCCCACAGCTCGATCCTTGCGGGAATTTCCCACACCTCGACCTCGTGAAAATCGTCATCGCGGAAATCGAACGCCGCATAGGCAAAGCTGTCGACATGCAGCGCATAACGCCGCGAGCTGATAAAGGTCGGCTGCGGATAGTTGGTGTGGGCATAGCTGCCGCCGCCACCCTTGCGATGCGCCTCGACCTGCTGGAACAAAGGCGAGGCTGGATCGCGCCCGACGCCGGGCTCGCTCGACCAGAGCGGGAAATGCCGGCCCCTGAGGTCGAAGTAGGAGAATTGCTCGCCGCCCCCCCACACATGCTCGCCGGCCTCGGCGGGCACGCGCAGCCACAACCGGTTGAGTGCCGGGTCGAGCGCCTTCAGCGCGATCACCGCATCGTCGCCGTCACCCGAAACCTTCGCTTCGAGCAGCCAGCGCGCGCCCACGCTTTCGGCAAAGCGCACCATATCGCCATCGGTCTCGACATGCCCCAGCGCGATCCGCTCGATCACCTCCTGCGCCACATCGAAATGGCCGAGTTTCGAATGAACATGCGGCACACCGCGTCCGACGAAAAAACAGGGTGACCCTGCACTATGCGTCAGGATCGTCTGCCCGCCGAGGCGGAGTGCAAAGCCGGTGTCGAGCGCATCGAGCGCCATGGGGAGATCCTTTCGCACTAGCCATACAATCCTCCCTGTCGCGAAGCGATGGGGAGGGGGACCGCGCCCGCAGGGCGTGGTGGAGGGGCCGCGACGTTAGCGCCAGAACCCCTCCGTCAGCGGCTTCGCCGCTGCCACCTCCCCATCGCTACGCGACAGGGAGGATTTACCGTCAGAAATTCATCCGCGCGGTCACCCCGAAATAACGCTCGGCATCACGCGGCGTGATCTGGCGCATGAAGCTCGTCCCGTTCGGGATGCGCTGGATCACGAACTGCTTGTCGGTCAGGTTCTTGGCGATGAACGACAGGCTGTATTTGTCGTCGTCGGTGCTCACCTTGATCCCGGCATCCCAGATCGCATAGGCACTCTGGAACGCATTGGGGTTCTGGTTGATGTCGAACTGCGTGCGGCTCTGATAGACAAGCGAGCTGTTCAGATCGACGTTGAACCCGTCGATATTGAGCGGCAGGCGCCAGTCCATCGTCACCGTGCCCTTATACTTCGGCGCAAAGGGCAAAGGCTTGCCGTTGATCGCGGCGGCGCAGGTCACCGCGGCGCCCGGCGGGCAGATGAACTCGTTGATATGCGCGTCGGTGTAGTTGAACCCGCCCGACAGCGAGAAATCGTCGGTGATCGCGGCGTTGAAATCCATCTCGATGCCGCGCGTCGACACCGTGCCCGCATTGGTCAGGCGCGTGACGACCTGCCCCGCGACGATGTCGAGGAAGTTCGCCTGATAATTGTCGTACTTGGCATAGAAGCCCGCGAGGTTCAGCGTCAGGCGGCGATCGAACAGTCGGGTCTTCAGGCCGACTTCATAGGCGTCCGACTTTTCGGGATCGATGCGGCCGGTGTCGCGCGCCAGCATGTTGAAAAATACGTTGAGCGCCGGCCCCTTATAGCCGCGCGTATACGTCGTATAGGCGACGACGTCGTCGGTCACGTCGTACTGCAGGCCGGCATTGCCCGACCAGCCGTTGTCCTTGATCGACCCCGCCGAAGCGAACGCCGGGTTCACGCCGGAGAAGGCCGCGAGCGAGGTCGACCGGCGCGCGAAGTCATAGCTGACCTTGTCCTCGGTATAACGCAGCCCGAGGATGCCGCGGAATGCGTCGGTGAAGTTGAGCGTGCCCTGACCGAAGGCCGAATAGCTCGTCAGCTTGGTCGTGAAATCGGCATTGCCTTCGTTGGTGACAAAGGTCGACGACCCCGCCGCGCACGGCGTCAGCCCGCCCACCGTCGGCAGCGTCGATGCGGTGCAGCTCGTCACCGTGCGGTTGAAGAAATCGACTTCCTTCGTGTGGTAATAATAGAGCCCCGCAACATATTCGAAAAATTGCGGATTCGCCGACGCGATGCGCAACTCCTGTGTGAACTGGTCGAACTTCAGGTCGCCGCGGTCGTGCGAACGCACATCCCCCGCCGCGGTGCCGGTGTTGACATAGCGCGGCGCGTCCGACCGGAAATCGCCGTCGCGCTGCTGGAAATTATACCAGTGGCGATACGCGGTGATCGAGGTCAGCGTAACCCCGCCGAGGTCGAGGTCGATCTGCCCCGAAACGCCGCTGTTCTTGTCCTTGGTGTACGGATCGAGGTCGTTGTCGATATCCTTGTTCTTGCCGTCGAGCACCAGCGGCGCGAGGCTCGGGATGAACACCGCGTTGTTGAACGCCGAGGGGAAGACGGTGCCGATGCTGTCGGCAAAACCATTGTCGCTGTTCTTCGAATAATCGGCGATCAGCGTGATCTTCAGATTGTCGGTCGGCTCGGCGATCAGCTTGCCGCGCACGCCCCAATGTTCGTATCCATTGACCTTGCGGTTGTTGAACACGTTGCGGGCGTTGCCGTCATATTGCGACCAGAAACCGGTGAGCGAGGCGCGAAGGCCGTCGCCCAGCGGACCGCCGACGCTGCCGCGGATGCGATATTCATTGCCCTCGTACCAGGCCGCGTCGACATAACCGCCCAGCTCGTTGCCGGGCTCGCGCGACACGATGTTGATCACGCCGGCGCTGGCATTCTTGCCGAACAGGCTGCCCTGCGGGCCGCGCAGCACTTCGATGCGCTCGACGTCGAGGAAGTCCGACGTCTGCTGGCCGGTGCGCGCATAGACGACGCCGTCGATCACCGTCGACACCGACGGCTCGACCCCCGACGAGAAGCTGATCGTGCCGACACCGCGGATCGACAGCGCCGAATCCTTGTTCGTATTGCCCTTGCGGAAGGTCAGCGTGGGCACGCGCTGGAACAATTGTTCGGCCGAATTGACGTTCGAGCGTTCGAGTTGCGCCCCCGACACGACCGAGATCGCGACCGGCACATCCTGCAAATTCTGTTCGCGCTTCTGCGCGGTGACGATGATGTCGGTCGATGCGAAGGGTGCATCGGCTTCGGCCGGGGCCTGCGCGGCGGCCTCCTGCGCGTGGGCGGGGGCGGCGATCAGCGCCATTCCCAAGGCCGTCGTGATTGTCAGATAGGCTTTGGCTTTCGACGAAACCATATTCAGATCCTCCCTTGATGCGCTGCCGTCCGGTATGTCAATCAATTCAATTGACAATTACGAGCCGACCCATGCGCGCAATTATTTTTGTGGTCCAATAGAGAAATGTCGCGATGCCATGTCCGAATGCTATGGCTTGCGGGACAGCGTAAGGCGCAGACTGCTGCGCTCTGATCTGGTGTCGGCCCTGTCATCGGCAACCCTTCCCTTGTCATCGCGGATCGTGCGTCCGCTTCGACATCGGGCCGCGAACCTTTGTCGCGCGCGGCCTCGAATCGGCTGAAAGGCGCCATGCCCATCAGCCGCCCCAGGGATGCGCGTCAAAATCATTGCAGTCTAATCGAGAAATGTCGGTAGATTATGTCCAAATGCTATGGCTTTTAAGTGGCCGGCGTTGGGAAAAATCAAATGCGCCCTTTTATCGTCACCCCGGACTTGATCCGGGGTCCAGCTTGATCTTGAACGCCGGCGATGCGTCAAAAAAAGCGGGATCCCGGATCAAGTCCGGGATGACGGAAGAAATCGAGCAACATCCGCTCACCACGCCATAGCGGACATGCACAGGCTTCGATGCCCGTTGGCGGGCGGGTCAGCCGAATTTCCCGTTGATCGATTGCGAATAGCAAGATTGGTCGAGCATGTGACGGCTCGGAGCGACTAGCTGGTGCAGCCACGGAGAATGGATTTATGAAGGCGGCGCTTCGAAACTATCATAACCGGATGCAGCGGGTGCTGGACTATATCGACCAGCATCTCGACGGTGATCTCGACCTGGACACGGTGGCCGGCATTGCGGCTTTTTCCAAGTTTCACTTTCACCGGCAATTTACGGCGACCTTCGAGTTGTCGGTGAATCGCTACATCCAGCTTGCCCGTATGCGGCGCGCTTCGCACCAGCTTGCCGGTCGCGACGCGTCAAGCGTCACCGACATAGCGATGGACGCCGGTTATGATGCACCAGATGCCTTCGCCCGCGCCTTCCGGCGACGGTTGGGGCAGTCGCCTTTGTCGTTCCGGAAATCCCCCGACTGGGAACGTGGCTTGTGGCCTTCGGGCCTCTCGACAACGCGAGGAACAAGCTCATGCAGATTATCTTTACCGACGACGACGTGACAATCCGCGATGTGCCGCCCACGCCGGTGGCGATCATGGAACATCGCGGCGACCGGGCGACGCTCGGCGACACTATTCAGCGCTTCAGGGACTGGGGGAAGGCGGCCGGCTTGGCGCCCGGGGCAAACCCGACCTTCATGGTCTTTCGTTCCGAAAGATGTCCGGCCAACCCGGCCGATTACAGCATGGACCTGTGTGTCGCGACCGACGCGCCGATCGAAGCGAACGATCCGCAAATGAAGGCTGGCGTGATCCCCGGCGGGCGCTGCGCGGTGCTGCGCTATCCCGGCAACACGAACAATCTCGAGCCCGCCGCGCTCTACCTTTATCGCGACTGGCTTCCGACCAGTGGCGAGGAAGCGCGCGCATTTCCGATCTATTGCAGGCGCCGGCTCGCCCTCATTCCCGAGGTGCCGGCGCATGAGGTGGTTGTGGAATTGTTTCTGCCACTGGAACAGGTGATGGCCTAGCTCGACGCCACCACCCGCTTCACATGCGCCAGACACGCTTCCGTTTCACGCGCCACATCGGCGTTGAGCCACGCCACAATCTCGGGCGTCGGCCCGATATCGGGCTCAAGCAACGCGAAATCGAGATACACCGGCGGGGAAATCGGGCGGACCGCGACGCCCAAGCGGTGGAAACGCGGCGCACTGAACGGCTCGGCGATCGTCACGCCCAGCCCGGCTTCGACGAAGGCGTATAAGATCTGCGAATGCTGCGTCTCCAGCCGCCGCGATACGCTGATGCCGGACTCTTCCAGCGCGGTGTCGATCCCGGTCCACAGCGCATCGGCCTCGTGCATCGGGCCGACAAACTCCTCGCCCGCCAGATCGGCGATCTCCAGCCGTTCGCGCGCCGCGAGCGGGTGGTTGGCGGGCAGGATGCACACATATTCGGCGCGCGCGAGCGGCGTCGACCTGATGCCTTCGCGCCCCTGCATATCGACCCCGACGCCAAGGTCGGCCTGACCCAGAAAGACGCGCTCCTCGATCGCGCGCTGGCCGAGCGATTCGACGATGATCTTGATGTCGGGATAGAGGATGCGGAAGCGCGCGATCACCGCGGGCAGGATCGCCATTGCGATCGCCGCGAGCGCCGCGATGCGCACCGTCCCAACCGGATGCGCGCGGATACGCCGCGCTGCCTGGTCGAGCAGGTCGAGCCCCGCATAACTCCGCCGCACCGCCTCATACAGCGCCTGCGCTTGCGCGGTCGGGTGCACGCGCGCGCCGCGGCGGTCGAAGAGCCTAAAGCCCACCGCGCGCTCCATATCGGCGATCAGCCGGCTCACCGACGGCTGGCTGATATTCAGCATCGTCGCGGCGGCGGTAATGCCCCCGCTCATCATCACGGCGCGAAACGCCTCAACCTGTCTCATTCGCATCGGTCATAGTATAGACGTATGATCGCGCGATGCAATTCGATTGGATACGATGACTGGCCTCTGCGATATGCGTGAAGATCGAAAAGATACGGGAGAGTGAAGATGGATTTCTCGGCCCAGCGCGAACAATTCGCCACCGAAGGCTATGCGGTGTTCGAACGCATCCTCGAAGGCCCGCTGCTCGACCTGCTGCGCGCGGAATGCGGCCGCGTCATCGACCGCGAAGACGCGCGCCTCGACAGCCTCGGCGTCGAGGTCGACGGCATCAGCCACAAGGGCAAGCGCTATTTCGCCGGCGAATGCCAGCGCCAGCAACCCGATCTGCGCAAGATGCTGTTCAGCGAGACGATGGCCGACATCTGCCGCGCGACGCTCGGCGACGACGCCTATTTCTTCTACGACCAATATGTCGTGAAGGGCGCGAGCGAAGGCATGCCGTTCAGCTGGCATCAGGATTCGGGCTATGTCGTCGGCAACGGCGGCCCCGTCGATCACAAGCCGTACCTGACCTGCTGGTGCACGCTCGACGACACCACCGTCGCGAACGGCACCGTGCGCATCCTGCCCTTCTCGCAGGCGCCCGAAACGCGGGGCGGCATCGTCCCGCACATCCGCCAGCCGGGCAGCAACGACCTCGTCGGCTACACCGGCGACAGCGAGGGCGTGACGCTCGAGGTTCCGGCAGGCAGCGTCGTCGCCTTCTCCAGCCTTGCGCTCCACGCGACCGGATCGAATTCGACCCCGAACATGCGCCGCGTCTATCTCGCGCAATATTCGCCCGAACCGATCCTCAACCCCGGCACCAATCACCTCCGCCGCAACGCGATCGCCTTCCTGCGCGGCGGCAGCCAGGTGACCTTCAACTAAGGGAGACTGCCATGACCGCACGCCCCTGCATCGTCGCACTCGGCGGCAACGCGACCGCCGGCGGTTCGGCCGAACGTCTGCTCCGCCACGCCCTGATGCGCTGCGAGGCGTTGGGCGCCGAAACGATGCTGTTTGCTGGCGAAGCGATCGACCTGCCCATGTATGCCCCGCACCGCAGCGAACGTTGTTCGAAGGCGCGGGCGCTGATGGCCGCGCTGCGCGAGGCCGACGGTATCATCGTCGCCTCGCCCGCCTATCACGGCACCGTGTCGGGCGTGGTCAAGAATGCGCTCGATTATGCGCAGGATCTCGTTTCCGACGCACAGCCCTATTTCGATGGCCGCGCAGTGGGGTTGATCGCGGTCGCGGGCGGATGGCAGGCGGCGGGCAGCACGCTCGCGACGCTGCGCTCAATCACCCATGCGCTGCGCGGCTGGCCGACGCCGATGGCGGTCACGGCGAATAGCAGCCAGCCGCTCTTCGACCCCGACGGAATGCTGACCGATCAGGGTATCGCGTCGCAACTCGACATCATGACCGGACAGGTCGTGACCTTCGCGCGCATGAAGAGCGCTTATGCCGATGCGGGCAGGGCCGCCTTGACGGCCTGACGTCCGCCGGACCCGGGAGGCCCTTGCGATGCCTTCCGGTCCGTACGGAGCATATCAGAACTTCACGCTGAGCCCGGCCGTGATCCGGCGATCGGTGAGGCCCTGGAAGCAGAGCAGCGCCTTGTCGTTCACGCAATATTGGTTCTGGTCGCCGCGCAGCAGGTTGATGCCCTCGACCCCGACGTTGATATTATCGGTGATGTCATAGTTGATGCTGGCGTTGAGCTGCCCGCGTGCGCCGTTGATCAATGGCAGCCCGAAAAAGAAGGGATCGTTCGACACATAGCTCGAGCGCCACGTGTAGCGCAGGCGCGCGTTCAGTCCGTATTTGTCGTAGAACAGCGTGGTATTATAAGCATATTTCGACAGGTTGGTCAGCGAGATGAGGTCGCGCGAACCCGGAAACCCGAGCTGCGTGAACACCGTCCGCGGACCGTCGGCCACGCGATACTCGCGCGCCGAACCGCCGGCCTTCTGATAGGTGAAATTGCCGATGAAGCCGAAGCCCGAGGCGAAACCGAGCGTGTCTTCCCATGCCGACAGATCGTGCTGGAAGGCGACCTCGATACCCGTCTGCGTCGTGGTTCCAGGAACGTTGAAGGTCGAGCTGCGCGGGACGCAGATGCCGACCCCTTGGATCGGGTTGTTGATGTTGCGGTTGGCGATCGGATTATAGATGCCGCCGCCCGGGCACGACGGATCGATCGAGATATTGAGATTGCCGTTGGCGTCGAGGTTGGGCGCCGGATCTTCCTGCCGCTGCGCGAACAGGTTCGTGCGGCTCTTGTGGAAGAAGCCGATGCTGATCAGGCTCGACGGCGCGAAATAATATTCGCCCGAAAGGTCGAACGACCACACCGCTTCCGGGACGAGGTCGGGGTTGCCCACCGCGACCGGCGTGTTCGCGCCGGTGCCGAAGGAAAAGGACGTCGACAGTGTGTCGAAGTTCGGGCGGCGAATGTCGCGCGCGATACCGGCGCGGACGAGCAGCTTGTCGGCGGGTTCGAGGACGAGGCTGAAGCGCGGGAGCAGGAAATTGTACGAGCTCTTCGCGACCGTCTGTCCGGTCACCGTGCCGTTCGCGATATTGTTGCCCGTCGACGACAGCTTGGTGTGCAGCCAGCGGAAACCGGCATTGCCGCGCACCGGCATGCCGGCGATTTCGCCTTCCATATTCGCCTGAAAATAGGCGGCGTTTGTCGTTTCCTTGATGCTGAAGAAGCCCGCGAACGATTCGGTCGGCGTGACGAGCGAAGCGACAGCGGGCCCCTGCGTCCGTGCAGCGTTGCTCGCCGCGATTGCCTTGTTCAGCGATTCCAGCACCTTCGCCGGGTCGCGGAAGGACAGGCCGCCATCGATCAGCAGGAAGTCGGGGAAATAGAGGCGGCGCCCGTCGGCGGCGTTGAAGTTGCTGGGCCCGGGGATCAAAATGTCCGAAAACAGGTCGCCCGACGGCCGGTTCCACGCGCTCGTTGTGTTGGTCAGGCTGACATTGTTCGAAAATTCGCTGTTCTCGGCCGATGTCCGGTTCCAGCGATAGCCGAAATCGAGCGATGTGACGAAGGGGTTGAGGTTGGTCGTGTCGTAAGAGAAATCGAGGCGCGCCGCCCTTTCCTCATTGTCGGTCGAATTGGCGCCCTGCGTGACCTGCTGCAGCTGATAGTTCGCGGGGTCGAGCAATTGCGCCGTCGTCGGCGCAAAGGGGCTCGCCTGATCGATGCCGAATTGCAGCGTGCCGCCGCGCAGGTCGAATTCGATCGGCACGCCATTGTCGATGCTCCGCCCGATCACCGGCTGCGGGCCATTGGGATTGATGAAGTCGAGCGTGGTCGAGAAGTTCGGGAAATCGGATTTGGAGGTCGACAGCGACACTTCGGCGCGCACCTTCAAATTGTCGGTCGCCTGCCAATCGGTTCCGAAATCGAAGACGCGGCTTTTGGTCACGCGCGCGCCGGTGTCGCTCGATGTGCGCAGGTTAGGATCGATCACGCTTCCGGTCGTGCCGCCGATCCCGATCGTGCCCGCGACCGCGGCCTGCACGGTGCCGAGGTCGATCGGACCATTCGGGCCGTCGAGCCTGCCGAAATCGACCGTTTCGAACGCGGTATTGTTCATCGCATCGACGACTGAGGGCGTCGCGGTGCCCGAAATCTGGACGCGGTGGCTTTGCTGTCCGCGGCGCTGGTTGTTCAGCGTCGCGTCGAAATAGAATTTCAGATCGTCGTTCGGCTTCCATTCGAGCGCCGCGCTGCCGTTGTAGGTTTCATATTCGTAATTCTCGAGCCCCTGCTGGAGGAACTGGATGCGCAGGAACGGAAAGGCCTCGGCGCTCGGGCCCGAACCCGGCAGGACGAGCGCGTCGCGGTCAACGCGCGGCTTGAACGACGCGACATCCTGGCGGGCGTAGCTGCCGCTCACGACGATGCCGATCTCGCCGATGCCCGTGTCCCACCGGTTGCCGAGCGTGGCGGAGAGGCGCGGCAGGGTCGATTTCGACAGGTCGCTGTTTTCCATCTGCGCGCGCGCGGCAATCAGCGGATCCTTGAGGTCGAGCGGGCGGATCGTACGCAGATTGATCGTGCCGCCGACCGACCCTTCGATCGTCTGCGCGGTTGGAACCTTGGTGACCTCGACCGAGGCGATCAGTGCGGCGGGCAGATCTTCGAAGCTGATCCCCGAGCGGCCGGCGCCCGATCCCACGGTCGAAACGCCATTGATTTCGGTGCGGTTCGCGTCGGTGCCGCGGATCTGCACCGCGTTGCCAACCCCGGCTTGCCGGGTGATCTGAACCCCGGTGACATTTTCCAGCACTTCGGCGAGGTTCTGGTCGGGCAATTTGCCGATGTCTTCGGCCTGGATGACCTCGACGATATTGTCGGTGGCGCGCTTTTCGCCCAGCGCGGTTGCAAGGGAGCTGCGAATGCCCGTCACGACAATCGCATCGTCACCCGTGTCATCCGCGGACGCTGTCGCGCTATCCTGCGCGGCGGTGTCCTGCGCAAAGGCCGGGCCGCCAAGCATCGCCAGTGCCGTGGTGCCGAGCAGCACCGCTGCAAGGTTCATTTTGCCGGCGCCCGATGCGCGCCCGATGCTGCCCCGAATCATCCCACTCTCCCTGTTTGATCTTGTTTGGAGAGAAGCTCGCTTTGTCAGACCAATATGTCAACCCAGTTTGTATACCGATATCGGGTTGATATTGTCCTACCTCTTGTATAGTCCAATGAGCAAGAATCATAAAAAGGGTGAGGCGCAGTGCAGATAAGGGCGTTTTTTACGGTAGCGATGCTGGCCTCGGCGGCCCATCCCGCGCTGGCGCGCGACCTGCTGGTTGCCGATCAGGCGCAATATAAGGCAGCGGTGAAAAAGGCGCAGCCGGGCGACACGATTATCCTCGCCGACGGCGAATGGCGCGATTTCCAGATTGTCTTCACCGGCCATGGGAGCGCCGCCAAGCCGATCACGCTGACGGCGCAGACCAAAGGCAAGGTGCTGCTCACGGGCCAATCGAACCTGCGCATCGGTGGTCGGCATCTGCTCGTCTCGGGCCTTGTCTTCAAGAACGGCGCCAGCCCGACCGCCGAAGTGATCAGCTTCCGCCGTGATTCAAAGACGCTCGCAACCGACACGCGCGTGACCGAGGTCGTGATCGACGGTTTCAGCAAGGCCGACCGCCGTGCCGAGGACATATGGGTCGCGCTCTATGGCACCGGCAACCGCGTCGACCATTCGCATTTCGAGGGCAAGACGAACAGCGGCGTGACGCTTGCAGTGATCCGCCGCGCGGGTGCTCCGCTTGATAACCGGCACCGCATCGATCACAATTATTTCGGCCCGCGCCCGCCGCTCGGCTCGAACGGCGGCGAGACGATCCGCATCGGCACCAGCGAGGAGTCGCTCTCGGCATCGAACAGCATCATCGAGCGCAACATCTTCGACCGCACCAGCGGCGAGGTCGAGATCGTCTCGATCAAGTCGGGCGGCAATATCATCCGCGAAAATCTGGTGCTCGAGGCGCAGGGCGCCATCGTGCTGCGCCACGGCAACGGCAACCTCGTCGAGCGTAACATCTTCCTCGGCAAGGGTGTAGCCGACACCGGCGGTGTTCGCGTGATCAACCGCGACCAGATCGTGCGCGACAATTATTTCGAAGGGCTTGCGGGCACCTCGTTCAAGAGCGCGATCAGCGTGATGAACGGCGTGCCCAATTCGGTGATTAATCGCTATCATCAGGTCGCGAACGCACGGATCGAGGGCAACAGCATCATCGACAGCGCGCGCATCACCTTGGCCGCGGGTGCCGACGCCGAACGCTCGGCGGCACCGACGGACAGCAAGTTCGAACGCAATCTGATCGTCGGCGCGAAAGGACAGGATCCGTTCCGCGCGGAGGGCGAAATCGGCGGCATCGCGCTGGTGGGCAATGTCGAGGCGAAGGTCGAGAAGCCGTTGCTGGACGCGGGCGTCGAGCAGCGCGACGTGGCGCTCGAGCGCGCCGCTAACGGCCTGCTTTACCCGATCGATCCGGCGCTTGCCGCGGTCGGTGCGCCGCGTGATCTGAAGCCGGTAACGCGGGTTGAGGTTGGCGCCAGTTGGTATCGTGGCGATGCCCCCGAAGCGGCATTCGGCAGCGGCAGCAAGCGGCCGCTGATTGCAGGCGCCTCGCTCGCGCAGGCGGTTGCCGACGCGAAGGCGGGCGATACGCTGATGCTCGCGACCGGCACTTATGAGGTCGCCGCGCCGCTGACGGTGCGGCACCGGCTGACCATCGCGGGCGCGAAGGACGCGAAGCCCGTGCTGCGCGTCGCGTCGAGCCTTGCGCGGATCGAAGGCGGCGGAGGATTGCGGCTCGAAAATCTGGCGATCGACGCGAACGGTGCTGCCAGCGAGGGCGCGCTGATCGCGGTCGCGCCAGGAGTTGCGCCCAACTATTCGGTCGCGCTCGACCGCGTGTCGGTGCGCGGACCCGGCAAGGGCCGTCTCGATGGCATCGCCATGGCGCCGGGCACTTTCGCCGATGATGTGACGATCCAAAACAGCGACTTTGCGGAGATGGGCGTCGTAGTCGCCGCGACCAGCGAACAGGAACCCAAGGGCTGGTATCCGATGGAGCGGCTGACGATCACCGGGAGCCGCTTTGCGCGCGTCGCGATGGTCGCCCACCTGCTGCGTAAGGGCACCGATGAAAGCACTTTCGGCCCCTGGTTCGCGATGACCGGGTCGAGTGTCGCCGACAGCGGCGGTGGCGGCGCGTCGCTGCGCATTTCGGGCGCCCAGCACACCGACATCGCGCGGAACAACTTCGCCAAATCGGAAGGCATAGTCGTCATCCATTCGGTCGGCGCGCCCGAAACGCGGATTGCGTCGAACGCCTTCGCCGCGACGCCCGCGCCGCGCATCGAGGAACTCGCGTGGAAAGGTCCGCCACGCGGGCTGATCGCGGGCAATGTCGTGGAGGCGCGCCCGTGACCCGCACTCTGGCGCTTCTGCTGGCTGCCGCCGCGCTGCCGGCCATCCCCGTTTCGGCGCAGACCCCGCCCGCCGCTTCGGCGCAGGCGTTCGCGCCGCTGTTCGCCGCCGAGATCGAGCGCGCCAAGGCAGGCGTCGAGGCATCGATCAAGGCAGGCATCAACGTGCCGGTGCCGAAGGACCCCGGCGGCGGCTTCACCCATGAACAGCATAAGCGCAATTACCGCGTCATTTTCGAGGGCGGCCAGCTCTTCAGGCTGACGGGCGACGTGCGCTATCGCGACCATGTCCGCGATCTGCTGCTTGCCTATGCCGATCTCTATCCGAAGCTCGGGCCGCATCCCGCCGCATCGAACCAGGTGCCGGGCCGCCTCTTCTGGCAGAGCCTCAACGACAGCGTCTTCCTCGTGAACGCGGCGCAGGGCTATGCCGAGATCCGCGATGCGCTATCCGCCGCCGACCGCAAGCGCATCGACGATCGGGTGATCCGCCCGATGGCGCACTTCTTGTCCGACGGCTCGCCCGAGGTGATCAACCGCATCCACAATCACGCGACCTGGGCCGCGGCGGGCGTCGGGCTGTCGGGCTATCTGCTCGGCGACCGCGACCTTGTCGACAAGGCGCTGCTCGGGCTCGACAAGAGCGGCAAGGCCGGGTTCCTCCGCCAGCTCGACTTGCTCTTTTCGCCCGACGGCTATTATGCCGAGGGCCCCTATTATCAGCGCTACGCGCTGCAACCTTTCGTCGTCTTCGCAGCGGCGATCGCGGCGAACGATCCGGGTCGCAAGATTTTCGAGTATCGCGACGGCATCGTACTCAAGGCGATCCGTACCGCGATCGACGTGACGCACGACGGCTATTTCCTGCCGATCAACGACGCGATGCCCGACAAGAGCCTGCGCACCGAGGAACTCTATCACGCTGTCGCCATCGCCTATGGCGCGACGAAGGATCCGACCTTCCTGTCGATCGCCGACTGGCAGGGACGCACCGTGCTGACGCCGGCCGGGCAGGCGATGGCCGCCGATCTCGCCGCGGGCAAGGCGAAGCCTTGGCCCTTCGGCTCGCGGCTGCTTTCCGACGGCCCCGACGGCAAGGACGGCGCGCTCGTCCTGCTGCGCACCAAGGCCGATCCGACCGGGCCTTTGCTTGTCGCCAAGAACACGGTGCAAGGCATGGGACACGGCCATTTCGACCGGCTCGGCTGGCTCTATTATGACGAAACCGGCGCGGTCGTGACCGACTATGGCGCGGCGCGCTTCCTCAATGTCGAGGCAAAGCGGGGCGGGCGCTACCTCCCCGAAAACGACAGCTGGGCCAGCGCAACAATCGCGCACAATACGCTGGTTGTTGACGAGCAAAGCCACTTCGCAGGCGACTGGAAGGCCGGCGAAAAATCGGGGACGCGCCAGCTCGCAGCGTCGCTCGAAGGACCGACGCGCTACGCGATCGGCGAAATCGACAGCGCGTATGAGGATGTCAAAATCCGCCGCGCGCTATTGCTGGTCGAGGTCGACGGTCTCGCCAATCCCCTTACGCTCGATATCCTCCACGGGACTGGCAGCGGCAGGCATCGCTATGACCTGCCGCTGCATTTTTCGGGGCAGATCATCGACAGCGATATCGCGTTCGACCGCAAGCTCGCCGAGCGGCCGGTGCTCGGCAAGGCGAATGGCTACGAGCATCTGTGGGTCGACGGCGAGGGCACGAAAGCCGGCAAGGCGCGGCTGACATGGATGCAGGGCAGCCGCTTCTACTCATATCATATGCTCCCGCCCGCAGGGGCGCGCTTCATCGTCGCCGAAAGCGGCGCGAACGATCCCGAATTCAACCTGCGGCGCGAACCCGCGCTGATCCAGCGCATCGACGGCGCGGCGGACGCGACTTTCGTCAGTCTGCTCGAACCGCACGGCGCCTATGACGCGTCGGCGGAAACCGTCGTCGCGAGCAGCGCGCGCGCGTCGGGACTCGAGCATCGCAGGGAAAAGGGCGTCGATCTTGTTCTGATCACGCTCGTCGACGGCCGCCGCATCGCCATCGCCGTCGCCGACGATGTCACCGCCGGCGCCAAACACAGCGTCGCTGTCGAGGGTCGCACCCTCGCATGGACCGGCCCCGTCGGTCGCCTCGACCTCGCCAAAACCGGAGCGAAGAAATGAGCAATATCAAGGGCCGCTTCCGCTGGTGCGTCATCGCGCTGATCGCGCTCGCGACGGTGATCAATTATATCGACCGCAACGCGCTTGCGGTGATGTGGCCCGAAGTGTCGAAAGAGATCGGCGCCACCAAGGAAGATTATGCGCTGCTGGTGACGATCTTCATGATCTTCTACGCCTTTGGCCAGTCGATCTTCGGGCGCATCTTCGACGCGATCGGCACGCGGATGGGCTTCACCATCTCGATCGTCGTCTGGTCGCTGTCGATCGCGGCGCACGCACTGGTACGTTCGATGCCCTTGCTCCTCGTCCTGCGCGCGACGCTCGGGATCAGCGAGGCGGGCAACTGGCCCGGCGCGGCGAAGGCGAACGCCTTGTGGTTCCCGTCGCGCGAACGCGCGCTGGCGCAGGGCATTTTTAACGCGGGTGCCTCGCTCGGCGGCATCATCTCGGCGCCGCTGATCGCGCTGCTCTTCGTCCAATTTGGCTGGCACGGCACCTTCCTGTTGATCGGTGTGCTTGGCTTTATTTGGCTCGTGCCCTGGCTCTGGTTCTACAAGGCCGATCCCGAAAAGCATCCGGGGCTGAGCGAGGAAGAGCGCGACTATATCCTGACCGGCCGCACCGAGGCGTGCCGCGACGACAGTCGCCGCGTGCCGCTCGGCGAACTGCTGCGCTATCGCCAGAGCTGGGGCGTCATCCTGTCGCGCTTCTTTCTTGACCCCGTGTGGTGGCTCTTTGTTTCGTGGCTGCCGATCTATCTCGCCGAAACCTTCGGCTTTGACGTCAAACAGATCGGGCTTTTCGCCTGGGTGCCCTTCGTCGGCGCGATGCTCGGCAGTCTGTTCGGCGGCTGGCTGGCGGGGCGGATCATCAGCAAGGGCGGCGGCGTGCACAAGGCGCGCACGCTGACCATCGCGATCGGCTGCGCGATCATGCTACCTTCGCTGCTGTTTACGATCGGCGCGAGCGAGCCGCTCTCCGCGGTGCTGCTGATCGCGTGCATCCTCTTCGGGTTCCAGATGGCAATCGGCAATATCCAGACGCTGCCGAGCGACTATTTCGGCGGCGGTGCGGTCGGCAGCCTTGCGGGGATCAGCGGCACTGCCGCGGTCGCCGGCACGCTGATCACCACCTGGCTCGTCCCCGTGCTCACCAAGACGAGTTACGCGCCGATTTTCGCGCTCAGCGCGGCGATCGTGCCCGTCTCCTTCCTCTGTTTCTGGCTGATCGGCGGACGCGTCGAACCGGTCGTCACCCAACCCACCAACACCCAAGAATAAGGAATAGCATCACATGAACCTCCAGGGGAAAACCGCGCTCGTCACCGGCGGCGGACGCGACATCGGCCGATCTGTCTCGATCGCCCTCGCGCGCGCCGGCGTCCGCGTCGCGATCAACTACAACAGCGGCCGCGAAGCCGCCGAGGAAACGCTGAAAACGATCAAGGACGCCGGCGGCGACGCCTTCTTGATCCAGGCCGACGTCACCGACAGCAATGCGGTGAAAGCGATGCTCGACGAGGTCGGTGTCGCATTCAGTGGCCGGCTCGACATCCTCGTCAACCTTGCGGGCGGGATGATCGCGCGCAAGACGCTGAGCGAGATGGACGAGGCTTTCTTCGACCAGGTCATGACGCTCAACCTGAAATCGGTCTTCCTCGTCCTGCAGGCGGCGCAGCCCTTCCTCGGCGAAGGGTCGGCGGTGGTGAACGTGTCGTCGCTCGCCGGCCGCGACGGCGGCGGTCCGGGCGCGTCGGTCTATGCGACCGCGAAGGGCGCGCTGATGACCTACACGCGCTCGATGGCGAAGGAACTCGGGCCGCAGGGCATCCGCGTCAACGCCGTCTGCCCCGGCTTGATCGGCACGAGCTTCCACGACATTTTCTCGAAACCCGAAGGCCGCGCCGCGACCGCCGGCAACACGCCGCTCCGCCGCGAAGGTCATCCCGACGAGGTCGCCGACACGATCGTCTATCTGGCGTCGCCGGCGGCGAGCTTCCTCGCGGGCGTCTGCCTCGACATCAACGGCGGGCTGGGCTTCTCCTGATGCGCCGGCTCGTAGCGACGGCCGTCGTTGCCCTGCTCGCGAGCGTGGCGCAGGCCCAGACCCGCGAACGGACCGACGCGCCGCCGCTCGAGCCGTACAAGATCATCCTGGTCGGCGATTCGACGATGGCGCCGCACAGCGGATGGGGCGGGGCGTTCTGCGCGCGCCACGTCAAATCGTCGGTGGCCTGTGTCAACGCCGGCCGCGGTGGGCGCAGCACGCGCAGCTACCGGCAGGAAGGCGGCTGGGATATCGCGCTCGCCGAGGCGAAGGTGCCGGGGTATCGCGGCACCTGGGTGCTGATCCAGTTCGCGCATAACGACCAGTCGAGCAAATCCGAACGCTGGACCGACGAGGCGACCGAATTCCCCGCCAACCTCCGCCGCTTCGTCGAAGAGGTGAGGGCGGCGGGGGCGACTCCTGTGCTCGTGACGCCGCTGACGCGCCGCGAGTTCAAGGACGGCAAGCTCAGGAACACGCTCGCGAGCTGGTCCGATCAGGTGCGCTCTGTTGCGAAGGCGATGGACGTGCCGCTCGTCGATCTCAATGCGCTGAGCGCCGCGCAGGCGCAGGAGATGGGTGCGGAGATGGCGACGAAGCTCGCGCAAGAACCGCCGACGGCCGAGGAACTTGCCGCGGCGAAAGCGGGCACCACGCTGACCGCGCGTCCCGCACCGCCCGAACCGGCGCCGATTACCGGCGACGGCGCGCGCGGACAGGTGACGCGCAAGTTCGACTACACGCACCTCGGCGACATCGGCGCCGAGGTTACCGCCAAGCTCGTCGCACAGGCGCTCGCGCGCGCTGTGCCCGGGCTGCGGAGCCAGCTCGTCCGCTAACAAAGATGTGTATGGCAATTTGGACTAACCAATTTGCCATACACACTGGTTGACAAAATGGCTGACATGTTCGACAGCGTCGGGCAGAACAGAATCGATATTTGGGAGAGACGACGTGAATTCTCGTAATCAGATCCGTGCGCGGATGCTGCGCGCCGCGTTGCTGGCCGGCGCCGGCTCGACGCTGCTGATGGCCGCGACACCAACGATGGCGCAGGACGCGCCCGCACCGCAGGCCGAGCCCGAAGAAGACGCAATCGTCGTCACCGGTATCCGCGAGACGATCCAGAATTCGATCAACACCAAACGCGAAGAGACGGCGATCGTTGACGCGCTGTCGTCAGACGATATCGGCGATATCCCCGCCATTTCAGTGGGGCAGGCGATCCAGACGATTACCGGTGCAACCACGCACCGCGAAAAGGGCGACGCGTCCGAAATCGCGCTGCGCGGCCTTGGCCCCTTTCTGTCGAACGCGACCTTCAACGGCCGCGACGCATCGAACGGCAGCGGCGACCGCTCGGTGAACTTCAACCAGTTCCCCTCCGAGCTCGTCAACAATATCAAGATCTATAAGACGCAGCAGGCAAGCCTTGTCGAAGGCGGGGTCGCGGGCACGATCGAGATCGGTACGCTGCGCCCGCTCGATTTCGGCAAGCGCCGCCTGCAGGGCGAGGTAAAGGCGCAGTTCAACCCCTATGGCGACCGCATCACGGGAGGATCGGGCGGGATCGGCTGGCGCGGGACGCTGAGCTATGTCGACCAGTTCGCGAACGACACGATCGGCATCGCGATCGGCGTCCAGCGCAACGATACGAACAACCCCGAGGAAACCTACGCCGCGTCGACCACCTGGACCGCGTGCCAGGCCTCGCCGGTCGTCGCGAACAACAATTGCAACGAATATGAGCGCGGCGAATATCGGCAGAACCTGCCCTTCTACCTCGTTCCCAACGCCTATACCTTCCGCCAGATCAGCGAGAGCGACAAGCGCGACGCGGTGTTCGGCGCGATCCAGTTCCGCCCGACCGACACGCTCGACATCAATCTCGACGTCCAATATTCGGACCGGACCTTTGTTGAGAGCCGCCGCGACCTCAACCTGTCCGAAGGTCGCGTCGGCCTGACCAACGTCGTCTATGACGAAAATGGTATCATCCAGAGCCTGAACGGCTTGTCCGCCATCGAATCGAACGGCTCCGAACTGTCGCGGTCGGAGGAATATCTGGGCGGCGGCCTGTCGGTCGACTGGGAAGCGAGCGACCGGCTGACGATCAAGCTCGACGGCAGCTATTCGCGCACGATCCGCAAGGAAGTCGAACGCAACGTCCGCCTGCGCACAGCGGCGACCGACGTCAATGGCGTGCGCACCGTGTTCAACAACCGGCGCATCCCCTATAAATATGAGATTGCGCCGGGCAGCTTCGTCCCGACGATCACGATCGACCCGCGCTTCGACCTCAACAATCACGACCTCTTCTGGGAGGACGCCCGCTTCCGCCGCGACGAGGCCAAGCGCCACAACGAGATTTTCGCCGGCCGTTTCGACGCGACCTATGAACTCGACGGCTTCCTGAAGACGATCTCGGCCGGCGGCCGCTGGTCACAGCTCACCTATCGCGACTACGACCTGCGCAACGAAGATCCCAGCCTGGTTACTCCGACCGCGACCGACAAACGGATCAACAATATCTGCCGCCAGGCCTTCCCGCAGACCGACTTCCTCTCGGCGGCGAAGGGCAACAGCATCAACAGCTGGGCGACCTTCGACGTCGACTGCCTGTTCCGCGAATATCTGGGCACCGAGGACCCCGGCTTGCCCGACGAGATGCGGTCGGTCGCGAGCCGCGACGTCAAGGAAAGCACGCTCGCGGGCTATGTGATGGCCGATTATGAAGGCGACCTCGGCAGCATGCCGGTACGCGGCAACATCGGTGTGCGCGTCGTCAACACCCGCGTCACCTCGAAGGGGCTGCGCAGCGACCTCATCCTCGTCCCCGATCCCAGCGGCGATGGTTCCTTCGGGCTCGACGAGACCGGCAACTTCGTGACCGAGACGATCAAGAGCAGCAACACGCGCGTCCTGCCGAGCGTCAACGCGATCTTCGAGGTCGCGCCCGACACGCTCGTTCGTCTCGCGGGCTATCGCGCCATGTCGCGTCCCAACCCGAGCGCGCTCGGCGCCGGCCGCACGATCACGCTCGAGGGCGGTGAGGAGTTCACGTCGATCGAGGATGCGATCGACAATATCCGCGCCAACGGCAGCCCGCGCCTGAAGCCGCTGATGTCGTGGAACGGCGATTTGTCGGTCGAATGGTATCCGAACAAGGACAGCCTCCTCTCGGCAACCGTCTATTACAAGCAGTTCAATGGCGGCTTCCAGCCGGTGGTGTTCAACGAGGATTTCACGATCAACGGCGAGACGGTGTCGATCCCGGTGGCGCAGACCCGCAACAGCCCAGACAAGTCGCGCATCTATGGCCTCGAACTGACCGCGGCGACGCGCTTCAGCTTCCTGCCCAAGCCGCTCGACGGCCTCGGCGCGAAGGTCAGCTATAATTATGCCGATTCCAATTTCGAAACGCATGATATTCGCCTTGGTGACCAATATGATCCGGAAACCGAAGACGTCAGCGAAGGGATCATCCCGCCGGCCGGCCTGTCGGGCTATTCGAAGCATGTGCTGTCGGCGCAGGCCTATTACGACATCGGCCCGGTATCGCTGCAGGCGATCTACAATTATCGCTCGAGCTATTTCCAGGACTTCGTGGGTGGCAACAGCCAGCTCCGCTACGTCGGGCCGAGCGAGACGGTCGACTTCCGCGCGTCGATGAATCTGATGCCCGGCGTGTCGCTGCGCTTCGAGGCGCTCAACCTCTTCAACGAGCCGAAGGCGACCTACATGCCGGTCTATGGCAGCAGCCGCCAGTATCACTATTATGGCGCGAAATATTTCGTCGGCATCCGGGCGCGAATTTGAAACTAAGTTCGGTCATGGGCTTCAAACTTGTCCTACCGGATTGTATGGACTTCCTGACGCTTGTGCGGGGAGAAGATTGACCATGGCCGAACGCCGCCTTTTCGAAGATGTCGCCGACACGATTCGGCGCCTGATTCTCGACGGAACCTTTCCGCCGGGGACGCGGCTGCCCGGCGAGCGCGAGCTTTCCGAGCGCTTCGAGGTGAGCAGGGTGACGATCCGCGAGGCCGAGATCGCGCTGCAGGCGACGGGGTGGATTCACATTCGCACCGGTGCGGGCGCTTATGTCGAGGCGATCCTGCCCGGCGACAACGCGATCCTGCCCAAGGTCAGCGCCTTCGAGCTGACCGAGGCGCGCTCGCTGTTCGAGGCCGAAGCCGCGGCGCTTGCGGCGCCGACGATATCGGCCGAAACGCTAGCGAAACTCGACGAATTGCTCGACGCGATGGCCGACGACAGCAAGAGCGAAGAAGAGATCAGTGCGATCGACCGCGAGTTTCACATGACGATCGCCGCAGCGTCGAGCAATAAGGCGATCATCCATGTGATCGAGAGCCTGTGGCGCATGCGGATGGAATTGCCCGAGGTGCGCAGCAGCCATTCCCTGGTGTGCCGCAAGGATGGCAGCGCGCGCCAGGCCGAGCATGCCGATGTCGTCGCGGCGCTGCGCAATCGCGATGCGACCGGCGCCCGGCTCGCGATGCGGCGTCACTTCAACCGCCTGATCGAATCGATGCTCGACGAGACCGAGGAACGCGCGATCGTCGAGCTGCGCCGCCAATCCGCCGAAAGCCGCGAACGCTACCTGCTGAGCGCAAAACTGGCCTGATGCCGGACCATTCGCCTTCACCGGCCGCGCCGGATCCGGTTGCGGCGCTGCTCGGCGCACGCCTGTCGGGACGGGCGCTGCCCGCCTTTCCTGCGCCGGTGCCGGCCACGCTCGCCGAAGCCTATGCGGTGCAACAGCGCCTGATCGCCGCGCTGGGCGCGCCGGTGCTCGGCTGGAAGGTCGGGCGCATTCCGGTGGCATTGATCGAGACCTTGGGCGCCGAGCGTGTCGCCGGGCCAGTGCTGCGGATCGCCGAACTCGACGGGGACGTTCCGGGCGCGGCGGCGATTTTCGCCGGCGGCGCCGGTGCGATCGAGGCCGAGGTGATGCTGCACCTTCGCGCGGTGCCCGACCGGCTGACCGGCGGCGACGATGGTGCCACATGGGTCGATGAGATCCGCGCCGGGTTCGAAGTCGCAAGCTCGCCCGCACCCGACGTCCACGACCATGCCCCCTATGGCATCATCGCCGATATCGGAATCAACAATGGCCTGTTGCTGGGGCCGAGGCTCGACATCGACGATTTCGCGACGCTGGCGGTCGAGACGCAAATCGACGGCGTGACGGTCGGAACCGGGCGCGCGATCGACGTGCTCGACGGTCCGTGGGGATCGCTCAATTTCCTGGTCGACCTCCATCGGCGCGGCGTCATCGCATTGAAGCCCGGCCAATGGGTTTCGGCCGGTGCGATCACCGGGGTTCATCCGATCGGCATTGGCGGGGCGGCGACGGCCCGTTTCGGCTCGACCGTCCATATTGCCTGTACCGCCATTGCGGAAACCGGATTCAAACCATGATCGCCCCCCAAGGACCCATCGCCTGCTTCGGCGAAATCGTCATGCGCGTCTCCGTTCCGCACGGCGAATTGCCGCTGCAATCGGCGCGGTTCGACGCGCATGTCGGCGGCGCCGAGGCGAACGTCGCCGTCGCGCTCGCCGCGCTTGGCCATGACACCGCGATGATCAGCGCCGTCCCCGAAGGTTCGATCGGCGACGGCGTACTTGGGGAACTGCGCCGCCACGGCGTCGATGTTGCGCCCGTGCTCCGCCCCGCTGGCCGCATGGGTCTCTATTATTACCTCCCCGGCGGTCCGATGCGGCCGGCAGAGGTCGTCTATGACCGCGCCGGCTCGGCCTTTGCCGAGACCAGAGCGGGCGACTGGAACTGGGATCATTCGTTCGACGGCGTCGGCTGGCTGCACGTGTCGGGGGTTACGCCCGCGCTCGGGCCGAACAGCGCGGAAGCCGTGCTCGAAGCCGTTACGCGTGCGCGCGCGGCCGGGATCGGCGTGTCGTTCGACGGCAATTGGCGCGGACGCCTTTGGGATCGCTGGCAGTCCGATCCTGCGGCGGTATTGAAGCCGATCGTTGCGCAGGCGACGCTGCTGTTCGGCAATCATCGCGACGCGGCATTGCTCCTCGGCCGCGAATTTTCGGGTGAAGCCGAAGACCGGCGGCGCGAGGCGGCGCTTGCACTGCTCGATCATTTTCCGTCGCTCGAATATGTTGCATCGACTGCGCGCGAGATCGTCGGCCCGGATATGCACCGGATCACGGCGCGTATCGATACACGCGACGAAGGGGGCGTAAGCGATCCCACCGTCGTCGCGCCGGTAATCGACCGGGTCGGAACCGGCGATGCGTTCGCGGCCGGCGTTCTCGACGGATTGTGGCAGGGGAGGGCGCTGGCCGATGCAGCGAAGCGCGGCCTCGGACTATCGGTGCTCAAACATGGCATCCACGGCGATTTTGCGCCATTTTCGCGCGCAATGCTCGACCGCGTTTCCGATGTAGCGCAGGACATTGCGCGCTAGAGCCCGCCGGGTGAAATCCGGCTGAATGGCCAATGTCCATTTATCGCTCGGCAAACGGCGGCAGTCCGCTTTCGTCATCGCCATCAAAGTTTCGAGATAAAGGGAGCAACAACGCCCGCTAAGTTTATGGTTTCAGCCAATATGCTGAAAACAAGCCATAAACTGTTTATGATGGTGCGGCCGCGTGGGGCCTCCAAGCGGCTGGACTGCCAGACCGGGAATGCCAGTTTCTGGCGAGCGCTACCCTCAGCCATCAGTAATAGGATAAATTTGTCACCGGCAGCTTCAGGGCTGGACAGGCTTTGCCAATTCTATGATACGATATTATATATCATGATTCGGGTTGTCGGGCAGACCATGTGTCCGGTGCTCAAGGCAGTTCCTAGGGGGTTTAATGTTTCGGACTATTCTTGCTGGCGGTGCCGCGGTTGCGGCTCCGACGACGGCCGTTGCGCAGGTTGAGGCAGTCGACGAGATCGTCGTTCTCGGAACGCGCGAGCAGGGGTATCGGGCCACGGTCGCACCGCAGACCAACAAGTCGGACACACCGATCAAGGAAACACCCTATTCGGTGCAGGTCGTGACGCGCGAACTCATTCGCGACCGCGGCATTACGACGATCGGCGAGGCGCTGCGCTATGTGCCGGGCTTCAGCCCGCAGGTCGGTTTCGGCGCGACCAACGACCGTTTCTATATTCGCGGCTTCATCACCCCCTATAATCTGAAGAACGGCCTTCGCCGTTCGGCCTATGCGCCCGACGAGCAGTTGCAGAATGTCGAGCAGGTCGAGGTGCTGAAGGGATCCGCCTCGGCGCTTTATGGCCGCTTCGAACCCGGCGGTGTCGTCAATTTCGTGACGAAGAAGCCGCTCGATGAACCCTTTGCCGAGGTGAGCGCGCTCTACGGCTCGTTCGATCAACTGCGGCTGACGGGCGATTTCTCGGTGCCGATTTCCGGGACTGTCGGCCTCCGCGTCAATGTTTCGCACGACGATCGCGATGGCTTTCGCGATTTCACTTTTTCGCGCGACATCTTCATCGCACCCGTTGTGCAGTGGAAGCCTTCGGACGCGACGAGCGTGACGCTCGAAGGCGAATATGCCCGCAAGCGTGGCTATTTCGACCGAGGTTTCGCCAACGACCCGCTGTTCCTCGAGGCTCCGCGCAAACGCCAGTTCGGCGAGGCCGACGCAGGCTACACGAACAGGGGCGGCGTCGCGAGCCTGTTCGTCGATCATCGTTTCTCGGATGATCTCTCGGGGCGCGTTGCCTTCGGCTATTCGGACTTCACCAAGGACAGCTATTATTATGCTTTCGGCTTTCCGCCGGTCAGCCGCGCCGATCCTGCCGGTCCCAAGGTCAATCGCCGCACCAGCCAGGCATATGATCGCCAGACCGATCTGACCGCACAGGCCGAGCTCTATGCGCGCTTCACGACCGGCGCGGTCGAGCACAAGGCGCTTGTCGGTGTGGAATATGGCTATGATCATTGGCGGTTCGACGTCCGTAACCCGCCCTTCGGCGTGAATATCCCGATCGACTTCGACAATCCGGTCTATGGGCAGCGCGCCGACCCGACGGTCCTTGTCTCCGATGGCGCATGGAACAGCGACTCCACCGCCGTCTATGCGCAGGACGAGATGGAACTCGGCAACTGGCGCCTCCTCGTCGGCGGTCGCTATGACTGGAACGAGCTCCGGAATCGCGATTATCTGGCCAGCACAGGGGAAGAGGCAACGAAGCGCGGGGCCTTTTCGCCGCGTGCCGGTCTCACCTGGACCCCGGTGTCGGCGCTTTCGCTCTACGGAAGCTGGGCGCGCTCGTTCCGCGCGCAGGTCGACGTCGGCCGCCTTCGCGATGGTTCGCTGCCCAAGCCGCTCATCGGCGAAAGCTGGGAGGTCGGCGCCAAGGCCGAGCTTTTCGGCGGCAGATTGACACCGACGCTCGCGCTTTTCGACATCACTCGGCGCAATGCCGCGGTATCGGACCCGGTCGACTTCGATCTCGTGATCCAGATCGGCAAGTCGCGTTCGCGCGGGATAGAGGTCGAGGTCCCGGCCGCGCTGACGCCGCAGTGGCGGCTCATCGCCAACTACACCTATCTCGATGCGAAAATCCTCGAGGACAGCTTTGCGGCGCCGGGCGCGCGCCTCGTCAATGCGCCGCGACACTCGGCAAGCCTCTGGACGACATATGATTTCGCCGGATCGCTCAAGGGCGCGAGTGCCGGCTTCGGGGTTCAGCATATCGGGAGCCGCGCGGGCAATACCGACAATTCCATCCTGCTGCCGGCCTACACGCGCGTCGATGCCAATCTCGCTTACGCGTTCGACGCCGGCGTCGGGCCGCTCCGCGCGCAGCTCAATATACTCAACCTCTTCGACAAATTCTATTACGACAGCGGCGGCGCCTTCATCCCGCTCTACCCGGGCGCGCCGCGCACGGTCACGGCGAGCCTTTCTTACCGCTTCGGGGGAAGCCGGTGAGGCTGCTGTTCGCCTTCGGGTCGCTCGCCGCGTTCGCGGCCTGCGCGCCGATCCCGATGCGCGAGCCGCCCGCGCGCAGCACGGTCACGATAGGCGCGCGCCCCGCCGCCAACCTCACCGCGGGCTGCGTCGCCGACTATCGCGAGGACACCGACTATTTTCCCGACAAGGCGGCCTTCCGCCATTCGGCGCAGCTCAAGGTCGAATATCACCGGAACTGGAAGCGCGTGACCTTCACGCCTTCGGTCGACACGCGCGAGGTGCTGCGCCTCGTCCTTGTCCAGTGCGGCACGCCGCCGCCGAAACTTGGTCCGCGCGACACGCTCGTCGAAGTTCCCGTGCGCGACTTCGCGACCGCCAATGTGTCGCTGCTTGGTGCCGCACATCTCCTCGGTATCGACGATCGGCTAAAGGGCGTGCCGACGCGCAACGTCTCGATCCCGGCGATTGCCGGACAGATCGAGCGGGGCGAGACGATTCCCATCCATGCCGCGCAGCACGGCAATGGCGAGCAGGCGGCCGCGCTCGGCGCCGAACTCTTCTTCACTTTCTACTCCGCCTATCCCGACGCCAATATTCATCCCCTCCTGAAACGTCTCGGCGTCGTCTCGGCGCCGCAGTCGGACCATACCGAACCGACCCCGCTCGGGCGCGCCGAGTGGATCAAATATGTCGCGCTCTTCTTCAATCTGGAGGCGCGCGCCAACCAGCTCTTCGACGCGCGCGCGGCACGCTACGCCAAGCTGCGCGCGCTCGCGGCCAATGTCGACGCGCGGCCGCTCGTCCAACTCGGCTATCCCGAGAGCCGTGACGAGTGGAGCCAGGCCGGCGGACGCAACCAGCTCTACCGCATGATCGAGGATGCCGGCGGGCGCCACGCCTGGCATGACAATTCAATAGCGGGGAGCCTCACTTACGCACCGATGGAGACGCTTTTCGACCGGGCCGCGAGCGCGGACGTCTGGCTCGGCAATTTCATGCCGGGGGCGGCCGACATGGCGACGCTGCGCCGCGACCAGCCGCGGCTCGCATGGCTACGTGCGGTAAGAGATGGCCGGGTCTACTGGTTCGACGCCGGCAAGGTCGGGCCGTTCGCGAACAGCTGGTCGGACCAGGGCATGACCGAACCGCAGGATGCGCTCGCCGAGCTGATCGCCATTCTCCATCCCGAACTGCTCCAGCCGCCCGCGCGTCCGCGCTTCATCCGCAAGATCCCGGGAGGTCCGGCATGATCAAGCCCATATCCTTCACCTTCGTCATCGGTGGGGTCATCGCGGCGTTCTTCCTCGCCGAGCTGGCGCTCGGCGTCGTCGATATTCCCCTCGAGGCGATCGCAGCGAGCCTGACCGGCGGTACGATCGCGCAGGAGGGCTGGGGCCATATCGTCCGCGAATATCGGCTTCCGCGTGCGCTTGCCGCGCTCGTCGGCGGCGCCAGCCTCGGCGCGTGCGGCCTGATGCTTCAGACCTTGTTCCGCAACCCGCTCGCCGACCCTTTCGTGCTCGGCATTGCGCACGGCGCCCGCTTCGGGGTCGCGCTGCTCGTCGTCGCGACGGGACTGGCAGGACCCGCCTTCGCCGAAAGTTTCGGACTCGTCGGCGACGTAGGGCTCGCGGTCGCGGCTTCGGGCGGGACGATTGTCGTCATGGGATTGCTGACGCTGCTCGCGCGGCGGGTCGACAATGTCACCCTGCTGCTCTCAGGCCTCATGCTCGGCTATATCGCGGCGGGGCTTATCAGTCTCTCGCTCCATCTCATCGACGAGACGCAGGCGTCGGCCTTCAAGGGATGGGACGATGCGAGCTTCGCAGGGGTGACCTGGGCGCAGCACATCATCCTGCTTCCAGCCTGCGCGCTCGGCCTGCTCCTTCTGATGGCACTCGCAAAACCGCTCAACATTCTGATGCTGGGCGACACCTATGCGCAGAGCCTCGGCGTGCCACTAAAGGCATTGCGCTACGCCTGCTTCGGCGTGGTCGCGCTTCTTGTCGGCACCGTCACTGCCTTCTGCGGCGCAATCAACTTTCTGGGACTGATCGCGGGTCATGCAGCGCGCGGCCTGCTCCAGACCGAGGATCACCGTATCCTGCTCCCGGCAGCGGCGCTAGCGGGAGGCGCGCTTGCGCTTGCGACCGACCTCATCACCCATCTCCCGTGGGCGCGCCACCTCCTTCACCTCAATGCGGTGAACGGGCTGATCGGCGGCCCGATCGTTCTCTGGGTGCTGCTGCGCCGGCATGCCCGGTTCGGAGCCGCGGCATGAGTGGGATCCTTTCAACCGATGATCTTGCGATCGGTTATTCGGGCCGCCTCGTCGCCGAGCATCTCTCGCTCGCTCTTCATCCCGGTGACGTCGTTGCGCTCGTCGGTCCGAACGGGACGGGCAAGACGACACTGCTGCGTACGCTTGCGGGCCTCCTGCCGCCGCTAGCCGGATCGATCGCGCTCGAAGGCGAACCTCTCGCATCCCTGTCGGCGCGCGCGAAGGCGCAAAGGCTGGGCGTGGTTCTCACCGAACGGCCGCAGACGGGTTATCTTACAGGATTCGAGCTCGCCGCCGCGGGGCGATATCCGCACACGGGCTGGCAAGGAAAGCTCGCGCCCGCAGATATTGCGATCGTCGACGAAGCACTGGCGCTCGTGGGCGCCGCGGCGTTTCGTGATCGCCCGGTGGCGAGCCTTTCCGACGGCGAAAGGCAACGCGTCATGGTCGCACGGGCGCTCGCCCAGCAGCCACGCCTGCTGCTCCTCGACGAGGTCACCTCCTTTCTCGACGTGCCGCGGCGCGTCGCCTTCTTCGCGCTGCTCGGCGAGCTCGCGGGGCAAAGGGGCTATGCGATCGTCATCTCGACGCACGAACTCGAGCTCGCCTTGCGCTGTGCGAACCGCCTGTGGCTCTACGACGGCACGAGGCTTCTCGATGGCGCGCCGGAGGACCTGATCCTCTCGGGCGATTTCGCCCGGATCTTCGCGGCCGACGGCGTTCGCTTCGACGAGGAGGCGGGCCATTTCGAACTGCGGCGTCCGGCGAGTCGGCGCATAGCATTGGAGGGGAAGGGCGTTCGCGCCGCATGGACGCGCCGAGCGCTCGAGCGCGCGGGATTCGCGATCGACCCGGCCGCTTCGATCCGCGTGTCGGTGGACGCTACGGGATGGAGGATCGGACCGGAGCGCGCCGACAGCATCGCCGCGATGCTTGGACGGCTTCATAGCTTGTAATGCCAGGCGGCGTCCTTGATGCTGGGGATGTCTGCATCCTGCGATGGCGGGCCGAGAGCCGCCTGTCCGCTATCGGCCATTGCAAACTTAAGGGCCGCTGTGCTCACGAATGCCGACTAGAAAGTCGTTTCACTTCAAGGCCATGGTTAGCAGAAGTGTGAGGCCGGCGGGCCATTCCTCGCCGCAGCCTGTTACGAAGGGGGGTAAAAGGTGGTCCAGAACCTTTCAGGAATCACCTAAGTATTTGAACCTAAATAATAAATCAAAAATGATGGTGCGGTCGAGAAGACTCGAACTTCCACGGCCTTTCGGCCACAACGACCTCAACGTTGCGCGTCTACCAGTTCCGCCACGACCGCACATCATGATGGTCCGGACGGGTCCGGCACCAGGTAGGAGCGGGCGCCTAGCAAAGCTTTCCGGGTGATGCAAGCGAGCTTCGCCGCATTTATTTTCGCAGGTGCGAACAAGCGGCTCCTAGTGCCGCCGTTCTTGTCATCGAACCGACTCAAAAGAGTCACTCAAGTGTCACGGCTCTGGCGTCAGACCGTCATCGAATCACCCTAGTGGCGGCGTCACCGGGGGCGAGTCAGCACATCTCTTCTCGTTCGCCGGTGATTTTTCATCAGGGGCGCCGTTCGACCAATCGGGGGGCGCACACCGGGAACGGAGATTTTCATGGCGGCTTTCGCACGCATTCGTTTGGTCATGCTCAGCGGCGTGGCCTGTTCCATCCTTGCGGCGTGCGGTGCCGACGGCGTCGCGTCGCCGGGTGAAGGTGTGATCGTCATTCCGACCCCGACGCCCACGCCGACGCCGACCCCCACACCGACCCCGACCCCGGGGACCGTGACCCCCGCCGCGAACTGCCCGGCCATCGCCGGCCCCGACCAGCTTACGAACCTCGGCACGATTTCGGGTCCCGGCGGCGAATGGCGCAACTGCGGCTTCCCGACGCGCTTCACCGCGACGACCGCGATTCCGAAGGCTCCGGGCGTCATCTATTCGCTTCCCGGTCGCGTCGACGTCGGCACCGATCAGGGTGCGACGAGCACCAATAATGTCGTCACGCTGACGGTCGATCCGGGCGTCACCATCTTTGGTGCAACGGGCGTTTCCTTCCTTGCCGTCAACCGCGGCAACCGCATCGACGCGGTCGGCACGCCGACGCAGCCGATCATCTTCACCGGCCGCGGCAACGTCGTCGGCTCGGCCGGCGACCAGACCTCGCAGCTGTGGGGCGGTGTCGTCCTGCTCGGCCGCGCGCCGATCACCGACTGCCTTGCACCGGGCGCGACGCCGGGCACCGCGGCTTGCGAACGCGACACCGAAGGCACGTCGAACGCGCTCTATGGCGGCGCGCAGCCGGCCGATAACTCGGGCCGCCTGTCCTATGTCCAGATTCGCTATTCGGGCTTCATCCTGTCGGCGGCAAGCGAACTTCAGGGCCTGACCCCGTCGGGCACCGGCTCGGGCACCCAGATCGACCATGTCCAGATCCACAACAGCTCGGACGACGGCATCGAGGTCTTCGGTGGCCGCGTGAACATGAGGCATCTGGTGATCACCGGCGCCGAAGACGACGGCCTCGACACCGACGTCGGCTACAAGGGCAACATCCAGTACGTCATCGGCGTGCAGCGTGAGGGCGGCGCGGTCGGCGACTCGATGATGGAAATCGACTCGAACGGCAACGAAGACGCGGTTCCGCGTCAGAATGTCGCGATCTCGAACTTCACCTATATCCACCGCAACAATGCCGCGGGTAACGGCGTGTCGATCCTGGTGCGCGGCGGCGCGGACTACACCTTCGCCAACGGTCTGATCGTGGCGCCGGGCTTCCGCTGCCTTGGCCTCAACAGCGCGACGACGATCAACCCGGTGAACCCCGCGCTCGATGAAGCCGGCCCGCCGAAGTTCTTCTCGGTCTCGTTGCAGTGCAACGCCACGCCGTTCCGCGGCACGAGCGGTGTCACCGACGCGCAGGTGCAGACGATCTTCGAAGCCGGCACGAACAACCGTTCGAACTATGTGCCGTCGCTGACCAGCCTGTTCATCAACGGTGCGACCGAAACCGGCTTCACGCCCTTCGACGCGAAGACGCTGAACGCCTTCTTCGACACCACCGCTTATGTCGGCGCCGTCCGCGACGCCAACGACACCTGGTATCAGGGCTGGACCTGCAACTCGTCGACCGCGAACTTCGGCACGACGAGCCGCGCCTGCAGCGCCATTCCGACGACCTGATCGCTCGCGATCCAATTGGGGAGCGGGCACGCCTGACGGGCTGGCCCGCTCCCTTCCTGCATATACTTGGGGACTTTCCATCATGACCAAGCGGCCGATCTTTGCCAGCCTGCTTCTCCTCAGCTCCGCTCTCGTCGCGCCTGCCGTTTTGGCGCAGGACACGGGTGCGCCCGCGCCCGACGCGCCTCCGGTCACGACCGAAGCGCCGGCGACCGACGATGCGGCGGCTCAGGATGATGAGCAAGGCGATGTTTCGATCCCCGGCGGCGCCGATCAGGAAATCGTCGTCACCGGCCGCTTTACCCCCAATATCGTTCGCGCGACCCCCGAAGTTGTCTCGGTCCTCTCATCGGCCGACATTGCGCGTACCGGCGAAGGCGACATCTCGGGCTCGCTGCAGCGCGTCACCGGCCTGTCGGTCGTCGGCGGCGGCTTCGTCTATGTGCGCGGTCTCGGCGACCGTTACTCGCTCGCGCTGCTCAACGGCTCGCCGCTGCCGAGCCCCGAGCCGCTGAAGCGCGTCGTTCCGCTCGACATCTTCCCCTCGAACGTCATCGATTCGACGCTCGTCCAGAAAAGCTATTCGGCGAACTTCCCCGGGGAGTTCGGCGGCGGTGTGATCAACCTCACGACCAAGGCGATCCCGCGCGAACCCTTCATCACCTTCAGTGGCGGCATCGGCTGGGACAGCGAGACGACGAACCAGCTCGGCTATACCTATTATGGCAGCGACACCGACGGCACCGGCTTCGACGACGGCAGCCGCGATGTCCCGTCGCTCCTGAAAGCCGCCTTCGCGAGCGGCAAGCCGATCCTCGAAGGCGCCGATTTCTCCCAGGAAGATCTGGAATTTATCCAGATGGAGCTGGTCAACAGCGACACGACGTTGCTGCAACAGAATGATCATATCCCGGTCAACTGGTCCGCGGGCATCACCGGCGGCACGACGATCCCCCTCGCGAACGGCGAACTCGGCATCATCGCCACCGCAGGGATCAGCAACAAGTGGCGCACGCGCGACACGTTGCAGCAGACGTCGCTCAACCAGGATCTGTCGGGCGATCCGCAGACGAGCTACAACCGCGTGATCACCGACAACCGCATCGTCGTGAACGCACTGCTCGGATTCGGGCTGGAAATCGGCGAGCACAAGCTGCGCTGGACCAACCTATTTATCCGCGACACGTTGAAACAGGCGCGCCTCGGCCTGGGCACCGACGCGAACCAGGTCGGCCGCGACATTATGAAGCAGGACACCGCCTGGTACGAGCGCCAGCTGATCAACACCCAGTTCGTCGGCGAATTCCACTTCGATCAGCTGAAGGTCGATCTGCGCGGCGCCTATGCCAATTCGCAGCGCGAGGCACCCTATGAGCGCGGCTTCACCTATGTGCGTACCAACCTGCCGACCGCGCAGGACCCCACGGGTAACAAGTTCGTCAACGATCTTGGCGGCAACCGCGGCGACGCGACGATCGCCTTCTCTGACCTGAACGAAGACCTGTGGTCGGGCGGCGTCGACCTGTCGTACGAGCTTGCCCCGCAGATTACCGCGACCGTGGGTTACGCCTATACCGACACGAGCCGTACCGCCGTGCGCCGCGCCTTCCAGTTCCGCGCCTCGGGCCTGCCGGTGCCGGTGACGCAGTTACGTCCCGACTATCTGCTCTCCGATGCGTCGATCCAGCTTTATGACATCACGCTGGTCGAAACCTCGGCGCAGGACGGCACCGCGGCGTTCGACGCCGGGCTCACCACCCACGCCGGATATGCCCAGCTTCAGGCCGAGATCGTGTCGGGCATGAACGTCAACGTCGGTGTGCGCTATGAGGATGGCAAGCAGACCGTCGTGCCGATCGACCTGTTCGGCACGGGCGGAAGTGCGATTGCCGCAACCAATATCAAGAACGACTATTGGCTGCCGGCCGTGACGCTGACCTGGGAAGTCGCTCCCGATATGCAGCTGCGCCTCAACGCCGCGAACACGATCGCCCGCCCCCAGTTCCGCGAACTCATCGCGCAAATCTATCAGGATCCTGAATCGAACCGCCAGTTCCGTGGCAACCCGTCGCTGGCCGATAGCGAGCTGTGGAACAGCGAGCTGCGTTACGAATGGTATTTCGCCAAGGACCAACGTTTCACCGCGGCAGGTTTCTTCAAGAAGATCGAGAACCCGATCGAGGCTTACACCTCGCTCAGCACCGATTCGATCGCCAACACCAGCTTCGCCAATGCGCCCAAAGCGTTGCTTTACGGCGGCGAGGTCGAGGTTCAGAAATATTTCGCGCTCGACAAATTGTCGGACTCGGCCTTCTGGGCAAGCCGCCGCTTGGTGCTGATTGGCAACTACACCTACACCAAGTCGGAAATTCAGGTCGGCGCCGGCGACACCACGGTGATCAACGGCGTCGTGCAGGATGCCAGCAACTTCTTCTTCGACGGCTCGCCGCTCACCGGCCAGTCGGACCACCTGGTCAATGTTCAGATCGGGCTCGAAGATCAGGACAATCTGTCGCAGCAGACGCTGCTCCTGACCTATGCCAGCCCGCGCGTCACCAGCCGCGGTCCGTCGGGTCAGCCCGATATTCGCGAAAAGCCGGGCATCTCGCTCGACTTCGTCGCCCGTCAGGGCATCTCGCTGCTGGACAAGGAAATCGAACTGAAGTTCGAGGCACGTAACCTGACCGGGCGTAACTATGAAGAAGTGCAACAAGCGGGCGACAACCGCATCTTCCTCAACCGTTACAAGCTGGGCCGTACCTTCTCGCTCAGCGCGTCGCTCAAGTTCTAAGGTCAAATCCTCCCTGTCGCATAGCGACGGGGAGGGGCCGCCCGCGAAGCGGTATCAGATGGAAGGGTTGCTGGTCGATCCCGACCCTTCCGTCAGCCCCTCCGGGGCGCTCATTTCCTGCCCCCGCGGCAAAGGCAAGATACCTTCGAGCCGTCTCAGCGGACTCGCCCGAATGTCAAAAAACTGTAATCTCCCGGTCAACTGATTGTCACCGTTCGCCCCTAGGCGATTCGCGAGACAGGTTTTTTCAGTCTGGGGGGACAGAGACATTTCATGGCAACGCTGATGTCCGGATCGGCCGTTCGGCTGCCGCGCGCGCTGCCTGCATGGCTCCGCGGCGGGAGGCGCTCGCCGCGCGAGATCTGGCCGATGCTGCTGGCCGGTCTGCTCGGCGCGCTGCTGGTCTGGCAATGCGTCCGCCTGCTCTGGACATTGCTCACGCCGCTGTCGCCGCTCGGCGCGTGGCAGCCGCAGGCCGCGGTGATCGCATCGCCCGCGGAGAGGCGCGCGCTCTTCTCCAGCCTCGATCCCTTTTTCCGCGGCAATGCGCAGGGTCCGGCCTCGGCCACCGTCACCTCGGCGGGCCTGACGCTCTTCGGCATCAATCTCAACGAAGCGACCGGCGGTGGCTCGGCGATCATCGCGGGTGAGGATGGCATCCAGGCCAGCTATGCAGTCGGCGACGAGATCGCGCCGGGGTTGAAGCTGGCCGGCATCGCCTTCGACCATGTCCTTCTCGACCGCGGCGGCGCGCGCGAAAGCCTGTTCCTCGACCAGAGCGGCGAAGCGCCGGCGGCAAATCCCGCGACGCCGCTGCCCACGCCGACACCCGAGATCGGGGCTGCTCCCGGCGGCGCGTCGGCGAGCGGCGAAATGACCCCCGCGGCGATCAAGGCCGGCGTCGGTTTTGCCCCGCGCACCGAAGAGGGCCGCGTGACCGGTATCGTCGTCCAGCCGCAGGGCGATGGCGCGGCGTTCCGTGCCGCGGGCCTGCGCCCGGGCGACGTTATTCGATCGGTCGGCGGCCGGCCGATCGGCTCAGCGAGCGACGCCGCCGCGCTCGCCAACCAACTTACCCCGGGTGCGCGCATCGCGCTCGAAGTCGAGCGCGGCGCCAGCGTCGTTCCCGTCGCCATTTTCCTTTCGAAGCAATAGGTTTTATGCGTCTCAAACTGTCCCTGATGCTCGCCGCCGCGCTGATTTCCGCCACGCCCGGCCCCGCATTCGCCCAATATACGCTGAACGTCCGCGACGCCGATATCCGCGCCTTTATCCAGGATGCGGCGCGGGTCACGGGCCGGACCTTCGTCATCGACGGCCGCGTCAACGGCAAGGTGTCGGTCGTCACCGACCGGCCGCTGTCGCGCAGCGAATATTTCGAGATATTCCTCGCGACCTTGCGCTCGAACGGCCTCGTCGCGGTCCCCGGACCGAACGGCAGCTACCGCGTTCAGCCGATCGACGGCGCCGCGGCGCAGCCCGGCCGGATCGGCAGCCGCGGCGCGGCGCAGAACCAGTTCGTCACCGAAATCATCCGCTTGCGCTATATCGATGCGGTCTCGGCGGTCGAAACATTGCGTCCGCTGGTCAGCGCGCAGGGCTCGCTGACCGCGAACCGCAACGCCAACAGTCTCGTCGTCGCCGATTTTGCCGACAATATTCGCCGCATCCGCGCGCTCGCCTCGAGCATCGACCGCGACAGCTCGACCAGCCAGATCGTGACGCTGAAAAACGCCGGCGCGCGCGAAATAGCCGCCGCGCTGCAGGCGCTCGTCCCGGCGGCGGGCGAGGGCGCGCAAAAGCCCGTCGCGATCGTGCCCATCGACAGCAGCAACGCGATTGCCCTGAGGGGCGATCAGGCGCTCGTCGCGCGCTTCGTATCGATGGCGCACGACCTCGACGCGAAGGCGGCGGGCGGCACCGAACTCCGCGTTTATTGGCTCGAACATGCCAATGCTGAAACCTTGCTGCCGACGCTGCAACAACTGATCGGCGGCGGCAGCGACCCGGTGCAAAAGGCCGGTCTGCCGCCCGCTTCCTCGTCGTCAATGTCTTCATCGAATGGCAACGGCGCGCCCGTGGCCGCCGCCGCCCCGGCGGCTCCGACGGCGGTCGGTGGCGGCGGAACGGGCAGCATCTCGACCCGCGGCCCCGCGATCATCACGCGTTACGAAGGCGCGAACGCGATCATCGTCGCCGCCAATAGCGAAGTGCAGCGCATGCTCGGCGAACTGATCCGCCAGCTCGACAGCCGACGGCAACAGGTGCTGGTCGAGGCGATCGTCGTCGAGATCGGCGACGATGCGGCGAAACGCCTCGGCGTCCAGTTCCTGCTCGGCGGCAAGAATATCCCGTTCGTCGCGACCAGCTACAGCAATGCGCAGCCGAACATCCTGACGCTCGGCGGCGCCTATGCCGCGACCAAGCTGACGCAGGACAAGACGACGGTCGACGGCGAAACCGTCGTCACCCAGACCACCAGCTCGCTCGGCAACAGCCTGCAGGAAGCCGCCGCGGCGTCGCTGCTCGCGGCGACCGGCGGTTTCGCCGGGTTCGCGGGCGACATCGGCAAGAACACGATCTTTGGCGCGATCATCAACGCGGTGAAGTCGGACACGACGTCGAACCTGCTCGCGACCCCGCATATCGTGACGCTCGACAATCAGGCGGCGAAATTCCTCGTCGGGCAGGATGTTCCGATCACCACCGGCGAACAGCTGGGCGACAATTTCGAAAACGCGTTCCGCACCGTCCAGCGCGAAGAGGTCGGGATCAAGCTGGAAGTGACGCCGCAGGTCAATGGCGCCGGCGAAGTGAAGATGTTCCTGCGCCAGGAAGTGTCGAGCGTTGCCGGCCCGGTCTCGTCGCGCAACAGCGACCTCATCCTCAACAAGCGCTCGTTCGAAACCGTGCTGACCGTCGACGATGGCGAGATCCTCGCGATCGGCGGACTGCTCAACGACGACGAGCGCAAGACGATCGAGCGCATCCCGCTGCTCAGCGACATTCCGCTGCTCGGCGAATTGTTCAAATCGCGCAGCCGCACGCGCTCGAAAACCAATTTGATGGTCTTCATCCGCCCGACGATCCTGCGCAATCGCGAGGATAATGCCGCGCTCACCGCGCGCCGTTACGGCTATATCCGCGACTTCCAGCTCCAGCGCAATCCGGGCGAGGAACCGGCGATCGATACGCTGGTGCGCGACTATCTGGGTGCGGTGCCGCCGGCGCCGACCCCGCCGACCGCCGCCGACATCACGGTCGGCCCGGTCAACCTGCCCGAACTCCGCGGACCCGACGGCAGCGTGACAGCGACCGACGTCCCGCCCTCGATTTCGCAGGCGCCCGCACCGCCAACCGGAGACTATCCGTGACCGACATCGAACCGGCGGCGCCTCCCCCGGCGCCGGTTGATATACCCTACGGCTTTGCCCGCACGCACGGAGTCGTCATCGCGCAGGGCGAGGGGGGCGCGTGGCTCGCGACGCTGCGCGAAGGCGCCGACCCCGCGGTGCTGATCGAGGTGAAGCGTTATCTCGCGCAGCCGCTGCGTGTCGCGACCGCGAGCGTCGCCGATTTCGACCGGCTGCTCTCCGACCATTATGCCGTCGACAGCTCGGCCGCCGCGATGGCGGGGTCGCTCGACGGCAGCGACATCGATTTCAGCCTGCCGAGCGCGGAGGATCTGCTCGACAGCGCCGACGATGCCCCCGCGATCCGCCTGATCAACGCGATCATCGCCGAAGCGGTGCGGCAGGGCGTCAGCGATATCCATATCGAGCCTTATGAAAGCGGGCTCGTCGTGCGGATGCGCACCGACGGCGTGCTGCGCGAGCATCTGCGCATGCCGCCGCATGTCGCCCCCGTCGTCGTCAGCCGTATCAAGGTGATGGCGCGCCTCGACATCGCCGAACGCCGCGTGCCGCAGGACGGCCGCATCGGACTGACGCTCGCGGGGAAAGCGGTCGACGTGCGCGTTTCGACGCTGCCGAGCCGCGCCGGCGAGCGCGTCGTGATGCGTATCCTCGACAAGGATGCGGCGGGGATCGACTTCGACATCCTCGGCCTGACCGGCGCCGCCGACCAGATTTTGCGCGAGGCGCTCGCCGAACCCAATGGCATCATCCTCGTCACCGGCCCGACCGGTTCGGGCAAGACGACGACGCTCTATGCGGCGCTCAAGCAATTGAACGACGGCCAGCGCAATATCCTGACCGTCGAGGACCCGGTCGAATATGCCGTCGACGGCGTCGGCCAGACGCAGGTCAACAGCAAGGTCGGGCTCGATTTCGCCGCGGGCCTGCGCGCGATTCTGCGCCAGGACCCCGACGTCGTGATGGTCGGCGAAATCCGCGACCGCGAAACCGCCGACATCGCGGTGCAGGCGTCGCTGACCGGCCATCTCGTGCTCTCGACCGTCCACACAAACGATGCGGTTGGCGCGATCACACGCCTCAAGGATCTGAAGGTTGAGCCCTTCCTGCTCGCCTCGACTTTGCGCGCCGTCATCGCGCAGCGGCTCGTCCGCAAGCTTTGCGATCATTGCCGCGAACCCGTGCAGGCCGACAACAGCGTTGCCGCGATGCTCGGGCTCGACATCGGCACCGTCATCTGGCGCCCGAAGGGCTGCGACCAGTGCGGCCATAGCGGCTACAAGGGCCGCATCGGCGTGTTCGAGGCGATCAAGGTCGACGAGACCGTCCGCCGCTACATTTACAATGGCGGCGACGAGGCGATGATCACGCGTCATGCCTTCCTGAAATCGCCGACGCTGGCGTCGGCGGCGCGGACGATGGTGGCGAAGGGGCTGACCACCGCCGAGGAAGCGATCCGCATCGCGCGGCGCGAGGATGTCGATGCCTGATTATCGCTATGTGGCGATCGATCCGCAGGGCCGCGAGCGCAAGGGACGGCTGACCGCCGCGAACGACGATGCTGCGCGCGCGGATCTGGTTCGCCGCAAATTCCATATCGTCGCGGTCGAGGCGGCGGGCGCGAAGCCCGCGGGCCGTTCGTTGCTCGCTTTCCGCAAGAATAAACTTTCAGCCAAGGAACTCGCGCTCTTCACGCGCCAGCTCGCAACGCTTGCCGAGGTCGCGCCGCTCGAAGAGGCGCTGCGTACCTTGACGCGCCAGAGCGAGGCCGAAAGCGCGCGCAATGTCATCGGCGACGTCCACGCGGGCCTGCTCGAGGGCCGCCGTCTCGCCGACGCCATGGGGCGTCAGCCGCGAAGCTTTCCGCCGCTGTACCGTGCGATGGTCGCGGCGGGCGAAACGACGGGCAGTCTGACGACGATCCTCGCGCGCCTCGCCGACCTGCTCGAACGGCAGGCCGAGGTGCGCGGCAAGCTGATAGCCGCGCTCGCCTATCCGATCGTGCTCGCGGTTGTCGCGATCGGCGTCGTCGCGGCGCTGATGATCTTCGTTGTCCCGCGCGTCGTCGAACAATTCACCGACGTCGGCCAGCAGCTTCCTTTCCTGACCCGCGCGGTGATCGCGATCTCCAGCTTTGCCGCCAACTGGTGGTGGTTGATCGCGTTGCTGCTCGCCGGCGCGGGCTTTGCCTGGGTGAGTGCGATGCGCCGTCCTGCGTTCAAGGCGCGCGTCGATGCGCGGCTGCTCCGCCTGCCGCTCTTCGGCCGCCTGCTCCGCGATCTCTACGCCGCGCGTTTCGCGCGCACGCTGTCGACGATGGTGTCGAGCCGCCTGCCGCTCGTCGAAGGCTTGCGGCTCACGCTGCCGACGATCCGCAATGCCGCGCTCGCCGGCGCGACCGCGACGATCGTCGATCAGGTGCGCGCGGGTGGCAGCCTGTCGGCGGCGCTCCGCGATGCCGGCGTCTTCCCGCCCTTGCTCGTCTACATGACCGCCAGCGGCGAAAGCGCGGGGCGGCTCGAACAGATGCTCGAACGCGCTGCCGATTATCTCGAACGCGAATTCGACCGCTTCACGGCCGCGTCGATGGCGCTTCTCGAACCTGTCATAATTGTCGTTATGGGGTCGTGCGTGGCCCTGATCATCCTCGCCATTCTGCTTCCGATCCTTCAGTTGCAGAACCTAGCCGGACTATGAAAATGTCGCTGATGAAGCTAATCTTTCGCCTGATGCTCGATACCTCCTATTCTGATCGGGGCCGGCCGACGGCCGGGCGCCGCAAGACGGACGAGCGCGGCTTTACGCTGACCGAATTGATGGTCGTGATCTTCATCATCGGACTGCTCGCCACCGTGGTGATGATCAACGTCCTGCCCAGCCAGGACCGCGCGATGGTGACCAAGGCCAGGGCCGACATCGCGACGCTCGAAAATGCGCTCGAGCAGTACCGGCTCGACAATCTGACCTATCCGGCATCGACCGACGGGCTGAACGCGCTGACCGTCGCGCCGCCCGCGCTCGCGCAGCCCGAACGCTATCGCCGCGGCGGCTATATCAAGAAGCTGCCCGCCGATCCGTGGGGCCGCCCTTATAATTATCAGGCGCCGGGGCCGAACGGAAAGGCGTTCGACGTCTGGTCGCTCGGTGCCGACGGCGCCCCCGGCGGGACCGACGACAATGCGGATATTCGCAGCGACGGCTGAGGCGCGCGCGCGGCGCGGGCAGGGCGGTTTTACCCTTGTCGAACTGATGATCGTGCTCGCGATCATGGCGCTCGCCGCGACCGCGGTCGTGCTCACCATTCCCGGCGAAGAACGCACCGTGCGCAGCGAGGCCGACCGGCTCGCGGCGCGGCTCGCCGCTGCGCGCGACGTCGCGGTGATCGAGGGGCGCAGCGTCGCGGTCAATTTCGCGCCGTCGGGCTATGGTTTCGAACGGCGGATTTCGGGCGAATGGCAACCGCTTCCGGGCCGGGCGTTCGAGCAACGGAACTGGCCCGGCGACGTGCGCTTCGCGGCGGGCGACGGGCAGGGGGCGGCGCGCATCCTGTTCGACCGCGTCGGCATCAGCCCGACGCCGCAGGCGGTCGTATTGACCGGCGGCGAAGCGCGCGAGATCGTACGCGTCTCGGCGACCGGGGAGGTCAGCCGTGGACCGTGATTGCGCCAAAGGCCGCGAAAGCGGATTTACGCTGCTCGAAATGCTGGTGGCCTTGAGCGTCATCAGCATTGCCGCGCTCGCGCTCATCCGCCTCGACGCCTATGCGGTGCGCACCGCGGGCGACCTCGACGAAAGCACGATGGCGGGCATCGTCGCGCAAAACCGCGCGGTCGAACTGTGGACCGATCCGGCGCCGCCGACGATCGGCAACAGCGCGGTCGGCGTCGTCAATGCCGGCCGCAACTGGCGCATCGAGCAACGCGTTGCGAAGACCGCCGACGACGCCCTGCTGCGCATCGATCTGCTCGTCCGCCCCGAAAGCGGGCGCGGGCAGGCGGCGCTGACGATCATCCGGCCGTCGCGATGAGGGACGAGCGCGGCTTCACCCTTGTCGAGATGCTCGTTGCACTCTCCATCTTCGCGGCAATCGCGGCGATGGGGGTGGGCCTGCTGCGCAGCAGTATCGATACGCAGGATGCCGTGCAGGAACGGCTGAAAGCGATGGGCGGGATCAACCGGCTGCGCGCGGTGATGGCGAACGATCTGGCGCAAGCGGTGCAGCGTTCGACGCGCGGGCCCGCGGGGGAAGCCGTTCCGGCCTTCATCGGATCGTCGACCGGCTTTGCGTTCGTCCATGGCGGCGCGGGTTCGGCGGGTGGCAGTCCGCGGCCCGCGATCGAGCGCGTTGCCTATGCACGCGTCGGCAACGAGTGGCGGCGCGCGGCGCAGCCGATGCTTGACGGCACCGCGCTCGGCGAGGGCGACCGGCTGATCGCTGACGTCGCCAGCGTCGCGGTGCGATATCGTGACGAGCGGGGCAATTGGAGCGAGGTCTGGAGTTCTGAGCCGGGTGACCGCCTGCCGCGCGCCGTCGAGGTGCAGGTCACCCGCACGGGACGTGAGGCGCTGACGATGCTGTTCCTGACCGCGCCGACCCTACCGCTACCGCCCGCGCAAGGCGTACCCGCACCATGAGGCGCGGCGCGAAAGACGAGCGCGGTGCGGCGCTGCTCACCGTCTTGCTGCTCGTCGCGGTGATGGCGGTGATCGCCGCGACGGCGCTCGACCGGCTGACGCTTGCGACGCGTATCGCGGGCAGCGCGGCGACGGTCGATCAGGGACGCGCTTACGCCTTTGCCGCCGAACAGATCGCGCTGCGCCGCGTCGCCGACCTTGTCGGGCGCGATCCCGCAAAATTGACGTTAGCCGGCAATTGGCTCGGGCGCGATTTTACCCTGCCGCTTCCCGGCGGTGAGGGACGGGCGAAGCTGATCGATGCCAACAATTGCTTCAACCTCAATAGCCTCGTCGCCGAGACCGTGCCGGGGCGGTTCAGCCAGCGGTCGGGTTCGATGCGCCAGTTCGGCGAATTGATGACCCTGCTCGGGATCGAGCCGGGGCAGGCGCAATCGATCGCGGGCGCGGCGGCCGACTGGATCGACAGCGACAGCAACGAAGGGCCGCTCGGCGCCGAAGACAATGCCTATCGCTCGATGCAGGGCGCCTATCTGCCCGCGAACCGCAAGATGGCGGATGTCAGCGAACTGCGCGCAGTGCGCGGCGTGACGCCGAAAATCTATGCGCGGCTCAAACCCTGGATTTGCGTGCTGCCGGTGACCGATCCGGTGAAGCTCAACGTCAACACGCTGGCGCCCGAACAGGCGCCGCTGGTGGCGATGTTGGTGCCCGGTGAAATCGGCGTTGCCAAAGCGCGGGCGGCGCTGGCGGCGCGCCCCGCTGGAGGCTATGGCAGCAGCGTACGATTCTGGGAGGCGGGTCCGTTCGAAGGACGGAAACCGCCGACCGATGTTGCCGAACAGGCGGGCGTGAACAGCCGCTGGCTCGCGCTGACGACGAATGTGACGATGGGGGACGGTTTCTTGACCGCAGTTTCGCTGATCGATGCCAATGGCGGGGCGCCCTCCGCGGGCCTGACGCCGCCGACGATCGTGCGCCGCGATTGGGGCGAGAGCGACTGATATGACGCGCACGCTGGTTCTCTGGCTGCCCCCCGTGGCGGCGCTTGGCGAAGGCGATGACCCGGATGCCGCCTGGCTGCGCGTCGACGACGGCGTGATCGTCGATAGCGGACAGGATGACGGTTGGGTCGGCGCGTGGGAAAAGCCGCGCGACGATAGCGCCGACGACCGTCTGGTCGCGTTGGCGCCGGCCGCCGATGTGCCGCTCCGCTGGCTTCATTATCCCGACGCCGCGCCCGCACAGGCCGCCGCCGCGGCGCGGATCGACGCGCTGAAGAATAGCTTGGGCGACGCTGCGGCGCTCCACGTCGTTGCGGGCCAACCGGCGGGCGACGGGCAGGCGGTCGCCGTCGCGGTGACCACCCACGCCGCGATGACCGCCTGGACCGACTGGCTGAAGGCGCGCGATCTGACGCCGGCGGCGATTATCCCGGCCGCGGTGGCGGTGCCGCCGCCCGAACCCGATACGCTGTGGACGGCGGAGGTGGGCGGCGAGCGGATCGTCCGTACCGCCGACCGCGCCTATGTCTCCGATCCCGAGCTCGATCCGCTGATCGCGGGCGGCCAAGCCGCGCTGCCGCTCGATGCCGACCGGATGCGCGAGGCGCTGCTGCTGACGCTCGCCGCGCCGCCGCTCGACCTGCTCAGCGGCGGATGGAAGCCCAAGCGCAGCTGGTCGGTCGACCCGGCGATGCTGCGGCTGGTGAAGCGCCTCGCCTTCGCACTCGTCGCCGTGAGCCTGCTTGTCCCGATCATCTATGCGGTGCGCCTGTCGTCCGACACCGGCCGCGCCGACGATGCGGTCGTCGCGATGGCAAAGAAGGCCGGGGTGACCGCGCCCGATGCGACCGCGGCCGAAGCCGAGCTCGACCGCCGCCTTGCCGCTGCCGGCGGCGGGCCGCTCGCTTTCTCGGTCCCGGCATCGGCGCTTTATGACGCGATGGGCGATGCGCCCGGCGTGACGCTGAGGACGCTGTCGCATCGCACCGACGGAACGCTGACGACGACGCTCGCGGCACCGCGCGTCGAAGATATCAACAAGGTGCTGCTCGCGCTGCAGGCGCGCGGCTATCGCATCACTGCGCAGCCGATGGCGGGCAGCGACGGGCAGCAAATGGCCAATATTACGATCCGGGCGGTGCCATGACCGAGCGACTGCAAAACTGGTGGATGGGCCTGTCGCTCCGCGAACGCTGGCTTGTCGGTATCGCCGGCGTGCTGGCGCTCGGCGTCATCCTGTGGGGACTCGGCCGTCCGGCGGTCGCGCTGTTCGTCGATCTCGAAAGCCAGCACCGCGCCGCGATTGAGCGCGAGGGGCGCGTGGCGGCCAAGGTGCAATTGCTCGCGCAGCGTCCGGCGAAATCGGTCGCGGCGACGGTCGATGCGGTCGCGATCGATCAATATCTTGCGCAGTCGGCGGGCGAGATCGGGCTGACGCTCGACCGCAACGAGGCGCGCGGCGCAGGGCAGGCGACGATCGCGATCGCGACCGCGCGCGCGACGGTGCTCACCGACTGGCTCGCCTCGCTCGAGGGGCAGGGTTTTGTCGTCGACCAGCTGACGATCACCCCCGCCGCCGACGGCACCGTTGGCCTGACCGCCGAGCTTCGGAAGGGCGGACAATGAGTATGCGCGGGCGTTGGGCGTTTGCGGCGCTGCTGCTCGCGTTGATCCTGATCATCGCGACCCTCCCGATGCGGCTCGCGCTCGGCTGGTCGGGTGCGACCGACGCGGGCATCACCGCGCGCGAAATTCGCGGATCGGTCTGGTCGGGCGAGCTGGTCGATGCACGGCTTGGCGTCTTGCCGCTCGGCACGGTGCGCGCCAGCCTGTCGCCGCTCGCGCTGCTCGGCGCACGTACCGAACTCGCCTTCTCGCGCGCCGACGAACGGCTTGGCGCGCTTGCGGGCCGGCTGCATGGCAGCAACCCGCAGGGCGTCTCCGACGTCAGCGGCACCACGTCGATGTCGGGCGGGCTTGGCATGATCCCCGTCGATACGATCCGCTTCGAAGGCGCCACGATACGCTTCGACGATACGGGAAAATGCGCCGCCGCAAGCGGGCGCGTCCAGCTCGCGGTCTCCGCGCCCATCGCGGGCCTCGACCTTTCGCGCGGCCTGTCGGGTCCGCTGGCGTGCGCGAACGGACGCGCGCAGGCGGCGCTCGCCAGCCAGTCGGGCATGGAGCGGCTGACCCTGTCGTTCGACGGCAGCGGCGCGTACCGCGCGCAGTTCGCGATCAATGTCGACCGCGATCCCGCGATGGCGGGCGCGCTCGCCGCGCTGGGGTTCAAGGCCGGACCCACCGGTTTCGTGCTGGCGACCTCGGGCCGCTTCTGACGTGACGATCCTCGATGCCTTGCCCTTCGGCACGGGCGTCGCCTTTGCCGGGCTGATCGGATTGGTCCTGGGCAGCTTCATCGCGACGCTGGTGCTGCGCTGGCCCGCGGGGCGCTCGGTGCTGGGGCGCTCGCAATGCGACGTCTGTGCGCGGCCGCTTGGCGCTTTGGAACTCGTCCCCTTGTTATCGACCCTTGCGTCGCGCGGGCGCTGCCGGACGTGTGATTCGGCGATCGATCCTTTTCACTGGCGCGTCGAACTGGGCGCGGCACTGATCGGTGCTGGTGCGCTGGCGCTTATGCCCGGAACAGCAGGCTGGCTCTGGGCTTTGTTCGGCTGGCTGCTGTTACCGCTCGCGCTGCTCGATGCGCGTCATTTCTGGTTGCCCGACCGCCTCAACCTGCTGCTGGGGATCGCCGGCCTGCTCGTTGCGGGGCCGATGCTCGGCACATCGCTGATCGACCGCTGGATCGGCGCGTTGGCCGGAGGTCTGATACTGGCGCTGATTGCCTGGACCTATCGGCGCGCGCGGGGTGCCGAGGGCATGGGCGGCGGCGACCCCAAGCTGGTCGCGGCAATCGGTGCCTGGCTCGGCTGGCAGGCGCTGCCGCTGATGTTGCTTCTCGCCAGTGTCGGCGGGATCATCTGGGCGCTCATCGCCCAACGAAAAAGGGACCAGCCGCTCGCCGAGCGACGGGTCCCCTTCGGTGTCTTTGCCTGCACCGCCGCATTCGCGACGGTGCCTTTATGGCCGCTTCTTAGCGCCCGACAATGACCGTGACCGCGCGGCGGTTCTTGGCATAGGCTTCCTCGGTCGAACCCATCTCGGCCGGGCGTTCCTTGCCATAGCTGATGACCTGGATGCGCGACGGATCGACGCCGAGCGACGCGAGGTAATTTTTCGCGGCGTTCGCACGGCGTTCGCCGAGCGCGATATTGTAATCGCGCGTGCCGCGTTCGTCGGCATGGCCTTCCAGCGTGACGCGCACCGCGGGGTTGCGCTGCAACCACTGCGACTGGGTCTGCAACGTCGCCTGATCCTGTGCGTCGACATTATACTGGTCATAGTCGAAGAAAACGCGGTCGCCCATGGCGCCAACGCTGGCAAGGAAATCTTCCTGCGATCCGGGAACCACGCCGGTGCCGGTGCCTGCGCCCGTATCGGTGCCGGTGCCTTCGGGGGCGGGGGGGAGCGTGTCAGGGGCCTTTTTCGCGCAGGCGCCAACAGCAAGCATGGTGATCGCCGCGATCATCGCGGTGCTTTTGCGTATCGTCATGTCTCTGTCCTCTTGTTGTTGAAAATATTCGTGCGGCCGAATTGGCCCGTTCAGGACGCGATAGTTGAACCCGATCGCGCCTTTTTGGTTCCGGTTTTCCTCAGGGAAGTACCGGACCCCAGCTGGGATCCGACCCGTCTTGCGGGGTCGGCAGGCGGCGCAGGTTCACGCCGGTCAGGTCGACCTGCCACAGGCTCGACTTGCCTTCGCGGCCCGGGGTGGTGCGGAAGAACTGGATGACGCGGCCGTTCGGCGACCAGGTCGGGGCCTCGTCCTGCCAACTGTTCGTCAGCATCCGCGCGCCGCCGCCCGATGGCGTCATGACGCCGATGCGGAACTCGCCGCCGCCCATGCGGGTGAAGGCGATCAGGTCGCCACGCGGCGACCATTCGGGGGTCGCGGCGCGTCCACCGCCAAAGCTGATCCGCTGCTGGTTCGACCCGTCGATATTCATCGTATAGATTTGCTGGCCGCCCGACCGGTCGCTTTCGAACACGATCTTCTTGCCATCGGGCGAGAAGCTGCCCCCGACATCGATGCCCGGGGTGCTCGTCAGCCGCACCGGGGTGCCCCCGTTTGCCGAGATGCGATAGATGTCGGTGTTGCCGTTGACGGCCATCGAATAGAGAATCTGGGTGCCGTCGGGTGACCAGCGCGGCGCAAAGGTCGCGTTCGCGCTCTCGGTCACCAGCTTCTGCGAACCCGCCGCGACGTCGTAGATGAAGACGCGGACGCGGTTGTTCAAATAGCTGACGTAGACGATCTTCTTGTAATCGGGTGAGAAACGCGGACTGATCGCGAGTGCCTGACCGTTGGTGATGAAACGGTGGTTGCCGCCATCGCTGTCCATGATCGCGAGGCGCTTGATGCGGTTCCCCTTGGGGCCGGTCTCGGCGATATAGGCGACGCGGCTGTCGAAGAAGGGCGCCTCGCCCGACAGGCGCGAATAGATGGCGTCGGCGCATTTGTGCGCGGCGCGGCGCCAGTCGCCGGGCTGGATTTCGAAGCCCTTGCGGACAAGCTCGCTGCCGAGCGCGGTGTCATAGAGATAGCAGCCGACGACGAGCCCGCCAGTCCCGCTCGCGTCGACGAAGCCGTGGACGACATTTTCGGCGTTGCGCGACTGCCATTCGGCGAAGCGCGGCGCCTGCACCTCGGCGCGGCTGATCGCGGGGATGCCGCTGGGGCCCATCGGATCGTAGAGGCCGCTGCGTTCAAGGTCGGCGGCGATCACTTCGGCGATCTGGCGGCCGAGGCTGTCGGTGCGCAGCCCCGCGACATTTTGCACCGAGGAGGTGGCGAGCGCGGGGATTGCGATGACCGTGCGCTCGTTCGACAATGTCCCCGTTATGGATTCGCGCGGACCCTCGGGCTGCGGCAGCTGGATGGTGGGTTGCGGCTGAGCGGTGCTCTGGTCCTGGGCGATCGCGGGGAGAGACGCTGTCGCCAGAACCCCTGCCATCAAATATCTCACTAGGGTCATGCTCATCTCGCTTTGTCAAAATCCAAGGTATAGTTTTGCCAGTAGCTGTAATTTTCTTCCGGCAAGTCGAAAGGCGCGGCCAGCTCGACCGCACGTTTGGCACATTCCTGGTGCCGCTGGACCTGGAACTTGTTGCTGTCGTTCTGGCCGGTCGTCGAGACGCCGGTGAAGCCCGCGAGCGCGCCCGACTGGGTCAGGCGGAATTTCACGACGGTCTTGAGCTGGTCGACATCGACCCCCGAGATGCGGCAGCCGTTCCAGCGCGGCGCGACCGCCGACTTGATGCTGACGTCGATCGAGCGCCGGACTTCGGCGGCGGTCGCCGCGGCGGGCGCGCCCTTGCTCGCGGGCGATTTGGGCTGCGACTTCGAAAGCCCTTCGGCGATGCCGTCGAGACGGCCGGTCGGGCGCGCCGGGCGATTCTTTGCCGGCGGAGCTTTCGGGGCGGCCTTGGGCTGCGCCTTTTGCGCCGCGGGACGCTGTTTCGGCGGTGCGGCCTTGGGCTTTGCGACCTGCTTGGGTGTCGGCGCGGGCGTCGGCCGCACCACCGGTTCGGGCAGCGGCGGCGCGGGCACTGGCTCGGGCGCCGCGATGTCGACCTGATCCTCTTCGCCGAGCCGCGCGGCGGGGGGCGTCTCGCTGATCACCGGCGCGGTCGATTGCACCGCGCTTTCGGCGATCAGGTCGACTTCCATCGGCGGATTGTCGAACCGGCGTTCGCCCGCGGTCCACTGGACCGAGAGCAGGCCGATGATGACGACATGCGCCGCCACCGCGATGGCGATGCCGCGTCCTTCATTCCCCCTCACTGCCCGTTGTTCGGCCATCGTCTTAACCTAGGGCCGTGTTTCTGAACCGTCGGTGACCGCGGCGGGCTCGCCCTCGGCGGCGCCCTCCGATCCCGTCGTCACCAGCGAAATGCGCGTCAGGCCGGCGCGGTTGAGCTCGCCCATCACGCGCATCACGCGGCCGTAATCGAGCCCCTTGTCGGCGCGCAGCATGATCTGGCGCGGCTTGTCCTTGCCTTCATTCTCGCGCGCGATCGCGTCGAGCCGCGCGGGAAGCTCGGCCTCGGGCACGACCTCTTCGCCGATATAGAGCGTGTCGTCGGCATTGATCGACAGCTGCACCGGCTCCTGATCCTCGGTCTCGACCGGCTTGGCGCGGCTTTCGGGCAGGTCGATCGGCACGGCGGAGGCGAGTAGGGGGGCGGTGATCATGAAGATGATCAACAGCACGAGCATCACGTCGACGAGCGGGGTGACGTTGATCTCGGCCATCGGCGCGCGGCGATGGCCACGGCCGCGCCGTCCGCCGATGCCGCCGGAGGGACCGCTCATCGCCATCAGGCTTCGACCTCGAGTTCGCGGCTGAACGTCGCGTGCAGCCCGTCGGCGAAGCGGCCGAGCCGCGATTCGAGCCGGTTCAGGCGCTGCGAAAAGGCATTGTACGCGATCACCGCGGGGATCGCGGCGAACAGGCCGATCGCGGTCGCGAACAGCGCTTCGGCGATGCCCGGGGCGACGACCGCAAGGCTGCTGTTATTCTCCGCCGCGATTGCGGTGAAGCTGCGCATGATCCCCCACACCGTACCGAACAGCCCGACGAAAGGCGCGACCGAGCCGATCGTTGCCAGCGTGCCGATCTTTTCGGCGAGCCGATCGACTTCGCCCGCGACCGCGCTGTTCATCGCGATGCCGAGCCGTTCGCGCGTGCCGTCGCGGTCGACATTCTTGGTCTTGGTCGAACGGCGCCATTCGCTGATCCCCGCCCCGAGCACCTTGGCGCTCGGCAATTCCTCGCTGCCGTTCTTGTCGAAGAATTTGTCGATATTGTCGGCGCGCCAGAAATCGCGCTCGAAGCGTTCGGAGGCGCTCATCAGCTTGTTGACGCTGCGGCCGTGGGTGAAGATCACCGCCCAGACATAGATCGACGCGAGCAGGAGGCCGATCATCACCGCCTTCACGATGATATCGGCCTGCAGGAACAGCGCGACGGGGGACAAGGTCGCCGCGTCGGCGGCCAGCGAGATATTGTCTAGCAAGGGAAAGTCTCTCCATTCATGATGGCGGTAAATCGATCGGCCCAACCCGCGGGCTGGCGGCGCGGCCGGCCCTCGGGCGACAGGAATGCGGCGGTGACTTGCCCGTCGGTCAATGTCTCGCCGCTTAACGTGTCAGTTCCGCGAAGGATGCGCTGCGAAATAATCACGCTCGCGCCGCGTACCGCCTCGACCGTGCTGACGACGAGCAGATCGTCGTCGAGCCGGGCGGGGCGGCGGTATTTGATCGCGAGGTCGGTCACCGCCCAACTGCCTTCACCCGCCTCCATCGCCCCGCGCTGGTCGATGCCCGCGATGCGCAGCATGTCCGAGCGTGCGCGCTCCATATAGCGCAGGTAATTGGCGTGATAGACGATGCCCGACAGGTCGGTGTCCTCGAAGTAGACGCGCGCCCGGAAATGATGCTCAGCCCCGACGAAGGCGCCGGGGATGAAGGGGGGCGGGGCGTTTACCATTGTCCCAACCGATAGCGGCCCTTCGACTCGTCGCAAACCCCTAACCAACGGTTCGTCGCAGATCGGGGCCGGTTGGTGGAATGAAATTGGCGGAAATCCGCCTATTTTCCTTGATCGAAAAGTCCGTCCTGCGATCCCGCGGGCGGGTTGAGTCCCAGATGCTTCCACGCGCTCGCGTTGAGCATGCGTCCGCGCGCGGTGCGCGCGATCAACCCGACCTGCAGCAGATAGGGCTCGATCACATCCTCGATCGTGTCGCGCGGTTCGGACAGCCCCGCCGCCATGGTCTCGACCCCGACCGGGCCGCCGCGATAAATATCGGCGATCATCGTCAAATACCGCCGGTCCATCGCGTCGAGCCCGAGCGCGTCGACCTCGAGCCGGTTGAGCGCGGCGTCGGCCGCCTTGGCGTCGACAATCTTATGCCCTGCAACGGTCGCGAAATCGCGCACACGGCGCAGCAGCCGCCCGGCGATGCGCGGCGTTCCGCGCGACCGCTTGGCGATCTCGAGCGCGCCGTCGGACGCGATCGGCAGCGCCAGCAGCCGCGCAGCGCGCGTGATCACCTGCTCCAGCTCGCCATGCGTGTAGAAATTGAGCCGCACCGGAATGCCGAAGCGGTCGCGCAGCGGGGTCGTGAGCAGCCCCTGCCGCGTCGTCGCACCGACCAGGGTGAACTTTGGCAGGTCGATCCGCACCGAGCGCGCCGAGGGGCCTTCGCCGATCATGATGTCGAGCGCGCGGTCCTCCATCGCGGGATAGAGGATTTCCTCGACCGCGGGTGACAGGCGGTGGATCTCGTCGATGAACAGCACATCGCCGTCCTCGAGATTGGTGAGCAGCGCGGCAAGGTCGCCCGCCTTGGCGATCACCGGGCCGCTGGTCGAGCGGAAGCCGACGCCGAGCTCGCGCGCAACGATCTGCGCCAGCGTCGTCTTGCCGAGCCCCGGCGGGCCGTAGAAAAGCACATGGTCGAGCGCATCCGCCCGCGCCTTCGCCGCCTCGATGAAAATGCGCAGATTCTCGCGGGCCGCCGCCTGCCCGACGAACTCGGCGAGCGTCTTCGGCCGCAACGCGGCATCGGCATCCTCGGGGGTACGGCTCGGCGTGGTGAGGGCGGGCTCAGTCATAATGCTCTATTGCATCGCCAATGATCGAAACCCAAGGTTCCTTCCGCTCCTCATAGACAGAATAGTCGGGCACAAAGCCGTGGCCGGGCTCGAAATTGCCGAGCGGGATCGCATAGGCCTCATGATAGGGCCGCGCCCGATACCAGACGCCTGAACCGCAGGTGCCGCAAAAGAAAAAGTCGGCGGTGTTGCCGCTGTCGCCGGTATATTGCCACATCTTCGCGTTGGCTTCGCCCTTGATGCGGACTTGCTCGGCGGGGAAGCGCACCTGCGCGGCAAAGGCGCTCCCGCTCCGCGCCTTGCACTCGCGGCAGTGGCAAACCGACACGCGGATCGGCTCACCGGTGCAGGCGATACGTATTTGGCCGCAGCGGCAAGATGCGTGGTGGACTGAGACGGTATCGCGCATAGTCACCCGGTTTCGCTCAATGCGAAAGGGAGAGCTATTGAACGCTCTGATTTGTCTCGAATAATTGTGAGAATTCTCTCTCGTGGCCCTGCAGATTTTACCAGCGAGCGAGCAGAGGACGCAATGTTATCCCAGCCAACTTTGGACACCGCCTTGGATTCGCGGCGGCCGTAGGTCAACAGCTCCATCGCTAGCGCGTGCATAATGATCGGCTGAAAATAATAGTAATCGATAGACAGCGTGTGAGCACGAGGACTGACGTGTACATCCTCCATGCGAGCAGCCAAGACTTGCTGCTCGGCATAAATCGCAGCAACGGAAAAAAGAGCATTTTCATCGCGGGTTGCGGCTAAAAATGCATCAAATGTCCGTTCAGCGATTTCTGGAAATGGGGGCATCTGCACCGGGGAAGCTGTCCGCGCACGGCCGGTAATGGCCGGTTCAATCGCATCTAGAGCGTCAATGCACCGCTTTGCGTGTGCAGCGGTCGCGGAACTTGCCATCGGAAGCTTGGCTCGTGCCACTTGTAATTGTGCTTCTCGCAGAGAATTTGCGGTATCTTCAGCCTGTTGAATTTGACTTCGGATAAGAAAGATTGTGGCCGCCCCAATGGCCACGGCGGTAAGGCTGCCGACCAAGGTTTGCCATTCGTACCAGCATCCACTTGGGTCTCCAAGCCAATCGCTTGGCACGCGGCAGAGGGGTGGAGAGTAAATCACTTCGCAGCCTTCTTGAGCGCCACTCGAACCAGCGCGTCGAGGCTTGCGCCCGCGCCCAGTTCCTCGTTGGCAGCCGCAACGGCGGTGCTCGCTTCGCCGGGTTTAAACCCGAGGCCGGTGAGGGCGGTGACGGCGTCGCCGAGCGGGCCGGGGGCGACGGACAGCGATGACGATCCGCCGCCCGTAATTCCGCCAAGTGCGCCCGCCTTGTCCTTCAATTCATGCGTAATCCGCTGCGCAAGTTTCGGCCCGACGCCGTTCGCGCGCGCGATCATTGCGCTGTCGCCGCTCGCCAGCGCGCGTTGAAGGTCGCCGATCTCGAGCGCCGAGAGGATCGCGAGTGCGACCTTGGCGCCGACGCCCTGCACGCTGGTGAGCAGGCGGAACCAGTCGCGCTCCTCGGCCTTGGCAAAGCCGAGCAGGCGCAGGAAATCCTCGCCGACGAGCATTTCGGTGTGGATGGTGACGTCGCCGCCGACCGGGCCAAGTGTGTCGAGCGTACGCGCCGACGCCTCGACCAGATAACCGACGCCGCCGACGTCGATCACCGCATGGCCTGCGCCGCTCGAATCCAGCCGCCCTGTCAGTTTCGCGATCATGTCCCGTGCCTAACGCGGGGAGAACGAAAAGGGAATCAATTTCCCTTCTTCGTCATGCCGGACTTGATCCGGCATCCGTTACAACGTCCGTTACATGGACCCCGGATCAAGTCCGGGGTGACGAAATATCAGTGTCGCGGCCTATGGTTCGCATGGCAGATCGCGACCGCCAGCGCATCCGCCGCATCGGCGCCCGCGACCTTCGCGCCGGGGAGCAGCACGCGCAGCATCGCCTGTACCTGTTCCTTCGCCGCGCCGCCGGTGCCGACGATCGCCTTCTTGACGAGGCGCGGGGCATATTCGGTGACCGCCAGCCCGCCGCGCGCGCAGCCGAGTAGCACGACGCCGCGCGCATGCGCGAGCTTCAGCGTCGATTGCGGGTTGTCGTTGACGAACACTTCCTCGACCGCGGCGCACCCTGGCGCATGATCGGCGATCACCGCAGCAAGCACGGTGTCGAGATGCGCGAGCCGGTCGGGGAGGGGCGCCTTCGCGTCGGTCTTCACCTGTCCGTTGGCGACATGGCTGATCCGGCTGCCCTCGACGCGGATGACGCCCCATCCGGTGCAGCTGAGCGAGGGATCGAGACCGAGGATGATCATGATATTTCCTCTCCCCTTGGGGGAGAGGGATGCGCAGACTTGCGGGCTTTGCCCGCTAGTCGCAGCTGGGCGAGGGTAGGGCCACGCCGCATTCCCTCACCAAGTCCGGCTAGCCAGACAAGCTGGCAAGCCTTCCTATCCTCTCCCCCAAGGGGAGAGGATTCTATCAACCCAATTTCTCCATCACCGCGTCGGGGATCTCGTAATTGCCCCAGACGGTCTGGACATCGTCGTCGTCGTCGAGCGTGTCGATCAGCTTGAACAGGGTCTGCGCGGTCGCTTCGTCGGCGACTTCGCTCTTCAGCGTCGGGCGCCAGGCGAGCTTCACGCCTTCGGCTTCGCCAAGTTTGGCTTCGAGTGCTTTTGCGACTTCGTGCAGGCTGTCGACGCTGGTCCAGATGTCGTGGCCGTCCTCGGACGATTCGACATCATCGGCGCCGGCGTCGAGCGCGGCTTCGAACACCGTGTCGGCGTCGCCCGCCTTGGCGGCATAGCTGATCATGCCGAGCCGGTCGAAACCGTGGCTGACGCTGCCGCTGGTGCCGAGGTTGCCGCCGTTTTTCGAGAAGGCGGTGCGGACGTTGGTCGCGGTGCGGTTGCGGTTGTCGGTCAGTGCCTCGACGATCAGCGATACGCCGCCGGGGCCATAGCCTTCGTAGCGGATTTCCTCGTAATTATCGCCTTCGCCGCCCGCGGCCTTGTCGATCGAGCGCTGGATATTGTCCTTAGGCACTGACTGCGCCTTGGCGGCGTTGATCGCAGCGCGCAGACGCGCATTCGCGTCGGGATCGGGCAGGCCCATCTTCGCCGCGACGGTGATTTCGCGCGAAAGCTTCGAAAACAGCGAGCTGCGTTTTTTGTCCTGCGCACCCTTGCGGTGCATGATGTTTTTAAATTTGCTATGGCCGGCCATGGCTCTCTTCTTTTCGGCTGGAAGGAACTGGAAGCGCGCGCTTACATCAGGACCGAATGTCAAAGCAACCGCTGCCACCACCCAACATCGCGCCAGCCGCCCATTTTCCAGCCGACCTCGCGGTAGATGCCGACCGGCGTGAAGCCCATCGCCTCATGCAAGCCGATGCTGGCGTCATTCGGCAAGGCAATCCCGGCAAAGATGGCGTGGATATTGCGATGGGCCAAAATCGGAAACAGCGCCTCATAAAGCTGCCGCCCAATTCCGGCACGCGCAAAAGCCGCATCAAGGTAGACTGCGACATCTGCCGAAGCCGCATAGGCTTCGCGCGTACGGTGAGGGGAGCCATAGGCATATCCCGCAATTCTGCCCTCGACCTCCGCAACCAGCCAGCCATGACTCGCGCCATAATTCTCTATCCGCTGCGCCATTTCCACCGCATCGGGCGGATCGCATTCGAAACTGACCCAATTGTCCGTGACGTAGGGCGCGTAAATCTCGGCACATCGCGCCGCGTCGGCTGACGTGGCTGGGCGGATGTCGACGCTCACCCCAGAGTGACCGCCGTCCCCGACGCGCTGACCATCAGCATCGAGCCATTCTGCCCGAGCACTTCATAGTCGAGGTCGACGCCGATCACCGCATTGCCGCCAAGGCGCGCGGCCTCGGCTTCCATTTCGCCGATCGCCTCTTTGCGCGCGCGGGCGAGGACGTCCTCATATTTGCCCGAGCGGCCGCCGACGATGTCGGTGATGCTGGCGAACAGGTCGCGGAACAGATTGGCGCCGACGATCACCTCGCCGGTGACGATGCCCAGATACTCGCGGACCGGACGGCCCTCGACATTATTGGTGGTGGTGCTGAACATCGTCACTCTCCTGGCTGGGGGCGTCAGTCGATTCCGAGCGCTGACTTATAGACGTCGAGGATCGCTTCCATTTCCTTGCGGTCGTGGACCGGCAATTTGCGCAGGCGAACGATCTGGCGCATGATTTTCGGGTCGTAACCCTGCGATTTCGATTCATTATAGGTGTCGCGGATGTCGTCGGCGATGCCCTTTTTCTCTTCTTCCAGACGCTCGATGCGCTCGATGAAAAGGCGCAGTTGTTCGTCGGATACGGTGGCTTCGCTCATTTTGGGCTCCGGTGATTGGGATGATGCGGCGCGAGAATCGCGCCTGGCGCGTCCCTAATGGCCCTGAGGATTTTTGGCCATGCTTTCTTCCATCCGCGCGAGCTGTTCGGGCGTCGCGGCGGTGTGATGCTGGGCTTTCCACTCTACGGTCGGCATGCCGTGGACGATCGCGCGGCCGGCCTCCTTGTCCATGTCGCCCGCCTCGGCGATCCAGTCGCCGAGACAGTTGCGGCAAAACCCGGCGAGGCCCATCAAATCGATGTTCGCCGCGTCGCTGCGATGCTGGAGCAGGCGGACGAGGCGGCGAAACGCCGCGGCGGCGACCGCATCGTCGAGGCTGTCGAGCGCGTCGTTGCCGGTCGTCTGATCGTCGCTGCAGGACATGGTTCCTCCGTTGAATGATTGAATAGCTATACGGCGGTTGCCTTCGTATCATCAAGGCGGCATTGCCATCGTCAGCAAGTCGGCATTGCCCTAGCGTCCCCCTGTTATCGGAGCTTTTGTGGTCCAGAATTTTATCCCCCGCCAGCGCAAGGTGCGCATCCTGGCGACCCTTGGCCCCGCAAGCGCCAACCCCGAGATGATTGCCGCGCTGCATCGCGCCGGCGCCGACGCGTTTCGCGTCAATATGAGCCATGGCGACCATGCCGGCCATGCCAAGGTGATCGCGGCGATCCGCGCGCTGGAAAAGGACACCGGCCGCCCGACGACGATCCTCGTTGACCTGCAGGGGCCGAAACTGCGCGTCGGCACCTTCAGGGATGGTCCCGCCGAGCTGGTGAACGGCAAGAGTTTCACGCTTGATACCGACAAGACGCCCGGCGACGCGACGCGCGTTTACCTGCCGCACCCCGAATTGTTCGCCGCGCTCGAAGCCGGCACGCGGCTGCTGATCGACGACGGCAAGCTGGTGCTGCGCGTGAAGAGCGTTGCGCCGGACAAGATCGAGACGGTGGTTGAGGTCGGCGGCAAGATTTCGGACCGCAAGGGCGTCAACGTCCCCGACGTCGTCGTCCCGCTCGCGGCGCTCACCGAAAAGGACCGCAAGGACCTGACCTTCGCGCTCGAACAGCATGTCGACTGGATCGCGCTGTCGTTCGTCCAGCGGCCCGAGGACGTCGCCGAGGCGCGCACGCTGATTGGCGGCAAGGCGGCCTTGCTCGTGAAGTTTGAAAAACCGTCGGGTGTGCAGCGGATCGAGGAAATCCTCGAACTCGCCGACGCGGCGATGGTCGCGCGCGGCGACCTCGGCGTCGAACTGCCCCCCGAGGCGGTGCCGCCGCTCCAGAAAAAGATCGTTGCGACCGCGCGCCGTATGGGCAAGCCCGTCGTCGTCGCGACGCAGATGCTCGAATCGATGATCGTCTCGCCATCGCCGACGCGCGCCGAAGTATCCGACGTCGCGACCGCGGTTTACGATGGCGCCGACGCGATCATGCTCTCGGCCGAAACCGCGGCGGGCGCTTTCCCGGTCGAGGCGGTGACGATGATGGATTCGATCGCACGCTCGGTCGAAAGCGACCCCGATTATTTCCGCCGCCTGCATTTTACCGAGACCGCGCCCGACGCGACGACCGCCGACGCGCTCGCCGAGGCGGCGGGTAGCATCATCACGACGATCGCCGCCGATGCGATCATCTGCTTCACCGCGTCGGGTTCGACCGCCCGCCGCGTCGCGCGCGAGCGGCCGGGCGCGCCGCTGCTGGTGCTGACGCCCAAGCGCGAGGCGGCGCGGCGCATGGGCCTGCTGTGGGGTGCGCATGCCGTGCCGACCAAGGACATCGGCAGCTTCGAAGAGATGATCGCCAAAGGCAAGCGCATGGCGCTGCGTCACGGCATCTGCAAGGCGGGCGCGAAGCTGGTTATGATGGCGGGGGTTCCGTTCGGCACCCCGGGGTCGACCAACGTGCTGCATGTGGCGACGCTCACGGGTGACGAGCTGCGCGGGTACAGCTGACTGAAACACGAGATCCCGACCATCAGCAATAACCCGTCGCCCCGCGAAGGCGGGGGCCGTCGTCGTCATTGCGCTTAGTCGCTTCGTAAACCCCAGCGGCCCCCGGCCTTCGCGGGGGCGACGACATCTCTCTGATTCAAATCGGCACATAAGTTACCGGCTGATTCACAAAATTTTCGGCGTGATTCAGATCGGGACGTTTAAAAATGGTAAATGGACTTTGCACCATTGACGCCGCTTGGCATAGTTGGTGGATGTAGCGCGTCGGACCCGCGTCGGGGGGCTCCGCATTCGCCAGTCCGGAGGTTTTCCCGCGTGTCCGCACCGTTCCGTTTTCCGCGCTTTTTTGTCACCAGTCCGGCGCCCTGTCCCTATCTGGCGGGCAAGACCGAGCGCAAGGTGTTCACCGAACTCAGCGGCAACTCGGCGAACGAGCTGAACGACGCGCTGGGCCGCATCGGCTTCCGCCGCAGCCAGTCGGTCGCCTATCGCCCGAGCTGCGCCGATTGCTCGGCCTGCGTGTCGGTACGCGTCTGTGCGGGCGAATATACGCCGAGCAGCTCGCAGAAGCGCAACCTGCGCCGCAACGGCGATCTCGTCGCGACCGCATGCAAGCCGTGGGCGACCGAAGAGCAATATGCGCTGCTGCGTTCCTATCTGGGGTCGCGCCATCCCGATGGCGGCATGGCCGACATGGACGAGCAGGATTTCGCCGACATGGTCGAGCAGACCCCGGTCGACAGCTATATGATCGAATATCGCGAGCCGGCGGTGGATGGCAGCAAGGGCCGCCTTGTCGGCTGCTGCCTGACCGACCGGCAGGGCGACGGGCTGTCGATGATCTACAGCTTCTTCGATGCAGCGCATCCGATGCGCGAGGGACTCGGCACCTATATCATCGCCGACCATGTCCAGCGCGCGGCGCAGGCGGGGCTGCCGTACGTCTATCTCGGCTACTGGATCGAAGGGTCGGCGCGCATGGCGTACAAGGCGCGCTTCCGCCCGCTCGAAAAGCTCGGCCCCGACGGTTGGTCGCGCTTCGAGCCCACCCAGTCCGAGCGTATCGCCGCGATGTTCGAGCTCGCCTGAACCCGCCCGCAGGGCGCTGTTGAGAATGGCTCGCAACGGCCAGAATCTCGCGTCGGCCGGTTGACCTTTCCTCGCTTTCAAGGGCATAGCTTTGCGTCCAGGACATAAGTCCGGGTCGCATCCGTTATGAATTCGCCGGGGGGCTGGCGACAGGGGGAAGAGGATGCCCGTGCGCGACTTCGTCAGCATCACGGCCAGCGACGGCAAGGGCGGCTTCCGCCGCGCGATGGTGCGTGCATGAGCGATCCGGTCAAGGTTGCGATCATCGGGTCGGGTCCCGCGGGACTCAGCGCCGCATCGCGCGCCGCGCAGCTCGGGCTCAGCCACATCCTGCTCGAAAAGACCGACCATCTGTCGGATACGATTTTCAAATATCAAAAGGGCAAGCGTGTGCTTGCGACGCCCGAGCGGCTCGACCTGCGTTCCGACTGCCGCTTTGCCGAGGGCGCGCGCGAATATATCCTCGGCAATTGGGACGAGGACGCCGCGACCAACAAGGTGAATGTCGCCTATCACGCCGAGGTCGCCGAAGTGACCGGCGCTAAGGGCGCATTCGCTATCAAGACCGCCAAGGGCGATATCTATACGGCAGAGAATATCGTGCTCGCGATCGGGACGCAGGGTAATCCGAACCGCATGCGCTGCGAGGGCGCCGACCTGCCGCACATCATCTATCAGGTCGACGATCCCGAGGATTTCAAGGACAAGCATATCACCGTCGTCGGGTCGGGCGACGCAGGGATCGAAAATGCGCTCGGCGTCGCCGAGGAAGCGCTCGAAAATACCGTCACGATCCTCAACCGCTCGAAGGATTTCGCGCGCGCCAAGGCGAAGAATGTCGCCGACATGACCGAGGCGGGCGAGAATGGCTTCATGTCGATCCGCACCGAGACGCAGCCGAAGAAGGTCGAGCCGGGCTGGCTGACGCTCGAAACCCCGACCGGCGAGGAACGGATCGAATGCGACGTGATCGTCGCGCGCCTGGGATCGGTCGCGCCGCGCGGGTTTGTCGAATCGATGGGGATCGAGTTCACCGGCCCCGACCGCGAGGCTTTTCCGAAACTGTCGCCGACGTTCGAGACGACGGTCCCCGGCCTCTATGTCATCGGCGCGCTCGCGGGCTATCCGCTGATCAAGCATTGCATGAACCAGGGCTATGACGTCGTCGAATTCCTGAACGGCAACAAGGCGCTGACCCCCGCCGACGAAAAGGACCTCGCGGCGATCTTCGAAAAGCTGCCGCAGCAGAAATCGGTCAGCGAATGGCTCGAGTTCCTGCGCACGCGCATCCGCATCTTCGCCGATGTCTCGCCGCTCCAGATGCGCGAATTCATGCTCGATTCGAAGGTCGCCTTCTATTCCAAGGGCGATGTCGTGTTCGAAAAGGGCGAGCCGGGTTCGTCGCTGTTCGCGATCGCCGACGGCCATGCGCTCGTCGAGGTTGGCCCCGACTTCACGGTCCCCATCGAAGAGGGATCGATTTTTGGCGAGGTCGGGCTGATCTCGGGCCGCAAGCGCGGCGCGACGATCCGCGCGGGCGAGGACAGCATCTTCGTCGAAGTATCGCGCACCGCCGCGCTCAAGCTGATGGCCGCGGTGCCGGGCGCCAAGCGCGTGATCAATCGCATCTCGCTCGAACGCCAGCTGCTCCAGATCTTCAAGGGCGGGCTGACGGTCGAGGATCTCGAACCGATCGTCGAGGACCCCGCGATCGAACGCGTTCCCGCGGGCAAGGTCGTGCTTGCCGAGGGCGACGAGGGCGACGACGTCTATGTCATCCGCTCGGGGTCGATGGTCGTCGAAAAGGACATCGGCGGCAAACCGATCTTCCTCCGCTATCTGCCCGCGGGCAGCTTCTTCGGCGAAATGGCGGTGCTCAGTGGCGAGCGGCGTAATGCGACCGTCAAGGCCGCGGTCGCGAGCGAAGTGATCCGGCTGAAGGGCGAGCAGTTCAAGGCGATGCTCGCCAAGCGGCCGCAGGTGCGCGAGGCGACCGAGGCCGCGGTCGCCGAACGCGCGGCGATGAACAGCTTCATCGAATCGCGCAAGGCCAGCTATTCGAGCGCGGTCGACCTCTATTCGGACACCGCGAGCTTCATCATGAAGGAAGGGCTGGGCGAGGCGACCGATGCGCTGCTGATCGACGAGAATCTGTGCGTCGGCTGCGACAATTGCGAGAAAGCGTGCGCTGACAGCCATGAAGGCCTGTCGCGGCTCGATCGCGAGGCGGGCAAGACCTTCGCGCATCTGCATGTCCCGACGAGCTGCCGCCACTGCGAGCATCCGCACTGCATGGCCGACTGCCCGCCGAACGTGATCCACCGCGGCCCCGACGGCGAGGTGTTCATGGAGCCCGGCTGCATCGGCTGCGGCAACTGCATGCGCAACTGCCCCTATGGCGTGATCCGCATGGAGGCCGCGCCGCCCGAGAAGCCGAGCCTGCTGCGCTGGCTGCTCACGGGTTTCGGCCCCGGCCCGGGCGAACCGTCGCCCAAATGGACGAAGAAGCAACTGGGCGACGAGAAGCCCAAGAAGATCGCTGTCAAATGCGACATGTGCAAAGGCATATCGGGCGGCCCCGCGTGCGTGCGTGCGTGCCCGACCGGCGCTGCGATCCGCGTCTCGCCCGAGGAATTCCTGTCGATCGCCCGGCTCGAAGAGGACGCGGGCTGATGGCGAGCCTGTTCCAGCGCCGCCGGTCGAAAGCGACCCAGACCGAGCGCGTGCGCGAGCGGAAGCATGAGGGCTTCCTGCGCTACGCGGGCTTCCGCTGGGCCAAGATTTCGGGCGCGCTCTGCCTGCTGATCATCGTCAGCTATGCGCTGGTCGACGTGACGCCGCGGCACAATGGCGGCAGCTGGTATGGCTATACGCTCGGGACCAGCGGCGCGGCGCTGATCCTCTGGCTTACCGCCTTGGGCTATCGCAAGCGCAAGATGACGAGCACCGCCTGGTCGCTGAAGGCGTGGACCTCGGCGCATGTCTATCTCGGGCTCAGCCTGATCGTCATCGGCACTTGGCACACCGGGTTCCAGCTTGGCTGGAACGTCCACACGCTCGCTTGGGCGCTGATGATGCTCGTCATCCTGTCGGGGCTTTACGGCGTGATCGTCTATGCGACGCTGCCCGCAGCATTGTCGAACAACCGTGACGAGATGACGCAGATGCAGATGCTCGAGGCGATCCGCGCCTTCGACCGCCAGCTGCACAGCGCCGCGCAGCCGCTGACCCCCGCCGACACCGCGCCGGTGCTGGCGGCGCTCGATGAGGATCCGTTCGCGGGCGGCGTCATGGCACGGCTGTCGGGTCGCTATCCCAATTGCGCGACCGCGGCGGCGCTGCGCACGCTGTCGCTCTCGAATGGCAGCGACCGTGAAGCGCGCGAGAAAGTGGTCGGGCTGCTCAAGCAGAAGGAGGCGGCGCTGACGCGGTTGCGCCGGCATCTCAAGATCCGCGCGCTGCTCGAAATCTGGCTCTACGTGCATGTGCCGCTGACCTTTGCGCTGATCGCGGCGCTGTCGGCGCACATCATCAGCGTCTTCTTCTACTGGTAAGGCGGGGAGGGGGACCATGAGCTTCATCCTGCGCCGTATTTCGACGACGAAGACCGGCAAACAGATCATCCGCGATACGCCGCTGCCGGGCGACACGATCACGTTGGGCCGCGAGGGCAGCAACACCATCCACGTCGCCGATTTGGCGGTGAACCCGCATCACGCGACGATCAGCAGCGCCGATGGCCGGACCGTCCGCGTCGCGGCGAGCGAGGGGCTGGGCTTCGACCTCAACGGACGCAGCGAAACCATCGCCGATATCGACAGCGGCGCGGGCGGCGAGCTGCGCTTCGGCGGCCACCGGCTGACCATCGCGCGCGAGGGCGAGAATATCATCCTGCTCGTCGAGCGCATCGACGAGCTGTCGCAGTCGTCGAAGGATGTCGACGAGGCAAAGGCCTTTTCACTGCAGGGCGTGATGCTCGGCAAGCGCATGGGGGCGTGGTTGTTCGGGCTGCTGATGCTGCTCGCCTTCCTGATCGGGCCGATCTGGGCGTGGTACAGCTACAAGAATGTTAACGAGCGCCCCGACGGTTACCATGCCGACAGCGCGTGGCTGTCGGGGCCGCTGTCGAGCGCGCACGCGAGCCTGAAGAACGACTGCCAGTCGTGCCATGTCGAACCGTTCGTCGCGGTGACCGACAAGGCGTGCGTCGGCTGCCACACCGGCGAGCACAAGGCGATGAGCATGGCGCATGCGGGTGCGCCGGCAGCGATGCTCCTCGCCGCGCGTCACCCGCCGGGGATCGGCGAAAAGGTGCTGGCGGGCTTTGCCAAGACCTTCAACAAGCCGCAGGGCCGCTGTGTCGAGTGCCATACCGAGCATGAGGGCGCGGGGCCGATGCCCGCGACGCCGCAGAAATTCTGCGCCGATTGCCACGACGGCATGTCGGCGCGATTGAAGATTGCCGGGCATCCGACATCGATCGCCGATGCCGCCGATTTCGGCACGAGCCACCCCGAATTCCGCCCGCTCGTCCGCGCCGCGCCCGGCGCGAAGCTGGTGCGCACGATGCTGAGCAAGGGGACGGTCGACTACAACGGCCTCAAATTCCCGCACGACATGCATTTGCAGGCGACCGGCGGGGTCGCGCGCATGGCGGCGAGTTTCCGCGGCCGCTACGATTTCGGCAAGAAGTTGGAGTGCGCGAACTGCCACCGCGTCGAGGCCGACGGGGTGCGCGTCAAGCCGGTCGAAATGGAACGCGACTGCGCGATGTGCCACAGCCTCGCCTTCGAGACCGTCGGCGGGGTGACGCGGACTTTGCGCCATGGCGAGCCCGACCAGGTCGTCGCCGATCTCACCGCTTATTATCGTTCGACCCCGCCCGGGCGACCGCTCCAGCTTGGCGGCATGCAGCGGCGGCGTCCGGGCGCCTATGCCGAGGGGCAGGTCTACAACATCTATTTCAACGAAGTCGCGACACGGCCCAGCCGTGCGCAGGATGCGGTGCGCGCGGTCTTCTCAAAGGGCGGCGCGTGCTACGACTGCCACACGATCTTTGCGCCGCAGACCGGCAACAGCTGGCGGGTTGCGGCGGTCAGCCAGACGCCGCGCTACCTGCAAAAAGGCTGGTTCGACCATGACGCGCACAAGGAAACCGAATGCGCTGACTGCCACACCGCCGCGCCGGGATCGAAAACCTCGAGCGACCTGCTCGTGCCGGGGCTGCGTCAGTGCCGCGATTGCCATGTCGGCGAGGGCGGGGCGCGCGCCGTAAAGGTCGAAACCGCGACCGAATCGCCCTGCGCGATGTGCCACGAATATCATTCGGACGGCGGGAAACCGTGGTTGCCGCCGCGCAGAGCCAAGAAAAACACCGCCGCAATCGCAAATAAACCTCTTGCTGCTACCTATAGTGTGAGCATGATCACAGGAACCGGGGGGCGGGGCCTTTACGATGTGACGTGGCGCACACCTCCCTTGCACGGGGCAAGGCGGGGCGGGTGAGGTTTTATGGGTCGGGACCAGCCGACCGGAACGGGGGACGGATATGCTGATCGCGCAGATCACAGATATCCATATCGGGTTCGATCCGGACAATCCGGCCGAATATAACCGCAAGCGCCTCGATGAGGTGCTCGACGTGTTGATCGAGGGGCCGAACCGGCCTGATCTGCTGCTCGCGACCGGCGATCTTTCCGATCGCGGCGACGACGACAGCTATCGCCGCCTCGCCACCGCCTTTTCGCGCTGTCCCTTTCCGGTGTGGCCGAGCGTCGGCAATCATGATTTGCGTGACAATTTTCACGCCCGCTTTCCGGGTCTCGACGACGGCAACGGTTTCGTTCAGTACACGATCGAACTCCCCGAACTACGGCTGGTGACGATCGATACGCTGGAGGAAGGGCGCCACGGCGGCGCATTTTGCGACCGGCGCGCCGCCTGGCTCGACGCCGAACTGGCGAAGGATAGTGCGAAGCCCACCTATATCGTCATGCACCATCCGCCGATCGAAAGCGGGATCGAGTGGATGAACACCGACCCCGACGAGCCGTGGGTCGCGGTCTTCACCGACGTGGTACGCCGCCACCCGCAGGTTCGCGGGCTGATCTGCGGCCATCTCCACCGGAGCGTCACCGTCGCATGGGAAGGCCGCACGATCGCGATCTGTTCGTCGACGGCACCGCAGGTCTCGCTCGACCTCAGGCCCATCGACGAGAACAAGCCCGACGACCGGCCGATGATCGTCGCCGAAGATCCCGCCTATGCGCTCCACCGCTGGAACGGGCGCGAGCTTGTGAGCTTCTACGACCATGCCGGCGCGCACACCATGCTCGCCAAATATGACGAACGGCTGCAACCGCTGGTGCGCGAGTTGAAGGCCGAGCGGCCGCGTCAGTAGCCGAGCGTCAGATCGACCCGCGGCTCGACGGCCTCACCCTGCTTCCAGCGGTCCAGATTTTCGAGGAAACGCTGCGCCGAGCGGACGAACATCTTGTCCTGTGCGCGGCCCGACAGGTGCATCGTGATGTGGGCATTGTCGAGGCTCCACAGCGGATCGTCCGAGGGCAGCGGTTCGGGGGTCGTGACGTCGAGGAAGGCCGACGCGATCTGCTGTTCGTTCAGCGCCGTGACCAAGGCGTCCTGATCGACGACGCTGCCGCGCGCGATGTTGATCAGCGTCGCGGTCGGCTTCATTGCAGCGAGTTCCGCTGCGCCGATCATGCCGTCGGTCTCGGGGGTCGCGGGGACTGCGAGGATCACCCAGTCGAAAGCGCCGAGCTGCGCGCGCCATTGGTCGGGGGTCAGCGTATTGGGGCCGGGCGAGCGACGAACCACCGTCACATCGACGGCAAAGGCTTTCAGCCGTTCTTCGATCAGCTTGCCGATCGCACCATAGCCGAGCAGCAGCGCCTTCGATCCGAACAGTTCGACCTTGCCCGGTGAGTCCATCAGCCACTCGCGGCGTTCCTGCGCGCGCACGACATCGCGGTACCCCTTGGCGACGGTGAGCATGCCCATCACGACATATTCGGCGATGGTGATCGCGTTGATACCGGCACCATTGGTCACAATCGTACCGCGCTCATGGAGCAGATCCAGCGGCATGCCGTCCACCCCGGCATAGATGGAATTGAGCCATTTGAGATTCGTCGCGGCGGTGATGACTGCGGCCATATCCTTCTTGTCGTACATGTCGAACCAGCCGATCTCGGCCTGCGGCGCGAGTTCGAGCGCCTCTTCCTTCGACGCGAAGAATTTGGGTGCGATCCAGTCGGGCAGCCGGTTTTCGACAAGCGGACGGATCAGGCCCGAAAGGACGGTCACGGTCTTGGTCATGATTTTCCTACTGCTGAAATGCGTGCCAGCCCGCCCAGGCCAGCGGGACGAGGCCGATGAGATCGACCAGCGCGATGGTGCCGAGCGCCGCGGGGCGCCCGTAGGACTGATAGAGAAACAGGAAGCTGAGCATCGAGATTGCGGCGAGCAAGGTCGCGAGCTTGCGCCCGCCGGGATCGAACGCCGCCCACACGCAGGCAACGAGCACCGCAAAGAACAGCGCGGCGCGGTGATGCATCAGCAGGAAGAGCGGGCTGTCCGGCGGGATGCGATAGAGCCGCGTGATCAACGCCGGCCGGAACAGCGCCAGCGCCGGGATCAGGTGGACAAGGCCGACGAGCAGCCAGCAGATCAGTTGCGACATGCAACGAGGCTAGCAGCCCGCGGGCCTGCGACAAGCCTCTAATTGGCGCTGGGTTGCCAGTCCCATCCGAGCGGATCGCCGTCCATCACCTCGACCCCGGCCGCGACGAGTTCGTCGCGCAGCGCATCGGATGCGGCAAAATCCTTGGCGGCGCGGGCCTCCTTGCGGCGCGCGAGCGTCGCTTTGATTTCGTCTTCGCCGATCGTCGCGGTCTTTGGGCGGACGCGCAGGTCGGCGCGCGCGGTCGTCAGCAGGTTAAGGCCGAGGACGGCATCCATCGCGGCGAGTGCCGCATGCTTCTGGCCGGCGTCGATCTTTTTCATCGCCGCCGTTTCTTCGAGCAGCGTGAGCGCGACCGGCGTGTTGAGGTCGTCCGACATCGCCGCGTCGAACTTTACCAGCAGATCCATGAGGCGGCGGTCGGTCGGCTCGGCCGGCTCTGCATCGCGCGCCGTGGCGGCCGCCATCACCAGTCGTTTGAGCCGTGTTAGCGCCGCGCCAAGACCATCCCAGCTGAACTCCAGCTCGCTGCGATAGTGCGCTTGCAGGCACATGAGGCGATAGGCGAGGGGGTGATAACCCTTGTCGATCAGCAGTTGCAGACGCAAAAATTCGCCGCTCGATTTCGACATCTTGCCGCTACGGTCGACGAGAAAATTATTATGCATCCATATCCGCGCGCCGCTGTCTGGCGAGCAGCTGTGCGCCTGGTTCTGCGCAATCTCGTTCGGATGGTGGATCTCGCGATGGTCGATCCCGCCGGTGTGAATATCGAACGGAAAGCCGAGCAGCGCTTCCGACATCACCGAGCATTCGAGGTGCCAGCCCGGCGCGCCGCGGCCCCACGGTGAATCCCATTCCATCTGGCGCGTCTCGCCCGCGGGCGTCTTGCGCCAGATCGCGAAGTCGGCGAGCGCACGTTTGCCATCGACGGGATCGATGCGGCTCTCGCCCTCATCGGTGCCGTGACGCGCGAGGCGGCCATAGTCGGGGACGGTGGCGGTATCGAAATAGAGGCCGCCATCGAGTTCGTAGCAATGTTTGTCGGCGATGCTTTTGCCCCATTGGATCATCGCTTCGACATATTCGGTGGCGCGCGGGTGCTGCTTGTCCCGGATATTTAGACGCGCAAGATCGGTCTCAAAATCCGCCTGATAGAAAGCCGCGATGTCCCAGGCGCTTTTCCCTTGCGCGGCGGCCGCCTTCTCCATCTTGTCGTCGCCGGCGTCGGCGTCGGATGTCAGATGCCCGACATCGGTGATGTTGATGACGTGGGTGAGCTTATAACCCTTGTACGACAGCGTTCGCCCTAGCGTGTCGCCAAAGACATAGGCGCGCATATTGCCGATATGCTGATAATTATAGACCGTCGGTCCGCAGCTATAGACGCGCGCCTCGCCGGGGTGGACGGGCTCGAACGGTTCGAGGCTGCGCGTCAGGCTGTTGAACAGCTTGAGCGGGGAGGCAGGGGCGTCGGTCATAACCGCGCCCATGCCTTGCTCCGCCCGCCGGCGTCAACCGAAAGCCTTATTGCTGCGGCGGCGTCCACAGATCGTCGTTGCCCGCGCCGGTCACCGGATCGTCGAGCAGCGGCTCGCCGGTCATCGGATCGATATCGCGCATCGTGATCAGCGCTTGCGGGAAATTATTGCCTTCGCCCACGCCGTCGTCATCGTCGACCTCCTCGTCGATAATATCCTGCACCGGGAAATTATTCTCGAAATCGAAGGTCACGGTGGCGCAGGCGCTCGGGCTGGCGATAAGGCAGCCGTTGAAGGTCGACCGGCGATCATAGCTGCCGACCACCGGCGCCGCGCCGCCTATCGTCAGCAGCGGGACCGTGTCGATGCCGGTGATCTGGCCGCCCGCGCCAAGCTGCACCCCGTTGATGACGATGCGCGACGTCCCTTGCGTCCGCACATCGAGTCCGCCGGCGCCGAAGGTCAGCCCGCGGCGCTGCGCGAAGTCGGTGCCCGCCCCGCTGTTCTGGACATAGAAGCCGACCGCGACGTCGGCGCGGATGCCGCGCGCGAACAGCGCGCCCTCGTCGAGCGTGACGCCGTCATTCTGGCCGAGACGCGTGTTGATCGCGTCGGTCGTCGTCGCCGCGCCAACCGCGGTAATGGCGGCCTCGGTCGCGACGATGATGTCGTCCGATGCCATGTTGAGCTGCCCGCCCGGCGCATTATTTGCCCCGAGCAACCGGATGCTGCCCCGGCCGAGGATGACTTCGAGCGCATCGCCCGCGGCGAGGTTGAGCGCGTTGGCGTCGGTGAGGCCCGTCAGCTGGACATTGCCGATCACGCGCATCTTGCCCGGGGTGCGGATCGTCAGCGCGCCATTGGCGCCGAGGTTGGCGTTCGATGCGCCACCGGTCATCGTGAAGGTGTCGACGACGACGTCGGGCGGCGTTGCCGACCCGACCGAAACGGGCCCCGCGCTCTGCACCTCGGGCGCGAAGATTTCGATCTGTGTGCCATAGAGGCGCGTCAGCTCGTCGGCGTCGATATGATAGCCGTTGGGGCCGTTGGGTCCGGCAGTGCCACCGACGAAGGTCTGGTTGGCGGTGTTGTTGTTGGCGACCGACAGCTGCCGGGTCACGCCCGCGGTGCCGACGCGGCCCGTCGGCGCAATGCTGATTCCCGCCGAGGCGAGCGAGATCGACTGGCCGGTGACGACGCCGTTGATCCCGAGCGATGCGCGCGCCGCGGCGGTGAGGTTGCCGGCAACGGTAACGGTGTCGAGATTGAGGAAACCGACCGAATTTTCGATGATCGCGTTGGCGGCGGTGAGGTTGCCGATGGTCATCGCCTCGCCCTGCGTGCGCAGGTCGGCGGTGCCGGCGACAGTGCCGGTGGCGACCGAGAAGTCGCCGCCGCCGCGGACATAGGCGTCGCCGACGTCGGTGGTCAGCGTGGTAAAATGCAGATCGCCGCCGCCTTCGATGCGGATCGCATTGGCGCTGGCGTTGATCGTACCCCCCGCGATGAGGCTGCCGAGCTGGATATTGCCGTCGCTGCTGTCGAGGCTGGTCGTGCCGAGGACATTGGCCTGGTTCGCAGCGACCCCGGTCGCGCCGGTGAGCGTCACATCCTGTCCCTCGATCGACGTGATGCCGATCGCGGTCCCCGCGGTCAGCGTCGCATTGCCCAGCGCGCGGACGCCGCCGCCCGATATGCCCGCGGACGAATTGACGACGACATCGCCGTCGGCGCTCAGCGTCGGAAGCGCGGAGCCGCCGGGGCTGGTGAGCGCCGCAAGCGTCACGTCCTGCGCGGTGATCGTCGCATTGCGTCCCGCCGCCACGGTGCCGGTCAGATTGGCGATACCCGCCGCATCGACCACAACGTCGCTGAACGCATCGAGGCCCGCGAGCGTCGTTGCGCCGCCCTGCGTGCGGATGCTGCTGTCGCCGCCGGTGGTGCCGAGACCGAGCGTTGTGGCGCCATTGACCGCGATATTGTTCGCGGCGTTGAGCAGGATGTCGTCGCCGGCGGACAGCGTCGCCGCGCCGATCGCGCCGGCGGTCGACGCCATCACGATGTCGGCGCCGTTGATGCCTTGCGACCCTTCGCCCGTGCCGATGGTGAAGTTCGGGCTGCCCGAGGCTGTCGAGAAATCGAGGATATGCGTGTCGGCGCCGGCGCCGGTGGTGCGGACGTTAAGCGCGTCGATATTGCCCGCGGCGCGGACGGTGATGTCGTCGCCGCCCGTGACATCGGTCAGGCTGGCGGTCGTTCCCGCGATGACGAGAACGTCCTCGCCCGCCGTGCCGCCATCGATCGACGCCGCGACCCCGGCGTTGACACCGAACATGCGCGCCGCCGAGCTGTCGGTGAGCGTCGCATTGCCCGCGGCGATGACGAACAGATTGCCCTCCGCCGCGATACCGTTGCGGTCGACATAACCGCCGTTCGCCTGCGCCGAAGCGTTGATATTGGCATCTGAATTCAGGAAGATATTGCCGCCCGCCACATAGGTGCCGGAAAGGTCGGCGGCCGAGAAGATCGAGATGTTCCCATCGACGTCGGCATTGGTCACCGCAACCGCGCCGCCGGTGCCGAAGGCGAAGAAGGACGCCGCGCCCGTGACATTGCCGGTGAGCGCGATGCTGTTGGCGAAGAGGTTGATATCTTCGCCCGCGGCGATCGACCCGCCGCGAATGCCTTCGGCGCCCGCCGCCGTACCGTCCGCCGAAAGCCCGACCGACAGGCCGGCGGTGATCGAGTTAAAGGCGATCGACTGGCCCTGGACCTGGACGAAACCGCCCGCGGTCGAGTTGCCGAGGTCGACGGCGCCGGGCGAGGTGATCGAGATATCGCCGCCGGTGATGATCGAGTTGAGCCCGGTGCGGAAGCTGGCGGCGCTCGCGGTGAAATCATTGACCGCTTCGGCATGCTCGATGCTCGCGGCACCGCTGCTGCTGATCGTGATGTCGGCGCCATCGAGCCGATCGACACCGATCGTCGCGGCGGCGCCTTCGCCGGTCAGCGAGAGCGTGGCCCCTGCGGCGAGCAAGCTGCCCGGCGCGCCGCTGATGCTGGTTCCCGCGACGATGAACAGATCGTCGGTGGCCTCGATCGTCGGTGCCGCATTGGCGCCGCGCAAATCATGGCGGATATCGATCTGGTCGCCCGCCTGCAGCTGCGCCGTTTCGCCGACGGTCACGCGTCCGGCGCCCGCTGCATAAAGGCCGATCGAGCCGTCGGTGCCGAGCGTCAGGCTTCCGGCTTCGATTGTCCCGCCGGCCGCGCCAAGGAAGATGCCCGCGGGGGCTGTGCCGGTGTCGTTGTTGGTCGGATTGGCCAGGCCGCGCACCTCGACGTCGAGGCTGGTGAAGTTGACTCGGCTGTCGCTACGAATTTCGACGCGGCCTGCAGTATCGCCGCTGGCAAAGATATTGGTGTTGCCAAGGTCGATCAGGCCGGGGCCGGCGTTGGTCGTCAGCGCATCGATATTGACGCGCCCACCGGCGGTGCCGGAAAAACCGCCGTTTGTGCCGGGCAGACTGCCGCCGCCGCCGGCAAGGCCGCCGTTGCCGCCGGTTCCCGACTGACCGCTGACATCGATTTCCAGAGACTCGCCGGCGGTCGTGATCGTGCCGCCGTCGGCGATCAGCCGGACCGATCCGCCGACCCCGCCGCCGCCGAGCCCGCCATCGCCGCCAATATTGCCGGCGCCGAAATCGGCGGTGCTGCCGTTGCCGCCGTTGCCGCCCGTGCCCGTGCTGCCGAGTTCCACGACGTCGCCGGCGGCAAGGCCGAGCGTCATCGTCGCGGCATCGCGCGAAATGACCTCGATCGCGCCACCCTGCGCCCCGCCGCCGTCGCCGCCCGAAGGCGCGACCGCCGCCGACGAAGCGAAGCCCAGGTTGCCGTTGCCGCCATTGCCGCCGGTCGCACCGGTGACGAAATTGGCCTGCGTCACCCTGACGCTCGCATTGGGGCCGTCGGCGAGGACGCTCGACGTCCCGCCAAAGGCATTGCCGCCGTTGCCGCCGCGTCCGTCGTCGGCATCGCCGCCGTCGCCGCCTTCCGCCGTCGAATCGAGACTGATCGCAAGCGTGCCGGCGTCGAAATCGTCGACGATCGCCTGCGCGATGCCGCCATAGCCATCGCCACCCGCGCCGCCGACATTGTACGCGCCGCCAAGGCCGCCGGTGCCCTGCGCAACGGCACCGACATCGGTGATCGTGCCCGACGTCGCCGCCAGTCCGATCGTCGCGCGCCCGCCCCGGCCGATGCCGCCCCGGCCGCCGACGCCGACGCCGGTCGCGCTGCCCGAACTGCTCGAGAAGAAGGAGGAGCCGCCTTGGCCGCCGATACCCGATGCATCGGCGGTCACGCTGCTCGCCGTGACCGAGCCGCCGGTCAGGTTGACGCTGGCGGTGCCGCCGGACCCGTTTCCGCCATTGCCGGGCGTTCCGGGTGGGGACCCGAACCCCGCGTTGAAGCCGCCGCCGGTGCCGCCGGTGCCATTGGCATAGGCCTCGATCACGCTCGCATCGACGACGGCGGTGCCGCCGATGTTGATGACCGCATTACCGCCGACACCCGCACCGCCGGTGCCGCCCGCGATGATGTTGGCCGGATCGTCATCATTCCCGTCCGTCCCCGGACGGCCTTCGCCGTTCGCCGATGCGATGATGTCGGCGGCGGTGATCGTCCCGCCCGACAGGTCGATCGTCGCGACACCGCCGGTGCCCGTGCCCGACACGCCCTGCGCGATCCCGCCCAAGCCATCGGCGCTGATGCTCATGTCGCTGATCGAGATGTCGCCGCCGGTCTGGGTGAAGGTCGCGGTGCCGCCGGTGCCGTTGGCGCTGCCGCCGCTGGCGCCGCGGCCGGAACCGTTCGCCGACAGCTCGATGAGGCCGCCCGACACGGTGCCGCCCCGGACATCGAGCGTGACCGTGCCGCCACGTCCGTTTCCGCTGCTATCGATCGGCCCACCCGGAACCTCGATCTCCACCGCTGTGCGGCCGTCGGCCGCGGCAGAAAGCTGGCCATAGTCGATTGCGCTGCCGGAACTGGCGGCGGTCTGGATCAGGATGGTTCCGCCGGTGCCCGTCGGGGCGGCTCCTGCCGTTGTCGCACCGCCCGATGTGCCGCCCGCGATCAGGTCGGCGCCGACGCCAAGGTCGAGGCGGCCGCCATCGGCGATCAGCTGGATCGTCCCGCCCGTCGCCACGGTGCCGGCGGCGCTGCTGCCGGAAGTCGCGCTGGCGTTGAGCTCGTTCGTCGAGTCGAGAGTCGCCCGGATTTCCCCGCCATTGCGGGCAAACAGGTCGATCGTCCCGCCCTGCGCGGAGCCGCCCGTGCCAACGACATGGGCCGTGCTGCTGCTGGCATCGACCCGATAGATCTCGGCCACGATCGTTCCGCCGTCGGCGAGGAAGTCGACATTGCCGCCAACGCCGTTTCCGGCGCTTTGCGTGACGGCGTTGGACATGTTTCCGCCCATCGCCTGGACGATGAGGCTATTGCCCGTGGTGATCGTGCCCCCTGCGGTCGCATTGACGGCGACATTTCCGCCCGTACCCGATCCGAAATTCTCGCCGGCCGGGTTGGATGGAAAGGGATTCATGCCAACCGCGAAAAGATTGATGCCGCCGCTGCTGCTGATGGTCGATCCGTTGGTCGCCGCCAACGTCACATTATTCCCGCGCGCGTTGCCCGATTGCCCCGTGGTGCCGCTGGGGCTGAGCGCGATTCCGGCCTCGGCCGATGCGGCGAGGGCGATCGACGCAAATTGCGCGGTGGCGCCGCCGTCGGCCGTCAGGCTCGCCGTGCCGCCCAGCGCATCGCCGCCGGCCGAATTTTCTCCGCCCGCATCGCCGCCCCGTCCGCTGGCATCGAGCGAGAGTGTGCCGAGCGATTTGATTCCGCCATTGTCGCTGTTTATGACGAGAGCGGCGCTACCGCCCGTTCCGTCGCCGCCGTTTAAGGTGTCATCCGGGCCGGAGAAACTTCCGCCGGTGCCCAGCGCCTCGATCGATGTGTCCGAAGATTCGAACGCGGTGTTCGATCCGAGGATTTCGATGCGCGCGGTGCCGCCCGTTCCGTTGCCCGCCTGAGCCGGGCCGAATCCCCCGCTGCCATTTGCGTCGATCGACACATTGTTGGTCGCGCGGAAGCTTGCGCCATCGGAAACCGTCAGCGTCGCGGTGCCGCCTTGCGCATCGCCGCCGGTCGGGATGGAAATATTGGTGGGGCCGAACGCCGACGCGCTGATGAGGACGGTGCCAGTGTCCAGCAATGTGCCGGAATTGCTGACAGAAATGCTGGCAGTGCCGCCCCGTGCGTTTCCTGCCAGGCCATTTGTCCCGATGTCGGCAGAAGCGATTGCGGATAGGGAGAGGACCGGGGTTGTTACGGTGCCCCCGGTAATCGTCAGGCTGGCGGTCCCGCCCTGACTGTCGCCGGTTGCCGTGGCGGGCAGGCTCAGCGACGTGATCTGCAACAGATTGCCCGTCGACAGCGTCCCGCCGGTCACATTCACTGCAACATTGCCTGCGGCGCCGGCGGCGCCATCCGATCGGACCGTCAGATTACCCGTCGCGCCGCCCTGCTGACCCGCGCCGATGGTCAGCGACGCACCGGCGTCGCCGCTGAAAACCCCGTTGCCTTCGACGAAGATTTGTCCCGCTGACGATAGAGGGGGCGGCGATCCCGGGATCTGTTGCAGCGCCTCGCCGACAAAGGTGCCGCTTGCACGCGCGACGGTGCTGCTACGGAACAGCGTATCGTTGACGATGATATTTGCCGTTGTGGTGTTCACGGGGTTCAAATTCTGTTCGCCGCTCGTGATATTATAGCCGGCGGACAGGCGTACCGCGCCATCTTCTTCTGTTGCCGAGACGGCGTCGTCATAACCGATCGCCCCCGACACCAGCATCGTCACCGCGTCATTCTTGGGAATGGCGACCATATAGATGCGGCTTTGGTCGGTATCGCCGTCCTGATGCGCGGGGCCGGTGGTCGTGCCGGTGTGGGTGATCGCGTTGCCGCCCTCGACCCCCCGGGTGACGTTGATGTCGAAGAGGCCGCCGTTGATGCGGATATCGGCCTGTTCGGCGGCGACATAAGCGGCCGACCCGTCGACGCGGACGGTCCCAGCCTGGACGACGCGCGGCGCGACGAGCGCGATATAGCTGCTGCCGGGATTGCCGACATTGTTCGCGTTGATCGCGCCGTTGACGGTGATTGCCGACGTGCTGCCCGCCGTCCCGTTGAACCGGATCGTTCCGCCGGGACCGAACAGGCCGCCGGTCGTGACGATGTCGTTGGTGGTGAGGACAAGGCTGCCGACGTTGATCACGCCCGACGCGCCGATCAGGATGCCGCCGGCGTTATAGAACCAGATATTGCCGCCGCGCGGGCCGCTGGTCGATCCGACATAGCTGTTCACAATGCCGTTCAGCGCGATCTGGTCGGTAATCGAGGTGCCCGCCCCGTCGACGAACCGGTTGAGAACGACATAGCCTGTGGTGTCGCCGACATAGTCCAGCGTGTTGCCTGTGGGCAGGAAGTCGATCACGCCCGCGACTGGCGTGTTGGAGGGTGTCCAGTCGACAATGCTTTGCGGCCCGTTGACGTTGACCGTCGATGGATTCACGCCCGTCCCCACGGTCGTACCCGAAGGGAGGGTCGTGATCGTGCCCGACCCCGCGACCTGTGCGAGCGTGGGGCCGCCATAGGCGAGCGCCATCATCCCGGCGGCGATCGCGCAGCTTGTCAGCAGTCGCTGCTTGCCGGGGCCGCTGGGCGAGAGGGAGGCGATGGCACGCATATCCGTTGTCCTCGATGCAAAATTCATGGTCAGCGCGCCCTCACGCCGAATAAGGTTGTCAGCGATATCAGCAGCCGCGGATCGGGCCGCTCGGCGAGGAAGCCGCCGCGGTTGAGCGGTACGGCGAGTGTCATGTCGAGCCGCGCGAGATCGCCGTAAGCGACGCGTATGCCGCCGCCCGCCGAATAGAGCTTCTGCGGATCGAGCCCGTCGAAGGCGGTGTCCTTGTTCCACACCCATGCGGCGTCGAAAAAGACGAAGGGCTGGAAGGCGAAGCTTTCGGTATTGGCGGGAACGAATGATCCGTAGCGCGCCTCCAAAGCCACCGCGACGCCGCTGTCGCCGATCACCGTGCCGGGGTCGAAGCCGCGTCCGACGGTGAAATTGCCACCCGAAAACTCCTCATAGGCGAGCAAAGGATCGTTCGCCCACTGCGCGCGCGGCGCCGCCGACAGCGTGAACAGCTTTGCCGGCCGCCATTCGGCGAGCGCATTGGCGCGGACGAGGAAGGCGTCGGGCTGTCCCTCGACACGCGTCAGCGGGATCGCGCCGGGCAGGAAACACGCCGTGCCGCCGGGACCGCAATCGTCGCTGGCGCCGAGGAAGGAGGCGCCCTTGCGCGCTTCGAACGAAGTGGAGAGCGACCAGCGCGGTTCGCTGGGGCTGTAACCGCCGCGTCCCGCGATCGAGCCGGGATCGATCCAGCTCGCGTCCGCACGCACATTGAAGACGCGCAGCCGGTCGCGGTTGATCGGAAGGCTGGCCAGGCCGATGTCCTGGTCGATGAAATCGAGTCCGCCGCCGAGGGTCACGCGCCGCGCCTGCGTCAGCACGAGCGGATAGGCGGTGAACAGGCTTACGATCTGGGTGTTCGACTTGACCGGAAAGCCGGTGATGTCGGGGCGCGTCCAGGCGTAGGTATAGCTGGCGCCGAAGCGCAGCCCTTCGCCGCCGACGCGGAACTCGTGCGACGCCTGCACGACCTTTTGCTCGTCCAAATCGGGGGTCGCATAGAAGCTGACCGTCGTGAGGTCGCCCATGCCGGTGAGGCCGGCGAAGCGCGCGCGTGCGATGCCGCCCCAGCGGCCGACGTCGCGCGAGCCGAAATTCTGCGCGTTGAAATCAAAGGTGAAGGGGGTGCGCGCGACGGTGACTTCGCCGACGACCTCTCCTGGAACCGCGCCGGGGCGCAGCGTCAGGCGCGCATCCATCCCCGGAATGTCGCGCGCGAGCAGCAGGTAACGCTCGGCGTCGACGATGTTGAACACCGGCTGGTCGTCGAGCCGCGACAGATAGCGTTGCAGCAGACGTTCGTTCGCGCCCGCGTCGCCGCGCACCTCGATCCGCGACATGCGCGCCGACAATATGTCGAGCCGGACGACGCCATCGCCGATCGTCTGCGGTGGCACGCGGACCGCCGCCAGATAGCCCTTTGACCGCAAGATCGTCGCGGCGCGGTCGCGAATGTCGCACACCGCGGAGATCGGCAATTCCTGTCCGACGCGGTCGGACCAGCTCGGCGCCAGCACCGCATTGTCGATGCCTTCGACGCTCGAAAATTCGACCCCGCGCAAGGTGAAGCGGACGTTGGCGAATTCGGGGTTGGCGAGCGGGCAGGGCGCGCGCTCGATGCCGTCGTCGACCGCGACGACCTGTTCGTTGGGCTGGACCGCGGGCACCGGCGGCGGGCGCTGGATTTCCTCGCGCGTCGGGATTTGCGGGGTCGCCTGCGCCCACGCCGCGGCGGGCAGGACCGCGGCGATTACCGCCGCCGAACCGGCCAGCGCGCTGCGGATCGCGGCGCGCCCCGGCCGTTCGATCGCATGTATTCCGAAGTCCCCCGACACGGTCATCACCACCCCTTGCGTATGGGCGCGCCGCGACGATCGCGATGCGCCAACTCCACTGCGCTGCCACAAGGCGGCAGCGCAAATTTCGACCCAAGGAAATGTTCCGTCACGCGACCGGCGGAATTTCCTTAGAAGATTATCAGACAGATAGGGCGGGGACAATCGCCGCCGCCCCATCCATTTACCTTATCCCGCTTCGGCTTCCGACATCGTGTCGACGAGGCGGTTGAGCTGCGGCGAGCAGCCCTTCGCCATCAGCATGTCGACCGATCCTTCGACCGTGTCGGGCGCGTTTTCCATCGCGGCGAAGCGCACTGTTACCGGCTTGGCGAGGCCGCCGCCCGACAGGCGATAGTCGGTGCCATATTGCACCGGCAGCACATCGGTCGGCCATTTGCGGAAATTCGCGCCGTCGACGATCGCGACGGTCGTCTTTTTGCCGGCGCTTTCGATCTCGAGCGCGGTGTCGCCTTCCATGTTGGGGCGCCACAGCATCAGCACGGCGGGATCGAGGACGCAAAAGGTCCCGGCCTCGCGATAATCGAGCAGCCAGAGGTTCGGCGCGCGGACATTGGCGGGGGTTTCATCGCCCGGACCGCGCGAGAACCCACCGCGCGACCGCATCGTCGGCCCCTTGGCGAGCATGCGCGTGACGTTGCCGCCGAGCGACTGGCTCGCCTGCACGGTGCCGGTGGCGCCAAAGGTGCCTGGCCCCGACAGCGTGCGCGTCTTGCCCGCCTGCATCAGCACGATCTTGTCGCCCGCGACGAGGGTCAGCTTGTCGACGGACTTGAGCTTGGCACCGGCGGGATATTTGCTCGCCGACGGGCCGGTCGAGCGGACGACCATCGATTGGGCAGCAGCGGTGCCGACGCAGGCGATGGCGGCGATGGCCGCGGCGGCGGTGAGGCCGAGGCGGCGCATCCGGAAATCAGGAAAGGACATAGCTTTCTCCCTCTTTTGTCTCGTTAAGGCGTTCTATCAGAAACATGATGGCTGCATCCTGACCGAAATCCGCCTGTATTGCTGTGGCACAGGTCACATAGGTTTTTTTGTCGCCCGCAGTGTGTGCGGCGACCAGCGCGGCGATGCGCGCGCGCTGGTCGGGGGCAAGGTCGGGGCGCGGGGTGAAGACATCGACGGGTTGCGCGCGGCCGCGCAGCGTGACGCGGCCCATCGGCACAAGGTCGTCGCGGCCCGAGCGCGCGCCGGCCTCGGCGGAGATCAGCACGCCGGTTTTCAGCCCCTTGTTCGCGGCCTCGAGCCGTGACGCGGTGTTCATGCTGTCGCCGAGCGCGGTGTATTGGATGCGTCCTTCGCCGCCGAAATTGCCGACGATCGCGTCGCCGACGTGGAGGCCCACGCGCGTCATCCCGATCGGCGGGACGTCCTCGCCGGACAGGTCGACGCGATATTTCTCGCCCGCCTGATACATGGCGAGCGCGGCGGCGGCGGCCCGCGGGCCATCGTCGGGGCGGCTGAGCGGCGCGCCCCAGAAGGCGACAATCGCATCGCCGACGAATTTGTCGATCGTCCCGCCATGTTCGAGCACGATGTCGGACAGGCGATCGAGATATTCGTTGAGCAGCCGCGCGACGGTTTCCGGCGTCACCGCGTGGCTGAGCTTCGTAAAGCCTTCGAGATCGGTGAAGACACAGAAAATATTGCGCCGCTCGCCGTGGAGCGAGAGCTGGTCGGGGTCGCGCATGATCTGCGCCGCGACGTCGGCGGGCAGATATTTACCAAGCGCCGACTGCGCAAAGGCGCGCTGGCGCGACCCGATCGTGCGTGCGGCGGTGCCGACCGCGGCGTAACCGAACAGCCAGCCGACCGCCCAGCCGAAGGTCGGCAGCGTCGTCGTGTCGATGCCGCGTCCCTGCAGCCAGAAAGGGAAGGCGATGAAAAAGGCCATTTGCCCGAGGAAGGCGAGCGCGACCCAGCGTGCGCGCAGGTCGATGAGGCTCGTCAGCCCGCCCGCAAGAACGATCAGCACCGCGAGCACCCAAAGCGCCGGCGCGGCGATCGGCCGCGTCCATGCCTTGTCGAGCTGCTGCGCCAGCATATGCGCGTGGACCTCGAGCCCGATCATCGTTTCATGCTGGCCGGTGATCGCGTCGGGAAAGCGGCTGAGCGGCGTGTTGAACTGGTCGTTGTCGATGATGTCGCCGCCGATCAGGATATAGCGCCCTTTGACCAGCTCCGAAAAACCGGCGCGCATCTCGGCATCCATCGGCAGCGCGAAAGTATCGATCGGGATATTGGCGAAGACCGGTTCTTCCTGCCCGGCGGCGGCGCGCGCGGGGACGAGGAAGCGGATATTACCCTGAAAATTCGCATGCGCCGCATCGACCGGCGCCAGCGCGTTCGACATCAAGGGCGGCAAATTCTTCGGCCGGTCGGGCCAGTTGCGGATCACGCTGTCGTCATCGGTGCGAAACAGCACGCTTGTCGGCTTCGTCTTCGCGGTCGTGACGTCGGCGATATAGGATTGGAGGAATTTCTGCTGTTCGTAGAAGATCGTGTTCGGGTTGCTCGCCTGTTCGGCATAGGCGAGCCAGGTCGGGGTCTTCATCGCGCGCAGCTGCGCCTTCAGCAGATCGTCGTCGGGGCGCGGCGAGTCGAAGGCAATATCGATGCCGATCGCTTTCGCGCCCATCTGGTCGAGATTGCCGAGCGCATTGGCGAGCAAGGTGCGGTCGAGCGGCGAGCGGATGCCCGTGTTGAACAAGGTCTCGTCATTATAGGTGACGAGCGTGATGCGTTTATCCTGTTCGACATGCGGCGCCATCAGCGTCGCGCGCGCGTCGTAAAGCGCGCGCTCGGCTGCGTCGATCAGCGGCATCTGCCAGCTGAAACGGGCGATCAGTATTGCGACCAAGAGGAAGACGATTGTCGCCGCCATCCGCGACGGGCCGAGCTGCATGATCAGCCGGCGGACGCGCTTGCGCAGCGGCACCGCGGCTTGCCGGCCATCCTGCGCGGGCGCGTCGGCCGCGGGAATAAGGACGTCGGGTGCGTTCATCGATTTAGCGGGCGGCGCGCCCGGCAGCCTCGCCGTTTCGGGCGGTCGTCGCGCCGTTGTGAAGCAGCGCCTGGCCGCCGTCGCCGATGATCGCAAAGCCCGCCCAATAATAGGGATGCGACGTCTGCTGGTCGTCCATCAGGCGCAGCTGCGTTCCCCATAGGGCGTCGGCGACGCTCGTGCCCTGATTGGCGGCAAACAGCCCGCCGATCAGCCGCTGGGTCGCATCGAAATCGTCGGGCGCGGGCCAGTGGCTTGCGATCACCGACCGGCCGCCCGCGCCGATGAAGCTGCGCACCAGCCCGTCGAGCGCATTGCCGCCGCCCGAAAGGCCGGCTTCGCGCGTCGCCGCGACGCTCGCCGCGCCGGCGGTGTCGCACGCCGACAGGATGACGAGGTCGGCGTCGATCTTGAGGTCGAAGATTTCCTGGAAGGTCAGCAGCCCGTCCGAATCCTGCCCGCCGAACGAGGTGACGAGCGCGGGGCGCGCGGGGCAGGCGGGGCGCGGCGCGGTGACGAGGCCGTGCGTCGCGAAATGGATGATGCGATAGTCGCCAAGGTCGGCGCGATTTTTCACCGCGGTGTCGGTAAAGGCGCCGCCGGTCAGCAAAGTGCCCGCCTCGCGGCCCATCGCGTTGCGCGCGGTCACCAGTTCGTCGGCCGAGATCGGGCGGGACCATTGCGCGACATCCCACAGGCAATCGCCATCGACGCCGCCCGCCACGGCGCCGCGAGTGCCGAGCGAGGGCAGCCGTCCGGCGACCGGCAGATTCTCGCCGAGCCCGAAATATTGGTTGGCCGCCCTCGACGGCGCGGCCTGCCGCGCGTTGCGGAAGCCGAGCGTCGACACCGCGGTGCTCGGCCGCGACGTCCGGCCGAGCCAGGCGATCTGGCGCATGTCGAACGGATCGGCGTCGGGATCGAGCAGGCGCTTCTCATAGGCGGCAAGCCCGGTGTCGGTGGTGACGAGCAGGTTGATCGGCAGCCGCAGCATCGCGCCGTCGGGCTCGAAGATCAGGTGCGCGATGGTGGGAAGGCGCGCCGCTACGGGTGCGAACAACTGGCCATAAAGCTTGTACGAGGTGGCGGCGTCGAAGGGATAGGTGACGCGGCGGCCATTCTCGACGAGCGAAATGGTCGAACGGATCGTGTCGACCGCGGTGTCGAGGTCCGACGCGCTGATGTCCGATTTCCAGAGCTGCGCCCCGCCTTGCTCGATCAGCATCGCATAAACGCCGTCGCCGACGACGAGCATCTTCAGATAGGCTTCGCCCGGACGCAGAACCTGCTGCAACTCGGCAAGGTCGAGCTTGCCCGATGCAACGACGCGATATTGCGGAAAGGCCGACAGCGCGGCGACGGTTTCGGCCTGCTGGACCGACAAATTATCGAGTTGCGCCTTGATGTCGGCGCGCAAGGCGTTGACTTCGGGCGATTCCGGCAGCTGGGCAAGCCGGGCATCCTCGATCCGCGCGCGCTCCAGATCGCGATTTAGCGTCGTCGCCTGGCGGAACAGGCGGGCGCCGTCGCTGCTGCCGCTCGACAGTTCGCGCGCGAGCACCGCTTGCGTATCGGCGACGCCCGGGCGGATCTGGAGCTGGCTGGCGACGAAGAAATCCTCGATCGCCTTGGGTTCGGTCGCCGAACGCGCGGCGAGCAGCCGGTAATAGGGCGCCATCATGTTCGCCATGCCCGCGGTCGATCGCTGCGTGCTGGCGAGCGCGGTGACGACCTCGCGATAAATGCCCATCGCCTTGTCGTCCTGTCCCTCGCGGGTGAGGAAGGCGGCGTAGCGCGCGCGCGCCGAGGCGAGCGCGTTGGTTTCGGGATATTCGACGGCGAGCAGGTTCACCGATTCACGGAATCGTGCGTCGGCGGCCGCCTTGTCGCCGCTCGCCTCTTCGGCCAGCGCGAGCTCGCCGAGCATCTGCGAACGCAGGCGGATGATCGAGGTGACGCGGCCTTCGCGCACCGCGATCGCGTCGGTCAGCCCCTTGAGCTGCGCGGTTTTCGACGCCTGCGCATTGCCGCGCAGCCGCTCGACCGTGCCGAGCAGGTGGGTCGCCTGCGCATCGATGATCTGCGCGCGTTCGAGCGGCGACAGCCGCTCGCGATCGCCGGCCTGGCGGATGACGCGGGCATTGTCGCCGCTGTTGACCCCGGCGACGATCTGCGGCGTCAGCGTCACCGCGGTGCCCGCGACCGTCACGCCGGTCGTGAGCGGCGGGATCGGCGTCTGGAGCCGCGTGGCGGCCCCGTCATAATCGCGCTGGTTGAGCGCGTTGATCGCACGGAAATTGCGGCGGAGGCGCAGCTGGACCGGGTCGCCGGTCGGGATCGCCTCGACCTCGGCGAACAGCCGTTCGGCTTCGGCGAATTCGCCAAGGTTCGAGCGTTGCAGCGCGCGGTTCAGCGTGACTTCGGTCGGGTCGATGTCGGCCGCCGACTGTTCCTCGGCGGCGCGGCGCGACAGCGCTTCGAAAAATTCGGCCGCCTCGGCATAGTCGCCGCTGTGGTTGCGGCGATATCCCTCGGCCAGCGCCTTGTCGACGTCGATCGTCCCGGCGATCGTCCGGGCAAAGCCGTCGTTGCCGCCGACAGAGATGGTCGCGACCTTGATGACGCCGGGCACGACCTTGCGCTGGCGGATCGATTCGAGCGCGATGTCGAGCGCGTCGCCATAGGCCTCGAAGCCCTCGACGGCATAGGTCGTCTCGCCCGCCGCCTCGATCCGCGTCTTCCATGCGATATTGGTGTCGTGCACGGTGCAACCGCCATCCTTGACGCACGTGATCGCGCCCGTCCGTCCAATGGCGTTATTGATGCGCGCGCGCGCATCCTCGGGCGTGGCGCGCAGCATCCGGACATAGCCGACCGGCTGGCTCGCATCGCGGCAGACGATCGTCCAGGCGCGATCGAACATGCCCTTGACGACCTCGTCGCGAACGGTCGCCTGCACCTCGCAGAGCGAGCCGCCCTGATCGCCGATCGAAAAACTGTCGCGCAGCGTCGGGTCCATGCCCTGCGCGAGTGCGGTTCCGGGCGCGGCGAAAGCCAGCAAGCCCAGAATCGACACAAGTTGCGGACGTCGAACGGTCATCACAAATCCCCCAAACACAGACGCAGAGACGCCATGCCGATTCGACGCCGGCAGGGCGGAAACTTTATTGCTGCGGTGCGACCCATTCCCTTGGGACGAAACCCTAAACCCTTCGTAAGCGAAAGGGAAGTGATCTGCCGCACAGGCGGCTTGCGCCGCGGGGACGCGCGACCTATCTGCAAGGGGACTTTCCCTTCGCACGAGGACAAAATGAGCGGATTCGACGATCGTGAACGCGCCTTCGAGGCAGAATTTGCACGCGACCAGGAGGTTCAGTTCCGGATCACCGCGCGCCGCAACCGGCTGGTCGGCGAATGGGCGGCCGAGCGCATGGGGCTGACCCCCGAGGAAACCGACGCCTATGCCAAGGCGGTGGTGCAGGCCGATTTCGAGGAAGCGGGCGACGAGGACGTCATCCGCAAGCTCGCGGGCGACCTCACCGCGGCGCAGGTCGAGATCAGCGATGCCGAGATTCGCGCGGCGCTGAACGACAAGGCGGTCGAGGCGCGGCGCCAGTTCATCGACAGCCAGAACTGAGGCGATAACGATGGGTATGCGCGAAGATGATTTGCGGGCGATGATCGTCGCGGCGTTTCCCGATGCCGAGGTCGCCATCACCGACCTTGCGGGCGACAACGATCATTATGCCGCGCATGTCGTCAGCGAATCCTTTCGCGGCATGACCCGCGTCGCGCAGCACAAGGCGGTGTACGCCGCGCTCGGCGGACGCATGGGCGGCGAACTTCATGCCTTGCAATTGACGACCGCAATCCCCTCATAAGGGGCATGCTTATTTGGGGCGCCAACGCGCCTGCCCGGAGACTGACAATGACCGACCCGACCACCCACGACCGCATCGCCAAGCTGGTCGCCGACAATCCCGTGCTGCTCTTCATGAAGGGCACGCCTTTGTTCCCGCAATGCGGCTTTTCCTCGCGCGCGATCGCGATGCTCGACCGCCTCGGCATCGAATATGAAACGGTCGACGTGCTGCAGGACATGGAAGTCCGCCAGGGCATCAAGGAATTTTCCGACTGGCCGACGATCCCTCAGCTTTATGTGAAGGGCGAATTTGTCGGCGGATCGGACATCATGATGGAAATGTGGGAAGCGGGCGAGCTTCACACGCTGATGACCGGAATCCCGGCGCGCGCCGAGTAAGCTGCGCGGCTTTCGAACGACAAAAACCCGCCGGCGCTCAGGCTCCGGCGGGTTTTTTATTGGCTGAAGGGTTCAGGCCGCCTCGGCATCCTCATACGCCTGCGCTTCGGCGGCGATCAGGATGTCGGCGAGCATCCAATAGGCTTCGCCCCACGCCGCGAGCACTTCGTCGGTCGCGACCTCCGCGCCCAGCACGTCGCGGATTGCGGGCAGCAACGCTTCGGCGACATGGGGATAATGCTCCGGCTTCACCCCGGTTTCGATATGCCGTGCGACCATGCGCGACACCGCGGTCCCGAGGTTCTGGAGCTTGTCGATATTCTTCGCATAGGCGAGGATCGCCGCCGCGAGACGCTTCGGCTGCTCGCCGCTCGTCTGTGCGGCACGGTCGAACATCGCTTCGATATCCTTGTTCTCGAACAGCCGGGCATACATCGCGGTTGTGATCGCAAGGCCGTGCTTTTCGAGGGCCGGGGCCGTGGCCTTGACGATCTCCGTCGCGTGGGCGGAAGCGGTACGCATATGATATCCTTTGGTCAGAGGGGAGAGGGGAGGTTTCAGGCCGCGCGGCGACCGGCGGGGTCGTCCAAGCGGAAGAAAAGGGCGAGCTGGAGGCTTTCGGCGATGCGCGCGGCCTTCGCCTGCAAAGCGGCCGCGGCGGCGGGCGCCAGCAGCTCGTTCGTGGTGTCGGCCCAGATCGCGAGCCAGCGGTCGAACATCGCGGGGGTGATCGCGGCCTTGTGCTTCAGATGCTCGGCAACCGGGCTGCCCTTGTAGCGGCCGCTGGTCAGCATCACCGACGACCAGAAGGCGACGAGCTTTTCGAGATGGTGGGGCCAGTCGTGCACCGCCGCGTTGAACAGCGGCCCGATGTCGGCGTCGGCGCGCACGCGGTCGTAAAAGGCCGGGATCAGGCGCTCAAGCGCGGCTTCGTCGATCTGGTCACCCTGCGTCACGACTCGCTCCAATCATGCATTTGATGCGCATGTATGATCGCAATTTGAAACATGCAACAAAAATGCATATTATGGGATGGCGGACATTCTCGAAGGATCAGGATGCGCCTGACGCGCTACACCGACTATGCGATGCGCGTGCTCCTCTATGTGGGCGCGCAGGATGGCGCGCGGCTGTGCCCGATTTCGGAGATTTCGCGCGCCTACGGCATTTCGCAGAACCATCTGATGAAGGTCGTCAACGACCTGGTGAATGCGGGTTATCTCGAAAGCGTGCGCGGGCGCTTCGGCGGGATCCGGCTGGCGCGGCCGGCGGCCGAAATCAACGTTGGCGCAGTGGTGCGCCACACCGAGGAAGGCTTCGACCTTGTCGATTGCGCCAGCTGCATCATCGCGCCCGCGTGCGGGCTGACCGGCGCGCTCGCCGAGGCGCTGGCGGCGTTTATGAAAGTGCTCGACGGCTACAGTCTCGCCGACCTGCTCGCGAAGCGCGCTAATTTCGCCGCGCTGTTCGGCATCGATCAGCCGGCCGGCACCTGAAAGATCGTCAGCGGCGCGCCCAGCCCTTGTCGCGGGCCTGCCGTTCGGCCGCGGCATCGAGCGGATCGCCCGCCATCATGGACGCCGCGGCGGCCGCGAGTTCTCCCGACGACGCCTGGCGATATTCGGTGCCCGCCTGTCCCTGCATCGTTCGTTCAAGGTGCCAGCCGCCGTCGTCCCGGCAGCCGATGCCGTCCAGCGACCGGCTTTCGAAACTGCGGCAATAGCGGCCAGCCTTGTCTTCGAAGCTGAGACCGATCCGCACCGCCGCATTCGTCGATTGACTGGAGGCAAGCTGCGTGTCGAGCGCCGCCGCAAGCGGACCCGCGGCGATCATCGTGCCATTGGCTTCGGTGACGCTCGCGGGGGGCATCCATGGCTTCAGCCCAAGCGCCAGCCCGAGCGCGAGCGAGGCCGCGATCGCCCCCCAGTGGACCGGCGCGAAGCGTATCCGCTTCGCCTCGCGGCGCCCGGCGAGGCTGGCGTCGACCTTGTCGGACGGCGCAAGCAGCGCACGGAGCCGTTCGGGCACCGCCTCGTCGATCACGGGGGCATAATGCGCCGTCAACTGCGCCTTCAACGTCCGGTGCCGCGCGATTTCGGCGGCAAGCGCGGGGTCGCTTGTCGCTTCGCGTTCGATGCGGCGTGCGGTCAGGTCGTCGAGTTCGCCGTCGACAAAGGCGGCGACGGTGGCGGGATCGAAACTCATGCGGCCTCTCCCAGCAAATGCATCAGTGTTTCGCGACCGCGGGCGAGGCGCGAGGTGACGGTGCCGATCGGCACTTCCAATATTTCGGCGGCCTCGCGGTACGCATAACCTTCGACGAGGACGAGCATCACGACCTCGCGCTGTTCGCCCGGCAGGCGCGCCATCGCGCCGTCGACATCGCCGCGTAGCGCCCCCGCCTCGACTTCGGCCGCGCCGTCGCCGGCGACCTGCGTCGCGGCCTCGTCGATCGGGGTGTGAACGCCGCGACGCCCGGTCGCACGGCGATCGTCGATCCAGAGGTTGCGGGTGATGCGGTACATCCAGCTATCCAGTCTCGTTCCTTGTTGCCACTGTTCCTGCGACTTCAGGGCGCGTTCAATCGCCGCTTGGCACAAATCGTCGGCGTCGCTGGCATCGCGCGCCAGTCCGCGCGCAAAGCGGCGCAGACGGGGCAGCAATTCGACCAGTTCCTCTTCGAAGCGCATTGTCGCCTCAGGGTCCGAACCCATCCATTGCGCATTCGAGGCGTCGAAATGGCGAAAATATCGGTTTCGCGTGGCCGCCGCGGATGGTGGTTCCATCTGCAAGGCCGCGCGGGGCCGAGATTGAAGCCATTTCGGCGTCCCTTCGGGATTTGACCGATTTTGCCCATGGCTGCGTCAGCGAGCCTTGGAATATATTCATATGCCTGCGCCTCACTTCCTTGCCCTGAACAAAATCGCTTCAAACCTCGAATGCGCAATGGATGGGTTCGGACCCTCATTGTTCGAGGAAGAAACGTCAGGCTTCTATCGTTTCTTCCGTACGATGCTAAATTTTTTCGGGAACCGGCCGCCGTACCGGCCCTTGTGAGACTGATGATGCGATTCTGGACGATTTTTCTGGCGATGCTCTGCCTCCTGCTCAGCGGGACCGACGCGCGTGTCGCGGCGCAGATTGCGCTGCCGTCGGTGCAGCTTCCCGATGCCGCGCGCACGCTGCCGTCGCTGTCCGAGGTGGATACGGGGCGGCTGGCCGGGATCGGTGACCGGTTGCTGGATGTCCGGCTCGACCGCATCACAGCACTGGTCCGCCGCAATCGCGACAGCATCGAGCTCGACGAGCGCGGCGAACCCGCGGTGCGCGGCGTCCTTGTCGCGAGCGGGGTCGATAGGGCGATGATTGCGCGGGCGGGCGAGGCGGGGTTCGCGCTGATCGACCGCGAGCGCATCGAGGGGCTCGATCTCGATATCGCCCGCTTTCGCGTACCCGAGGGGCGCAGCCTTGGCCGGGCGCGCAAACAGCTTGCGAAGCTGCTTCCGGGTGCCGAGGTCGATGCCGACAATCTCTATTTTGCGAGCGGGCCGGGCGGCGCGTTGCCCGGGGCGATGCTCGCGGCCGCCCAAGGCAGCGGCAAGGCGAGCCTCGGCCTGATCGACGGCGGCGTCGCGGCGCATCCCTCGGTTGCAGGCCGGGTCGAACAGCGCGGTTTTGCGAAAGGCGCGCCGTCGGCGAGCCGCCATGGCACGGCGGTGGCGTCGCTGCTCGTCGGGAGCGGTTCGGTTCAGGGCGCGGCACCGGGTCAGCGCCTGCTCGCGGCCGATGTCTATGGGACCGACCCGGCCGGCGGCAACGCCAGCGCGATCGCGCGCGCGCTCGGCTGGCTTGCCCAAAACGGTGCCGCAGTGACGACGATCAGCCTCGTCGGACCCGACAACAAACTGCTTTCGACAGCCGTTTCGCGGGCGCAGCAGCGCGGGATGCTGATCGTCGCGGCGGTCGGCAACGACGGGCCCGCCGCGCCGCCCGCCTATCCGGCTTCGTACAAGGGCGTGTTTGCGGTGACCGGGGTCGACGCGAAAGCGCGCGCGTTGCCCGAGGCCGGGCGCGCACTGCATGTCGATTTTGCTGCACCCGGCGACGCGGTGCTGGCGGCGACGGGGGCAGGAAGCAGCGACCGGCTGCGCGGCACGTCTTTTGCCGCACCGCTCGTCGCCGGACGGCTTGCGCTTCGCTATCCCGCCCCCGCGATCGATCGCATCGGGCCCGCCGTCGCGGCGCTCGTCATGGAAGCCCGCGATCTGGGCAAGAAGGGGCGCGACAAAATCTATGGTCACGGCCTGATTTGCGCGACTTGCGCGGGCCGCTGACCCCTCCCTCGAAATTATCCGGAAGAAAATCGAACGCGCCATCGTTCTCTCTCCAGGCCCACCCCCTCCGGGCCGAAAATTCAGGAGAAGACCAATGGCAAATCGCATCCTCATCCCGGCCCTCGCGCTCGCCGCGTCGGCCATGGCGCTTTCGGCGCCGGCCTCGGCGCAGCTACTCGGCGGCAGCGGCGGCGGCGGCTTGGGCGGCACGCTCGGCGGGACGCTCGGCAATCCGACCGGCCCCATCGGCGGTACGCTCGGTTCGGCGGGCGATCTGACCGGATCGGGCCGCGGCGACGCTCAGGTCGACCGCCGTTCGGGCCGCGTCCAGGGCAAGGGCAACGCCGATGCGAACGGCAAGGGCTCGGTTGACGGCAACGGCAATCTGCTCGGCAACACGATCGGCGGCAACGCCAGCGGCTCGGGCAACGCTTCGGGCAGCGGCAGCCTCGACGCGCAGGCGGTGGGGACCGATTTCGTCGGCAGCACCGCGCGCGGCACGGTTGCTACTGCAAGGGGCGTGGCTTCGACCGCAACCGGCACCGCGCGCGGTGCGGTCGGGACTGCCCGTGACCGGACCGGCGCCGCACTGTCGAACGTCTCAGGCAGCGCCAGCGGCGCCGGATCGGTTGCGGGCAGCTTCCAGGGCAGCCTCGGCCAGCTCGCCGCCGCGGGTAGCGGTGCAGCCAATGGCGCCGGGATGTTCGCGGTCGAACCCGGCATGGCGGTGACCGACGCACGCGGCAAGGTCATCGGCCATGTCCAGGAATTGCGCCAGACGGGCGGCGGCGTCGTGCAGGCGGTGACGGTCGAGGTCGGTGACCGCGTCGCGACGCTGCCGGCGACGAGCTTTGCCGGGTCGGGCGACGTCCTCGTCACCGGCATGACCAAGGGCCAGCTCAAGAAAGCGGCCGAGCAGCAGGAAGCCGAATAAGCAAGATGGGGTGGCCGCCGTGCGCGGCGGCCATATTCTGGGCGGGCCGCCTTTGCGGTCCGCCCTTTTTTCGTTCGGGTGAAAAGCGTCCGGGGGGCGGGGCCTTTCGGCCGCTCCGCCCCCCGTCTGCATCAGGGGTAAGTGGGGTTTTCCCGGGTGGGGGCAGGGGACATCAGGGACCAGACTGATGCCCCCCACCGCTCCATTTGAGCGGAACACTCGGGAACATTTGGATACTATACAATTGCCGTGCCAATTTTCGGCATTTGCGGAATCCGGCGCGAGACGCTGGTTAGCGATTCCTTACCGGGATCGCGCACTGTCAAGAATCCCGACACTTCGCCGTGTTTCCTCCCGTCATCCCGCGAAGGCGGATCCGTTCATCTTTGTTCAGGAAGCGTTCAGCCCTTTGACTACATTTGTAGTCGCATCGGTGACGAAGACGCCAATGGGAGGGGTCCGCATGGCAGAACGAGCAAGCGATTCGGAGATGCAGGTGCTGTCGGCGCTGTGGGAAAAAGCCCCCCAGACCGCCGCGGACCTGACCTCGCGCATCGGCAAGATCAACGGCTGGACGCAGGCGACGGTGAAGACCTTGCTCGCGCGGCTTGTCCAGAAGGGCGCGGTGACGGCGGAAGCCGACGGCCGACGCTATCTCTATAGTCCCGCGATCGAACGCGCCGACGCCGTCGGCGAGGAATCGCAGCGCTTCGTCGATCGGCTGTTCGGCGGGCGCGTCAGCCCGCTAATCGCGCATCTCGCCGACCGCGAGGCGCTGACCGACACCGACATCGCCGAAATCGAGGCGCTGCTCAAGAGGCTGAAGTCGTGAGCGCCGCGGTGCTGCTCCAGGCGTGGGCCGATACGCTCGTGACCACGGGCCTTCTCGTCCTCTTGATCCTGATCGTCCGCAAACCCTTTGCGCGCCATTTCGGCCCGCGGCTGACCTATGCTTTGTGGGCGGTGCCCGCGCTGCGGCTGGTGCTACCGCCGCTGCCGTTTGCCGATCCGGTGGTTATCATGCCCGAGCCTGCGGCCGACATGGCGGTGATGGTGCCCGTTGGCCTGCCCGTCGCAGCGCCCGCTGCAGCCGAACCGCTCTGGACGCTCGTCGAGCTGGTGCCACTCTTCTTCGCGCTGTGGGCGGCGGGCATGATCGCCGTTATCGTGACCGCGATGGTGTCGCATCGGCGGTTCCGCCGCGCGGTGCTGGGCGAGGCGGTCGAGCTCGAGCCGATCGGCAATATCCGGCTGGTGATGTCCGATGCGGTCGACGGTCCGGTAGCTTTCGGCCTGTGGCAGCGCTATGTCGCCGTCCCGCACGATTTCTTCGCGCGCTATGTCGCCGAAGAGCGTGCGCTCGCGATCGATCATGAGCTGTCGCACCACCGCCACGGCGATTTGTGGGCGAACAGCGCGGCGCTCGTGTTGCTCGCCGCCCAATGGTTCAACCCCTTCGCCTGGCGCGCGATCCGTGCCTTTCGTTTCGATCAGGAGGCGGCGTGCGATGCGCGCGTGCTGACGATGACCCATTGCGACGAGCGGCGCGAGCGGACCGCGCGTTATGCGACCGCGATCGTCAAGGCGGCGGTCGGGCCGCGCCTGTCGCTCGCCGCGCCGATGGCGGTCCACGATAATCTGCAGGAGAGGCTGACGATGTTGACGCAAGGGGATATTTCAAAGAAGCGCGGTCTTGTCGGCCGGTTGCTGATCGGCAGCGCGACGCTCGCCGTGCTCGGCGCGACCGCGACGCTCGTCCCCGCGGGGATCGTCGTGGCGAAGGCGCAGACCGCCGATCTCGGCGAACCGCCCGCGCCGCCGGCACCCCCCGAACCGCCGCTGCCGCCCGAGGCGCCCGACGCGCCCGGCACGATGGTCTTCACCGAGCATAGCGACGACGCCGCGACCGACGACGGCAAGAAGAAGCGCGAGGTGCACCGCATCGTCATCCGCCGCGACGGCGACAGCGAAGGCAAGGCACTAGCCGACGGCAAGGACAAGATGCGCCGCATCGAAATCCGGTCCCCCGGCGGTCTGTCGCGCGACGATGTCATCGCGACGCTGAAGGAACAGGGCATCACCGGCAAGCGCGCCGAAGCGATCGCCGACAAGCTCGAGGCGAAGCGCAAGGAACGTATCCGCACCGTGATGGCCCCGATGCACCCGATGCCGCCCATGCCCCCAATGCACGGCACCTGGAGCACTCACGGCAAGGCGATGGTCCTGGGCAAATGCGGTGACGGCAAGGCGGCGCCGATCGTCAACCGCGACGAAAATAGCGGCAACAAGCGCAGCCACGTGATGATGTTCGCGTGCAGCGACGGACCCGAAGCCAAAGCGGCGCGGCTCTCGGCGCTGAAGAAGGCACGCGAGGCCTTTGCCGATGGCGAACGCGCGCGCGGCCTGTCCGAAGACATGCGCGCCAAGGTCGCCGCCGACCTCGAAAAGGCGATCGCCGAGATCGAGAAATCGGGCCACTGAGCCCGAGCAGCTTCGACGCCGACCCTTACTCCCCGGTGGGGTCGGCGGCAGGGGCGGGGAAAGGGGGCGGCGCATGCTGCTCCCTTTTTCACGTGCGCTTTTTCGCACCCATCCCTTTTCCTTCGCGGTGCGCGATGCCACATGGGCGGCATGAGCGAAGAAAAGCCCTGGCCCGACAGCATCCGCGCCGGCGAGTGCGAACAGCATGAGCCGCTGGTGCGCCGCGTGCTCGCGCCCAATCCGTCGCCCTATACCTTTACCGGCACGCAGACGTGGATCGTCGGGGCGGGCAGCGACGTTGCGGTGATCGATCCGGGTCCGACGGGCTCGGGGCTCAGCATCGGCGATCCTGCAGACATCAACGGCACCGGTCATGTCGACGCGATCCTGCGCGCGACCGAAGGCCAGCGCGTCGCCGCGATCCTTTGCACGCATACGCACCGCGATCATTCGCCCGCCGCGGCGCCGCTGAAAGAAGCGACGGGCGCGCCGATCATCGGTTGCGCGCCGCTGGCGCTGTCCGACGACGGGCCGCGCGCTGATTCGGCGTTCGACCCCGATTATTCCCCCGACCGCGTGCTCACCGACGGCGAGCGCATTTCGGGCGACGGCTGGACCCTCGAAGCCGTTGCGACCCCCGGCCACACCTCGAACCATCTCTGCTTCGGCCTCGTCGAAAGCGGCGCGCTGTTCACCGGCGATCATGTCATGGCTTGGTCGACGAGCGTCGTCAGCCCGCCCGACGGCGATATGGCCGCCTATATGGCGAGCCTGTCGAAGCTCTATGACCGCGAGGATCGTGTCTATTATCCCGCGCACGGCCCCGCGGTGACCAAGCCGCGGCAGCTGGTGCGCGGCATGCTCGGCCACCGCAAGCAGCGCGAGCGGCAGATTTTGCGCGAACTCGAAAAGGGGACGAGCGTGATCCCCGACATGGTCAAGCATATGTACAAGGGACTCGACCCGCGGCTCAATGGCGCCGCCGGCCGCTCGGTGCTCGCGCACCTGATCGACCTTCGGACGCGCGGGATCGTGCGTGCGCATGACGAAGAATGGGAACTTGCCTGAATGACCTCTGCTTCCCCAGCGCGCCTTGCGCCCCGCCTGATCCTGCTTGCCGCCGCGGCGCTGCTGCTCGTCGCCGTCTGGTGGGCGGTCGCGGCGTGGCAGGACTGGCAAAAGGGCTATGATCCCGAAACCGTCGTCGCCGCGAGCCTGCAGGGCCTGCAGGAACAGAATGTGCTCGTGCCCTTTACCGCGCGTTATGTCGCCGTCGTAACCTCGACGCAGAGCCGGCTGGGGCTGAGCGCCAAGAAGACGCTGATCATGCCGGGCACGGTCCGCTACGAACTCGACCTCGGCAAATTGAAGCAATCCGACCTCGACTGGGATGCAGCGACCAACGCGCTCACCGTCACGCTGCCGCCGTTGCGGCTCGCGGGCCCCGAGATCGATATCGACGCGATCAGCGAATATCGCGACGGCGAGATCTTGCTGACGCTGACCGACGCTGAACGCACGCTCGACGCCGCGAACCGCAAGCGCGCGCAGGAGGAACTGATCGCGCAGGCCAAGGGCGCGACACCGATGCGCCTCGCGCAGGGTGCGGCGCGCACCGCGGTCGAGCAGAGCTTTGCAATGCCGCTGAAAGCCGCGGGGATCGATGCCAAGGTAACCGCGCGCTTCGCCGACGCGCCATCTGGGTAAATCCCCGCTTTCGGTAGTTTCGAGGCTGCGCTATTCTCGCTCCCGGTCGGGCAGGGGGACAGGCATGGCTAGTACCGCGGGGGGCGCCGCGCGCGCCGAACTTTTCTGGCATCGCATGGCGATCGGCCTCGCGATTTTTATCGTCTTCGGTTTTCTGCAATTCGCGCTGAGGGGCTTCGTCGATCCGGTCGCGGCGCCCTTCTGGGTGCATCTGCACGGGGTGGCGATGCTGGCATGGCTGGCGCTGCTGATCGTTCAGCCGACGCTCGTCTCGCGCGATAATCTCGCGCTGCACCGGCGGCTTGGGTGGATCGGCGCGGGGCTCGCGCTGTTCATCACCGGCCTCGGCATCTTCACCGGCCTCGCGTCGCTGGTGCTGAACCGCTTTCCGCCCTTCTTCACGCCGCCTTATTTCTTCGCGCTCACGACTGTGGAATCGCTGGTCTTTGGTCTGATGGTGTGGGCGGCGATCCGGCGGCGCCATACGACCGCGTGGCACCGGCGGCTGATGATCGGGGCGACGATCGTCATTCTCGAACCAGCGCTCGGCCGGATATTGCCGATGCCGCTGATGATCGGCTGGTCGGACATTCCGATCGGGCTAATCCAGCTGGGCGTTGTCGGCATCATCGCGCTGTACGACCGGCGAATGCTGGGCCGCATCCATCCCGCGACAAAAGCGATCGCGGCGATTGTCATCGCGGTGCGCATCACCATCTATCTTTTGGCGATGACGCCCCCTGTCATCGCGCTCGCGGAGCGGCTTGCCGGTTGATAGCCGAATTGCCCTGTCGCGGGCGGCGGTGTAGGGGGTGCGCCAAGGCTAAAGCCATATAAGGAAAAGCGATGACTGCTCCCATTCGCGAGAATCTCTCGGGCCTCGACCTGCGCGCCGAAATCGAGCGCCTGCGCAAGGAGCGCAATGCCGTCATCCTCGCGCATTATTACCAGAAGCCTGAGATTCAGGACCTCGCCGATTTCGTCGGCGATTCGCTTGAGCTGTCGCGCAAGGCCGCCGACACCGACGCCGATGTCATCGCTTTCTGCGGCGTCAAGTTCATGGCCGAGACCGCGAAGATCCTCAGCCCCGAAAAGATCGTGATCCTGCCCGATATGGACGCGGGATGCAGCCTCGAGGACAGCTGTCCGCCCGAACAGTTCAAGCGCTTTCGCGAAAAGCATCCCGACCATATCGCGCTGACCTACATCAACTGCTCGGCGGCGGTGAAAGCGCTCAGCGACATCATCGTCACCTCGTCGAGCGCCGAGACGATCATCAGCCAGATCCCCGAGAGTCAGCCGATCATCTTCGGCCCCGACCGTCACCTTGGCGGCTATCTCAACCGCAAGTTCGGGCGCGAAATGTTGCTGTGGCCGGGCGTGTGCATCGTCCATGAGGCGTTCAGCGAAACCGAGCTGATCAAATTGAAGGCGCAGCATCCGGGTGCCCCGGTCGCGGCGCACCCCGAATGCCCGCCGCATATCGTTGACCATGCCGACTATGTCGGTTCGACGAGCGGCATCCTGCAGTTCGCCAAGAGCTTCCCCGGCGACACGCTGATCGTCGCGACCGAGCCGCACATCATCCACCAGATGGAACTCGCGCTGCCCGAGAAGAAGTTCATCGGTGCGCCGGGGGCCGACGGCAACTGTAACTGCAACATCTGCCCGTACATGGCGCTCAACACGATGGAGAAGCTCTACATCGCGCTGCGCGATTTGAAGCCGCAGATCGAGATGGAAGAGGGCCTCCGCCTCGCTGCGCGCAAGAGCCTCGACCGGATGCTCGAAATGGCGTCGGGCACGATCGGCAAGGGCGATCTCGGCAAGCGATAGCCCCGATTTCCCGCCGCGATGTTTGCTTTCGCGGAAAATGATATAAGTTCCGCCTCCTAAGACGCGAGTCTCGCCCCCCGTGCGAGCGTCTGACGACGAACCCTTGCGTCTAAGCAGGAGGAAATCGCATGGCAGAAGATTGGCTGGCGGATGTCAGGAAATATGTCGCGGACGCCGACGAAAATGTGGTGTCGGCGATCGTCAAATATCTCGGCATCGCTCTCAGAAACCGCGATTCCTCGCTCGTTTCCTTTACCGACACAAAAGAAACCGACCGCGTCCGCGAAAACTTCCTCAAGAAAAAACTGGGGCTGACCGATGACGACGCCACGCTCGATGCGGCGATCGCCGGGGTCGGCGAACGGATGAAGGAAGACCGGACCAAGAACCGCGTCACCGTCTATTATCTCCTCGCGCAGCATTTCGGCCTGCTTACGCTCTTTGGCGGCGCGGCTGGTGCTGCGGGCGCCGCCGCAGGGCTCGCCGCCGTCGGCGGGCTGGACGGCGATTCCGGCAAGGATGATGACACGACCTCGGCCGTCCCGCTGGCTGCGGCGGGTCTCGCCGGCGCGTCGGCCATTCCCGCCGCCGCGGCCCCGCCGCCGGCGGCATCGCCCGCGGCTCCGGCGCCGTCGGCGGCAAGTCCGCAGACCGCCTATTCGGGCGGTGATGGCGAAAGCGAAAAGAGCGGCGGCATGGGCTGGCTGCCCTGGCTTCTGCTGTTGCTCGTTCTGGCGGCGCTGCTGTTCTTCGGCCTGCGCTATTGTTCGAAACAGGATGCGGCGGTTGCCCCGGCCACCGACGAGACGGCGATCAGCGAGACGGTCGCGTCCACCGATACGGGAGCCGCGCCCGTCGCCGCCATCCCCGAGGGTGCCGGCGTCGTCGCGGCCGACCGCGAGGGCAAGCCGATGCTGACGGTTTATTTCGACACCGGCAAATCGGAGGTGTCGAACGACCTGACAACCGCGGCATCGTCGGTGAAAGCCTATCTCGACAGCAACCCCGCCGCGACGCTTGCGGTGTCGGGCTATAACGACCCGACGGGCAATGCCGCGGCCAACGCCGAATTGTCGAAAAACCGCGCGCAGAGCGTCAAGGCGGCGCTCGAGAAGCTCGGCTTCGCGGCCGACAAGGTCGTGCTCGAAAAACCGGCCGAGGCGACGACGACCGGGACCGACAATTCGGCGGCGCGCCGCGTCGAGGTCACCGTCAAAGGCTGATCGTCCACCGAGCATGAAGAGAGCGGGGCCTCCGGGTCCCGCTTTTTTTGCCGAGTCGCGACTCGTGGGCAAGAAAATCGACGTCGATTGGATGGCGGTGCCCGCGAGTCGGTTCGGATTTTGAATCCGAAAATGCTGCAGGGCTGTTACAAAAATGCTGCAGCGAATCCGCTTGTTGCTAATGCCGGACTTATCCACAAGCGCAGGCCGCCCGAGCCGGTTTTTCGCGCATTTTTTGTTGGCGCCCCGAAAGCTTCATGTCAGCTTCAAATCATCGGACGACAGAGACGCAGACCACCGGGACATCAAGGGTAGTTGCAAGACTAGCCAGAAGAGAACGGACGGATTGGCGAGGAAATCGACCGGTAGCCTGATCACGGAACGTAGCGATTCCCACGAGTTGATACGGACCCGATTGGGTACAGGAAACGCAGTCCATCGCTTGGGCAGCGACCGCTTCGGCGGACGCAAGAAGAGATGATGAAGGGCTTTCCAGGTGCGGCCGGCCCCCGAAAGGGGGCCGACCAAACCGTCGCCGGATTGTTCCGGCGTGCGCCGCAACGCATCGTTTTGCGGGCTGCTGATCGCAAGAGAAGCGGACCGGGATGAGGTGGAGCGAGGTACGTGGGGCAAAGCCGGATAGTGGGGGTTGGCAGCGATGTCGGCCCCCATTTCGCATGCGGCGGCCGGAGCGCCCGCATGGTGGCCGCGCATGTGCCGCGGACCCATCCCATTTATTTTCACCCCTGTGACTTTCGTCACATCAGCGTCAAACGCGGCTGCTTAGTGGCGTCTTGCGACCCGGAGACGTTCCCGATCAGGAACCGATCCCACTTTCCCGGCCGAGCCCACGCGGGCCGGCCGGGAACCTTTCGCTCCCGACCCGCATTCTTTCATCATCGTTGAAACGATGTCCGGGCGCGACCGGACGTTCGCATGATCGCCGGGCATCGGCGCTTGCCCGGCCGGTTCAGGAAGGGAAATATCATGGGTCTGATCATTACATTGATCGTCGGCGGCATTATCGGCTGGTTGGCGAGCATCGTCATGCGCACCGACGCGCAGCAGGGCATCATCCTAAATGTCGTCGTCGGCATCGTCGGCGCGTTCCTCGGGAATTTCCTCGGCAGCTTTTTCGGCATGGGCGCGAGCCTCGATGCCTTCAGTCCGATCGGGCTGCTCTGGGCCTTCATCGGCGCGGTGGTGCTGCTGGGCATCGTCAATCTGGTTCGGCGCGGAAGCGTCCGCTGAACGATGTGGCGGCGGGCGTGATCGCGCCGCCGCCATTCTGCTAGGCGATATCAAATATTTGGGTTACCAAGTGATGCCTGCAGGGTCAGGCGCCAACATCGATCGTAGGGGGTCATCTTATGACTTGGATTATCGCTATCATCATGGGCGGCATCATCGGCTGGCTCGCCAGTATCGTGATGCGCACCGACGCGCAGCAAGGCATTTTCCTCAACATCATCGTCGGTTGTGTCGGGTCGATCCTCGGCCGCTTGCTGTTCGGCAGTTTCCTGGGCGGCGGACATCTGCGCGGCAACGCCTTTGATCCGATGACCTTGCTCACCGCCTTCATCGGCGCGGTGATCCTGCTCGGGATCGTCAACCTCGTGCGGCGCGGCCGGGTCCGCTGACCGCCTGCCGATAACGGCTGGCCGTTCGGACCGGCCGGAAGAAAAGGGTGGCCGCCGCAGGGCGCGCCGCCCTTTTTCATGGCGGTAAGCACTGGAAATTGAACGAAGACAAGCCTATGAGCCGCGATCCGGGGCGCAGGGGGGATGGCGAAGTTTCGCCTCTTGCCAGTGGTGATTTAATTAGGTAATACACCTCGCAGTGGATTGATCCTGTCGTGCGGGGTCGAGGGGACAGGCGCGTCTGCGCCTGCCGCAGCATGATGCCGCGCAAGGCAGGGAGGGTTTTCGGCGTGAACTACGAGCGGAAAGTGGATGTGATGGACAGCCTGGCGGGCACGCAAAGCTTTTATGAAGACGCGGGCGACAGCCGCCGCAAGCGCACCTGGCTGATCGTCGCGCTGGTGCTGATCGCACTCGCCCTGGCGGCGACCTATTATGCCTTCACGAGCGGCAAGGCGGCTGCCGATGCCGACGCGGGTACGGCTGCGGCGCCCAACGTCACCGTGATCATTCCAGGCCGCGTTTCGGTCGAGGCGGCGATCTCCGCCAACGGCACGATCGCGGCGCGCCGCGAAATGCCCGTCGGCGTCGCGGGAGAGGGCGGACAGGTCCTTCGCGTCCTTGTCGAACCCGGCCAGTGGGTCGGTGCGGGCCAGACGCTCGCGGTCATCGACCGCTCGGTCCAGGCGCAGCAGGCCGCGAGCCTTGCCGCGTCGATCCGCGTCGCGCAGGCCGATGCCAAACTGGCGCAGGCCGAACTCGAGCGCGCGCAGGCGCTCGTCGGGCGCGGCTTCATTTCAAAGGCCGACATGGATCGCAAGCGCGCGACCCGCGACGCCGCCAACGCACGCGTTCGCGTCGCGCAGGCGCAATATGCCGAAGCGACCGCACGCAACGAGCGCCTCAATATCGTCGCGCCCGCCGCGGGCCTCGTGCTGACGCGTGACGTCGAGCCGGGCCAGATCGTCGGCGCCGGCAGCGGGGTCCTGTTCCGCATGGCGCGCGACGGCGAGATGGAAATGCTGGCCCAGATGGCCGAGGCCGATCTGGCCCGCGTCAATGTCGGCACGCGCGCGACGATCACCCCGGTGGGCAGCAACCTGAATATCGCGGGACAGGTTTGGCAGAAGTCGCCGGTCATCAACATGGAAACGCGGCAGGGCACCGTCCGCATCGCGATTCCGTACAGCGAGGCGCTGCGTCCGGGCGGCTTTGCCGACGCGCGCCTGATTGCCGGCACGGCGGAAGCGCCGCTCCTCCCCGAAAGCGCCGTGCAAAGCGGCGTCGAAGGCAATTTCGTGCTGGTGGTCGATGCCAATAACACGGTCCAGCGCCGTCCGGTGAAGGTCGGGACCGTGACCGACGGCGGCGTGTCGATCGCGTCGGGGCTTACCGGCACCGAAAAGGTCGTCGCGCTCGCGGGCGCTTTCCTCAACCCCGGCGACAAGGTGAAGCCGGTGGTACAGAAATCGTCGCAGTAACCGGCCAGCGGCGCATTAGAGATTCAGTGCACAAGGGCGTTTGATCATGAGCTTTCGCAACATTTCCGCCTGGTGCATTCGCAATCCGGTGCCGCCGATTGTGATGTTCATCCTGCTTCTTCTGGCAGGTGTCGTCAGCTTCAACCGGATGGACGTCAACGACAATCCCGACGTCGAATTTCCGATGGTCCAGGTGGTCGTGGTGCAGCCCGGCGCGGCGCCGTCCGAACTGGAGACGCAGGTCACCCAGCGTGTCGAGGCCGCGGTGCGCGCGGTCAGCGGCGTCGACGAACTGTCGTCCTATGTCGCCGAGGGCAACAGCCGGACGATGGTGCAGTTCGCGATCGGCACCCCGATCGACCGCGCCTATAACGACGTCAACCAGGCGGTACAGCAGATCCGCAGCGACCTGCCCGACGGCATCCTCGAACCGCAGGTCGTCCGCGTCGACGCCGCGGGCGGCCCGATCACCTATTTCGCCGTCGAAACGTCGGACATGACGCTCGAACAATTGAGCTGGTTCGTCGACAATACGATCGCCAAGGAACTGCTTTCGATCCAGGGCATGGCAAAGGTCAGCCGGTCGGGCGGGGTCAATCGCGAAATCCGCGTGATCCTCGACCCCGCGCGCATGCAAAGCTATGGCCTCACCGCGAGCCAGGTGAACCAGGAATTGCGCCAGGTGAACGTCAATGCCGCGGGCGGGCGTACCGAAATCGCCGGATCGGAGCAGGCGGTGCGCGTGCTCGGCAACGCCGAAAACGCCTTCCAGCTTGGCGAAACACGCATATCGATCGGCAGCGGCCGCACGATCCGCCTCGCCGATGTCGCGACCGTGACCGACGGCTACGCCGAACAGCGCAACCTCGCGAAGATCGGCAACCGCCAAGTGTTGAGCTTCTCGATCGAAAAGGCGAAGGGCGCCTCGGACGTCACGATCCACGACGAGGCGATGAAGAAGCTCGCCGAGATCAAGAAGGCGAACCCGCAGGTCGAATTCAAGATCCTCTTCACGCGCACCGAATATACCAAGGAACAATATCGCAGCTCGATGCTCGCGATGATCGAAGGCGCGATCCTCGCCGTGGTCGTCGTGTTCCTCTTCCTGCGCGACTGGCGCGCGACGCTGATCAGTGCGCTCGCGATCCCGCTGTCGGCGATCCCGACCTTCTGGTTCATGGACATGATGGGCTTTTCGTTGAACAGCCTGTCGCTGCTCGCGCTCAGCCTTGTCGCCGGCGTGCTCGTCGACGATGCGATCGTGGAGATCGAGAATATCGTCCGGCATATGCGAATGGGCAAAACCGCCTATCAGGCGTCGATCGATGCCGCCGACGAAATCGGCCTCGCGGTTGTCGCGACGACGATGTCGATCGTCGCGGTCTTCCTGCCCGTCGCGCTGATGCCTGGCATTTCGGGGCAGTTCTTCATCCAGTTCGGCATGACCGTTGTCTTCGCTGTGCTCGTCAGCCTGGCGGTCGCGCGCATGATCACGCCGATGATCGCCGCCTATTTCCTGTCGGCGCAGGGCGAGCAGGATCATGCCTCGGGCCCGTGGGTCGACCGCTATGAGCGCCTTCTCAAATGGACGCTCGACAACAGAAAGCATCATGCGGTGCGCGCGCGGTACGAGGCGCATCGGACGAAGCTCGCCTATCTGGCGGTTCCGCTGGTGCTCGCCGGTCTGTCGGTCCTTTATGCGATCTACGCCTATTTTCAGCCGGTCCCGGTCGGGCAGGACGCGCCCAATACGGCGATGTACTTCCTGCTGAAGACGCCTGTCGATGCGATCCTGACGTATCTCGGCGTCAGCCTGATCGCGATCCTGCTCGGCGCCCTCGCATGGCTCATCGGAATGCGCGAATGGGGCTTCACCAACTGGGCGAAGTTCATGGTCCAGCGTGCCTATGCCCGCCTTTTCGACCATCGCGTCTGGATTGTCGGCATCGGCTTCCTGTCGCTGGGGTTGAGCGTCGCCTTGCTGATGATCCTGCCGCAGCAGTTCCAGCCGACGATCAACAGCGACTACAGCCAGATCCGTTATGAATTGCCGCCGGGCTCGACGCTGGCGCAGAGCGAGCATATCTCGAACCAGATCAACGCGATCCTGTCGAAGGACAAGAATGTCGCAAACGCCTTTTACGAGGTCAACGTCAACGACGGCGGCGTCTATATCACGCTGAAGAAGAAGCGCGAAGTTACCAGCGTCGAATGGGAACGCAGCCTGCAGCCGCAAATGGCGGCGATCCCCGATGCGCGCGTGACCTTCCAGAGCCAGTCGGGCGGCTTTTCCGGCCGCGATATCACGATGGTCATCGGCAGCGACGATCCGGTCGCGCTCGAGAAGCATGCGCGCCTGATCGTGTCGCAGATGGAAAAGCTCAAGGAAGTGCGCTCGCCGCGGATCGAGGGCGATATTCCGCGCCCGGAAATCATCGTCAGCCCGCGGATGGACCTCGCCGCCGAACTGGGCGTGACCACGTCGGCGCTCAGCCAGACGATCCGCATCGCGACGATCGGCGATATCGACCAGAATGCGGCGAAATTCTCGCTGTCCGATCGCCAGATCCCGATCCGCGTGCTCCTGTCCGAAGATTCGCGTCGCGCGCTGGCGACGATCGAGAATCTGCCTGTGCCGACCGCGCGCGGGACGACGGTGCCGCTGAAGTCGGTCGCCTCGATCGGCTTTGGCGCGGGGCCCACCGAACTGCGCCGCTATAACCAGACGCGGCGCATCGTGATCGGTGCCGATCTGGCACCGGGCCTGGTGACCGGCGAAGCGCAGAAAAAGATCGATGCGTTGCCCGCGATCACCACGATGCCGCAGGGCATTCGCAAGGTCGTGCAAGGCGATCAGAAGTGGCAGGCCGAACTGATCATGAACTTCATGATTGCGGTGGTGTCGGGGCTCTTGCTGGTCTTCTCGACCCTGGTGCTGCTCTATCGCCGCTTCCTGTCGCCGCTGGTCAACATGTCGTCGTTGCTGCTCGCGCCGTTGGGCGGCCTGCTCGGCTTGTTGATCACCGGCATGGAAATCTCGATGCCCGTTTATATTGGCCTGCTCATGCTGCTCGGCATCGTCGCGAAGAACTCGATCCTGCTCGTCGATTTCGCGATCGAGGAAATGGACCATGGCGTCGAGAAGAATGCGGCGCTGCTCGACGCGGGGCGCAAGCGCGCGCAGCCGATCGTGATGACCACGGTAGCAATGGTCGCGGGCATGGTGCCGACCGCGCTGTCGCTGTCGGGCGACGGCGCCTGGCGCGCGCCGATGGGCGTCGTCGTGATCGGCGGCCTGATCCTGTCGACGCTGCTGACGCTGCTGATCGTTCCCGCGGGCTTCAGCCTTGCCGACAGCATCGAAAAGCGCCTCGGCCGCTTCTTCTCGAGCAACCTGCTGACCTATCGCAAGGGTGACGATACCAAGCCGCACGGCGCGCCCGCGCCCGAACCGGCGGAATAATGGGAGCGCGCCGGCGCGGTAAGCGACTGCGCCGGTTGCAACCTTTGCGGCATTTCGCCATTTGGTTCATATGACCGACCGCACGCTTTCCCGGCCGATTGGCGTCGCCATCCCGGCAAGAGGATCGAACATTCGCGTCGTCGCGACGGGTCTGCTCATCGTCATGGCGTTCGTTTTCCTCGGCGCGAAATATTTTCAGGACGTCCATCCCGCGATCGGTTTTGTCCGCGCCTTTGCCGAGGCGGCGATGGTTGGCGGGCTTGCCGACTGGTTCGCGGTTACCGCGTTGTTCCGCCACCCGATGGGGCTGCCGATCCCGCACACCGCGATCATCCCGCGTAACAAGAACCGGATCGGCGACACGCTCGCGCGCTTCCTGCTCAACAATTTCCTGCTGCCGCGCCTGATCGCGCGCAAGATGCAGACGGTCGATGTCGCGGGCGCGGTCGGAAAATTCCTGTCCGAACCGGGCGAGGGCGGCGGGCGCCTCCGGCTCGGCGCGTCGCGGATCATCGCCGACGGCTTGGGCGCGCTCGACCAGCAGCGCCTCGGCGGCATTGTCAAATCGGCGATCGCCGATCGCCTCCGCGAACTCGACGTCGCGCCTTTGCTCGGCCAGGCATTGCAGGCCGCGCTCGCCGAGGGACGGCACCAGCCGCTGCTCGACGCGATGGTCAAATGGGGGTCGAAGACGCTCGAACTCAACGAGCATCTGATCCACCAGATGGTGCACGACAATTCGAACGCGATCGTGCGCTTCACCGGGCTCGACGAAAGCATCTCGAACCGCATCGTCGCCGGGCTGTCGAAGCTGCTCAGCGAAATGGCGGTCGACGAGACGCACCCGCTGCGCATCCGCGTCGAGGAAGGACTCGCCAAAATGGCGCTCGACCTGCAGCATGATCCTGAAGTGAAGGCGAAGGTCGCCAAGGTTCGCGACGAGCTGCTCGAAAACAAGGCGGTCAAGCGCTGGCTCGACGGTTTGTGGGAGCAGGGGCGCACCGCGCTGCTCAAGGCCGCGCGCAACCCCGACACGATGCTCGCGGGCCGCATCGGCGAACTCGTCACCCAGTTCGGCGCGATGCTCGGCGAGGATGCGGGGATCAAGCGCACGCTCAACCGCTATGCGCGCCGCGCGGTGGTCGGCGTCGTCGACAGCTATGGTGAGACCGCGCTCAGGCTGGTGTCGGACACGATCCGTGGCTGGGACGCCAAGACGATCACCGACCGGCTGGAAAATGCCGTCGGCGACGACCTGCAATATATCCGCATCAACGGCACGCTGGTGGGCGGGCTTGTCGGCGTGCTGATCCATACGGTGGACGTGTTGATCTAGCTGCTTTCCCCGTCATTCCCGCGAAGGCGGGAATCCCGCTTTCAACCGCGCAGAAGCGGGACCCCCGCCTTCGCGGGGGTGACGGATTAGACCAGGCAGGCGGCCAGCCCATCGCGAAAACTTGGATAGCGTGGCGTCCAACCAAGCAACCGTTTCGCCTTGTCATTCGCAACGCGGCGGTTCTCGGCATAGAAGGCGCGCGCGGCGGGAGAAAGGCCCGCGTCATCGAGCGATTGCAACGGCGGCAACGGCGCGCCGAGCATCGCACAGCCCCATTCGACCAACTCATTCTGATGGCACGGCTCGTCATCGGCCAGATTATAGACGCCCGCCGATCCCCTGAACGATGCCATGACCCCGCCCGCGATGTCATCGACATGGACGCGGCTGAAAACCTGTTCGGGCAAGTCTATCCGATGTGCCCGGCCCTCGGCGATGCGATCGAGGATCGAGCGGCCGGGGCCATAGATGCCGGGGAGACGAAAGGTGCGGACATCGCCGCGCAGCATGCCCCAAGCCGCGTCGGCCGCGTTGCGGTCGGGACGACGGCCCTTGATGGCGGCACTTTCATCGACCCACGCGCCACCCGTATCGCCATAGACGCCGGTCGACGACAGATAGCCGACCCAGCCCGCCGGGGCGAGAGCAACAGCCTCGCCATAGCGCGCGAGCACCGGGTCGGCGCCCTCGGCGGGCGGCACTGATGACAATATGTGCGTCGCGCTGCGCAGCGCGCCGAGCACCGCGGCCTCGTCGGCAAAGGCAATACTGCCCTCGCGCCCGTCCTGCGTCGTCCCGGTCACCTCCCAGCCGCGCGCGCGGAGGCGGCCCCCGAGGTGGCTCGCCGCATAACCCATCCCGAAAATCAGCATCTGTCCCATCGCGCGCCTTATTGCGCGTCGGCGGCGCTGTGCCTAGATCGATCACATGACCGACGCCTCCTCAACCCCCGCCATCCCCGTCACCATTCACCGCAGCGACTATCGCGCGCCCGATTGGTCCATCCCCGACATCGCGCTCGATTTCGCGCTCGGGGTCGATGCGACGAAGGTCGGCGCGGCGCTGTCGGTGGTGCGCGATGCCGACGCTCCCGTGCCGCTCACGCTGCGCGGCGACGGGCTGACCCCGGCGGCGGTGCGCGTCGATGGCGAAGTGTGGAACGACTGGCGGATGGAGGGCAGCGACCTGATCGTCGACCTTGGCGAACGCACCGCGGCGGCGGTCGAGGTCGACACGGTGATCGACCCCGCATCGAACACCCAGCTGTCGGGGCTTTATGCCTCGGGCGGCCTGCTCTGCACCCAGTGCGAGGCCGAAGGCTTTCGCCGCATCACCTTCCACCCCGACCGCCCCGACGTGCTCAGCCGCTACAAGGTGCGGATGCAAGGCGACAAGGCCGCGTTCCCGATCCTGCTGTCGAACGGCAATTGCGTCGATCAGGGCGAAGATGGAAGCGATCATTGGGCGCTGTGGGAAGACCCATGGCCGAAGCCTTCCTATCTCTTCGCGCTCGTCGCCGGCGACCTCGTCGTCAACAAGGATAGCTTCACGACGATGTCGGGGCGCGAGGTCGAACTCGGCATCTGGGTGCGGGGCGGCGATGAGGATCGCACCGGCCATGCGATGCAGGCGCTGAAGGACAGCATGGCGTGGGACGAGCGCGTCTACGGCCGCGAATATGATCTCAACCTATTCAACATTGTCGCGGTCAGCGATTTCAACATGGGCGCGATGGAGAACAAGGGTCTCAACATCTTCAACACCCGCTATATCCTCGCCGATCCCGACACCGCGACCGACGTCGATTATGACGGGGTCGAGGGTGTCGTCGCGCATGAATATTTCCACAATTGGTCGGGCAACCGCGTCACCTGCCGCGACTGGTTCCAGCTCAGCCTGAAAGAGGGCTTCACCGTCTTTCGCGACCAGAGCTTTTCGGCCGACATGGGATCGCCCCCGGTCAAACGGATCGAGGATGTCCGCTTGCTTCGCGCCGCGCAATTCCCCGAGGATGCGGGGCCGCTCGCGCACCCGATCCGCCCCGACAGCTTTCAGGAAATCTCGAACTTCTACACCGCGACCATCTATAACAAGGGCGCCGAGATTATCCGCATGATGGCGACGATGGTCGGCCCCGACCGCTTTCGGAAGGGTACCGACCTCTATTTCGACCGCCACGACGGCGAAGCCGCGACGTGCGAGGATTTCGTACGCGCGATCGAGGAAGGCGCGGGGCTAGACCTCGCGCAATTCCGCCGCTGGTACGAGCAGGCGGGCACGCCGCGGCTCAAGCTGTCGCTGGCCGAAGAAGCCGGCCACTGGTCGCTCGATATTGTGCAGACGGTGCCGCCAACGCCCGGGCAGCCCGAAAAGCAGCCGATGATGATGCCGCTCCGCCTCGCCGCCTTTGCGATGGACGGCAGCGGCGACGCGCTCGCCGATACGCTCGTCACCGTGACCGGCGCAACGCAGCGCATCGCGCTCGGCAAATTTGCGGCGCGTCCGGCACTGTCGGTCAATCGCGGCTTTTCGGCGCCCATCATCGTCGATTTCGAGCGCGGCCCCGGCGAACTGGCGTGGCTCGCCGCGCACGACGACGACCCGTTCGCGCGCTACGAGGCGTTGCAGCAGCTGATGCTCGACACGCTCGTTGCTGCGGTATCGGGAAAGACGGGCGATCATCGGGCGGTGATCGACGCGGTCGGCCAGACGCTCGCCGGGGCGGCAAGCGACCCCGCTTTCGTCGCCGAGGCGGTGCTGCTGCCGAGCGAAGCCTTTATCGGCGACCAGATGGTCACCGTCGACCCCGACGCGATCCGCCGCGAGCGGCTCGCCTTGCAGGCCGCGATCGGCACCGCGCTCGAAACGAAATGGCGCGCGATCCTTGCGGGCAGCGCGCCGCCCGCGACCGACCTGTCGAGCAAGGCCAAGGGCGGCCGCCGCCTGCGCGGCGTCGCGCTCGCCTATCTCGCCGCAACGGGGGCCGACGATGCCCCGGCGCTGGCATTCCGCATCTTCTCCGACGCCGACGGCATGACCGAACGGCAGGCCGCGCTCGCGACGCTCGCGCATGGCGACAGCGACGAGCGCGTGGCAGCACTCGACATCTTCTATCAGCGCTATCGCGACAATCCGCTCGTGCTCGACAAATGGTTCCAGGTGCAGGCGTGGTCACTGCGCGCCGACACCGTCGATGCGGTGAAGGCGCTGGCACAGCACCCCGACTTCACGCTCGCGAACCCGAACCGTGTACGCTCGCTCTATGGCGCGCTGACGGGCAATCAGGCGGCGTTCCATCAGGCCGATGGTGCGGGCTACAAGCTGATTGCCGACCTCGTCATAGCGCTCGACCCGAAGAACCCGCAGACGTCGGCGAAGATGATCCCGCCGCTCGGCCGCTGGAAACGGTTCGACGAGGGGCGGCAGGCGCTGATGAAGGCCGAACTCGAGCGCATCCTCGCGCAGCCCGGCCTGTCGCGCGATGTAACCGAACAGGCGTCGAAGAGCTTGTTGGGGTGAGGGCGGCTTAGGGGTGGGGAGCCGTCGATGCTTCCTTACCCTTCGTCATCCCGGACTTGATCCGGGATCCCGCTTTTTGAGGCATCGGCAGGCTTTGATCTCAAGCGGGACCCCGGATCAAGTCCGGGTGACGAGAGTGTTGGAGGCGGCACCCGGTGGAAAACCGCCCCACGGTCTCGATCAGGCCGTCGAAAACAGCTTGGTCCCGGCGACGCCGATGACGATCAGCGCCATGAATCCGATCTGGACCGCGTTCACCTTCTCGCCGAACCAGAATATGCCGCCGATGATGACGCCGACCGCGCCGAGTCCGGTCCAGATCGCATAGGCGGTCCCGGCCGAAATCCCGCGCATCGCGAACGCGAGCAGCGCCATGTTCAAAAAACTGAGCGAGACGGGAACGACCGATGCCTGCCAGGTCCCGAGCGTCGCAGCCCATTTCAGGCTGAGCGCCCAGATGATTTCGGTAACGACGGCGATCGCGAGGATGACCCACGCCATGGCATAGTCCTTTCAAGTCAGCGGGCTCGAAAGGAAAGGGCACAGCCGGAAACCCGGAAGAGGCTGCGCGGATACAGGCGATATGATGCGGCGCCCTCTAGGCGCAGCGGCACGAAATGGCAATGGGCAGGCCGGTCTAGGTTCTGACCCTAGCCGCCCAGCCAGCCCGTAACCTCGACCGCGACCTTGTTCGCGGCGCGGGTCAGCGCCTCGCCGACGGGCTTCGCCTCGACCTTGCCGCCGATCGCCTCGCGCGCTTCGAAGCGGCGCTGCGTCACGGTCTTGCCGCCCGCCGACACCAGCATCGCCTGATAGACGACGACGACCTCGTTCGTCGCGGCGTCGACGCCGAACTCCATCAACTGCCCCGCTAGCTGTTCGCCCGGCGCGGTCAAATATTGCCCCTCGTCGAGTACGACGCGCGACGTGCGCGCCGACACGGTTTCGGACACCAGCCGCTGGAACAGGCGCGAGGGCGCCTCGACCCATTGCGCGTCCTTCACATAGGCGACACTCGATCCGTCCTGCTGCACCGGGATGCGCGTCGTGCGCAGCTTTTGCGGTGCGGTCGGGATCAGGATCGTCAGTGTCGCCGCTTCGGCCGCGGTGCGCGCACCGCCCGCGCTCGGCGCCGCGTCGGCGTCGAGCGTCAGCAGGAAGGGCGGTGTCTTGCCGCCGAGTCCGATGCAGCCCGAGAGCGTCACAGCCGCGATGACGGCAACCAGCGGGGCGCGGAATGTTCGCATCATGGGCATCCTCATTTCTTGTAGTCGGGCAGCTGGCTGCCGCCGAGAACCGCGCCCGCGCCCTGCTGGTCGAGCTTGTCGGTCAGGCTGGACAGCGAGGCAGAGGTGCGGCGCAGGTCGCGGATCAGCGCATTGGCTTCGGGGATCGTCGTTTCGCTGAACGTTTTGAGCCCCGGCCGCGCGTCGCTGATCGCGGCCTCGAGCGTCGCCATCGAGGCATTCGCCGATTTCAGCGTATCGCGCAGGTTCGCCATCGCGGGGTCGACGTTGCGGTCGATCGTGCCCTGCGCCGACGCCGCGAGGTTGCCGACCTGTTCGGCGGCGTTGCCCGCTTGCTGGATGGCGATGCGGGTATCGGCGAGCGCGCGTTCGAGCGCCGGCCCGTTGCGCGCGAGCGTCGCGGTGGTCGCTTCGACATTGGCCAGAATCTTGGCAAAGCTTTCCTGATTCTTGTCGTCGGCAAGTTCGGCGAGGCGTTCGCTCAGCGTCGACAGGCGTTGGAGCAATTGCGGCGCGGTGTTGAGCAGTTCGCCGAGGCCGCCGACGCGCGTCGGGATGACGGGCTTGCCCGCGGGCCCTTTGTCGGCGATCGGCGGCGCGCCCTTGACCGCGCCATCGAGCGAGATTTGCGACACGCCGGTGAAGCCGACGCCTTCGAGCGCGGCGGTCGTTCCCTGCAGCACCGGGACGCCCTCGTTCACCTCGATCCGGACGCGGACGAATTGCGGATCTTCGGGCCACAGCGCGATTTCGCGCACCTGGCCCGCGGGAACGCCGGAGAATTGCACCTGCGCGCCCTTGTTCAGCCCGTCGACCGATTGCTTGAAGAAAATGTCATATTCGCGCTTGTCGCCGCCGCTGTCGTTCGCCAGCCAGACGACGAAAAAGGCGAGCGCCGCGGTGAAGAGGAGGACAAAAGCGCCGACGAGGACGTTGTTTGAGCGTGTTTCCATCAGCTGTTCCTATCGCGGCTTCGCGGTTTGGTTCCCGCTTGCCGCAGCACGGCCGCGTGGCCCGTTGAAATAATCCTGTATCCACGGATGCTCGGTGGCAAGCAGTTCCGGGATTGTGCCGACCGCGATCACCTTCTTTTCGGCCAGCACCGCGACCCGGTCGCAGGTGGCATAAAGCGAGTCGAGGTCGTGGGTAATGAGGAAGACGGTAAGGCCCATCGTGTCGGCCAGTTCGCGGATAAGCTCGTCGAACTTCGCCGCCCCGATCGGGTCGAGCCCCGCGGTCGGCTCGTCGAGAAAGAGCAGCGCGGGGTCGAGTGCCAGCGCGCGCGCGAGGCCGGCGCGCTTGACCATCCCGCCCGACAGCTCGGCGGGATATTTCGGGCCGGCATCGGGGGGCAGGCCGACCATCGCGACCTTGTATGCCGCGATCTCGTCGAGCAGCCGCTGGTCGAGGCGCGGATAATATTCGCGCAGCGGGACCTGGATATTCTCGGCCACGCTCAGCGTCGAAAAGAGCGCGCCGCCCTGAAACATCACGCCCCAGCGCCGGCGCAGATCGCGCGATTCCTCTTCGTTGGCGATCGTGTCGAGCGTCTTGCCATACACTTCGATCTCGCCCGCGGTCGGCGTTTGGAGTCCGATGATCGAGCGCATCAGCACCGACTTGCCGGTGCCCGATCCGCCGACGACGCCCAGAATCTCGCCCGAACGGACGTCGAGGTTCAGATCCTCGTGAACCACGGCATCGCCGAACTGGTTCTTGAGCCCGCGGATGCAAATGGCGGTTTCGAACTTTTCGGGCCGCACCGCGTCGGCGGCGGCAAGCTCTTCCTTGATCTCCTGCTCGATCTCTTCGCTCATCAATTCCATCCCAGCGAAGAGAAGAAGACGGCGAACATCGCGTCGAGGACGATAACGAGGAAGATCGCGGCGACCACCGCCGATGTCGTGCGCTGGCCGACCTCCTCGGCATTCTGGCGCACCTGCATGCCTTCGTAACAGCCGGTGACGCCGATCAATATGCCGAACACGGGCGCCTTGATCAGCATGATGTAAAAATCGGTCATCGGAATGATTTCGCGCAGCCGCTGGATATAGGTGAGCGGCGGGATGTCGAGCCCGATCCAGACAAAGGCGCCGCCGCCAGCGATCGCGCACAGGCTGGCGTAGAAACCGAGCAGCGGCATGGTGATCGTCGACGCGGCGACGCGCGGCAGCACAATCGCTTCCATCGGCGAGACGCCGATCGTGCGCATCGCATCGATCTCTTCGGTCAGTTTCATCGTGCCAATCTGGGCGGCAAAGGCCGATCCCGAGCGGCCCGCGACCATGATCGCGGTCATCAGCAGGCCAAGTTCGCGGATCGAGGCGCGGCCGACGAGGTTGATCGTGAACACCTCCAGCCCGAATTGTTCGAGCTGCACCGCGCCCTGCTGCGCGATGACGATCCCGATCAGGAAGCTCATCAGGCCGATGATCGGCAGGGCGTCGACGCCGACGGTCTGGAAACGGGTGACAACGGCATTCCAGCGGAGGCGGCGGCGCGCGCGGATCTGGATGCCCAGCGCGACGATCATCGCGCCGAAAAAACCAACGATACCCAGCAGTTCGTGCCAGATCGCGACGCTGGCATGGCCGACCTGTTCGAGCATCCGCGCCCAGCCCGGGCGGCGATCGCGGTGGACGCGATATTCGCTCTTGTCGCTGGCGAGCGCCTCGAGCAGGCGCTGCGCTTCTTCGCTCGCGCCGACGACCTTCGAACCATGTTCCTTGGCGGTGCGTGTCACGATCCAGGCGCCGACGGTGTCGATGCGCTCGAGCGCCGACAGGTCGAGCGTCGCGATCGGACCCAGCGCATCGAGACGCGCGGGAACGTCACCCAGACGCGCGAGCGTCAGACGGCCAGTGAAGCGAACTTCGGCACCATCGGCACCGTCGCTATGTTCGAAATCCGCCCTGGCAACCATCGTGCGGGAACATTGTCTTATTTGCCCCATGACGGCAAGTGAATCCATGGTTTAGTTTGCCGGGCCTTGGCCGCCATGCCGGGCCACACTATGGGTGGGGGATGGAAGACCCGCTCGCCACGCCGATCCCCGACTATGCGCACCGCGTCGCGATGTACGACATGGACCGGACGATAACGCGTTCAGGGACTTACAGCGGCTTCCTGATGCATGTCGCGCGGCGGCGCCAGCAATGGCGGCTCTTGTTGCTGCCGCTCGTCGGGCTTGCGGGGGCGGCCTATTCGCTGCGCCTGATTGACCGCTCGCGGCTGAAGGCAATCAACCTCCGGCTGCTTGTGGGCAAGCGCTTTCGCCGCACCGAAATCGCGCCGCTCGCCGAAAGCTATGCCGACAAGGTCGTAGCGCGCGGGCTGCACTCCGCAGCGCTCGAGCAGATCGCCGCCGACCGCGAGGCGGGGTATCGGCTGCTGCTCGCGACCGCGTCGTTCCACCTCTACGTCGATGCGATCGCGCGGCGGCTCGGGATCGACGATGTGCTCGCGACACAGCTCGACGAGCCCGACGGCGCCGACCATATCCACGCGCGGCTCGCGGGCGACAATTGCTATGGCGAGGCGAAGTTCGCGCGGATCGACGACTGGATGGCGGCCAACGACATCACCCGCGATCGTGCGCATATCCGCGCCTATTCGGACCATGTGTCCGACCACCCGATGCTGCGTTTTGCCGACGAGGCGGTCGCGGCGACGCCATCGCGCAGGCTGAAATTGCTCGCCCCGCAAATGGGCTGGCAGGTCGTCGACTGGCGCGCGCGGCGCTGATTCTCCCCTCCCGTTTACGGGAGGGGTCGGGGGAGGGCCTGTTTTTCAGAGAGCGCCGTTTCCGACATGCCCTCCCCTAACCCCTCCCACAAGTGGGAGGGGGATTTTTAAACCGCGTCCAATGCCTGCGCGAAGTCGGCGATCAGATCATCGGGGTCTTCGATGCCGATCGACACGCGCACCAGATTGTCGGTGATGCCGAGCGCCTTCTTGCGCTCGATGGGAACCGACAAATGCGTCATCGCGGCGGGATGGCTCGCGAGCGTCTCAGTGCCGCCAAGGCTGACCGCGAGCTTTGCGATCTTGAGCGCGTCGAGGAAGCGGAAGCTTTCTTCCTCGCCGCCCTTGATGAACAGCGAGAAGGTTGATCCGGCGCCGGTGCAATGGCGATCGAAGATGTCCTTCTGGCGCGCGTCCTGAATGAAGCCGAGATAGCCGAGCCCGTCGACCTTGGGATGATCGCGGAGGAAGGTGCAGACCTTCAGCGCATTTTCGCCCGCGCGGTTCATGCGCAGTTCGAGCGTTTCGAGGCTGCGCAGCAGCATCCACGCGGTATTGGGGTCGCAGATGGTGCCGATCGTGTTGCGCATCGGTCGGATGATGTTGAGCAGCCGCTGGTCGCCCGACACGCCGCCCGCGACGAGGTCCGAATGGCCGCCGGCATATTTGGTGAGGCTGTAGACGACGAGTTCGGCGCCCTGGCGGATCGGCTTTTGCCACAGCGGGCCGAGAAAGGTGTTGTCGATCGCGATCGGCGGCTGCTGCTCGCCGGGGAAGGCGGCATCGCGCGCGCCGCGCACCGCTTCGACGTCGACGAGCGCGTTGGTCGGGTTCGCCGGGCTTTCGAGATAGACGAGCGCGACCTTGCCGCCCTTCTCGTCGGCGAGCGATTTCGCACGCGCCAGAATGTCGTCGATTTCCTCGCGCGTCGCGCCGGCGGGGAAGTCGAGGAAGCTGACCCCGAAGCGCGACAGGATGCGCGCGATCAGCGTTTCGGTCGCGGCATAGAGCGGACCCGAATGGACGATTACGTCATTCTGGCCGACGAGCGCGAGGAGCAGGGTCGCGATCGCCGACATGCCGCTCGAAAAGACGAGGCTGTCGTCGGCGCCGTCCCACACAGCGAGGCGGTCCTCGAGGATTTCCTGGTTCGGGCCGTTGAAGCGCGAATAGACGAGGCCGTCGGCCGGGCCTTCGCGCTTGCCGGTGATATGTTCGAAGAAGCGCTTGCCCGCCGCTGCGCTTTCGAACGCGAAGGTCGAGGTCAGGAAGATCGGCGGCTTCAGCGATCCTTCGGAGAGCACGGGGTCATAGCCGAGTCCCATCATCAGCGTGGCGGGACTGAGGTCGCGATCGCCGATTTTCTTGGTGTTGTTCTTGGGTTTGCCGCGCATGGCCATGGGAATGCTCCTTGAGGTGTTGGGGCCCTGTATAGCACGCAGGTTTCGTTTGAAACTATATTGCGCGGTTCATCCGACCATCGCGATGGTCCAGATCACCCCGATCAACAGCGGGACGCCGATAATGTCGAGCGCGAACCCCGCCTTCAATATGCGCGGCAGCGCGATATGGCCCGTCGCCCAGGCGAGCGCGTTCGGACCGGTCCCCGACGGCAGCATGAAGCCCCAGCTCGCCGCCATCGCAACGGGAAGCGCCAGCAGAATCGGGTCGACGCCGGTCGCCGCGATCAGCGCCGCGAGGACGGGCATGATCCCGCTCGCGGTCGCGACGTTGCTCGCGAATTCGGTGATCAGGATGGTGAGCGCCACGATAGTCGCGGCGAGGACGATCGTCGGCACGCTGCCGAGCGGTGCGAGCACCGCGCCGAGCCAGGCGGCGAGCCCGCTCGCGGTGATCGCGGCGGCGAGCGCGAGGCCGCCGCCGAACATCATGATGACGCCCCATGGCGCGCGGTCGGCTTCCTTCCAGAGCAGCAGCGGCCGGCCGGTGCCATCGGGCAGGATGAAGAGCAACAGGCTGCCCGCAACGGCGATCGTGCCGTCGGTCAGCGCGCCCTTGGGCAGCATCGGTTCGAGCCAGGGCTGCGCGATCCACGCGATGAGGACGATCAGGAAGATCGGGACGACGCGGCGCTCGGCGGTCGACCATGTTGCCTGCTTGCCGAGCGCCGCTGCCGCCGCACTGCCATCGAACGGATGGTCGGCAAGCCGCTGGACGCGCGCGAGAATCCACATGGCGATCGGGACCGACAGCAGCACGATCGGCACGCCATAGATCGCCCAGTCGAGGAACGAGATGCGCAGCCCGAGCGCCTTTTCGATAAGGCCCGCGGCGATCGCGTTGGTCGGGCTGCCGACGAGCGTGCCAAGCCCGCCGAGCGAGGCGGCGAAGGCGATGCCCATCATCACCGCGCCCGCGAAACCGCCGGTCTCACCCTCTTGCACGCCGCCCGCGCGCACGACCGCGAGGGCGATCGGGATCATGATCAGCGCGGTCGAGGTGTTCGAAATGAACATGCTGAGCAGCGCGGTCGCCGTCATGAAGGCAAAGAGTAGGCCGCTCGCGGTCGGCGAGGCGCGTTTCAGAAGCGCCAGTGCGAGCCGCCGGTGCAGCCCGACGCGCTCGATCGCGAGCGCCAGAAAGGCGCCGCCGAGGATCAGGAACAGGATCGGCGAATAATATTCCTTCGCGATCGCATTCGCATCCATCACGCCGAAGGCTGGCACGGTGAGGAAGGGCATGAGTGCGGTAACGGTGAGCGGCAGCGCCTCGGTCATCCACCAGATCGCCATCAACACGGTCAGCGCGGCGACGCGCCATGCGGTGGCTTCCATCCCGGCGGGTGCCGGGAGCAGAAGCATGATGCAAAAGACGACGAGCCCGCCGATCAACCCCAACCAGCGCGTGCGCGTCATCGGCCCCTTATCCTCCCGCCAGTCCGATCACCGACAATTGGCGGCCATAGGAGTTCTCTCCCTTATGGCACGCGCGGCGATAGCTGAAATAATCTTGCCCTTCGGCATAGGTGTCCTGTCCGCCGATGGCAATTCGCGTCACGCCCGCCGCGGCGAGCCGCGCCGCAACATAGGCGGCGATGTCGAACATCGCATGGCCGGGCTTACCTGCGGCGAAGAAACGTTCGTTCGCCGGATCGTCGGCGACGAAGCGCTGCACGAAATTCTCGTCGACCTCATAGGAGGCGCGCGCGATGCAGGGGCCGATCGCGACCGCGATATTGGCGCGGCTGGCGCCGAGGCTCTCCATTGCGCCCAGCGTCGCGTCGGTGACCCCTGCGATCGCGCCCTTCCAGCCCGCATGTGCCGCGCCGACAACCCCGGCCTCGCGGTCGGCGAACAGCACCGGAACGCAGTCGGCGGTCAATATGCCGAGCAATATGCCGGGTGCGCGCGTCGCGAGCGCGTCGGCCTCGGGCCGCGCGGCGAGGTCAGTGTCGCCATCGACGATAACGCAGCGATTGCCGTGAACCTGGTACAGCCCGGTCAACGCCGCGCCCGGAAGCACCGCGTCGGCCACGCGCCGCCGGTTCTCGGCGATCAACGCCGGATCGTCACCCGAACCGAGGCCGCAGTTGAGCGAGGCGAGTTCGCCCGTCGAGACGCCGCCACGGCGGCCGAAAAAGCCGTGAGCGACGCCCGCCAGCGTTGCCGCGCTCGCAAAGGGCGCGCTCACAGGTCGAGCCGGAAGATGCGGTCCTCGTCGATATGGTTGCCGACGCGAAAGGCGTTGCGGCCGACATCGACAAAACCATAGCGGCGGTAAAAGGCCTGCGCGCGGGGATTCTCGGTGAAGACCGAAAGATAGAGGATCGACGCGCGTTCGCGCGCCCATGCGATGCCCCAGTCGGTCAGCGCCACCGCGATACCTTTGCCCTTCGCGGCCTCCCCGACATAAAGCTGGTGGAGCTCGGTCGCGTCTTCGAGCGGCTGGCCTTCGGGCAGATCGAAATCGATCGGGCCCATCTTGATGAAGCCGGTGATCGCACCGGCGTCGTCGTGGGCGAGGGCGATCGCCCAGGCGGGGTCGGCGATTTGTGCGCGGAGGCGCTCGGGCGGATTCCAGCTGGCGAGGAAGGCCGCGAGGTCGGCCGGGTCATAGATATGCCCGAAAGTGTGGGTGAAGGATGTGCTCGCGAACAGGGTCAGTTCGCCGACATCTTCGTCGCGCGCGAGGGTGATGGTCGTCATGCTGCTGCCTTTGCCCCGAAACCTTCGGGTCGCGGCCAGCCGGGGGCGGAGGCAGCCATGACCTTGAACAATTCGCCCATCGCTTGCGGCTCGACAAGCCGGTCGCGTTGGCCCGCGAGTTCGCCGGCGCGGTCGGGCGCCGCGTTCGTCAACGCCTTCAGCCGCGCGTCGATGCCGAGCGCCTGAAGCCATGCGCCCTGGCCGACCGGGCCGGCGATGGCGACGCCGGCGCGCCTGGCTGCATCGGAAAGCGCGGTGAAGTCGACATGCGTCGTAAGGTCGACCTCGCCCGGATCGGCGAAAGGATCGGTGAATTGATGCGCCTTGACCGCCTGCAGCGTGTCGCCCGCGGCGGGCCCCTGGTAGCCATAGTCGATCACCAGCATCGCGCCGCCCTGCCGCGCGAGGCGGAAAGCGCAACGCTGCATGATCGCGGCCGACACGGGCGCGGTCTCGACGATGCTTCCCACGCGGCCGGTGCGCAGCATCGCGGGAACGCTGTCGTCGGCAGGAACATTGCCCGGCACCGCGGCCAGCTTTCCGTCGGTGCGTTCGACCATCCGCTCGCGCCAGCCGTCGATGGTGCGGATATATTGATGCACCGGCAGGGCGTCGAAAAATTCATTGGCGACGATGATCGCGGCGCCGTCGTCCGGCAGGTCGTCGATATCGTCGTGATGGATCGCGGCCGGCAGGCGTGCCGATTGCGCCGCGCGGAGCATCGGGCTTGTCTCGACCAGATGCACGCCCTGCGGTGTGCAACCGAAGCGCGCCATCGCGCGCAGCGCATCGGCGGCGAGCGTGCCGCGGCCCGGGCCGAGCTCGATATAACGAAACGCCGGGCTGCCCGCGCGCGACCAGAGGTCGGCGATCCAGACGCCGATCATCTCGCCGAACATCTGGCTGATTTCGGGCGCCGTCGTAAAATCGCCCGCGGCGCCGAGTGGATCGCGCGTCGCGTAATAATGGCCGTTCGCTGCCGCCATATAGTCGGCGATCGTCGTCGGCCGCGCCGCCGCGATTTCGCCGATCAGCTGCTCGGGGTTCGGCGGTCTGTCACGCAACGCTGTCGAGTCCGGCGACCGGTTCGATCCGCTGGCGGCGGCCCTTCGCGGTGGCGACGAGCCACACACCGATCAGCAGCATCGGCACGGTCAGCGTCTGCCCCATCGTCAGCCCCCACGACAGCGTGCCGAGCTGGACGTCGGGCTCGCGCACGAACTCGACCGCAAAACGGCTGAGGCCATAGATGATCGCCGCCATGCCGAACAGAAATCCGGGCTTGTAGCGTGCATCGGTGCGCCAGAAGAAGAAGGCGAGGACTGCCATCATCAGCAGGCCTTCGAGCCCGGCCTCGTAAAGCTGGCTCGGGTGGCGCGGGTCCATCGTGCCGCTGTCAGGGAAGATGATCGCCCAGGGGACGGTGGTCGCGCGGCCCCACAGCTCGCCATTCACGAAATTGGCGAGGCGGCCGAAGAAGAGCCCGAAGGGAACGACGCACGCGACATAGTCGCAGAAGCGCAGAAAGCTGAGCTTTTCCTTGCCCGTCACATACCAGATCGCGATCAGCACGCCGATCACGCCGCCATGGAGCGACATGCCGCCATCCCAGAGCTTGAAGATTTCGAGAGGCTTCTCGAGATAATTGCCGAGGTTGTAGAAGAGCACATAGCCGAGCCGGCCGCCGAGGATGATCCCGAGCATCGCATAGAAGATCATGTCGTCGGCGTGGCGCCGCGCCATCGGGGCGCCGGGCTGCGCGATCAGCCTGAGCAGATACCAGTAACCGACGAAAATCCCGGCGAGATAGGCGAGCGCGTACCAGCGGATCGGCAGGCCGAAGACGCTGAACGCGATCTCGGAGTTCTCACCCATGAGATCGTGAAAGTTCACATATTGCGTTGCTTCGGCTAAGGTTGCAAAAAGAAACATATCGTCGCGCTGTCCTTCCCCAGGAGAGGCCTCCCCATAAGGGGTTAGGCGAGCGAGACCAAGAGGAGAGATAGAAGATGCCATCTGCGCTCGATTTGCGCCTGGAAGCCGCCTATAATCTGATCACCGGTCCGGGCGGACCGATCCAGCTCGGGTCCGTCGAACGTTTCGGCCACCAGCTTCCCTTCATCTCCAACGCGCCGACCAACCTTGCCGATTATGTGGCGTTTTTTGCCGCGCAGCATGGCGATGCGACCTTCCTCGTCGAAGGCGATGAGCGGCTGTCGTTCAAGCAGGTCTATATGGCGGCGCGCCAGGTCGCGGCGGGGCTGGTCGAAGGTCATGGCGTCCAGCGCGGCGACCGCGTCGGGCTTGCGATGCGTAACGCTAATGCGTGGTGCGTCGCCTATATCGGCATTTTGATGGCGGGCGGCTGCGCTACCTTGCTCAACGGCTGGTGGCAGGGCGGCGAACTCGCGGCGGGCATTCTCGACAGCGAGGCGAAGTTGGTCATCGCCGACGTCCAGCGCGCGGCGCGGCTCGAGGGTGTCGAGCATGGCGCGAAGATCGTCACGCTCGACCTGACCCAGCCGATCGATCTCGCGGTCGCGCCGATCACCGGCGCGGGCGGCAGCGCCGCCACCGTGCTGCCGACGCTGACCGGGCAGGATCTCGCGACCATCCTCTTCACCTCGGGCTCGACCGGCCAGTCGAAGGGCGCCTATTCGCGCCACGAGGCGGTGTGCCAGGCGATCTTCAACTATGTCACGCAGACCGCGAGCATCGTTCACCTCTTGACCGAAGACGGCCAGATGTCGGACATCCAGCCCGCGACGCTGATTTGCACGCCGTTGTTCCACGTCACCGCCGAAATCCCCGTCTTCCTGCAAAGCTTCGCTCTCGGCCGCAAACTGGTGCTGATGCCCAAGTGGAACGCCGACGAGGCGATGCGGCTGATCCAGGACGAGCAATGCAATTATTTCGTCGGCGTCCCGCTGATGAGCTATGAAATTCTCGTCAGCCCGAACCGCAAGAATTACGACCTCTCGACGTGCAAAAGCTACGCCGGCGGCGGCGCGCCGCGCCCGCCCGAACATGTGCGGCGCCTTGCGTCGGAGATGGGCGAGGCGAAGCCTTTGCTCGGTTACGGTCTCACCGAAACCAACGCGGTCGGCTGCGGCATCATCAACGAAAATTATGTTGCGAAACCGATGTCGACCGGCCCGGCGTCGAAGCCGCTCGTCGACCTTGCGATCCTCGACGACAATGGCGAGCCGGTTGCCCAAGGCGGCGTCGGCGAAGTCTGCATCCGCTCTGTGTGCAATTTCGAGGGCTATTGGAACAATGAAGCCGCAACGAAGGCGGCCTTCTTCGACAATGGCTATTTCCGCTCGGGCGACCTCGGTTATCTCGACGAGGACGGCTATCTGTTCATCGTCGATCGCAAGAAGGACATCATCATCCGCGGCGGCGAGAATATCAGCTGTCAGGAAGTCGAGGCGGCGATCTACGAGCATGCCGAGGTCAACGAATGCGCCGTCTTCGGCCTGCCCGACGAGCGATTGGGCGAGTGCGTCGGCGCGGTCGTGTGGACGAAGCCGGGCAGCAGCGTGACCGCCGACGATCTGGTTTCCTTCCTCACCGCGCGGCTCGCGCCGTACAAGGTGCCGTGCCAGATCTGGATGTCGAACGATGCGCTGCCCAAGCTTGGCAGCGAAAAGATCGACAAGGTCAGCTTGCGGAGCCAGTATCGCGAGGAATATGCCGCGAAGGCCGTCGCGTAACCGGAAGCAGAAAAGGAGCGAACCGGGATCATGGCCGAGGCTGAAACTCCCGTCGCTCGCACCCAGCCGGCGCCGCTGCGCGTCTATCGCCACCGGTTGCCCGCGCGTATCTGGCATTGGGTGAATGCCGTCACCTTGCTCATCCTCCTGATGAGCGGGCTGATGATCTTCAATGCGCATCCGCGGCTCTATTGGGGCGAATATGGTGCGAATTTCGACCGCGCCTGGCTGGTGATCGGTTCGACACCCGACAGCGGCTATTTGCGCATCGGCGATTATCGGGTCGAGACAACGGGCGTGCTTGGCCGCTGGACCGATGCGGAAGGCGTCCAAAAGACATGGGCTTTTCCGGGCTGGGCGACGATTCCGACCAGCTACAGCCTGGCCGACGGGCGGCGTTGGCATCTGCTGTTCGCGTGGGTGCTGTCAATCGGGCTGACGCTCTACATGGTCTGGACGCTGCTGGGCGGGCATTTGCGCAAGGATCTGCACATACGCCGCGCCGAATGGTCGCCTCGCCATATCTGGCACGATGTGAAAGAGCATGCGCGGCTGCGCTTTCCACGCGGCGAGGCGGCGGCGCGCTACGGCATCCTTCAGAAGTTCAGTTACATCGGGGTGATCTTTGTCCTGCTGCCGCTGATGATCGCGACCGGCCTCACCATGTCGCCGGGGATGAACGCCGCGTGGCCGTGGCTCCTCGATGTTTTCGGCGGGCGGCAGTCGGCGCGCTCGATCCACTTCATCGCCGCCTGGGCGCTCGTCGCCTTCTTCCTCGTCCATATCGCGATGGTGCTGCTGGCGGGACCGATCAACGAGGTCCGCTCGATGGTCATCGGCTGGTTCCGCCTGCCGCCCGAGAGGGGGGAGCGCGCATGAGCGAGATCGTCCTGCCGCGGCGTCAACTCATTGCGCGCGCCGGCGGACTGGTTGCCGCAGCGGGTGCGTTGCCGTTGCTATCGGGATGCGACGCGATCAACGACGCCCCCGCGGTACGCAAGATCCTGTCGATGGGCGAGGAGATGAACCGTGCGAGCCAGCGCGCGCTGATCGATCGCAATGCGCTCGCGCGCGAGTTCGGCAAAAGCGACCTGTCGCCCTATTTCCGCCCCAACGGTACGCGCCTGCCCGCGGGCGCTGCCTATGCCGCGCACGCGTCGAGCGGCTTTGCCGATTGGCGCGTCAAGGTGACGGGGCTCGTTGCGCGACCGCTGTCGCTGTCGATGGTCGACATCCGCACGATGCCGCAGCGTACGCAGATCACGCGCCATGACTGCGTCGAGGGGTGGAGCGCGATCGGGCAATGGACCGGCCCGCAGCTGAGCGATATCCTCGCCGCGGCGGGGGTGCGCGACAGCGCGCGCTATATCGTCTTCCGCTGCGCCGATCGGCTCGGCGATGCGCTCTATTATGAAAGCTGCGACATGGTCGACGCGCTGCATCCGCAGACGATCATGGCGTGGGCGCTTAACGATAAACTGCTCCCAATCGCCAATGGCGCGCCGCTGCGCCTGCGGATCGAGCGCCAGCTCGGCTACAAGCACGCCAAATATGTGAACGCGATCGAGGCGGTCGCCAGCCTCGATCAGATCGGCGCGGGCAAGGGCGGCTATTGGGAAGACCGGATCGATTATGAATGGTATGCCGGGATCTGACGGCAACCATTTGACGCGATGGAGGTTTTTGGCGTTGCAGACATGTCGATCCTAGCTCCGTTTCTTTCCCGCGTGGTGCGTCAGGGGCGGCTGACCGTCATTGCACCCGATGGCGCCGAGGAGCGTTTCGGCACGCCGACACCGGGATTTCCCGAGCTCGTCCTTCGCTTCAAGACCCGCGCCGGGATGCGCCGGATCATCCTCGATCCCCGGCTTGGCGCCGCCGAATCCTTCATGGACGGCGACATGCAGATCGAGGGCGGCGACATCATGGACCTGATCGGCCTGATCCGCATGAACACGCCATGGGATCGCGGCGCCGCGCTCAAGGACAAGACCTGGCTGGGCCAGCGCGCCGACTGGGTGAAAACGCGGATCGGGTCGATCAACCGCCAGCGCCGGTCGCGCGCCAACGTCAGGCATCACTATGACATCGGCAACGACCTCTATCGCCTCTTCCTCGACGACGACATGCAATATAGCTGCGCCTACTGGCCGCGCCCGGACATGACGCTGGAGGAAGCGCAGGTCGCAAAGAAGACGCATATCGCCGCCAAGCTCGCGCTCAAACCGGGGCAACGCGTGCTCGACATCGGTTGCGGCTGGGGCGGGATGGCGATTACGCTGGCGAAGCTCGAGCAGGTCGAAGTGCTCGGGATCACGCTATCGGAGGAGCAGTTCGCTCTCGCGCGCCAGCGCGCCGAAGCGGCGGGGGTCGCCGACCGCGTCAAATTCGAACTGGTTGACTATCGCGACCTCGCCGCGCGCGAGCCGGGCCGTTTCGACCGCATCGTCTCGGTCGGCATGTTCGAGCATGTCGGCGCGCCCAATTTCGAAACCTTCTTTCGCGCCGCTGCCAACCTCATGACCGCCGACGGGGTGATGCTGCTCCACACGATCGGCCGCTTCGGCAGACCGGGGGCGACCGACGCCTTCACGCGCAAATATATCTTCCCCGGCGGCTATATCCCCGCGCTGAGCGAGACGCTCGCGGCGAGCGAGAAGAGCCGGCTGATCGCCACCGATATCGAGACGCTGCGGCTGCATTACGCGCTGACCTTGCGCCAATGGTATGCGCGAACGCTCGCACACGAGGCCGAGATCGTCGCCATGATGGGCGAGCGTTTCTTTCGTATGTGGACCTTCTATCTCGCGGGCGCGACGTCGGCTTTCGAAAGCGGCGGGATGGGGAATTATCAGATCCAGTTCGCGCGCAGCCGCCACGCGCTGCCGCTGACGCGCGATTATATCGCGGCGACCGAGGAGGATTTTGGCGCACGCCGGGTGTGACATCAAACACAGTCGCCGCCGTCATAATTCCCCATGGGACCGGCCCGAAGGAGGGCGGAATGGCTGACAAAGACATGGGCGCCGGGCGTGACCGGATTGGGGTTCACCGGATCGGGAATTGCTGGGCGCTGCGCCGCGAAGGTCTGAAAGGCTTGTGGGTCGACGCGGAAGTCGCAGCGGGCGACTCGCCGGTGCTGGTCCTGACCGGTTCGCGGCGCGGGCGCGCCGAAATTCCGCTCACCGATATTCGTCGAATCCGCGCGAGTCTCGACGAAGGCAAATTCCGCTGGCTCGATTCCTTTCGCTGCCTGATCTGGTGCGACGACGGGCGAAAGTTCGTGCTGGTCCCGAAATCCCTCGGGAACGTCAGCTATCGCGATCTCATCCTCGAAATCGCGCGAGGGATGAAGCGCGTCGGGCGGTTCGACCGGGTCGAGCGCGGGCAGCAAGTTTGGGAAGCCGCCTTATATTCGGTGTTCATGGTCGCGATGGCCCTGCTGATCGCCTACGCCGGCTACGACTCGCTGAAGATTTACGGCTCGACGAGGACGAGCGATATCGTCTTTGCCTGCATCACCGGGGGCTTTAGCCTATTGCTGCTTGTCGGCAGCGTCGCGATATGGGGAGACAAGAAGCGGCCTCGCCCAGTTCGCAGCTTCAAGGATTTGCGGGGCGTGCTGCCCTGATCGCCGTCAATCCGGATATCTTTCGTTCATCACGTCCCAGCTCAGCACGACGAGCTTTTCGAGAACCGCCAGGTCCACGTCGGCGAGCTTGTTGATGTAGAGGCACGATTTGCCGTTCTTATATTTGCCCAGCTTGGCGAGCAGCGCGTCGGCTTCGGGCTGGCGGTCGCCGTAATGGCCCATCAGATAGAGCGTCATCGCGGCCTTGCGCGGGCTGAACCCGGCACGGCACATCGTCCCCGAACGGCCGCTGTCGTATAGATAGTCGTAGCTGCCATAGCCGATGATCGACGGCCCCCACATTTTCGGATCGAGCCCGGTGACGCGGCGGTGCATCGCGTCGATCGCCTCGGCTTCCTCGCGGCGGCGCGCGTCGGGGACGTCGGCGATGAAATCGGCGACGGCAACCTCGGTGGCTTTGGTCTTGATCTCGGTTTTTCCCATGGCCTGTCTCCCTGCCGCGAGGATAGCGTTTCGGGAGGGCGAAGCCAATCAGCCGTGCCTTGCGGCGATCGCGCAGGCGAGCGCAGCGATACGGCGGCGGAAGCTGAAGGGCGAGATCACTTCGACCTCGGCGCCGAGTGCGAGCATGTCGCGTGCGCCATGGTCGCTGTCCTCGACCCGCATCGTCATTTCGCGCCAGCCATCGATGGCGGGTACGCCTGCCCGCGCGACCGCTTCGGCGCCGCGCGGCGACTGCGCGGCGAGCCGTTTGCAGCCATCGGGCGAGGCACGGACGGTCGCGGTCGCCCCGAACAGTTCGGCCTCGAACCGCACCTGTTCGGCCTGCCACCAGCTTGCGAGATGGAAATCGGCAGGGCGCTCGAAGGACGTATCGCCGACTGTTAGCTCGTCGATATTCGCGATCCGGAAGATGCGGATCTTTCCGCCCCCGCGCGCTGCGAGATACCAGATGCCGGCTTTCAGCACGAGGCCGAGCGGCTCGACCGTCCAGTCGCGCACGTCCTGCCAGCTTTCGTAGCGCATCGTCAGCGCCTGCTGATCGAGTACCGCGCGCGCGATCGCGGGAAGGTGCGGCAAGGCTTCGCCGCTGCGATACCAGTCGACCGCGTCGAGGTGGAAGCGCGCCGCCATCCGGTCGGCGAGCGCGCCGCCGCCGCCGGGGAGCGCGACGAGCAATTTGTTGCGCGCGGCGTTTGCTGCGGCACCGATCCCCAGCTCCGCCGCCGGGCCGGGAAGGCCGATCATCGCCATCGCCTCGGCCTCACCGGCCGATAGCCCGGTGAGGCGCGTGCGATAGCCGCCCAGCAGTTCGAAGCCGCCGCCGGGTCCGCGGTCGCCATAGACGGGCACCCCCGCCGCGGAGAGCGCGTCGATATCGCGGTAGATCGTGCGTTCGGACACTTCGAACTCGGCCGCGAGATCGGCCGCGGTCAGCCGTCCGCGCAATTGCAGCAGCATCAGGATCGAGAGGAGGCGGCTCGCGCGCATTTTTTCGCTGTAGCAGAAAATAGCTGACAGAAAATGTCAGGATGGAGCGCGTAGGGCAAATGCGTCACGAAGGGAGCAAGTCATGACCCACATCGAACGACGCACCATCATCGCCCTTTCCGCAGGAGCCCTTATGTCCAGTCTCACCCCCATTGCCGTCGCCGCCGCGATCAATCCCGCCCCCGTCGGCAAGCCCGGCGATTTCGATTTTCTCACCGGCGAATGGCGTATCCACAACAAATTCCGCGAAGGCGAAAAGTGGATCGAATTCCCCGCCGAAGCCACCGTCGTCGGCATCCTCGGCGGGATCGCCAGCGTCGAGGAACTGCGCATCCCGGCGCGCGGTTTTTCAGGCATGGGCCTCCGCCTGCTCGACGTCGAAAAGAAAATCTGGTCCGACCATTTCGTCAACGCCAAGTCGGGCGTCGTCGCGGTGCCGGGCGAGCTCGGCGTATTCGAGGACGGCGTCGGAACCTTCCTGTCCGAAAGCGAGGGCGAAAAGGGGGCCGAACTTTATCGCGGCGTGTGGGACCGGATCACGGCGAAAAGCTGCCGCTGGTTCCAGGGCACCTCGCGCGACGGCGGCAAGACGTGGGACGACAACTGGTTCATGGACTGGACGCGCGTCGCCTGAGGAGGGCCAAGCCGGTTGCACCTTTGGCGGCGGACTGCTAGCCGCGCCCGCGTCTTTCCCTCGCCAAAGGTGCCATCATGTCCGAGTCCTTCAAGCGCGTCGTCCTCGCCTATTCGGGCGGCCTCGATACCAGCGTCATCCTGAAGTGGCTGCAGGTCACCTATGGCTGCGAGGTCGTGACCTTCACCGCCGACCTCGGGCAAGGCGAAGAGATCGAGCCCGCGCGCGCCAAGGCCGAACTGATGGGTGTGAAGCCCGAACATATCTATATCGACGATGTGCGCGAAGAATTCGTCCGCGATTTCGTCTTCCCGATGATGCGCGCCAATGCCCGCTACGAAGGCGACTATCTGCTCGGCACCTCGATCGCACGCCCGTTGATTTCAAAGCGTCTCATCGAGATCGCCAAGGAAACCGGCGCCGACGCGGTCGCGCACGGCGCGACGGGCAAGGGCAATGATCAGGTCCGCTTCGAGCTCAGCGCCTATGCGCTCAACCCCGACATCAAGGTGATCGCGCCGTGGCGCGAATGGGACCTGACCAGCCGCACCGCGCTGATCGACTTTGCCGAAAAGAACCAGATCCCCGTGCCGAAGGACAAGCGCGGCGAAAGCCCGTTCAGCACCGACGCGAACCTCCTCCACACCTCGTCGGAGGGCAAGGTGCTCGAGGATCCGTGGGAAGAGACCCCCGACTATGTCTATTCGCGCACGGTGAATCCCGAGGATGCACCCGACACGCCCGAATATATCACTATCGATTTCGAGCGCGGCGACGGCGTCGCGCTGAATGGGCAGGCGATGTCGCCCGCCACTTTGTTGGCGGCATTGAACGACCTCGGCCGCAAACATGGCATTGGCCGCCTCGACCTCGTCGAAAACCGCTTCGTCGGCATGAAATCGCGCGGCATGTACGAGACGCCGGGCGGTGAAATCTATGCTCGTGCCCATCGTGGCATCGAAAGCATCACCCTCGATCGCGGCGCGGCGCACCTCAAGGACGAGCTGATGCCGAAATATGCCGAGCTCATCTACAACGGCTTCTGGTTCGCGCCCGAGCGCGAGATGCTGCAGGCGGCGATCGACCACAGCCAGGCGAATGTCACCGGCACCGTCCGCCTCAAGCTCTACAAGGGCAACGCCAGCGTCGTCGGCCGCAAGTCGCCGCTCAGCCTGTACAGCGAACGCCATGTGACGTTCGAGGACGATGCCGGCGCCTATGATCAGAAGGATGCGGCGGGCTTCATCAAATTGAACGCCTTGCGCTTGAAATTGCTCGCGAAACAGGGTCAATAAGACGGCCGGGCACGGACCCGGCTGCGACAGGAGCCTTGGTCCATGTTCTCGCTTTTGCTGGCCGCCGCCGGCTTGACGCCCGCGTTCAACGACGCCTCTTATGTTGATCTCGGCTATGTGAACCGAACCGCGGGCGAATGTATCGCGCGCTTCGGCACCGGTTCGATCGAGATTCGCCAAGCGTTCAACGAGGCCGATCGCACGATGATCAATGTCGCGGTCGTCACCGGCAAGCCGACGCGCGCGCTGCCTTTGGGCGCGAAGCTGTGGGCGAAGTCGAGCTATGGCCCCGCGTGGCGCGCGGTCGTGATCGAATCCTCGCCGCAGCGGCTTCGTTTCGTGGCGCACAATCGTTTCGTCGGCGATCTGTTCAGCGAAGACTCGCTGACGATCGCACTTCACGAGCGGCTCGATGCGGGCGATGCGGTGCTCGTCGACGCGGGATCGGACACCACCGGTTTCCGCGAAAAGCTCGCCTCGGCATTCGACTGCTCGGACGGCCTCGGCATCTGATTTTGACGCCGATGAACGGCGACGCGGCGCCGGGCAGAAAATCGGTGGCGCCCGCGGGTGATCGTCGGCACATTCGGTAGCATGCGCTTCTTCGACTTCTCATCGTGGCAAAGCATCGGAACGACGCTGCTCGGCCTCGCGCTCGTCACGCTGATCGGCGTCGGCATCCGGCTGATGGTGATGATGACGATCCAGCAGCGCCGCGAACGGATGAACCGCCAGATCAACGAGCGGCTGCGCACGCTGATGGCGGCGTACAAGACGCTCGGCGGGTCGTTTACCGGCGATCTGATGGTCGATCCGCGCCATCTTCGCGATATCAGGCGTCAGGCGGGCGAGACGAAAGTGGAGCCCGCGATCGACCTGTCCGACGAGGCGGCGCCGGAGGATGACGAACCCGGCGAATCGGATCGCCCGCGCCGCATTCGCGACGCCGTCGAGGCCGCGCTCTCCGACATCATTCTGCTCGGCACCGAAGCGCAGGTGCGGCTCGCCAGCCGCGCGGCGCAGGAGCTTGCCGAGGGGCGGCCGGTGCATGTCCACGAACTCGTCGTCGAACTGCGCGATTTCATCCGCAAGGCGCTCGACCTCGATCCGGTTCCGGCTGACGTAATCATCCCTGCGCAGGGCCCGACGCGTCCGTCGGGCAGCGGCGGCAAGAGCGGCGGCCGCGGCAGCGAAGCGCGCGGCGGCGCTGGCGGCGGGCGCGGCGGCGGAGGAGGCGGCGGAATGGGCATGGCGGGCGGCCTCGGTGTCGCCGGCGGCGCGAGCCTCGCGCGCGGATCGACGCCGGGCGAGGCCGCAGACGTATCCGGTGAAGCGCAACAGAAATGAGGGGTTAGCAAGCGGCCCGCACCTGCGCTAAGGGGCGGTCCATGACTGCGACCCGCTTTTTCTCCGACAATGCCGCGACCGTCCATCCCGTGGTGATGGAGGCGATGGCCGCCGCGAACCAGGTCGACACCGCCTATGACGGCGATGCGCTCAGCCAGTCGCTCGACGCGACATTCTCGGAGCTTTTCGAGACGACATGCGAAGTCGTCTGGATCCCGACCGGGACCGCGGCGAACAGCATCATCCTCGCGCATTTCGTGCGGCCTTGGCAGGGCATCCTCTGTTACGAGGAAGCGCATATCGAAGTCGACGAATGCGGCGCGCCGACCTTCTATTCGGGCGGCGCCAAGCTGATGCCGCTCCCCGGACGCGGCGCAAAGATCGATACCGAAGCCCTGAAAACCCGCATCGCCGGCATTCGGCAGGATGTGCATCAGGTACAGCCCGCGGCGGTCAGCATCACCAACGCGACCGAATATGGCCTTGCCTGGCGCGCCGAAGAAATCGGCGCGATCAGTGAGATCGCCAAGGGCGCGGGCATGAAACTCCACATGGACGGCGCACGCTTCGCCAATGCCGTCGCTTTCCTCGGCTGCGCGCCCGCCGATGTGACGTGGCGGGCGGGGGTCGATGCGCTGTCGTTCGGTTTCACCAAGAACGGCGCGATGATGGCCGAGGCGATCGTCTTTTTCGGCGGCAGCGGCGGGGCCGGGGTGCGCGAACTCAAGAAGCGCGGCGGCCATTTGCTCAGCAAGGGGCGGTTCGTCGCGGCACAGATCCGCGCGATGCTCGCGAACGACCTGTGGCTCGCCAACGCGCGCGCCGCCAACGCCGGCGCCGCCAAGCTCGCGGCCGCGTGCGGCGGCCGGCTGATGCATCCGGTCGAGGCGAACGAGCTGTTCGTGCGCCTGACCGCCGAGGAAGCGGCGAAGCTGCGCGGCGCCGGGTTCGATTTCTACGACTGGGGCGAAGGCGCGGCGCGCCTCGTCGTCAGCTGGGATCAGGACGCCGAGGCGGTCGCACCGCTGGCGGCCGCGATCGGCGCATTGTGAGTAGCGAGCAGCCACCCACGCTGCTCAGCCCGCGCGTTTTGTTGCCCTTCATGCTGGTGACGCTGATCTGGGGCTCGACCTGGATTGTCATCACCGGGCAGCTCGGCGTGGTCCCCCCCAGCTGGTCGGTGACCTATCGTTTCGCGGTCGCGGCGATCGCGATGTTCGCCTTTGCCGCGATCCGCCGCGAACCGCTTCTGCTCGCGCCGCGCGCAATGCTCTTTGCGGTTGCGCTCGGCATCGCGCAGTTCGCCTTCAACTTCAACTTCGTCTACCGCGCCGAGCAGCACATTACTTCGGGCCTTGTCGCGGTGCTGTTCGCGCTGCTGATCGTACCCAACACGCTGCTCGGCCGTGCCTTCCTCAAGACCCCGCTCGAAGGGCGCTTCCTTGCGGGAGCGGGGATTGCGATTGTCGGCGTCGGGCTGATGATCCTTCACGAGTATCGCGCCGCCGCGGTCGGCGCGGGCGAGGTGCTGCTCGGCACGATACTGACCCTCGCCGGCGTGATGAGCGCATCGACCGCCAACGTCATGCAGGGAACGCGTATCGCGCGCGCGCAGTCGATGGTGGTGATGATCGCGTGGGCGATGCTCTTCGGCGCACTCGCCGATGGCAGCTATGCATGGATTACCACCGGGCCGCCGGTGATCGAGCCGACCGCGACCTACATCGGCGGCGTCCTCTATCTTGGCGTGATCGCCAGCGCGGTGACTTTCCCGCTCTATTTCAACATCATCCGCGCGGTCGGGCCGGGGCAGGCGGCGTGGTCGAGCGTGCTGATTCCGATCATCGCGATGGGCTTTTCGACCGCGTTCGAGGGCTATCGCTGGGCGACGCTGTCGATCACGGGCGGTGTCGTCGCGCTCATCGGGCTGGTGATTGCCGTCGCGAAGCGGCCCGATCGGCCGTCGGTCAGCGGCAATATGGTTTCGGTCCCGGTCGAGCCCGAGAGCTAGTTGCCATTGGTGTGTTGTTTCAGTAGGACGCTCCCATGAAACATCTCCTCGGCACCCTTTTCCTTCTCGCTACGCTTCCGGCAGCACCCGCCTTTGCGCAGACCGCCTGCACACCCGGCACCTATGCCGCCCCCGACGGCGATTTCGTCGTGCTGGTGAAGTCGCCCGCGGTCGCGGCGCCGGGGCTGCGCTATATGTTCCGCGACGGCCGCCGCGGCGCGACCACCGATGCCGACGTGCCGCTGACATGCGGAACGGGCGAGGTGGCCGTCGGCGACAAGCGCTGGGCACCGATCGCCTTTCGCGAAACCCCCGCGACCTTCGACAGTGTCGGCACGAAGATGACCGGTGTGCTGATTGAACCACCGGGCAACGACGCCAAGCGGCCGCTCGTCGTGATGGTGCACGGATCCGAACGCACCTCGCCGATCGGCGGCGTCTATGGCTATGCGATGGCAGCGCAGGGGATTTCGGTCTTCGTCTACGACAAGCGCGGCACCGGCGGCTCCGAAGGCGAATATACGCAGAATTTCGAACTGCTTGCCGAGGATGCGGCGCACGCGCTGGGGCGGGCGCGCAGCATGACGGCGGGCCGTCACGGTCGCGCGGGCTTCTTTGGCGGCAGCCAGGGCGGCTGGGTCGCGCCGCTCGCCGCGACGCGGACGAAGGCCGATTTCGTCGCGATCGGTTTCGGCCTCGTCGCCTCGCCGATCGAGGAAGACCGCGAGCAGATGGTGTCGGAGGTCCGCGCGGCGGGGCTTGGCCGCGACGCCGAGGCGCTCGTCGGGCGATTGTCGGACGCGACCGGCAAGCTGCTGCTGTCCGGTTTCGCCGAAGGCTACACCGAACTCGACGCGGTGCGCGCCGAGATGGCGGGCCAGCCGTGGGCGGCGAAGATCGCGGGCGAACATAGCGGCGCGATCGCGCGGATGTCCAACGGCGAGCTGCGCCGGGTCGGGCGCGCGCGTTTCGACAATCTCGAACTCATCTGGAATTATGACGCGCTTGCGGTGCTGAAGAAAATCGACGCGCCGCTGCTCTGGGTGCTCGCGGGCGAAGATCGCGAGGCGCCGATCGAAACGACGCGCGGCGCGCTGCTCGGGCTCGCCAAAGCGGGCAAGCCGGTCGACGTCTATCTCTTTCCGCAGACCGACCACGGCATGTGGGAATTCACCACCGAAGCCAGCGGCGAACGCCAGATCACGCGCATCACCGACGGCTATCTGAAACTGCTCGCCGACTGGATCAAACGCGACGTGCGCGGCACCTACGGCCGCGCGGAGCGGCTTACCCCGCGCTGATGCGTTCGATATCGGCGCCGACGGCCTGGAGCTTCTCTTCGAGCCGCTCATAACCCCGGTCGAGGTGATAGACGCGGTTGACCTCGGTCGTGCCCTGCGCGGCGAGGCCGGCGATGATCAGGCTCATCGAGGCGCGCAAGTCGGTCGCCATCACGGGCGCTCCGACCAGCTGATCGACCCCGCGCACCACCGCGCTGCGGCCGCGCACGTCGATGTCGCAGCCCATGCGCGCCAGTTCGGGGACGTGCATGTAGCGGTTCTCGAAGATGGTTTCGGTGAACAGCGAGGCGCCCTTGCCGAGCGTCGCCATCGCCATGAACTGCGCCTGCATGTCGGTCGCGAAACCCGGGTAGGGCGCGGTCGACAGCGTGACGGGTTCGGCGCGGCCCGACATGGCGACGCGGATGCCGCCCTTGGTTTCCTCGACCGTCGCGCCGGCCTGGCGCAGCGCGGCGAGCGTCGCTTCCATCTCGTCGGCCTTCGCGCCGACCAGTTCGACATCTCCCTCGGTGATGACGGCTGCGCAGGCATAGCTGCCCGCCTCGATCCGGTCGGCCATCACGCGATAGGTCGCGCCGTGCAGCCGGTCGACGCCCTCGATCACCAGCGTTTCGGTGCCGATGCCGTCGATATGCGCGCCCATTGCGACGAGGCAGTTGCAGAGGTCGACGATCTCGGGCTCGCGCGCCGCATTTTCGAGGACGCAAGTGCCCTTCGCGAGCACCGCGGCCATCAGCGCATTTTCGGTCGCGCCGACCGAGACGACGGGGAAGGTGAATTTGCCGCCGTGCAGGCGTCCGCGGCCCGGCGCGCTCGCCTTCACATAGCCCGAGGCGAGCTCGATCTCGGCGCCAAAGGCTTCCAATGCTTTCAGGTGGAGGTCGATCGGGCGATTGCCGATCGCGCAGCCGCCGGGCAGCGACACCGTCGCCTCGCCCGCGCGCGCTAGCAGCGGGCCGAGTACGAGGATCGACGCGCGCATCTTGCGCACGATGTCATAGGGCGCGACGGTCGAGGTCAGCGTCGTCGTGCGCGCGGTCATCACGCGGCCGAAATCCTCGGGGCGCGATCCCTCGATCGTCGTCGAGCAGCCGAGCTGGTTGAGCAGGTGCCCGAACCCGTCGACATCGGCGAGCCGCGGCAGGTTGCGCAGCGTCAGCGGCTCGTCGGTGAGCAGCGCGCAAGGCAGCAAAGTGAGCGCCGCATTCTTCGCGCCGGAGATGGGGATTCGGCCCTTGAGTCGCTGGCCGCCGCGAATGACGATTTGATCCATCGGCTGTCTTTAGCGCATGCGCATGCGTGCGCAAGCGGGCTGGGCAGGTGACTGTGGAAGATAACCCCGCCGCCCTTGGCTCCCCAGTTGCGGCGGCGCGATCCGGGGCGAAAGCCAATAGATCCGGCGGAACAAGCGAAGTCGTTACCATGGTTAAGTCGTCCCCGATGACAACGGGCTTTCGCCGTGGCTTTCCGGTCCGAAATATGAAACTATTCAGGTCAATATTTCGTCGAACCAGGGCAAGCGTAAGCGGAAACGACTTTTCACAGGGGAGTAAGGTCATGCGGAATAATGTCGTCACGATCATCACTACGGCCACGTTGATCGCCAGCCAGCTTGCCGTGCCGGCGATGCCGCAAGCGACGACGCTGCCCTATCCGCCGCCGGGCGGCCCCCAGATCCAGCCACCGCGTCCGGTGCCGCCTTATCCGGGCGGGCCGCAAATCCAGCCGCCGCGTCCCGGAAATGGCTATGGGTATCAGGGAACGATCCGCTGCGAGTCGCGAAACAACAACATGCAGCGCTGCAATGTGCGCACCGGCAATCGCGTCGACCTGCAACGGGTACTTGGCGGACGCTGCTCGAAGGGGCGCGATTGGGGCTTCACCGCCAACCAGATCTGGGTGTCGGGCGGCTGCCGCGCCGAATTCGCTTATGGTTATGCCAATGATGGCGGCTATCCGACTCCGCTGCCGCAGCCGGTCGACGATTATGCGGGGACGCTGCGCTGCGAGTCGCGTAGCAATCGCTACGAACAGTGCAACGTTCGGACCAACGACCGGGTCGAGTTGCTGAACAGGTTCGGCGGCAAGTGCAACGCCGGGCGCCAATGGGGTTACACCAGCGATTATATCTGGGTGGACAAGGGCTGCCGCGCCGAGTTCGGCTATGGCTACCGGAACGTCCGTCCGCCCGAAAAGGACAAGGACAAGGGGCCGAGCACCGGACTCATCATCGGCGGCATCGTCGTCGCGGGCGGCCTGATCGCCTTGCTGGCGAGCCAGAAGAAAAAGAAGGCGGCGACCGAGCAGACGACGACGCCCGTGGATACGGCAACTCCGACCTATCCGGCCGGTCCGCCGGCAACGCTGAGCGCCAACCTCTCCGCGCTGCCGAGCGCTTCGCGGCCGTCGGTGCAGAATTGCATGACCGATGCGGCGCGGCAGATCGGCGTCACGGGCGGCACCCGGCTGTCCTACGACAAGCTGATCTCGCTCGAACAGGGCAATGGCGGCTGGCGCATCCGCGCGACGATGACCGCGACCTATCCCGACGGCGCCAAGCAGATCGAAATGTATTGCCGCGCGACGCCGAGCGACATCATCCAGCTCGACTTCACCTAGACAGGAGGCGCGCGTCCGATATCTTCTGCCGCCCGGGTGAAAGCCGGGGCGGCTAATTTTGGACGAAGACAGGGTCGGAAACGCGATGCGAAGGGATGGTGGGCCGGCTGCGGCGCTTTGGTCGCGGGCCTATCCGCTGCTGACCGTAACCGCTCTGTTCTGGGCGGGGAATTCGATCGTCGGGCGCGCGGCGCGCGACCTGGTGCCGCCCGCCGCCTTGTCTTTCTGGCGCTGGACTTTTGCGCTTTTACTGTTGTTGCCGCTCGCCTGGCCGCATCTGAAACGCGACTGGCCGGTGCTGCGCGCGAACTGGCCGATCGTCGCGCTGCTCGGCGCATTGGCGATCGGGTCGTTCAACATCCTGCTCTACACCGGCCTGCAAAGCACCACCGCGCTCAATTCGATGCTGATCCAGTCGGCGCTGCCGGCGCTGGTTCTCGTCGTTGGTGCGTTGGTGATGGGCGACCGCACCAGCCTGCGCCAGATCGCGGGTGTGCTGATCTCGCTCACCGGCGTGCTGGCGATCATCGCGCGCGGCGACCCGGCAATGCTGTGGGGATTGCAGCTCAACATCGGCGACGCGATCATCGGCGGCGCGGTGCTGCTTTGGGCGCTTTACTCGGTGCTGCTCCGCCGCCGGCCTGCGGTGCATCCGCTGAGCTTCCTCGCGGCGTCGATGGTGGTCGGCATCGCGGTCATTGTGCCCTTTTACGCGCACGAGCTGTGGTCGGGGCGGCTGATCGTTCCTGCGACGGGTAGCGCGCTCGCCATCGCCTATGTATCGATCTTTCCGTCGTTCCTCGCCTATCTCTTCTTCAACCGCGGGGTCGAACTGATCGGCTCGGCGGCGACGGGGCAATATATGAATGTGATGCCGCTGATGGGGGCGGGCCTCGCGATGCTGTTCCTCGGCGAAGTGCTGCACCTGTTCCACATCATCGGGCTGGCGCTGATCGTCGCCGGCATATTGGTCGCCGGGCGACCGTCGCAGCCCGCAGCGCAGGCCTAAGCGAGCGCTTCCTCGACCTGTGCGAGGCGGTCCTTGCCGAAGAACATCTCGTCGCGCACGAAGAAAGTCGGAATGCCAAACACGCCGCGTGCGACCGCGGCCTCGGTGTTCTGGGCCAGCTTCGCCTTGATCTCGGGTTCCTGCGTGCGCGCGAGCAGCGCGGGGGCGTCGAAGCCGTTCGCCGACAGGAAGGTCGCGATGACCTCGGGATCGTCCATCTTCAGGCCATCCTCCCACATCGCGCGGTTCACCGCGTCGACATAATCGTCGAGCACGCCTTCGTCCTCGGCGACAACCGCGCCGCGCATGATCGTGAGTGTATTGACCGGGAAGTGCGGGTTGATGCGAAATTTCGTGAGGCCGTGCCTTTCGATGAAGCGCCGCATTTCGAGGTTCTCGTAGGCGAGCTTTGCGGGGGCGTCGGCATATTGCACCATCGGCGCCTTGTTGCCCGTCGCCTTGAAGATGCCGCCCAAAAGACAGGGGGTTATGATCAGGTCGGCGCCGGTGCGGTCGAGCAGTTCGGGGAGCGCCTTCATGCACAGATAGGCGTTGGGGCTACCGAAATCGAAGATGAGTTCGAGGCTTTTCGTCACCATTTTTCTCCCCAGGGACGGAGGTCGAGTTCGTGGGTCCACGCGCTTTTGGGTTGCTTGTGGAGCATCACATAGTTGGCGGCGATGGCGGCCGGATTGAGGATCAGATCCTGCGCTTTCGCATTGTCGAAATCGGGGTGGCGGCCCTTGATGAAGTCGGTGTCGATCGCGCCATCGATGATCGTGTGCGCGACATGTACGCCCTGCGGCCCGAGCTCGCGTGCCATCGACTGTGCGAGCATCCGGAGTGCGCCCTTCGCGCCCGAGAAGGCGGAAAAGCCCGATCCGCCGCGCAAGGATGCGGTCGCGCCGGTGAAGATGATCGTGCCGCGGCCGCGCGGGCTCATGTGTTTCGCGGCTTCGCGGCCCATCAGGAACCCGCCGAGGCACGCCATTTCCCAGACCTTGGTGTATACGCGCACCGTCGTCTCGCCGATCGGGAAATTGACGTTCGCGCCGATGTTGAACACCGCGACTTCGACGGGGCCGACCTCGGCCTCGACCCGATCGAACAGCGCGATCATCGCCTCCTCTTCGCGGGCGTCACCGGCGAAGGCGCGCGCCTGATGCCCTTCGTCGCGGATCGACTGCGCGAGCGCTTCGAGCGCGTCGGCATTACGTTCGCGGCGGTTGACGCAGGCGGTGAGCCCCTCGGCGGCAAAGGCACGGGCGATGGCGCCGCCGGTGGCGTCTCCGGCCCCGATGATGACGGCTGCGGGATTGGGCATGAGCGACTCTCCTCTTGCGCGACATAGTAACTATGATAATCATAGTGACAAGTAGATTCTCCCCTCGTCATCCCCGCGAAAGCGGGGACCCAGTTTGGGCAAGCGAGGGTGCCACTGGGTCCCCGCTTTCGCGGGGATGACGAGAAGGAGTGAGGCCGTTTATGCCCAAACGCGCTGACTTATCGGACACATTCTGCCCCGTCGGCCGTTCCGCCGAGCTTCTCGGCGACCGCGCGGTGTTATTGATTCTACGCGAGCTACTCTTCGGGCGGCGTCGGTTCGAACTCATCGCCGCGAACACCGGGCTCGGGCCGCAACTTGTATCGGCGCGACTCAAGATGCTTGTGGCGGAAGGGGTCGCCGAGCGTCGCGCATACAGCGAGCGACCGCTACGCCACGATTATTGGCTGACCGACAAGGGCAAGGCGCTGTTCGACGTGCTCTACGCGATGCGCAACTGGTCCGAGCGCTGGGCCTATGCCCCAGGCGAGACAGAGGACGGCCCCGCGATCCGCTATGTCCACCGCGCGTGCGGCGCCGATGTCGGGACCGCGAAAATCTGTCCGGGATGCGGCGCGGAACTGGGTTATGGCGATTTGAAAGGCGAGGCTTCCCCGGCGCTAAAGGCCGAACAGGTCGCCCGCGCGGGCTAGTTCAGGCTTTTTCCAGCGTGCATTGCAGCGGATGCTGATTCTGCCGCGCGGCATCCATCACCTGATTGACCTTGGTCTCGGCGACCTCATAGCTGAACACGCCGCACACGCCGACGCCCTGCTGGTGGACGTGCAGCATCACCTGCGTCGCCTGTTCGATATCCATGTTGAAGAAACGCTGGAGCACCATCACGACGAATTCCATCGGCGTGTAATCGTCGTTGAGCAGCAGCACCTTGTACATCGAGGGCTTTTTCGCCTTCGCGCGCGTACGCGTCGCGATGCCGACGCCGGGGGTGCCGGGCGAGCCATCGTCCTTGTCCGCCATGGCGCGGGGCGGCTGGTTTGTTGCAACAGGAAACATCATGGGCAGGAATATCGCAAGCCGCGGGCGAAGCGCAAGAGGCGCGGTCGCGGATTTTAACCTCTCGTTCGCCAGCCGGATCGGGTGGCCGCAAACAAGAACCGCCCGCTTCCCGGGGGAAGCGAGCGGCCTTGGGATGTCGGCGCAGGCGGGGAGGGGAGGGGGAGGGTGCCCGCGCCAACGGTGGAAGGTGAAGTCGCCTTAGGCGGCCTTCATCTTCGAAGTGATGACCGAAACGCGGTTCGAGATCGGCGCAAAGCTGTCGTTCGTCAGCTTGACGACGAGTTCGCTGGTCTTCGAGGTCTGCGCAACAGCGGCGTCGAACGCCTTCTTGCTGTTTTCGGCATAGAGCTTGAAGAAGTCGGCCGGGGTCTTGACGGCGGTGTAGCCCTTCAGCGCGGCGGTCGTGTCTTCAAAGCTCTTGCGAGCATAGGTCACGCCTTCCTGGCCGAGCGTTTCGATGCCCTTGGCAGCGATCTTGCCGGCTTCGACGAGCGCTTCGACGTTCGCCTTGTTGAATTCGACGGCATCTTCAGCCAGCTTGCTGGTCTTGCTCATCGCTTCCTTGGCCTTCTCGTTGAAGTCGGCGGTCAGGGCTTCGGCGCGGGTCTTCGCTTCGTCGGCGAACTTCTTGACGGTGTCGTTCATGGTCTTGAATCCTTTGGTGGCGGCTGCGACCGGCTTCGGCGCGGCGTTAAGGGGCTTGGATGCAATTTTCACGGTCGCCTTCTTGGGAGCGACCTTCTTGGCAACCGCCTTGGGGGCAGCGGCCTTCTTCGCGGCCGGCTTGGCTTTTGCCTTCACCGTCTTGATCTTTGCGGGGGCCGGTTCGGCCTTCGCTACGGCCGGAGCAGCAGCGGGGGCCGGCGCGGTGGGGGTTGCCACCGGCTTGGCCGGGGTTTCCAGCGTCGCGGCTTCGAAAGCCTTTTCGGCACTATCCATCTTGGTAGCCATCGGTGGTACTCCTCTATGTTGCAGTGCACAATATAGGAGCGGCGCGGCGATTTCAAGGATATTTTTTGTGCACTGCACAAAATTCTTGTCGCTGCGCCCCGAAGACAGGATATTCGCTAGATATTACCGCTGTTTGACATAGCGGCCGGGGGCGTCCTCGATGGCCTTTTTGGCGCCTTTTCCGGGGATGCGCGCGCCCTTCGCCGGGATTTTTGCGCTATCCCGCTGCGAAATCCACCCGATCCAGTGCGGCCACCAGCTGCCCTTGGTCTCGCTCGCGCTCGCAACAAAATCGTCGAGCGTCGCGGCGCTGCTGTCACCGGTCCAATATTGATATTTGCCCGCGGCGGGCGGGTTGACCACCCCCGCGATATGGCCTGAGCCCGCGAGCAGGAAGGTCTTCGGCCCCGACAGATGATCCATCAGCCGCCAGACGCTGGCGAGCGGCGCGATATGATCCTCGCGCCCTGCCTGAATATAGGCGGGGGTTTCGATCTTCCTGAGATCGATCGGCGTCCCCATCACCGACAGGCTGTTCGGGATCACCATGCGATTGTCGCGGTACAGGTCGACCAGATATTGCCGGTGCCACTTCGCGGGCAGGTTCGTCGTGTCGCCGTTCCAGTAAAGGAGGTCGAAGGGCGGATAGTCGTTGCCGAGCAGGTAATTACTGACGACATAATTCCAGATGAGGTCGCGCCCGCGCAAGCTGTTGAAGGTCGCGGCCATATAGCGCCCGTCGAGGAAGCCCGGCGCCGAGAGCTGTTGGAGCAGCGCCAGATAGCTGTCGTCGACGAACATCTTGAGGTCGCCGGCCTGTTCGAAATCGACCTGCGCGGTGAAGAAGGTCACCGACTGGACCTTGTCGACTTCGCCGCGCGCGGAGAGCATCGCGAGCGTCGCGGCGAGCGTGGTGCCCGCGACGCAATAGCCGATCGTGTGGACCGCCGGGACATCGAGAGCCGCGCGCACCGTGTCGATCGCATCGACCTGCGCCGCGACATAATCGTCCCAGACGATCTCGCTCATCGACGCGTCGGCCGACTTCCACGACACGACGAACACCGACAATCCCTGTTCGACCGCCCAGGCTACGAAGCTTTTCGCAGGGTTGAGGTCGAGGATATAGAAGCGGTTGATCCACGGCGGGAAGATGAGGAGCGGGACGGCGAGCACCTCCTTCGTCGTCGGCGTGTACTGGATCAGCTGGTAAAGGTCGGTCTCGTGGATCACCTTGCCCGGGGTCGTCGCGATATTGACCCCGACCTCGAACGCGTCGGGATCGACATGGGAGAGCTGCCCGCGCGACAGGTCATTGAGCATGTGGCGGAGCCCCTTGAGCAGGCTTTCGCCGCGCGTTTCGACCGCGCGCTTGATCACCTCGGGATTGGTGAGCGCCAGATTGGTCGGCGCCATCGCATCGGCCATCGCCTTCGCGGCGAACTCCATCTTCGCGCGCGCCGCGGGGTCGAGCCCCTCGAACTGGCGCGTCGTCGCGAGCATCTGTTCGGCGAGCAAGCCATAGGTCTGGCGGATCATCGCGAAGACCGGATTGGTCGTCCATTCGGCATCGGTGAAACGGCGGTCTTTTGCGCCCTCGACCGGCGCGTCGGGCGCGAGCGGCTGGCCGATGCTGGCGAGCGAGGTCCAGAAGGCGACGCCCTGGTCCCACATCTTCGACGATTGCTCGGTCCACAGCTTCGTCGCGGGATTGTCGAGCCATTTGGCGGGGTCGAACAGCGCCGCGGCACTCGCATTGCCGTCGTTCGCCTGACCCAGCGCATATTCGAGCATCATCTGCTGCGCCCGGCCGATCACGCTCGCCCAATGTTGCATGTCGTCGGGGGATGGCATGAAGGGATTCGGCGTTTCGATCGTATCGTCCTTGCCCGTGTCGTTCATGCTCGTTCCTGCTGGTCAGTGCGGATAATATGCCTATAACAAGCCGCGATGCGGCTGGCGAGGCTGCCGCTCGCGTCAATCACACCTAATGCAAAGGAGTTGTTCTAGTTTCCCATGTCCGAAGATGAATTCTATCGCATCAAGCGCCTGCCGCCCTATGTCATCGCTGAAGTCAATGCGATGCGTGCGGCCGCCCGCGCCGCGGGAGAAGACATCATCGACCTGGGGATGGGCAACCCCGACCTGCCGCCGCCCGCGCATGTGATCGAAAAGCTCTGCGAAGTCGCGATGAAGCCCGACGCGCACGGCTATTCGCAGTCGAAGGGCATTCCGGGCCTCCGCCGCGCGCAGGCCAATTATTACGGCCGCCGCTTCAACGTCGACCTCGATCCCGAAACCGAGGTCGTGGTCACGATGGGGTCGAAGGAAGGGCTCGCGAGCCTCGCGACCGCGATCACCGGCCCCGGCGATGTCGTGCTCGCGCCGAACCCGAGCTATCCGATCCACACCTTCGGCTTCATCATCGCCGGCGCGACGATCCGCAGCGTGCCGACGACGCCCGACGAAAATTACTGGCGCGCGCTCGACCGCGCGATGGCGTTCACTGTGCCGCGTCCGTCGATCCTCGTCGTCAACTATCCGTCGAACCCGACTGCCGAAGCCGTCGATCTTGCCTTCTACGAACGGCTTGTCGCCTGGGCGAAGGAGAACAAGGTTTGGGTCCTGTCGGATCTCGCCTATTCGGAGCTCTATTACGACGGCAACCCGACGCCCTCGATCCTGCAGGTGCCGGGCGCGAAAGATGTCGCGATCGAATTCACCTCGATGTCGAAAACCTATTCGATGGCGGGCTGGCGCATGGGCTTTGCGGTCGGCAACAAGCGGCTGATCGCGGCGATGACGCGCGTCAAATCCTACCTCGACTATGGCGCGTTCACGCCGATTCAGGCTGCGGCCTGCGCCGCGCTCAATGGCCCGCAGGATATCGTGCAGAAGAACCGCGACCTCTACCAGAAGCGCCGCGACGTGATGGTCGAAAGCTTCGGCCGCGCGGGCTGGGACATCCCGAGCCCGAAGGCGTCGATGTTCGCCTGGGCGCCGCTGCCCCCCGCGCTCAAGGAAATGGGCAGCCTCGAATTTTCGAAGCAATTGCTCACCCACGCCAAGGTCGCGGTCGCGCCGGGCGTCGGTTATGGCGAGGATGGCGAAGGCTATGTCCGCATCGCGATGGTCGAAAATGAACAGCGCATCCGTCAGGCCGCGCGCAACGTCCGCAAATTCCTCGCAATGCATGGCGTGAACACGCCCTCGGTTGCCGCCGGGGGATGACGGGACTCGACGCGGGCGCGATTGCGCAGACTATCCAGCTGTCGGTCACGCCGGTATTCCTGCTGGTGGCGACCGGCAGCCTGCTCAACGTCATCGCGGGCCGCCTCGCGCGCGTCGTTGACCGCTCGCGCAACCTGATGGAGCGCTGGTCCGAGACCGAGGGCGTCGAGCATGAGCGCATCGTCGCCGAACTGCGCATCGCCGACCGCAGGATGGGGATCATCAACAATTCGATCCTTTCCGCCGTGGCGTGCGGGATCGTCGTCTGCCTGCTCGTCGCGCTGCTCTTTGCGCAGGAGGTCGCGGGATTCAACCTCGGGCGCGCGTCGGCGTGGGCATTCACGGTCGCGATGCTGCTGCTGCTGATCTCGCTGATCCTGTTCCTCGTCGAGGTGCGGCTGGCCGTGCGCGCGATCCATGTGCCGATGGAGTTGCTCGAACTCGAGGAAATGGGCTGGAAGAAGCGAAGGGACCGAAAGTAAGCCACCGTCGCCCCCGCGAAGGCGGGGGCCGCTGGCGGCCTTTATGAATGCCAGCGATCCCCGCCTTCGCGGGGATGACGAAACTGAATTAGGGCGCCACGCTCGGCCGATAGGTCGGCGCGACGCGCTTCCCGCTCGCCTGTTCATAGGCATAGCCCGCAGCCAATATGTCGGCGTCGCTCCATTTGGCGCCGATGAACGAGAGGCCGATCGGCAGCCCTTCCACCGCGCCCATCGGCACCGTCAGATGCGGATAGCCGGCGACCGCGGGAAGCTGGCTGGTGCCGGGACTCGTGTAACTGTCACCGTTGACCAGGTCGCTGACCCACGCGGGGCCGTTGGTGACCCCGACGAGCAGATCGACGTCATGGGTTTTCAGCAACCGGTCGATACCCTCGGGCCCGGCAAGGCGAACCGCCTTTTCGCGCGCGGCGCGATAGGCGGGGCTGTCGAGACCGCCCTTGGTCTCGGCGAGTTCGAAAATTCCCTGGTCGAACCATTTTAGCTCGTCGGGGTTCGCCTTGTTGAACGCGATGACATCGGGGAGCGACCGCGGCGCATTCGCGTTCGGCAAGCTGCCCAGATAGGTCGCCATGTCGGCCTTGAGCTCGGTGAGCAATATCTCGAATTCGGCGGCGCCGAGCCCCTCATCGCCCTTCCGGCTGTCGGCGATCTCGACCAGCGTCGCGCCGATCCCTTCCATCTGCTTCAGCGCCGCGTCGAACAGCGCGGCGACGTCGGCGCGGTCGCCGACAAGGTCGCGCATCACCCCGATGCGCTTGCCCTTCAGCGCGTCGGGCGACAGCGCGGCGACATAGTCGGCTTTCCGCGCGTCGGCTTCGGCGGTTGCGGGGTCGGCGGGGTCGCTGCCCGCGATTACGCTCATCACCGCGGCGGCATCGCGCACCGTCAGCGTCATCGGTCCGGCGGTGTCCTGGCTGTGGCTGATCGGGACGATATGCGTGCGGCTGACGAGGCCGACGCTCGGTTTGAAGCCGACGATGCCGTTGACCCCGGCGGGGCAGGTGATCGATCCGTCGGTTTCGGTGCCGATCGCGAGCGGCGCGAGGCTGGCGGCGACCGCGGCGGCGCTGCCCGACGACGAGCCGCAGCTGTTGCGATCGAGCGCGTGCGGATTCTTCGTCAGGCCGCCGACCGCGCTCCACCCGCTCGTCGAATTGTCCGACCGGATGTTCGCCCATTCGCTGAGGTTCGTCTTGCCGAGGATGATCGCGCCCGCATCGCGCAGCCGCGCGACGAGCGGCGCATCGCGGTTCGTCACATTGTCCTTGAGTGCGAGCGAGCCCGCGGTTGTGGGCAGCGGCCCCGCCGTCTCGATATTGTCCTTGAGCAGCATGGGGATGCCGTGGAGCGGGCCGCGCGCCTTGCCCGCGATGCGCTCGTCATGGAGCCGCTTCCCCTCGGCATTGAGGTCGGCTTGCGGCATCGTCGCGATCACGGCATCGAGCTTGGGTCCATGATCGTCGATCCGTCCGATCCGGTCGAGATAGACGAGCGCGGTCAGCCCTTCGTAAATCCGCCCGCTCTCCATTTCGGCACGCAGCGTCGCGGCGTCCTTGCCTTCGACCTCGGGAAGCGGCGGCGGCATGGCGGAGACCGGTGAGGTGGCGGGAGCGATCGCGAGAAGGGCGGCGGCGCCGAGCAGCGAAATTTTTTGCATGGGCTGCAGGCTGGCAGCCGTAGCGGCAATTGCAAGCGGGCAATTTCGGTTCGCCCCAACGGCGTTGACACCACTCCCCCCGGTCTGCTCCCTTGGCGGCGGGAGATCATAATGACGGATAAAGCTGCCTCGTCGCAGGGCATCGCCTCACCGGCCACCGGCGTTTCCGCAGAGACGCGGACGATGCTGTGGATCCTGCTGATCGTCTATATCTTCAATTTCCTCGACCGGCAGATCGTCAACATCCTCGCCGAACCGATCAAGGCCGACCTCGGCTTGTCCGACACGCAGCTCGGCCTGCTTGCCGGCCCCGCCTTCGCGGTCTTTTACGCGCTGCTCGGCATCCCGATCGCGCGCTATGCCGACAAGGACGGCACGAACCGCGTCCGCCTGATCGCGCTCGCGCTCGCGATCTGGTCGGCGATGACCGCGGTGTGCGGACTCGCGCAGAATTTCGTGCAATTGCTCTTCGCACGAATCGGCGTCGGCGTCGGCGAGGCGGGGTGTACGCCCGCGGCGCACTCACTGATTTCGGACAGCGTCGCCCCCGAAAAACGCTCCTCCGCGATCGCTTTCTATGGCCTTGGCGTGCCGATCGGATCGCTCCTCGGGCTGATTATCGGCGGCATTGTCAACGATCTTTACGGCTGGCGCATCGCGCTGATGCTCGTCGGTGCGCCGGGCCTGCTGCTCGCGCTCGTCGTGCTGTTCGTGATGCGCGAGCCGCGGCACAGCCGCAGCGCCGAAGCCGCCGCGACCGCCGCCGCCGCGGTGCGGCTGTCGACGGGCGAGGCGATGCGCGAAATCTTCGCGTCGCGCGCCTTCATCTATATCCTGATTGCGTCGTCGGTCGTCGCCTTTCTCGGTTATGGCAAGGCACTGTGGACGATCAGCTTCTTCATCCGCAGCCATGGCCTGTCGACGACCGAAGCCGGGCTGTCGATGGCGGTCGTGCTGGGGCTGGCGGGTGTGTTCGGCACCTGGCTCGGCGGCAAGATGGCGGACAAGTTCGGCCCGCGCGACAAGAAGCATCTGTTGACCTTCCCTGCCTATGGTATGGCGGTTGCGGCGCCAATCCTGTTCCTCGGCTACTTCATGGAGGACTGGCGCATTGCCGTCGCGCTGCTCATCATTCCGACGATCCTGAACTCGGCCTATTACGGCCCCGCATACGGTTGTGTGCAGGGGCTGGTGCGCCCGCAGGCGCGCGCGGTCGCGGCATCGATCATGTTGTTCGGGCAGAACCTCATCGGGCTCGGGCTCGGGCCTTTCCTGTTCGGCGTGCTGTCCGACGCGCTGCAGCCGCTTGCGGGGCAGGAAAGCGTACGCTGGGTGCTCTACGGCGCAGCATGGCTGGGCCTGATCCCGGCCTTCTTCTTCTGGCGCGCAAGCCTGCGGCTGAAGGCCGAGCTGAAATCGGGTTAGTAAGGTGGATCCTGCCGCGCGCGCTGCGCCTTGGCGGCATCGATCCACCAATTGAGGTCGTCGGCAAAGCGCGGGAAGCCCTTGACCAGCCGCGCGCCGTCCTCGCCCGCGGGTTCGCCATTGGCGTCGAACGCGCCGCCGATCCGTCCGACGGGCAGGATCGAGGAGGTGACTGCCATTCCCATCTCGCCCAGCGTGTCGCGCCAGCCCATCATCGCGCGCACGCCCGACCAGGGGCCCGCCGAGTAACAGGCGATCGCCGCGGGCCGCCAGAACCATTCCTCGAGATAATGGTCGGTCAGGTTCTTGAGCCCCGGCTGCGGCCCCCAATTATATTCGCCGGTCACGAACAAGAAGCCGTCGGCGGCGCGGATCTTTTCCGCGAGCTCCTCCATCGCGGCTGGCGCCTCGCCCTTCGGATATTCCTTGTACATCCGGTCGAGCATCGGGAGGTCCACCGCCTTGGCGTCGATCAGTTCGGCACTGTCGCCGCGCGCCGCGATCGCATCGACGATCCACTGCGCGAGCTTGATGCCCTGCCGGTCGCGGCGATAGCTGCCATAAAGGACGAGGATTTGGCGGGGCATGGTGGGTTCCTAGGGTCGGATGGTGATCGGGATGCCGTCGGGCACGATATCCCACAGCTGTTTTATCTCGGCGTTCGACAGCGCGATACAGCCGTCGGTCCAGTCGCGCGCGATCAGTGGTCCCGGCCATGCGTTGGGCTGGCCGTGGATGAAGATATCGCCGCCGGGCGAGCGCCCCTTCGCCTTGGCAAAGGCGCGATCGGCGGCGTTCGGATAGGATATGCGCAGCGACAGATGGTAGGCGCTCGTCGGATTGCGGCCGCTGATCGTGTAGCGCCCCTCGGGCGTGCGCTCGTCGCCCTCGAACTGCTTGTGCCCCGTCGGCGCGTCGCCGAAGCGGATGTTCGTATAGCGGACGATCTCGCGATTTCCGGCATAGGCGATCAGCACGCGATCGCTCTTGTCGACGAGCAGCCGGTCGGCCTTGGCGCCTGCGGGCAACGACGGCTGCGAACTTGCGGCGCCGCAGCCGGCGAGGAACAGACAGGCGAGGGGCGAGGCGCGGCGCATCGGGCGACCCTACGCCTTTGGCGCGGCCCGGCAAGAGGTTGCCAGTGCGGCGCCGCGGGCTAAAGTGAGCATTGGGGGGATCGACAACATGACCATTTATCGTACGCCCGACGCGCGCTTCGAGGGGCTGCCCGACTGGCCCTATGCGCCGAAATATCTCGAGATCGAGGACGGCCTTCGCGTCCATTACGTCGATGAGGGCGCGGCCGATGCGCAGCCGGTGCTGATGCTGCATGGAGAGCCGACCTGGTCCTATCTCTACCGTCACATGATCGGTCCCGCGACGGCGTCGGGTTTCCGCGTCGTCGCGCCCGACCTCATCGGTTTCGGTCGCTCGGACAAGCCGGTGGGCCGCGGCGCCTATAGCTATGCCGCGCAGGTAGTGTGGATGCGGCAATGGATCGAGGCGCTCGACCTGCAAAATATCGTCCTCGCCTGTCAGGACTGGGGTTCGCTGATCGGCTTGCGACTGGTTGCCGAAATGCCCGAACGCTTCGCCGGGGTCGCCCTCTCGAACGGCGGCCTTCCCGAAGGCCAGCCGGCGCCGCGCGCCTTCGCGATCTGGCGCGCTTTTTCGCGCTACAGCCCGGTCTTCCCGATCGGCAAGATCGTCAAGGCGGGGGCGAAGCGCGAATTGAGCGCCGCCGAGATCGCCGCCTATGACGCGCCCTTTCCGACCCGCGCGTCGAAGGTTGCGGCGCGCGTCTATCCGTCGTTCGTCCCGCTCGGCGACAATGTCGCGGTCCCCGACCAGAAACGCGCGTGGGCGGCGCTCGAAGCGTTCGACAAGCCGTTCCTCTGCTGCTTTTCCGACGGCGACCCGATCACGCGCGGCGGCGATGCGTTGTTCACGGCGCGCGTTCCGGGAACCCACGGCATGACGCACCGCACGCTGAAGGGCGGCCACTTCATTCAGGAGGACGATCCCGCCGGCTTCGTCGCGGCGATCCGCGACGTCGCCGCCGCCAGCGTCAATCGCTGAACGGATCGCGGATCAGGATCGTGTCCTCGCGCTCGGGGCTGGTCGACACCAGTGCGATCGGGGTTTCGATCAATTCCTGCACGCGCTGGATATATTTGATCGCCTGCGCGGGCAGGTCGGCATAGCTGCGCGCGCCCGCGGTCGATTCGTGCCAGCCGTCCATTTCCTCGTAAATCGGCTCGACCTCGGCCTGGTCGGCCGAATGCGCGGGGAAATAGTCGAGGATCTTGCCGCGCAGCCGATAGCCGGTGCAGATGCGGATGGTGTCGAAGCCGTCGAGCACGTCGAGCTTGGTCAGCGCGATACCGGTGACGCCCGACACCGCGCAGCTCTGGCGCACAAGCACCGCGTCGAACCAGCCGCAGCGGCGCTTGCGCCCGGTGACGGTGCCGAATTCATGCCCGCGCTCGCCGAGCTTCTGGCCGATCTCGTCCTCGAGCTCGGTCGGGAAGGGGCCGCTACCGACGCGCGTCGTATAGGCCTTGGCGATCCCCAGCACGAAGCCGACCGCGCCGGGGCCGAGGCCCGAGCCGCTGGCTGCGGTGCCGCTGACGGTGTTCGAACTGGTAACGAAGGGATAGGTGCCGTGATCGACGTCGAGCAGCACGCCCTGCGCGCCTTCGAACAGGATCCGCGCGCCGGCCTTGCGGACCTTTTTCAGGCGCTTCCACACCGGCTGCGCATATTCGAGCACATAGTCGGCGATTTCGGTGAGGTCGGCGATCAGGCGTTCGCGGTCGATCGGCGGTTCGCCGAAGCCGGCGCGCAGCGCATCGTGATGCGCGGTGAGGCGGTCGAGCTGCGGATCGAGCTTGTCTAGGTGCGCGAGGTCGCAGACGCGGATAGCGCGGCGGCCGACCTTGTCCTCATAGGCGGGGCCGATGCCGCGCCCGGTGGTGCCGATCTTGCCCGCGCCCGCGGCGGTCTCGCGCAGTGCGTCGAGGTCGCGGTGGAAGGGCAGGATCAGCGCGCAATTGTCGGCGATCGCGAAATTCTCGGGGTTGATCGCAACGCCTTGTTTGCGCAGCTTGGTGATCTCGTCGCGCAGCGCCCAGGGGTCGAGCACGACGCCATTGCCGATGATCGACAACGTCCCGGTAACGATGCCCGAGGGAAGCAGTGACAGCTTGTAGACCTGTTCGCCGACGACGAGCGTATGGCCGGCATTATGACCGCCCTGGAAGCGGACCACGGCGTCGGCGCGGCTGGCGAGCCAGTCGACGATCTTGCCCTTGCCCTCGTCGCCCCATTGCGACCCGATGACGGTAACATTTGCCATGACAATGTCCTGCTGTGCGGGGCCATCCTGACCCGGCGCGGCCTTAGCGGATTTGGCCGCAGAGGCAAGGGCAGTGGCACGGTTGCGTCGCTCTTTTTGGCAGGGTAGCGAGGCGAAAAGAAGGATGCCCGCGATGATCGACCCCGACGCCCCTTATCACGCCCATATCTATTTCGACGATGCCGAGCGCGCCGCCGCCACCGAACTGCGCGACGGGTTCAGCCACGACGCAGCGATTCTATTCGTCGGCGATATGACTGACGGCGCCGCGGGGCCGCACCCGATTGCGCAATATGAGGTGCATTTTCTGGGTGCAGCGGTTCCGGCGGTGGTTGCGACGATCGAGGCGACAGGGCTGCGCGCGCTCGTGCACCCGCTGACCGACGACGACCTTGCCGATCATACGACGCTGGCGCACTGGATCGGCGAGCCCGTCGAGCTCGACGTCACCGTGCTCGATCCGCCGGGCGTGAATCAAGGCATTCCGCGCTTTGGGATTTCGGATTTTTAGGCCTCGACCGGCCCGTCGGGACCGAGAATAAACCCGCAGCCGAGCGCGCGCGCACTGTCGCTGTCGGACAGTGCCGCGACCGTCTGCCAATCGTCGGCGCGCAAGCTCGCAGCCAGCACAGGATCGTGGCCGAGCGGCAGGAAGATGCGGCGGTCGGCATCGTCCTCGGCGCCGAGCCCGGCATCGATCAGCGGATCGGGATAGAGCGAAAAGCCCACGGCGGATTCTTCCTGTTCGCCGACGGGAATCGAATAGCCGCCGCCGCGGCCGACCGCATCTCCTTGTCCGGGAACGAAGATCTGGAAGCCGAACCAGCTTTGATAGGCGAAACCATGACGCTCGGTCGGGTCGAGGGTCAGTGTCACGCGGTCGCGGATCGGCGCGGCGATCGCTTCGAGCGCGTCGATGCGCGCGGTGAGGACGCCCGTGGTATCGAACGCGCGCAGGTCGGGGATCGCCTGATCGAACGGGCCGGTCGCGCGCAGCAGCGGCAGATAGGCTTCGGCCCCGAGGCGGGTCAGCGCGCCCGCGTCCTTGGCGTCGAGTTCGTCGCGGAGCTGTTGGATGTCGGCGTCGACAGGCAACGGCCCGTTCGCGAGCAAATCGACGACGTCGGGCAGGGTGAAATCGATCGTAACCGGGCCGATCCCCGCGGCTTCGAGCGCATCGATCGCGACGGTGACGATCTCGCGCGCCGCGGCGACGCTGTCGCTGCCGATCAGCTCGGCGCCGACCTGCAGCATCTCGCGCGCCGGGCGTAGCTGGCTCGCACGCAATTTGACGACCTGCCCGGCGTAGCAAAGGCGCAGCGGGCGCGGTGCCTTGGCGAGCAGCGAGGTTGCGATACGGCCGACCTGCCGCGTGATATCGGGACGGAGCGCGAGCGTCCGCTGCGACACCGGATCGGTGAAGCGCAGCAAATCGCGGGTGGCGCGCTCGTCATCGCCGCCCAGCGTCTCGCGAAATTCCGCGAGCGGTGGCGCGACGCGTCCATAACCATGCGCGCGCATCGCATCGACGAGCGCGCGGGTGACGCGCGACGCGGCCTCCGCCTGCCGGGGGAGGCGGTCGCGCAAACCTTCGGGCAGCAGGGCAGGGGCCTTGGTCATGCGTGCGGCCTTAGAACGGCGGAGGCTGGAGTCAATAACTCCCCTCCCACTTGTGGGAGGGGTCGGGGGAGGGCCCGTTTGGTCAGGACTGTGCTGACATGCCCTCTCCTAACCCCTCCCGCAAGCGGGAGGGGGACTAAAGTCAGAACTTCAAACCCTTCACCGTCTTCACGCCGGGAAGCTGGCACAGCTGCCACAGCAAAGGCTCGGGCATCGGCGAGTCGAGGCTGAGCAGCAGCACCGCTTCGCCGCCCGCAGCGCGGCGGCCGAGGTGGAAGGTGCCGATGTTGAGCCCGGCTTCGCCGAGCGCGGTGCCGATGCGGCCGATGAAGCCCGGGGCATCCTCGTTGACGATGTAGAGCATATGGCCGTCGAGATCGGCCTCGACCTTGATCCCGAACATCTCGACAAGGCGCGGGTCGCCGTTGCTGAACAGCGTGCCCGCGACCGAGCGGTCGCCCTGCTCGGTCGCCACGGTGACGCGGACGAGCGTGTGGTAATCGCCGTCGCGGTCGTGGCGAACCTCACGAACGTCGAGCCCGCGCTCGCGTGCGAGGTGCGGGGCGTTGACCATGTTCACGCTGTCCGAATAGCGGCGCATCAGGCCGGTGAGAACCGCGGCGGTGATCGGCTTGAGGTTGAGCTCGGCGGCAGCGCCCTCGACTTCGACCGAAATCGTCGTGAGGTTGTCGTGCGCAAGCTGGCCGACGAGGCTGCCGAGCTTTTCGGCGAGGCTCATATAGGGGCGCAGCTTCGGCGCTTCCTCGGCCGACAGGCTGGGGACGTTGAGCGCGTTGGTGATCCCGCCGGTGAGGAGATAATCCGACAGCTGCTCGGCCACTTGAATGGCGACATTGACCTGCGCTTCGTCGGTCGAGGCGCCCAGATGCGGGGTGCAGATGAAGTTCGGCGCGCTGAACAGCGGGTGATCGGCGGCCGGCGGCTCGGTCTGGAACACGTCGAGCGCCGCACCCGCAACATGGCCCGATTCGAGCGCGTCCTTGAGCGCTGCTTCATCGATCAGCCCGCCGCGCGCGCAGTTGATGATCCGCACGCCCTTCTTCGCCTTCGCGATATTCTCGGCCGACAGGATGTTGCGCGTCTGGTCGGTCAGCGGCGTGTGCAGCGTGATGAAATCGGCCTTGGCAAGCAAGGTGTCGAGATCGGCCTTTTCGACGCCGAGCTCGATCGCGCGCTCAGGGGTCAGGAACGGATCGAAGGCGACGACCTTCATGCGGAGGCCCAGCGCGCGCTCGGCAACGATGCTGCCGATATTGCCGCAACCGATCAGGCCGAGCGTCTTCGAGGTCAGCTCGACGCCCATGAAGTCGTTCTTCGGCCATTTGCCCGCCTGCGTCCCGGCGTTGGCTTCGGGGATTTGGCGCGCGAGCGCGAACATCATCGCGATCGCATGTTCGGCGGTGGTGATGCTGTTGCCGAAGGGCGTGTTCATCACAATGACACCCTTTTTCGACGCCTCGGGAATGTCGACATTGTCGACGCCGATCCCGGCGCGGCCGACGACCTTCAGGTTCGTCGCGGCGGCGAGGACGTCGGCGGTGACTTTGGTCGCCGAACGGATCGCGAGGCCGTCATAGTCGCCGATCATCGCGATCAGCTCGTCCTTGGTCTTGCCGGTGATGACATCGACATCGATGCCGCGTTCTTCGAAGATCGCGGCGGCTTTGGGGTCCATTTTATCGGAAATGAGAACTTTGGGAGCGGTCATGTCATTTTTCTCCGTCATCCCAGCGAAAGCTGGGATCGTTGGGAATGGGAATGATCGATAGCGGCCCAGCTTTCGCTGGGACGACGTCAAGCGTTGAGCGAGGCGTAAGCCCAGTCGAGCCACGGGCCGAGCGCTTCGATATCGGCGGTGTCGACGGTCGCGCCGCACCAGATGCGAAGGCCCGGAGGCGCGTCGCGATAGCCCGCGATATCATAGGCCGCGCCTTCGGCTTCGAGCAGCCCCGCGAACTTCTTGATGAAGCCTTCGTCGGCACCCGCTACCGACAGGCAGACCGAGGTCTTCGAGCGGCTGGCGGGATCGGCGGCGAGATGGCTCAGCCACGCGCGTTCCTCGACGATCTTGTCGAGCGCCGCGGCATTCGCGTCGCTGCGCGCCTTCAGGCCGTCGAGACCGCCGAGCGATTTCGCCCATTCGAGCGCAAAGATTGCATCTTCGACCGCGAGCATCGACGGGGTGTTGATCGTCTCGCCCTTGAACACGCCTTCGGCGAGCGCGCCCTTCGAGACGAGGCGGAACACCTTCGGCAGCGGCCAGGCGGGGGTGTAATTTTGAAGCCGTTCGACCGCGCGCGGGCCGAGGATCAGCACGCCATGCCCGCCTTCACCGCCGAGTACTTTCTGCCAGCTGAAGGTCGCGACGTCGATCTTGTCCCACGGCAGGTCGTAAGCGAACACCGCGCTGGTCGCGTCGGCGAAGCTCAGGCCCCCGCGGTCGGCGGCGATCCAGTCGCCGTTCGGAACGCGGACGCCGCTCGTCGTGCCGTTCCAGGTGAAAAGCACATCGTTCGACCAGTCGACTTGGCCGAGGTCGGGAAGCTGGCCGTAATCGGCGCGGATGACCGTCGGATCGAGCTTGAGCTGCTTCGCGGCGTCGGTGACCCAGCCCTCACCGAAGCTCTCCCAAGCGAGCGTCGTGACGGGGCGGGCACCGAGCATCGTCCACATCGCCATCTCGAAGGCGCCGGTGTCGCTGCCCGGAACGATGCCGATGCGGTGCGTGTCGGGGAGCTGCAGCATCTCGCGCATCAGGTCGATGCAGTACTGCAGACGCGTCTTGCCGATCTTCGCACGATGCGAGCGGCCGAGCGATTCGGTGCTGAGTTTTTCGGGAGACCAGACCGGCGGCTTGGCGCAGGGTCCGGAAGAAAAATAGGGGCGCGCAGGGCGCAATACAGGCGTCGGCACTTCAGTCATTTTAGTCTCTCCTTGCAGAGAGCTCGCGCGGCGTTGGGACCGCGTGGCCCGGCGCCGCGTTTAGGGTGGAGCGCGCAACTGTCAAACAAATTGCACGGACCGGGCGAAATTTTCGACGAGTGGAGAAAAAGGTATACAGCTTGTTAACCATTTCAGCGGTATTTTGGCGTCATGGGGGTCCCTGCGTTCTTGAAGCTCCGGATATTGGTTGCCGCTAGTGCGGCGCTGGCACTGTCCGCCTGTTTCGGCGCCCCCGAGGCGATGAAGAACGGCGGCGGGAAACGCCCGACCGCGAGCAAGCCGAACCGCCCGCAAGCCGTCGGCGCCCCCTCCTTCACCAGCGCGGAGGCGCAGCAATGCGCGTTCGATCTCAAGCAGGCGGGCGTGCGCTTCACCCCGCTGCCGAACGAGGATCATGGCGGCGGCTGCACCTCGATCGATTCGGTGAAGCTGCTCGACATCGGCACCCCGGTGTCGGGGCTCGGCGCGATGACCTGTCCGCTTGCGAAGAATTTCGCCGCATGGGTGCAATATGCGGTGAAACCCGCGGCGCGGAAATATCTGGGGCAGGAGGTCGTTAAGATCGAGACCTTCGGAACCTACAGCTGCCGCAACATTTATGGCGGCCGGTCGGGGCGGATGTCGCAGCACGCCTTTTCGAATGCGATCGACGTCTCGGGCTTCCTGCTCGCCGACGGCCGCCGCGTCATGCTCGACGGCGGATGGACCGGCGACAAATCGTCGCAGGAATTCCTCCGCGCGCTCCACAAATCGGGCTGCCGCCGCTTCGGGACCGTGCTCGGCCCCGATTACAACGCGGCGCATTATAATCATTTCCACTTCGACATGAGCGGCAACGGCTACTGCCGCTAAGCTTGGCAAAGTCGCGCGGAACGGCTAGCCGTCCGCCAATGGCAGAAGACAAACAACCCCATCGCTCGCGTTTCCACAAAGCCAAGGACGACGCGCAATTCGCCAAACAGGCGGTATCGACCCCGCAGACGCAAAGCCCGGCCTATCGGCTGGCGTTCCAGGACACCGAGTTCCTGCTGCGCGAAGATCTGCGTCCGGTGCGCTTCCAGCTCGAACTGCTCAAACCCGAACTGATGCTCGACGAAGCGAAGATCGAGTCGATGCTCGTCATCTATGGCTCGGCGCGCATTCCGTCGCCCGACGGCGCGCAGGCCGTGCTCGACGCGGCGCGTACGCCCGAGGAGCAGCGGATCGCCGAGCGGCTCGCGGCTAAGGCCAAATATTATGAGGAGGCGCGGGGACTCGCGCGGATCGCGAGCCAGGTGCCGCCCGACGAAAATGGCTGCCGCAACTTCGTCGTCTGTTCGGGCGGCGGGCCGTCGATCATGGAAGCCGCGAATCGCGGCGCCGACGACGTGGGTAAAGAATCGGTCGGGCTCAACATCGTGCTGCCGCACGAGCAGGCGCCGAACCGCTATGTTACCCCCGACCTCAGTTTCCAGTTCCACTATTTCGCGCTGCGCAAGATGCACTTCCTGCTCCGCGCGCGCGCCGTCTGTGTGTTCCCGGGCGGGTTCGGGACGTTCGACGAGACGTTCGAACTGCTCACGCTGATCCAGACCGGCAAGATCAAACCGATCCCGATCGTGCTGTTCAGCGAGGAATTCTGGACCCGCGTCGTTAATTTCGACGCGCTGGTCGAGGAGGGCGTGATCAGCCAGCGCGACCTGTCGCTGTTCCACTTCGTCGAAACCGCCGAAGAGGCGTGGAAGATCATCCAGGATTTCTACGGCAACGTGCAGAACCCGAATTAAGCTGTTCCTCCCCCTTTATGGGGGAGGCAGCGAGGCTTACGAACTTGTTCGTTAGTCGTAGCGGTGGGGGTGCGATCTCGGCCTAAGGCGATGGTGCAAGGACGCACCGTCACCCTCATCCAACTGCGCCTAGCGCTTTGCGGCAAGGCTGCGTTTCCTTCTCCCATCAAGGGAGAAGGAAACCTATTTCGACTGTTCTTCGAGAAAGAGGATCAGCGCCTTGCGGTCCGCCGCGTCGATCACGCCGGCGAACGCCATGCGCGTGCCCGGAACATCCTTCATCGGGGCCGTGAGATAGGCGTCGAGCGCGGCCTCGTCCCAGACGCCGCCCTTTGCCTTCATCGCGCCCGAATAGGAAAAGCCGGGCTTCGACGCGACCGCGGCGCCGACGACGCCGTGCAGGTTGGGGCCAATGCCGTTGTTGCCGCCCTTGTCGACCGTATGGCACGCGACGCAGCGGCGGAAGACCTGTTCGCCCATGGCGGCGGTCGGGGCAACCGCGGGCGCCGGCGCTTCGACGCCGGGCTCGCCCGTCGCCGGCGCCTCGGACGGCGTCTCGCTCTTGCCGCAACCGGCGAGCGCCAGCGCGCCCGCCAGCAGGACGGGCGCGAGCCGCATTATTTCTTGGCTTCGGCCGGCGCGGGCGCAGCCGCGGCGTCAGCGGCCGGAGCGGCCGCGGCGCCTTCGGCTGCCGGTGCAGCGGCAGCGGTCTCGGCCGGATCGGCGCCTTCCGCGGCTGCGGGCGCCGCTTCGGCGGCGGGCAGCGGCAGGTTCGAACCCTGGCTGTTCAGATAGACGATCAGGTTCGCGCGATCTTCGGCGCTGCCGAGGCCGGCGAACGACATCTTCGTGCCGGGGGCATATTTACGCGGGCTGGTCAGCCATGCGTTCATGCCCTCGAAATCCCAATTGCCCGCAACGCCCTTCAGCGCCGCCGAATAGGCGAAGCCCGGGACATGGCCGTGCGCCTTGCCAAGCGCACCAAACAGATTCGGGCCGATGCCGTTGGCGCCGCCCGAGTTGATCGTGTGGCATGCGGCGCATTTCGCGAACACCGCTTCGCCCTTCGCCGGATCGGCGGCGGCGAGCAGGTTGGCGAGCGGCACGGCCGATTCGCCGCCACCCGCGCCGGCTTCGGCGTCTTCGATCGGATAACCGGGCTTTTCGGGATTGTGGCTGGCGAACAACATGCTCGACCCGATGGTCAGGCCCAGCGCGCAAATGCCGGCAAACAGCACCCAGCCGGCAATAGTATTGTTGCGATTGTCCATGCGTAGCAGCCCCGTTAGCTGACGCCCGCTTGCCGGGCGCATATTTGATTTGGACGCTCCCTTACTGGTGCGGCGACGGCGGCGCAAGGGGATGAAATCGGGGAATGGCAACGGCGTGCGCGCCGGTTGCGCGGTCGCGGCGGGGCGGCTATGCGCCGCGGCTCCGGAGCACTTCCCGAAAAGTGGGAACCGGTTTTCGGACGAGAAGTGCTCCCCGACAAGGAATCGAGTAGCTTTCTCGCCGAGAAAGGTGCGAGCTTGGGAAGGCAATCATGGGCAGTTATTCGGCTTCGGCACAGCATCTGGTCGACGAAATGCGCAACGCGGCGCTCGCCGAACCCGCGCGCGGGCTGGCATTCCAGGGCGCGCCGGGCGCGAACAGTGATCTTGCCGCGCGCGAATATGACCCGAACTCGCTGCCGATGCCCTGCTATGCGTTTCAGGACGCGATCGACGCGGTGCGCGACGGCCGCGTCGACCGCGCGATCATCCCGATCGAAAACAGCCTGCACGGCCGCGTCGCCGACATCCACTTCCTGCTCCCCGAATCCGGCTTGTCGATCGTCGGCGAGCATTTCCTGCCCATCCGCTATGGCCTGATGAGCCGCGACCTCGGCCCCGTGACGCGCGCGATGAGCCATGAGCAGGCGCTCGGCCAGTGCCGCCACTGGCTGCGCGCCAACAATATCGCGCCGGTCGCGCACAGCGATACCGCGGGCGCCGCGGCGTGGGTTGCCGACAGCGACGAGGTCGGGCTTGCCGCCCTCGCGCCGCCGCACGCCGCCGAACTTTACGGGCTGACGCTCCACGGCACGGGGATGGAGGACGCCGATCACAACACGACGCGCTTCGTCATCCTTGCGCGCGAACCGCTGGCCGACGTTGCCGCGATCACCGGCCCGGTGATGACGACCTTCATGTTCGAGGTGAAGAATATTCCCGCCGCGCTCTACAAGGCGCTCGGCGGCTTTGCGACCAATGGTGTCAACATGACAAAGCTCGAAAGCTATCAGACCGGCGACAGCTTCGCGGCGACGCAATTCTACTGCGATATCGTTGGCGCGCCGGGCGACGAGCGGATCGACCGCGCGCTCGAGGAACTCGATTTCCAGACCAAGTCGCTGCGGTTGCTCGGCACCTACCCGCAGGCGCGGGCGCGCCGCTGATTCTGGCTATCCGCCGCGGCGGCGCAGCATCCGGGCGGTGGCCGACGTCTGGACGATGAACAGCGTCACAAGGATGCTCGAGACGACCAGCGCGAACAGGTCGAAGGCCGAGAAATTGGTGCCGTGGATGTCGCCGCCGCCGATGATCGGCATCGAAATCGTCATCGCCATCAGCATCAGGCGCAGCTCGGTCGGGCCGCCGGCCATATAGGACAGGCGGAATTCGCCGACGACCTTGGCGGCGATGAAGGTGTGGATCGACAGCAGGAAATAGCCGATCACCGCCATCAGCGCGACGTCGAGCCGCATATATGGGCTCATCCCGATCGCGCTGATCATCAGCAATGTCGCGAGCGCATCGACGCTATGGTCGACGAAATAACCGTAATTGGGGCGTTCGATGCCGCGCCAGCGCGCAAGGCTGCCGTCGAGCGAATCGCCGAACCAGTTGACGATATAGCCGACGAGCGACAGGCCGAGCCATTCGCTGTCGAACCAGCTGAGCACATAGCCCGCGGCAACCAGCACCGCGCCGGCGAAACCGAGCGTGGTGAGCTGGTCGGGGGTCACCCAGCCCGGAAGGCGCGCGCATAACCAGTTGAGAAGACGGCGTTCGCTGCGCGCGAGGATATTCTGCTGGATGCGGACCGGCGCCTTGGCGACGGGTTCGAACTTGCTCATGAGAACCCTTTGTTGCCGGCTGTCACAAAAGTGCCGGCCGGATGTCATCGCGGCGTCATAGAGGCAAAGTCGGGTTTGCGAAAGGGCAGGGCGGTCAGTGCGCCGCGTGCGTGCGACGATCAGTCCCGCCAGGGACCGATTTCGCCGACATCGCCGACTGCGCGATAGCGTACCGCGTCGTCGACCCACGCAACCTCCCACATCGGCGCTGGGCGCGCCCATTCGCCGATCACGAACAGCGGCAGCTTGTTTGCGGCGACGAAAGCAAGATCATCGGGAGTGGGGCCTGGGATGGTCGTTTCGTACCGCTGGTGAATGCGGATGACCGCGAGCGTCGTCGCGGGCGGCCCCGGAAGCGACTGGCGCACGGGAAAGCCCATGCTCGCGGCGACGACCGGATAGCCCTTGTCGTCGCGGGCAATCAGCAACACCTTGTCGGCGTTCGCATAGGGCCCGCCGACCGCGCGGCCGACGACCTTGCGCCCCGCAATCGCGGCAAATTCGCGCAAGTCGGTGTCGGCGACCGGCGATGGGCGCGCGGGCGCCGAAACGGCGGCGGCTTCGGGAGGCGCGGGGGCGGGATCGGCGGCGAGCGCCGCGACGAACAGCAACGCGGCGATCAATGCGCTTCGCCCCAGCTCTTGCCGATGCCGACCTCGACCTCGAGCGGAACCGAGAGCTGGAGCGCCGGTTCGGCGGCGCCCGACATCACCGCGCGGATCACCGCGCCTGCGGCTTCGGCCTTGTCCTCGGGCGCTTCGAACACGAGTTCGTCGTGCACCTGGAGCAGCATGCGGACGTCGGAGAGTCCGGCATCCGCCAGCGCTTTCGGCATCCGCGCCATCGCGCGCTTGATCAGGTCGGCGCTGGTGCCCTGGATCGGCGCGTTGATCGCGGCGCGCTCGCTGCCCGCGCGCTCATTCTGGTTCGCCGCCTTGATGCGCGGGAACCAGGTTTTGCGGCCGAACAAAGTCTCAGTGTAACCCTTGGCGCGCACGCCTTCGAGCGTGTCGGTGATATAGTCCGAGATACCCGGGAAGCGCTCGAAATAGCGCGCGATCAGCGCCTGCGCCTCGTCGGGCGTGACTTCGAGCCGCCCCGCAAGGCCCCAGCGCGAGATGCCATAGAGGATCGAGAAGTTGACCGTCTTCGCCTTGCCGCGCGTGTCGCGGTTGACCTCGCCGAACAATTCGATCGCGGTCGCGCTGTGGATGTCGTCGCCGCGCGCAAAGGCTTCCTTGAGTTCGGGGACGTCGGCCATATGCGCCGCGAGCCTGAGTTCGATCTGGCTATAGTCGGCGGCGATCAGCACATGGCCGGGCGCGGCGATAAATGCGTCGCGGATCTGGCGGCCGGTCTCGGTGCGGATCGGGATGTTCTGCAAGTTCGGGTCGGTCGACGACAAGCGCCCGGTCTGCGCGCCGACGAGACTGTAGCTCGTGTGGACGCGCCCGGTCGTGGTGTTGATCTGCTGCTGCAGCGCGTCGGTATAGGTCGACTTCAGCTTCGCAAGCTGGCGCCATTCCAAAATCTTGCGCGCGATCGGCACCCCGTCGCGTTCCAATCGTTCGAGTTCGCTCTGGTCGGTCGACCAGTCGCCCGACTTGCCCTTGCGCCCGCCTTTGAGGCCGAGCTTGTCGAACAGGATTTCGCCGAGCTGCTTGGGGCTGCCGATCGCGAAGGGCTGGCCGGCGAGCCCGTGGATCTCGCCCTCGATGCGCAGCATCTCGTTGGCGAACTCGCCCGACAGGCGCGCGAGATATTCGCGGTCGACCCTGATCCCCGCGCGCTCCATCCCCTCGACGATCGAGGCGAGCGGGCGGTCGACCATCTCGTAGACGCGCGTCCCGCCCTCGATGGGCAGGCGCAGCTTGAGCAGCTTCCAGAGGCGAAGTGCGACGTCGGCATCCTCGGCGGCATATTCGGTTGCGCGGTCGAGTTGCACTTCGGCAAAGCTGATCTGCGATTTGCCCGTCCCGCACATTTCCTTGAAGGTCAGGCAGGTGTGATCGAGGTGGAGCTTGGCCAGCTCGTCGAGCCCATGCTGATGCTTGCCCGCGTCGAGCGCGAAGCTCATCACCAGCGTGTCGTCGTACGGCGCGACGGTGATGCCGTGCTGCGCGAGCACGCCGATGTCATATTTCAGATTATGCCCGACCTTCAGCACCGCATCGTCGGCGAACAGCGCGTGCAGGCGCCCGATCGCGACGTCCATCGCGATCTGCTCGGGCTTTTCGGCGAACATGTCGGTGCCGCCATGGCCGAGCGGGATATAGCAGGCACGGCCGGGGGCGGTCGCCATGCTGACCCCGACGAGGCGGCCGGTGACGCTGTCGAGGCTCGCGGTTTCGGTATCGACCCCGACGACATGCGCGGCGCGCGCTTCGGCTATCCAGCGGTCGAGCGCCTCGACGGTGGTGACACATTCATAAACCGACCGGTCGATGGGCGGCATCGCGGGTAGCGTCGGCGTCGACGGACCGGCGGGCGCGGCGACCGGCGTGGCGCTCGCGCGCGGGAAGGTCGGTGGGCCGCCCGGCGTGGCGCCGAGGTCGAGCTTCGCCGACAGCGAGCGGAAGCCATGCTCATCGAGGAAGGTCTTGAGCGGCAGCGGCGGGATCGCGCCGAGCTTCAGCGTGTCGAGCGCGTCGGGCAGCGCGACATCGCGCTTGAGGTCGACGAGGATGCGCGACAGTTCGGCCATGCCGCGATGCTCGATCAGATTGTCGCGCAGCTTCGACGCCTTCATGCCCGCGGCGCCGTCGAGCGCAGCGGTGAGGTTGCCATATTCCTGGATCAGCTTGGTCGCGGTCTTCGGCCCAACGCCGCGTACGCCGGGCACATTGTCGACGCTGTCGCCCATCAGCGCGAGCACGTCGCCGACGAGATCGGGTGTGACACCGAACTTCTCGTTCACGGCTTCGAGTCCGAGGCGCACATTCTTCATCGTGTCGAGCATGTCGACCTGCGGGCCTTCGCTGGGCTCGCGGATCAGCTGCATCAGATCCTTGTCCGACGACACGATCGTGACGTCCCAGCCTTCGCGCACCGCGGCCTCGGCATAGGAGGCGATCAGATCGTCGGCCTCGAAGCCCTCCATTTCGATGCACGGCAGCGAGAAGGCGCGCGTCGCGTCGCGGATCAGCGGGAATTGCGGACGCAGATCCTCGGGCGGCTCGGGCCGGTTCGCCTTATATTGATCGTAAATCGCGTTGCGGAACGACTGACTCGAATGATCGAGGATCACCGCGAGGTGCGTCGGCCCGTCGGCGTCGTGCAGATCCTTCGCGAGCTTCCACAGCATCGTCGTGTAGCCATAGACCGCGCCGACGGGGACCCCCCTGGGGTTCGTCAGCGGCGGCAGGCGGTGATAGGCGCGGAAGATGTAGCTGGAGCCATCGACCAGATAGAGGTGATTCTTCTCGGACATGGCGGGGATGTAGCAGCCGAGTTGCGAGCGGCCTAGGGCGCTGTTCTCGCTTTCGTCCTCTTCGCGTTGCGCCACCGCTCGACGCCCTGCCAGCCGAGCCAAGCGGCAAGCGGCAGTCCCACCGCGCCGAGCATCAGCAGCTCGGACGACGCCTGCTCGACCGCCGCCGCCCCGATCGCGGCGAACAGCATCGCGACACCCAGATTGGCAATCGCCATGACGAGCGCAAAGCGTCCGAATGCCATCGCCGCGATCCCTCCGGCCATCGCGGTCAGTTCGCAAAGGAACGGCACGGGGCGCGAAAGGATGAGTGCGACCGGGCCGATGCGTTCGGCGAGTTCGTGCGCGCGGTCCAGATCGCCGGCGCTGAGGAATCGCTTGGCGAGCGGCCGCGCTGCCCAGCGCCCGACCGCATAGCCCGCAAGGCTGCCACCCATCAGCCCGAGCCAGATGACGAGCGTGCCGACCGCGAATCCGAAAGCCGCCCCCGCCAGCGTATTGGTCACGCCATTGGGCACCGGCAGGAACACATCGAGCGTCAGCGCGCCAACGATCAACGTCGCGGCGGCGAGGGGACGCTCATCGGCCGCAGCGAGGACGCGGTCGCTCACCGCGACAAATTCTTCTTGAAAGATCAGAGGCACGCCGACGATCGACGCCAGCAAAAAAGCTATCGCAAACCAGCGAAGGAACGGGGCAGGGCGCCGGGCCATGCCGCAGCTTAGCGCTTCAGTCGCGGTAGTCGATGGCCAGTTTACCCGCCACCGCAACCGCCGCTGTGCGGGCATCGTCGGTGGTTCCGTCCGCGACACGCGCCAGCGCAACACCCATGCGGCGATATGGGCGCGTAACCGGCTTGCCGAAGATGCGCGCGTCAACCGACGTCGCGGCATTCGGTGGCGTCAGCGCGTCGGCAAGCCCGGTGATCGCGAAATCCTGTGCATCGCGGTCGGCGAGCAGCACGGCGCTTGCGCTTGCGTCAGGCACCGCGATCGCGGGGATCGGCAGGCCGAGGATTGCGCGCGCATGCAGGTCGAATTCGGACAGCGACTGCGAGATCAGTGTGACCATGCCGGTGTCATGCGGGCGCGGCGAGAGTTCGGAGAAGATAACTTCGTCGCCCTTCACGAAATATTCGACCCCGAAAATGCCGTGGCCGCCGAGCGAATCGACGACCTTCGTCGCCATCTCCTGTGCCGCCGCTAACGCGGCATCGGACATCGCGGCGGGCTGCCAGCTTTCGCGATAGTCGCCGCGTTCCTGCCGGTGACCGATTGGCGGGCAGAAGGCGACGCCATCCTTGTGGCGGACGGTGAGCAGGGTGATCTCGTAATCGAAATCGATGAAGGCCTCGGCGATCACGCGTAGCCGGTCGCCGCGCATCCCCGCGGCGGCATAGTCCCACGCCGCGTCGATGCCGCTCGCGTCCTTGACCGTGCTCTGGCCCTTGCCCGACGAGGACATGACGGGTTTGACGACAAGCGGAAAGCCGATGCGCTCCGCCGCCGCAACCAGTTCCTCGCGGCTCGTCGCATATTCGAAGGTCGAGGTTTTCAGGCCCAGCTCGCTCGCGGCGAGGTCGCGGATCGCGTCGCGGTTCATCGTCAGCTGCGCGGCGCGCGCCGACGGAACGACGTGGAAACCCTCGGCCTCGACCTCGGCGAGGATTTCGGTGCGGATCGCCTCGACCTCGGGCACGATATGGTCGGGCCGATGCTTTTCGATCGTCGCGCGCAGCGCGTCGCCGTCGAGCATCGAAAACACTTCATAGCCGTCGGCGACCTGCATCGCGGGCGCACCTTCATAGCTGTCGCACGCGATGACGCGGCACCCGAGCCGCTTCGCCGAAATCACGAACTCGCGCCCGAGTTCGCCCGAGCCGAGGAGAAGGATGGTGGCGGTGGGGGTCATGCAAAAACTTTCCATCGACGTTGGGCGCAAGATTCGGGACGCATCGCTGCGCGGCCTCCGCCATAGGAATTTCAGCATCAAAGTGCGACAGCGAATGACATCCAAAGGAACAGCCCGTGACCCATTATTCCAAAACCATCTGGTCGCCGGTCGGCGAATTGACCCTCGTCGCCGACGACCGGGGACTCGCCGCCATATTGTGGGAGAATGACAAGCCCGACCGCGTCCGGCTCGGCACACCCACCGAAAAGGCCGACCATCCGGTCTTGCTCGAAACCGAGCGGCAGCTCGCGCAATATTTCGCCGGGACACGCCGCACCTTCGACGTGCCGCTATCGTTCGCCGGCACCGATTTCCAGAAGCGCGTCTGGGCCGCGCTGCTCGCTATCCCGTTCGGCGAGACGCGCAGCTATGGCGAGATCGCGGACCAGCTCGGCGCCCCCGGCGCATCGCGCGCGGTTGGCGCCGCCAATGGCCGCAACCCCATCTCGATCATCGCGCCATGCCACCGCGTCGTCGGATCGACCGGCAAGCTGACCGGTTTCGCCGGCGGGCTTGAGGCAAAGGCGTTTCTGCTCGATCTCGAACGAGCGGCCTAAAGATCGAGCGTGCGGATTTCGGGGATGAGCTTCCACCACAGCAATGCCCCCAGCAGCGACAGCGCGGCGGCGGCCGCAAAGGCATAGCCATAGCCGCCAAGATAATCGACGATCAGCCCGGTGACGATCGGGCCGACGATGCCCGAAATATTGCCGAGCGCATTCTGCACCCCCATCCAGCTGCCAGCGGCACGCGGCCCCGCGAAAATCTGGCCGACGGCGAAGATGTTCGTCGCGATCAGCCCGGCGCCGAAGCCCGCGACCGCCAGCCATACGGCGAGCATCGCATAGCCATCCGCGACTGCGATGCCCGCGGTTGCCGTGCCGATGGCGAGTTGTCCCGCGATCATCAGCCAGCGGCGCACCTCACCCTCATTGGCTCCCTTCGCGACCATGCGGTCGGACAGCCAGCCGCCCGCGAGCGCGACGACACCTTGCGTCGTGAAACTCAGCGTCGTCAGCGCGGTCATCTCGCCGATCGAATAACCGCGCGTGTTGACGAGGTAGAGCGGCAGCCACGCGAGCAGGAAATAAAAGCCGTAGTTCGACAGGAAATGGACGGCGCTCATCTTCCACAGCGCCGGCACGCGAAGGAGGCGGCGGATCGATACGCGCTCGCTCGCGGGCACTGTGCCCGCGCGTGCCCGCATCGACGCCGCGGCGAATTGCCAGGGGATGAGCCACAGCAAAGTCACTGCGCCGAAAATCCAGAAGACCGGCCGCCAGCCCCATTCGCCAAGGATCGCGCCGCCTGCGAGCACGCCGATGGCAGGGCCGAATGCGATCGCGGCGGCCACCGCGGCATTGGCGATCCCGCGCCGCTCGGCGGGGACTTCGGCGGCGAAAATCTTGGTGCTGCCGGGAAAGGCAATGCTCTCGCCCAGCCCGAGGAACAGCCGGAGGATGATCAGCGATACCAGCCCGCCCGCGAAACCGGTGAGTGCGGTGCTGATCGCCCAGATCGCGACGCCGAGCGCAAAGACGCGGTAGACGCAGAAGCGGTCGCAAAGCCAGCCGACGAACAGGCAGGCGGGGGCATAGACCCAGAAAAAGGCCGAGACCGCGAGGCCGAACCCCGTCGCCGATAGCCCCAGCTCTTCCTTCATCAGCGGCGCGGCGACGCCGATCGCGCCGCGATCGACATAGTTGAGCAGGACCGAAAGCGCGATGAGGACGACGATCCACGTCACCCGTTTTCCGTCCGCCCGGTCTCCGATCGATTGTGTCGCCATAGTCAAACGCTCCCCTGCCCGGGGCAGGGCTATCAGATGGGCGGTAGCGCGCCAGCGAAAATTCGTCGCACGTTTGTTCAACGCGTTCGCCGGCCGGGCCGCTATTCTTTCCGCAACATCATGGGAGAAAGCAGATGGCCGCCACCGCACAAATCGAACGCCCCCTTTCCGTCGCCGCCCTGTTCGACCGCTATCATGTCGGCTGGGAAACGAAGGATCCCGACCTGATCGCCTCGCTCCATTCGGACGACACGGTCTTCGCGCTTCACGACGGCACCGAGCCTGTGACGGGACGCGAGCGGCTGCGCGAGCATTGCCGGCAATTGTTCGCGACCTTCGATTTCACGCAGGAAATGGGGCGGCGGCTCTACGGCGACGACCATTGGGTGTTCGAATGGACGATGCTGCTTGCGCTGACCGAACCGGGCGGCGCGCCTTTTGTTGCGCGCGTCGGGATGCTCGACGTCGTCACGCTGAACGACGCCGGCGAGGTGGTGCGCAAGGATGTCTATCCGAACGGGCGCGAGATGCACGGCGCCTTCGTGCGGGCCGGGATCGATCGTTAGCGGCGCCGCTTGCGCCCGGCGCCCGACCGGCAGATAGTTACCGCGATGTCCGACCCGCTCTCCTCTTTCCGGAATTCCCTGCTGCCGGTCGACGCGCCGCTTGCGCCGCATGCCAATCCCGTCGCCGGGATATTGATGGGACGCGGCGGTCCGCTGCGGCTGACGCTGGACGGTGAGACGGTCGAGGGCGACATGCTACTGATCCGCCCCGGCGTCGTGCATGGCATCGCCTTGCCCGCGCGCGGCGCCGACATCCTCTATCTCGATGGTCTCGCCTTTCCGTTCGACGTTCCGCTGGCGCGCGCGCTCGACGGGAAGCTGGCTGAATTAGCGGGCACAGTGCTCGATGGCGCGAGCGATGCCGCCGACGAGCTGCGCGCGCGGTTGACCGTCGCTGCCGCTCCGCCGTTGCCGCGCGTCGCCGATGCCGTGCGCGCGATCTACGCCGACCCGATGCGGCGGATGCCGCAGGACGAGCTGGCGCGGCGGCTCGGCATGGAACGCACGCGGGCCTTGCGCCTTTTCAGGGCGGCGACCGGGCAGGGCTTTCGCGAATTCAAGCGCTGGTCGGCGATGCAATATGCCGCGCAGCAGATGAAGCAGGGCGCGCTCGTTCGCACCGCGGCGATGGACGCGGGCTTTGCCGACACCGCGCATCTGTCGCGCGCCTTTCGCGAAACCTTTGGCCTGACGCCCAGCGCGGCGATAAATGCGCTCCCCTCATAGGAGGGTCAGGCGGGCCAGCGGTCGGTGTCGTGGTCCGGATGCTGGTGGTTGCTCGCCTTGATCGCGCCGACAAGGTCGCTCATCACTTCCTCGGTGGTGCCCTCGGCCTTGATCGGCAGGTCCTCGAACAGCGACAGCTGGCCTTCGGTCCCGAACTGGACTTGCGGCGGGAACGCCGACGGATCGTCGAACGACCCGGTCGTCAGATTGATATGCTTGCTCCCGGCATAATCATAGGTCAGCGGCGTCCCGCAATCGCGGCAGAAACCGCGCGCCGCCTTGTCCGAACTGTTGAAGGTCGCGGGCGCGCCGCGCGTCCAGGTGATCGCGTCGCGCGGCACGCCGATCAGCGCGATGAAGAAATTGCCCGCCGCCTTCTGACACATGCGGCAATGACAGATGTGCGACGTGTCGAGCACCGCGGTGACATGATAGCGCACCGCGCCGCACTGGCAGCCGCCCGACGCTTCGGTTTCGATCCTGTCCATGGGGCCTTGCTATCAAAGCTGGCGGGCACTCACAATCGCGCAGGCGGGGAAGCGGTGCGCGGCGACGACGCGCCGTGCACCGCTCCATCAGGCACCGTAGCGCTCGATCACCTCGGCGAGCGGGACGTGGCCGAGGCAGAGGCCGCTGTCGGGCGCCGTCTCACCGCTTTCGAGCGCGGTGGCGTAGGTAACGGCCGGATCGGCCTCCAGCCTTGCGCGCAGCGCCGCGAGCTTTGGCCAGCGAACGGGCTCGGCGACCTCGTGAAACTCCAGCCAGCGCGCGACCCCGATGAACAGCGCGTCGGCCAGCGTCGGCCGGTCGCCGACCAGATAGGCGCCGTCGCCGACCATTTCCTCCAGCCGGTCGTGGCGCCCGATCACCGCTTCTTTGCCCCATTCGCGGAGCGACGCTTGCAAGGCGGGGCGCGGCGGGTCCATTTCGAGTGCGACCCACAGCGGGGTGAAAGACCCCGTGAAACCGGTGTTGATGAACGCCATGACCTGCCGCATCCGGTCGCCCTCGGGCGACAGCAGATCGGGGCTGATCCGCCGTTCGTCGTCGCGCGCTGTGAGCCAGTGGGCGATCGCCATCGTTTCGGTCAGCACATTGCCCTGGTCGGTGATCAGCGCCGGGGTCTCGTGCCGCGCGTTGATGCGGGCATAGGCAGGCTCGCGCATTTCGCCGAGCATGTCGACGCGGCACAGGCGATAGGGCTTGCCCAGCCATTCGAGAGCCGCGACGAGGCCCATGGAACTTCCCAGTGGGAAGCCATAGATAAGGATCGGTTCCAATGTATTGCTCCATCTTCTTGAGGGGGAGCTGCGCAGCGAAACCAGATATAGGGCGCGCTATCGCCACGTAAATTACGCACCTTTTTGTAACCATGAGGCCCCGATGAAAGATCTGGTTTCGCGCTGTCCGATCGAGGAAGTGATGCAGGTGCTGAGCGGCCGCTGGCCGACCTTGCTCATCTATTATCTCAGCGACGGGACGAAGCGCTTCGGCGACCTGCGCCGCGACAATCCGACGATTTCGCACAAGATGCTGACGCTCGAACTGCGCAAGCTCGAGGATGCGGGGATCGTCCAGCGCACTGAATTCGAAGGCTATCCCCGGCGGGTCGAATATGACCTGACCCCCGACGGCGAACGGCTCGTGCCGCTGATCGACGCGCTCGGCGATTGGTGGGATGCCGTGGCCGGCGGTGCTGATGCCGACGCAGCTGTCGTTGCTGCGACCAACGGTTGACACCGCTCCGCAGCGGGGTCACTTCGCTTTTTGCGGGTGAAAAGTCTCGCCGCGCTTCAGCATCGCGACCATGTCGGCGATCTTCTTTTTCCGCCCGGTCTCGGTCTTGATTGTACCGAGGCGAAAGATCAGCGCGAAGCGGTTCTGCGCGGTCAGCTTTTCCAACATGGCCTTGGCCCGGGGTTCGGCGTCGATCGCCGCCTGCAAATCGTCCGGAATTTCCGATCCCTTGACGCGGTAGGCGCGATCCCAGCGGCCATCGGCCTTCGCGGCCTCGACCTGTTTCAGCCCATGCCCGGTCATCCGACCCTCGGCGGTCAGGCGCGCGACATTGTCGATATTGATCTGGCTCCAGACGCTCTTCGGCCCACGCGGCGTATAGCGTTGCAGGAAGCTTTTTTCGTCGAAGGATTTGCGGATCGCGTCGATCCATCCCCAGCACAGCGCCGCGTGGATCGCCTGTTCGGGCGTGATCGACGCGAGGCCCGATTTGACCTTGTGGACCTTGATCCACACCTCGCGCTCGGTGGTGTGATGCGCGGCCAGCCAGTCATAGAAACCGTCCATGTCGACGAATTCGTGAACCTTGTTGGGATCTACATCGACGGCGGGCATGACCCTGTCCCATTCATAAATTCACTCCGCCATAAAATATTGAAAACTAAAGATAGTCGAAGATATTCGATTGCGTTCGAGCCTCGCGCTTTCATGATCGGGACTCTAGCCCCAGACCGCTCGCCGATAAATACCGCCGGTCGATTAAAGCGCGCGCCCACTATTACCTTGCTCCGTCCGCTTCGCGCCCGGTCTCAGACACTCACCGCGACGACGGCTTCGATCTCCACCAGCGCATTGAAGTGCAGCGGACCGGAGGGAACGATCGATCGGGCGGGGCGGTGCGCGCCAAAAAACGCCGCATAGGCCCGGTTGACTTCGCCCCAATGCGCGACGTCGGTCACATAGACGGTGCAGCGGACAATGTCGTCCGGCGAAGCGCCAACCACACCGACAATCGCCGCGATGTTCCCGAGCGCAAAGTTGACCTGCTCGCCGACCGAACGGCTTTCGGGATCGGGTGTTTCGCCGGTCACGCCGAGCTGGCCCGAAACATAAAGCGTGTCGCGGTGCAACATGGCCTGGGCATAATGTCCGCCCGGGGGCGGCGCCGCCGCGCAGCGTATCTCTGTCATTTTCTGAACCTTCATCTCTATCTCCGAAAGTCCCTCACCATCCGCCGGTCCGCGGCCATTCTTCGGTCAGCACCCCTTCGCGCATCACGTCGTAGGAGGTGTAGGCGGCACAGGTCAGACAGGCGTGATTGGGCAGGATACGGACGACGCTGCCGATCGGCAGGCGTTCGAACCAGCTTTCGTCGGGCACGGGCACGCCGCCATGTTCCTGATGCACGGTCACGACCGTCAGCGATTCCAGCGGCTCGAGCGTGGCGGCGTCGCAGACCAGCCCATATCCGGCGTTCGGCATGAAGCGGTTGGCCCCGACATCCTTCGACAGCGCGAGCGCGCCGGCATCGAGGATCAGGCTGGGGCCGGCGCCGCGGCGCTGGTGGCCGATCACCGTCGCCAGCACAGAGACGGCAATATCCTCTTGCGCGCAGACGCCCCGCGACAATTGGGCAAGGTCGCAGAACAGGTAGATGCCCGCCCGCACTTCGGTCACGCCGCGCAATTGTTCGGCGAAAACCACCGTCGGGGTCGAGCCGACGCTGACGATGGGGCAGGTGTAACCGCGCGCGCGGAGCAATTCCGCCGATGCGACCGCCGCATGCCGCTCGACTTCGGCGAGCGCCCGGATCGGCGCGGGATCGTCGAACGCGTAGCTATGCCCCGCGTGCGTCATCACGCCCATCAATTCGAGTTGTGGCGAACAGGCCGCAATTACCCCCGCGATCGCGACAAGCTCTTCCGACGCCGGTTCGGTTCCGCTGCGGTGTTCGCCGCAATCGACCTCGATGAGGACGCCAAAGCGCGCGCCGAGCACCGCCGCGGCTTCGCCCATCGCAGCGGCGGCCTCCCCGTCGTCGACGACAAGCAACAGTCGCGCGCCATGCTCGCGCTGGATATGATGGACGCGCTCCAGTTTCGCGGGCGCGATCGCGGTCGTGTAGAGGATGTCGCGCCAGCCCGCCGCGGCGAAATATTCGGCTTCAGCCAGCGTCGAGACCGTGATCGGCCCTTGCTCGCCCTTCGCCGCTATCCGCGCGACGTCGGCCGACTTGGCCGTCTTCAGATGCGGGCGCAGCGTGACGCCCAGCGCGTCGCAGCGGGCGCGCATGCGCGCGGCGTTGCGCTCCAGCCGGTCGGCGTCGAGAATCAGGCGCGGGGTGTTCAATCCCGCGAAGATGGTGCCCGCGCTCATCGGACCAACTCGCGCAGCGGATCGAGCGTATCGGCAATCAGGAACGGCCGCGCCGCGTCGGCGACAAAGGGCAGGCGGGCGCGGTTGTGCCAGAAAACCGGCATGCCGACGCCCGCCGCGCCGGGAATGTCCGCGGGCGAGCCCGCCACGAAAAGCGTCCGCGCCGGATCGGTGCCGAGCCGGTCCAGCACGGCGCGGTAGGATTCGGGTCGCGGTTTGTAATAGCCCGTTTCTTCGGATGTCAGGACAACGGAAAAAGGCACGCCGACCCGTTCCGCAGCCTGCCGCCCCAAAACCGCCGAACAGTTCGTGATGACGCCGAGCGCGATGCCGCGCGCGCTGAGATCGGCAAGCAGCGGCGCCGCCTCCGGCCAGGGCTGGAGCGTGTTCCAGCCCGCGGTCAGCGCATCGGGTGCCGAGACCGCCACGCCCGCCTTGGCGGCCGCCTCGCGGACGAGATCCTCATAGGGGCGGTAAGCGCCGCAACCATAGGTCAGCTCGAGATAGGCGCGGCGCCAGCGCAGCCCGTCGCTCGCCGACCCGGCCGCCCGGTTCCAGACCGACCAGGAATCGAGAAGCGCGGTGAGAAGGTCGAAGACCACCGCTTCGACGGGAGCGAGCTGTTTCATTGATCGGGGTCCAAATTCAATAATGATGCCCGGAGCCTGCGGCTCCATAGGCTTCGGGTCGGGAATGCCGCCGGATGGCCCCGAGCGATTAGCAACGCGGCCGCCCGGCCGGCAAATGCCCGTTGCTGATGGTTTCATGCCGCCGCGTATGGACGTCGTTCGCATGCGCCATTCCCGTCTATGCCGTGGCCAGCTTCCAGAATGCTTCGGCCGACGGCGATTGCCGGCCGCGCGGCCGATACAGACGGACGTCGACCGGAATATCCCAGCGCGCATCGCCGGCCCGCACCAACGCACCGCGCTTCAGATCATCCGCGACGATGCTCAGCGGCAGCCAGGCGAGTCCCTTTCCATCCCTTGCCATCCGCGCGAGGATCAGCGTGTGCGACGTGAACACGGTCGTGAAATTCGCGCGCGTCGCACTGGCATCGAGCGTCGCCGACACGATACGATCCATCCCTGAATCCGCGCCATAGGCCAGAAGATGGACCGGATGATCGGCGTCATCGGCGAGCGCGTGCAGCGGCGCTCCATCACTTTCGCGCGGGGCGCTGACCGACACGAGCGCATCGGATTCGAGCGATATCGACTGGAAACCCGCCCCATCGAGAACCGACGGCGCGCCGGGATGGAAATAGCACAGACAAAAATGCGCCTTTCCGCTGAGCATCATCTGTTCGGACGTGCCCATATTGTCGGCGGTCAGCTGGATCGGGATCGCGGTATCGGTCATCGCCTGCAGCGTCGCGAGCCATTGCGGGAAGAAGTTCAGCGCCAGGGCGTGCGTGACCAGAATCTTGACCATCGACGCCGATGTGCCGGCAATCTCCTGCACCTCGCGCCGGCCATGTTCGATATCGCGCAGAACGGTCTCAGCGATGACGGCGAAGCGCTTGCCGGCGGGGGTCAGCACCATCTGGTGCGTGCTGCGGTCGACAAGCTCCACGCCGAGCCATTCTTCGAGCGCGCGAATGCGGCGGCTGAAAGCCGGCTGCGTCACGCAGCGCGTCGATGCCGCGCGCGAGAAGTTGCCCGCGTGTATCAAGGCACCGAAATCCTCAAGCCATGCCAGTTCCATCACTCATGCCCCTTCGGCCTCTTGGGAAGTTGTAGTGCGGGGAGGGCGCCTGGCTACCCCTCCTGATGTGCATGGATTGATCCATTTTGCGCATTGGAGCTTGCGCCCGCCGGTCGGCAGATTGTGTGCGCAGACAGGCTTGATTCAGGGGGCTTTGGGGATGGGTTTCGACATGTTGCGGCGCGAACCGCGCCTTCGGGGCGGTCGCGCAACGCTGTGGACCGCCGCGATGCTGGGCGCAGCGATCATGGTCGGTGCCCTGCCGGCGGTCGGCGCGGAGCCGGCGCCACGGGCATCGCTGGTGCCACGCGACGCGCTTTTTGCTTCGCCCACTTACTCCGAATTGCAGATCAGCCCCGACGGCAAGCAGCTGGCCTTTCTCCACCCGCTGAACGGCGTCCTCAACGTCTGGGTCGCGCCGCTCGACGATCCGAAGGCCGCGACGCCGGTCACCCGTTTCGATACACGGCCGCCCGACAGTTTCCAGTGGAGCCCCGACGGGCAGTATATATTGGTGCTGAAGGATGTCGGCGGCGAGGAGCATGGCCAGCTCTGGGTCGCGAACCTCGAAAAGCGCACGGTCGCCAATGTGACCGCCGATCCCGCGGTGCAGACAAAGATCGTGAAGCTTTCGAAGCGCCGTCCCGGCGAAATCCTGGTCGGCATGAACATTCGCGACCGCCGCTATCGCGACATTTTTCGGATCGACCTCGCGACGGGGCAGCGTACCGAGGTGCTCCGCAACGAGCGAAATTACATCGATGTCGTTGCCGATCCCGACTTCAACGTCCGGCTGGGCGTTCGCGGCAATGTCGACGGCTCGTCGACTTATTTTCGCCTCGACCCCGCCGGGCCGAGCGAGTTCATGACGATCCCGCTGGCCTCGCTGCGCAATTCGAAAATCCTCGGGCTCGACGGTGCGGGCATGCTGTTGATGTTCGACAGCCGGACCAGCGACAAGGCGAACCTCGTCGCGGTCGATCTCGCCACGGGCAAGCAGACCCCGCTCGCCGCGTCGGGGCGCGCCGATATTGTCGATACGCTGTTCGACGAAGCCAGCGGCGCGCTGCTCGCGACGCGTGAGGACCCGCTCGTCAGCGAATGGACGGTGCGATCGGACGAGGTGCGCGGCGAGTTCGCGGCGCTTCAAGCGGCCACCGCCGGGCCGTTCAAGATTGTCGATCAGACCCCTGACAATGCCCGCTGGCTGCTCCTCGAAACCGTCCCGAACCGCCCCGACCGCTATAGCTGGTGGAACCGCAAGGACCGGACGCTGGTGCCGCTGCTCTCGACGCGGCCCGACCTTGAGAAACAGGTGCTCGCGCGCCGGACTCCCGTGAAGATTGCGTCGCGCGACGGCCTGACCTTGCCAAGCTATCTGACGCTTCCGACCAACGCCAAGCTCGGCGCCGATGGGATGCCCGTCACCCCTGTTCCGATGGTGCTCCTCGTCCATGGCGGCCCCTGGCTCCGCGACGATCTGGCTTTCGATCCGCAACACGCCTGGCTCGCCGATCGCGGCTATGCGGTGCTGTCGGTGAATTTTCGCGCGTCGGGGGGCTTCGGCAGCGATTTCATGGCGAAGGGCGACCGGAAATGGTCGGAGACGATGCACGACGACCTGCTCGACGGGGTGCAGTGGGCGATCGACAAGCGCGTGACCGCGAAGGACCGCGTCGCGGTAATGGGGCTGTCCTATGGCGGCTATTCGACGCTCGTGTCGCTGAGTTTTACGCCCGACACCTTCCAGTGCGGCGTCGACCTTGCGGGGCCCAGCAATCTGGTAAAGCAAGTCGCCTTGATGCCCGACTGGTGGACCTGGCAACGCCCGCAGTTCGTCAATCGCGTCGGCGATCCCGCGACAATGGAGGGCGCGGCGGACCTGATGCGGCGCTCGCCGATCGCGCGCGTCGATGCGATCGTAAAGCCGCTGCTCGTCACCAACGGCGCCAACGACCCGCGCATTTTTCCCAGCCAGTCCGAAGAGATTGTCGATGCGTTGAAGGCGCGCGGCAAGCCCGTGACCTATGCCTTTTACCCCGATGAGGGTCATGTCTACGCGAAGGACGCGACGAACATCTCCTTCGCGGCAATCGCCGAGCATTTCCTGTCGAAATGCCTCGGCGGGCCCGCGGAGCCCTATGGCGACGACCTTGCCGGGTCGCAGGTAGATCTGAAGACCGGCGCCGGGTTTGTCCCCGGCCTCGAACGGGCGCTTGCGGATGGGACGAAATAAGGGGCGCTAGGGCTCGCCCAGATGTTTCGCCAAGCCTGCGTCGGGCGGCGGCCGCCGCCCGGCCGCTTCCGCCACGTCCATCCGCAGGAAGGCGTTCTGGACATAGCGGATGCCCGCCCAGCGTAGCGGCTCGACCTCCCAGTTCGGGGCTTGCTCGCGGACATAGGGCGCGTGGAGATCGGCCGCGGCGCCGGTGACCAGCCCGGCGAGTGCGCGCGCGCAGATCGCGCTGGTGATTACGCCATGCCCCGTATAGCCATAGCTGCACCCGATCCGGCGCACGGCATCGAAATGCACCGTGGGCAGCCAGTCGCGCGGAATGCCGAGATAGCCCGCCCATTGATGCGTGAATTCGATGCCCTCCAGCGATGGCCACCATTCGGTCAGCCGATCGCGGATCCAGCCGAAATTGGCATTCTCGCGCAGCGCGGCCTCGCTCATGTCCGAGCCATAGCGATAGGGCGCGCCGCGGCTGCCGAACAGGATGCGCCCGTCGGCGGTGCGGGTGAGGTAATTGGTCGTGTGAACATAGGAACTGAGGCATTCGCCTCCGGCCCAGCCGACCTTGTCCCACTGCTCGGCGCTGAGCGGCGCGGTGAGCATGATCGTCGAGGCCATCGGGATCAGCCGGCGGCGATAGGCGGGCTGCGCGGTCAAATATGCTTCGCCTGCGAGCAGAGCCGCGCGGCGAGCGCGCAGCGTGCCGCCTGAGGTAACGAGCGCCGGTCGCATGCCCGCCGTGGTTTGCAGCACCTCGGTCCCCTCATAGATCCGCACACCGCGCCGTTCGAGCGCCCGCGCGAGCCCGCGCACGAGGCGGCCGGGGTGGATCGTGCCGCCGGCGCGCAGGCGCAGGGCGCCATGGACCTCGGTCGCATGCACCGCCGCCCGCGCCGCATCGGCGTCGAGCAATTCGCAGCCATCCTCCATGCCGAGCTTTGCATAAGCGTCGAAGGACTGGCGCAGCGACGGCAATTGCTCCGCACTGCGTGCGAGGGTGAGGACGCCTGCCTGATTGAAATGCGCGTCGATGCCTTCCTCTTCGCAGATGCGGCCGACTTCACCCACCATCGCCTGCTGCGCGAGCAGCATCGCCCGAGCCGTCGCCGCGCCGAAACGGCGGGTGAGAGCTGAGGGATTGATCGGAAAGCGCGGCGAGCACCAGCCGCCATTGCGCCCCGACGCGCCGAAACCGCAAAATTGCCGCTCGACGATTGCTATCGACAGGTCCGGATCATTTTGCAGCAGATACCAGGCGGTCCACAGACCCGTGAAGCCGCCCCCCATGATCGCGATATCGACCGTCGCGTCGCCCGGCAGAGCAGGGCGCGGCGTGAAATCATCTCCGCAACTCGCCAGCCAATAGCTGCCGATGTCGGCGGCTGAGACGACGGCTGTCAATCGAGGCTCCGCCGCGCGCTAACGGGCCGGCGGCCGATATTCGAGCGTCATCGTCAACGCGGCGGTCTTGCTTATCCTGTCGGGCGAAAGCTCGATCTTCTTGAGCTCATTGGTCTCGTGCATCATCGTCTGGTCGGCGAGGTGCGGGTTCCCCTTGCCGTCGGGACCGATGAACAGATTCTGGCCGCCCGCATCGATCACCGAATAGAGCGCGCGCCGGTCGGCGCCGATTTCCATCAGCCCGACCCAGCTCTCGCCACCATTATGCGGCGCCATCGTCGGGCCGAGGCGCAGGACCGCCGACAGGCGATGTTCGGGATAATCCTCCGCCATTTGCGGGCGGTCAGGCGTCTCGAGCGACGCGTCGAAATATTTCCAGAAGACCGGCTGCTTCCATTCGGCCATGTCCTTGCCGGGGAAGCGCGGTTTGACCTCGGCGATCGTCGCCCTGATCGTGTCGATCATCATCGCGGTGCGGTCGCGCCCGTTGAAATAATCGACGCCCAGCGGCGCGCCCGCTTTATCGCCCTGAAAAGCGCGCAGCAGCAGGCTCGATTGATAGGTCAGGTAGCGGTCGGTATCGATCGTCTTCCACCAGTCGCCCATATCGTCGCCGAACAGCGTTTTCGGCGCCGTCTGGAGCCAGGTCCGGTAGAGGGTCAGTCCCGGATTGTCGTAGCGCTGATCGCCGTCGCGGTCCTGGTACAGGCCGTTGAAGCTCAGCATCAGTTCGCCCGCGCGCTTCACCTCGGGGTCGTCGCTCGCCGCGATCGCGGCCTGAATATAGGGCGCGAAAAAGTCGGGCGCCGCCTGATTGCGGTCGACCGCGCCGAGCGCGTTGAAGATCTTGCCGTTGAACTCGCGCATGTCGAGCAAGGTCAGCGACTGGCCCGCCTTGGCGAGCCGGTCGCCGAGCCAGGTGCGGAAGGTCGCGCCGATCCGCGCATTGTCGCCCTCCTGCGACCAGCCCGTCGCCTTGCTGTTCCACGAAAAGAGATAACCCTGCTTCGGATTGATGGTGTGCGGCTTTTCCGCAGGGGTCAGGAAGCCCGTCCATTCATATTCGCCAGTGCCCGGCGTCGGCAGCCGCGGATCGACGCCCGCGGCCTTTTTGGGCAGCGCACCGGCTTCGAAATAGGCGATCGTGCCATCTTCGCCGCCGTAGCAGGCACCGATATTCCAGCCGACGCGATCGACGCCCTTGGTCCTGAATTCGGCGAGGCTCTTCGCGCGGCCCATTTCGGCAAAGGCGACCCATGTGTCGAGTTCGCGTCCGTGGACGCCCATCTGCTGCGAATAGGCGGTGCCGTTTTCGACATCCCATGCGATCACCGGGCCGTGGATCGTCCACGCGACCTCATGCGTGAAGGGCGCGCCGTCCTTGACCTTGAAGGCTTCGGTGCGGTGCTCCATCGTCTTCCACGCGCCCTTGTACCAATATTCGTATGGGTTCTTGGGATTGAGCTTCTCGGCGAAGGTGGTGCCGGCCTCGCTGCTGCCCGACACCAGCAGCCAGCCATGCTGCGCGCCGCGCCCCATCGTCGGGACGCCCCAGCCGGTCGAGCCAAAGCCCGTGTTGTCGAAGCCGCCGCCCTTCAGATGGATTTCGGGGCCGTCGGCGGTGGCCTCCAGCATCAGCACCTTGCCGCTCGCCGATTTTTCGGGGCCGATGACCAGGCAGCGGCTTGCGCCTTTCACCGGTTCGGTGGGCTTCGTCTGTTCCGCCGCCGCCGCCACATTGCGATCGGGGCCCAGTTGCGCCGGAGCGAGGACGGGGGTGGGCATCGGCCGGGCCGGGGCGAGATCGTCGCCCGCGGGGATGGTGGTCGGGGAGTCGGGGTCGGAAATCGGCACGACGTCGTTGAAAATCGCCCACGCCTTCTCCTGACCGTAGCGCGCCGTCATTGCCTTCAGAAATTCGAGGTTGCGGATTTCATACGTGTCGCGTCCCAGCGGCGCGGCGCTGATCAGCGCCAGATATTCGGTGAGGCTCCAGCGCGTCGGCTTGATCCCCCAGCGGATGAATTCGAGCGGGGTCAGCCGCGCGGGGTCGGCATTCACTTCGTCGATGCGCTTGTTGATGCCGTCGACCATCGCCTGGATCATCTTGCGATGTTCGGGCGCCAGCGCCTTGTAGCGCTGCATCAGCACCGCGTCGGAAAGCCTCCGGCCGCGCATCATCTTGTCGCTTTCGATCGCCGATTTCCCGACCAGCTCGGCGCGGCGGCCCTGTGTGTTGTGCCGCGCGAGTTCCATCGCGGCGAGACGGTCGTGCGCGATCGCATAACCCGCGCCGAACATCACCGCGTCCGACGTCTCCGCCTGCACATGCGGCACGCCGAAATCGTCGCGGGTGATGGCCACCTTTTCCTGTGCCTGTGTCGGTGCCGTCGCCGCAAGCAACAGCGCGGCGGAACCATGGAGCAGGGTGGCAGTCGAACGGCGCATCAAAAAATCTCCCCGGATTATCTATTTTGGCAGGAATGTCTCGGCCAGGGCGACCCACAGCGCGGCGCCGGTCGGCGAAATGCTGTCGTCATAGGCATAGTGCGAATTGTGCAGCATCACCGACCCCGGCCCGTCGTCGCCGTTGCCGAGGAGCAGGAAACAGCCGGGTACGACGTCGAGATAGCGCGCGAAATCCTCGCCCCCCATGCCCGGCGCGTCGAGATCGACGAAGCGGTCGGCGCCGACGATGCCGATCGCGATCTCGCGGACCTTCGCATAGAGGTCGGCCGGATTGTGGAGCGCAGGATAGCCGCGTTCGTAATGCAGCTCGGCCTTCGCGCCGAATGACGCGGCAACGCCGGTCACGATCTCGCGCAGCCGCCGTTCGGTCGCATCCTGGCTTGCGCGCGACAGCGTGCGCACCGTGCCGCCCATGCGCGCCTCGTCGGCGATGATGTTGAACGCGGTGCCCGCCTCGACCTTGCAGATCGAGACGACCGCTGCGTCCATCGGGTCGGTGCTGCGCGCGACGATGCTCTGCACCGCGACGATGATCTGCGCCGCGACGAGCACGGGGTCGATGGTCAGGTGCGGGCGCGCGGCGTGGCCGCCCTTGCCCGTGACGACGATCTCGAACTTGTCGGCGGCGGCGTAGAGCGCGCCCGCGCGCCCCGCGAGCTTGCCCGCGGCGATGCCCGGGCGGTTGTGGATGCCGAAGATCGCGTCCATCGGGAAACGGTCGAACAATCCGTCGCGGATCATCGCGCTCGCGCCGCCGTCGGGGTCACCGCCCGGCCCTTGATAGCCGAGCGATTCCTCGGCGGGCTGGAAGATCAGGTGGACCGCGCCGTCGAAATTGCGCGTCGCGGCGAGATGCTTCGCCGCGCCGAGCAGCATCGTCGTGTGCCCGTCGTGGCCGCAGGCGTGCATCACGCCCGGGGTGCAGGACTTGTGATCGGACTCGGTCAGTTCGGTCATCGGCAACGCGTCGATGTCGGCGCGGATGCCGATCGCGCGGTCCGACCCGCCAGCGCGGATCGTCGCGACGATGCCGGTGCCGCCGATGCCGGTGTGGACCTCATCGACCCCGAAGCTTTCGAGCAGGTCGAGGATGAAGCGGACCGTGCCCTGTTCATGAAAGCCGAGTTCGGGATGCTGGTGGATATGCCGGCGCCAGGCGGTCATGTCGGTTTCGAGCGATTTGAGGTCAACGGACATGGGGACGGACCTCCTGGCGCAGCGGCGAAGGCAGGCTAGGGGCGGTGCGCGGCCGACCCCAATGCTGATTGGGCATGGTTGCATGTTCGGCGGCGGATTTCATCATGGACTCCATCATGGAACGGCATGCGCCGCGACCTGATAAAAGACCTGCGCGTGCGGGCCGAGGGGCAGGTCGAAGACCACCCACGCGACGACCATCGTGATCCCCGTCGCCATAAAGCAGAGCGCATAGGGCAGCATCAGCGCGAGCAGCGATCCGACCCCCATCGACTTGTCCCAGCGCTGGCAGAAGACGAGGACGAGCGGGAAATAGCTCATCAGCGGGGTCATGATATTGGTGTAACTGTCGCCCATGCGATAGGCGGCCGTCGTCATTTCGGGACTGATGCCGAGCAGCATGAACATCGGCACGACGACCGACGACAGGACGCTCCACTTGGCGGTCGATGATCCGATGAACAGGTCCATCAAGGACGACAGCAACAGCACGCAGACGAGCAGCAGTGCCGGGGGCAGGTTCATGCCCTGCAATTTCTCCGCCCCGCCGATCGCGAGGATCGGGCCGATGCCCGACCAGTTGAACATCGCCACGAAATGCGCCGCGAAGAAAACGAAGACCAGATAGGGCGCAATCGTCTTCACGCCCTCGCGCATCATCGCGATCACGTCATTCGAATTCTTGACCGTGCCGACCGCCCGCCCGAAAACGACGCCGGTGAGCAGGAACAGCAGGAACAGCGCCGCGATCATCGAGGCGTAGAGCGGCTGCAGGCGGATCGGGCCCTCGGCGTCCTGATCGATGAAGGGCGTATAGCCAGGCCACAGACAAAGCGCGGCGAACAGCGCGCTGACCAGCAGCGCAGCGATGCCGGCGTGGCGAAGCCCGCGCCGCTCATCGCCGCTAAGCTCGCCTTTTTCGAGATCGGCGCGAAGCTCTTCGTCGACCTCCTCGTTCCAGGTTCCGAGCCGCGGTTCGACCACCTTGTCGGTGATGAACCAGATGATCGGCGTGAAAAAGACGACGATGCCGAGGATGAAATACCAGTTGCCGAGCGGGTTCATCGTCCAGCCGGGCTCGACGATACGCGCGGCTTCCTGCGTGAAGCCGAACAGCAGGACGTCGAGCTGGCCGGGCATGATGTTGCCGGCATAGCCCCCCGACACCGCGGCGAGCGCAGCGGCAATTCCCGCGAGCGGGTGACGCCCGACCGACGCGAAGAGCACCGCCGCCATCGGGATGAGCACGACATAAGCGGCATCGGCGGCGTGGTGCGATACCATGCCCACCACCGCGATGATCGGGGTCATATAGCGGCGCGGCGTGCCCCGCAGCGAACCGCGGATCAGCGCGAAGAACAGCCCCGACCGCTCGGCGACCGCGGCGCCCATCATGATCGTCAGGATGATCCCGAGCGGGGTGAAGCTGGCATAGGTGCGCGGCATCTCGGTAAACAGCCGCGCGATATTCTCGGCCGAGAACAGGCTCGACGCGCGATAGGTCAGGACGCCGCCCGCGAGCTCGGCGCCCGCCGGCGCCTCCTTGCCCGAATAGGGCAGCGATGCGCTCCACCCCAGCGCAGCGCCGATCGCCGATACGATCATCAATATGATGATCAGGTAGAGGAAGATGATCGTCGGGTCGGGCAGCAGATTGCCGACGCGCTCGACGACGCCGAGAAACCCCCTCTGACGGGCAGGGCGGATGGTTTCAGCACTCATAATTGCGCCTCCTGCCAGGCTGGATTCATATTGCTGTACTAAGACAATATGAGGCCCGCGCACGCGGCGCGAGCCCCACCTTGTCGGCCCGGGATTCAGAAGTTCACTTCGAGCCCGAGACGGATAACCGGTCCGAACTGATCGAAGCCGCCCCCTGACGGATCGATGACCTGGACCGATTCCATCACCGGCAGCTTCTCGTTGAGAAGATTTGTAACACCGAATGAGAATTTGGCTTCCTGCTTCCCGTTCATCGGCAGCGTATAGGAGGCCGAAATATCGTTGTAGAAACGCGAACCCGTCCGGTCGGGCGACAGCAGCTCGCGGCTGATCCCCGGCGAGATGTCGGTCAGCGCCTGGCTCGACTGATAGCGGCCCTGCCAGCCGACCGTCAGGCCGCCGACCGAATAGTTCAGCCCGACGACGCCCTTATATTTGGGGTAACCGTAAAAACCCTCGAGCACGGTGTAGAGGTCGGGCCGCGCCTGGAAGGTGAAGGTCCGCAGGCGGTGCAGATAGGTAAAGGCGAGGTTGGCCGAGATGCGACCCTCGCCCAGCGGGCGGGCGTAAAATACCTGCGTGTCGAGGCCCGAGGTCTGCAGCTTCGACGTGTTGACATAGGTGCTTCTACCGCCGGTGATGCTGAAGAAGTTTGCGCCGGGGGTCGTGTCGCGGGTGATCAGCGCACAGAGGTCGGGATCGGGGCCACCGGCGCGGTCGACGCAATTTTCGGCGATCGCTTGCGGGCTGAGGAAGCTGATCGCGTCCTCGATCTTGATGTCGAACCAGTCGGCCGAAATCTGGAGGCCGGGCAGGAAATTCGGTGTCAGCACGAAGCCGGCCGTCCAGCTGTCCGAAACTTCGGGGCGAAGATCCTGATTGCCCGACACGATGAAGGGAACGCCGATCCCGCCGCTGATCGGGACGAAACCTGCCGGACGGCCCAGCGCGGCGCAGTTGGCGGCACGATTGGGGTTTTGACCGAGGTTGTTTTGCGAACAGGGGTCGTTGACGTTGGTCGTCTGACCCTCGCTCGGCCGGAAGGCTTCGAAGATGTTCGGCGCGCGAATGGCGCGGCTCAACGTCGCGCGCAGACGGAACCCGTCGACCGGCTCCCAGATCGCACCGGCTTTCCACGAGGTCGCCTGTCCCGCGTGGCTATAATCGGCGTGGCGCACCGCGCCTTCGACCGACAGCAGCTTGGCAAAGGGCATGTCGGTCAAGAGGGGTATGCTGAGTTCGCCGAACAGTTCGGTGACGTGATAGCCGCCCTCATAATCCTGCGACGACGCCTGGTTGGTCACGCCGGCCTTGATCAGCGGATCGGTGGTCCGGCCGTTGCGTTCCTTCCGATATTCCGCGCCGAGTGCGATGCCGATCGACCCGCCGCCCGGCATGGTCAGGAACTTGCTCGAATCCCCGGAGAGCGAGAAGCCCGCCGTGGTCTGGCGAACGAAGGCGTTGGACACCGTCGTGGTGCTGACGAAGTCGCGTGCTTCCGCCGAGCTGGCGGTCGAACCGAACGGATTGAAGGGCACGCAGGGGCCGCTGCCAACGATAGCGGGGCGGACATAGCCGACGGGTTGAAGCGAGGGGACATCCATGCGGCAGCGGATCTGCCCCGAACCGGGATCGACCACGGCGTCGAGCGCCGCGCGCAGATTGGGCAGGAGCATGCGGTTATAGCCGGTGAACTTCGCCTTGGTGCGGCCGTAGGTGCCATAGATGTCGTAGCGGAGATCGGAGAAGCCGGTCTCGAACTCGCCCTTGAGGCCGCCGACGAACGACAGGCTGTTGCGATCGACCTGACTAAAGCGCAGCCCGACATCGGTGTAGAGGCGATCGAGAGCCAGCGTCGTCGCGCCGGCCGCCAGCAATTGCTGGCGGAAGGGCTCGTTGAGGAATGCATTCTGCGCGATGTTGATTGGCTGTGCCGCGCGGAGCACGGGCTGCCCGCGTCCATAGCTCGACGTGTTGTTATAGTCGGCGCCGAAATAGGCCCGCACATTGTCGCTGAAGTCGAAATGGGTGCTGAGGTTGAAGTTGTAGCGCTCGATGTCGGGAACGATCGAAATCGAATCGTCGAAGCGGAAGCAGGCCGGTCCGCAATTGTCGAATTTCCCGAACAGGCTGCCGTCGGTGAAAAGCGGCGTCGGCGCACGGCGCGGGGTGCCGTCATCGTTGAAGACGAACGCACCGAGGCCGCCCGTGTCGCCGCGCAGGCCCACGGCGCCATAGCCCGAATATTGAAAGGCTTCGCCGCCGGGAACGATGATCAGATCGGGAATGCCGTCGTTCGGGCCGGTATCGTCGGGATTGATCATCGCGACATTGTTTCGCATGTCGGCCTGACGCGGGGTGATTTCCTTCACCTTCGTATAGTCGGCTGCGACGGTGATGTTGCCGCGACCCTGGGCGAAATTCTTCCCCGCTACGATGCTTCCGCCATAGGTGAAGCCTTCGGGGCCGCGCGCCGGCTGCGATCCGCTGAACGACAGGCGAACGCCGTCGAAATCGTCCTTGGTGATGATGTTCACGACGCCCGAGACCGCGTCCGAACCATAGATGGCCGACGCGCCGCCGGTGATGATTTCGACGCGTTCGATCAGATTGGGATTGATCGAATTGAGGTCGAGCGCCGCGCTGTCGGTGGCGCCGGCGACGCGGCGCTTGCCGTTGAGGAGGACGAGCGTGCGGTTTGACCCGAGGCTGCGCAGATCGACGACGGCGAGGCCGCCGCTATTCTCGCCGCGCGAGCCCGAGGCACCGCTCTGCTGGCTCTGCTGCATGCTGCCCGAAAAGCCGATCGCGGGTTGCTGGGCAAGGGCGCGGCCGATGTCGAACTGTGCGTTGTTCGCGCCGAGCGTTTCGGAACTCACCACGCCGACCGGGGTCGGCAAGTCGAGGACCGGGCGACCGATGCGCGACCCGGTCACGACGATGTCGCTGGCGCCCTCCGTCGCCGCACTGTCGTCCGGCGCGGGTGCCGGTGTGTCCTGTGCGCGCGCGGTGCCCGCCACGCCTGTCAGCCCCGCAAAAAGAGAAATCGCGAGAAGCGATGTGGAAATCTTGAACTTGCTGCTCTCCGCCGTTGCCGGTCCCTGGATCATTTTTTTTCTCCGCCCTGAACCCTGCCAAAGCCGTCCGTTCGTCGGTTAGTGCATGGGCCCATTCTGTCTATGGACATGCGGCCATCGATCCCAATGCCGGTTCGACATAGAATCATTCGTGCGGTGCGAGGGGCGTCTGCGCAGTTTTATTACGCCGTCGGAGATCTAGCTGGCCTCGGCCTTCAACCGGTTCTTCAGCATCGTCCAGAAAGCCTCGACGCTCGGGCTGCGCCGCGCGATCGGTTTATAGATGCGGATCTCGATCGGAACGTGCCAGCGCGCATCGCCCGCGGCGACAAGGCGGCCGCTCTCAAGGTCGGCGGCGGCGACGCTGAGCGGCGCCCAGCACACGCCGCGCCCGTCGCGCGCCATCGACAGCAGCGCGGTCGCCATATGCGAACGAAACACGGTGCGGAGCGATGCCGAACCCGCCGAAATCACCTGCGCGGCCTGCAGAATGCGGCCCATGCCCGATTTTTCCTCGAACTCCAGATAGGGGAGCGGCTGGTCGCCGCTGCCCGGCAGGACGTGCGTGGGTGCCCCGTTGCCGAGCGGCGCGGTGACCGGCATCAGCACATCCTCGCCGAGCGCGAGCGAGGTGAAGCCCGCCGGGTCGAGGCGATGCTGCGCCGCCGTATGATGGTGGCACAGGAGGAAATCGGCCTTGCCTTCGAGCATGAAGCGTTCGCACGCGGCCATATTGTCGGCGATCAGCGTGATCGTCCCGGCCTCCTGTCCGCCGTGGAGGCTGCGGAGCCACGCGGGGAAAAAGGTTGTCGACAGCGCGTGCGTCGAGGCGAAACGGATTTCATTGCTCAGCGTGCCGCCGATTTCGCGGACATGGTCGCGGCCCAGCGTCAGCCGCCGCATGATCTCTTCGGCGAGGACGCGGAACGCCTGTCCCGCTTCGGTCAGCGCGATGCGGTGCGTGTCGCGATCGACCAGCGTCGCGCCGACCCAGTCCTCGAGCGCACGGATGCGGCGGCTGAACGCCGGCTGGGTCAGGTTGCGCGCTTCGGCTGCGCGGGAAAAATTGCCTTCATCAGCGAGCTTGATGAAGTCCTCGAGCCACATGATATCCATTTGAATCCACTCGTCGCATCAATTGATACTGTCCCGGCATTGGCTTCGTCCGAACCGCCGACGGTAATCCCGGCCCGCGAAACCGCAGGAAGGGTAGAAGAATGTCGGCGCCAAAAACGCTTTATGACAAGATCGTCGACGAACACCGCATATTATCTTTCGACGAATCCGGCGAAGCTGGCGAACGATTATTGCTCTATATCGATAGAACGGTGCTCAATGAATATACAAGCCCCCAGGCATTCAGCGGCCTTCGCGCCGCGGGGCGGGCGCCTTGGCGGCCCGCTGCATCGCTGGGGGTGGTCGATCATGTCAATTCGACCAACCCCGACCGCGAGGCGGGCGAACTCGACGACGGCGCGCGGCGACAGATCGAATATCTGGGCGAGAATGGCCGCGATTTCGGCATCGAAATCTTCGATCTCTTCGATCCGCGGCAGGGGATCGAGCATGTCGTGATGCCCGAGCTCGGTCTGGTGCTGCCGGGCATGGTCATCGCCGCCGGCGACAGCCATTCGACCACCTATGGCGCGTTTGGCGTCGTCGGTTTCGGTATCGGTACGTCGGACATCGAACATCTGCTGGCGACGCAGACGCTCGTCTATCGCCGCCTCCGGACGATGCGCATCACGATCGACGGGACGCTGGCGCCCGGCGTCACCGCGAAGGACCTGATCATGGAGGTGATCCGCCGGATCGGCGCCGATGGCGCGGCGGGGCATGCCGTCGAATTTGCGGGCGAAGCGATCGGTGCGCTCGGGGTCGAGGCGCGCATGACGATCTGCAACATGGCGGTCGAATGCGGCGCGCGCGTCGCGCTGATGGCGCCCGACGACAAGGTCGTGGACTATATCGCAGGGTGCCCGCGCGCGCCGGCGGCGGGCCTGCTCGCCCAGGCGCGCGCCGAATGGCAGACGCTGCGCAGCGACCCCGGCGCGCGGTTCGACAGGGAGATCGCACTCGATGCCGGCGACATTCCGCCGATGGTGAGTTGGGGGACCAGCCCCGACCAGTCGCTCGCGATCACCGGCATCGTCCCCGATCCTGATGACCTCCCCGCCGAACGCCGCGCCGATGCGATCCGCGCGATGGCCTATATGGGCCTCGCGCCGCACACCCCGCTGCAGGATATCGTGATCGATCGTGCCTTCATCGGTTCGTGCACCAACGCGCGCCTGACCGATCTGCGCGATGCGGCGCGGATACTGAAGGGACGCAAGGTCGCGCCGGGCGTTCGCGCGATGATTTCGCCGGGGAGCAGCGGCGTCCGCCGCGCCGCCGAGGCGGAGGGGATCGACCGCATCTTTATCGAAGCCGGATTCGAATGGCGCCGCTCGGGCTGCTCGCTCTGCCTTGCGATGAACGACGACAGCCTCGCGCCGGGCGAACGCTGTGCGTCGAGCACCAACCGGAATTTCGAAGGCAGGCAGGGGATCGGCGGCCGCACGCATCTGATGAGTCCGGCGATGGTGGCGGCGGCGGCCGTTACGGGAAGGCTCGCCGATGTGCGAGACCTCGCGGCGGAGGAGCTTGACTGATGGAGCGCTTTATCCGCCTGTCGGGCCGCGCCGCCGCGATGCCCGCCGCCAATATCGACACCGACGTCATCATGCCCAAGGCGTTTCTGAAAGGCATCGACCGCTCGGGGCTCGCCGCGGGTCTTTTTCACGACCTCCGCTTCGAGGAAAACGGCGCGGTGCGGGACGATTTCATCCTCAACCGCGCGGACATGGCGGAGACGCGCTTCCTGCTCGTCGGGCCCAATTTCGGCTGTGGTTCGTCGCGCGAACATGCGGTGTGGGGGATGCTCCAATATGGCATCCGCGGCATCATCGGCTCCTCCTATGGCGCGATCTTCGCCGACAATGCCGCGAACAACGGTCTGCTGCTTCTGTCGCTGCCGACGGCGGAGATCGCGGCGCTGATGGCGGAACTGGGCGACGGGGCAGGCGAGATGACGGTCGACCTCAATGCGCAGCGCATCGCGATGGGCGCCTATGCGGCCGGCTTCGACATCGATCCCGCCACGCGGCGCGCGCTGATGCTCGGGCTCGACCGGATCGGCGAGACGCTGACGCACGCCGACCGCATCCGCGCGTTCGAGAAAGCCTATCTCGGCCGCAAGCCCTGGCTTATGGGTGCCGAGCGATGAGCAATAGTCCCGAATATCCCGAACTCATGCCGGGGTTCCATTGGCAGGACGTCGATGCGGACGGCGTGCGCATCCGCGCCGCGGTCGGCGGTTCGGGGCCGCCGCTGCTGCTGCTCCACGGCCACCCGCAGACGCATCTGACCTGGCACAAGGTCGTGCCCGCGCTGGCGAAGCGCTTCACTGTCGTCGCGACCGACCTGCGCGGTTATGGCGACAGCGAAAAACTGCCGGGCGATCCGGCGCATGCGAATTATTCCAAACGCGCGATGGCGGCCGATCAGGTCGCGGTGATGGCCATGTTGGGTTTCGACCGTTTCGATGTCGTCGCGCACGATCGCGGCGCGCGCGTCGCGCACCGCATGGCGCTCGACCACCCCGACCGCGTCGCGCGGCTCGTGCTGCTCGACATCGCGCCGACCGCGACGATGTATGCGCAGACGAACCGCGAATTTGCGACGCGCTATTTCTGGTGGTTCTTCCTGATCCAGCCGTTCGACCTGCCCGAACGGATGATCGCGGCCGACCCCGACCATTTCCTCGACCGTCACCTTGCCGGGCAGATCAAGGTCGCAGGCTCGCTCGATCCGCGCGTCGTCGCCGAATATCGCCGCTGCTATCGCGACCCCGCGACGCGCCATGCGATCTGCGAAGATTATCGCGCCGCGGCGAGCATCGATCTCGACCATGATGCCGCCGACGATGACCGCCGGATCGACGCGCCCTTGCTGCTGCTCTGGGGCGAATATGGCACGGTGGGCACGCTCTTCGACGTCATGGAAAGCTGGCGTTCGAAGGCACGCGATATGCGCGGGCACGCGCTGCCGTGCGGGCACAGCCCGCAGGAAGAAACCCCCGAATTATTGCTTGCCGAACTGGGCGCGTTTCTGACCTGAACGCGGGACGGCGATCAGCGTGCGGGAAGGATGACCGCGCGGCATTCGCCGAAACCGATCGGTACGAAACCGTCCGCTGCGGCGCTCGCGCGCATGATGATCTCGTCGCCGTCCTCGAGGAAACCGCGTCGTTCGCCGTCGGGCATCTGGATGGGCTCCGACCCGCCGGTCGTCAGTTCGAGCAGGCTGCCGAACCCCTCGCGGCCCTGGGCCGAGATCGTCCCCGTGCCGAGCAGGTCGCCGGGGTTCAGATTGCAGCCGTTCGACGCGTGATGCGCGACGATCTGTGCGATCGTCCAGTACATGCTCGTCGCCGGGCCGCGGCTCAGGCGAAAGGGCTCGGCGCCCGCCGCACGCATGCCGGCGGTGAGGAGAAAAACCTCGAGCGTGACGCCCAGCGCGCCATGCGCCTGATCGTCGGCATCCCAAAGATAGGGCAGCGGCGCGGGGTCGCCCTCGGGACGCGGTGGCTGCGTGATACGAAAGGGCGCCAGCGCCTCGGTCGTGATCACCCAGGGCGCAATGGTCGAATGGAAATTCTTGGCGAGGAAAGGCCCGAGCGGCTGATATTCCCATGCCTGGAAATCGCGCGCCGACCAGTCGTTGAACAGCGACAGCCCCGCGATATGGCGCGCCGCTTCGCCGATCGGGATCGGTGCGCCCAGCGCATTGCCTTGGCCGATCCACACGCCGAGTTCGAGCTCATAGTCGAGCCGCTCGGTCGGTTCGAAAAGCGGCGCGTCGGCCCCGGGCGGCCTCTGCTGGCCGCGCGGGCGGACGACGGGCTCGCCCGAGGGCCGTACCGACGAAGCGCGCCCGTGATAGCCGATCGGCACATATTTATAGTTGGGGAGCAGCGGATTGTCGGGCCGGAACTGCCGCCCGACGTTGTTCGCGTGATGGATGCCGACATAAAAGTCGGTGTAGTCGCCGATCCGCGCGGGAAGGTGCATGGTACAGCTTGCTGCCTCATGCAGCATCGGCGCCAGCTCGGCCTCCCGCATCGGATCCGACAGCATCGCGCTCAGCCGTTCGCGCAGCGCGCGGCGATCGGGCGGCGCGAGTGCCATCAGCGCGTTGAGCGTGTCGTCGTTGCACGCGAACGCGGCGCGCGCGGGCAGCAGGCCAGCGGCCGCGGCGGCGCGAAGGTCCAGTATCGCGTCGCCGATCGCGACGCCGGGGCGCGGGTCGCCATCCTCGGGCGCAAAAATCCCGTAGGGCAGGTTCTGGACCGGAAAGTCAGGGTGGCCGTTCGCCGATTCGACCCAGCTCGTCCGCGCCGGATCGTGCGTCGCGTCGATGTGCGGGCGGGTCACGCGTGGCCGTTCAGGGCTTCGAGGTGTGGCCGGAGCGCCTGCGCAAAAACCGGCACCGTGTCGGCGCGCAGGCCCGCGATGTTGATGCGCCCGTTCCCGGCCATGTAGATGCCATGCTCTTCGCGCAGCGCCGCGACGGCTTCGGGCGATAGTGGCAGCATCGCGAACATGCCGCGCTGGTCCGCAATCGCCGACAGACGCGGATGCGTTGCAGCGAGTGCCGCGCGGAGGCCGTTGAGGCGTGCGCGCATTGTGTCGAGCTCGTTCCGCCAGTCGGCGCGCAGCGTGTCATTCTCGAGGATCGTCCGGACGATCGCCGCGCCATGATCGGGCGGCATCGACCAGAGGCTGCGCGCGAGCGAGAGCATATTGGTGCGGACGCGCTCGGCGATCGCGCCGTTCGCCGACAGCGCCCACAGCGCGCCGACGCGTTCGCGATAGAGGCCGAAATTCTTGTCGCAGCTATAGGCGACGAGCGCGGTGGGCAGCGCTTCGAAGATCATCCGCGTCGCCGCCGCATCCTCGTCCAGCCCGTCGCCCAGCCCCTGATAGGCGAGGTCGACGAAGGGAATCAGCCCGCGCGCCGCGCACAGATCGACTACGGCGCGCCATTGCTCTGAGGTAAAGGCGCTTCCGGTCGGGTTGTGACAACAGCCATGCAGCAACAGGATGTCGCCGGGATGCGCATCGGCTAGGTCGTCCAGCATCGCGTCGAAATCGATGCAGCCCGACGCCGCATCCTGGAAACGGTGGCTCCGCGTCGGCAGTCCCGCTTCGGCAAAGATGGGGGCATGGTTGGGCCATGTCGGCGTGCCGATCCAGACCTGCGCTTCGCGGCCCGCACGCGCGAGAAGCTCGGCGCCCAGGCGAAGCGCGCCGGTGCCGCCGGGCGTCTGAACGCCGTTCAATCGTTCGCCCGCCGTCCGGTCGCCGAAGACGATCTCCGCGAGCAGCGCGGTATAGGCGGCGTCGCCTTCGGCCCCGAGATAGGATTTGGTGACCTGCGTCTCCAGCAGCACCGCCTCGGCCGCCTTCACCGCGCGCATCACGGGTGTGTCCCCCGCATCGTCACGAAACACGCCGACACCGAGGTCGATTTTCTGCGGCCGATCATCCGCGCGGTACAGCGCGATGAGGCTCAGCAACGCGTCGGCGGGCTGCGCAGCCAGCGTATCGAACGGCAGGCTGGTCGAGATGGCGCGGGCGGGCAGGGTGTCGAGTTTCATGCGCGAGATATCGCAATAAATCGGCGAAAAATCTTCTCAAACTGGAGGAAACAGCATGTTTGAAAGTGAATCTATTTCAGATAATGTCAGATTTGTGAAAGAAATTGTCAAACTAGACTCGCTCGACCGTCGCATCCTCGGCGAATTGCAGCGCGATGGCGCGCAGAGCAACGGCGAGCTTGCCGAGCGGGTGGGAAGCACGGGCCCGTCGTGCTGGCGCCGCGTCAGAGCGCTCGAGGCGGCCGGCGTGCTGACGAAAAATGTGTGGCTTGTCGACGCGGCACGGGTCGGACAGAGCGTCAACGTCCTCTGCAATATCCGGCTCAAGAGCCATTCGGCCGAACATACCGCGATGTTCGAAAATTTTGTCCGGGACCAGGATCGCATCATGGAATGCCTGTCGATGTCGGGCGAGTGGGATTATCAGGTGCGCGTCGTCGCAACCGATGTCGCCGACTACGAAGCGTTTTTGATGCAAAGGCTGCTCAGAAATGAAGCGGTCGCCGGGGCTGCGTCGCACTTCGCACTCAGGGCGGTCAAATATCAGACAGCCGTTCCGCTTCCGGGCGAATGATTATCTGTCCATACCCAACCATCCTCGGGAAATGGCTATTTCTATGGGCTCCGACGGTCATCTGCGGCGCTCTCGTTCCCGGCTTCGATTGGTATGAGCTTCATTCGACGAGAGGAGCGGCTGCACCGCTGATCGCTCTGGCGGTCAACCATGGTTCGATGCGCCGGATCGCTTCTTCGACGAGGTCGGTCGAGACGGCGAAGCTGAGGCGTATGAAACTGTTGCCATCGACCGGATCGAAATCGAGTCCCGGAGCCACGGCGACACCCGTATCGCGCAACAAGGCTTCGCAGAAGGAGAGGCTGTCATTCGTGAGATGGCCGACATCCGCATAGATATAGAAAGCCCCGTCGGGGGGCGCGATGCGCTGGAGGCCCATTTCAGGAAGGGCCTGGAGCAGGAGTTCGCGATTGCGCGCATAGGTATGGATATGGCCTTCGAGTTCGTCGCGGCAGTCAAACGCGATCAGGCCGGCATGCTGGGCGAGCGAGGGCGGCGTCAGGAACAGATTGCCCATTCGGGCGCGGGCGGCGTCGATCAGGCTTTCGGGAACGATGAGCCATCCAAGGCGCCAGCCCGCCATGCTGAAATATTTGGAGAAGCTGTTGACGACTAGCGCGCCCGGCGCATGCTGCAGCATGGATTCGGCGGGCAGCGTATAGCTCAGCCCGTGATAGATTTCGTCCGACACGAGAGCGATGCCACGGCGCTCGCAAACGGCCGCCAGCGCCCGAAGCTCCTCGGGCGGGATGATCGTGCCGGTGGGGTTGGCAGGGCTCGCGACGATCAGTCCATCCGGCGCCGGCTCCATTCGTTCGACTGCGTCGGCCGTGATCTGGAACCGCTCGGCTTCGCCGCAGGCGAGTTCGACCGGCTCGAGATGCAGCGCCTTGAGGGTGTTTCTGTAGGCAACATAACCGGGCCGAGCCAAGGCGACCCTCGCGCCAGGCGAAAACAGGCAGGAGAGTGCGAGGACGAAGGCAGGCGAAGCGCCGCACGTGAGGATGACCTGTTCCGGACTGACGGACACCCCGTAGGCTTCGCCATAATGTGCCGCGATACGCGCCTTGAGCCCCGGACTTTCCCAATAGCCCATGCCATCCTCGTCGAGGATGTGGTGCGCGGTCTCGATCGCTGCTGCCGGAGCACCGGTCGAGGGTTGGCCGAATTCCATATGAATCACGGACCGCCCCTCGGCTCGCAGCTGATGCGCGAGACGGCTTATGGCGATGGCGTGAAAGGGATCGATCTCGACCGGCATGAAAAACTTGCTCCACTTGAATATCGACTAATGCTTCACGCCGGGCTGATAGGGACACCGGCATAATTATCCAACGCTGCTTCTTTTGCCGACCGGATGCGCGGGTGCCTGCGTAGCGTGATGAGACGGTGCCGACGAGCGCACCGACTGTCCATACTGGTTCCTTGGTGGGTCATAGCGAGATAGCGAAGCTTCAAGGGAGCAACTATCATATCGGGTGTGGATTCTCCGATGTCCGCTCGTCCCGATTTCACCAAATGGCCTGACCGCAGACGGGCACGCCCATCGCAAGGGGCTCGCAAGCATAAGTTCTTGCCAATTTCCCGGAAAACCAAAGCTCTCAGGCCGCGCTGGTTCGAATTCCTGAAGGCGCTGACGGGAAGTCGTTGACAATTTTCTCTCGGGGCAATTATGTCCAAATACGAAAATATTCTCCGTTTAGAAACTTCTGTTTGGCGAAAAGGGAATGCATCATGATCTCGTGTAAGCGATTGAAATATGTCGTCCTGCCCGCGCTGAGTCTGGTCCTGCTCGCCAGTCCCGCATTCGCGCAGACCGTTGCGGAGACGCCTGTTCCAGCGCCCTTGGTATCATCACCCACGACGGCAGAAGCGCTCGGCGGCCTCGACGCTTATATCGAGAGCGCGCGGAAAGCGTGGCACGTACCCGGCCTGTCCATCGCCATCGTCAGGGATGACCGGATTGTGTATTCCAGAGGTTTCGGTGTCCGCGAAGCAGGCAAGCCCGGCAAGGTCGACGCCGATACGGTCTTCGCGATCGGATCGGCGACCAAGGCTTTCACCGCCGCGGCGCTCGGCATGCTGGTCGATGATAAGAAGATCGAATGGGACGGCGCGGTGCACGATTATATGCCGTCGTTCGAACTTCACGACCCCTATGTCACCCGCCACGTGACGGTACGCGATCTGCTGTCGCATCGTACCGGCGTCGTTACCAACGGCGGGCTCTGGTATGGATCGGGGTTCGACCGCCGGGAAATCATCCGGCGGTTACGCTTCCAGACCGAGACGCTCGGCTTCCGTAACCAGTATCAGTATCAGAACGAGATGTTCATCGTGGCGGGCGAGATAGTCTCCGCGGTGACCGGCACCAGCTATGACCAGTTCATCGCCGGCCGCATCTTCGAGCCGCTCGGCATGCGCCGCACCAACACCAGTGTCACTGCCCTCAAGGGGCTGGCCAACGTTGCCACCCCGCATGCGCTGCTGGACGGCAAGGCGACGCCGGTCGAATATCGCATGATCGACAATGTCGGCGGCGCCGGCGTGATCAACTCCAGTGCGCGCGACATGGCGCAGTGGGTGCGCCTGCAACTAGGCGGCGGCACGTTCGAGGGTAAGCGGCTGATCGGCTCCACGACGCTGGCGGAAATGCATAGCGGTCAGATCGTCCCGCGCGGAGGAACCGACGCACTCTTCAAGTTCAGTGAATACGGCCTTGGCTGGGGCATGCAGGAATATCGCGGTCAAAAGATTGTCCAGCATTCCGGCGCGATCGATGGGATGCAGAGCATGGTCGCGATGATACCGGAAAGAAAGCTCGGCGTGGTTGTGCTGACCAACGGCCTGCGCACAAAGCTGGCTACGGCCGTGGAACTGCGAGTGCTGGATGCCTTCCTTGGCGGTCCTGCGACCGATCACAGCGCTGTCATGAAGCAGGAGAGCGATGACGCGGTCCGGATTGCGCGTGAAAAGGCAGCGGCGACGTCGGGTTCAGTGACGATTGCGCCCGCGCGACTGCCGCTCGATCGCTATGTCGGAACCTACTCGAGCGACCTGCTCGGGGAGATTGCAATCACGCTGGCCGACGGCAAGCTCAAGCTCGCACGTCCGCAGGCGACGGCGGTGCTCAACCATGATCGCAACGATATGTTCAAGGCGCAGTGGGATAGCCCTGGCCAGAGGAGTATAACCGGTCAGACCTCCGTCGGGTTCACCTTCGCTCCGGATGGAGAGATTGCCACTCTGGAACTCGGCGGCGACAAATTTGCACGCGAATAGGCGTTGTTGAAGGGCTGCCCATCTTCCACCTTTGATGACAGCTTGTGATCTCCTAAGCCAATAAGCAGGCTGGCCGCTACCGGCCAGTTCTGGAGCCCTTGTGCTGCTCTTGCCTGCGCTGTTGAGCCCGGTCCTGCACCCACGCTCAGCTTTCGTAATAGACCGGCCCCAGCGCATCGATTACAGCGACGGCGTCGAGCGCGTCGGCTTCGCCTTCGCCCAGCAGGCGGATGGTCAGTTCGGTCTTATAGCCAGTCAGCGTCCGGTTCATCGGCACGCCGTTCATCGTCTGAGTGAGATAACGCTGGTAATCGTTCCGCCCGACGACGTGAAAATGCGACTTGCCCGCCTCGCGCGCGAGTTCGGCCGCCCGTAGTAGAGTCATTTCCTGAACCACCGGTCCGGAGGTGGTATTACCGGTATATTCGACCTTGATCGAACCGTCATCGTTCGGGGTCGAACGGAATCCTGCCGTGCGGTCGATCCCCCCGAGCAACGTTGTGCCCATCGAAAACGCCGCGCCCACCAGCGCGCCGAGAATATTCGGGCGCGATTTTTCGTAGTCGATCAGCTTGCGTTGCGATTCGGGGCGGATCAGAAGATCGTCCGCCATTCCGGAGAGACGCGCCGGACCGCGTTTGGCAGCGGGGCCCAGCGGAGGCAAATCGGGTGCGCTCAGCGCGCTGGCACTACGCGCGGCGGCATAGGCGGCGTGGAATTCTTCCGTCACCGGGGTCGCGCGCAATTGCTTGCCCTGAAGCGCGGTGGCGGCATCGGCGAGCCGGCCCTCGGCGATGGCAATGCGGGCGTCGACCAGATCGGCCAACGGTTTGAAATGTTCGGCACGCGCCATTTCGACTAACAGGGTAACGATATCCTTGGGAGCCTGCTTGCCCTCTTCGCCCTGTGAATTCCATGCCGGACCGGCGGCGTCGAGCGCCGCGCGGGTCGCCTCAACCCAGGCACGGGCGGCTGCAGGCTGGCCATGGGCGGCAAGCGCATAGGCCTTGGTCATTGCCCCTCTGACGGGGGCCGACCACTCGGACAGTAGCGGCGCGATATTCCCGCCATTGGCCATCATCGCGTTGAGCGAAGGCGCTGCGGGCATGGCTACCGAGGGCGTCCCAGCCGAGGCCGCCAGTTCGGCGAGATCGCCGGACTGGGACGCGAGCTGCGAGAAAATGCCCCGAGTAGCCGGATCGATGCGGGCGAGGCCCTGCCAGATCGTCGGATCGGCCGGCTTGTCACCATTGGCGGCGCGGAGCATGCCTGCGACACGCTGCACCTCGAGCGCATAGGTGCGCTTGGCCGCCGCCGCTTCAGCCAGCGCCAGCGCCGCTTTGCTCTCGCCCGTCTCGTTCAGGGCAAGAGCGCGCAGCAGATCGAGCGAGACGCCCATGCTGCGAGCGTAAAAGAAATCGCCGGCGTAGGCCTTACCAGCCTCTTGAGCGGCATCGATATCGGCGAGCGCACCGGCGGCATCCCCGAGCTCCAGCTTCGCGGCAGCGCGGGCGCGCATCACATGGGCGCGGCGCAGTGTCTGCTCGGGCAGGAGTTTCCCGCTCTCTAGCACGCGGTCGCATGCGGCCAGCGTCTGGCTGGGCGCATCGCGACCGCTGAAGCGGTAGGAGGGGAAAGTCGCCTCGCCCCGCATCCCGTCGTCGCTGCTCTTGGGTTTCTTAAGCCCGTCGCATTCGGAGAAATCCTCCGACACGCCCGCATGGGCGGACACGGTGATCCCAAGCGCAAGCGCAACTAGCCCCGCTCGGGCGAAGATCGCGTTCATTCGGTGCAGCCCCCAACCCCTGTTCCGCAAGTGCTTGGCGCCCAGCGGTGAAGCGATGTCTAATTTGGATTGTGGAGGGCGGCAATCGGGAAAAAGTCGAGCGCGAGGCATTTAAGTGAATCGAAACGACAACGGCACCGGAAGTTAGTCGCTGTCCAATCAGGATCAATGAAACTGCCGGGAAGAGGGGCGATTCCGGCCCGCGTCGATTCAATCTCACGCCGCGATGTGTGGGATTTGGAGGAGATCGAAGCTTGGATCGCAGAGCGTCGCCAAAGCAGCTTGGAAGGTCGCGCGAAGGTGGCGCCCGCACCCAAAATCCGCCAACGCAGAACTGCGCCCGTCGAACCGACAGAGTGAAGCGGGTTTCGTCGTATTTGTTAGTTATTACTGATGCTTAAGGCGGCTGAGGTGGGATAGTGGAGCAATCGAAGTGCTCCTACCGATTGTAGTCGATTGATATCGATTGATACCGTCACTCCCACTCAATTGTTCAATTAGACATAACAAATTGAAAAATAACGAATAAAAAATATTTGATCCGGGATGACCGGGCGGCGATCCGTCAAATAACTACACTTTTGAAATTCAAAGAAAAAATTCCCGATTCGACGAAATCTCAAATTCGAAGACATTCGGCTACATTCGAGCCTCGGCGCTTTCACGATCGGCACCTTAGCCTCAGGCCTTTCGCGGACAAATGCCGTAAGTCGATTTGAACGCGCATCTTTGTCGAATCATCGGTCCCGTGACGTTTCCACGAAGCTTTCGATGCCGAAGATTGACCGTCCCGGGCCAATGGCGAATCTGCCAAGCACAAGGTGCAGCTTCTGCTCCTCGGTTCGGTATGGCGCAAAATGTGCGCCCAGTTCCATCACGCCGCCTGACCTGTTCGCGAACTCCGGCCATTGTGGCAAACCCGGGCCGTTGGGGTCGCCGCGCTTCACGAAAGTTGCCCATAGTTGCGACATGGTCGCAGCAACCGAGCGGTCGTATTCCGTGAAGGGGCGGTCGGGCGAGGTTCTCAACGAATTGAAAGTGTAGGGCATTTCGGCCGAGTGGAACGCGCCGAACATCTCCTGTCCCGGGCCCGGTTCGGGATGGGTGTAATAATAGGCAAAGGCGGGGGCGTGGTGCATGCGCGCCCAGTCGACAAGCGATGCAAGGCCGTACAGGCGGGTCAGTTGCCGGCGCGCGGCGAGCGCCGTCATCTCGCTATCGAGCGGGATGTCCGCCAGTAGTGCATCGGCGCCGGCGTCGCCCGCGATCCGGGCGGCGAGCGCACGCACATCCGCAGGCGCCGCGCGGAAATAACCGGGGCTCAACACGCCTTCGTCGGCGTTCAGCCCGACCATCACCGGCACGGCGCGCCGCCGGCCCGCCGCTTCCATGGCGGCAACCTGTCCGGGCAGGATCGATCCGTCGACGACCGGGCCGAGCAGCGGCATGCCGCCGACATCTCCAGCGCCGGCGAGCGGGCCGGTTTCGAGCAGCGCCATCACCCGATCCGCCGGCAGGTGCCGCAGCGCTGCGATGCCGGGGAGCCTCGCGCGGGCGAGCAGGTCGGCGCCGCGGCGGTCGGCTTCGATGCGATCAGGGAGCGGGGTTTCGACAATGCCGCTTTGTGCGATCGCGCGCGCGAACAGTCCGTCCGCTTTCGGCGAGAGGAGCAGCATATGGACGGCCATGGCACCTGCCGACTGACCGGCGATCGTCACCTGTCCGGGATCGCCCCCAAAGCCGGCGATATTGCGCTGCGTCCAGCGCAGCGCCGCCAATATGTCCTGCAACCCGAAATTGGCGCCGCCGCCGGGATCGCCCGCGAGGTCGCGAAAGGCGGCAAAGCCGAAGACGCCCAGGCGATAGTTGATCGACACGACAATGATGCCCTGCCGCGCCAGCGCCGCGCCGTCATAGATCGGAACCGCATTCGACCCCGACATGAAGGCGCCGCCGTGAATCCATATCATCACCGGCAGCGGCCGGCCGTCATGCTCCGCCGGTGCCCAGATGTTGAGGGTGAGGCAATCCTCCGAAACCGGGGCCGGCGCGACATATTCGCGGGTCCACGGACCGAAGCCGCCGGGGGTGATCGTCTGGACGCAGCCGGGGCCATGCGCCTTCGCATCGCGCCGCCCGGACCACGGCGGCGGCGCTTCGGGGGCGGCCCAGCGCCGTTCGCCGACGGGCGGCGCGGCATAGGGGACGCCGAGGAAGCGAACGACGCCGTTGTCGACGGTTCCGCCGATCTCGCCGCTTTCAACCTTCGCCACCACCTCTTGCGCCGCCACGGGCGGCGCGAACAAGAGAGCGCCGGTCAGGGCGGCGAGATGCGACAGAAAGCGCATCGGAATCGGGCGCACCGGTCAGGGCGCTCTGGCGGCCACGACGCGCTCGACGAAGTCGAGCCGCGCGCGGATCGGGTCGGGACCTTCGCGGGCGCCGGCCGCGTCGAAGGTCATGATGGTGTCGGCAGCCACGCCGCCGGGCGACCAGTGCCCGCCGCCCGTTGCCGAGGGCACGCCGGTCTTTGCGAAATTGACCCAATAATCCTGTACCAGCCGCGCCGCCGCGCGATCGGCGGGCGATGTCGCGGCGCCGTGCCGGGCGTCGACGGTGCCGAAGAAAAAGGGCAATTCGCTGGCATGAAAGGCGCCCGGCATCTTGGCGCGCAGATATTCGGGCACATAGCCGAAGCGGTAGGTGAAGACGGGCTGCCCGCGCCCCGCGATGATCCGGGCGACGTGCCGCGCGGGTTCGAGGAACATCGTGTCGGCCGAAACCGCGATGCCGATGCGCATCGCGTCCTTGCGCGCTTCGGGGTCATAGACCGGCTCGGCCTCTGTCCGCACCGCTGCCAGCGGGGCATAGGCCTGATCGACACCCCCGCCGAAGAAGAAGCCGTCGGCATCGTTCGCGCCGATGACCATCGGAATCTTTGCGCCGTCGCCGGCGGCATAGGCCGCATCGATCGACCGGCGCACGATCTGTCCGTCGGCATAGAGCGGGGTGAAATCCTTCGCGCCGAACAGGCTCATCAGGTTGAGCCCGCTCATCACGCTGTCGGCCGGCAGGGCGCGAAGCGCTGCGAGTGCGCCGGCCTCATCGCCTTCTATCCCCTTTGCCCGCGCAAAGCCGGCGCCGATCGCTTCGGCCTCGGTCGCGGTGCGCAGCGGGCCCATCAGATCGCGCCCGCCGCCCGACATGGAGATCGCCTTGTGAAACAGTCCCTTCGCAAGCGGGGTCGTCGTCAGCGCGTGCACCGACATGCCGCCGGCCGATTCACCGAAAATGGTGACGTTGCCGGGATCGCCGCCGAAGGCCGCGATATTTTCCTGCACCCATTTCAGTGCCGCGATCTGGTCGAGGATCGCATAATTGCCCGTCGGCGCGCCAGCGGCTTCGCGCTTGAGGGCCGGGTGGGCGAAAAAGCCGAAACGGCCGAGCCGGTAGTTGAAGCTGACGAAAACCACATCCGATTCGGCAAAAGACCGGCCCGTATAGACCGGCGGCGAGCTGCCGCCGTTGACGAAACCGCCGCCATAGATCCAGACCATCACCGGGCGTTTCTTGCGCGACCGTTCGGCCGGGGTCCAGACGTTGAGATAGAGGCAGTCCTCGGACGGCTTCACCCCCAGCGGCGCGGCATCGGCCTTGAAGGGAATCTGCATGCAATCGGGGCCGTACTGGTCGGCGACGCGAACCTGGGCCCAGCGATCGGCGGGCTGCGGCGCGCGCCAGCGCAGATCGCCGACGGGGGGCAGGGCATAGGGAATCCCTCGATAGGCGATGCTCTGGCCTTCGGCGACGCCTTGCACGGCACCGCTACGCGTGTCGACGACCGGCTGCGGCGCGGTGTCGGCCGCCATCGCGGGAGAAACGAGCGCCAGCGCGAGCGCGACGGTGGGGAATATCCGCATTGTCTGTCCTTTCACATTATCGCCGCGATGCTGCCGGAAGGGGACAGCCTGTCCCCGTTCCGCCGAGTTCGAGGCATTCTCCATCAACCGGACCGTCCGGCGCGACCCGTATGGCGGCGGCAAGTGTTGGCGCCACATCGGCCACCTGTACCGGCAGGGTGCGTTCCTGATGCGTCACACCGGGCCACCAGAAGAGGATGGGGACGCGCCGGTTGAAGTCGCTGGGCCCCGAATGGCCCATCATGAACAGGCCGGGGAGCGGCGGCGCGGCGATCTTCAGCGGGTCGGTCGCGAGCAATATGTCGCCGCTACGCCCGGGATAGAAGGACAGCGCCATACGGTCGGCGACCGGCAGCAGGTCGGGGGACAGGCGCGGGTCGGGTTTCCGCCCCTGCAATTGCGCCGCCGTCCAGGCACCAGCGATGCCCGGCCGGGTGAGCGCGCGCGCCGCGGTCGCTTCGGCGATGCGGTTCTTGAGCGCGGTATCGGCGAGCGACTGCCCGCCGGCGTCGACGACGACAAGCTGCGTCGGGTCGAAGAACGCCGGACGCAGCGGGGTCCAGTCGACGCCTGTCGCGGCGCGCGCCGCGGCGTTGAGATCGGCGAGCAGCGCGGCGGCATCGATCCGCCCGGCGTCGCGATAGCCGCGCGCCATCAGCCGTTCGGGGAGATCCCCGCCGCCATGGTCGGCGGTGAGCGCGACGAGTACGGGAATCTTCAGTTCCGCGATCCGTTTGAGGAGGCGGCCGACCGCCTCGTCGACCCGGGCCATCTGGTCGCACATCTCGGGTCCCTGCGTGCCATAGGCATGGCCGACCATATCGGTCGCCGACAGGCCGACCGCGAGCAGGTCGGTTCCGGGCGATTGGCCAAGCTTTTGTCCGTCGAGCAGGTCGATCGCCGCGTCGATTGTGATCTGGTCATAAAACCAGGGCGGCAGTGTTGGGCCGCTCGCGGGTGGCCGGCCGGGGATCGCGGCCGGCGGATCGGGCGGTAGATGCGCGTGGAAACTCTTGCCGTCGGGGAGGGGAATCACCGCCTCGCGTACGCGGCAGCTTTCGCGCCGGTAGGTCCAGGCGGGTGCGGCCTTCAGCCGCCGCGCAAACCCGGCATTGAGCTTTGCAAGCGGCGCGAGGCGGCGCTGCGCGTCCTGCGCATCGGTGCCCCAGGTGTCGAATCCCTGCTTGCCATCGAACCAGAACGCCCCGTCGGGATGGCGGCCGCCCATCATGATCGCCGACCGATCCTTGCCCGCGACCGAAAAGACGCGATTGGCGGGCGAGGCGGCCTTGAGCCAGTCGCCGAGCGTCGACACCTCGAGCATTCCCGGTCCGGTGCCGAGCTTGCGGCTGGCGCGTGCGGCGACATGGATGCCGTCGTCGGTGCAATAGCGGTCGACCCCGGCGCGCTGGTCGTACCATTGGTTCGCGATAATCCCCGTCGCAGCAGGATGCCGGCCGCTCGCAATCACCGCATGGCCCGCGCAGGTTTCGGTCACGCCCTGCGCATGAAAACCGTTCGAATAGACGATGCCCTGCGCCAGCCTGGCGAGCCCGTCCTGAAATTCGCTCCGGCTCGCGTTGAACAGATCGGCCGAGAACTGGTCGATCGAAATCAGGACGACCAGCTTTGGTTTGCCGGGCGTTTCCTCGGCGGCGGCGGGTGTCGCCGAAAATGCGGCCATGGCGATGGCGCTGACCGCAGCCGCGATCCATTTCTTGGTCATCCGAACCCTCCCGGGCGTGACGCCGGGCCGTCCCAATCGACGGCCCGGGCCTCCCCTCTTTTTAGAAACGACCTTCCAGCGACACGCCCAGCGTCCGGAACGAGTTGAGACCGAACATGTGGTAATAGTCGCCGCGCGACTGCGAGTTGGAGTTGACGAAGGTCGGCTGGCGCTTGTCGAAGCAGTTGCGGCAGAAGATCGTCAGCTTGTATTTGTCGTCGATCTGTTTGAGCCCGATGCTGGCGTCGAACAGCGAATAGCCCGGCAGCTTCGTACTCGGATCCTCGGTCGAGCTGAAATTCGAACTGGTGCGGGCATAGAGCGCGCCCTGCAGGAACACTGCGAGGCTTTCACTGACCGGCGTTTCATAGCGGCCCGTCAGGCTGACCGTCCATTTGGGCACGTTCGGCAAGCGGTTGCCCGACGAGTCGATCGTCCCGTTGGCGCGGCAGTTCGGCTGGAAGGGATAGCAGCGGTCGCCCTGGAAGTCCGAGAAGAAGGCGTCGACATAGCTGACGCCCAGATTGAAGACGAGGCCTTCGGCGGGCAGCGCCGACGCCTCGATCTCGAACCCGCGCGACTTGAGCTCGCCCGCGTTCAGCAGGACATAGCCGTTGCTCGCCGTGTCGAAGGCCTGCGCCTGGAAGTTCTTGAAGGTCGAGGTGTAGCCCGAGATGTTGAAGATCAGGTGGCGGTCGAGCAGCGTCGACTTGATCCCGGCTTCATAGGAGGTCGGGATTTCGGGCATGATCAGCGGCGCGCGCGGATCGATCGTCAGGTTGAAACCCGGTCCCTTATAACCGCGCGCCACCGAGGCATAGGCCATGACATCATCGGTCACGTCATATTGCGCGCCGACGCGCCACGAGAAATTTTCCTCGCTGATCCGCTGGTTGCGCGACCCCACCGCGCCGAACGGGACGACGAACCCGGCCGCATCGCTGACCGAGCGAAGCTTGAGCTTGTCATAGGTATACCGACCGCCGAAGGTGAACCGGAAGCGGTCGCTGATATTGAGCGTGCCCTGACCGAAGCCTGCGTAGCTTTTCGACGTCATCGAGCCGGTCGAGTGAATGCCGAGCCATGCATTGAAGCCGGCCGGCGGCGATGCTGTCGCGCCGTTGGCGCCCGCCGCGGTGATGTCGGAATCGCTCTTGGAATCGTAATAATAGAGACCGAACTGATATTCGAAAAACTGGCCGACCGGCGACGCCAGCCGCAGCTCTTCGGTGACCTGGCTGATCGTCGAAAGCTGGTGGTTCGTATCGAGCAGGTTGATGCGGTGCTTGTCCGAATCGAAGAGGTTGTCGGCGTCGAACTTTCGCCAGGCAGTGATGCTGGTCAGCGTGTGACCGCTTTCGAACTCATAATCTATATTGGCCTGAAGCCCGCCGACATCGAAATTGGCCCGCGTCGGCGCGCCATAGCTCGAGAAGAAATTGTCGGGGTTGGCGACGATGCCGAGTGCGGCGTTTTCGGCGGCGAAGCGGCTCGTGGGCCGGACGATCCGGTCGGCGCTGCCGCCCGATCCGACGCCCGAGGAATGGGCATAGTCGCCGGCGATATAGATGCTGAGCTCGGCGGTCGGTTCCCACAACAATTTGGCGCGCAGGCTGGTCTGGTTCTGGCCATATTGGCTGCCCGGAACGTCGACCAGATTCGTGATGACGGGATCGGTATGCGTCTGCGACGCGCTGACGCGCAGCGCGGCCTTGTCGCCCAGCGGAACGTTGACGATGCCTTGCAGACGATAGAGCAATCCGTCGCCGGGCACCTTCATCTGTGCGATCTCGCCCATCACCTGCCCGTCGAAACGGCCGATTTCCGGGCGGCGCGTCGTGATGTTGACGAGGCCGGCAGAGGCGTTCTTGCCGAACAACATGCCCTGCGGCCCGTTGAGCACTTCGATCTGCGCGAGGTCGAGATAGTTCATGAAGCCGAGCGACGGGTTGCCCATGACCACGCCGTCGATCACCGAGGTCACGCTCGCTTCGATCGAGTTCGAGAAGCTCAATGTGCCGACGCCGCGGATCGAGAAATTGGATGCGCCGAGCGCCGCGTTGAAGCTTTTGACCTGCAGGCTGGGCGCGACGAGCTGGAGCTGCGACGGGTCGAAAATCTGGCGCGAAGCAAGTGCATCCGCGCTGACGACGGTTGCCGAGATCGGCACGTCCTGGAGGTTTTCGGCGCGTTTCTGCGCAGTAACGATGATTTCGCCGAAGCCGCCGGTCTGCTCGTCGGCTGCCGCGCTATCCTGTGCGAAGGCCGGTGTCGTGACCGCGAGCACGGCGCCGAGCGCGGTGGCGGAAGTCCAAATCCTCTTCATATCATCCCCCTGTTCTGTGATGGTCTATTTGCGGTAGTTCCAGGTCCTTCCGGCGAGCGTGACGCCCGTTTCCTCGATCAGGTCTTCGGCCGACGCGCCGAGCGCGAAGCGATAGGTGCCGGGCGCGATCGCCCAGCCCTTGGGGCCCCAGTCGGCGAGCAGGCGCGGGTCGATGGGCGCGTCGACCCGGCGCGTCTCGCCGGGTTTCAGGTCGACGCGCGCAAAGGCGACCAGCCGGCGCGTTTTTCCGCGCGGCGTTTCGACCAGATAGACTTGTCCGACATCGGCGCCGTCGCGCGCACCGCTATTGCGCAGCGTGAAGGCAGCCGTGGGGCTCGCCCCGTCCGTTACGGCAAGGCCCGAGCGTTCGAAGCGGGTGTAGCTGAGCCCGAAACCGAACGGATAGAGCGGCTTCGCCTGCTGGCGCGCGAACCAGCGGTAACCGACGTCGGCGCCTTCGATATTATAGTCGATGTCGAGCGTCTGGCCCGGCTTGCCATGCCCGGCGAAGCTGGGCTCGACGGTCTCGGCGCCGGGAAGGGCGGGGCGCGGAAGCTGCGCGATCGAAGCGGGAAAGGTTACGGGCAGGCGGCCCGACGGATTGACGTCGCCGAACAGCACCCTCGCGATCGCCTCGCCGCCGCGCGCGCCGGGATACCAAGCCGCGAGGATCGCGCCGACATCGTCCTTCCACGGCATCGCGACGGGTCCGCCGGTTTCGAGGACGACGACCGTCTTCGGATTGGCCTTCGCCACCGCTGCGATCACCGCATCCTGCCCCTGCGGCAGCGAGAGGTCGGGGACGTCGAGCCCTTCGGTCATCCACTGGGTTCCGAAGACGACGACGAGGTCGGCGTTCTTCGCCGCGATCGCCGCTTCGGCCGGGTAGCGGCCATCGCGAAAGACGACCTCGGCCCGCGGCGCGCGGGCGCGAATGGCGTCGAGCGGCGAGGAGCGGTGATAATTTTGCGCCATCAGTGCGGTGAACGGCCCGTCCTTCACGGTCGGAAGCGACACAGCCGGGCCGCCCTGACCCTGTACCTGCGACGATCCCGCGCCCGAAAGCACGCCCGCGTCGGCATAGCCGCCGACCACCAATATACGCTTTGCCGAGGCGGCGAGCGGCAGGATATCGCCGTGGTTCTGAAGCAGGACCATGCCTTTTTCGGCGATCTCCTGCGCAATCGCGGCGCCGGCGGCGACATCGATCGGCGCCTTGCGCGGCGGGTTGCGATCGACCCCGACGGCGTAGATGGAGCGCAGCACCCGCCGGCTCATGTCGGCGATGCGGCGCTGGTAGCGCTTGTCGCGATTGGCGGCATCGAGCAGCGGCTGGCCAAAGAACACCGCCGCGTCGAGCTGCGAGCCCGATTGCTGGTCGAGGCCATGGAGCGCGAAATCGGTCGCCCGGACCGATCCCCAGTCGGACATCACCCAGCCCTTGTAGCCCCAGTCGCCTTTGAGGATGCCGTTCAGCATGCGGTCGTTGCCGCACGCCTGCGCGCCATTGACCTTGTTATAGGCGCACATGACCGATCCGGGCTGGCCCTTTTCGATCGCGATCTCGAACGCGAGGAGATCGCTCATGCGCAGCGCGCCTTCGTCGATCATGCCATTGTGGAACTGCCGCCCGATCTCGGTCGGATTGAGTATGAAATGCTTGATCGTCGAAATCACGCCCTGCGACTGGATGCCTGCAACCGCCGCGCCGCCGAGCAGTCCCGAATGCAGCGGGTCTTCGCCCAGATATTCGAAGGCACGGCCGCCGCGCGGATCGCGGACCAGGTTGATGCCGCCCGCGAGCAGGACATTGAATCCCTTGGCATGAGCTTCGCCGCCGATCAGCGCGCCGCCCTTTTGCATAAGGTCGGGGCTCCATGTCGATCCCATCGCCATTCCCGACGGAAGCGCGGTCGCGCCGTCGCCGCGCAGGCCGCCGACATAGGAAACGCCAAGACTGGCATCGGTTTCGGTGAGCGCAGGAACGTCAAGGCGAGGAATGCCGGGAATATAGCCGGCGCCGAACGGAACGCCTTCGGGGATTTTTACGTCGCCAAGGGGCATAGCCATGATGCCGTTCAGCAGGCTCACCCGCTCGGCATTGGTCATCGCGGCTTCGGTGGTGGCGGCGCGGCGATCGGCGTCGTCGGCCGCATCCTGCGCATGGACTCCCGGTGCGATAGCCGATGTCGAACAGGCGGCCAGCAACGCCGCGCGGCAAAGCCACGACCCCATCAAACTCTCCCATTTCTTCTGTTTTCGAATCGCTAGCTATCTAATTATGTCAGCGCTGACAACGAAAAATGTCAGCGCTGACATAAAGGGTGGACTGGATACGTATTCCGCGTCTAACAAGGCGCGATGAATCCTATTGGTCCCGCCGTGAAAAGGCCTGCCACCCTGGACGATGTCGCCGCGATCGCCGGCGTATCGGCAAAGACCGTGTCGCGCGTCGTCAATCGCGACGTCAATGTCAGCGCCGCGACGCGCGAACGCATCGAGGCGGCAATCCGCGAAACCGGCTATCGCGTGAATCAGGCGGCGCGGTCGCTGGCGGCGTCACGCTCCTTCCTGATCGGCGCGTTCATGCCGCACCTTTCGTCCTTCTATTTCGCTGAGATATTCCGGGGGGCGGCGAAGGCCTGCCGGCAATATGGCTATCACCTCGTCCTCGAGGAGTTCGACCATGGCGCGGACAGCGTCGTCGACCGCTACGAGCAGGGGCTGCGCGGCGCCCATTGCGACGCATTGATCCTGACGCCGCCGGTCTGCGACGATGAAAAGCTGCTCGACGCCCTCGATCGCGACGGCCTGCCCTATGTGCGCATCGCCCCCGGCAAGCAGCTTGGCCGCTCGGTCGCGGTCGGCGCCGACGAGCGTCGAGCGGTGGAGCAGTTGGTGAGGCATTTGTGGGACGCCGGACGCCGCCGTTTCGCGATCATTGCCGGCCCCGCCGATCATGCAGCCGCGATGGTCCGCGAGCGGGCCTTCTGCGACGCGCTGGGCGCCTTGGGCGGCGATCCCGCGGGTGTCGCGCTGACTCGCATCGAACTGAATGAATCGATTGCGGAAGCCGGGCGCATTGCAACGCTAGATCTTCTGCGCGGCTCGAACCCGCTGCCCGACGCGATCTTCGCCTTCAACGACGAGGTTGCGATCGGCGCCATGGCAGCCATTCGCGAGCTTGGCCGCTCGGTCCCCGAAGACATAGCGGTCGCGGGGTTCGACGACAGCTATATTGCCCAGCTCGTCTGGCCGCCGCTTACGACCATTCATCAGCCAATAGCCGACCTGGCCTTTCAGGCGGTGCGTCTCGTCGCGGATCCCGAGGGTTTCAGCACGGGAAATATTCTGTTGCCGACGAGGCTTGTTGTGCGAGGCACCACTTAGGGTCCGGAAGAGGGAGGTATCGGCTCGGCAGTCAGGCGTGCGCCCTTCCGCCCGACACGCTCCCGATTACGTGCCAGCCGGCTTCTTTTCGCCGCAAGTCAGATAGTTGAAGCCGATCGTCGCTGATTTCACCGGATCGGCCGGAAAGTCGAACTCATAGACATAATAGGCGATCTGCGGTCCCGCGGCCTCGATAACACGGCGCCAGTCGGTCGTGCCGGCCCCCAAATCGGTGACGGCGCCATTGGGCGCGAGATCCTTCATGTGCAGGAGCGCGATGCGGCTGCGATATTTTTCGAGGAAGGCGAGCAGGTCGTCGAGGCGATCGGGTTTGAATGCCAGGCGCGCCCAGAAGATGTCGACCTCGAACTGGACGAAGCGCGGGTCGGTGTTCGCGGCGACGATCTCCCACGCGCTCGTCATCACCGGCTTGCCGTCGCCATGATCATAGGGGAAGCGGCTGTCGAACTCGCCGGTATGATTGTGGACATAGAGGGTGAGCCCCTCGGCGCTGGCGGCTTCGCCGAGCGCGTTGAGGTTGCGCGCGGTTTCGAGGACATGGTCGAGCGTGTCGAGCCCGGGCTGGCCGAACCCGCCCGAACCGATGAAGCGTTGCCCGCGCGCCTTTGCGGCGGCGAGAGTCGCGGGCCATTTGGCCTTGTCGAACGATGCGTGGCTCGCCACCGCCTGCAGGCCGTTGTCCTTGAGCAATTTTGCATAAGCGGCCGGGTCGCTGCCGCCGATCAGGTCCATCCCCTCGATATTGCGATAGCCGATCGCCGAAATCTGCTCGAGCACCGACTCGAGCCGTGCCGGGTCGGGCTTCGCGCCGGCGAGCTTGGCGAAGGATGGCTTGAGCCGCTCGAACTTCTCGCCGACGGGCATCGTGTCCCATTCGGCGGGGATAGGGATGTTCGCGACCGTGCTGGCGAAGACATAGGTCTGGATCGCGACCTTCTCGACCGGCAGGCCAAGGCACCGGGCGGCGGCGGGCGCCTTCTTGTGCGCGCTATGGTCGTGGGCAGAGGCCCCCCCGGCGGCGAGGGCCGACGAAATCATCAGGAGCGGTGCGATGTGGCGACCCTTCATAATCCTGTCCCTTTCATTCTCGTTGTCGGTTTGGCCGGTGTCAGCGCAGGCCTTGCATATAGTCGATGATCGCGGCGCGCTTGGCGGGATCCGAAACGCCGGGGTAGCTCATGCGATTGCCCGGAACGACCGCCTTGGGGTTCGCGATGAAGGCGTCGAGCGTCTTGCGGTCCCAGCGCAGCTTCGCCTTCGCGAGCGCGGGGGAATAGCGAAAGCCTTTCGCCTGCGCGGCGGGCTTGCCGAAGATGCCGGCGAGGCTGGGCCCGAGCCGGGTCACGCCGGCCTTGTCCGAATGGCAGGCGGCGCAGGCCTGAAACGCGACGCGCGCTTTCGGGTTGGGGGCGTCGGCGCCGGTTGCGCCGGGTGCCGCGAACAGCAGGGCGCCGGTCGCAATCGCCGATGCGATGGCGAACCGCCGCACGGGCATAGCCTTCTTGTTCATCCTCGATCCCTCTTTTTCCCCGGTCGTGTCATATGTAAATGATTACATATAGCGTCGCCGTAGGGGCTTTCATTTGTATATTTATGCCGATTTATCCTCTTGCATAGGTATTTGCAATCGATTACTCAATCATCATAACATAAGCAAGGGAGAGGTCAATGCCATCCGCCCAGACTGCCGGCTACGCCCTTACCGGTCGCCGCGATTTGCTCAAGCTTGCCGCCTTTCTCGGTGTCGGGTTGGTGACCCCCGCCGCGCGCGCCGCCATGGCGGCGCCGGAGCCATGGTCTCCGGACCGGCGGGCGCTGATTGCCGACATTGCCGAAACGATCATTCCCGCGACCGATACCGGCGGGGCGAAGGCAGCGGGTGTGCCGGCCTTCATTGAAATGATGGTGGCCGACTGGTTCAACCCGGCCGAGCGGACGCACTTCATGGACGGGATGGCCGCCTTTGGCGACGGCGCGCGCGCAGCGCATGGGAAGCCGTTCGCCGAACTCGCGCAGGCCGCGAAGGACGATTATTATGGCAAGCAGCTCGCTGCCGCCGGCGCGGCGATGGCGGCGCCCGGCGCCGGCGTGCGGCCGCGCACGCCCTTTGCGGTGCTGATGAAGCGGCTCACCGTCTATGGCTATTATACGAGCGAGCTCGGCGCATCGGTCGAACTGCGGCTCGACATGGTCCCGAACGAATATCGGCCCGACGCGCCGTTCAAGCCGGGTGACCGCGCCGATTCCTTCATCCTCTATTCGCTGTCGCCTTTCAGCGCCTACTAAGCGGGAGCATCACCATGTCGAATCAGGATTTCGATGCGATCGTCGTCGGCTCGGGCATCTCGGGCGGCTGGGCCGCGAAGGAGTTGACCGAAAAGGGATTGAAGGTTCTGCTCATCGAGCGTGGGCGGTCGATCACGCCCGAAGATTATGTCGGCGAGCACAAGGCGGCGTGGGAGTTCCCCTTCCGCGACCTCGGCGACCGGCATCGCTACGAGCGCGACTATCCGATCCAGCGCACCTGCTACGCCTTTGGCGAGTCGACCGACCATTTCTTCGTGAACGACAGCGCGCATCCCTATGGGCAGGATGCCGAGCATCCGTTCAGCTGGATCCGCGGCTATCATCTCGGCGGCCGCTCGCTCACCTGGGGGCGCGTCACGCCGCGGCTGGGTCCGATCAACTTCACCGAAAATGCCGAGGACGGCCACGGCGTCGACTGGCCGATCCGCTATGAAGACATCCGCCCCTGGTACGACCATGTCGAACGCTTCATCGGCGTGTCGGGGCAGTCGGACTATGACGCGCCGACGGCCCCGGTCGGCCGTTTCCAGCCGGGGATGCCGCTCAATCGCTGCGAGGCGCATGTCGCCGAGGGGATCGCGAAAACCTATCCCGACCGGCGGCTGATGATCGCGCCGTCGGCGATCCTGACACAGGATCTGGGCGACCGCGCGGCGTGCCATTATTGCGGGCCGTGCCAGCGCGGCTGTTCGACCGGATCCTATTTCAGCTCGATCAGCTCGACGCTTCCCGCCGCCGAAGCGACGGGCAATCTGACGATCGTCACCGACGCGATCGTCGAGGGGCTCGATCATGATCCCGCTACGCGCAAGGTGTCGGGGGTGCGGGTCATCGATTCCGCCAAGGGAACGCGCACGACCTATCGCGGGCGGATCGTCTTTCTGAACGCGTCGACGCTCGGCTCCACGCAGATCCTGCTCAACTCGACGAGCGAGCAATATCCGGACGGTATCGGCAACAGAAGCGGGGTGCTCGGTCATTATCTGATGGACCATCTGATGACCGGCGGCGCCTTTGGCATCGTGCCCGGGATGCTCGACAGCCAGCCGATCGGCAATCGTCCCGCGGGCCTTTACATGCCGCGTTTCCGCAATGTCGGAAAGAAGGATGCGCCCTTCCTGCGCGGCTATGGCCTGCAGGGCGCCGCCGCGCGCTCCAACTGGACGCGCGGCGCGATGACGCCGGGTTTCGGCGCGCCGCTGAAACAATCGCTGCGCGAGCCGGGGCCGTGGTTCATCTATATCGCCGGCTTCGGCGAGTGCCTGCCCAATTACGACAACCGGCTGAGCCTTGATGCGCAGAAGAAGGACAAATGGGGCATTCCTATCCTCAACACGCGGTTCGAATGGGGCGCGAACGAAAAGCTGATGGCCGAGGATATATCGAAAGAGGCGGTGGCGATGCTGACCGCGGCGGGCGCCGTGGGCGTGAGCGCGATCCGGACGGCGCTACCGCCCGGCGGCCTCGCGATCCACGAAATGGGCACGGCGCGCATGGGGCGCGATCCGACGACATCCTATCTGAACGGCTTCAACCAGTCGCACGAGGTGTCCAACCTGTTCGTTACCGACGGCGCGTGCATGACGTCGACCGCGGCGCAGAATCCGTCGCTGACCTATATGGCGTTGACGGCACGCGCCGCCAATCATGCGGTCGAACGGCTCAAGGCCGGCCAGCTCTGAAGGGGCTGGCCGCTGCCTCAGCGCGCGGGCGGCGGCGCCGTGCTTTCGCGCACCACCAGTTCGTGGGGGAGGGTGATCGACGCGAGACCCTCCGCCTTCTTGGAGAGGATCGCGAGCAGCATCTCGACCGCCTTGCGCCCGATCGTTTCCTTGGGCTGACTGATCGTGGTGAGCGCGGGATGGAAGGCGCGGGCGTAGCGTATGTCGTCGAAACCGACGACCGAAACGTCGCGCGGGCAATCGAGGCCGCGTTCGCGAAGCGCCGCGATCGCGCCGATCGCCATTTCGTCGCTGAAGCAGAAGATCGCGGTCGGCGGCGCCGCCTCGGCCATCAGTTCGTGCGTCAGCGCCTCGCCCGAATCGACCGAGAAATCGCCCGTCCGCACCAGTACCTCGTCCCACAGGCGCTGCCCCGCCGCGGCGCCCTGAACGCCGCTCAACCGGTCGCGGCTGATCGGGCTCAGCAGCGGGCCGGTGATGACGCCGATCCGCTGGTGCCCGAGGTCATAGAGATGCTGCATCGCCTCCGCCGCCGCGACGGCATTGGCGATATGGACGCTCGAGACGTTGAGGCCGGGTTCGAACTCGCAGCCGTTGACGATCGGCGCCTTCTCGCCCTGCTTGGCCACCAGAGCGACCATCGTCGGCGCGAGCCGGTGGCCGAGGAAGATCATGCCGTCGGCCTCGCGGCGCGTCAGCATTGCGGCATAATATTCCTCGCGCTCGCTGTCGTGATGCGTGTCGCCGATCAGCAGCGAGTAACGCGCGGCGAGCGCGGCCTCCTCGGCGCCGCGGATCACCGCGGAGAAAAAGGGGTTGGAGATGTCGGGAACGGTCAGGATGATCCGCTGCGACCGGGTGGTGCGCAGGCTCTGCGCGGCATAGTTGGGCGTATAGCCGAGCGCCTTCGCCGCCTGCAGCACCTGGCTGCGCCGCGGTTCGCTGACCGCATCGGGGTTGCTTAGTGCGCGCGACACTGTGGCGGTCGAAACACCTGCCGCGCGTGCCACATCTGCAATTGTCGTCATTTGGAAACGTTCTCTCATCGTGAAAAGCGTTGGGAAGCTTAGTATTATTGGCCTTGCGATTCAACGCCACTGTGCATAATGTAATCCATTACATACGTAAAATGGGGGAGGGGTTGGTGATCGGACCTTTTGATACGCGGAGGCGGCTTTTCGGCATATCTTTCGCCGCCATCACGGCGACATCCTTCTGCTTCGTGCTGCGTGCGATGGTCGTCGACGAATGGGGTGTGGCCTTTGGTCTGTCGGAAACCCAGAAGGGCGAATTGCTGGGTGTCGGCCTGTGGCCCTTCGCGATTACCATCGTGCTGCTCAGTCTCGTGATCGACCGGATCGGATTTCGCCGCGCCTTCGGTTTCGCGGCCGTCTGCCACATCGTCGGGCTCGGCATATTGGTAACCGCGGGCGGCTATTGGTCGCTCTATGCCGGCACCTTCATCATGGCGCTGGGGAACGGCGCGGTCGAGGCCGCCGCCAATCCGCTCGTCGCGACGCTCTACAGCGAGGACAAGCCGCGCTGGCTCAACCGGCTCCACGCCGCCTGGCCGCTGGGGCTGATGCTGGGCGGGGTGATCGCCATCGCCTTTGGCGCGCATGTCGACTGGCGCGCGAAGACCGCGATCATGGCGGTCCCCGTCCTTATCTATGCGATCGCGCTCTGGGGGCAGCGTTTCCCCGTCAGCGAGCGCGTCGCGGCGGGCGTTTCCTATCGCGAGATGCTGAAGGAAGCGGGCTTCGTCAGCGCCTTCGTGATCCTGTCGCTGATGTGCGTCGAGATCGGGCGGGTCGCCGACCTGCCCGGGACGCTCGTCGTCTTCGCCGTCGCGGCGCTGACCGCGCTCTATGCCCTCTACGCCCGCTCGGCGGGGCATCCGCTCTATATTGTCCTCGTGCTCGTGATGATCCCGCTCGCGATCACCGAGCTCAGCACCGACAGCTGGATCGTCTCGCTGATGGAACCCGAACTGGCACGCTGGGGGATCGAGGCGGGCTGGGTACTCGTCTATACCGCCGCGATCGTTTTCGTGATCCGCCTGTTCGCGGGATCGATCGTGCGCGTCGCCACCCCGCTCGGAACGCTGGCAATCGCGTCGGCGCTCGCCGCGATCGGCCTGTTCTGGATGGCGGGATCGAGCGGCGCGGCGCTGCTCGCGGCGGCCACGCTCTATGGCATCGGCAAGAGCTTCTTCTGGGGCACCAGCCTTGCCGTCGCGTCGGAGCGTTTTCCCAAGGGCGGCGCGGTGACGGTGAACGTCATGGCGGGCGCGGGGATGCTCGCGGCCGGAATCGTCGGCGCGAGCCTGCTCGGCACGATCCAGGACCGTTCGACCGCGGCGGGGCTCGCAGCCTATGACCGGGCGCACGAAACGCGGCTCGCCGACACCCATTTGTCGGCGCCGAAGCAGGGTGTGTTCGGCTCGTACCGCGCGCTCGACGCGGCGTCGGTCGCACGAGCACCCGAAACCGAACGGCAGGCGATCGAGACGGTGGTCGTCGAGGGCAAGAAGGGGGCGCTGCGCGAAGTCGCGCTGCTGCCGGTGATGATGCTCGCAATCTATCTCGCGCTGATCCTCTTCTTCCGGTCGCGTGGGGGCTATGCGCCCGTTACGCTCGCCGCGGCGCGGAGCGAGGCATGACCGTCGCCAGCCGGCCCCTCGCCATGGCGATGGTCGGCGGCGGCCCCGGCTCGTTTATCGGGCCGGTGCACCGCATGGCGGCCGAACTCGACGGCGCGATACGCCTGCGCGCGGGGGTGTTCAGCCGCGATCATGCGCGTTCGCTGACGGCGGCGGCGGGATATGGCATCGATTCTGATCGCGCCTATCCCGACGTCGCGGCCATGCTTGCCGCGGAGGCGCAGCGCCCGGACGGCATCGCCTTCGTTGCCATCACGACCCCCAACAACACGCATCTTCCGATCGCCGCCGCCGCGCTCGCGGCGGGCGTGCATGTGATCAGCGACAAGCCCGCGACCGCGACACTGGGCGAGGCGCTGGCGTTGCAGCGCCATGTCGCCGCGTCAAACGCGCTCTATGCTATGACCTACACCTACACCGGCTATCCGCTGGTTCGCGAGGCGCGCGAGCGCGTCGCGCGTGGCGACCTTGGGCGCATTCGCCGGGTCCATGTCGAATATCCGCAAGGCTGGCTGGCCGATCCGGTCGAGCATGGCGACAACAAACAGGCGGGCTGGCGCACCGATCCCGCCCGCACGGGCGTCGGCGGCTGCATTTCGGACATCGGTGTCCATGCCCTCAACCTTGCCGAATATGTATCGGGCGAGCGGATCGACCATCTGCTCGCCGATCTCGTCGCGGTTGTGCCGGGCCGCCGGATCGACGACGATGCGACGCTGCTGCTTCGCTTTGCCGGCGGCGCGCGGGGCTTTGTCGCGGCGACGCAGATCGCTGCGGGCGCGCGGAACGACCTGCGCCTCAGCATCTGGGGTGATCGCGGCGGGTTGCAATGGTCGCACGCCGACAGCCAGAATCTCTATCTGCGCTGGCCCGACCGTCCCGACGAGATCGTCAGCGCCGGCGGGCCCTGGCTCGGTCCGTTCGCCGCGGTGGCAACGCGGTTGCCCGCGGGTCATCCCGAAGGCTTCATCGAGGCGTTCGCGAACATCTACCGCGATTTCGCCGGCGCGATCCGCACCGCGACGCCGATCGCGCAAACGCCGCTTTCCGGGATCGAAGACGGCGTGCGCGGGCTGCGCTTCGTCGACGCCGCGCTCCGGTCTTCGGCACAAGGCGGCACATGGCAACCGGTCGAAGAAACCGGGCGGCATAACTGACCCTCCCCTCCGAAAGGATTTCCATGCGAACGATAAAAGGCCCCGCGATCTTTCTGGCACAGTTCGAGAGCGACGAGGCACCCTTTGACAGCCTCGCCGGTATGGCGGGCTGGGCGGCGGGGTTCGGCTACAAGGGGCTCCAGCTTCCTACCGGCGGACGGCTGGTGAACCTCGAGCTTGCGGCGGAGAGCCGCGACTATTGCGACGAGCTGGCCGGCACGCTCGCCGAACATGGCCTCGCGATCACTGAGCTGTCGACACACCTGCAAGGGCAGCTGATCGCAGTCGATCCGGCGCAGGACCGGCTGTTCGATGCCTTCGCGCCCGCGCATCTGCACGGCAAGCCCGAGGCGCGCCGGCAATGGGCGACCGAACAGCTGCTGCTCGCCGCGAAGGCGAGCCGCAATCTCGGGCTCGATACGCATGTCACCTTCTCGGGCACGCTCGCGTGGGCGAATTTCTATCCCTGGCCGCAGCGTCCGGCGGGGATGATTGACGAGGCCTTCGCCGAACTCGCGCGCCGCTGGCGTCCGATCCTCGACGCCTTCGACGATGTCGGGGTCGATGTCGCCTATGAGATCCATCCGGGCGAGGATCTCCACGACGGCGCGACTTTCGAACGCTTCCTTGCCGCCGTTGACGATCACCCGCGTGCGAACATCCTCTATGACCCGAGCCACTTCCTGCTCCAGCAGCTCGACTATCTCGCCTTCATCGATCTCTATCACGAACGCATCAAGGCGTTCCATGTGAAGGACGCCGAGTTCCGGCCGAGCGGCCGGTCGGGGGTCTATGGCGGGTATCAGGACTGGATCGACCGCCCCGGACGCTTCCGCTCGCTGGGCGATGGCCAGATCGATTTCCGCACGATCTTCTCCAAGCTCGCGCAATATGATTTCCCGGGCTGGGCGGTGCTCGAATGGGAATGCTGCCTGAAGCATCCCGAGGATGGCGCGCGCGAGGGCGCCAGGTTCATCGCCGACCGCATCATCCGCGTGACCGACCGGGCGTTCGACGACTTTGCCGGAGGCGCTGACAGAGGCTGAGCCGCCGCTGGAGATGCTTCATACGTGAGGTCTAAATGATAACGTTATCAAACATGAAAATGTGACGATTCGAGATAGATTTGTAATCGATTACTTGACTCTGCCAAAGACATCGGTTTTACCCTTAGAAAACGTGAACTGTAATCGAGTTCATAGATAAAACAGGAGGGAGAGAGCCAATGGCACATCGTCTGCGAATTCATCTTTGCGTCACCGCCGCACTCATCGCGTCGCCCACATTCGCTCAAGGGCAGGAAACGCCGCAGGACGGCGACATTGTCGTGACGGCGACGCGCACCGAAACACTGGCGTCGAAAACGCCGATCGCTTTGACGGCGATCGGCGCGGAAGGGCTGCGCGACGCGGGCATTTCCAACCCGACGCAGCTCGCCGACGTGGTTCCCAACCTGTCGATCGACCGCGCCAACGGGCTTCAGATCACGATCCGCGGCGTGACCAGCACCGACGGTACGGAGAAGGGCGACCCCTCGGCCGCTTTCCTGCTCGACGGCGTCTATATCGCGCGGCCGCAGGCGCAGGAGGTCAGCTTCTTCGACATCGAGCGGGTCGAGGTGCTGCGCGGGCCGCAGGGAACGCTGTTCGGGCGCAACACGACCGCGGGGGCGGTGCAGGTGATTTCGGCGCGTCCTCTCGACCATTTTGCGGCGTCGTTCGACGCCGCCTATGGCAATTTCGACGCCATCCAGGCAACGGCGATGGTCAATGTGCCGGTCACCAGCGGTTTCGCGCTGCGCGGAGCGGTCAATTACGACCGCCGCGACAGTTTCGTGATCCAGTCGCCGACGTCGCCCTTCAAGCTCGACCCCGCCAAGAACAATTTGTCGGCCCGCCTGTCGGCGCTGCTCGAGCTCGGCCCCGACGTCAGCCTTCTCGTCAAGGGCGACTATAGCCGGATCAAGGGGCGTCCGGCGCACAGCGTCCGCCTGACCAATTTCTTCACGCGGCCTTTCACGCCGGGTGGGCAGCCGCAATATGTCGACCTCGGATCGACGCGTCAGCGGATGCGTCTGCACAATGACGGCACGCCGTCGTTTACCGACAATGATACGTGGGGCGTTTCGGCCGAGCTCAACTGGGCGTTCGGACCGGTGACCATGACCTATCTTGGCAGCTACCGCGAGCTGGAGCGTCACGAAGGCGGGCCGCAGGATTTCGGTTTGCCCACCGCCTTTGTCGGCGTGTTCGATGGCGAATATTGGCAGAATTCGCAGGAACTGCGCTTCGCCTTCGACAATGACGGCCCGCTCACCGGCCAGGTCGGCGGCTATTATTTCAAGGAAAAGTCAGGGATCGGGGCCTTCATCCTCAACCCGCCCTTCGTTCCCGGCGCGCTCGCCTATGGCTTTCCGCAGGATCCGACGATCGCCGAGTCCAAGGCGGTGTTCGGGCAGCTCAGCTATGAACTGGTTCCCGGGCTCAAGCTGACCGGTGGCGTCCGCTATTCGCACGACCTCAAGTCGCGCGTCGGGCAGACCGTGATTATCTTCCCGGCGCCGGTGGGGCAGATCCCGACGCAGCAGAACAATGCGCGCCGCACCTTCAGCAAGGTGACCTGGCGTGCCGGCGTCGACTATGATTTCGGCGATACATTGCTCTATGCGACCGTCTCGACCGGCTACAAGGCCGGCGGGTTCAACGATGGCTGCGAAGCGGGCACGGCCACGGGATGCGCGCTGCCGGCCGACATTCTCTATTATGACCCCGAAACGCTCACTGCCTATGAAGGCGGGATCAAAACGCGCTTTGCCGACGGTGCGGTGCGCCTCAACGCCTCGGTGTTTCACTATGACTATAAGGGGCTGCAGCTGAGCTTCCAGTCGAACAGCTGCGGCGGGCCATGCCAGATCACGACCAACGCCGGCGCGGCGAAGGTCGACGGGATCGAGGTCGAGGCCAGCCTGCACCCGCACCCGAACCATCGTTTCGATTTCGGCGTCAACTATCTCGACGCGCGCTACGATCGCTTCATCCCCCGGCCGGGGATCGATTTTGCCGGCCGCGATCTCGATCGCTCGCCGGCGCTCACCGCCTCGGCGGGCTATAATTTCACGCTCGAGCTGGGCAATGGCGGCCGCATCGAGGCGAATGCGCGCATCCGGCTCAGCGATTCCTATGTCCTGACCGACTATGCCGTTCCGGTGCAGTTCCGCCAGCCGAGCTTCCACAAGACCGATCTGGCGTTGACCTATACGGCGGCTGAGGATCGCTATTATGTCCAGCTCTATGCGAAAAATCTGGAGAATGTGATCACGCTGTCGAACCTGTCGGCGCAGAACGGCACCAGCGCGACCTTCGCCGATCCGCGAACCTATGGCGTTCGCGCCGGCTTCAAATTCTAGCGGCCGGAGCGGGCGTCAAACGACAGGGAGAACGGGCCATGAGGATATTCGCCGCCATTGCCTTGCTGGGAGCCGCCCTGCCGGCTGCTGCCCAGCAGGCGCCTGTCGTGCCGGTGACCGGCGGAAATGTCGCAGGCTCGGTCGAAGGGGATGTCGCGACCTTTCGCGGCATTCCTTTCGCGGCTCCGCCGGTCGGCGCACTCCGCTGGCGCGCGCCGCAGCCGGTCATTCCCTGGGCAGGCGTTCGCGATGCGACCGTCTTCGGGCACGACTGCATGCAGCTGCCGTTCCCGAGCGATGCCGCCCCCCTCGGCACGCCGCCCTCGGAAGACTGCCTGACCGTCAATGTCTGGGCGCCGGCCGACGCGAAGGGCAGGAAGCTGCCGGTCCTTTTCTGGATCTATGGCGGCGGGTTCGTGAATGGCGGATCTTCGCCAGCGGTTTATGACGGCGCCGCCCTCGCGCGCGCCGGAGTGATCTTCGTCAGCTTCAATTACCGGGTCGGCCGCTTCGGCTTCTTTGCGCATCCGGCGCTGCCGGCGGCCGGCGAAGGCCCGGCCGGCAATTGGGGGCTGATGGATCAACAGGCCGCGCTTCGTTGGACCCGCGACAATATCACAGCGTTCGGCGGCGATCCTGGCCGCGTCACGATCATGGGCGAATCGGCGGGCGGCATGTCGGTCCTGAACCTGCTGGGTTCGCCATCGGTCCGCGACCTGTTTCATGGCGCCATCATCATGTCGGGTGGCGGGCGGACCGCCGGCCTCCAGCGCGATGCGACGCGTGACCTGCCGGGCGCCCCGTCGGCCGAGGCGATCGGCCTGAATTTCGCGAAGAGCATCGGCATCGACGGCACCGACGCGGCGGCGCTCGCGCGGCTCCGCGCCCTGCCGGCGGAAAAAATCGTGTCGGGTCTCAATCTCGCGAGCCTCTTCGCGCCGCCCTCCGGCGCCCCGACCTGGTCGGGACCGTTCACCGACGGGCGGACGCAGACGGCAAGCGTCGAGGCGATGTTCGACCGCGGCCTTCAGGCGAAGGTGCCGGTGATGATCGGCGCAACAAGCGCCGATATCGGTTTCGTGGCCGCAAAGTCGAAAGAGGAGATATTTGCCGGTTTCGGCGCGAATGCCGCGAAGGCGCGGGCGATATATGATCCTGCGGGCGACGGCAGCTTTTTCGACGTGGCGCTCAAGGTCGGCGGCGACAGGTTCATGATCGAGCCGGCGCGCTATGTCGCCGGACGCGCCGCCGAGGCCGCGCAGCCCGCCTATCACTATCGCTTTTCCTATGTCGCCGAGTCGGCGCGCGCGGGGTCGAAGGGCGCGGCGCACGCGAGCGAGATCCCCTATTTTCTCGATACGGTCGCCACCAAATATGGCCCGGCGACCATCGCCGGGGACAGGGCGATCGCCCGGACCATCAGCGCTTATGTCGTCAACTTCGTGAAAACCGGAGATCCGAACGGGCCTGGCCTCGCCGACTGGCCCCGCTTTCGTGGCGGCGAGGTGATGGACTTCGCCTCCGATGGCGCGGCGCGGTCTGGAAACGACCCGTGGTCGGACAGGCTCGATCTTGTCGGTCCCGATGGACCCGGCTGACAAATGATGAGGCCCTGTCCTTGGCCTAACATTCTCCGCTTGCGCGATGCCCGGTCGCCTGAATTTCGAATGAGCTGTTGCCCAGGGCAAGCTCGTCGCCGCAATGGCTGCACGCAACGACCATCTTGAGATCATTGCCGCACGGGGTGTGGGTCAAAAGGACCGGCGGCCCGCGCTCGTCGGAAAACCAGCGGTCGCCCCATTGCAGGAGCGCGAGGATCACGGGGTAGAGGTCGCGGCCCTTTTCGGTGAGACGGTAGTCAAAGCGATCCGCGTGCGCCGAATAGGGCGCGGCGTACAAAATGCCCTGCTTGACGAGGCGGTCCAGGCGGCCGGTCAGGATGTTTGTGGCCATCAGCGTATCGCGCTGAATCTCGTCGAAGCGATTGATGCGGGTGAACATCGCGCGGACGACCAAGGTCGCCCAGCGGTCGCCGAACAATTCGATCATCGTGTCGACCAGGGGCCGGCCGCCCGGTCGGCGACTGCCGACATCGCCGCAAAAGCGGCGGCGTTCATAGGCGGGGGTGACCTGGACCAGGCCCGGCCCCTCGCGCCATGCGACGTCGCGCGGGTCGATTTCGGCGCGGCAGCAATGACAGACCGGGACCGGTTCGGTCGCACTGCCACAGGTGGCATGATAGAGCCGAACCTGGAAATCGCGGCTCGCCGCTTCCCATTTATGCTGCCAACGCAGCATCATCAGTGCGTTGGGAAACTGGTCGCGCCCCTTTGGCGTGAGCATATAATGGTAACCGCGTCCGCCCTTTTTGGGCTGCTTGGCCAGGCAATCTTCCTCGACCAGCTTTTTGAGGCGGCCGTTGACGACCGAGCGGGCAAGCCCCGTGCGCGCGACGAATTCGTCAAAGCCATGCACACCCAGAAACGCCTGTTCCATGATAAGCAGGACGGGAACGTCGCCGACCACCTCCAGCGCGCGCCAGATCGAACAGGCCCTGATCGTGCGGTCGTGTTTCAAGCCAAAGCCATCCCTTGCGTCGCCATGCCCCTAAACCAGGACGGGTGCATCGACAAGGCGTGCGCCGGGAGGGGGAGGGCGGAGCCTCCGCCCTCCCGCCCGCCATCAGAAGCGCCCGGTCAGCTGCACCGCGATCGTGCGCGGCCGGTCGACGATGCCATTATAGGCGTTGCCCGCGCCGCGCGTGATCGTCGTCGCCAGCGGCATCGCGCTTCCGGTCTGCAGGATGCGCTGGTTGGTGAGGTTGCGCCCGATCAGCGCCACTTCCCAGCGATCGTCGAGCTGCGCCAGCGCGAGCCGTGCACCGAGCTTCACATACCCATCCTGATGGGTGCGCGGATCGAGGTTCGCCGCGGCAATATAGGAGGAGGAGAAGTCGGCGTTGACGTTGAATGCCACCTTGATGTCGCTCGTCACCGGCGTCGTATAGTCGACGTTCAAATTGCCCGACCATTTGGGGCTGAGCGCGTTGCGCTTGCCCGAATAGTCGCAGAAGCCGTTCGGCCCCGGCGCCTGCAAATAGAAGCACTGACCGTCGGTGAAGTTGGTGAATTTGAAGTCGAGGTAGGCGACCGCGCCGCTGATCGTCAGCCCGTCGGCGATCGCGGCGCGAAAATCGGCCTCGACCCCCTGTGTCGTCGCGGCGGCGGCGTTGCGGACGTTGAAATTGAGCGTGCCGTCGAAGATGTTGACCTGCAGATCCTTGTATTTGGTGCGATAGAGCGACAGGTTGAAGGCGATATTGCGCCCCTTGTATTTCAGCCCCGCCTCGAAATTGTCGGCGCTCTCATCCTCGAACATGAAGGCACCAGGTTTCGCCACCGTCGTCGAAGTCGGCAGCGAGTTCGAACGAATGTCGAAGCCGCCCGCTTTCGTGCCGCGGGCAAAGGACGCATAGAGCATCAAATCATCGGTGGCGTCATACTGGACGTTGACCATCGGGTTGAAGCTGTCCTCGCTCAATTTGCCCGAGACGCTGTGCGCCTCGATATTGAGCGCGCGGAACACCGCGGTGACGACCGGCAACGGCGCGGTGCTGAGCGGCCCCTTGACGATGGCGAGCGTGCGGCGGCCGCTCTTCTTCTCATGGTTGAAGCGTGCGCCGGCGGTGATGCGAAGCTGGTCGGTCACCGATAGTTCGCCCTGCGCAAAGGCAGAGATCAGGTCCGATTTCTGCGCATAGTCGCGGTCGTTGCGCGTGTCGCCGAGCGCGCTGAACGGCGCGCCGAGCGCGAGGAAGGTCGGGTTGAACCGCGTGAAGTCCTGCACGTCGAGCTTCGCATGCTGGTAATAGACGCCGCCGATATAGTTGAACGTCTCGCCGCCGGGGGAGGCCAGGCGGAGTTCCTGCGAATATTGGCGATAATCCTCGCGCAGGTTCGTGCCGTCGAGGAAGCTGATCCCCGAAAAATCGACGTCGACGATCTCGCGTGTCTTGTAGTCGAGCAGCGAACTGATCGAGGTCAGCGTATGTTCGCCGATTTCGAGGTCGGCGTTCAGTGTCGCGCCGAACACCTTGTTGCGGCTTTCATAGCCATTGTCCTCGCGGACATAATCGGGGTTCGTGCTGACGAAGAACGGCCCCTGGAAGACGGTATTGTAGTTGCCGACCGCGCCGAACACGTCGCGCGGCTGTCCCTTCGCCTCGAAGTCGGCATATTCGAGCTTGAGTTCGGCGGCGAACGGCCCGCCCTTGTCGAACTCGATCTTGCCGCGAACATATTTCTCGTCAACGCTCGGCTCGTCGCGGTCCAGCTTCTGGTTATAGAAATAGCCGTCCATGGTCCGATAATAACCGACGACGCGCGCCTCGACGCCGTCGCTCAGCGGACCGGAGAGTACGCCGTTGAGCTGGAATTCCTTGTGGTTGAATTCATAGAGGCCGGTCACCGAGCCTTCGAATTCGTCGGTCGGACTGCGCGTCGTGATGTTCACCGCGCCGGCGATCGCATTCTTGCCGAACAGGGTCGGCTGCGGCCCGCGCAGCACCTCGACGCGCTCCATGTCGATCAGCGGCAGGCGCGAGAGCTGGTCGCGGCCGTAATAGACGCCGTCGACGAACATCGCGACCGACTGTTCGAAGCCCTTGTTGTCGCCCGAGGCGATGCCGCGAATCGCGATGCGGTTGGCGATCGCGGTCTGGGTGATCTTCAGATTCGGGACCGATGACGAAATCTGTTCGAGGTTGGTCTGGCCATAGCTTTCGACCTGCTTTCCGCTGACCGCCGAGATCGAGATCGGCACGTCGGACAGGCCTTCGGCGCGCTTTTGCGCGGTAACGATGATTTCCTCGAGCCCGCCCTGATCCTCGGTGGATTCGGAGGCAGGCGCTGCGTCCTGAGCGAAAGCGATGCCAGGGCTGGCGAGTGCCGATGCGGTAAGCAGCGCGACAAAATAGCTCTTCATAGGGTCCTCCCACGCACCATCGTCTTGGCGACCACCGCCGCGATGTTTTTCTTGCCTTGCGACTCATAAGGGCTTTAAGTATCACTATGCAAGTCAGATAATTTGAGAGAGGATTGACCTTGCCGGGACACGGCCTTCCACCAGCGCTAACGCGCAATTTGCGCCTGCCCGCGATCGCGGCGCCGATGTTCCTCGTGTCGAGCCCCGAGATGGTGATCGCGGCCTCGCGCGCGGGCGTGATCGGCAGTTTCCCCGCGCCCAATGCGCGCACCTCCGCCGACCTTGAGGATTGGGTGAGCCGGATCGATGCGGCGCTGTCGAACGATCCCGAGGCGGCGGCGTGGGCGGTGAACCTGGTCGTCCATCCGTCGAACAGCCGGTTGCCCGACGATCTCGCCTGCGTCGTGCGGCACAAGGTGCCGCTCGTCATCACCGCGCTGGGCAGCCCGGCGCGGGTGGTCGAGGAAATCCATTCCTATGGCGGGCTCGTCTTCGCTGACGTTAATTCGGTGGGCTTTGCGCGCAAGGCGGCGGCCGCGGGTGTCGACGGGCTGGTGCTCGTCGCCGCGGGCGCGGGCGGGCACACCGGCGCGACCGCCGGCTTCGCCTTCGTCGAGGAGGTTCGGCAATTCTGGGACGGGCCGCTCGTGCTTGGCGGAGCGATCTCGACGGGGCATGCGGTCCGTGCCGCCGAAATATTGGGCGCCGATTTCGCCTATCTCGGCACCTCGCTGATCGCCTGTGCCGAGAGCATGGCGGTGCCGGGCTACAAGGACATGATCGTCGCCGCCGGCGCCGAGGACATTATTCCTTCAAAGGGTATCACCGGTGTGACCGCCAACTGGCTGAAATCGAGCCTGATCGCCGCGGGTTATGACCCCGCGAACATGCCCGAGGACAAGCGTCCCAACTTCTCCGACGCGCAGGACGATGCCAAGGCGTGGAAGAATGTCTGGTCCGCCGGGCAAGGTGTCGGCGCGGTGCGCGGTGTCGAACCCGTCGCGACTATCGTCGATCGCCTCGTTTCCGAATATGATGCCGCCGCCGCAAGGCCGCGATTTGCCCCCGCCGAAGGAGTCATCGCATGACCGCCCAGCTTGTCGAGACGATCGCATCGACGATCCAGCCGAACGACCACCCTTATATGAAAGGCGCGTGGCGGCCGACCTACAATGAATGGAACGCGATCTTCGCCAATGGCGATGCCGAGGTGATCGGCAATATCCCGACCGACATCGACGGCGTTTACGTGCGCACCGGCGAAAACCAGATTCACGAGCCGATCGGCCGCTATCACCCCTTCGACGGCGACGGCTTCATCCATTCGATCTCGTTCAAGGACGGGCGCGCAAGCTATCGCAGCCGCTTCGTGCGCACCAAGGGGTTCGAGGCGGAGAAGGAAGCCGGCCGCTCGCTGTGGGCGGGGCTGATGGAGCCGCCGCACAAATCGACGCGCCACGGCTGGGGCGCGCAGGAGTGGCTCAAGGATTCATCGTCGACCGACGTCGCGATCCACGCGGGCCGGATCATCTCGACCTTCTACCAGTGCGGCGAAGCCTATCGGCTCGACCCGTTCACGCTCGAACAGTTCGGCACCGAAAGCTGGGTGCCGCTCGACGGCATTTCGGCGCATTGCAAGGTCGACCTCGCGACCGGGGAGCTGATGTTCTTCAACTATTCGAAGCACGCGCCCTTCATGCATTATGGCGTCGTCGGCGCGGACAACAGGCTCAAACATTATATCCCGATCCCGCTCGCCGGGCCGCGCCTGCCGCACGACATGGCGTTCACCAAGAATTACACGATCCTCAACGACATGCCGCTCTACTGGAACGAGGAGCTGCTCGAGCGGAATCTGCACGTCGTCCAGTTCCACCCCGACGAAAAGACGCGCTTTGCGATCATCCCGCGGCACGGGCAGCCCGAGGATATTCGCTGGTTTACGGCCGAGCCGACCTACACCCTCCACTGGCTCAACGCATGGGAGGAAGGGGACGAGATCATCCTCGACGGCTATTATCAGGAAGAGCCGATGCCCAAATCCTATCCGAACGCGCCCGAGGGGCTCGAGCGGATGATGGCGTATCTCGACCAGGGGCTGCTCAAGCCGCGCCTCCACCGCTGGCGCTTCAATTTGAAGACCGGCGAGACAGTCGAGGAGCGGCTCGACGACCGCGACCTCGAATTCGGGATGTTCAACCACCGCTATGCGGGCAAGCCCTATCGCTACGCCTATAGCGCGATCCCCGAGCCGGGCTGGTTCCTGTTCCGCGGGCTGGTGAAGCACGACCTCAACGCCCGCACGAGCGAATCCTATGAATTCGGCCCCGGCCGCTTCGGCAGCGAGGCCCCCTTCGCGCCGCGGATCGATGCGAAGGACGAGGACGACGGCTATCTCGTCTCCTTCATCGCCGACCTTGAGACCGACACATCCGAATGCGTGCTGATCGACGCCAAGAATGTCGCGGCGGGGCCGGTGTGCCGGATCATCCTGCCCGAGCGCATCTGTTCGGGAACGCACACCGTCTGGGCGTCCGGCGACGATATCGGCATGGGCGACAACAGCGTGCTGGCCGCCTGACATGATCGCCGCGGGAGAGGATAAACGGCGACAGCATCGCGAAAGCGGCTGGTGGGGCGACAAGAGTTTCGCCGACCTGTTTTTCGCCAACGCGGTGGCGCATCCCGATCGGCTGGCGCTGGTCGATGCACCCAATCGCGGCGACTTTGCCTTCGGCGAACCGCAACGTCTGACCTATGCTGAACTCGAGGCCGAAATTGACCGGCTGGCTGGCGCTCTGGTCGTCGCAGGGATCGGCAAGGATGACGTGCTGCTCGTCCAATTGCCCAACATCAGCGAGTTCGTTGCGCTCTATTTCGCCGCCGCACAGATCGGCGCGATCGTCAGCCCGGCGGCGGTGCAGTATCGCAGCCACGAGCTGAAAGCCATGATCGGCGTCGTCGAACCCAAGGCGTTCGTCTGTGCGACGCAGGTCAAGGGCTGCGACCATGTCGGCGTCGCGGCACCGCTACTCGACGGCATCCGGCTGTTGACTTTCGGCCCGAACCCGCCGGTGGATGCGCTCGACCTCTCGGTCGCCAGGGGAGACGAAGCGAGCCTCGCGGCGCATGTCGCGGCGAACCAGGTCGACGCCGACGACATCTTCACCATCTGCTGGACGTCGGGCACCACCGGCGTCCCGAAGGGCGTGCCGCGCAGTCACAATCACTGGATCGCGGTCGCGGGGGCGGGCTATGAGGCGATGAAGGTCGGGCCGGGCGACGTGCTGCTCAACCCCTTCCCGCTGATCAATATGGCGAGCATCGGCGGCATCACCATGTGCTGGCTGACGAGCGCGGGGACGATGGTGCTCCATCATCCCTTCGACCCCGGCGTCTACCTCAAGCAGATCGCGACCGAGCGGCCGAGCCTGACGATCGCGCCGCCCGCGGTGCTCAACATGCTGCTGCAGAATGAGGCCTTGCTTGCGTCGGTCGACTTGTCGAGCCTGCGCGTCATCGCCTCGGGCTCGGCGCCGCTCGCGCCCGCGATGGTGCGCGGCTTTCAGGAAAAGCTCGGGATCATCATCGTCAACGTCTTCGGGTCGAACGAGGGGATGAGCTTCATCACCGGCGAGGGCGACATGCCCGATCCCGACAAGCGCGCGAGCCTGTTCCCGCGCCGCGGCCGATACGCCCCGCCCTATGGCGAGGGGCGGGCGTATAATATCGAGAGCCGGCTGGTGCCGCCAAATGGGGGCGATCCGATCGAGGAAGATGGCGTATCCGGCGAACTCCAGATCCGCGGCCCGACCTTGTTCGAGGGCTATCACAACGCCCCCGAACGCACCGCCGAAGCTTTCACCGGCGACGGCTGGTTCCGCACCGGCGACCTGTTCGAGATCGCCGAAGGCGGCGATTTCTATCGCTTCGTCGGGCGCTGCAAGGATCTCATCATCCGTGGCGGGGTCAACATCTCGCCCGAGGAAATCGACCAGCTGCTCGGCGGCCATCCTTTGCTCGCCGAAGCCTGCACCTTCTCGCTCCCCGACCCGGTGATGGGCGAGCGCATCGGCCTCGCCTATGTTCCGCGTGGGCTGGGCGATGTCGGGATCGGCGAGGTCGCCGACTATCTCCGCGAAAAGGATCTCGCGGTCTTCAAGCTGCCCGAGCGACTGTTCCGCTTCGACGCGCTGCCGCGCAACGTCACCAACAAGGTGATGCGTAGCGACGTGCGCGAAATGGCGCTCGCCACTCTCGAAAAGGAGGCCTGACATGGCCAAGGACGTCTTCATCCTGGGCGGCGCCCAGACCGACTTTGCGCGCAACCTCGAGCGCGAAGGCGGCGGATTGTTCGAGCTGTTCCGCGAGGTCGCCGAGGCCGCCTTCGTCGCGACGGGCATCGAGCCGAAAGAGGTCGAAACCGCGCATGTCGGCAATTTCGTCGGCGAGTTGTTCGCGGGGCAAGGCCAGCTCGGCGGCTTCTTCGGCCATGTCCATCCCGATCTCGCGGGCGTTCCGGCGTCGCGGCATGAGGCCGCCTGCGCGTCGGGCAGCATCGCGATCCTCGCCGCCGCCGCGGAGATCGAGGCCGAGCGCTACGGCCTCGCGCTCGTGCTCGGCATCGAGCTGATGCGCAACGTCCCCGGCCAGCGCGCCGCCGAATATCTTGGTGCCGCGGCCTGGGCAGGGCGTGAAGCGCAGGAGGCGCGCTACGTCTGGCCGTATATGTTCGCGCGCGTCGCCGAGGAATATGACGAACGCTTCGGGCTCGACCACGCCCATCTGCGTGGCATTTCGGCGAATAATTTCGCCAATGCGAAGAAGAACCCGAACTCGCAGACGCGCGGCTGGGCGGTCACTGACGATCATCTCGGCGAGAATGACGAGGTCAATCCGCTAATCGAGGGAAGCCTGCGCAAATCCGACTGCGGCCAGGTCACCGACGGCGCCGCGGCGATCTTCCTCGCCTCGCGCGCGGTTGCCGAAGCCTATGCGAAGCGGCGCGGCATTTCTGTCGACGCGATCCCGCGCATCAAGGGCTGGGGCCATTCGACCGCGCCTTTGCTTTACTCGACCAAGGTCGCGGGAAGCCGCGGTGCGCCCTATGTCTTCCCGAGCGTGCGCAAGGCGATGATGGATGCGCTGCGCCGCGCCGAAATGCCCGACGTCTATGCGTGCGACGGGGTCGAGGTGCACGACTGTTTCTCGATCACCGAATATATGGCGATCGACCATTTCGGCATCACGCCGCCGGGCGAAAGCTGGCGTGCGGTCGAGGATGGCACGATTGCCTTGGGTGGGAAGCTGCCGGTCAATCCGTCAGGCGGGCTGATCGGGCTCGGCCATCCGGTCGGCGCGACGGGAGTTCGGATGCTGCTCGACAGCTGGCGCCAGGTCACCGGCAACGCCGGCGATTATCAGGTCGAGGGTGCGCGCAATTTCGCGACCTTCAACGTCGGCGGCAGCGCAACGACCGCGGTCAGCTTCGTCGTCGGCGTCTGATTCTTGACCAGCGTCTATCTCTATGACGCGGTGCGGACACCGCGCGGCAAGGCGCGGCCCGATGGCGGTCTCGCCGCGCTGACCCCGCAGGAACTCGTGCGCCAGCAGGCGGCGGCGCTCGCGGCGCGCTGCGGCAATGTCGCGGCCAATCCCGATGCGCTGCTCCTCGGCTGCGTCACGCAAAGCGGCGCGCAGGGCGGGCATATCGCGCTGGTGTCAAAGCTCCATGCGGGCCTGCCCGACACGACGGCGGCGCACAGCATCAACAATTATTGCGCATCGGGGCTGTCGGCGATCGGTCAAGCGGTCGCAAAGGTCGCGAGCGGCGAAGCCACGTGCATCCTCGCGGGCGGGATCGAATCGATGAGCCGGAGCCCGTTTCTGGGCGACCGCGCGGCCTATTATGACGACGATAGCCTGCCGGCCCGCGCACGCTTTGTCCCGCCGGTGCTCGCCGCCGACCGGCTCGCGAACGCCGAAGGCATCATCCGCGCCGAGCTCGACGCGGTTGCTCTCGCCTCGCAGCAAAAGGCGGCGGCAGCGGATGCCGACCCGCGCTTGCAGCATTCGCGCATCGCGACCGGCGCGCTGACCGGCGAGGAATGCATCCGGCCGCAGACGACGGCCGAATCGCTCGCCGCCGCGCCGCCTGCCTTCGGCGACCTGCAGCCGCAATATGCCGGCGCGCTCGACGGCGCGACCTTCGAGCCGCTCCACAGCATCGCCCACGCCCCGCCGATCTGCGACGGCGCGGGCCTCGCGCTCGTTGGCGCCGAAGGGCTCGGCCCCGCCCCGCGCGCGCGCGTGATCGCCTTTGCCGAAAGCGGCGGCGATCCGGCCGCCTCGCTGACCGCTGGCTTCGCCGCGATGGACAAGGTGCTCGCGCGCGCCGGCCTTGGTCTCGCGGATCTCGACCGGATCGAATTCATGGAGGCCTTTGCCGTCACCATCGCCAAATTCCTCCGCGACCGCGACGCCGATCCGTCGTGCGTCAATGTCGGCGGCGGGCATCTGGCGAAGGGGCATCCGATGGGCGCCAGCGGCGCGATTCTGACGTCGACGCTGCTCGACGCCCTCGATGCCTGCAACGGGCGTTATGGAATGGTCGTCTTGACGGGGGCTATGGGCGTGGGGGCTGCCATGATCGTGCAACGGCTCGGTGGCGCCCAATTGCGTCAGTGAGGCTGTCGGAAGTGCAGGGCATATCAATGGCCTCCGCGAAGGAAACTATGGCAAAAAAATCCTAATCGCGTGCGTATCGTCATGATGTCTTACCAAGATCATTCTGCCGAAAACCGTGTCAATAATTCAGGGGCCGGCGCGATATTCGCAGGACTGCCCCGAATGATCCGCCGACACGAGCTCAAGCTCATCGTTCCCTTGGCTGACAGCACCATTTTTGAGATGGAAAGACGAGGCGAGTTTCCGCGTCGATTCAATCTCACGCCGCGATGTGTGGTGTGGATTTGGAGGAGGTTGAGGCTTGGATCGCTGATCGTCGCCAAAGCAGTCTGGAAGATCGCGCGAAGGTGACGCTAGCGCCCAAAATCCGTCAACGCAGAACTGCGCCCGTCAAACCGACAGAGTGAACGGGTCACGTCAGCTTTGTCAGTGATTACTGCTACTTAGGGTCATCTGAAATAAAATAGTCGCGCAATCGAAGTGCTCCCACCGATTGTAGTCGATTGATATCGATTGATACCGTCACTCCCACTCGATCGTGCCCGGCGGTTTCGACGTATAGTCGTACACCACGCGGTTGATGCCCTGTACCTCGTTGATGATGCGCGTCGCGCAGCGGCTGAGGAAGCTTGCGTCGAATGGATAGATGTCCGCCGTCATGCCGTCGGTCGAGGTTACGGCGCGCAGCGCGCAGACATGATCGTAGGTGCGGCCGTCGCCCATCACGCCGACGGTCTTGACGGGCAGCAGCACCGCGAACGCCTGCCAGATCGCGTCATAAAGGCCCGCATTGCGGATCTCGTCGAGATAGACCGCATCGGCCTTGCGCAAAATGTCGCAGCGTTCCTTCGACACTTCGCCAGGGATGCGGATCGCGAGGCCGGGGCCGGGGAAGGGGTGGCGGCCGACGAAAATGTCGGGAAGGCCAAGTTCCTTGCCGAGGAGGCGCACCTCGTCCTTGAACAGTTCGCGCAAGGGTTCGACGAGCTTCATGTTCATGCGTTCGGGAAGGCCGCCGACATTGTGGTGGCTCTTGATCGTCACGCTCGGCCCGCCGGTGAACGAGACGCTTTCGATGACGTCGGGATAGAGCGTGCCCTGCGCGAGGAAGTCGGCGCCGCCGATCTTCTTCGCCTCTTCCTCGAACACGTTGATGAACTCGGCGCCGATGAACTTGCGCTTCTTCTCGGGGTCGGTGACGCCCGCGAGGCCGCTCATAAAGCGTTCCTCGGCATCCACTACGACGAGGGGGATGTTGTAATGGTCGCGGAACAGGCGCTCGACCTGCTCGCGCTCGTTCATGCGGAGCAGGCCATGGTCGACGAAGACGCAGGTGAGCTGCTCGCCGATTGCTTCGTGGATCAGCACCGCGGCGACCGCGCTGTCGACGCCGCCCGACAGGCCGCACAGCACGCGCTGGTCGCCGACCTGCGCGCGGATTTCGGCGATCTTGGTCGCGCGGAATTCGGCCATCGTCCATTCGCCGCTGCAACCGCAGACGTGGCGGACGAAATTGGCGATCAGCTTGGCGCCGTCGGGGGTGTGGACGACTTCGGGGTGGAACTGCGTGCCGTAATAGCGGCGCTCGTCGTCGGCGATGAGCGCGAAGGGCGCGCCGTCGCTGATCGCGACGATGCGGAAGCCGGGGGCGAATTGGGTCACGCGGTCGCCGTGGCTCATCCACACCTGATGGCGTTCGCCGACCTCCCACAGGCCGTCGAACAATACGCAGGGCTCGGTGACGGTCAGAAAGGCGCGGCCGAATTCGCCGTCGCGTTCGCCATCGGCGCCGCCGGGTTCGACCTGCCCGCCGAGCTGCTGGCTCATCACCTGCTGACCATAACAGATGCCGAGGATGGGGAGGCCGCTATCGAAGATCGATTGCGGCGCGCGGGGGCTGCCGGCCGCGGGGACCGATGCGGGCGAGCCCGACAGGATCACGCCCTTTGGCTTCATCCGTTCGAGCGCGGCCTCGGCGGCGCTGAACGGGACGATCTCGCTATACACGCCGGCTTCGCGGACGCGGCGGGCGATGAGCTGGGTCACCTGGCTGCCGAAATCGACGATCAGGATGGATTCGGGCGGAGCGGAAGAGTCTGGAGTCGGCATGGGTGGCCGATAAGGGCGAAGGCTCATGCTGTCCAGCGGTCGATATGGACGGCCTATCGAACAGGCATGGGCATCGACACATTGTTGCGACAATTGCGCGACATAAATGAACCGCGAACAAAGCGCGGCGTCATCGAGGGTTAAGCGCTCTCATGCGAAGAAAAAAACGAAGACAGAAAAGAAACAAAGGTTCTCCCCCAATGAATAACATCCGCCTGACCATTTCCGCACGCGCCGCCCTGCTCGCCGCAGGCGCATCGTTCGCGCTGCCCGCGATGGCCGAGGCGCCGATCGGTCCTCCGGCAGCCGCCGCGGTCGCCGAACAGCCGGCAGAAGCGGCCCCCGCCGCGCCCGAAACGGTCGAGGATGCCTATGACGACTACAGCGAGGACGAGATCGTCGTCACCGCGCCGCGCCTCGCAGGCCAGCTCGACACCGACATCAAGGCCGAGGCCGAACTCGATGAGGCGGCGATCGCGAGCTATGGCGTATCGAACGTCTCCGAACTGCTCGATGCGCTCGCGCCGCAGACGCGCTCGGGCCGCGGGCGCGGCGGCGGGCGGCCGATCATCCTCGTCAACGGCCGCCGCATCGGCGGTTTCGGCGAAGTGCGCAACCTGCCCCCCGAAGCGATCGCGAAGGTCGAGGTGTTCCCCGAGGAAGTCGCGCTGCAATATGGCTATTCGGCCGACGAGCGTGTCGTCAACATGGTGCTCAAGCCCAATTTCCGCCAGATTGCGGTCGAGGGCGAAGGCGGCATCCCGACGCAGGGCGGCCGTTTCCAGAGCGAGATCCAGCCGAGCTTCCTCGCGATCGGCGAAAACGGACGCCTCAACGTCAACGCCGGCTGGGAACATAAATCGATGCTGCTCGAAAGTGAGCGGGATCTCGATTATGACGACCCGGCGCAGGCCGCCGAGGCACCCGCGCGCAGCCTGCTCGGTGCCTCGGACGAATATTCGATCGACGCGACGATCCAGCGCAGCCTGAACAAGACGACCGACGCGTCGATCAACGTGCGTTTCGACCAGACCGACAGCCTGTCGCTGCTCGGTCCGGGCGTCGGCGGAGTTGACGACCCGCTCGAACGCGATAGCCGCAGCCGCAACCTCACCACCACCGCCAGCGTCAACGGCATGCTCGGCGACTGGCGCTGGTCGCTGTCGAGCAATTATGCCGACGCCGATCAGCTGACTTTCACCGACCGCATCAGCGGAACGCGCGACCGGTTCGAAAGCAGCCAGCAGACCTTCGGCGGCAACGCCAACCTGTCGGGAACGGTGACCGACGGCTGGGCCGGCCCGATCCGCCTGTCGATGACGGGCAGCTATTCGGGGCTGCGTTTCGACAGCCGGTCGGACAATGCGGGTGGCATCACGACGACCGATCTCGCGCGCGACCTGCCGGGCGTGTTCGGCTCGCTGACCGTGCCGCTGCTCGACCCTGAATATGAGGTCGGCAATATCGGCCGCGTCTCGCTGACGCTGAGCGGACAGGTCCAGAACCCGAGCGATTTCGAGGCGCTCAAGAGCTGGGGCGCGAACGTCAACTGGGGCGTGACCGACAATCTCTCGCTGATCGCAAGCTTTAATCAGGACGAGGCGGCGCCCGGCATCCAGCAGCTCGGCGCCGCGCCGCTGGTGACGCCCGCGGTCACCTATTACGACTTTGCGACCGGCCAGACGGTGCAGATCACGACGACGACGGGCGGCAACCCGTTCCTGCTCGCCGAACAGCGCCGCGATTTGAAGTTCGGGCTCAACTGGTCGCCGCCGATGCTCGAGGGGCTGAATGTCTCGGTCAATTACAACAGCAACAAAAGCTATGACACCGCGAACAGCTTTCCGTTGCTGACCCCCGAGATCGAAGCGGCCTTCCCCGATCGCGTGACGCGCGACGCGAACGGCGTTTTGCTCGCGCTCGACCAGCGGCCGGTCAATTTCGACCGGGTCGAAAATTCGCAGATCCGCTGGGGCCTCAATTTCGGCAAGAGTTTCGGCCAGCAGGAACAGCGCGGCCGCGGCGCGGGTGGTCCCGGTGGCGCACGTCCCGAAGGCGCGGGCACGCGCGAAGGCGGCGGATCGGGCGCCGGTGAGGGGCGTCGGCGTGGCGGCGGCGGCCCGCGCATGGGTGGTCGCGGCGGCCGCGGCGGTCCCGGCGGCATGTTCGGCGGGCCGCAGGGCGGGCGCTGGCAGGTCTCGCTTTACCACACGATCAAGCTGACCGACAAAGTGCTGATCCGCCCGGGCGTGCCCGAACTCGACCTTTTGAACGGGTCGGCGACGGGCAGCGGCGGCGGCAGCAACCGCCACCTGTTCGAACTCGACGGCGGTCTGTTCAACAAGGGCATGGGCGTGCGGCTCAGCGCCAAATATGACAGCGGCAGCACGGTGACGGGCGGTACCGCGGGCGACCTGAAGTTCGGCGACCTCGCGACCTTCAACCTGCGCTTCTTCGTCGATCTGGGTCAGAAGCCGAAGCTCACCGAGAAGCTGCCGTTCCTGAAAGGATCGCGCCTGCGTCTTGCGGTCGACAATATCTTCGATGCGCAGCGCAAGATCACCGACGCGAACGGCCGCGTGCCGCTCAACTACCAGCCGGGCTATATCGACCCCTTGGGCCGCTATATCGAGCTGGAGTGGCGCAAGACTTTCTAGACAGCGACCCGCGCACCGGCGATGGCTTCGCGCAGCGGCTCCGACGGAACAAAGGTCAGCGCCTTCGCGAACTGCGCGGTGCAGCTCGCCCAGCTGTACCGCGCGCCGAGCGCTTCGGCGTCGGCGCGGTCGCACGCGAGCGCCGTGTCGATCGCCCGGCCGAGGTCTTCATCGAGCGCACCCGCGCCGCCCGTCACGATGTCGCCCGGGCCCGGCACCGGATAGGCGGCGACCGGCGTTCCGCAGCTCATCGCCTCGATGATGACGAGCCCGAAGGTGTCGGTGCGGCTGGGAAAGACGAAGACGTCGGCGCCCGAATAGGCCGAGGCCAGTGCTTCGCCGCCGAGCTTGCCGAGGAACAGGGCTTTGGGGTGCTGCGCCTTCAACTCGGCGAGCGCCGGGCCTTCGCCGACGATGACTTTCGTGCCCGGCCGGTCGGTCGAGAGGAAGGCGCCGATATTCTTCTCGACCGCGACGCGCCCGACATAAAGCTGGATCGGCCGCGCCAGCCCTGCATAGGCCGGGTGCGGCGCGCGATCGGGGCGGAACAGCTCGTGGTCGACCCCGCGCTCCCACATCATCGTCTGGCTGAGGCTCTGGTCGGCGAGTTCGCGCGCCAGGCTGCGCGTCGCGACCATGATGTGCCGCGCCGGACGGTGAAACCAGCGGATGAAGCGCCATACGAAGGCGGGTGAGACGGGCAGCCGCGCCGCGACATATTCGGGGAAGCGCGTGTGATAGGCGGTGGTGAACGGAAAATTGTTCGTCAGGCACCAGCGCCGCGCCGCCATGCCGAGCGGCCCTTCGGTCGAGATATGGATCGCCTGCGGCGCGAAAACGCGAATATGCCGCCCGACCTTGCGTCGGCCCGCCAGCGCGAGCCGGATTTCTGGATAGGAGGGGCAGGGGAGCGAACGGAACAGGTCGGGCGAAATGACCCCGACCTCATGCCCCGCGGCGCGCAGTTCGCCGACCGTCGCCTGCAATGTGCGGACGACGCCGTTGACCTGCGGCTCCCACGCGTCGGTGACGATCAGGATTCTCATGCAGCGCGCGCCGGGGCGGGCAGTTTCAGCGGCGTCGGCGCGGTGCGGTTCGCGACCTCTTCGGCCCAATGGAGGATTTCCATCGTGCCGTCGTGATGTTCGACGAGCGCGGTGCAGCCTTCGACCCAGTCGCCGTCGTTATAATATTCGGTGCCCTCGATCTCGCGCATCTCGGCGCTGTGAATATGCCCGCACACCACACCATCGACCCCGCGCGAGCGCGCGGCGTGGGCGACGACCTCCTCATAGCGGCCGATGAACTGGACCGCGTTCTTGACCTTGTGCTTGGCGACCATCGACAGCGACCAATAGGGCAGGCCGAACGCGCTGCGGATGCGGTTCACGACCACATTGCACTTCATCAGCGCGGTGTAGGCGGCGTCGCCGACGAAGGCGAGCCAGCGGTGCGCGAGCATCACCGCGTCGAACTCGTCGCCATGTACGACGAGCAGTTTCCGCCCGTCGGCGGTTTCATGGATCGCCTCGCGGCGGATCTCGACCCCGCCGAAATCGAAGCCGTCGAATGGCTTGCACATTTCGTCATGGTTGCCGGGGACATAGACAACGCGCGTGCCGCGCTTGGCTCGCTTCAGCACACGCCACACGACATCATTATGCTCGGGTGGCCAGAAATGGCGCTTCTTGAGCCGCCAGCCGTCGATGATGTCGCCGACGAGGTAGAGCGTCTCGCAATCGACATGGTCGAAGAAATCGATCAGCATCGCGGCGTTGCATCCGCGCGTGCCGAGGTGGATGTCGCTCACCCAAACGGTGCGATAGCTGCGCCGCTCGCCGATCACGCGTTCGGGAATATGCGGGTCGCTGGTGAACGGGTCGGGAAAACGCGCGGGGATGGGCAGGGTCGAAATCGTGGCCATGTCACACTCCGTAAGCAGCCTCGGGCTGCCCACGGCCTAGACAGGAGTTTTGTTACACCCTGCGATTCAAAGTCGCGACAATATGGCGACGGTTTGGCGTCACTTCCGTGACGTTGCCTATTTGACACATATCCGGTTAACCATGATCCAATCAGGTTCGCCGAATGACCAGGTTCCTGATTTCGCTCATATCTTCCATGGCAAAGCGCACGCCCTCGCGCCCCAATCCGCTATCCTTCACCCCGCCATAGGGCATGTTGTCGACGCGGTAACTCGACACATCGTTGACGACGATGCCGCCGACGTCGAGATGATCCCACGCATCGAGAACCTTGTGGATGTCGCGCGTGAAGAGCCCGGCCTGAAGCCCGAACTTGCTGTCGTTGACCTCGGCGAGCGCGGCTTCCCAGTCGGTGAATTTCGACAGGATGACGACGGGACCAAAGGCTTCCTCGCGCACGACGTCGGTATCGGTCGGCACATTTTCGAGCAGCGCAGCCTCGAGCATATTGCCCTCGCACCCGCCGCCCGCGAGCAGCGTCGCGCCCACGGCGACCGCATCGTCGATCCAGCCCTTCAGCCGCTGCGCTTCCTTGACCGAAATCATCGGGCCGATGAAGGTGTCGCGCAGCTTCGGATCGCCCGATTTCAGCGTCTTGACCTTTGCCGCGAGCATGTCGCGGAACTTGTCGTAGATCTCCTCATGGATGATCACGCGCTGGACATGGATGCAGCTTTGCCCCGACTGGTAATAGCCGCCGAAGATGATCCGCGCGAGGGCATGGTCGAGGTCGGCGTCCTTGTCGACGACGACCGCGGCATTGCCGCCGAGTTCGAGCACGACCTTCTTCTTCCCCGCCTTGGCCTTCAAATCCCAGCCAACGCCGGGCGAGCCGGTGAAGGACAGGAGTTTCAGCCGTTCGTCGGTGGTGAACAGGTCGGCGCCGGCGCGCGTCGCGGGGAGGATGCTGAACGCGCCCTCGGGCAAGATGTCGCATTCGGCGAGCACCTCGCCCATGATGATCGCGCCGAGCGGCGTGAGCGACGCGGGCTTCATCACGAAGGGGCAGCCGATCGCGATCGCCGGCGCGATCTTGTGCGCGGCGAGGTTGAGCGGGAAGTTGAACGGCGAGATGAAGCTGCACGGCCCGATCGGCACGCGCTTCCACATTCCCATATAGCCCTTGGCGCGCGCCGAAATGTCGAGCGGCTGGACCTCGCCATAATTGCGCGTCGCTTCCTCGGCGGCGATGCGGAAGGTGTCGATCAGGCGCGTGACCTCGCCCTCGCTGTCGGCGATCGGCTTGCCCGCCTCGACGCACAGCGCATAAGCGAGTTCGTCGAACCGCTCCTGGAACCGCCCGACGCAATGCGTGAGCACATCGCGCTTCTCGAAACTCGCGAGCCGCGCCATCGGCTCGGCTGCGCGGACGGCGCCCGCGATCGCCTCATCGATCACATCGGGGGTTGCCAGCGCGGTGCGGAACGCGACCTCGCCGGTGAACTTGTCGATCACCTCAAGGTCGGTGTTCGGCTGCACCGCCTTGTTGTTGAGATAGAGCGGATAGACGTCTTTCAACTTCATTTTTCACCTCTCCGTTCCCCGGCGAAGGCCGGGGCCCAGGGCTAGAACGCGCGACGATAGCGCAAAGGCGCTCTGGGCCCCGGCCTTCGCCGGGGAACAGGAAGCAGGAATTACAATTCTTTCGACAGCCGCTTGATGTCGTTGTTCAAAATCTGGTCATTCTCGGAATAATCGACCGGACAATCGATCAGATGCACACCCGGCGTGCTCAGCGTATGCGCGAGCAGTTCCTTCAGATGCGCCGCGCTCTCGACGCGGTGACCGTGCGCACCATAAGCCTCGGCATATTTGACGAAATCGGGGTTGCCATAGGTCAGCCCCCAATCCTTGAAGCCCATGTTCGCTTGTTTCCAGCGGATCATGCCATAGCTGTTGTCGTTGAGGATCAGCACGGTGATGTTGAGCCCAAGCCGCACCGCGGTCTCCATCTCCTGGCTATTCATCATGAAACCGCCGTCGCCGCAGATCGCCATGACCTTGCGCCCCGGATAGACCATCGCCGACATCATCGCCGACGGCAGCCCCGCGCCCATCGTCGCGAGCGCATTGTCGAGCAGCACGGTGTTCGGCTTGCACGCGGTATAGCCGCGCGCGAACCAGATCTTGTACACGCCATTGTCGAGGCAGATGATCCCGTCGTCGGGCATCGCGTCGCGGATCGACTGCACCAGATGCGGCGGAAAGATCGGGAAGCGCTCGTCCTTCGCCAGCGGCGCGGTGTGCTCGACCTCGGCCTGGCGATAGGCGAGCAGATGGTCGAATTTCCACCCGCCGTTGGGAACGATGTCCTCCTTTATCTGCCACACGGCATTGGCGATATCGCCGATCACCTCGATGTTCGGGAAATAGACCGGATCGACCTCGGCGGTCTTGCTCGACACATGGATGACGGTCGGGCCGCCGCGCTGCATGAAGAAGGGCGGCTTTTCGATCACGTCGTGGCCGAGGTTGACGATGCAATCCGACGCTTCGACCGCGCGGTGGACAAAATCGCCCGATGACAGCGCGGCGCAGCCCAAAAATTTCGGATGCCGCTCGTCGATCACGCCCTTGCCGAGCTGCGTCGTCAGGAAGGGGATGCCGGTCTTTTCGATGAATTGCAGCAGCATGCGGCCGGTCATCGTGCGGTTGGCGCCGGCGCCGATGACGAGCACCGGCGACTTCGCATTTTCGAGTGCCTTCACCGCCTCGCGGATCGATTTCACATCGGCGTTCGGGCGCCGCGAGTGGCTGCGCTTCAGCGGCAGGCTGTCGGTATGTTCGTCGGCGATATCCTCGGGCAATTCGATATGCACCGCGCCGGGCTTTTCCTCTTCGGCAAGGCGGAAGGCTTCGCGCACGCGGCTCGGGATATTGTCCGACGAGGCCATCTGGTGCGTATATTTGGTGATCGGCCCCATCATCGCGACGACGTCGAGGATCTGGAAGCGGCCCTGTTTCGATTTCTTGATCGGTTTCTGGCCCGTGATCATCATCATTGGCATGCCGCCGAGCTGCGCATAGGCGGCCGCGGTGACGAAGTTGGTCGCGCCGGGCCCCAATGTCGCAAGGCACACGCCGGTCTTGCCCGTATGGCGTCCGTAAGTTGCGGCCATGAAGCCCGCGCCCTGTTCGTGCCGCGTCAGGATCAGCTTGATCTTCTTCGAGCGCGACAGGCTGTCGAGAAAGTCGAGATTCTCTTCGCCCGGGACGCCGAAAATATATTCGACGCCTTCTTCCTCCAGACACTCGATGAACAGGTCGGATGCTTTTTTCATGTGTCAGTCGCCCCCTCAGCCACGCACCAAGACGATGCGGCCCCAAGTCATGCCGGCGACCCCTCAGCACATATGTTGATACAGTGGCTCTCGTCGTCAGGCCGCGAGTCCCTGCTGCACCGGGAAGAGGTTGTAACGAGGGCAAAAGCCGTTGTCACCCTGCGCGCGGCCAGCGCGTTCGGGCGGTGTCCGGTCAGCGCCGATCGACCCATATGTCGCGGTCGAGGCGCGCCGAAGCCGCCGAACCGGCGGGGATTTCGGCGCTGCGGCCGGTGGAAAGAAAGGGCAGGAGCAGAAAGGCGGCGGCGGTCGCGGCGTCGTCGCCGCCATCCTTCTCGCCGCGCGCCTCCAGCGTACCGCTGACGCGGAGCGGGCCACCGGGCAATTCGGCGTAGAGCAGTTGCACGTCGAGCTTGCCCGACCGGCCGAACGCACCGCGCTTTTCGGCGCGCGTCAGCTGAGCGACGACGACGGTATCGGCGGGTATCGCGGTCGCCCCGTCGACGATCACGGGCACCGCGACTTTCAAATACAGAAGGTCGCCCTTTTCATTCTTCTTGGTCGAAACGGCATCGCGCGTGACAAGCTCGATCAAGGTGCCCGACGGCACGTGGAGGCGCGAAGCCGATGCGGCAGGTGCCGGGCCGGGCTCTTCGCCGACGACCGGATATGCAAGGACCAGTCCGATCGCGGCAAGAAAGGCGCGATGTTGTTTCACCGTGCGGCCGGCTTCGGGCGCGGAATTTCGGTGTCCTGTTCGACAAAGCCGGTCATCAGCTCGCCGGCCTTGATCTTCGCATTATTGCCTCGTGCGAGCAGGCCGAGCGGCCCCAGCGCGATAACGCCCAGCGCGGTCTCGGCGCCGCCGCCCGCACCCTTGGCGGTATTGTTGCCGCTGATCGGCACCCGGTATCCCTCGACGTCGACATAAAGCAGCCGCGCCTCCAGCGACCCCGATTTACCCGCACTGCCGCTCTTCTTCGCGGCGAGCACTTCGCCCCACGCCGTCGTGCCGACGGGCAGCGCGAGGGCGCCGTCGACGAGCATCGGCTTGTCGACGCGCAACCTGAACCGATGTCCTTGCGTGTGGGTCTTCGTCGTCACCTCCGACACCACCATGAAGTGAATCGGCGTATCGCGTTTCAGGACCAGCGGCGCGATGGCGGGCTCGGCGGCGATCGCCGGGGCCGGTTCTGCTGCATTGCTTGTTTCGACGGCGGCGGCGGACTGCGCCGATGCCGCAAGTAAAGCGGCCACCGCCGCGCCGAATATCAATCCCATTGTCAGCCCCCTGCAACCCCGCGTCAGATAGGCCATGAATAGGCGAAGTTGCCAAGCCAGAATCTTGTTGACCCGGTTGAAAAGGAGAGAGAATTGTTGCGGGCTAACCAGGGGGGAGCAGACGATGAAATATGCAAAGATTCTGGCGGTGGTGAGCATCGCCGCAATGGCGGTTTCGACACCCGCAATCGCGAAGAAAAAGGATGTCGCCTATGTGATGGTCAACGAGGAAATGGGTGTGCCCGTTTTCCCCTATGACATCACCGACAAGCCGTACAAGATCATCGGCGTGGTGACTGCGGGGGTCCGCAAGGCGACGATTTTCAGCAAGGAAGCATCGCAGCAGAAAATCTACAACGAGATTTGGGAACGCGGCGAAAAGCTGGGCGCCGATGCCGTGATCGGCGCCAAATATGGCGACAGCCGGATCACGGCGATGAGCTGGGGCAGCACCAAGGCCGGCGGCGTCGCGATCAAGTTCCTGACCGCGGAAGAGATTGCCGCCGGGGCAAAGGGCGACACGCTCGAAGGGTTCGATCCCGAGGCGTGGACCGGCAAGAAGAAATAGGGGACTTTCGGCACAGGCCGGATGGCCTCACGAAGCAGGGAAGGGGAGCGGTGTTGCCGTTCCCCTTTTTTCGTTCGATCGACGGCCGGATAACCTCGCGACTATTCGCCGTCCCAATAGCCCGGCGTCGCGGCATCGCGGCCGACCAGCAGGTCGAAGCCCGTGCCGCCCGCAATCACCCTGGTCTTGCCGCTGTCGGGATATTCGATGACGTCGAGCTCGGTGCGGGTGCTTATCGCCAGATAGCGCAGCGGCTGCGTTCCGTCGTTGACGATCTGGTGCGCGCTGTCGGCCCCGCCAGCGGTGCAGGCCAGCATGTCGCCCGGCCCCACCGGGACGGAATCATTCCCCTGCCGGAACGATCCGGCGCCTTCCAGGATCACGAAAAGCTCTTCGGTCGCATGATGGTTGTGAAGGGGGAAGGCGCGTTTCCCGGGCGGCACAACGAAGATGTTACAACCGAGCCGCTCCATTCCGAGCAGCGCGCCCGCCATGGCGACGTCGACGGCATAGCGTTCGGCCGCAGGGCCGGTCGCGCGGATCGGTTCGGGAAGCGGCGCGCAAGCCTGGGTGAAGATGTTGAGCGATTTTGGGGGCATGATTTTCTCCTGATGGCTCGCCCTAGGCGGCCACAGGCGGCAACGATATTGCATAAATTGCCATATCTGCCATTCACATATGAATGATAAGAGATGTGGATTGGTCGCTTTACCGAAGCTTTCTCGCGGTGATGGAGGCGGGGTCGCTGTCCGCCGGCGGACGGCGGTTGCGGATCAGCCAGCCGACGATGGGCCGTCATATCAAAACGCTCGAAGCGGCGCTGGGCAAAAGCCTTTTTCTCCGCACGCCCGACGGGCTGTCCCCGACCGACGCCGCGCTCGCGCTGATGCCGCATGCGCAGGCGCTGGCCGATGCCGCCGGGGCGTTGACCCGTGCGGCGTCGGGCGCCCGCGATGCCATGGAAGGAAGCATCAGGATCGCCGCCAGCGAAGTGACCGCGGCCGAGATTCTGCCGCCGATCATACGCGACATGATGGACCGGTGGCCGGGGCTCGTGATCGAGCTCGCGGTGTCGAACAGCGACGAAGATGTGATGCGGCGGGCGGCCGATATTGCGGTGCGCATGGCGCCCCCGCGACAGGACGCGCTGGTCGCGACGCGGATCGGCGCCTTCGAGCTCGGCCTCTATGCCCACCCCGCCTATTTGCGCGGTCGGCCGGCGGTGGAGCGGACCGAGGATCTGCGAGAGCACCGGCTGATCGGGTTCGACCGCCCGTTCGCCTACACCGATATTTTTCGCGTGGCGGGGAAGCGCATCGCGCGCGACGACTTCGCGCTGCGGTCCGATAGCGACATGGCGCAGCTCGCGGCGATCCGGGCGGGGTGCGGTATCGGCGTGTGCCACGCGCCGCTGTCGGGTGGACTGGTGCGTCTGTTTCCCGCCGATTTCGCGCCCGAGGTCGAGATGTGGCTGCTCATGCACCCGGATCTGCGTTCGTTAAGCCGCTTCGACCGTGTCTTTGCCTATCTGGTCGATGCCTTGACGCGTCATATCGCCGGCCCCGGCGAGGCGACGGCTCCCGCGCGCTAGTCGATGTCGAACAGCCCCGCGAGCTGCTCGACCATCGTCCCGCCCAATTGCTCGGCGTCCATGATCGTCACCGCGCGGCTGTAATAGCGCGTCACGTCGTGGCCGATGCCGATCGCGCACAGCTCGACCGGCGATCGGTTCTCGATCCAGTCGATCACCTGGCGCAGATGCTGGTCGAGATAGGCGCCGTGGTTCACCGACAGCGTGCTGTCGTCGACCGGCGCGCCGTCCGAAATCACCATCAATATCTTGCGTTCTTCGGGGCGGCCGATGATGCGGCTGTGCGCCCACGTCAGCGCCTCGCCGTCGATATTTTCCTTGAGCAGCCCTTCGCGCATCATCAGCCCGAGCGACTTGCGCGCGCGGCGATAGGGTTCGTCGGCGGGCTTGTAGATGATGTGGCGCAGATCGTTCAGGCGCCCGGGGTGGGCGGGGCGCCCCGCGGCGAGCCAGTCCTCGCGGCTCTGCCCGCCCTTCCACGTACGCGTCGTGAAGCCGAGGATTTCGGTCTTCACGCCGCAGCGTTCGAGCGTGCGCGCGAGAATGTCGGCGCTGATCGCGGCGATGCTGATCGGCCGCCCGCGCATCGACCCCGAATTGTCGATCAGCAAGGTTACTACGGTATCGCGGAAATCGGTATCGCGCTCGATCTTGTATGACAGCGACTGGCCCGGCGAGACGATGACGCGCGCGAGCCGCGCGGCGTCGAGCTGGCCTTCCTCCTGATCGAAATCCCACGCGCGGTTCTGCTGCGCCATCAACCGGCGCTGGAGCCGGTTGGCGAGCTTGGTCACCGCGCCCTGCAGATGCTGCATCTGCGTGTCGAGATAGGCGCGCAGCCGCGTCAGCTCGTCGGCATCGCACAGCTCGGTCGCGGCGATGATCTCGTCATGCTTTTCGGTGAAGCGCAGATAGTTGAAATCGGGGATGTCGCTCGGCAGGCGGTTGGGGCGCACGGGCAGCATGCCCTCGTCGCCTTCGCCGCCCATTTCGGGCTCGCCGTCGGCTTCCATTTCCTGCGCGTCGGGGTCGCTGTCGCCGTCGTCGGCCTGATCGCCCGCCATTTCGGCGCGCGCGTCGACCTGGCTTTCACCGGCGCCGCCGTCTTCGCTTTCCTGCTCTTCCTGGCTTTCCTCGGCTTCGCTCTCGTCCTGCTCGCCGCCGTCCTCGCTGCCTTCCTCCAGGGGCTCGTCGCTCTGGATCAGGTCGAGATGGCGCAGCGCGAGCTTCGCGGTTTCGGCAAAGGCGGCCTGATCGTCGAGGAGCATCGACAGCGCGGTGAGGTCACCGCCGGCCTCATTGGTGATCCATTCGCGCACCAGCGACAGGCCGGTCTCGGTCCCCTGCGGCGCCTGCTCGCCGGTCAGCGCCTCGCGCAGCATCAGTTCGAGCGCGCTCGAAATCGGCACATCCTCGCGCCCTCGCGCGCGGCTGATCGGATCGCTGCGCATCCGCATCGCGAGGCTGGCGGCAAGGTTGCCGCGCATCCCGTTCATGTGCCGCGCGCCCAGCGCTTCGACCCGCGCGCGCTCCATCGCGTCGAACGCGGCGGCGGCGATCGGATCGGCGGGGCGAGCCGCGGCGTGCAGCTTCTCGCTGTGATGCTTCATCCGCAAAGCATAGGAATCGGCGAAACCGCGCGCCTCGGCGACCTGATCGGCGGGCAGCGTGCGCGACGGCGTCGGCACCTTGATCGCCTTGCCGATCTGCGCGGGCGCGTCGGCGGTAAAACCGACCTCGACCTCGGCATCGCGGGTGACCGCGCGCGCGACGCTCGACAGCGCGGCCTTGAAATCGTCGAGGGGAGATTGGGTGGACATTTCGAGTCGGCTCTAACCAGCTTTGGGTGTCGAAGGAAGAGGATGCGGAAGCGCGTATCATAATCGTCACCCCGGACTTGATCCGGGATCCCGCTTTTCGACGTCGCCGAGCGGGACCCCGGATCAAGTCCGGGGTGACGAAGGGAGAGTAAAGGAGCTTATAGCTAAGCTCGCTTGACGCAAACGGAAGGGAGGCGCATCCGCGGCCTATGTCCTCCCCCGCACTCTCCCCCATGAAAAAGCCCTGGGTCGTCATCGCCTGCGCGGCGTTCATCGTCACGCTCGCGATGGGCGTGCGCCAGTCGTTCGGTCTGTTCCTGCCGCAGATGAGCGTCGATATCGGCATCAGCCGCTCCGACTTCGGGCTCGCGATGGCGCTCCAGAACCTGCTCTTCGGCCTCGTTCAGCCCTTCGTCGGCGCGCTCGCCGACAAGCATGGCGCTGGCCGCGTCGTACTCGGCGGCGCATTGCTTTACGCGCTTGGGCTGATCGGCGCAGCGTTCGCTACCGATGCGATCGGGCTGCATATCAGCTTCGGCCTGCTCATCGGCATGGCGCAGTCGGCGACGACCTTCGTCGTCGTGCTCGGTGCGGTCGGGCGCGTCGTCAGCCCCGAAAAGCGCAGCAGCGCGTTCGGTATCGTCACCGCGGGCGGCTCGCTCGGCCAGTTCCTCGTCGTGCCGCTCGCGTCGATGTTGCTCGGCGACATCGGCTATCACCAGACTTTGTGGATCATGGCGGGGCTCGTCGCGCTGTGCGGCCTGCTCGCAATCGGCGTTGCGGGTCGTACCGACACGCCCGGGACGCTGCAGGCCGAGGAGCAGACCGCGCGCGAAGCGCTGCGCGAGGCCGCCGTTCACCGCGGTTACTGGCTGCTCAACGCGGGCTTCTTCGTCTGCGGTTTCCACATCGCCTTCATCGCGACGCATCTTCCCGCCTATCTCGATGACAAGGGCCTGGGGATCGAGATCGGTGCACAGGTGCTCGCGCTCGTCGGGCTGTTCAACATCCTCGGCTCATATGTCTTCGGCCGCGCGGGCGACCTGATGCGCCAGAAATATGTGCTGTCGGCGCTCTACACCGCCCGCTCGGCGGTGATCGCGCTCTTCCTCTTCCTGCCCTTGAGCCATGCGAGTGCGCTCGCCTTTGCGGCCGCGATGGGCTTCCTCTGGCTCGGCACCGTGCCGCTCACCAGCGGGATCGTCGGGCGCATCTTCGGCATCCGCTACCTCTCGATGCTCTATGGCATCGTGTTCTTGAGCCACCAGCTCGGCAGCTTCTTCGGCGCGTGGATGGCGGGGCTGATCTTCGACGCGACGGGCAGCTATAATATCGCGTGGGGCTTCTCGATCGCGCTCGGGCTGTTCGCGGGGCTCGTCCACCTGCCGATCGCCGACGCGCCGGTCAAACGGCTGCAACCGGCGTGAAGATCGCGCGGCAGGACTGGGTGGCGCTCGCGCTCTTTATCCTGATCGCGGCGGGCGGTTTGTGGCTGTGGACCGGCGCGGGGCCGGTCGTCTGGCTCACCAATTTCGCGATCATGTGCGGCTTCTAGCCGCTCACAGCGGTTCTTCGATCTCGGGCGTCCGGTGACAGATCGCATCGTCGCCGTCCTTGGGCACGGCGGGGTCGGGGAGCAGCCGGAACACATGCGCCCATATCGTCGCGGCGCGCTCGGGGCGCGTGCGCTTGTTCGCGACCACATCGATGAAGTCCCAGCACGCGACCGCGCTGCGCAGGAAATTGCTGTGCCCGGTCGACCCGCGCGACACGTCGGTCGTGTCGATGACGGTCAAGCCGGCGCGCGCGGCGGGGTAGCAGCGCTCGGGCAATCCCTTGGCTTTCAGCTCGGCCGCCTCGAACGGGTTGAAGCAATAGGGCGAGCCCAATCGCGGATAGCCGTGGATCGCGCGCGACGCGGCGAGCGCCTTGTCGGCGCGCGATGTATAGACGGTGATCCGGCGACCCGCCGCGACGCGCCGCGCCGACAGCACTTCCTCCTCGATATCGCGCTCGAACGTTTCGCGATCGATGTCGGGCGAGGCGAGGATGATGTTCGAGATATTGCTGCTGTCGGCGCTGCTCGACGTGCGGTCGACATAGGCGATCGCGGGGACCACGAGCCGCGCGCCGAGCGAGTGCGAGACGACCACGACCTCCTTCACCCAGCTCTGTTCGGCGAGCGATTTCAGGAAGTCGCGGAAATTGCGGACGTCGTGGTACATGTTCGTCTCGTCGACGACATAGCTCAGGACCTTGCCTTGCGACGGCCAGCTATATTCGATGATCGGGCCGTCGAACCCCGTCATGCGCGCGATCTGTGCCGCATCCTTCGACGTCGTCGAGAAATTCTCGCGATAGCCGTGGACATAGAGCAGGACACGCCCCTGCTTGCGGTCGGTCTCGGCCTGCAGCGCGCGCCACCAGTCGGCCGAGGTCTGGAAGGCGATCGGCGCGAGCAGCTTCTTTTTCTTGCCGACCTCGACCTCGCGCGGCGCGTTGAAGCGGCCGTAGCGCATCTGGTCGCCGCGGTGGTGGAGCAGCTCGATCTCGCTCGTGCGGCAGTCGGGCAGGCGGCTCGTCGCGAAGAAATAGGGCAGCGCTTCGCCATCGACCACCGCGCCCGGCTGCGCAGTACAGCGCGGGTCGGCGACATATTCGGCATGGCGGATCTTGCCATAATCGACCGCCGCGATGCTGCACCCCGACAGGGGAATGACAGCAAGGGCGGCCAGCAGGCGCGTCATTCGCACCGCGGGTTCATCTTTGAAAAGCCTGACACATTCGCCGACGCTGGCAGAGGATGGCGGGCTTTGGAAGCGAGAAATCGATCCGGCGGATGCGCTGGCGCCCGGTTCGCTTATTTGCCGACGACGCTCTCGGGCAGATCCTCGCCGAACACGCGCTGATAATATTCGGCGACGATCATCCGCTCGGCCTCGTCGCATTTGTTGAGGAACGAGAGCCGGAAAGCGAAGCCGATATTGTTGAAGATCGCGGTGTTCTGTGCCCAGCTGATCACCGTGCGCGGCGACATCACGGTCGAGATATCGCCGTTGATGAAGCCCTGACGCGTCAAATCGGCGACCTTGACCATGTTCGCGACGGTCGTCTCGTCGGTGTTCGGCACCTTGGCGAGGATGATCGCGCTTTCGGTCGCGGCGGGCAGGTAGTTCAGGGTGACGACGATGTTCCAGCGGTCCATCTGGCCCTGGTTGATCTGCTGCGTCCCATGATACAGCCCGCTCGTGTCGCCGAGGCCGACGGTGTTCGCGGTCGAGAACAGGCGGAAATGCGGGTTCGGGCGGATCACGCGGTTCTGGTCGAGCAGGGTCAGCTTGCCCTCGGTTTCGAGCACGCGCTGGATCACGAACATCACGTCGGGGCGGCCCGCGTCATATTCGTCGAAGACGAGCGCGGTCGGCGTCTGCAGCGCCCAGGGGAGCAGGCCTTCGCGGAACTCGGTGACCTGCTGGCCGTCGCGCAGCACGATCGCGTCGCGGCCGACAAGGTCGATGCGGCTGATATGCGCGTCGAGGTTGACGCGGATGCACGGCCATTTGAGCCGCGCCGCAACCTGTTCGATATGCGTCGACTTGCCGGTGCCGTGATAGCCCTGCACCATCACGCGGCGGTTATATTTGAAGCCCGCGAGGATCGCGAGCGTCGTATCGCCGTCGAAGACGTAAGCGGGATCGAGGTCGGGGACGCGCTCGTCCGCCTCGCTGAACGCCGGCACCTTCATGTCGATATCGACCCCGAACAGCTCGCGCGCATCGACTTCGACATCGGGCGCCGCAAGCAGCGTCGAGCCGTGGTGGTCGGGAAGGCTGTTCGGAATATCGGTCATGTCTTCGATCGCTTTCAAATCTTATTCCCTTCTCCCTTGAGGGGAGAAGGATACGCAGCCTTATCGCGACGCGATTAGGCGAAGTTGGATGAGGGTGGGCGAAGCGAAGCTTCGCGCGAGCCTGCGGCTCGCCTACCCCTCTCCCAGCTTCGACTAGGCAGCAAAGCTGCCAAGTCTCCACAACCCTCTCCCGCAGGGGGAGAGGGGAGAGTCGCGTATTCGCCAGCGCGGTATCGTCATGGGTTGCGGCTTGCAACGCCTTTTCAGAGCAAACCGAGCGCCTTCATCACCGCCGACTGGTCATAATAGGGACGTTCGCAGACGATCTTGTCGCCGCCCGGCGCGAATTCGAAGCTCGCGGCCATACGAATGCGGAACGCCTTGCCCGTCGGTTCGATCGTGCGCAGGCCGAGCTTCAGCGGGCCAGTGTGCGTGCCCGTCAGCCAGAATTCGACGAGCACCGTGTTCGTGTCCGCGTCGGTGGCGATCGCGATGACCTCGTTCGCCTGATCGGGAAAGGGTTCGCGCGACGTGGCGAAATAGGATCGCACCGCCGCTTCGCCGTCGAAGATCGTGCCGGGGCCCATCAATTCGTATCGCGGGTGGTCGAAGGTCGCGAGGACGCCGTCCCAATCGTGCGTGATCTCGAGCGCCATATGCCGGCGCACCACTTCGATCCGTGCTTCGTCGAGGTCGGTCATCGTGCGTCTCCCTATGCGAAAGCCTTTGTCTTCCTCAGCAATTGATACGCCTGGACGACTTCGCCCAGCCGCGCTTCGAAACTGCGATCGCCGCCATTGCGGTCGGGATGATATTTGCGCACGAGCTCGCTGTAGCGCCGCCGCAGCGCTGCGCGGTCGGCGTCGGCGGGCAGCGCGAGCAACTGCATCGCGGCATGCTCCTCGCGCGACAGGCCGGGATTCTTCGCCTCGCGCCGCGCCTCGTCCATCCGCTGGCGAAAGCGCGCGCCGAGCGCGTCGATCGGATCGCGGAAATCGGCCCAGCGCGGCGGCAGGTCGGCGCTGCCCGCGGGGCGGAAGGTGCGGCTTTCGGTTTCCCACCCCGCCGTCGGCGACTGCGCCTCCATGATCTGGTCGGCGGTCATGCCGTCGAAGAAATTATAGCCCGCGTTGAATTCGCGCACATGGTCGAGGCACAGCCAGCGATATTGCGGCGGGCCGTCGGGCGAGCGCGTCCACGCCATCGGCGCGCGAAATTCGCCGGGTTCGCGGCATCCGGGCGCGGCGCAGGGTTCTTCGCGGGGGACGCGGCCATGAAAACGGGACGGGCGTGCAGAAGAAGGCACAACAGACTTTCGAGAGGCGTTGGAGGTCTTATAATTTGGCGACGAAGCGCTTATGGTCAACCCCATGAGCAGCAAAGGCCCCGTACACCAAGAGATGGAAAGCCTGCTCAGCGCAGCCTTTCCCGACGCGAATTTCATCCTGAGCAACGACAGCGCGAGCCATCACGGCCATATGGGCGACGACGGCAGCGGCGAGTCGCATTTTAGCCTGAGCATCGAATGGGCGGGCTTTGCCGGGCAGAACCGCGTCGCGCGCCAGCGCGCGGTGAACAAGGCGCTCGGCGACCTGCCGGGACAGCGCGTCCACGCGCTCGCGATCAAGGCGACCGCGCCGGGAGAATGACGATGCCGGACAAGGTGAACCTGGCGGACGCCTTTGCGAAAATTCCCGACGCGTGGAACCCGCGCGTCGCGGGCGACATCAATGATTTTCAGGTCAAGCTGGTCAAGCTAGACGGCAAGTTCGACTGGCACCATCATGACCAAGAGGACGAACTCTTCCTTGTCGTCGCCGGCCGGATGAAGATGGCGTTTCGTGACTGCGATGTGATCGTCGAGCCCGGCGAGTTCATCATCGTCCCGCACGGCGTCGAACATTGCCCCGAGGCGCTGGACGGCGAATGTCAGGTGCTGCTGCTCGAACCAAACTCGACGCTGAACACGGGCAATGTCGAAACCGAAAAGACCAAGAAAACACTGGAAAGGCTCGATTGATGTTCGACATCATCACTCCCTCGACTCACGATCTCGGCGCCTTCGAAGTGCGCCGCACGCTGCCGAACAAGGCGCGCACGATGGTCGGCCCCTTCATCTTCGTCGACCAGTTCGGTCCGGCGCATTTCGACATCGGCCGCGGCATGGACGTGCGCCCGCACCCGCACATCAACCTCGCCACCGTTACCTATCTGTTCGAAGGCGCGATCGACCATCGCGACAGCATTGGCACCTTCGCGACGATCCGCCCTGGGGCGTGCAATTTGATGACCGCGGGCAGCGGCATCGTCCATTCGGAGCGCACTCCCGTCGCCGAGCGTGCGACCGGTTCGCCGATCTCGGGCATGCAGACCTGGCTCGCGCTACCCGACGGCAAGGAAGAGATTGACGCGGCGTTCGAGCATGTCGCGAAGGAGGATCTGCCGCTGGTCGAGGACAGCGGCGTATCGGCGCGCGTCATCATGGGCAGCCTGTGGGGCGCGACCTCGCCGATCACCCAGCACGCCGCGACCATCTATGCCGACATCTTGATGAACGCCGGCGCGACGATCCCGATCGATGCCGAGGCGGACGAGCGCGCGGTGCTGGTTGCGCTCGGCGACGCGAGCCTCGATGGCGAAGCGCTCGACCGTTACAGCCTCTATATCCTCAAGCCCGGGCAGGCGATGACGCTCCGCGCCGAAACCGACGCGCGCGTGATGCTGCTCGGCGGCGAGGCGTTCAGGACGCCGCGCCACGTCTGGTGGAATTTCGTGAGCTCCAGCCGCGACCGTATCAACCAGGCCAAGCACGACTGGAAGGACCGCAAATTCCCGCTCGTCCCCGGCGACAGCGAAGAGTTCATCCCGATCCCCGAGGTGCCGAAGACGGTAAGCTATCCTTAGGTCAGCTTTCGACCAATTGCGGACGTTTAACTTTTCCGTTCAATGAACGAAAACTGGGGTGTAGCCTTAGTCAACACGTCCATACAGGCCCAACCGGTCACGAACTGATAGTGCGCAACGGGACCACTTACCTCTTTCCACGTTTCGGATTGTAAGCGAGCAAATCGGCTTCCCGTTATTTCATATGCGAAATGATCCGCCACACGACCTTCATCTGGCGTATCGTCTTGCTCGGTGCTCAATGCCATTTCGTCAAGCACCCTGACGATGCATGGAAGATCGAAGGAAACACGCAAGATTCGTTCTGGCTGATCAGGCAAAATGAAATCAGCTTCGATCCCATTTGTGTCCCACTGAAAGCCGACGAGGTCACTTGCAACGGCGCTCAGTTTTATTCCCGGATCTATCGGTCGGCAGATAGGCATTCGGGCATCTTCGCATTCAATTAGGATGTCTGCAATCCACCCCTTAGCGGACATGCCGGCCTTTCCCGCCTCCTTCGCCCGATGGCCCCACCATTTGTTGCAGCTTGCCAGCCGCAATGATCCCCGCCAGATTGGTTTCGAAAAGAAACCAAAGGAGCGAAATGGATGATCGGCGATTTCGAACAGCAGCGCGTAAAGCTTGCGACGGGAGTCGAACTCGACGTCGTCGACATGGGACCGCGCGACGCGCCTGTCCTTATCTTCCTCCACGGCTTTCCTGAATCGCACCGGACCTGGCGTCATCAGCTGCCGCAATTCGCGGGCCGCTTTCGCTGCATCGCACCCGACCAGCGCGGCTATCGCGGCTCGTCGAAGCCGCAGGACGCCGAATCCTACACGCCCGACAAGCTGATCGCCGATATTTTCGCGCTCGCCGATGCGCTCGGCGTCGGTGAGTTCACGATCGTCGGTCACGATTGGGGCGGGGCGATCGCGTGGGGCGTCGCGCTCGGCGGCCAGCCGGGCGGACTCCATCCGGCGTGGGCGGGGCGGGTCACGCGTGCGGTGATCGCCAACGCACCGCATCCCGCTATTTTCCAGCGTCTCCTCGCGACCAATGAAGATCAGCGCGCGGCGAGCCAATATATCCGCACCTTTCGCGATCCGGCGAGCGACACGATCATCGAGGAGCATGGCATCGCGGGCATTCTCGCCCACGCCTTTGCCGGGCGTGTGCCGAGCGGCGGGTTGCAGCCCGCCGACGAGATCGGCCGGTTGCTCAAGGACTGGGAGGATCGCGACGCCTGCCGCGCGATGATCAACTGGTATCGCGGTTCGACGATCAACGTGCCCGCGATGGACGAACCCTATGCCGAGCCGCCCGCGGTGCCGTTCCCGAAACTGGCCATCCCGACGCTCGTCATCTGGGCGCTCGACGATGTCGCGCTGCCGCCGTGCAACCTCGACGGCATGGAGGAACTCGTGCCCGACGTGACGATCGTCCGAGTCCCCGGCTGCGGCCATTTCGTGCCGTGGGAGGCGCCCGATGCGGTCAATCGCGCGATCGATGAATTCCTCGCGGCAAAATAAACAAGGCTATCGTTTCGTTCAGAAAAAAGTGGCGGGCGGCGATTGCGCCGCCCGCCGTCGGGGGGGTCTGTTCATGCGTGTCTGGGGCACGCGTATTAGCCTGGCCCACGCCTCATTTGTCTCGGCTGCGACTAAGGCCGAGGACTTGGGGTAGGGCGATTTAACCATATTGTTGCGCAATATGGCAGGCTTTCACATTTTCCCATTCTTGCCATACTCATGCGATGGAAGTGGGTAGACTCAGGGTCGCCTCGATCGTTGACCGGATCGATGGCCCGTCGAACTGGACGATCGAGCGCGATGTCCATGTGCTGATTCTGTACGAGGCGGGAAGCTATCATTGGCTCGAAACATGGCTGGACGATCAGCGGACGTCGCTTGGCGATCCGTTGCCCGGCGAAATGTGGTTGATACCCGCCGGTCAGACATACCGCGGCACGGCAAAGGGCGGCGCGGTCCGCACGATCGAGGTCGAGATTCCGGTAACGCTTCTGACCGTCGCCCCCGATACGCGTGCGCTCGCGGCGCATCACGACCTTGCGCTGGCCGCGCTTGTCCGGGCCTTGCTCGCGAACGATGCCGCCGCCGCCGATCCGCTCGTCACGATCCTCGCCAAGACGCTTCAGGGCATGGCCGGGCGTCCCGAATCGCCCGCCATCGCCCAGCGCATCAACGATCTGATGGCTTTCATCCAGACCCAGCTCGAAGTGTCGCTGACGGTCGAGGATATGGCGGCCGAGGCGGGCATGTCGGTCAACAGCCTGATCGTCCATTTCGCCCGCGCGACTGGCCGCACCCCGGCACAATATGTGCTGCACCAGCGGCTGCGCCACGCCTGCTGGTTCCTGATGAACCGTCCGCTGTCGATCGCCGAGATCGCCTTTGCGACCGGCTTTTCGAGCCATGCGCATCTTTGCGCGATCTTCCGCCGCAAGATCGGCATGTCGCCGGGCGATTGGCGCCGGCGGCATCGGTCGGATATTCTGCCAGATGAAGGGGAGGAATAGGGATGTCGCACACGACCATCATGCTGCTGGCCGGGCTCGTCCTGCTGATCCTGCTGCGCCTTACGATCAGGGATGCGGCGTGGGCGACGCGGCTGTTCCTCATCCTGTGGTTGCTTGTCGCCATCGGCAATCTGCTCGTCGGCGTGCTCTATGCCGGCTACGGCTGGGCGGAGGAGGCGGGGATCGCGCTGATCGTCTTCGGCGTACCCGCGGCGCTGGCGCTATTCGCGCGCCGCTTCTGGCGTTAGTTATCGGGCCGCAGCAGGCAGCCGCTCGCCCCCGCGTAGCGCGCGCTGCGCGAGGCGAGCAGCGGCACGCTGCCGGTCACCGTCCTGGTCGCGGGATCTTCGCTGAGCGACACCATTTCCATCCCCGGCTCGAAATCGCTCTGGCAGCTTTCAAGGCTGCGACCCTGCACATAGCGGCATGAACAGCCGACGCGCGCGGCATAGGCCGAACCCAGCTCGGCCTGCGCCTTGAACGACGGGAATTTCCAGATCGCGAAGATCGCGAGCAGCACCACAAGCCCGATCGCCCAGGGCAGGCAGCCGCCCCAGCGGCTCGGTTTTTTCGCAGGAAGTGCGGGCGTCGCGGGCGGCGGCCCAGAGGCCGGTACAGGGGCCGGCGTCTCGCCCGTTGTCGGCCCGGTCGGATTAATGTTATTCACCAATGCCATGATCACGAAAAAACGGCTGCTGGCAAGTGCCGCCCTCGCGATGCTTGGCGTCTGGTCGCTCAGCCAGGCGGCGGGGCAGGGCAGTATCGCGCCCGCGGCGCCGGCGCCGAAATTCGGCGCGTCGCTCGACGGCGTCGCGGCGGTCGAGACGCCGCGGCCGCTGCCCGCATTGCCCGCCGCGATCCGCGCGCGCGCCGATGCATTGTTCGCCGATGCCGACGATGTCGGGCAGACGCGCGCGCTGCTCGTGCTGCGCGACGGTGAGCCGATCTACGAACGCTATGCCGCGGGCTTCGGCCCCGAATCGAAACTGATCAGCTGGTCGATGGCGAAAAGCATCACCGCGGTGCTCACCGGCTTCCTCGTCGCCGACGGGCAATTGTCGCTCGACGGACCGGCACCCGTGGAGGCGTGGCAGCGCAGCGGCGATCCGCGCGGGGCGATTACGCTCAGAAACCTGCTCCACATGTCGTCGGGGCTCGAGCATGTCGAAAATGGCGATCCGGTGTGGCAGGGCGATACCGTCGCGATGCTGTTCGGCAATGGCGCGGGCGACATGGCGGGCTTTGCCGAGGCCAAGCCCGCGGCGGCGCAGCCCGATGAGGTCTTCAACTACAGTTCGGCGACCAGCGTCATCCTGTCGGATATCCTCGCCGACACGCTGACCCCGTCGCAAAATCCCGATGCGCGCCGCGATGCGATGCGCGACTTCATCGGCGGGAGGCTCGTCGAACCGCTCGGGATGACCAGCCTGACCCCCGAATATGACGCGAAGGGCACGATGATCGGCGGCTCGATCATGCACGCGACCGCGCGCGATTATGCGAAGTTCGGCGAGTTCCTGCGCAACCATGGCGTCGTGAACGGCCAGCGATTGCTCCCCGAAACCTGGATGCGCTTCATGCTGACCCCGTCGGCGAACGACGCGGGCTATGGCGGGCATATCTGGCTCAACCGCCGGCGCCCCGCTGGCGTCACCCCGGCGCTATGGCCCGATCGCGGCCCGAACGATCTGTTCGCCTGCATCGGTCATCAGGGGCAATATATCATCGTTTCGCCGTCGCAGCGGCTGACGATCGTGCGGCTCGGCGTCACCAACGACGATCAGTTTCCCGAACTGCGCCGTCATCTCGCCGACCTGACCGCGGCGCTTTGAGGCGCAGGTTCGACGCCCGCTTTGGGGTTGGGTGATGCCATTCGCTACTTTCGTCATCCCCGCGAAAGCGGGGACCCAGAGCGTCCGTCGGCTGGCCCCGCTCTGGGTTCCCGCTTTCGCGGGAATGACGAAGAAAAGAAGTGGTGCGGCAGCCTTGGTCGAAAGCCAGCTGGCTTCAGCCTTATAAGAGGAAGTCGCCGACCAGCGTCGTGACGCAGGTGCCCGTCAGCTCGACCATGTCGCCGTCGAGGCGGCAGCCGACATGCCCGCCGCGCGCGCTCGCCTGATACGCCGCGAAACGGTCGCGCCCCAACCGCACCGTCCAATAGGGGGTGAGCACGCTGTGCGCCGACCCGGTCACCGGATCCTCGTCGATCCCGGCGCCGGGCGCGAAAGCGCGACTGACGACGTCGGCGCCCGACGGGTCGCCGGCGCCCGGCGCAGTCGCGATATAGAGGATGTCGCCGCCTTCTTTCAGCGCGCGCAGGTCGGGAGAGAGCGCGCGGATGCTCGCGGCGTCGCGATAGGCGATCAGCGCATAGCCGCCATCGTGCCACATCGTCTCGACCGGATCGCCGCCGAGCGCGCGGACGATGTCGGGCATCGCCTTCGGCGCGGGGGTATAGGCGGGCAGCGCCATCCTGTATCCGTCGTCCTCGCCGTTCCGCGCGACGCGCAGGATACCGGCCTTGCGCGTGCGGAACGTCATGTCGCTCCGCCACTGCGCCGCGGTCAGCAGGACATGTCCGCTTGCCAGCGTTGCGTGGCCGCACAGCGCGACCTCGACGCCCGGGGTAAACCAGCGCAGCTCATAATCGGCCTCGTCGCTTTCGTCGGGCACCAGAAAGGCGGTTTCGGCGAGATTATTCTCCGCCGCGATCGCCTGCAACGTCGCGTCGTCGAGCCATTCCTCGAGCGGCATCACCGCGGCGGGATTACCCGTAAAGGGGCGGTCGGCAAAGGCATCGACCTGGGTGATCGGCAGGCGGCGGGGTGCGCTCATGGATATAGCAATCCTTTCGTCCAGCCGGTGCCGGTGCGGGTGAAGACGGTGCGCTCGTGCAGCCGGTGGGCGCGATCCTGCCAGAATTCGATCGCCGAAGGATTAACGCACCAGCCCGACCAGCGCGGCGGGCGCGGCACATCCTGTCCCTCGAACCGCGCCTGCATGTCCTCGAAGCGCGCCTCGAACGTCTCGCGGTCGGCGAGCGGCCGCGACTGGTCGCTCGCCCATGCGCCAAGCTGGCTGTCGCGGCTGCGCGTCGCGAAATAGGCGTCGGCGACGCTGTCATCGACCGGCGTCACCGCGCCCTCGATACGGATCTGCCGGCGCAGCGATTTCCAGTGAAAGAGCAAAGCGACATGCGGGTTCGCCGCCAGCTCGCCGCCCTTGCGGCTGTCGAGATTGGTATAAAAGACAAAGCCGTCCGGCCCGTGCCCCTTCAGCAGCACCATGCGCAGCGACGGGTGCCCGTCGGGCGTCGTCGTCGCGAGCGCCATCGCATTGGCGTCATTGAGTTCGCTGGCGCGCGCTTCGGTGAACCAGCTGTCGAACAGGGCAAAGGGATCGTCGCTCATCCGCGCGGTCATAATGCGCCGGGCGTGCAGGGTCGAGCGCGATCATGAGGGAACTTGACCTGCAGCGGCACATTACCACATCGACGCGCAATCGGGCTTCACGCCCAGTCACTTATCGGGCTACAGGAGCAAAATGGCCGATCCCTATTCCACCCTGGGCGTTGCGAAGAGTGCAAGCGAAGCGGAAATCAAGTCCGCGTACCGCAAGCTCGCCAAGGAATTGCACCCCGACAAGAACAAGGACAACCCGAAGGCGTCGGAGAAATTCTCCGACGTCACCAAGGCGTATGACATCTTGTCCGACAAGACGAAGCGCGCGCAGTTCGACCGCGGCGAGATCGACGGCGAGGGCAATCCCGCGATGCCCTTCGGCTATGGCGGTGGCGGCGGTTCCCGCGGGGACCAGCGCACGGGCCCCGGCGGTTTCAGCGGTTTCGGCAACGAGAGTTCCGATTTCGGCGATATTTTCGAAGGGCTGTTCGGCGGCCGCGGTAGCAGTTCGGGCGGCGGGCCGTTCGGCGGCTTCGGCGGGCGCAGCGCGCCGCCGCAAAAGGGCGCCAATGTCGCCTATCGCCTGTCGGTCAGCTTCATCGACGCCGCGACGCAGGCGCCGCAGCGCATCGCGCTCGCCGATGGCGCGACGATCGACCTGAAATTGCCCGCCGGGGTCGAAACCGGCACCCAGATGCGGCTGGCGGGCAAGGGGCAGGCGGGGCCGGGGGGCACCGGCGACGGGATCGTGACGATCACGGTTAAGGACCATCCCTTTTACGAGCGCGAGGGCGCGAACATCCGCCTCGACCTGCCGGTGACGCTGAACGAGGCGGTCAAGGGCGCGAAGATCAAGGTTCCGACCGTCGATGGCCCGGTGATGCTGTCGATCCCCGCGGGCTCGTCGTCGGGCAAGGTGATGCGCCTCAAGGGCAAGGGTTTCAGCCAGAAAAGCGGCGGCCGCGGCGACCAGCTCGTACGGCTGATGGTCGACCTGCCCGCCGACGATGCGGCGCTGATCAAGCTGCTCACCGAATGGACCGATCCGCGCGACGTACGGGCGGAGCTTGGCGTGTGATGCGTGGCTGACGCCCGCGAGAAAAAGATCGTCGCCGCGCTCGAGCGCGAGGTGGCCGACGAGGTCGGCAAGGAATTTCTGGCCGAGGGCCATTCGCCGCATTCGCCCGAGGCGCGCGCCGAACGCGCCAAGCGCGTCAAGTTGCGCGCCCGCGCACAGGGCGTGATCGACCGCGGCCGCGAACAGCTCGGACCGGGCACCCGCGCCTGGCGCGTCGCGCGCCGCGTCGTCGTCGGCACCTATACCGACGGCTTCATCCATGCGGGCAATCTCGCCTATCTGGCGTTGATCGCGCTCTTTCCCTTCTTCATCCTGCTCGCCGCCGCGCTGTCGATCTTTGGCGGCAGCGTCGGCGGCGAACGGGCGATCGAGGCGGTCTTCTCGACGATGCCGCCGACGGTCGCCAAGGCGCTGTCGGGTCCGATTCGCGAAGTGATGACCGCACGCACCGGCATCTTCCTCTGGCTCGGCGCGCTCGTCGCGCTGTGGACCGTCGGCAGCCTGATCGAGACGGTGCGCGACATCCTCCGCCGCGCCTATGGCACGCATTTTTCGAAGGGCTTTTTTCACTATCGCCTGCTGTCGATCGGTATCATCACCGGGGCGGTCGTGCTGATGCTGCTGTCGTTCAGCATGCAGGTGCTGATCGTCGGGGTCGAACAGTTTGTGACGCGCGTGCTGCCCGAACAATATCAGTCGTTCGGGGTCGTCCTGATCTCGCGCGGCGTGTCGGGTTTCGGGCTGTTTCTAGCCATCTATATGCTCTTCTACAGCCTGACGCCCTCCAAATACCGCCGGCTGAAAAAATGTCCGAAATGGCCGGGCGCACTGTTCACGACCTTGTGGTGGATCGGCGTCACGCTCGCGCTGCCGCCGCTGCTCGCCGGCCTGCTCAGCTATGACGCAACCTACGGCAGCCTCGCGGGTGTGATGGTCGCGCTTTTCTTCTTCTACCTCGTCGGATTGGGTATGGTGATGGGCGCCGAACTCAATGCCGCATTGGTAGAGGTTGAGGATTTGGGCCACGACGCTATTGGGCGCGTCGACGATATGATTATTGAAGCCAAAAAGGCTGGAGTAGAAAAATGACGGGTCTGATGAAGGGCAAGCGCGGGCTGATTATGGGCCTTGCGAACGACAAGTCGCTTGCGTGGGGTATCGCCAAGGCGCTGCACGGCGCGGGCGCCGAACTGGCGATCTCGTATCAGGGCGATGTGATGCTGAAGCGCGTCAAGCCGCTCGCCGACGAGCTCGGATGCGATTTCCTGATCGATTGCGACGTGTCCGACATGGACAATCTCGACGCGGCGTTCGCGACGCTTTCCGCGCGCTGGCCGACGATCGACTTCGTCGTCCATGCGATCGGCTTTACCAACAAGGAGGCGCTGCGAGGGGCTTATGCCGATGTGACGCTCGACGACTTCCTGATGACGATGAACATCAGCGTCTACAGCTTCACCGCGGTCGCCAAGCGCGCGGCATCGATGATGACACCCTTCGACCCTGAAACGGGCAATGGCGGCGGTTCGCTGCTGACGCTCAGCTATTATGGCGCCGAAAAGGTGATCCCGCATTACAACGTCATGGGCGTTGCGAAGTCGGCGCTCGAAACCAGCGTCAAATATCTCGCAAACGATTACGGCCCGCAGGGCGTGCGCGTGAATGCGATTTCGGCCGGCCCGATCAAGACGCTGGCCGCGAGCGGGATCGGCGACTTCCGCCTGATCCTCAAATGGAACGAGCATAACGCCCCGCTGCGCCGCAACGTCACGATCGACGATGTCGGCGGCTCGGCGCTCTATCTGCTCAGCGACCTGTCATCGGGCGTCACCGGCGAAACGCATCATGTCGACGCGGGTTACCACACCGTCGGCATGAAGCAGGAAGATGCCCCGGATATCTCGCTTGTCTGACGCAGTCGGCATCCGCGCCGCGACGGCGGCGGATGCCGATGCCATCGACAGCGTCATTCGTGCGGCTTTCGCCGGGACCGACTTCGGCCATCAGGGCGAAGCCGAACTGGTGCGGATGATCGATGCGGATGGCGACACGCTGGTGTCGCTCGTCGCCGAACGGGGCGGCGCGATTGTCGGGCATGTGTTGTTCAGCCGCATGGACGTCGAAGCCGATGGTGCCGCGCTTTCGGGCGCCGGCCTCGCTCCGGTGTCGGTTGTGCCCGGCAGCCAGGGGCAGGGCATCGGCGATGCGCTGATCCGCGCCGGGCTCGACGCACTTCGCGAGCAAGGCGTCGCGATCAGCTTCGTCCTCGGCCACGAGGCCTATTACCCGCGCTTCGGCTATTCTCCCGACCTCGCGACGCGCTTCGCGTCGCCCTTTGCCGGGCCGCATTTCATGGCGATGATGCTGGACTCGGACGCCGCTTGGCCGCTAGGCGGACGCGCGGATTACGCACCCGCATTCGGCCGGATGGGATAGGGCAATGAGTTTCAACAGCTTCGGACGCGTTCTTCGCTTCACGACGTGGGGGGAGAGCCATGGCCCCGCGCTCGGCGCCGTCGTCGACGGCTGTCCGCCGCGGCTGTCCCTGTCCGAAGCCGACATCCAGCCTTTCCTCGACAAGCGCCGTCCCGGCCAGTCGCGCCACACGACGCAGCGGCAGGAACCCGACCAGGTGCGCATCCTGTCTGGCACCTTCGAGGGCAAGACGACGGGCACGCCGATCAGCCTGATGATCGAGAATGTCGACCAGCGCTCGAAGGATTATGGCGAGATCGCGCAGGCCTATCGCCCCGGCCACGCCGATTACGCCTATGACGCCAAATATGGCATCCGCGACTATCGCGGCGGCGGCCGGTCGAGCGCGCGCGAGACCGCGGCACGGGTTGCCGCGGGCGGCGTTGCGCGGCTGGTGATCCCCGAGGTGCAGATCCACGCCTGGGTCGCCGAGATCGGCGGCGACGCGATCGACCCCGCGAACTTCGACCTCGACGAAATCGGCCGCAATCCCTTTTTCTGCCCCGATCCCGCCGCGGCGCAGCGCTGGGAAGGCCTGATGGACGCCGCGCGCAAATCGGGCAGCTCGCTCGGCGCGGTGATCGAATGCGCCGCCAGCGGCGTTCCCGCCGGCTGGGGCGCGCCGATCTATGCCAAGCTCGACAGCGACCTCGCCGCCGCGATGATGGGGATCAATGCGGTGAAGGCGGTCGAGATCGGTGCCGGCTTCCACGCGGCGCGGCTTCGCGGCGAGGAAAATGCCGACCCGATGCGCCCCGCGGCCGACGGCAGCAACCGCCCCGATTTCCTGTCGAATAATGCGGGTGGCATCGCGGGGGGGATATCGACCGGCCAGCCGGTCGTCGTGCGCGTCGCGTTCAAGCCGACCAGCTCGATTCTGACTCCCGTGCCGACGGTGAACAAGGCGGGTGAGGCGACCGACATCGTCACCAAGGGCCGCCATGATCCGTGCGTCGGCATCCGCGGTGCGCCGGTGGTCGAGGCGATGATGGCGCTCGTCCTCGCCGATCACAAGCTGCTGCACAGGGCACAAAACGGCTGATGGCCTGATGGACTCCGTCGCCGCCTTCATCGCGGAGCAAAAGGCGGTTATCGGTCTGTTCGTGCTCGCGGGCATGTTTGCGGCCTTTGTCTGGGAACGCTTCTCGCCTTCGGTCGTCGCGGTCGCCGGCGCGGGCACGATGCTCGCGCTCGGCCTTCTCGACGAAAAGGGTGCTTATGGCGTTTTCTCGAACAGCGCGCCGCTCACTGTCGGGGCGATGTTCATCCTCTCGGGCGCGCTGATCCGTACCGGGGTGATCGACAAGGTCGGCAATTATGTCGTCGACCGCGCCAAGCGGCACCCGCGCCTCGCGGTGGTCGAAGTGTTCGGCGGCGGGCTGCTCGTGTCGGGCTTCATCAACAGCACGCCCTTCGTCGTCGTGATGATGCCGGTCTGTTTCCGGCTCGCCGAGGCGCTCGGGGTCTCGCCCAAGAAATTGCTGATGCCGCTGTCGGTGATTGCGGTGCTCGGCGGCTGCCTGACCCTGATCGGCACCTCGACCAATCTCGTCGTGTCGGGCATCGCCGAACAGGCGGGGCTCGAACCCTTCGGTCTGTTCGACATCACCCCTTATGGACTCGCGGTCGCGGCGGCGGGGGTCGTGGGCCTGCTCGTGATGGCGCGCTTCCTGCCGTCGGACTATCCGCGGATCGCTGAAAAGGCCGATGGGGCGGAGCAGCTTTACCTGACCGAACTCGGCCTTCGGGACGATGATGCCGCCATCGACATGGCCCTCGACGCGGCCAATCTCGGCATCGCGCCATCGCAGATTGTCGGCGTGATCGCGGGCGGGCGCATGATCACCGGGAACGACTCGCAACACCACCGGCTCGCGGCAGGCAACCGGATCGTCGCGCGGCTCGACGGCGCGGCGCTGATGACGCTGCGCAGCGAGGGACGCTTTGCGATCGGCATCGGCGATAGTCCCGAGCGCGAATCGACCGTGGTCGAGGTGACGGTTTCGCCGAGCCACCGCTCGATCGACCGGCCGCTCGCTGAAATCCCCTTCCTTCAGCGGCAGCGCGTCCGCATCCTCGGCGTCACCCGCTTTCGCCACCTTCCGGGGCCGACGCTGTCCGAAAACCGCATCCGCGCCGCCGACCGCCTGCTGATCGACGCCGACGAGGCGAATATCGCGCAGCTGCGCGACAACCCCAATCTGATCGGGCTGGCGATGGCGTCGGTCACCGCCTTCCGCCGCCGCCGCGCGTGGATCGCGATCCTCGTGATGGCCTGCGCGGTCCTGCTCTCGGCGACCGACGTGATGTCGATCGGCATCGCGGCCTTCATCGGCGTCGCCATCGTGCTGCTCACCCGCTGCATCGACGCGTCGGAGGCGTGGGGCAGCATCGACGGCGATGTGCTGATCCTGATCTTCGCGATGCTCGCCGTCGGCGCGGCGCTCGAACAGGCGGGGTCGGTCGCGCTGATGGTCGGCGCGCTCGACCCGATCCTGGCGGGCGCGCCGCAATGGGCGGTGATCGCGATCGTCTATTTCTCCGCGCTATTGCTGTCCGAACTGCTCAGCAACAATGCGGTCGCGGCGCTGATGGGGCCGCTGGTGATCGGCATCGCCGAGGCGACGGGCGTCGCGCCGCAGCCGCTCCTGATCGCACTGATGCTCGGCGCCTCGGCCTGTTTCGCGACCCCGGTCGGTTACCAGACGAACACGCTCGTCTATGCCGCGGGCGACTATCGTTTCATGGATTTCGTGCGCATCGGCGTCCCGCTCAACATCCTCACGGGTATTGCGGGCTGCGCCGCGCTCGCCTTCTGGACGCCTTGACCGCGCGATAGGCCCGCCAGCGATTGCCCGCGGCGCATCACCCTGTTACCTCGGCTCGCATAAAGATCCGCCCAGGGCGGAACAGGGAGTAATTTATGGGGCATCGCCTGACGTTTTATATTCTGATCGGTATGATCCTCGGGGTCATCACCGGTTATCTGGTGCGGGTCTATGTCCCCGCCGACAGCGAAGCCTTCACTTACTGGCTGCGCAGCTTCAGCACGCTTTCGACGATCTTCCTCAACCTGATCAAGCTGGTCGTCGCGCCGCTGATTCTCGGCACGCTCGTCGCGGGGATCGCGCATATGGGCGACAGCTCGGCGCTCGGCCGCATCGGCACCCGTGCGATCGCCTGGTTCATCCTCGCCAGCCTGATTTCGATCAGCCTCGGCCTGATCATGGTCAATTTCTTCGAACCCGGCGCGGGGCTCAATCTCACCGTCGGCGCGCATTCGATCGCCGAGGTGGGCGAGGTCAAGAAACTCGATCTGTTCGAGTTTATCGAGCATGTCTTCCCGAAGAATATTTTCCAGGCGATGGCGGACAACAATGTCCTCCAGATCCTCGTTTTCGCGCTGTTCGCGGGCGTCGGCCTGACCGCGATCGGCGACAAGGGCAAGCCGCTCGTCCGCGGCGCCGAGGCGCTCGCCGAACTGATGCTCCAGATTACCGGCTATGTGATGCGCCTCGCACCGATCGCGGTGTTCGGCGCGCTGGCGGGGGTCGTGGCGAAATATGGCCTCGGCATTCTCGGCACTTATGCCGAGCTGGTCACCGAATTCTATCTCTCGCTCGTCGTGCTCTGGGTCATCCTGCTCGGCGCGGGCGCGATTTTCCTCGGCCGCCGGATCTTCGCGCTGATGCGCTATATCCGCCAGCCGCTGCTGATCGCTTTCTCGACCGCCTCGTCCGAAGCCGCGATGCCCAAGCTGTTCGAACAGCTCGACCGTTTCGGCGTGCCGCGCCGCATCTCGGGGTTCGTGCTGCCCTTGGGCTACAGCTTCAACCTCGATGGATCGATGATGTATGCGAGCTTCGCGACGCTCTTCATCGCGCAGGCTTATGGGATCGAGCTGTCGATCACGCAGCAGATCCTGATCCTGCTGACCTTGATGGTGTCGTCGAAGGGGATCGCCGCGGTGCCGCGCGCGAGTCTGGTGGTGATCACCGCGACGCTCGCGATGTTCGACTTGCCGGTCGAGGGCGTCGCGCTGATCTTCGCGATCGACCAGTTCCTCGACATGGGCCGCACCGCGACCAACGTTGTCGGCAACGCCGTCGCGACGAGTGTGATCACCAAGTGGGAGGGCATGCTCGAAGCGCCCGAACCGCCCGATCTCGATCGCCCGCACGCCCCGGCGCATACACCGCATCATGGAACCCGCGGGCTCGATCTTCGTGATGACATAGCGGAGGGTGAAAACAAGCCGGCGGCCGATAACGCGTAACATGCGGGCTTCGGGCCGCCCAACCGGGGGCGAGCAAGGAGCGAAGCCATGGCCGAAGCAGCGGCGATCGACGGGGCGCACCGCGACGAAGCGCGGGCGCGGCGGCTGCGCTGGCGCATGCTCGTCGGCTTCCTCGCGGGCCTCCTCATCGGGCTGGCGGTCCATTATGGCGCACCGGACGCCACGTGGGTGGAGACGATCACCACCTATGTGACCGGCCCGCTGGGGCAGATTTTCCTGCGCCTGCTGTTCATGCTCGTCATCCCGCTGCTCGTCTCGGCGCTGATCGTCGGGGTCGCCGAAATGGGCGAGATGCGCGCGCTGAAATCGGTCGGCGTGCGAACGCTCGTCTATACGATCGCGGTGTCGACGATCTCGGTCGTCATCAGCCTCGCCGTCGTCAATTTGATCCAGCCCGGCGCGGGGGTCGATCCCGCGCTCGCGCGTTCGCTGATGGCCGAGGGGGCGGCAGGCGCGCAAGCCATCGCCGACCGCGCGGGCGAGGCGAAGACCGGGATGGACGCAGTCGTCGCGATCGTCCCCGACAATCTGTTCGCCGCGATGGGCGAGAATGACGTGCTCGCGGTGATGTTCTTCGCGCTCTTCTTCGGCATCGGGCTGATGCTCGTGCGTACCCCGCGTACCGAGGCGCTGAAGACCGCGATCGAGGGCGTATTCGAGGTGGTGATGAAGCTGATCGGGCTCGTCATCCAGCTCGCGCCGATCGCGGTCTTCTGTTTCATGTTCAACCTCGCGGCGCAGTTCGGCTGGGACCTCATCATCCGCCTGTCGGCCTATGTCGGCGTCGTGCTGCTCGCGCTCGCGCTCCAGATGTTCATCGTCTTTCCCATCCTGCTGAAGACGCTGGCGGGGAAATCGCCCGTCGCCTTCTTCCATCAGACGCAGGAGGCGTTCGTGATGGCGTTTGCGACGGCGTCGTCGAACGCGACGCTGCCGACGGCGCTGCGCGTCGCGCATGACCAGCTGCGTTTGCCCGACAAGGTCGCGCGCTTCGTGCTCACCATCGGCGCGACCGCGAACCAGAATGGCACCGCGATGTTCGAGGGCGTGACGGTGATCTTTCTTGCGCAGTTCTTCGGCATCGACCTGACGCTTCAGCAGCAGATCGTCGTGATGCTCGTGTGCATATTGGGCGGCATCGGCACCGCGGGCGTTCCCGCCGGGTCGCTCCCCGTGATCGCGCTGATCCTCGCCTCGGTCGGGGTGCCGCCCGAGGGCATCGGGTTGATCCTCGGCGTCGACCGCTTCCTCGACATGTGCCGCACGACCCTGAATGTCATCGGCGACCTGGTCGCCGCGACCGTCGTGTCGGCGGGCGTGAAGGATACGCCGGCGACGCAGGCCGCGCCGCCGGCCTAGATATTAGTCGGGGCGCGCGTCGTTTCCGCGATCGCTGCGGGCGCGCCCCGCCGGTGCGGGGCGCGGTTCGGGGGCGCTGCGCACCACCGGCGCCGGCTGCGGCGCGGGCGGGCGATAGGCCGGCGCAGGCCGTTCGGCGCGCGGGGGGCGGTTTGCTCCGCCGTCGCGCGGCGCGATCACATCGCGGATCTGGCGCGAACGGCCGGCACCGGGTTCGCGGTCGGGACGACCCGGGCGCCCTGCGCCCCAATCGGGACGGCCGGGGTTGCCCGTGGCGGGCGGCGTGCCCGGGTTGGCCGGATTGCGGCCGGGCCACGTGCCGCGCGGGCCGTCATGGTCGCGGTCGCCGCGGTTCCAGCCGCCACGGCCCGGGCGGTCGCCGCGGTCGGGGCGCCCCGGATTGCCGGTGACCGGCGGCGTTCCGGTCGCGCCGTCGCCCGGCCGACCCGGACGCGTGCCGCGCGGGCCGTCATGGTCGCGGTCGCCGCGGTTCCAGCCGCCGGGTCGGCCCGGGCGGCCGTCGCCCGGACGCCCGTCGTGATCGCCGCGGTTCCAGCCGCCGGGGCGCCCCGGCTTCCAGTCGTTGCGCCCACCATGATGCTTCCACCAGGCGCGGCGCCCGCCCCAATAGTTCAGATATCGGTCGCGCAGCGGGTAGCGGTTGCGGTAATTGTCGAACATCCACATGCCATAGCCGGGATAATAATAATCGTCGTACCAGCCGCCGCCGAAACCGATCTGCGCGAAACCGCTGCCATAATCGGCGCCATCGTAGCAGTCGTAACCATAGCCATCGTCATAGGCATAACCGTCATAATCATAATAGGCGTCGCCATAGCGCGACGAACAGTCGCCGCCCGACGCATAGCTCGCCCCATAGACATCGCCGTAATAGCAACCGCCAAGCGTCGTCGTCGCGAGAACGCCGAGCGCGATGGAGAGGGGGCGCTTCAAACTCTTCGCCATAGCTTTGTCCTTTTGGGTCCAACGGTTGCGACCCGTCACCTTGGCCGCTTGTTTGCACGAGTCGAGTTGAATTTGCGGTGAATGCTGTCCCGCACCCGTCAAAGCGTTACTTGCATCAGTGTCAGTAGTCCGTTACGCATCTGGACAAAGCAGAATGGACGAGGATTGACCCGATGAACGCGCCCGCGAATATTCAGCCGACGAGCCAATGGTCCGAAAAGCGTTTCGGCCCCGACACGAAGCACTGGCTGCCGCGCAACCCCGGCACGACGCTCGACCATATCCCCGGCGAGGACGGGCTGCCCGTGCTCGGCACCACGCTCGACCAATTACGCGACTATCCCGGCTTCGCGGGCCGCATGGTTGCCAAATATGGCCGCATCTATCGGAGCAACAGCTTCGGCGGGCGCAGCGTCGCGCTCCACGGTCCCGAGGCGAACGAGCTCGTGATGTTCGACCGCGAGAAGATTTTCTCATCCGAACAGGGCTGGGGACCGGTGCTCAACCTGCTGTTCCCGCGCGGGCTGATGCTGATGGATTTTGAAAAGCACCGCGCCGACCGGAAAGTGCTCTCGGTCGCGTTCAAGCCTGAACCGATGCGTCATTATGCCGACTCGCTGAACGAGGGAATCCGTGACCGCATCGGCCAGTGGAGCGGCAAGACGTTCAAATTCTATCCGGCGATCAAGGAACTGACGCTCGACCTTGCTGCGACCAGCTTCCTCGGCATCCCCTGGGGTCCCGAGGCGGACAAGGTCAACAAGGCCTTCGTCGACATGGTCCAGGCGTCGATCGGCGTCGTGCGCGTGCCCTTGCCCTTCACCGCGATGGGCCGCGGCGCCAAGGGGCGCGCCTATCTGGTCGATTATTTCGGCAAGATGGTGCCGGAGCGGCGCGACGGCACGGGCGAGGACATGTTCAGCCAGATCTGCCGCACGCGCGACGACAATGGCGATCATATGAGCGTCGAGGCGATCGTCGACCATATGAACTTCCTGATGATGGCGGCGCACGACACGATCACCAGCTCGATCACGACGCTCGTCTGGGAACTCGCGCGCAACCCCGAATGGCAGGACAAATTGCGCGAAGAAATGCTCGCCGTCGCGCCGGCGGGCGAGGGGGTCGGGCACAACAGCCTCGGCCAGCTCGAAATGACCGAATGGGCGTTCAAGGAGGCCCTCCGCCTCGTGCCCCCCGTGCCGAGCTTCCCGCGCCGTGCGCTCAAGGATTTCGAATATGGCGGCTACCGCATCCCCGCGGGCACCTCGGTCGGCGTCAGCCCTGCCTTTACGCATATGATGGAAGAATATTGGCCCGAGCCTGCGAAGTTCGACCCGATGCGCTTTTCGCCCGAGGTGTCGCGCGCGCGGCACAAATATGCGTGGGTGCCCTTCGGCGGCGGCGCGCATATGTGCCTCGGGCTGCACTTCGCCTACATGCAGGCGAAGATCTTTTTCCACCACGTCATCACGACGCACCGGATCACCGTCGCCGACGGCTATGCCCCCGAATGGCAGGTGCTGCCGATCCCGCGGCCGAAGGACGGGCTGACGGTGAGTTTCGTTCCGCTGTAACCTGACCCGCCGCGCTCCGCTTGTTTGCGCGGCGGCGCGACCTATCTCCTGACTTTCGGGGACGGGAGGGGCAGGGATGGTTTTTGCGTTGTTTTTGGCGGGCTTGATCGCCGTGATGCTGTTTGCGCCGGGCACCGGCGCCGCGCGCTGGCTCCACCGCTTCACGGTGGAGGAGCCGATCCGCCTCGTCGAGCGGCTCGAGCGCAAGCATATCCTCTTCCTGGTCGTGGGCCTGTTCGCCATCCAGGCTTACGCTGCCGTGCTGCCCGCCGAACTCGCGGTGGCGCTCGCATGGGACATGACCGCCTATGTCGACGCGATGATCGCGACATGGGCCCTGTCGACCTTCGCGCGCGTCCGGTCGATGAAAGCTTGGGTCGCGGTCCGCATGGCGGCGCTGCTGGCGCCGCTCGGGCGCCTCCGCGCGCGTGCGCGACGAAGCCGTCCGATCCGGTCCGATACGCGCAAGCCCGCTGCCAACGACGACGACCCATGGCCGGTGCTGATGGCCGCCTGAGCGTAAGGCGCGAACGACGACTTTTGGGGTGGGAAACTGCCGTTGCTTCCTTTCTCTTCGTCACCCCGGACTTGATCCGGGATCCCGCTTTTTTTTGGGGGGCATCGGCTGGCTTCGACCTCAAGCGGGACCCCGGATCAAGTCTGGGGTGACGATGAAAGAGAAGGTCCGCAACCGGTCGAAAACCGCGATCCCTCTCCCAGATCGCCCGCGAAGTCTTCAACCGTTTCTCACCCCCGGATAAACAGGCTCCGGATCCACGGCGACCGCGTGCGCGTCGCTTCGCGCCAGTCGCTATCCTCGCCCGCATCGGCGGCGATCCGGCTGGGGTCGAGCAGTTTCAGCCGCGCGCCGCGAAACGCCGCGCCGCGATAGGTGACGAAGGTCAGCCCATGTTCGAGCGCGGTCGCGGCGAGTAGCGCATCGCGGTCACTTTCGAGCGGCAGCGCGGCGCGGCGGCGCGATATGGTCAGATCGACCGGCAGCACGCGGCCCTCGAACGCGGGCAGCACTTGCGCGTCGATCCAGTCACGCCACGCCGCGGCCGCCGTCTTCCCCTGTTTCGCCGCAAGCGCGGCGGCATTTTCCAGCTCGACGAGCGAGAGCGCCGACAGGAACATCGATTGCCGCGAGGTGCGCTGCGCCCATCCCGCCAACCCCGCGCCGTCGCCGTCGGCGCGCGCGTGGCGCAGGTCGAACAATATATCGGCGTCGAGCAGGAACATCAGCCGCGCCCGTCCAGCGCCCGGCGCAGATACGCACGGTCGAGCGCGATGTCGCCGGGCGGGGCGGCGAGCAACTGCGCCATATTCTCCCGCTCGCCGCTGAGCTGGCGCCAGGCGTCGATGCTGATCAGTACGTGCGTGGGCCGCCCGCGGTCGGTGACGAACACCGGTTCGACGAGCGCGAATCGCTTCGCGCGGCTAACATCCTGATTGAGTTCGCGGCTCGTGACGCGCTTCATGACCACCCTCGCTGATGCAAAATCAAGGCATATTGTGATCGTTCACATGTAGGTACATTACTACACTGTTACCGCCCCGCAACAAAAATGATCGGGGGCCGGGAAATCGGCAGCCGCGGGCGCGCCCAATCGCGGACTCGCCATTGCGCTCGCGGCGCTTTCATGTCTCCTGATGCCGGAAACCGGCGAACAGCGACGTAAACCAGATCGCAGACGCCACGGGTGGGAGAGGGAAATTGGTATCCAATATGTTCGATGAACTGCTCCGCGCGATCGGCGACGTCCTCGGCGCGCACGGCCCGGCGGTCAATTCTGCGGCGAGCTATACGCCAACCGATTTCAGCATCCATTTCTTCCTTCAGATCGCGGTGATCCTGATCGTCTGTCGCGCCGTCGGCTGGGCCGCGAAGAAATTCCTCGGGCAGCCGCAGGTCGTCGGCGAAATGATCGCGGGCGTCCTCATCGGCCCCTCGCTCTTCGGCCTCTTCTTTCCCGAATTCCAGGCGGCGCTGTTCCCCAAGGAAACGCGGAGCATCCTCTACGTCTGCGCGCAGGTCGGGGTGGGCCTGTACATGTTCCTCGTCGGCACCACGCTCCGCCTCGACCATTTCCAGTCGAAGGCGAAGAGCGCGATGGGTGTGTCGGCGGCGGGCATCGTCGCGCCCTTCCTGTTCGCCGCGTTGATCACGCCGTTCCTGCTCGACGTCCCGGGTCTCTTCACCGAAGGGCTGAGCCAGGGCAGCGCGACTTTGTTCATGGGCGCGTGCATCGCGCTCACCGCTTTCCCGATGCTCGCGCGCATCATCAACGAGCGCGGTCTTGCGAACACCGCGCTCGGCACGCTCACGCTGACCGCGGGCGCGTTCGACGATGCGGTGTCGTGGTGCGTGCTCGCGATCGTGCTCGCGACCTTCGGCGGCGGTCCCGGCGTCGCGTTGATCGCGATTATCGGCGGACTCAGCTTCGCGCTGTTCATGTTCTTCATCGGACGCAAATTGCTCGTCCCGCTCGGCCGCATCGTCGAGGAACGCGGCGAGATGAGCGATACGATGCTGTCGATCGTCCTGATGCTCTTCGCGCTCTGCGCCTTCGTCATGGACGCCGCGGGCATCCACGCGGTGTTCGGCGGCTTCATCCTCGGCGTCTGCATGCCGCGCGGCAAGCTGACCGAGGAGATCAAGCGCAAGATCAGCCCGATCACCATCTTGCTCGTCCCCGTCTTCTTCACCTACTCGGGGCTCAATACGCGGCTCGACACGGTGAACAGCCTGACGTTGCTCGCGCTCGCGCTCGGCATATTGCTCGTCTCGATCGCGGCGAAGTTCGGTGCCTGCTGGCTCGCCGCGCGGATCGCGGGCGAGGACAATCGCACCGCGCTCGGCATCGGCGCGCTGATGAATGCGCGCGGGCTGATGGAGCTCATCATCATCAACATCGGGCTGCAAAAGGGCATCATCGGGCCGACGCTTTTTTCGATGATGGTCTTGATGGCAATCATCACCACGGTGATGGCGGGGCCTTTGTTCGAATTCGTCTATGGCCGCAAGGCGCGCGAGACGGGCGAACTCGGCCAGCTCGGCACCGACGGCCCCGATGAGCCGCAACCTGCCGAACGGCTGGCCGCCAATCCCGTCTGACAAGGTCCCCGCGCTGCAACTATGCCCTAAATCGTCATCCCGGCGTAGGCCGGGATCTCCACGGCGCGTTAGGATACGAAGGCGAGATCCCGGCCTACGCCGGGATGACGAACGGGGTGTCAGGTGTAGGCCGCACCCGCGTTGATCTGATCGATCATCGCGCGGTGCGCGGGCAGCTCGCTCGCGGCGCGGTCGCCAAAGCTCCTGATCCTCGCAAAGATGCGCTCGGCCTCGGCGGTGTCGGGAAACTCCTCGCGCACCGGCGACAGGTCGGTGCGATATTCCATGCCATAGAGGATGTACTGGTAATTGAAGAAGGCGAAGCTTTCGAGGTCGAGGATGAAATCGAAGCGCCCCGGCGGGCGATAGCGCCACTCGTCGAGCAATTCCCGCAAACGGTCGGGGATCGACGCCGGGTCGCCATTGTCGCGCCAGAAGACCTCTTTGCGCCGGCTCAGGCAATAATGAAGCTTCAGGAAATTGATCGTGTTGTCGTAGCGCGCCGCCATCAGCTCGTTGAAGCGCCGCGCGGGCGCGCCGACCGGGCCGTTCAGCGGAAACATCTCGGCGATCATCGCCGCCGCGGTCTCGATCATCACGAGCCCCGTTGATTCGAGCGGTTCGAGGAAGCCGCCCGACAATCCCACCGCGACGCAATTCTTCACCCATGACGCGGGGCGATACCCCGCCTCGAACGGGATCGAGCGGACGTTGACGTCATGGCTTCGCCCGCCGGTATAGGCCGCGAGGATTTCGGCGGCGCGCTCGTCGCTCATATGGTCGCTCGAATAAACGCAGCCGATGCCGCGCGCGCCGGCGAGGCCGATGTCCCACGTCCACCCCGCCTCGTGCGCCGCCGCGATCGTATAGCTTTCGATCGGCACGTCGGGGCGGTCATAGGGCAGCTTGCACGCGAGCGCGCGGTCGGTGAACAGCTGGTCGCGCACGCCCTTGAACGGCGATTGCAGCGCGCCGCCGATCAATTCGGCGCGGAAACCCGAACAGTCGATATAGAGGTCGGCGGCCAGCGTCCCATGCTCGGCGGTCACGACATGGTCGATCGCGCCGCTCGTCGTATCGAGCCCGACCCCGGTCAGCGTGCCGCTGAGGTGCGTAACCCCCATCGCGCGCGCTTCCGCCGACAGCACCTCGGCGAGCCGCGCGGCGTCGAAATGATAGGCATAGTTCAGCGGGCCGGTGAATTCGCCTTCGCCGGGACGCTTCGGCGCGCGCTGCGCCTCGGCGACGCGGTTCTGGATCGTCATCGCCTCGGCGAACGGCCGCCGCGTCGCCTCATCCTGGAGCAGCCAGTAGGAGACGAGGCTGTAGCCGTCGCCATGATAGGGTGCCTCGAACGGGTGCAGATAATGGCTCGACTGGCCCCCGGCGGGCGTGCGCACCCAGTCGTCGAAGCGGATGCCCTGCTTGAAGGTCGCCGAGGTCGCGCGCACGAACGCGCTTTCGTCGATGCCGATGAATTGCAGCGTATTGCGGATCGTCGGAAAGGCGCCCTCGCCGACCCCGATGCTGCCGATCTCGTCCGACGCGAGCAGCGTGATCGACAGGCGCGGATTGCGCGGCAGGTCGAAAAAGCGCGCGAGATAGGCGGCGGTGAGCCAGCCCGCGGTGCCGCCGCCGACGATCAGGATCGAGCGTTTTGCCACCGGGAACGCTATCGAGCCGCAAAGCGCTTTCAACAAGCGGTAATTTGCGGCACGCAGAACGGACACGATGAAGACTCTCCGCCCCTATCTGATCTGGTTCGCCGTCGCGGTGCTGCTGACCCTCGGCGCGATCATTGGCATGCAGTGGGTGCGCGATCATCCCGAGCATATTCCGGGCACACCCTTCGAACTCGCGCATCCGCAGGGCTGGGCGACAAACCGCAAGCTGGTGGCGCTGGCGAGCGACGACGGTGCCTGCTTCGCCGCCCTCGACCGCGCGGGCGCCGGCTATCTCCGGCGGCCGGCGATCGGCACCGGCGCGTGCCGCGCGAGCCAGCGGATGATCCTGACCGGCGACCGCTTCGTGCCGACGATGCGGCCCGCGAATGTCGCGCCGGGCTGCGCGGTGACCGCGGCGATGGCGCTATGGAACCGCGACGTCGTCCAGCCGCTCGCGCGCAGGCATTTCGGGCAAAAGGTGGTCGAGCTCGAAAATCTCGGCAGCTATAATTGCCGCAAGATCGCGGGCGAGCAGGCGCAGAGCCAGCATTCGACCGCCAATGCGATCGACATCTCGGCCTTCGTCCTCGCCGACGGCACGCGCATTTCGCTGATCAACGACTGGGCGCCGGGCGACAAGCGCAGCGAGTTCCTGCACGAGGTTCGCAACGAAAGCTGCGGCCTGTTCAGCACCATCTTGTCGCCCGACTATAATCGCGCGCACGCCGACCATTTCCATATCGACATGGCGGCGCGCACGGCGGGCTGGACCGTCTGCCGCTAGGCGCGCCGGCGCCCGCCGGTGCCGGGCACCAGCATCGGCGTCGTCTCGCGATACGCGACATAGTCGGCGCCGAAGGTGTCGATCAGGTTGCGCTCCTCCAGCCGGATCGCGATCAGCATATAGATCGACAGGCCGACGGCGAGCAGCAGATGCCCCGCGGTCATCGCGGGGGTCGCCCAAAAGGCGAGGAAGAAGCCCGCATAAAGCGGATGCCGCACGAATTTGTAGAAGAGCGGCTGGCGCAGCACCGGCGGCGCCGCGGCCCGCTCGCGCAGCGCGAACCACGCCTGCTGCAGCCCGAACAGCTCGAAATGATTGATCAGGAAGGTGCTGAAGAGGACGATCAACCAGCCGAGCCCGAACAGCGCCCACAGGATCGCGGCGCCGAGGGGATTGGTGACGGTCCAGACCGGCGCGGTCAGCTCGTGCCAGAACAGCATCAGTAGGATCAGCGCGAGGCTGGCGAACAGCACATAGGTGCTGCGCTCGATCGTGGCGGGAACGATATGCGTCCACCTGGCCTTGAAGCTGGGCCGCGCCATCACGCTATGCTGGATGCCGAACAGCGCGATCAGCGCGATGTCGATCGCGACCGCCGTCGCGGGCTCCGCCGCGCGCGCGAAATCGACCGTCGGCTGGACGACGGGGAGATTGCCGACGAATCCGATAAGACACAGGAATGTCGCGAAGAATATCGCGTAGCATATGGCCGCATAGGCCAGATAGAAGGCACGAACCATGACAATGCCCCTGCTTCAACAGGGGCATTATAGCAGATTTGGCGCGGAAATGCGCGCCTAGACGGTAAAGCTCTCGCCGCAGCCGCACGCGCCCTTGGCGTTCGGATTTTCGAACACGAAGCCCGCGGCAAAGTCGTCCTCGACCCAGTCCATCGTGCTGCCGATCAGGTAGAGCACCGACGCGCCGTCGATGTAGAAGACGCCGCCGGGGGTCTCGATCTTCTCGTCGAATTTCACCTCTTCGGTGACATAATCGACCGAGTAGGCGAGCCCCGAGCAGCCGCGGCGCGGCGTCGACAGGCGCACGCCGATCGCGCCCTCGGGCGCGGCCGCCATCAGCTTCGCGATGCGCGCTTCGGCGCCGGCGGTGAGGGCGACGGCGGCGGGGCGTGCGCGGGTCTTCGTTTCAGTCACAATCCGTTCCTTTCGCCGTTCGTGTCGAGCGAAGTCGAGACACCCCGAAGGCATGCACGGCCGACGGGCATCTCGACTTCGCTCGATGCGAACGGAAAATTGATATGGGTCTGTTTCACAGCATTCCCAACTCCAGCCGCGCCTCGTCGCTCATATTCTGCGGCGACCACGGCGGATCCCAGACAAGATTGACCTCGGCATCGCCGACGCCGGGGACCGCGCCGACGCGCAGTTCGACCTCGGCGGGCATCGATTCCGCGACCGGGCAATGCGGCGTCGTCAGCGTCATCGTGACGAGCGCATGGCCGTCGTTGATCTCGACATTATAGATCAGGCCAAGGTCATAGATATTCACCGGAATTTCCGGGTCGTAGATGTCCTTGAGCGCGTTGATCACGGCTTCGTACAGATCGCCGCCGACCGCATGCGGATCGACCGCGGCAGGCTTCGCCGCAAGAAAGCCTTCGAGATAGTCGCGCTTGCGCTCGAGCTTTTCGGGCGCCGTCTCGACGTCCTCGACGCGTGCCTTCGGCGGTGCTTCGACGCTTTCCACTTCTTCGACCTTGATCATCCGGTCCTCACTCATCCGAAAATCCTCTCGACGCGGGCGAGGCCATCGATCAGCGCCGCCACATCGTCGTCATTGCTGTAAACGCCAAAACTCGCGCGCGCGGTCGCGGCGACGCCCAGATGCTCCATCAGCGGCTGCGCGCAATGGTGCCCGGCGCGGATCGCGACCCCGCTTTCATCCAAGATAGTGCCGATGTCGTGCGGATGAACCCCCGCCATCGCAAAACTCACGATTCCGGCGCTGTTTTCTGGACCGAAAAGCGTGATGCTGTTCTTGCGCGCGAGCGCCTCGCGTAGCGTGCCGACCAGCGCGCATTCATGCGCGTGGATCGCATCGATGCCCAGCGCCTCGACATAGTCGACCGCCGCTGCGAGCCCGATCGCCTCGATAATCGCCGGGGTGCCCGCCTCGAAACGCGTGGGGGCGGGGGCATAGGTCGTCTTCGCAAAGGTCACGCGGTCGATCATCGACCCGCCGCCCTGCCAGGGCGGCAGCGCGTCGAGCTTGTCGCTCCACAGCACACCGATGCCGGTGGGGCCGTAAAGCTTGTGCCCCGAGAAAACATAATAGTCGCAGCCGAGCGCCGCGACGTCGACGGGAAGGCGCGGCACCGCCTGACAGCCGTCGATCAGCAGTTCGGCGCCGACACGGTGTGCTAGCTCAGCCGCGCGCGCGACGTCGAGCGGGCTGCCGAGCACGTTCGAGACATGCGCGAAGGCGACCATATTATGTTCGGGGGTCAGCAGCTTCTCGGCGGCATCGAGGTCGATGCAGCCGTCCGCGGTCAGCGGGCAGACATCGACCTGCCAGCCGGCAAGCTGCCAGGGCACGATATTGCTGTGATGCTCGAGCACCGACAACAGCACGCGGCCCTTCTTCGGGTGCGAATAAGCGACCAGATTGATCGCCTCGGTCGCGCCGCGCACGAATGCGATCTCGGTCTCGCGCGCGCCGATAAACGCCGCGATCCGCCGCCTTGCTGCTTCATAGGCGAGCGTCATGTCGGCCGAGCGCGCATAGACGCCGCGGTGCACCGTCGCATAGTCGCGGCCCATCGCATTCACCGTCGCGTCGATCACCGCCTGCGGCTTCTGCGCGGTCGCCGCGGTGTCGAGATAGTGCCAGCCGGGGGTGAGGCCGGGGAAGTCGGCCCTGATGTCCCCCTCCCTCAGGCGGGAGGGGCTAGGGGAGGGCATGTTGGTGGCCGCCGCGACGCTCACACCAATTCCCCAAGCTTCGCCAGCGCCAGTTCCTGCAACGCAGCTTCGTCTTCAGCGCCGTCGAACACGCCCGCGACAAACGCCTGGAGCATCAGCTTCTTCGCCTCGCCCGGCGGCAGCCCGCGCGACTGGAGATAATAGAGCGCCATTGCGTCGAGCTCGCCGATCGCGCAGCCATGCGCGCATTTGACGTCGTCGGCGAAGATTTCGAGTTCGGGCTTGGCGTTGGCGGTCGCGCTGCGGTCGAGCAGCATCGCCTTCACATCCTGCTCGCTGTCGGTCTGCTGCGCGTCGCGCGCGACGGCGACCTTGCCGAGATAGGTGCCGGTCGCGGTGCCGCCGAGCACCGAGCGCACGACCTGCCGCGACGTCGCGCCGGGTTCGGCGTGCATGACCGTGGTGACGATCTCGAGATTCTGCTCGCCGCCGCCGATCTGCGCCGCGCCGAGATGGAAATCGGCGCCTTCGTGCAGGATTACATTGAGTTCGATACGGCCATAAGCGCCGCCAATGTTGAGCACATGCAGCGACGCGGCAGCGCCCTTGCCGAGCACGAGTTCGATCTGCCGGATGTCGCCCGCGTCCTGCACGATCGCGCGCGCGAACTTGCCGCCCGCGGGCACGATGATGCTCTCGGGCGCGGGCAACGGCCACGCCGCGGTCACCGCGTCGATGTCGCTATAACGCCACGCTTCGTCGCGGCGCGAGGGGAGGGCGCTTATGGTCAAGCCGCGATCTCCGCATAACCATGTTCTTCCAGCTCGCGCGCCAGTTCCGCCCCGCCCGACTTCACGATCCGGCCGGCGGCCAGCACATGCACGAAATCGGGCTGCACATAGTCGAGCAGGCGCTGATAGTGTGTGATCAGCAACACCGCCTTGTCGGGGCGCCGCATGATCGCATTGATCCCGTCGCCGACGGTACGCAGCGCATCGATGTCGAGGCCGCTGTCGGTCTCGTCGAGGATCGCGAGCTTGGGGTCGATGATCCCCATCTGCACCATCTCGTTGCGCTTCTTCTCGCCGCCCGAAAAGCCGACGTTCACGGGGCGCTTGAGCATGTCCATGTCCATCTTGAGCAGCCCCGCCTTCTCGCGCGCGAGCTTCAGGAAGTCGCCGCCCGACAGCAGTTCCAGCCCGCGCGCCTTGCGCTGTGCATTGAGCGCCTCGCGCAGGAACTGGACGTTCGACACGCCGGGGATCTCGACCGGATATTGGAACCCCAGGAACAGCCCCGCCGCGGCGCGCTCGTGCGGCTCCATGTCGAGCAGGTCCTGACCCTCGAAAGTGGCCGAGCCCTCGGTGACCTCATAACCGGGCCGCCCGCCGAGCACGTAGGACAGTGTCGACTTGCCCGCGCCATTGGGCCCCATGATCGCATGGATTTCGCCCGCATTGATGCTGAGCGACAGACCTTTCAGGATCGGCTTGTCGGCGACGGTGGCGTGGAGGTTATCTATTTGAAGCATCATATTTCCTCAACGTTTGGGCCGAAGTCCTCTGGTTCTAGTGCTTGGACGGACGACGCGGTGTTGAATTGCCTGTAGGCATCGCCCAACAATCGTCCCAATTCTTTCGGTGGGAGATCATCCCAACCTGGACCTACCATCTTATCCGAGCAGTCAGACAGGACCCAGCTGAAGACGACCTTCGGCTGGCCCGGAATAGCGCCTTTAAACCAAGGTGGAGGAGAAGCCGGCTTGTCCCGGTCAACATATGCCCTCGAACGTAGGTCGACACATTGTGCCCATGCGGCATGTGGCCCGGATCCATTCCTTAGATTGATCCAACGCAACTCATCGCGATTGCCTGAGCTTGCGCATCCGCTTGAGAAAACCGAGAGCAAGACTAAGAAGGTAGCGGCCTGTCTCACCCCACGGACCCCTCCAAACTAATCCCCAGCAGCTTCTGCGCCTCGACCGCAAACTCCATCGGCAGCTGCTGCAGCACTTCCTTCGCGAAGCCGTTGACGATCAGCGCCACCGCCTCTTCCTGCCCCAGTCCGCGCTGCATCGCGTAGAAGAGCTGGTCGTCGCTGATCTTGCTCGTCGTCGCTTCATGCTCGACCTGCGCCGAGGGATTGCGGATTTCGATGTACGGCACGGTGTGCGCGCCGCTGAGGCTTCCCAGCAGCAAGCTGTCGCACTGGGTGAAGTTGCGCACCCCCTCGGCATTCGGCGCGACGCGCACCAGCCCGCGATAGGTGTTGTTCGATTTGCCCGCGCTGATCCCCTTCGAAACGATGGTCGAGCGCGTGCGCTTGCCATTGTGGATCATCTTGGTGCCGGTGTCGGCCTGCTGGTAATTGTTCGTCACCGCGACCGAATAGAATTCGCCGACGCTGTCGTCGCCGTTGAGCACGCAGCTCGGGTATTTCCAGGTGATCGCCGAGCCGGTTTCGACCTGCGTCCACGACACCTTGCTGCGCTTCCCCTGGCACAGCGCGCGCTTGGTCACGAAATTATAGATGCCGCCCAGCCCCTCGGCATTGCCCGGATACCAGTTCTGCACCGTCGAATATTTGATCTCGGCATCGTCGAGCGTCACCAGCTCGACCACCGCGGCGTGGAGCTGGTTCTCGTCGCGCATCGGCGCGGTGCAGCCTTCGAGGTACGAGACATAGGCACCCTTGTCGGCGATGATCAGCGTCCGTTCGAACTGCCCCGTATTTTCGGCGTTGATGCGGAAATAGGTGCTGAGTTCCATCGGGCAGCGCACGCCCTCGGGCACATAAACGAACGTCCCGTCCGAAAAGACCGCGCAGTTGAGCGTCGCGAAATAATTGTCGTGCATCGGCACGACCTTGCCGAGCCACTTTTTCACCAGCTCGGGATATTCGCGGATCGCCTCCGAAATCGACAGGAAGATGACGCCCGCACGCTTCAGTTCCTCGCGGAAGGTTGTCGCGACGCTGACGCTGTCGAACACCGCATCGACCGCGACCTTGCGCGCGCCTTCGACCCCGGCGAGAACCTTCTGCTCCTCGATCGGGATGCCGAGCTTTTTATAGACTTCGAGAATCTCGGGATCGACCTCGTCGAGGCTGGAGAGCTTCGGCTTCGGCTTCGGCGCCGCGTAATAATAAGCGTCCTGATAATCGATCGGCGGCACGTTGAGCTTCGCCCAGTCGGGCGTCTCCATCGTCAACCAATGACGAAACGCCTTCAGCCGCCAGTCGAGCATCCATTCGGGCTCATTCTTCTTCGCTGAAATGAAGCGGACCGTATCCTCGGTCAGCCCCTTGGGCGCGAAGTCGGTCTCGATCGCCGAGGACCAGCCATGCTCATAATCGGCGACCTTCGCCGCGGCATCGTGCGCGGCCTGGTCTTTCACGGGAAGTTCGGTGTTGTCGGTCATATCTCTAACTCGTCGCCCCCGCGAAGGCGGGGGCCGTTGTCGGCAAGGGCTGTGCTGTATTTACAGCGGCCCCTGCCTTCGCAGGGGCGACGGATAGCGTCGCCAAACTAATCTCAGCCAGCGCACCGCGCACCGCGCCGTTCACGACGCCCCAATGCGGCTGCACCTTGCAGCTACCCTCGAGCGAGCAATCGTGGCGTCCTTCGGCGACGCAGGCGGTCAGCGCGATCGGTCCTTCGACCGCTTCGATGATCTCGGCGACGTTGATCGCCGCCGCGGGCCGCGCGAGCCGAACCCCGCCGCCGCTGCCGCGCGACGCGACGAGCAGGCCTGCGCGTGCGAGCTGGCTCACCAGCTTCTGCGCCGTCGGCCCCGGAATGCCGGTCTGTTCGGCCAGCATGCCCGCGTGAATCGGCACCGACCCGCACTGGCGGGCGGCGGCGCTCATCAGCACCACGGCATAATCGGCAAGGTTGGACAGGCGCATCGTATTTTTCCGTCGCAGTTGCGAACGATTCCTAACTGGAGCGAATTACTCCACTTATATAGGCGAGGCTTTTGTGCGGCGCAACCAATGGGCGCTATTCGGTCGCCAAGAAAAAAAAGGCACCCATCCGGCCAAAGCCAAATGAGTGCCAAGATGAAGGTCTCAAGTCCTCGTCAGAGGATGAGCTCTTCTGGGTCGCAACGGGGGATTATGCCCGGGCGACGATTCGTGATTGGATGAAAACGCCAAAACGACGGGACAGATAATTTTTGAAGGTTAACGCGGGTTCCGGCGCCAGTACGGACCCTATGTTTCCGAAACGAGCGGGCTGACCCTTCCGGCGAGCTGCTTGCGGCCCTTGGTCGTCGCCTCGGTATAGCTGGTCGGCTTGCCGAGCTGACCTGGCGTGGCGCCGGCAAAGCGCTTGATCTCGCGGATCAGGTGCGACTGGTCGTAAAAGGCGTCGCCGAGCTGCGCGGCGTCGAGCCCTTCGCCGCGCGCCAGCGCCGACGCGGCGCGCACCGCGCGATATTTGCGCGCGAGCATGCGCGGCGACAGCCCGTAATAATGTTTGGTCATGCGCTCGACCGAGCGGATCGACATGCCCGTCGCCTCGACCAGTTCGGGAACCTGCGGCGAGGGCGATCCGGTGAGCCATCCATCGACGGTGCGGATGAACCACATCGGCGCGGTTTCGCCCCGCGTCAGCACCTCGCGCGCGAAATTATTGCCGATGACCAGCTTTTCCTCGACGCTGGCGGCACTTTCCAGCGCGGTCGCGACCTCGTCAATCCACGGGCCGAACAGGTCGGCGGCGTTCATCGCGCGGTCGGTCAGCTTGTCGGCATCGGCGCCCATCAAAGCCGCCCAGCCCGCGGGCAGCATGCCGAATCCGAACATCTGCGTCGGGCAATTGCTGATCGCGCGCACCCGCCCGCTCGTCGGTCCGACGATATTCGCCCGGCAGACCGGCGCGCGGTGATCGTCGGCGAAGACATATTCGCCGTCGGCAGCGGTGACGAAGCGGAACTGCGGGCGGTCGGCGCGCTCATATTCGTCGAAACGCGGCATGTTGACGCGCGCGAAATAAAAGCTCGACACCATCTCCGCCAGATCGGGATCGGGCGGGAAATAGTGCAGTTCGAACGGCGCGCTGCCGTCCACGCCCGCGGGCGAGGAAGTAATATCCGACATGAAGACCCAGACCTTTGGCAACCGTGACCCGGCTGCCTTATTTTTCTGGATCAAATCATTTGCGTTTCGGCCCCGCGCGTCAAGCGCCAATCGTCAATTAGCTTAACCTTTCTGCGCCGCGATCCAGACGTCGACGCGCCGCTCGAGCACGTCGAGCGGCACCGGGCCCGATTCGAGCACGACGTCGTGGAAGGTCCGGAAATCGAACTTGTCGCCGAGTGCCGCCTGCGCGCGGCCGCGCAGCTCCATGATCTTGAGCTTGCCGATCAGATAGGCGGTCGCCTGACCCGGATAGACGATATAGCGCTCGATCGCCTTTTCGATGTCGCCCTGCGGATTGGGCGTATTGTCCTTGAGGTACTGGATCGCCTGCTCGCGGCTCCAGCGCTTGTCGTGAATCCCGGTGTCGACGACGAGCCGGCACGCGCGCCACAGCTCCATGCCGAGCCGCCCGAAATCGCTGTACGGATCGGTGTAGAAGCCCATGTCCTTGGCGAGTTCCTCGGTATAGAGGCCCCAGCCTTCGGTATAGGCGGTGAAGCCGCCGAAGCGGCGGAAGGGCGGCAGCCCGGTCAGCTCGGTCTGCACCGCGCGCTGCAAATGATGCCCCGGAACGCCCTCATGATAGGCGAGCGCCTCAAGCTCGGTCTTCGACATATCGCGCAGGTCATAGAGATTGACATAATAGGTGCCCGGCCGCGACCCATCGGGCGAGGGCGACTGGTAGAAGGCCTTGCCCGCCGATTTCTCGCGGAACGCCTCGACCGCCTTCACCTGCAGATGCGCCTTGGGCAGCGTGTTGAAGAAGGCGGGCAGCCGCGCCTCCATCGCCTTCACCTTGGCGTCGACGTCGGCCAGATAGGCTTCACGGGTGGTGTAATAATATTGCGGGCTCGTGCGCAGATGCGCGAAGAATTGCTGGAGCGTGCCCTTGAAGCCGACCTGCGCCATGATCGTCTTCATCTCGCCATGGATGCGCGCGACTTCGGCGAGGCCGAGGTCGTGAATCTCGGTCGCGGTCATGTCGGTCGTCGTGTAATTGGCGAGCAGCGCCTCATAATAGGCTTTGCCGTCGGGCAGGCGCCACACGCCGTCCTGCGTCGGCGCGCTCGCCTGCTGGCGCTTCATCTCCACGAGCAGGCGGCCATAGGCGGGGCCCGCGCTTTCGCTCCACGCCGCCTTGGCCGACGCGATCAGCCGCGCCTTTTCGGCATCGTCGATGGCAAGCTTGCCGACCTTCGCCGTGATATCCTCGACCACCGCATTGTCGGGCTTCTGCAAATTGCCGATGTCGGAGATCAGATAGGCATAGACCCACTTCGGCGGCTGGATGCCCTTCTTCGCGCGCTCGGCCGACTGCGCCGACAGCGCGTCGAGGATCGGGCCGAGCCCGCGGATGCGCTCGACATAGGCTTCGGCCTCGGCGACGCTGGCGACGCGGTGGATGTTGATCAGGAAAGCGGGGAGCTGGCTCTGCGCGCCGTTCATCTGGTCGAAGACATAACCGTGGTCGCGGAACGGGAACAGGCGCTCGGCGCGCGCGGCCTGCGTGTTGAACAGCTCGAACGACAGAACCTCGTCGGCGGTGAGCTTCGCCGGGTCATAGCTCCCGCGCATCGCGGCGGCGGTCGCCTGCTGCAGCTTGTGGTTCGCAACAGCGGTCTCGTCGGAGACGTCGTTCCATTTGCCATAATCGCCATCGCGAATCCCGCGGCGCGCCTTGGCTTCGGGCGAAAGCGACAGCTGCGCCGCATCATAATTGTCGAAGAATTGCGCAAGGTTGGCCCCGGCCGGCGCGGCATCGGGCGCGGGTGCCGCCGCGACGGTCGCGGGCGCTTCCTGCACGGCGGCCGGGGCGCAGCCCGCGACGGCGAGCAGCGCGAGGCCGGTGGACAGGCGAGCGATAATCTTGAGGTGCGACACGAATTTCTCCCGGTTTTTCCGATGCGGACGGGGCTTGCCATAGCGTCATCGCGCGCGCAATGGCGGGGCCATGTCGCTCTTCGCCTCGCTCACCGATAGCGCCTATGCGCTCGTCCGCCCGATCGTCCACGCCACCGATGGCGAGGCCGCGCACAACCTTACGCTCAGCGCGCTCCAGCCGCTGCCGCGCGCGCGCCATGCGCTGACCAGTCCGGCGCTCGCGACCGAGCTTGCGGGTCTCAAATTCCCGAACCCCGTCGGCCTCGCCCCCGGCTTCGACAAGGATGCGCGCGTCGCGCACGTGATGCCGCATTTCGGCTTCGGCTTCGTCGAGGTCGGCACGCTGACCCCGCTGCCGCAGGAGGGCAATCCGCGCCCGCGCCTGTTCCGCCTCGTCGAGGATCAGGCGGTGATCAACCGCATGGGCTTCAACAATGGCGGGCAGGAAAAGGCGGCCGAGCGCATCGCCTGCCTGCGCCGTTATGGCCTGCCGGTGCCGCTCGGCATCAACATCGGCGCGAACAAGGACAGCGCCGACCGCATCGCCGACTATGCGAAGGGCACCGCCGCGATGGCGCCGCTTGCCGACTATCTGACGGTCAATATCAGCTCGCCGAACACGCCCGGCCTTCGTGCCTTGCAGGACAAGGGCGCGCTCGAAGCCTTGCTCGACGGCGTCGCCGCGGCGCAGCCCGCGGGCGCGGCGAAGCCGGTGTTCCTGAAGGTCGCCCCCGACCTCGAGCCCGCCGACATCGACGACATTGTCGCCGTCGCGTTCGACAAGGGGCTGGCGGCGGTCATCGTGTCGAACACGACGATCGTGCGTCCCGCGCTCGCATCGCGCCATGCGGAGGAAGCGGGCGGTCTCTCGGGCGCGCCGCTCGCGGGACTCGCGCTGCAACGCGTTCGGGATTTCCGCACCGCGAGCGGCGGCAAGCTTCCGCTCGTCGCCGCGGGCGGGATCGCATCGGCGGAACAGGCGTGGGAGCGCATCCGCGCGGGCGCCAGCCTGGTCCAGATCTATTCGGCGATGGTCTATGAAGGCCCCGGCCTCGCGGGCCGGATCGCGCATGGCCTCGAAAAGCTCGCGGCGCGCGACGGCTTCGCGCGCGTGTCGGACGCGGTGGGGACGGACCACTAGATCCTCCCTGTCGCGAAGCGATGGGGAGGGGGACCGCTCATCGCAGATGAGTGGTGGAGGGGCGGCGACGTCGCGCGATTGCCCCTCCGTCAGCGCTTCGCGCTGCCACCTCCCTATGCCTGCGGCACAGGGAGGAGCGGTTGGGGTTGCGCTACCTCGACCTCCGCGCCAATGTCGCGCCTATGTTGAAAAAATTCCTCCCGCTCGCCGCCCTTCTTTCCGTCACCGTCTCCTCGCCCGCGCTCGCGCAGGGCGTCACCTCGTCCGCCGATCCACGCGCGACCGAGGCGGGGCGCGAGATTTTGCACCAGGGCGGCACCGCTGCCGACGCCGCGGTCGCGATGGTCGCGGTGCTGACCCTCGTCGAACCGCAGTCGAGCGGAATCGGCGGCGGCGGCTTCATGGTTCACCACAATGCCAAGGATGGCAGCATCTCGACGATCGACGGGCGCGAAATGGCGCCCGCCGCGGCAAAGCCCGACCGCTTCCTCGGACCCGATGGCAAGGCACGCGGCTATATGGATGTCATTCCGGGCGGGCTGTCGGTCGGCGTCCCCGGCAATGTGCGCCTGATGGAAATGGCGCACAAGAAATGGGGCAAGCTCGAATGGAAGGCGCTGTTCCAGCCCGCGATCAAGCTTGCCGAAGAAGGCTTCATCGTCACCCCGGCGCTCAACAATTGGCTCGTCCAGTTCGAGCCGATGTGGAAGGAATTTCCCGCCCCGCAGGCGATCTATTATGTCGACGGCAAGCCTGCGCCGGTCGGCACGCGGATCAAGAACCCCGCCTACGCCAAGCTGCTCCGCGACATTGCGGCGCGCGGGCCTGACGCATTTTACGCCGGCGCCAATGCCAGGGCGATCAGCGACGCCGTCGCCAAGGCGCCGCGCCACCCGAGCCAGCTGACCGTCAAGGATATCGCCGCCTATAAGGCGAAGGAACGCCCCGCGGTCTGCACCACCTACCGCGTTTACAAGGTGTGCGGTATGGGCCCGCCCTCGTCGGGCGCGACCACCGTCTTCGGCATCCTCGGTATGATCGAGGGCTGGGACATGAAAGCGATGGGCAAGGACAATCCGATGAGCTGGCATCTGCTCTCGGAGGCGATGCAGCTCTCCTATGCCGACCGCGCCGCCTATCTCGGCGACGGCGATTTTGTCGACGTGCCGGTGAAGGGATTGCTCGACAAAAGCTATCTCGCCGAGCGCCGCCAGCTGATCTCGCCCTTTGGCGCCGCGGGCAAATATGAACCCGGTGTGCCGCCGGGCGCGAAGCCGCGCGCTGCCGCGCCGCCGGTTGAGGAGCAGGGGACGACGCATTTCGTGACTGCCGACAAGGACGGCAATCTTGTGTCGATGACCTCGACGATCGAAAGCATCTTCGGCAGCCAGCTGATGGCGAACGGCTATTTCCTCAACAACGAACTCACCGACTTCGACCTCGCGCCGACCGAGGGCGGGGTGCCGACCGCGAACCGCGTCGAAGCGGGCAAGCGTCCGCTCTCCTCGATGTCGCCGACGGTCGTCTATGGCCCCGACGGCAAGGTCGTGCTCGCGGTCGGCTCGGCGGGCGGCAAGCGCATCATCATGCATGTGACCAAGGTGCTCGTCGGCGTGCTCGACTGGGGGCTCGACGCCAAACAGGCGATGGAGCTTCCCAACCTTTTCTTCGGCCGCCAGGGTGTGCTGATCGAGAATAACGAGGCGGGCAAGGCGATCGCCGCGAAGATGAAACCTTTTGGCTACAGCTTCACGGCGACCAGCCTCGGGTCGAAGCTCAACGCGGTTGAACGCACCAGTGCGGGTTGGCGCGGCGCCGCCGACCCGCGCGGACCCGGCAGCTCGTCGATCGACGGGGCGCCAGCGCAGAATTGATCAACGACAATAATAAGAAAGCAATGAAATCTCCCTGGAGAGAGGCAGAATGAAGCTTGAAAATCCCCATCTCGACCATTTTTCGAGTCTGGTCGCGATGTTCTTCGACCGTGCGGGGCGCGGCGGCGAAGATCCCTTTCTGTGGCGCAAGGCCGACCGCGCCTGGCATCCGCTGAGCTGGCGGCAGGTCGCGAACCAGGTCTCGGCGCTCGCGCACGGCCTGCGCGAACTCGGCCTCAAGGAAGGCGACCGGGTGGTGCTGGTTAGCGAGAACCGGCCCGAATGGTGCATCGCCGACCTTGGCATCATGGCCGCGGGCTGCATCACCGTGCCGACCTATACGACCAACACCGAACGCGACCACCAGCATATCCTCGACAACAGCGGCGCGAAGGCGGTGATCGTCTCGACCGCGAAGCTCGCGCGCACGCTGATGCCCGCGGTGATGCGCTCCGAGGCGCATATCGTGATCACGATGGAGAGCTTGCGCGTCGGCCAGCACGGCGAGGTTGCGGTTCACGACTGGGGTCCGCTCGTGCAGGGCGGCGAGGCGTATTTGGAAGAAACCAGCGCGCGCGGCGCCGCGATGAAGCGCGAAGATACCGCGTGCCTCATCTACACCAGCGGCACCGGCGGCGCGCCGCGCGGGGTGATGCAGCATCATGGCGCGATCCTGCACAATGCCGCGGGCGCCGCCGAAGTGCTCGTCAACGACTTCGGTATCGGCGACGAGGAGGTGTTCCTCTCCTTCCTGCCGCTCAGCCACGCCTATGAACATTCGGGCGGGCAGTTCCTGCCGATCATGGTTGGCGCGCAAATCTATTACAGCGAAGGCCTCGAAAAGCTCGTCTCGAACATCGAGGAAACGCGCCCGACGATCATGGTCGTCGTGCCGCGCCTGTTCGAGGTGATCCGCGCGCGGATGATCAAGTCGGTCGAGAAACAGGGCAAGCTCGCGAACTGGATGCTGAACCAGGCGCTGCGCGTCGGCGAAAAGGATTATGAGCGCCGCATGGGCGTATTCGACCGCCCGGTCGACCTGATCCTCGACCGCTTGTTCCGCCCCAAGATCGGCAAGCGCTTCGGCGGCCGGATGAAGGCGCTCGTGTCGGGCGGCGCGCCGCTCAACCCCGAAATCGGCGTCTTCTTCCACTCGATCGGGCTGACCTTGCTGCAGGGCTATGGCCAGACCGAGGCGGGGCCGGTGATCAGCTGCAACCGCCCGAGCGCCGGGATCAAGATGGACACCGTCGGCCCGCCGCTGATGAACACCGAGGTGCGCATCGCCGACGACGGCGAAATCCTCGTGCGCGGCGAGCTGGTGATGAAGGGCTATTGGCGCAACAAGGCCGAAACCGAGCGCGTGCTGGTCCCGGATCCGGCGGAGCCGGACAAAGGCGCCTGGCTCCACACCGGCGACATCGGCCATATCGATGCGCAAGGCCGCATCGTGATCACCGACCGCAAGAAGGATCTGATCGTCAACGACAAGGGCGACAATGTCTCGCCGCAGCGTGTCGAGGGCATGCTGACGCTCCAGCCCGAAATCCTGCAGGCGATGGTCTATGGCGACAAGCGCCCGCACCTTGTCGGCATCCTTGTCCCCGATCCCGAATGGATGGCCGAATGGGCCGAGGCCGAAGGCTTGCCCAAGGATTTGGAGCGGCTGCGCGAGCATGAGAAATTCCGCACCGCGCTGCGCGCCGCGGTCGACCGCGTCAACGGCCAGCTCTCGGTGATCGAAAAGGTCCGCAAATTCGACTTTGCGGACGAGCCCTTCACGATCGAGAATGAGCAGATGACGCCGTCGATGAAGATCCGGCGCCACATATTGAAGCAGGTCTACGAAGACAAGATCGCGGCGCTTTACAAGGCTTAAAGCCCCCTCCCCTTTAGGGGAGGGTTGGGGTGGGGCATGTCGAGGTCGCGTTACCCCGATGAACCCCACCCGCTGCGACTAGGGAACACGTTCCCAAGTCTCGCTGCCCTCCCCTAAAGGGTAGGGGTTCGATTTGAGCATAAGCAGGCGGGGGTGCGACCCGAAGAGCTCGGCGCAAACCGGACCCCGCCCACGACTGAACCTGAGGCTCAGCCTTTGTCCCCCGCCGGTTTGCGATAGGGGACGAATTCGCCAAAAACGCACGTCGGGCCGCGGATTCCGCTCGACCGGTCGACCAGGTGGAAGAAATCGCCTTCGCAGGTCGACGACCCGAACTGGCGCACCACCATGATGTCGCTGTCACGGGCAAGACCCGGGCAACTACTCTTCAAGTCATTACGGTATACCAGATTGCCGCCGGAACGATAGAGCAAGATGCTGTCCGACACGCGGATCGTATCATTACTTCGGTAATTCGGAAGGCAGCGGACGGGTTCGCCCGGAACCTTGCCCGCGAGCTGCTTGTCGAGCCGTTCGGCCTGTTTGGGCGTGAGCGCCGCGGCGCCGGGCTCGCCCGAACCGGCGGGCGCGCAGCTTGCGACCAGCGGCGCGGCCGCGGTCAACAGCGCGGCGGCCATCAGGTTCAGCTTCGCCATGAATATGCTCCTTGAGATCGGCCATTATGGCCCGGACGGATGAATGGGCGCTGAAGCGGCATCATGCCGCATCCTTGAGCGCGCGGATACGGCCGAGTTCGGCCGCGCTCGGCGCGCGCAAAAAGGGGTTGGTCGCGCGCTCTTCGCCGATGCTCGTCGGCACCGTCGCCTCGCCCGCCGCGCGCGCGGATTCGACCGCGGCGAGCCGTTCGGCCAGCGCTGCATTGTCGGGCTCGACCGTCACCGCAAAGCGCGCGTTCGACAGCGTATATTCGTGCGCGCAATAAACGCGCGTCGCGTCGTCGAGCGTGCCGAGTTTCTGCATGTTCGCGAACATCTGCTCGGCGGTGCCTTCGAACAGGCGGCCGCAGCCCATCGCGAACATCGTGTCGCCGACGAAGATCGCGGCGCCCTCCGCGAAATGATAGGCGATATGCCCCGCGGTGTGCGCGGGCACGTCCCAGACGTCGGCGACATGTTCGCCGAGCCGCACCTTGTCGCCGCCCTTTACCTGTACATCGAGCGTCGGGATGCGCGCATATTCGGCCGCGGGACCAGTGATCTTGCACCCCGTTGCTTCCTTGATCGCGGCGTTGCCGCCGGTGTGATCGGGGTGCCAGTGCGTGTTCCAGATATCGGTGATCGTCCAGCCGCGCGCGGCGGCGGCTTCGAGCACCGGCTCGGCGACCGCGGGGTCGACGACCATCGTCGCCTTGCTGGCGGGATCGTGGACCAGCCAGACATAATTGTCGCTGAGAACGGGAATACGGACGATGTCCAGCGCAGCCATGATATCTCCTTTCCAGCGTCCCACCCCTTCAAGACGGAGCGGCAACGCCGGTACCTTGATCCGCCTGCTCAGGTCAGAAGGGCGTCATAGCCCTGCGCGTTGAACTCGATCAGGCAGAATCCGTTACCGAACGGATCGGCGAACATCGCCTGTCTGCCATAGGGCAGCGCCAATGTCTCGCCTTCCTGTACCGCGCCCGCGGCCAAGGCCTGCGCGACCGCGTCGTCGAGGTTCGCGACGGAAAAGTCGGGATGCACCGGCGTCCAGTGCCGGTTGTAGCGGCGAAAGTCGCCGCCCCCGGGGCCGATCGCCGACCCCGCGGGTTTTACGATCAGATAAATGGGCGCCTCGCACCCGGTCAGTTCGACGATGTCGTCGTCGAACCGCCGCGCCGCGGTCAGTCCGAGCGCCCGCGTATAGAAATGCTCTCCAGCGGCGAGGTCGGGCACGTCGATGTTGATCAACAGGCCCGGCACCGCGCGGCTCCTACCAGGCGCCGGTGTTGGGCATCGAGGCCCAGGGTTCGGCGGGGTCGAGGTAACCTTCCTGCAGCAGTTCGACCGAAATGCCGTCGGGCGAGCGCACGAACGCCATATGGCCGTCGCGCGGCGGGCGGTTGATCGTCACCCCGGCGTCCATCAGCCGCTGGCACGTCGCATAGATATCGTCGACGCGGTACGCGAGATGCCCGAAATTGCGGCCGCCCGTATAGTCTTCGGGCGCGCTGCCGTCGGCGGGCGGCCAGTTATAGGTCAGCTCGACCTCGGCCACGTCGCCCTGTCCGGGGGCGGCGAGGAAGATCAGCGTGAAGCGGCCGCCCTCATTGTCGAAACGGCGCGTTTCCTCCAGCCCGATCAGCTTGAAGAAATCGACGGTCGCGTCAGGATCCGAAACGCGGATCATCGTGTGAAGATATTTGGTCATGGCGCCATATTAGGCGCGAAGGGCGCGCGCTTCAAACGCTTCGAACAGGAATAGGAATTCGTCGGGCACTGGTGCGGGTGCACCCTGCGCCTCGGCGACATGGACATAGATCAGCTGTCCGTCGGCGCGCAGATCGTCTTTCCCCGCGCCGTGCAGTTCGAACAAATAGGTCATCGAGCTGGTGCCGACGCGCGAAGCACGCACGCAAATGTCGATTTCCTCGTCGAGCAGGATCGGCGCGCGATAATTGACTTCGGCGCGCGCGACGTGGAATTCGGGACTGCTGTGCGCGGGCCAGCGGTCGTAAACGCCGACACCGCGCCAATATTCGGTGATCCCGATGTCGAAATATTCGAGGTAACGGCTGTTGAACACCACCGCCTGCGCGTCGATCTCGGCATAGCGGACGCGCTTGGTAACGTGGAATTTGAAGTCGCTGCGGGCCATGATGTTCCTCTAGTTCGTCGTGAGCCGCGCGACGGTGTCGATCAGCAGCCCGATGTCGGTATCGCGCGACAGCCGGTGGTCGCCGCCCTTGACCAGCGTCACCTGCACATCTTCGCTCGCGAGCGCCGCCGACAGGCGCAGGCTGACATCGGACGGCACATCCCCATCCTCTTCGCCGTGGAGCAGGCGGACGGGGCAGGTGAGGGGGATTTGGGCATCGAGCAGGCGGTTCGCCTCGCCCGACTGAAAGAAACCGCGCGTCGTCACATAGGGCTGGTCGCTGTACGGCGTTTCCTCGACCAGTGCGCCCTCGGCAAGGATGATCGCTTTCTCGGCGCCGCTGAAGCCCCAGTCGGTGAAATCGGGCGCCGCGGCGATCCCGACGAGTCCCGCCACCCGGCCGGGCCCGTCGCGCTGCACGAGCGCCAAGGCGGTAAGCAGCATCAGCCACCCGCCCATCGACGATCCGGTGATGACGACCGGGCCCTCGGCCTTCGCGTCGATCAGGTCGAGCACATCGCCGCGCCAGTCGAGCAGCGTTTGCTCCGCGAACAACCCGTCCGACAGCCCGCATCCGGCATAGTCGAGCAGCAGGCAGGCGTGGCCCTCGGCCGCGGCCCAATCGAACAGCGCGGTCGCCTTGCCGCCCGCCATGTCGGACATGTAACCGGGCAGGAAGACGATCGTCGGCTTGGTGCCGGCCGTATAGCGATAGGCGAGCCGCGGTCGGCCCGAACGGTCGAGATAATCGGGAGCGGTAGGGTCGTTCACGACGCTCGGCCCTCAATTCCCGTTCGTGTCGAGCGAAGTCGAGACACCCATCGAGATGGCGCCAAGCCGAGGGGCATCTCGACTTCGCTCGATGCGAACGGGGAATATAGTGCGTGGATGAAACGCACGCCGATCAGATGACCCAGTCGATCGTGCTCATCTGCATCACGGCCTGCCCCTTGGCGCGCCGCTTTTCGACCATGATATGGTTCAGCCGCTGGATCGTGTCGCTGCCCGTGGTGATGCACCAGCCGGGAACGACCGCGTGGACGAGCGCGCAAAAGCCGCCATAGATCATTGTCACACCGAATTTCGACGCGACGCCGAAATGCTCGATGTAATTTTCATCGACGCTCTTGGGATGGTCGACGAACAGGCGCTTGAACATGATGACGGCTCCTTTCCGGCTGCCGCCGCCCTAGCGGGGCGGGGGCGGGGGAGCAAGGTTGCCGGTCAGTCGCGCAGAAAAATCTCTTCGATCCGCATGTCGAACAGGTCGGCGATGCGAAAGGCGAGCGGCAGCGAGGGGTCATATTTGCCCGTCTCGATCGCATTGACCGACTGACGCGACACTTGAAGCCGCTCGGCGAGGTCGCCCTGGCTCCAGTCGCGTTCGGCGCGCAGGACCTTCAGGCGGTTCTTCACGAGCGGTCCGCGCGCCGTTCGGCCGATGTCATGATCATCTGGCCCAGCCCCAGGCCGATCGCCCAGACTGGCACCACCCACCAGGCGGGCACATGCGGGGCAACGCCGAACGTTTCCAGAAAGCCCCACAATGTTCCGGCCAGGAGGACGAGCGCGAGGCCGATCAGGGCGGCGCTGGTCTGGCGATATCGCAGATATTCATCCTCTTCCTCGACCACATAGCGGGCCAGCGTCCACACGAAGAAAAGCATCGGCACCGACGGCAGGACCGCGATCCCCCACAGCAGGGCGCCTTGCGGGTCGAGATAGTTGCGAACGGTCATCGCCGTTCCCAGGCACAGAACATAACCGACCGACCAGATCAGCATGCGCCGATTATATCGCCGCGTCGCCGGCGACAGCGCGCCTGCAGCGGCTTGCCGATTGTTCGCCGCCTTCGTCAGTGGAACGAGAAGCAGTGTCGCCGCTGCAACAAACGGTAGCGAACGCCAGCCGCCCAGAAAACCGCGATACTCGCAATAGGCGATGGCGGCCAGCGCCGCCGCGAAGGCGATCGCCCACAACGCCGGGTGACGGCCCGAGAAGCCGGTTTCGATCTTCGCAGCCTTCTGGGTCATGTCAAACTTCCTTATCTGATAGACAAGGGTCCTTTACATTTGCTCCAACATTAAGTCAAGTTTCATTGACAGGGCTGCAGGGGCCTAATTCTCTCCGTCATCCCCGCGAAGGCGGGGATCCCGCTTTCTTGACGCGGGTGGGCCCAAAGCGGGATTCCCGCCTTCGCGGGAATGACGGTAATATTAGGATTCAGCCGATCAACCGGCTCGGCCAGCCGATGCGGACCAGCGTTTCGTCGGGATCGGACAGCGCGAATTCATACATGCCCCACGGCTTGTGCGTCGCCGCCTTTTCGCGTTCGAGGATCGCGTCGCGCACGCTCTCGGCCAATTCCGCGACGCGCTCGGTGTAGAGGTACAGCCCGAACGGATTCTGCCCCGGCACCAGCCACCCTTCGGGCGACTCGTTGGTCAGGTGAAGCTGCCACCCCTTGCCATCCTCGAGCAGGCGATAGCTGCCATAGTCGCCGACGACCGACAGACCGAGCTTTTCATAGAAGGCGGTGCTGGCGTCGAGGTCGGTGCACGGCAGGATCGCGGCGATGCTGTGAAGCGGCGGGGCGTCGGTCATGCCCGCAGTCTATGCGGGCCGCCCCGGTGACGCCAGCGCCAGTTGACGAGGTGCGCGGCGGCAAGCGTGAGCGCGCCAGCCGAGGTCAACAGGCGGTCGGCCGCCTCGGGATCGGCGGCGGCGATCCACCCCTCGTGCGCCGACAGGCCGAGCGCGAGCAGGCCCAGCCCTATGGCCGCGAGTATCGCGGGCGTGATCCGCCGATGCCGCCGCCAGCCGTCGCGCATCGCGACCGCGGCGGCGGGCACGGCCAGCAGCAGGATCGCCGCATGTACGCCTTCGGGAAGCGCGATCCAGCGGCTGAGCGCCGGGGCCAGAAGGAGGAGGAGCGGCAGGGCAAGGCAGTGGAGCAGGCAAGTAAACGACAGGGCAAGTCCCGTCAGGTCGGCAAGGCGCGGGCGCGCGGCGGGGAGGCACATGGGGTTTCTTTCGCGGGAGGGGCTCGCGATGCCAGATAATGATACATTGTATCATTGCAAGCTTTGTTGTGAATCCGCCCCTTGCCGCCCATATCGCATGCTGGCAAAGGAGCCCGGCAATTTTGCGCAGAAAGGCTATAGTTTCGATGTCCGACATGATCCGCGTCACCCTTCCCGATGGCTCTGCCCGTGAAGTCGTGCGCGGCACTACCGCGCTGCAGATTGCGGCCGACATCGGACCCGGCCTTGCGAAGGCTGCGCTTGCTGCGAAGATCGATGGCGAACTGCGCGACATCATGCGCCCGCTCGACGAAGACACGAACCTGTCGCTGGTGACGAGCCGCGACGAGGCCGACGCGCTCGAACTCTTCCGCCACGACTATGCGCACGTCCTCGCCGAAGCGGTGCAGAACCTCTTTCCCGGCACGCAGATCACCTTCGGCCCCTCGACGGGCGACGGCTTCTATTACGACTTCGCGCCCGCCGCCGATCGCGGCCCGTTCCGCGACGACGAACTGCCGCTGATCGAAGAGGAGATGCGCAAGATCATCGCCGCCGACCTGCCGCTGACGCGCGAGGTCTGGGAGCGCGACAAGCTGATCGCCAAATGGGCGGCCGAGGGCGAGACCTTCAAGGCCGAATGGGCCGCCGAGCTGCCGCAGGGCGAGGAACTCACCGTTTATCGGTCGGGCGACGGCTGGATGGACATGTGCCGCGGCCCGCACCTCGCCTCGACGGGCAAGCTCGACCCTGCCGCGTTCAAGCTGACGCGCGTTTCGGGCGCCTATTGGCGCGGCGATCAGAAGAATGCGCAGCTCAGCCGTATCTACGGCACCGGCTGGCTCAACAAGAAACAGCTCGCCGAGCATCTCGTCCGTCTCGAAGAGGCCGCGAAGCGCGACCACCGCAAGATCGGGCGCGAGATGGACCTGTTCCACCTGCAGGAAGAAGCGCATGGCAGCGTCTTCTGGCACCCCAAGGGCTACCGCATCTACCGCGAGCTCGAGGCCTATATGCGCCGCGCGATCGACGGCTCGGGCTATCACGAGGTCAAGACGCCGCAGGTGATGGACGCGCGCCAGTGGGAACAGTCGGGCCACTGGGGCAAATATCGCGAGAATATGTTCGTGATCCCCGACGAGGTGCCGAACATCGAGGATGACGGCCCGATCGTCTCCGACGGCGCCGAGTGGATGGCGCTGAAGCCGATGAACTGCCCCGCGCACGTCCTGATCTTCCGTCAGGGCATGAAGTCGTATCGCGACCTGCCGCTGCGCATGGCCGAAATGGGCTGCTGCCACCGCAACGAGCCGCACGGTGCGCTGCACGGCATCATGCGCGTGCGCCAGTTCACGCAGGACGACGGCCATATCTTCTGCCGCGAGGACCAGATCGTCGACGAAGTGCGCGATTTCTGCGCGCTTCTCGACCGCGTCTACAAGCAGCTCGGGTTCGAGAAATATGCGGTGAAGCTCGCGCTCCGCCCCGACATGCGCTTCGGCACCGAAGAAATGTGGGACAAGGCCGAGGCGGAATTGCGCGAGGCCGTCGAACGCGCCGGGATGGCGAACGACGATTATGGCTGGGAAGAATTGCCGGGCGAGGGCGCTTTCTATGCGCCCAAGCTCGAATTCCACCTGACCGACGCGATCGGCCGGACGTGGCAGTGCGGGACGATCCAGTCCGACCGCGTGATGCCCGAACGCCTCGATGCGAGCTATATCGGCGAAGATGGCGAGCGCCACCGCCCGGTTATGCTCCACCGCGCGATCCTCGGCACGTACGAACGCTTCATCGGCATCCTGATCGAGCATTTCGCCGGCCGCTTCCCGACCTGGCTCGCGCCGGTGCAGGCGGTGGTCGCGACGATCGTGTCGGACGCCGACGCTTACGCCAAGGACGCGGTGGCGCAGCTCGTCGCCGCGGGCATCCGCGCCGAGATCGATGTCCGCAACGAGAAGATCAACTACAAGGTCCGCGAACACAGCCTCGCGAAGGTCCCGTACCTGCTCGTCGTCGGAAATCGCGAGGCCGAGGAAGGCACCGTCGCGATCCGCACCCTCGGGCAGGACGGCCAGCGCATCATGCCGCTCGCCGAGGCGATCGCGATGCTGAAGGGCGAGGCAACCCCGCCGGATCTTCGCGAGCGGTGAGCGGGATCGGCATCGGCCGGCATGCGGCGGGCGAAAGCCTGCCGCGCCACCGCCATGCCTTTGGCTATGTCGCGCTGGTAATCGGCGGCGAATATGAAGAAGCGGGCGATCAGGGCCGGCTCGCGGCCAGCGTTGGAACAGTCGTCGTGCACGGCGACTGGACTGCGCATCAGGACCGTTTTGGCGCGCGCGGGGCGCAGGTGCTCAATCTTCCGGTGGCAAAGGGATTCACGCGGGGGGCGGGGCATATCGCCGACCCCGACACCGCCGCGCGCCTCGCCGAACGCGATCCGCAGGCGGCCGCCGACTATGTCCGCGACCATTTCCGCATAGGCACGGCGCGCCGCGACGATTGGCCCGACCTGCTCGCCGCGGCGCTCGCCGCCGATCCCGACATATTGCTCGCCGACTGGGCCGATCATATGGGGCTCAACCCCGCGTCGATCAGCCGCGGCTTCGCGCGAGCCTATGGTGTCAGCCCCAAGCGTTTCCGGCTCGAGGCGCGGACGCGGCAGGCGCTCACTGCGCTCGATGCTTGGCAGGGCAGTCTTGCCGATCTCGCCGCCGACCAGGGGTTCGCCGACCAGGCGCATATGGCGCGGTCGATCGCCGCGATGACCGGCGCCCCACCGATCCTGCACCGGGCAAAGTCCGTTCAAGCCGGGCGCGCCGGTCCCCGTTAGACCGGGGGCATGGATCGCCGCTTCTTCATTGCCGCCTCGCTCGGCACCGCCGCCCTCGCTGTTCCCACCATCGCCTCAGCGCAAAACCAGCGCCCGCCGATGCGCACGCAATGGAAGGTGCGCGCATCCGAAGGCTTCGATGCGCTCGCCTTTCTGGGGCCGCTGGCGGGGGGAGAGCTTTATTTGCCCTATTATCAGGCCGACGCCGACGCCTTCGCGCCGCGCCTTTCGGCTGCGGCGCGCGCCGAAATTCCGGCGCTGTCGCGCGAGGCCAATGATGCGGGTTTCGGGCTGCTCGGCCCGGTCTTGTCGCTCGTCTTTTCGGGCGGCGACGACACGAGCCTTGCCGCGCTGATCGCCGCCGCCGCCGCGCCCGAAACGCGCTTGCTCCCCGCCTATCGCGCGAGCAGCCATTGGAACGAAAAGGACTGGGCGTGGTTCGCCGCGCACGCCCCGCGCGTGAAAGCGGTGCTCGAAGCGATGCAGGGTGCGGGCTTCGCCGCCTTTCGCGCCGAACGCATCGCCGCGCTCGAAGGGCGGATCATCCAGCTTCAGGCCGATCTCGGCGCCTATGACGTGATCCGCCTGCACGAAAAGCTGACCGGCCGCACGTTCGACCCCGAAATCGAGGTGGTGCTGCTGCAATTTTGCAAGCCGCACGGGATCAAGGTGCAGGGCCAGACCTTCCTGCAGGCGGCCGACTGGAACACCGCGATCACCGTGCGCAACGCGGGCCATGAAATGCTCCACCCGCCGGTGGTGATGGACGGCCCCGCTGCAAAGGCCGCGCTCGCCATCCTCGCCAAAGACCCGCTGATCCCGCGCGTCGTCGCCGAACATGACCCCAAATGGGGCTATACGACGCTCGAAGGCCTGCTGAACGAGGATCTGGCGCAGGCGCTCGACCAGCTGATCGCGGAGGAACTGGGGGTTGCGCGCAATCCGTCCGATCGTTGGCGCAAATCGGACGATGGCATCCATATTCTCGCGGGAGCCTTTTACGGGATGCTGCGCCAGGACAAATGGATCGAAACCGGCGGATCGATCGAAACCTGGCTTGCCGGCGCGGCAAAGACCGGACGCCTCGCACCGCAAAAATTGCACAGCATCGCCGCGCACGTGCTCGAACGCCCGGTCGACAAGCTTTGGCCGCTGGCTTGAACGGCGGGGGCTAGCCGCCTCGGCGTTCCTGCGGTATCGGCCGGGCCAGTTCGATCCGCTGCCGGGGAAACAAGCGCTGCCCTTCCATCCCGCCTTCCGCCCGCCCGTCGTGGCGCACGCCTCTTGACCGGCCTGTCGCAGCTTGTTGGCATCGCGCCGCTGACGCTCGTCGGCGCGGCGGCGATGACCTTCGCCGCCGCCTATGTCCGCGGCCTCACCGGCTTTGGCATGGCGATCATCCTCGTACCGCTCCTGGGGCTCATCATCGCCCCCGGAGAGGCGGTGGTGCTCGGCATATTGCTGCAACTGCTGATCGGGCCGGTCGGGATCGGGATCATCATGGCCGACGCCGACCGCGCGACCGCGGTGCCGATCGCGCTGCTCGCGATGGCGACGACGCCGGTCGGCATGGTCGCGCTCGATGCGACGACGCCCGACATTGCGCGGCTGCTGATTACCTTGGTCGCGGTCGGTGCCTTTGTCGCGGTGCTGCTGCCCAAACAGCCCGAGGGACACCGGCCGGGGCGCGGCGCGATTGCGGGGACGGGGGTCGCATCGGGCATTCTCACCGGCTTTGCCGCGATGCCGGGACCGCCGGTCGTGCCCTTTTACCTCCGCCGCCATCTCGAGCCCAAGGTCGCGCGCGCGTCGATGCTGCTGATCTTCTTTGGCACCGCGATCGCGGGGACACTCGCCGCGCTCTGGGTCGGGATCGCGACATGGCGATTATTCCTGCTCGCGGTGATCCTGTTCGTGCCGATGTGGCTGGGAAACTATGTCGGCGCGCGCCATTTCGGCCGTGTCCCGCCGCATGTCTGGCAGGCGATGGTCGCGATCGTCCTCGGCATCGCGGCGGTGTCGGCGGTGGTGCGGATCCTGAACTAGAGGCTGCGCAGCGCCTGCGCGGGCTTCGCCGACAGCAGAGGCCAGCTTCCCGCAATCCCGATCAGGAAGGACAAGCCGGCGCCGCCGAGCAGGGTCATCCCGACGATCAGCGGGTCGGGCGCGAAGTCGAATTCGAACAGCTGCGTCACGACATACCAGGCGCCCGCAAGCCCCAGCCCGAGGGCTAGCACTGCCAAAATGCCCGCGAGCACCGCATATTCCATGCCCTGCGCGCCGAGTATCTGGCCCCTCGTAGCGCCAAGCAGTTTCAGGATCACGCTGTCGTAAACGCGCCGCTCGCGGCTCGCGGCGATCGCGCCGATCAGCACTGCGATCCCCGCCAGGATCGCGATGCTCGCCGCGGCGGCGATCGCCTGGCTCATCTGCGTCAGCAGCGTCGTCACCTGCGACACGACATCGCGCACCGCGATCAGCGACGCCGACGGAAAGGCGCGCGGAATGCTGCGCGACAGGGCGACCTCGGCCTCGGGCCCGACCGCCACCGTCGCCACCATATTATGCGGCGCGGCGTCGAAGGTGCCGGGCGAGAAGACGAGCACATAGTTCAGCCCGAAATTGTCCCAGTTGACGGTGCGGAACGACGCGACTTTCGCCTGCACTTCGACCCCCAGCACATTGACCGACAGCGTATCGCCCAGTTTCAGCCCGAGCGATGTGGCGACCTCCTGCTCGACGCTGACCAGCGGCGGCCCCTTGTAATCGGCGGCCCACCACTGACCGCCAACAAGCTCGCTGCCGTTGGGCAGGATCGGGCTGTAGGTCAGCCCGCGATCGCCGCGCAGCACCCACGCTCCCTCGGGCAGCTCGGCAAGCTCGTCGACGCGTTGGCCGGAAAATTCGGTGACGCTGCCGCGCAGCGCGGGGATCATATTGATCTCGGCTTTAGGATCGGCTCCCGTCACCATCGTCTGAAAGCGCGCGGTCTCGGTGCGCGGCACGTCGAGCATGAAGAAGCTCGGCGCGCGCTGCGGCACGGTTGACTGGATTTCGGCGGTGATGCTCGTCTGGATCGCCGCCAGCGTCACGAACAGGGTGAGGCCAAGCCCGAGCGCGACGACGAGCGCGCCGGTCGCGGCGCCGGGACGGTGCAGGTTCGCGAGCGCGAGGCGGAAGAGCGGGCGCTTCGGCCGCGGCAGGCGGCTTGCGGTGCGCCGCACCAGCCAGCCGAGCCCGACGAGGATGAGCAGCAGCCCGATCGCCGCCCCGATGAAACCGAGCGCGAACAGAGGCTCGCGCGCGGTGCCGACCGCGAGCGCGATGATCGCCGCCAGCGCCGCCGCGACCGCGATGACCGTCTGCCGGTCGATCCGCGCCACGCCGCTCACCGTCGCGCGGTAAAGCCCCGCGGCGGGAACGTGCCGCGTCGCCGCGAGCGGGGGCAGGGCAAAGGCGATGGCGATCAGCAGGCCATAGGCGGCGCTGACTGCAAGCGGCAGCGGATAAATGGCGACGCCGGGTTTGACGGGCAGCACATCGCCCGCAATCGCGCCGATGATCGCGGGCGCAAGCGCGCCGACGATCAGGCCGAGGGCGATCGACACCGCCGCGACCGCGAGGATCTGCAGCCCATAGATACGTGCCACCGTGCCGCTGTCGGCGCCGAGCACTTTCAGCGTCGCAAGGCCCGGGCGCTTGCCCGCAAGATAGCTCGCGACGCCGTTGCCGACGCCGATCCCGGCGATCACCAGCGCGGCGAGGCCGACGAGCGACAGGAACTGCCCCATGCGCTCGATGAAACGCCGCGTGCCCGGCGCGCCATTGCTGCTGTCGGTGATGTCCCAGCCCGCGTCGGGGAACTCGGCGGTCAGCGCCTTGCCGACCGCTTCGGGGTTCGCGCTTTCGGGCAGGCGGACGCGATATTTGCTCTCATACAGGCTGCCCGGCTGGATCAGCTGCGTCGCGGGCAGGTCGGCCAGTCCGATGATCGCGACGGGGCCGAGCGTGAAGCCTTCGCCCAGCCGGTCGGGCTCCTCGGCGATCACGCCATCGATCAGGAAGCTTTTTTCGCCGAACTTCACGCGTTCGCCGACTTTGAGGCCCAGCCGCGAGACGAGATCCTTGCCGATCCAGATACCCCCCGGAGGCGGCGGACCTCGGCGCGCGCCGCTGTCGAGCCGCATCGTGCCATAGAGCGGATAGACGCCGTCGACCGCCTTCAATTCGGACAGCAAAGCCTCGCCGTCGGGATCGTTCGCCATCGCGCGCAGCCGCACGGTCGCCGAGGGTGTGCCGACGCGGCGGAAGCCCGCCATCTCCTCCGCAGTCGCCTCGCGCTGCGGCAGACTGAATTCGACGTCGCCGCCGAGGATGGTTTGCCCGCGCACTTCGAGTTCGGAGGTGATGCCGCGCGTCAGGCTGCCGATCGCCGCGAGCGTCGCGACGCCGAGGAACAGGCAGACCGCGAGCAGGCGCAGGCCGCGGATGCGCGTCGCAAGGTCGCGCCGCGCGATCCGCCAGAGCGTGGCGAGCGGCAGCATCAAATCCTCCCTGCCGCGAAGCGGTGGGGAGGGGGACCATCTGCGCAGCAGATGGTGGAGGGGCCGCGACGTCGGCGCCAAGGCCCCTCCGTCAGCGGCTGCGCCGCTGCCACCTCCCCATGGCTGCGCCACAGGGAGGATGACTTTGCCACGCTCACGCGGCCCGCTCCTCGATTTTCCCGTCGTGCATCACGACGACGCGGTCGCAATGCTCGGCGAGTTCGGGGTCGTGGGTGATGATGAGCAAGGTCGCGCCCAATGCGGCGCGGCGCGCGAAGATCAGGTCGATGATCGCGTGGCCGGTTGCGGTGTCGAGATTGCCCGTCGGCTCGTCGGCAAAGATGATCGCGGGCGAGCTTGCCATCGCGCGCGCGATCGCGACACGCTGCTGCTCGCCGCCCGACAGCTGCGCGGGGTAGTGCGTCAGACGGTGCCCGAGCCCGACGGCTTCAAGCTCGGCCGCGGCACGTCCGAACGGATCGGCGATCCCGGCCAATTCCAGCGGCACCGCGACATTTTCGAGCGCGGTCATCGTCGGCAGCAGGTGAAACGCCTGCAACACGATGCCGATCCGGCCGCGTCGCGCCCTCGCGAGGTCATCCTCGTCCATCGCCCCGAAATCGAGGCCCGCGACGCGGATGCTGCCGCCGTTCGCGCGTTCCAGCCCGGCCAGCACCGCCATCAGCGAGCTTTTCCCCGACCCCGACGGTCCCAGCAGCGCAACCGAGGCGCCCGCGGGAACCTCCAGATCGACGCCGCGCAAAATTTCAACCGGGGCCTTGTCGCTTCCAAGCGTGAGCGTCACATTGTGGGCGGCGATCGCCACTTCGGGCGCCAAGGCCTCGAGTGGTCGTTGGGCGTCGGGCAAGGAGAGGACCCTTTGAAATGAGAACGGCCGGATGGCGCTCTTTCTTGATATATGGTTGCGCAATCGCGCTTTGCCAACCGCTCGCGGCGTGCGGATCGGCGGAAAACCCGTCGGCTTCGACCAACGACAAGGTCGCGGCGAAAGCGGCGCCCGCAATCCCCGCCGACGCGCCGCTCGTGATCGCCTTTGGTGACTCGCTTTACGCGGGCTACCAGCTCGGCCCGAAGGAAGGGCTCGCGCCGCAATTGCAGGCCGCGCTCGCCGACGATGGCGTCGTCGCGCGCGTCCAGAATGCCGGCGTTTCGGGCGACACCACCGCCGCGGGGCGCCAGCGCCTGACCTATGTGCTCGATAATGCCAAGGCGAAGCCCGCGCTCGTCGTGCTCGGGCTGGGCGGCAACGACATGCTGCGCGGGATCGGCCCCGACCAGACGCGCGCCAATCTCGACGCGATGCTCGCCGAACTGAAAAAGCGCGAGATTCCGGTGCTGCTCACCGGCATGATGGCCGCGCCCAACCTCGGCAGCGACTATGCGAAGAAGTTCAACCCCATCTATCCCGAGCTCGCGTCGAAATATGACGTGAGCTTCTATCCCTTCATCCTCGACAATGTCGTTACCGACAAGGCGCTGATGCTCGGCGACAATATGCATCCCAATGCCAAGGGCGTGACGGTCGTCGCGGAAGGATTGGCGCCGCTGGTTGAACAGGCGCTGCCGAACGCGGGCTAGCTCGCGCGCGGTCCGAACAATATGATCGCCGCGCCGCCGAGGCAGACGGCGGCGCCGATCAAATCCCAGCGGTCGGGCTTTGCGCCCTCGACCGCCCACAGCCAGATCAGCGCCGAGACGATATAGACCCCGCCATAGGCAGCATATGTGCGCCCGGCATGTTCGGCATCGACGAGCGTGAGCAGCCACGCGAACAGCGCCAGCGACGCCATGCCGGGCACGATCCACCACACCGACTTATCGAGCCGCAGCCACGCCCAGAAAGCAAAGCATCCGGCGATCTCGGCCAGCGCGGCGGCGATATAGGCGAAAGCGGTCATTCCGTGGTGGTGCCGCGACGCGCGTCGGCGCGCAAATAAAAAGAAATCAAATGCGGCAGCGGCGCCGACGGTCAGCGATCCACGCTGGCGGAACCTCAGTCAATGGCCCTCCACCGCATGTCGACGTAACCGCACTCTCCCAATCGCGGCGGACGTAATTCGAGGTGAATTCATGTCGCACATAGGGCTGCTGACCATCTCGCGACACGAATGTCGGACCGATGCCGGTTGTGCGGTCAACCACCGCGATACGATAGGCTGAGAAGGCGAGGCCTTTATTCCCTTCTTCCCGGCCATCGACGACCACGCGAATCTTTCGGCGGTCGAGGTCGCGGACCAGTATCTGCGTTTTCGGCGCGTCACCGGCTATATGGTCAAAGACGACCCAGATGCTGCCGATATCTGGCGTGGCTGGCTTTGCCACGAAATACAACTTGAGGCCTCGGTGTCGTTCGCCGTTTCTGTCGGTCCATCTGTTTTCGCCGCTGGGGCCGATGCGGAACAGCGTGCGCGCTTCGCCAAAATCGCTTGCGAGCTGGGAACGGATCCGGCGATCCGGCTCTTCGGAACGATCAGCGATCGGCAGATTTTCGGGAGGTGGGGCGGGGATAGCGCAAAATGTCGTTGTTCGGCAAATTTTGGGCCTGTTGTCGGAAGCGAGCTCATCCTGTCCGCACGCGGTTAGAAGGATGCAAAGTCCCGCGAGAATGGCAGTGGGTGCGCGCACGGGGCTTTATCGCAAAGCCCCGTGAAGCGGGCAACCCGATGTTGCCCGGATTGGGTCATGATGGAGCAAATAAAAAGGGGCGGCCCGATGGGCCGCCCCTCTCTTTTCGTTTCGCTGTTCCGAAAGGATCAGAAAGCGAAGCCGACGCCGACCGCGAAGGTGTCGAAATCGCTGAAGTTCTCGATGAACTGGTGGCGATATTCGGCCTTGGCGTAGAGGTTCTGGCCCAGCTTGTGCTGGTAGCCGGCACCGACATAGGGATCGTCGATCTGGCCGAAGGTGTAACCGGCGTTGGCATAGAGCTTGCCGTTGGCGCCGACCTTGGCGCCCGCGCGGCCGCCGGCCGAGAACTGGACCTTGGCGCCGTCGATCAGCACCTTGTCGCCCGCGATTTCGGCACCCGCGAACGCGCTCGAGCCGAGGTCGAAATCATAGCCGGCCGCGGCGCCAAGCGTGGCGTCGTCGAGGCCGCTGCCCGTGACATAGCCGCCGCGCACTTCGACGCGGCCTTCGCCCTGCGCCATGGCGGGGGTTGCAACGATGGCCGTCAGGAGAGCGGCTGCAACTGCGAATTTCTTCATGTTCTTTTCCTTCTGCTTTTAATCGGCCACGCCCTTTGGGTCGCGACGCCCCCTAAATGGGGCTCGCGGCTGTCGCTGCAATGAACGGATCGTTCAGAATGTGACAATTTTCTTACCTGTGTTATTTTTACCACACAGTATAGAATAGGTATGCGGTCGCAATCCCGCATATCCGCGGGTTTCTGACGCTTACGAAGATGGGAAAAAGACGCTGGGAGGCGTCTTTAGCCGAGCGCGGCCTGCTTTTCCTCGGCGATCCGGTCGAGTTCGGCGCGACTCGGCTTGGTCGCCGCGCTCTTCAATTGCCCGCACGCCGCCATGATGTCGCGCCCGCGCGGGGTGCGCACCGGCGCCGAAATCCCGGCCTTGAAAATCAGGTTGCTGAATGCGCGCACGCGCTCGGGCGACGAACATTCGTACATCGCCCCGGGCCAGGGGTTGAAGGGGATCAGATTGACCTTCGCGTGCAGGCCATATTCGCGGATCAGCCGGACAAGCTCGCGCGCATCGTCGTCGCTGTCATTCTTGTCCTTCAGCATCACATATTCGAAGGTGATGCGCCGCGAATTGCCCGCACCGGGATAGTCGGCGCAGGCCTTCAGCAGTTCGTCGATGCCATATTTGCGGTTGAGCGGGACGATCTCGTCGCGAATTTCCTTCGACACCGCATGGAGCGAGACCGCGAGGTTGACGCCGATCTCTTCGCCCGCGCGCGCCATCATCGGGACGACGCCGCTCGTCGACAGCGTGATGCGGCGGCGCGACAGCGCAAGCCCGTCGCCATCCATGACGATCTTGAGCGCGCCCTTGACCTCGTCGAAATTATACAGCGGCTCGCCCATGCCCATCATCACGATGTTGGTCAGGATGCGCCCGTCGGCGGTATAGTTCCCGCCCTCTTCATCGTCGTCATCCTCGGGATCGGGGCCAAAGCCTGCCATCGTCCCCTTCGGCCATTCGCCGAGTTCATCGCGCGCCAGCATCACCTGCCCGACGATCTCGCCCGCGGCGAGGTTGCGGACGAGGCGCATCGTGCCGGTGTGGCAGAAACGGCAATTGAGCGTGCAGCCGACCTGGCTCGACACGCACAAGGTTCCCCGATCGGCGTCGGGGATAAAGACCATCTCATATTCCTGGCCGTCGGCGGCGGCGAGCAGCCATTTGCGCGTCCCGTCGCTCGACACCTGTGCCTCGCGCACCGTCGGGCGGCCGATGATGAAACGGTCGGTCAGCCACGGGCGCATCGCCTTCGCGATGTCGGTCATCGCCTCGAAATCGGTGACCCCGCGGTGATACATCCAGTGCCAGATCTGCTTGGCGCGCAGCTTCGCGGCCTTGGCGTCGAGGCCCGCCTCGACCAGCACGCCGCCGATCGCGTCGCGCGTCAGCCCGATCAGGTCGATGCGGTTGCCGCCGCGCAAGGGAACGGTGCCCGTCGTGACGGGGTCGATGTGGCCGGGAATCTGCATGATGCGCGGCCATATAGTGGGGAAGGCGCAAAAGCGCAATCTTCCGCCGTTGATCCTCCCTGCGCTGAAAGCGTGGGGAGGGGGACCGCCCGCGAAGCGGGTGGTGGAGGGGCCGCGTTATAGCCCCTCCGTCAGCGCTTCGCGCTGCCACCTCCCCATTGCTGCGCAACAGGGAGGATCGCCAATTAAAGCGACGCCAGCATCCCCAGCACCTGCGGCACCGTCCCGTTCGCCTCGGCATTGCGCAGCGGCAGGACGTTCTGCACCAGGATTTCCTCGGGGGTCGGCGCCACCGCGAACAGCGCCATCACCTCATCGGCGAACTCGTCCAGCGGCATATAGCCCTCGCGCGTCGACTGGCCGGGGGTCAGGTCGGTGCGCACCGCAGGCGGGGCGAGCTCGATCACCTCGACCTTGCCCGCGAGCTGGATGCGCAGCGCGCCCGAGTAGCTGTGGATCGCCGCCTTGGTCGCCGAATAGGTCGGCGCCTTGGGGAAGGGGACGAACGCCAGCCCCGACGTCACATTGACGACCGCGCTGTCCGCCTGCGCCGCCAGATGATCGACCAGTGCGTCGATCAGCCGGATGGGACCGAGGATGTTGGTCACGACCGTCGCCTCGGCCTGCGACAAGTCGCGCTTCGTGCTTGCATCCTCGGCGTTCATGATCCCGGCATTGTTGACCAGCACATTGAGGCTCGGGAATTTCGCGACGATCTCCTTCGCGAAAGCCGCGATCGCATCGGCATCGGTGACGTCGAGCGCGACCGCCGCCATGTTCGGCCGCCCCGCGATCGCCGCTTCCAGTTTCGCGGCATTGCGCCCGGTGACGATGACCTTGTTGCCCGCGTCGTGCCAACGCTGCGCGAGCGCCAGTCCGATGCCCGAACCCCCGCCGGTGACGAGGATGGTGTTGCCTGTGGTTTTCATATTTGCCTCCTTAGGGGGTGGTGAGAAGGCAAAGATATCTCTACACTCTCCAAAAGAAAGTAGGCACCCGAAAGTGCCATAGTTACCCAAAAGAGAGATATGGATTTTCCGCCATGCCCACGCCCGAAAAAATTGCCTATGACCCGCACGCGCCGGTCGATCCGCGCGTCGAAACGCTCGTCAACGAACTCATCGGCCGAGTCGCCGACAAATGGACTCTACTCGTTCTCGAGGAGCTGGAGGATCACGGAACCTGCCGCTTCACTGAATTGTCGCGCCGCGTCCCCGGCATCAGTCAGAAGATGCTGACGCAAACCCTGCGCCAGATGGAGCGCGACGGGTTGCTCGTGCGGACGGTTCACCCGGTCGTCCCGCCAAAGGTCGAATATTGCCTGACCGACCTCGGCCACAGTCTCGGCGAAGCCTTCTGCGGCGTGTGGGTCTGGGCGGAGGCCAATCTGGAAAAGGTGGCAAGAGCGCGCATGGCGTTCGACGCGCGGGGGTGAGGGCAGATTTGCGATCGCCGGAAACGATCGATTGCGGACATGTTAGTTCCGGCTACAATAGGCGTATGAATTTCGTCGTTCTCGTAGCGGGCGTCATCGCTATCGCATCGTGCTTGGCAGGTATCGTCTTGCTTTGGCGTGTGAAGGCTTATGCCGTTTTAACCTACCTGCTTGCACTGCCGGTGCTACAACTCGCAGTTTTAGGGTTTTTACCATTTGGCCCGCGCATCGTTGCTTCAGCAATCGGGGCGCTTGTCATTGCTGCCCCAATTGCGTTTATGCAAAGGAAAGCGAAGGCAAGGGTGACAAAGACTGCGCTCTAGCCGAAGTCCGCTCTTCGCCCCGAAAGCGGACGTTCCGTCACGAACATAGTTTCCGCCCCTCGGGGAACACGTAATCCAATAGCAAGCCGGGACCATGATCGTGCCCGAATCATGGCCCCGGCTTTGACGGGCCCTGCAACTTGGGTCCGCCGGTCAGTTGCGGATCGAGCTGACCTGGATCGGCTCGCCACGCGACGCATTGGCGACCACCACATCGGCCTGCACCGAGGCGACGCGCTTTGTGTCGCGGCGGCATTGCCGCACGTCATTCTTGCCCGCGATATCGAAATCGGGGGCGGTGCCGCACACTTCGACAACGGCGCGCCAGATGCGGCGGTCGAGCGCCTTGGTGCCGGCCTCGGTCCGAAGGTCGAGGTCGCGGTGCGCCACGGCGACGCTCGGGTTCGCAGGGGCGGTTTGCGCCGATACGGGCTGGCCGATCGATACGGCAGCGAGGGCGGCGAGGATCAGAAGCTTTTGCATCTTGAGTCTCCATCGGCCGGCTGGGGAGGAGGGGAGGAAGCCGGTGAGACAGAAATAATCGATCGCTGCGGCCGAAAGGAGCAACGATGTTGCGCGGCCATTCTGCAAAATTGCAGAATGAGGGCGGGGCGATTATGTCGCACAAGACGGCATGTATGATTGGAACGACCTGAAGGCCTTTCTGGCCGTTGCCGAGACCGGCAGCACCCTGTCGGCCGCGCAATCGATGCGCGTCAGCCAGACGACCGTCGCGCGGCGGATAGCGGCGCTCGAGGAGGCGACGGGCCTCAACCTGTTCGAGCGGCGACAGGCGGGCTATGCGCTGACCCCGGTGGGCGAGGCGATGGTGGCAAGCGCTGTCGCGGTGCGCGATGCCGCCGACCGCTTCGGCGATGCGGCGGGCGCGCGGTCGCGCGATGCGGGCGGCACGGTCAGCCTGACGACGATGGAAATCTTCGCGGTCACCGTCCTCCCGCCGATCCTGCGCGACCTTCGCGCCGCGCATCCGGGCATCCATATCCATCTCGATACGTCGGACGAACCGCGCGACCTCGCCGCGGGCGCCGCGGACATCGCGATCCGCAGCAGCAAGCAGCCCGCGGGCGCGGGGCTCGTTGGGCGGCGCATCGCCGACAATCCCTGGACCGTCTATTGCAGCCGGGCCTATGCCGATCTGCACGGCATCCCGCACGGCCGTGCGGAGCTTGCGACGCATCCGTTCATCGGCGGCGGCGGCGGCGTCTGGGAACCCTATCAGGCCTGGCTGCGCCAGCACGGGCTCGAGGAGTCGGTCGTGATGCAATATGACACGGGATCGGGGCTGCTCGCGGGCGTGCGTTCGGGCATGGGGCTCACCATCCTGCCCGCCTTCATCGCCGATCGCGAACCCGACCTGATCCGCTGCATCCCGCCGAAGACCGAGGATACGACGGGGCTGTGGCTGCTGACCCACGAACGGCTGCGCCACGTCCCGCGCGTCCGCCTCGTCCTCGATTTCCTCGCGACCGAGCTGACAAAGCTCGCGCGCAGCTAGGGTCAGCACCTCTCGATTTTTGTCTCGTCATTCCCGCGCAGGCGGGAATCCTGCTTTTTCTTCCTTCTCTTCGCGCCTTTGCTTGAGGCTTTTTCAGCGTTTCGCGCGAAGACGCGAAGACGGTCTGCTAGCGCCAACGGAGTCAAAGCGGGATTCCCGCCTTCGCGGGAATGACGGAATAGCAGAGCCAGAGCCTAGGTGAGCGCGGCCTCGACCGCCGCATCAACATGCAACGCCAGCGTGTCGAACAGCGGCACCGCGCTGTCCGCTTCGCCGACCAGCAGCATGATTTCCGTACACCCAAGGACGATCGCCTCGGCGCCGTCGGCGATCAGCGCGGCAATGATCCGCCGGTATTCGGCGCGCGATGCGTCGCTAACGACGCCCTGCACCAGCTCGTCATAGATGATGCCGTGGACGATCGCGCGATCGGCGTCGCCGGGGATCAGCGCTTCGATACCCGCCGCCGCCATGCGCGCGGTATAGAAGGGCTTTTCCATCGTGAAGGCGGTGCCGAGCAGCCCGACGCGCGAAAAGCCCGCCGCCTGGACCGCCGCGATCGCGGGGTCGGCGATGTGGAGCAGCGGCACCGGCGTCGCCGCCTCGACCGCCTCGGCGCACAGGTGCATCGTATTCGCGCAGATCAAGAGCAGTTCGGCGCCGCCCGCCGTCAAGGACCGGGCGGCGTCCGCCATCTGGCGATCGAGCACATCCCAGTCGCCGCTCGCCTGCAGTTCGGCGATGGGCGCGAAATCGAGCGACAGCAGCAGGACGCGTGCCGAATGCAGCCCGCCCAGCCGCGCCCGCACGACCTCGTTGAGCAGGCGGTAATATTGGGCCGAGCTTTCCCAGCTCAAACCGCCGATCAGGCCGATTGTCTTCATCGTGTCAGCTCCATCCATAAACCGCTGTCCTACAATATTGCGCCGATTTAGCGTGCCGGACGATGACCAGCGACGCAGCTTTCCTCCTAACAGCGACAGGCATCCTTCCGCGCCCTTCAACGCGTGCGATGGAATGCAGTTTGCGAGTGAAGTTGGGTAGTTTTCCGCCGTTTCGCGAAAATGCCTTTCCCTATTACTTCGTCACCCCGGACTTGATCCGGGGTCCAGCTTCCGCAGATGCCTCGCATGGATCCCGGATCAAGTCCGGGATGACGAAGATTTGCGAATCGCGAGTGAAGTTGCGCAGAAATCCGCCACTTCTTCAAAGCGCCTTACCGCAGCTTCGCGCATCCCAGCGCCGCCGCGTCAATCGCGGTTGCGGCGCCGCGCAGCCGGTAGGTGTCGGCGATCGCGCCGCCCGCCGCGGTGCCGCTCTCGATGCTCATGCTCGGCGCCGATCGCATCGCGGCGACGATCGCGGCATCCATGCGCGGGTCGCTGGCCCAGCCGTGCGCCGCATTGCCCGTCAGGATGAAACGGCGGCCGCCGATTGTCAGGCGCAGTTCGCGGTCGGGTGCGCGCTCTTTAGACAGGCGGACGTAGAATTGCCCGCGAATGCGCGACTTCGGCCAATATCCGACGCTCGCATAGGCTTTGACCTTCGGCGTACCGATCGTCGCCGACGGCGCGGCGAGCGCGTAGCACCGCGGGGTCGCCGGATCGCGAAACGCGCCCCAGCCATCGAAAATGCCGAGCGCCGTGGGGCTGGCCGCCAGCGCCACCGCGGGCATCGCCGTCGCTATCAGGAAAAAGGAGGCCCAGCGCCGCATCGATCCTCGTTTGCGCGATTGGGGGAGCATTGCAAGCATGGCTTGCACGTGCCGCACCGTGCGTTAAGGAAGGTGGACATTTTCAGGGGCCGGAATCGGGGTGCGAATCGCCTCCGATGGTCTGTCCCCAAGGGACTTTTCCCGCGAAACACAGGGATGGCGGATTTAGAATGAAAGCGACGATCGAACGCGCAGTGTTGTTGAAGAGCCTCGGCCACGTCCAGTCGGTGGTCGAACGGCGCAATACCATCCCGATCCTCTCGAACGTGCTGATCGAAGCCGATGCGTCGGGCCAATTGAAACTGATGGCGACCGACCTCGACTTGCAGGTCGTCGAAACGATCGCGGCCAAGGTCGAAACGGCGGGCACGACCACCGTGTCGGCGCACACGCTCTTCGAAATCGCCCGCAAGCTGCCCGAAGGCGCCGAGGTCAGCCTCGCCGCCGCCGAGGGCAAGATGCAGGTCAAGGCCGGCCGTTCGAACTTCAACCTGCCGACGCTGCCGCGCGACGATTTCCCGGTGATCGCCGAGGGCGACCTGCCGACCAATTTCGAGCTGCCCGTCGCCGAGCTGATCCAGATCATCGACAAGACGCGCTTCGCGATCTCGACCGAGGAAACGCGCTATTACCTGAACGGCATCTTCCTGCATGTCGCCGAGGATGCATCGGGTCCGGTGCTCAAGGCCGCGGCGACCGACGGGCACCGCCTCGCTCGCTACACCGTCACGCGCCCCGACGGCGCGTCGTCGATGCCCGACGTCATCGTGCCGCGCAAATGCGTCACCGAGATCCGCAAGCTGCTCGACGAGGCCGAGGGCAATGTCGAAATCAGCCTGTCGGCGAGCAAGATCCGTTTCCAGCTCGGCCATGCGATCCTGACCTCGAAGCTGATCGACGGGACCTTCCCCGACTATAGCCGCGTCATCCCGACCGCGAACGACAAGCTGCTCAAGGTCGATCCGAAGAGCCTGTACCAAGGCGTCGATCGCGTCTCGACGATCGCCAGCGAAAAGACCCGCGCGGTCAAGGTCGGTCTCGACAAGGACCGCATCACGCTCAGCGTGACCAGCCCCGAAAATGGCACCGCCGCCGAAGAGGTTGCGGCTTCCTATGACAGCGACGCGATGGAGATCGGCTTCAACGCCCGCTACCTCAGCGACATCCTCGGCCAGGTCGACGGCGACACCGTCGAACTCCACCTCGCCGACGCGAACGCCCCGACGCTGATCCGCGAAAGCGAAAAGAGCCCGGCGCTGTACGTGCTGATGCCGATGCGGGTGTAGTTTTCGTCGCCCCAGCGAAAGCTGGGGCCGCTATCGTTCTGTTTGACCGTTGGCGATCCCAGCTTTCGCTGGGATGACGAAATCAGCTACCCCGCCTTCGCGACCCGCCAGATCACCCCGCCGGTGTCGTCGGCGACCAGCGCGCTGCCGTCCTTCGCGACCTTCACGTCGGCCGGCCGGCCGCGGGTTGTCTTGCCGTCCTTGCCGAGGAACTGGTCGAGCAGTGTGACGGGCAGCGCGTCGACCGGCTTGCCGTTGGCACCGAACTTGACGAACACGACGCTGTACCCCGCAACGGGCTCACGGTTCCACGACCCGTGCAGCGCGATCAGCGCGCCGTTCGCCCAGCGATCGCCAAGGTCGAGACCCTGGGTGAAGGTGAAGCCGAGCGGTGCGGTATGCGCCCCCAGCCCATATTCGGGGCGCTTGACGTACTGGCGGCGATCTTCGGCCTCGGGCTCGACCCGCGGGTCGACGTAACCGCCCCAATAATACCAGGGCCAGCCATAGAAATCGCCTTCGGTGACGTCAGTCAGATAGTCGGGGACCAGATCGCTGCCGAGCATGTCGCGCTCGTTGACGACGGTCCACAGCCGGTCGCTGCCGGGATAGAAATTGAGGCCGACGGGGTTGCGGATGCCCGCGGCGAAGGTGCGCATATATTTGTTCTCGGGCCGCACCTCGAGCACGCTGGCACGGCGGAACTCGCGGTTCATGCCCGCTTCGCCGATATTCGAGTCGGCGCCGACGCCGATATAGAGCCAGCCGTTGGGCGCAACCGCGAGGCTCTTGGTCCAATGGCGGTTGGTGCCCTTTGCCGGCAGGTCGACGAGCTTGGCCGGCTTGCCGCTCATCTTGGTCTCGCCTGCCACATAGGGGAAGGCGAGCAGCGCGTCGGTGTTCGCGACGTACAGCGTGCTGCCGACCAGCGCCATGCCATAGGGCGAATTGAGCCCCGTGATGTAAGCCGTCTTCACCTCGGCCTTGCCGTCGCCATCGGCGTCGCGGAGCAGGGTGATGCGGTTCGCCGAAGGTTTCCGGCCCGTGCCGCCCTTGCCCATCAGATTCTTCATGACCGCGCCCTGCACGCCGCCATCCTTGCGCGGCGGGCTCTGCGATTCCGCCACGAGGACATCGCCGTTCGGAAGGACCAGCATCGTGCGCGGATGGTCGAGCCCTTCGGCAAAGCGCGCCACGCTAAGCCCCTGCGCCGCGCGCGGCGCCTGTCCCGCGGGCCAGCTCGTCGCCTCGGGCACATTCACCGTGGGGAAGCTCTCGGTCTTTTGCGACGCCATCACCGGCACCCGCCCGCTGAGTTCGGCGGTCGAGAAGCGCGCCACGTCGGGGCGCGACATGACGTATAATGTGATGCCGCCGACAATCAGCAGCAGCAACAGGGCGAGGGCGGCATATTTCAGGATCTTGCGCATGGCGCCTGTCTACACGGGCAAAGCGCGGCGTCAAAGGGGCTTGAATCGGCACGCGAAGGGTTAACCGTCGAGCCTTTTGAATTAACCTTACCCAATTGTTCATCACGGTTGGGAACGACGCAGTGAGGGGCGTGCGTTAGGAGATGCACTCGACGTAACGGACCAGGAATTTGATGCACCTGCCAGCACCCTTTCTCACCGACCGCGACGCGGTCGAGGATGCCCATGCGCTGATCAGCATGCATGGCGAAGAAGCGGGCTTTGCCGCCGCAGCGCGCGCCGAGCAGTATCGCGTGCTTGGCAACCACGTCCATTTCGCCCGCTGGCGCCAGATCGAGCGGCTGATCACCTATTTGTCGATCGAGGACATCCTCGACACGGTGCACTGAGCGCTAGATTCGCAGGCCCGCGGTTTCGGGCAATCCCGCCATGATATTGAGATTCTGGACGCACGCGCCGCTCGCGCCCTTGCCCAGATTGTCGAGCCGCGCGACGAGGCGTGCCTGGCTGGCATCGCCATTGGCGAAGACGAACAGCTCGATCCGGTCATCGCCCGCATCCGATGCGCGGAGGAGGATTTCGCCGTCCGCCGGCGCCTCGCCCATAACGACGATCGGGCTCGCGCCATAGAAATCGGCGAGCGCCGCGCGCAGCGCGTCGGGCGACGCGGCGGCGGGCATGGCATTCAGCGGCAACGGAACCTCGACCACCATCCCGCGATGCGCCGCGATCACCGCGGGCGAAAACAGCGGACCGATCGCAAGCCCGCACCGAGCCTGCATCTCGGGCACATGTTTGTGGCCGAGTGCCAGCGCATAGCCGCGCCACGCAATGTCGGGATCCTCCTCGAAGCGTTCGATCAGCGCCTTGCCGCCGCCCGAATAGCCGCTGACCGCGTGACAGATATAGGGCCAGTCGGCGGGAAGCAGGCCCGCCTGCACGAGCGGTGCGACGAGCGCGATGAAGCCCGTCGAATAGCAGCCGGGGTTCGACACGCGCGCGGCCTTCGCAACGGCATCGTGCCCGCTGACTTCGGGAAAGCCATAGACCCAGCCCGGCGCGACACGATGTGCGGTCGATGCGTCGATGACCCGGGTGCGATCATTGCCGATCATCGCGACTGCCTCGCGCGCCGCATCGTCGGGAAGGCAGAGGATCACGAAATCGGCGTCGTTCAGCGCCTCGCGCCGCGCCGCCGCATCCTTACGCCGCGCATCGTCGAGCGCAATCAGCGTGAACTCGTTCCGCCCCGCAAGGCGTTCGGCGATTTCGAGGCCCGTCGTACCCGCCGCGCCGTCGATGAAAACCGTTTTCGTCATAATGTTATCGCAGTCTTTTATATCCGCTCACCGGCGGATCATGATCCTTTGCGGCCGATCGCGCGATGACGTCGGCCAGCGGTTCGCTGTTCACAGCCATCCATCGTCGGCTGGCGTGAATGATCGTCTGGCTGTCCGCCATGATGCCGACGTGGCCGGGGAAAAAGACGAGGTCGCCGCGCGCGAGCGCCGCCGGATCGACATCCTTGTCGGCACCGAGCGACGCAAGCTGGAGGTCGCTGTCGCGCGGCAGCTGGATCCCCGCGGCAGCCCATACGAGCTGGACGAGGCCCGAACAGTCGATCCCCTTCGCGGTGCGGCCGCCCCAGACATAGGGCGTGCCGATCATCTGCTCGGCGAGTTCGGCGGGGTCGTTGTCCTCTACGCCGACTTCGACGAGCGACGCGAGCGGCAGATAGCCGTGCGACGTCGCAAGCCATTCGCCCTCGGGCTCGCCCATCACCAGCGCGCCGCGCGGCAGGACGGCGGGGCCGCCGCTCGCGGCATCGGGCGCGCTGTGCAGCATCGCCTCGATCATTGCGACGCGGTGCGTCGGCGCGATCGGCGCGGCGAGCGCCTCGGCGGCGAGATAGCCGACATAATGGTCGGCGAGGCAATAACCCCATGCCCAGCCGCCGGTGAGGTCAAGCAGGGCAAAGCCTTCGCCGAACAGCAACTCGCTCGTCTGGTCGGCGTCGACCGACGGCGATGCGCGCAGCGATGCGCCGGGCAGCACGCCGCTACGCATCATCGGCGCGGCGTAGTGCGGAGCGAAATGCGTTCCGGCGACGGCGATATCGGCCAGGTCAGGACGGATCGCGACAACGCGCGGATCGAAGCTCTGCGACGTGCCGGTCAGGCCAAAGCGATCGCGGCCCGCGCCCACGGCGCCGGGACGCCCCATGCGCACGCGGTTTGCCGCTGAATTATCGCCACTTTCTGATGTCACTTGCCGTCCTGTAAAAAGCTGGGTTCCGCGGGCCGCGGGCAATCGCGCGCCATTAGACCAGCAGGACCCTCTTGATCAAGAAAGTTCAGGCTTTCCCGCGCCGGTCATAGCGTGCCTGGAGCATCGCCCATGCGGCGCGGAGGCCAAGCGCGGCGCCGCCTTTCGGCCGCCCCGGCTTCGCCGAAGGGCGCCAGGCGAAGGTGTCGAGATGCGCCCATAGGGCGCCCTCGGGGACAAAACGCTTCAGGAACAGCGCCGCGGTGATCGTCCCGGCGAAGGGCGAACTGCCCGCATTGCCCAGGTCGGCGATGTCGGTTTCGAGCAGGTCGGCATAGCCATCCCACAACGGCATCCGCCACAGCGGGTCGTCGCGCTCGATCCCGCCCGCGAGCATCGCTTCCGCAAGCGTGTCGTCATTGGCGAAGAGCGGCGGCAGGTCGGGGCCGAGCGCAACCCGCGCGGCTCCGGTCAGCGTCGCGAAATCGACGATCAGTTCGGGCCTGCCCTCGCCGGCCTTGGCGAGCGCATCGCCGAGCACCAGCCGTCCCTCCGCGTCGGTGTTGCCGATCTCGACCGTCAGCCCCAGGCGGCTCTTCAGCACATCGCCGGGACGGAAAGCATCGGCCGAGATCGCATTTTCGGCCGCGGCGACGAGGCAGTGGAGGCGAACGGGCAGCCCGCTCGCCATCACCAGTTCGGCGAGCGCGAGCACATGCGCCGCGCCGCCCATATCCTTCTTCATGAGCCGCATTCCCGCCGCGGGCTTGATGTCGAGCCCGCCGCTGTCGAAGCTGATCCCCTTGCCGACCAGCGCGACGCGCGGATGGTCGTCCTTGCCCCATTCGATCTCGATCAGCCGCGGCGCGTGATGCTTGGCGGCCGCGCGGCCGACCGCATGGATCATCGGATAGCCCTGTTCGAGCGCTTCGCCCTTGGTAACGGACAGCTTGCCGCCATGCGCCTTCGCGATGCGTTCGGCCGCCTTTTCGATCGCCGCGGGCCCCATGTCGGCGGCGGGCGTGTTGACGAGATCGCGGACGAGCGCAACCGCGCGTATTTCCGCAACCATCGGCGCGATCGCACCGACATCGGTCGTCAGTAGGACGCGCGGGCCTTTAGTCGGCGGATTCGATTTATAGGTGTCGAAGCGATATTGCGCGCTCATCCACCCGAACAGAGCCTTGCCCGGCTGCTGGCCTTCGAGGCGGTAACGGCCTTCGGGCAGGATTTGCCCCAGCTTGGCGAGGCACCAGGCCGACAGGCTGTCGGCCTTGGCGACTGTGGTGACGACCGCCCATTTTTCGGGATCGTCCCCCGGCAGGATCGCGTGGACAAAGGCATCGGGTTTGAAGCCGACCGCGGCAAGATGCGCGCGTTCGCGGGCGCTGCGGCCCTTCAGCCATTCATCATAGCCCTTCTTGTCGACGAGATGGATCGGGCGCGCGTCCTGTCCCTTGTCGGGCTGGATCAGATCGGAATAGTCGGTCATGCACGCGGTGCTAGGCCGCGCGGGATATTTTGTCGATTCCCGGCGTTATGTCTGCATGACGACCAACGCATCCTGGCGAAATGCCACTTCGATCCTTGCCGGCGCGCTGCTGCTGGCGGGTTGTTCCGACGACAAGCCGACGAAGGCGGAAAAAGTGGCCGCCGCGTCGGTGCCCGGCGCGCCGTCCGGCGCCGCCGCCGACGAAGCGGCGAAGGATGCGCCCGCGTCGAACGTCACCGAAAGCAACGACCTGATCGAGTTCGTTTATGCTTATCCTAAAGAAGCCGCCCAGATCCCCGAACTCGCCAAGGCGCTCGACAGCGACCGGGAGGCGAAGCGTGAGGCGTTGATCGCCGCCGCGCAGCGCGACAAGGCGGCCGCCGAGAAAGGCGACTATCCGTATCGCGCGCATAGCCATCGCCAGACTTGGCAACGCGTGACCAGCACACCGCGTTTCCTCAGCCTCTCGGCCGAGATCGAGACCTATACCGGCGGCGCACACGGCATGCAGACCTTCGACACGCTGATCTGGGACCGCAACCGGCGCAAGCAGCTGAAGCCGCTCGACCTGTTTCAAAGCAGTGAGGCGTTCGACACCGCGATCCGCGAGCCATTCTGCGCCGGCATCAAGCGCGCGAAGGCCGCGAAGGGGATAATGGCCGACGAGGCGCCCGACAGCCCGTTCGGCAAATGCCCGCCGGCGTCGGCACAGACGGTGTGGCTTGGCTCTTCCGACGGCCGCTACCTCGACCGCATGACGATCGCGATCGCGCCCTATGAGATCGGTCCCTACGCCGAGGGAAGTTACAAGATCAACGTGCCGGTGACGGGTGCGCTCGTCAAAGCCGTGAAGGATGAATATGCGCGCGACTTCCTCCCCATCAACTGAACCGAAGGACAAGCTCATGGCGAAGCAGCCCAAAGCCGGCAAGGTTGGCGAAAGTGCGAAAGAGAAGAAGGGCAAGCGGAGCGCCGCGACGAAACTGCGCCACGCGGTTGGGTCGGGCAAAACGATCGCCAAGCCGCCATCCGACCGCGAAGCCGATCTTGATCGCGCGCCCAAGTGGGAGCCGCGCTATCCGGGCTCGGGCCGGCTCGAGGGCAAGGTCGCGATCGTCACCGGCGGCGACAGCGGGATCGGTCGCGCGGTGTGTGCGCTGTTCGCGCGCGAGGGCGCCGACATTGCGATCGTCTATCTCGACAACAAGGCCGACGCCGACGACACCGCGGCGATCGTCGTGGCCGAGGGGCGACGTGCGATCGCGATCAAGGCCGATGTCGGCAAGGCGAAGGCGGGCGAGAAGATCGTCGCACAGACGATCGACAAGCTCGGCCGGCTCGACATCCTCGTCAACAACGCCGGCGAACAGCATCCGGCGGCGGATATCCGCGACATCAGCGAGGACCAGCTGCAGCGTACCTTCGCCACCAACATCTTTGGCATGTTCTATCTGGTGCAGGCGGCTTTACCCCACCTCAAAAGGGGCGCGGCGATCGTCAATTGCACCAGCGTCACCATGTATCAGGGCTCAAAGGGTCTGCTCGATTACAGCGCCACCAAGGGCGCTATCACGGCCTTCACTCGCTCGCTCAGCGAAAATCTGGTGGGGAAGGGCATTCGCGTGAACGGTGTCGCACCCGGACCGATCTGGACCCCGCTGAACCCGCGCGGCGGCGCGCCCGCCGAGAAAGTGGCGACCTTTGGCGAGAGTACCCCGATGAAACGCCCCGGCGAGCCCAATGAAGTTGCGCCCTGCTTCCTGTTCCTCGCGTGCGACGACAGCAGCTATATGTCGGGTCAGGTGCTGCATCCCAACGGCGGTACGATCGTTAATGGCTAGCGGGGCGGGCAAGGAGAATTGCCATGCCAGCCAAATCGAAAGCTCAACAGAAAGCCGCCGGCGCCGCGCTCAGCGCCAAGCGCGGCGACACGCCCAAGTCGAAACTCAAAGGCGCATCGAAAGAGATGGCCGAGAGCATGACCGAAAAGCAGCTCGAGGATTTCGCCAAGGGCTCGACCAAGGGCAAGCCCGAGCATGTCGATTAGCGCTTATTCCGCGGCTTCAAGCTCCGCCGGAGCCGATGCCACGGTCGCTTGCGCGTTGGAGAAGGTCAGCACCCCGTCGGCAATCGCGCCGGTGCGCATGTCGATCCGGTCCTGCACATAATTCTGGCTGAGCCGCCAGGGCAGCGCGACCGTGCTCTTCGGCATGATGTGCAGCGACCGCTGGATATAGCCCGACGAGAAGTCGAAGACATTTTCCTCTTCGAGGCTCGACGGATCGGCGAGCGCGGGGGTCGCGACCGTGGTCCCGGTGTCGCGCATATGGTTGAGCACGCGGCAGACATATTCGGACACGATGTCGGCGCGCAGCGTCCAGCTCGCGTTGAGATAACCGAACACCGCCGAAAAGTTCGGCACGTTCGAGAACATGCACGCCTTGTAATAGAAATGGTCGTGCCAATCGACCGGCGCACCGTCGACGCGCACCGGAATCTTGCCCGCGACCGCGAGCTTCAGGCCCGTCGCGGTGACGATGACGTCGGCGTCGAGATGCTTGCCCGATTTCAGCTGGATGCCGGTCGCATCGAACTTCTCGATATGATCGGTCACGACCGACGCCTTGTCGGCTTTCATCGCCTCGAAGAAATCGGCGTCGGGGACAAGGCACAGGCGCTGGTCCCATGGGTTATAGGGCGGGGTGAAAGCTTCGGCGTCGTAGCGGTCGCCAAGGCTCTCTTGCAGCTTTTTCGTCAGGAACTCCTTGACCTTCTCGGGCTTCTCGCGCGCACGGCGAAAGGCGATGTCCTGTAGCCGGACATTCTTGAAGCGTGTGATCTTGTACGCGAGCGTCTCGGGCAGGAATTTGCGAAGGAAGTTGGCGAACGCGTCCTTGGCGGGCCGGATGAAATACCAGGTCGGGGTGCGCTGGAGCATCGTGACGTGCGCGGCTTCTTTTAACGACGGGACAATGGTGACTGCGGTCGCGCCCGATCCGATCACGACGACTTTCTTGCCCTTGTAATCGAGATCCTTCGGCCAGAATTGCGGGTGGATGATCTGGCCCTGGAAATCGTCGCGGCCCACGAACTGCGCGTCGAAGGGCTCGTCATAGTCGTAATAGCCCGAGCCGAGGTAGAGCCAGCGCGCGGTCGTGGTCGACCTCGCGCCCTCGCTGTTCTCCATCGTCACCGTCCAGCGCGCCGCTGCGCTGTCCCAGTCGGCGCCGACGACTTTGCTGTCGAAGCGGATGCGTTCGCGGATATGGCGTTCGTCGACGATGCGATTAAGATATTCGAGGATCGACGGCCCGTCGGCGATCGATTTTTCATGCTTCCACGGTTCGAAGACGAACCCGAGCGTGTGCATGTCGCTGTCCGAACGGATGCCGGGGTAACGGAACAGATCCCAGGTGCCGCCAAGCTGTTCGCGGCGCTCGACAAGGCCGAAGCTGCGGTCGGGAGAATTCATCTGCAAATGCACGGCCATGCCGATGCCCGAAATCCCCGCGCCGACGATCAGCACATCCTGATCGACCGGTGCAGCTTTCGCGTCCGCGGGACGTTCCGTCGTCGCCGTGCCTGCCATCATCCTGTCTCCCAACTATGTTTGATGGGTAGATTACGCACCGCGTTTCATTTTGCAATCGAATTGACGTTTACGGAAAGTGCGGCGGCGATGAAGCGTCCTTGTCGCTGTCACATTATTGTCATAGGGGCGTAACCTCTTTGTCACCCATGGCCTCGCGCGCCCGAAATCGCCGGAAAGGATGAAAGCCTCATGCGTCAGATCGCTGTCCTTCCCTATCGATTCGGCGGACCCGCGCAGGACGGGCCGACCGAAATCCTGCTGATCACGTCGCGCGAAACGAAGCGCTGGGTGGTGCCAAAGGGAAATCCGCTGACCGGCATCACGCGTCACGCCGCCGCCGCGATCGAGGCGGAAGAAGAGGCAGGGGTGATCGGTGCGGTGTGCCCGACGCCGATCGGCAGCTATGAATATCGGAAGCGCCGCGCTAACGGCGCGTCGATCATGTATAATGTCGAAGTCTTCCCGCTCGCGGTGACGAACGAGCTCGAAGACTGGAAGGAAATGGACGAACGCGACCGCAAATGGTTCTCGTTCCGCGACGCCGCGTCGGCGGTCGAGGAACCCGATTTGCAGGCGCTCATCCGCTCGTTCGGCGATGGCGGTTTCCGCGCCGTTGCCCAGCCGCGCGGGGTCGTCGAAAACGTAGCAGACAAGACAGGGGTTAGCTGGATGTTCGCATGGTTTCAGCGTTTGCTGCCGCGACAGGGAAATTTCTTCGAATTGTTCGAAAGTCACGCTGCGACGCTCGTCGCCGGGGCAAATGCCTTGTCGCGCATGTTGCAGGGCGGCGAGGGCATCGCCGACCATATCCAGGAAGTCATCGAGCGCGAGCATGACGCCGACGCGATCACCCGCGAAGTGCTCCAGACCGTGCGCCGCACTTTCCTCACCCCGTTCGACCGCAGCGCGATCACCGACCTGATCGCCTCGATGGACGATGCGATCGACGAGATGCAGAAGACCGCGGGCGCCGTCGACCTGTACGACGTCACCGAATTCGAACCCGAGATGCGCGACATTGCGGGCATCATCGTCGACGCGGCGCGCCTGACCGCGGAAGCGCTGCCGCTGCTTCGCAACATCGGCGCCAACGGCCCGCGGCTCCACGAGCTGACCGAACGGCTGGTGCGGATGGAGGGGCATGCCGACGAAATCCACGCCGCAGGGCTCAAGCGCCTGTTCCGCGAGCATGGCGAGTCGAACCCGACCCGCTTCCTGATCACGCGCGAACTCTTCCGCCATCTCGAGCGCGTCACCGACAGCTTCGAGGATGTCGCGAACGAAATCGACGGCCTGGTCATCGACCACGCATAAGCGGGGGCGTCCACCATGCACGAACTCGCTTTTCCCCTCCTCGTCGGCCTCGTCATCCTCGCGCTGGCGTTCGACTTCCTCAACGGCCTGCACGACGCCGCGAACAGCATCGCGACCGTCGTCGCGACGCGGCTGCTGCGGCCGGTGCAGGCGGTGCTGTTCGCCGCCTTCTTCAACTTCGCCGCTTATTTCCTGTCGGTCATCTTTCCCGAACTGCACAAGGTCGCCGAGACGATCGGCAAGGGGATCATCGACAAGGATCTGGTCACGCCAGCGGTCGTCTTCGGCGCGCTCGTCGGCGCGATGTTCTGGAACGTCGTGACCTGGCTCAAGGGAATTCCGTCGTCGTCGAGCCACGCGCTGGTCGGCGGGATCGTCGGCGCGGGCGTCGCGCATGCGGGGTTCGAGGGGATCGAATGGACGGGGCTCAACAAGACCGTCATCGCGATCTTCCTGTCGCCGCTGCTCGGCATGATGCTCGCGATGCTCGTGATGCTGGTCAGCAGCTGGGCGCTCCGCCGGTCGACCGCCAGTTTTGCGGAGAAGACCTTCCGCCGTCTCCACCTTTTTTCGTCCGCTGCCTATTCGATCAGCCACGGGCTGAACGACGCGCAAAAGACGATGGGGATCATCACCGTGCTCCTCTATTCGACCGGCTATCTCGGCGGCGAATTTCATGTGCCGCACTGGGTGGCGTTCAGCTGCTACATCGCGATCGCGCTCGGCACGCTGTCGGGTGGGTGGAAGATCATCGAGACGATGGGCGGCCGCATCACCAAGCTGTCGCACCATCAGGGCTTTGCCGCGTCGACCGGCGGGTCGATCATGGTGTTCACCGCCAGCCTGCTCGGCATCCCGGTTTCGACGACACACACGATCACCGGCAGCATCATCGGCGCCGGCGTCGCGCGCCGGACGACCGCGGTGCGCTGGGGCGTCGCGGGCAATGTTGTCGCAGCGTGGTTCATCACCATTCCGGCGAGCGCGGCGGTGGCGGCGGTCTTCTATGCGATCACTCGCCTGTTCTGAACCGGGCGGGGTTGCGTTTGAATGAGAACGTAATAAGAACGCTCCGCTTGATAAATAAGGGGAGCGTCCGTCATGGCCGGTGATTTCGATTTCCAGATTGGCAGCTGGCAGGTGAAGCACCGCCGCCTGAAAGAGCGGCTTGCCGGTTGCGACGATTGGGAGGAATTCGACGGGACCTCCGACATGCGGCCGATCCTGGGCGGCGACGGCAATGTCGAGGACAATGCCCTCCATATCCCCGGCGGAACCTACCGCGCGATCGCGCTGCGATCCTATGATCCGGTGCAAGGCAGCTGGGCGATATGGTGGCTCGATGCGCGCAGCCCGCATGCGCTCGACGTTCCGGTGATCGGCCGGTTCGAGGATGGCGTCGGCCATTTCTATGCCGACGACGTGCTGGGCGATCGGCCGATCCGGTTGCGCTTCATCTGGAGCCGCACCGACACCGCGACGCCGCGCTGGGAGCAGGCGATGTCGGCCGACGGCGGCGAAAGCTGGGAAGTGAACTGGACGATGGACTTTACCCGCCGCTGACCGATCACCGCGCCGGGCGATAATCGACGCTGGCGCCGCCGACCATCCGCACCGGCAGGTAGAGGCCGTTGCCATAAGCCTTGATCTCGCCGGTTTCGAAACGGTCGACGCGGGTGCGGATGACAAAGGCGCCTTCGCGCCGCTGGTCGACCGCCCGCTTGATCTTGCCTTGCAGCTTGCCGAGGTCGTTGGTGAAATTCTGGGTCAGCGCGTCGGCGATCAATGGCGCGAAACCCTCGCTGCGGCCAAGGAGGATGAGGAGGTCGCCGCCGACCCCGTTGGTGTCGCCGTTGATGACAAGGTCGGTGAAATGAACCTCGGCCGATCCCGGCTTGTTGGCCGGGATGGCGGTCATCCAGATGCGCCCGCGCGTCGGGGCGCCCGATCGCATCTCCAGCTTCGCCTCCACGTCGACGCCCACCGCGATCCGGCCGCCCTCCGCGCCGTAGATCGTCGACTTGCCGAATTTGACCATCATCGAGCCGAGTTTCGGCAGCACGAAAGGCCGCTGCGACCGCTTGGCGAGCGCGCGGTCGACCACCGGTTGAAGCTGCGCATAGTCGGCGATCACCGGGACGCGCACGTCGAGATGCGGTTTGGGGATTTCGCGGACCAGCCGCGGCAGCGGGGTCGGCGCGGGGTCGTTCGGCCGCCCCGAGACGAAGGTTTCGGTGATCGCCTCGAGTCCGAGGTTGAGGTTCAAGCGATCCCCCTCGATCCGGTAGCCGCCGTAGAGGATGCGCTGCGGCGTGACGCGCATCCACACCGGCGGATTCTCGCGGTTGAGTTCGAGCGATGTGAAGCTCTGCCGCCACACGTCGGCCGCCTGTTTGCGGATGTCGATCTTCGCGATCTCGCGCGTCACCTCGCGCTCGACGCCCGCCACGACGGGTTTCAGCTTCGCGTCGGCCTGATCGGTGAAGGTGATCCGGCGCCCGAGAAAATCGATGCCCGGCGCCTTGGTCCAGCCATAGGTGATGCGCGCCTTGCCCTCTGTGCGCCAGTCGGGGGTGAGCTCGATGCGGATCCGCGCATGCGCCATCGCCGCGCCCGTCGCGGTCTCGCCCTTCAGCACCCCGCCAACGTCGCGCGCGGCGATCGTGGCCCGAAGCGGCACGTCGACGACGATCTCGCTCCCGTCGCCGCGCAGCCGCAGCGGCCCGCGCGTCACCTGGCCGACGATCGTGCAGGCGATCGGCGGGGTGACCTTGACCTTCTTGCCGAAGACTTTCACCCGCTGCGGCTGGACGCAGGCGCGTTCGCGCTGGTTGATCGTCCACAGCGTCTTGGGCACCGCGCGTTCGAGCGCCTGCTTGAGCGAGGCGGTGTTGGCGTTGATCGGCACCGCGATCAGCGATTTCTGCGTCGGGGAGGGCGCTTTGTCGGTCGCGCGCGGCGGCGCTTCGACGTCGGTGCGGCGGTCGCAGCCGGTGAGCGCGGTGGACAGCAGCAATGTGGCGGTCGCCAGCTGGACTATTCGCATGCGGTGCCCCCTGATGCGGTATCTGCTCTTTATAACATCGGATATGTTAAGCCGTTCCTTGCGAAAAAGCCTGGAACGAAAAATGGCGGAAAACTGCGCAACTTCACACTGAAGGCACCTTCGGTGCAAATTCTGTACTACCAAGCCTCGTCACCCCGGACTTGATCCGGGGTCCCGCTGAGCGACGTTGAAAAGCGGGACCCCGGATCAAGTCCGGGGTGACGAAGGAGGGGGAGTGGGGGCTTGTCGCCGAAAGCGAAGAAAACTGCGCAACTTTACGCTGGATTCGCTGTATCGTGCGGCGTTCCGAGGTCATTCCGCAAGGCTATGCGAGCCAAATAATGTAGGACAGCGATTTTTCGCAGGTGGCGCTACGCGACCACCCCGAACAGATCATGCTCGTCGGCATCCTCGATTGCGACATCGACGATGTCGCCGGCCTTCAGCGTCGCCGCGACGTCGCGGAGGTAGACGTGGCCATCGATCTCCGGCGCATCCGCCTGTGAGCGCCCCGTTGCGCCGATGCTACCGTCCTCGTCGGCCTCGCCGACCTCGTCGATGATCACCGGCAGCGTGCGGCCGATCTTGGCTTCGAGTTTCGCGGCGCTGATCGCGGCGGTCTTGTCCATGATGCGCTGGTAGCGCTCTTCCTTGACCTCTTCGGGGACCTGATCGTCGAGGGCGTTGGCCTGCGCGCCCGCAACGGGTTCGAAGCGGAAGGCGCCGACGCGGTCGAGCTGCGCTTCGTCGAGCCAGTCGAGGAGATATTGGAAATCGGCCTCGGTCTCGCCGGGGAAGCCGACGACGAAGCTCGAGCGGATCGAAATGTCGGGGGCGATCGCGCGCCAGCTTTTCAGCCGTTCGAGCACCTTCGCTTCGTTCGCGGGGCGCTTCATGCGCTTGAGGACGCTCGGCGCCGCGTGCTGGAAGGGGATGTCGAGATAGGGCGTCAGCAGCCCTTCGGCCATCAGCGGGATCACCGCGTCGACATGCGGATAGGGGTAGACATAGTGGAGGCGCACCCATGGGGCGCGGCCTTCGCTCGTCTGGAGCTGGCCGAGTTCGCGCGCGAGGTCGGTCATGTGCGCACGGACTTCGCGGCCATGCCACGGACGCGGGTCGTGGCGGATGTCGACGCCGTAAGCCGAGGTGTCCTGGCTGATCACCAGCAGTTCCTTGGTGCCCGCGGCGACGAGCTTTTCGGCCTCGCGCAGCACCGCGTCGATGCGGCGGCTGACGAGTTTGCCGCGCAGGTCGGGGATGATGCAGAAGGAGCAGCTGTGGTTGCAGCCTTCGCTGATCTTCAGGTAGCTGTAATGGCGAGGGGTGAGCTTCAGCCCGCCCTCGGGAACGAGGTCGACGAACGGACCCTGCGTCGGCGGCGCGGCGTCGTGGACGGCGTCGACGACCTGCTCATATTGATGCGCGCCGGTGACCGCGAGCACGTTCGGGAAACGCGCGCGGATGACGTCGGCCTCATTGCCCATGCATCCGGTGACGATGACGCGGCCATTCTCGGCCATCGCTTCGCCGATCGCCTCGAGGCTTTCTTCCTTCGCCGAGTCGAGGAAGCCGCAGGTGTTGACGAGCACGACGTCGGCGCCCGCATAATCGGGCGACAGACCATAGCCATCGGCGCGGAGCTTGGTCAGAATCCGTTCGCTGTCGACGAGTGCCTTGGGGCAGCCGAGCGAAACCATGCCGACCTTCGGCTGGGTGGGGAGGGTTTTGACTGTCATGATTGGCGGCGCCCCTAGTCTATTTTTCGGGGTTTGTCACGCCTGCCAATGTGTCGGCGACGATTCGCCACACGCGCGGGTTGATGCCGAGGCCCAGATGCGTGCTGTCGACTTTGATGTTCCGCGCCTGCGGATTGTAGATGTCGACCGCGATGTCGGGGCCGACGATGCCGTCGCGGTCGGAGTAGATGATGGTGAGCGGCTGCGTCAGCCCTTTGACGTTGCGGGCGTGGATTTCGCGTTCGATCGCGTCGACGTCGCGGCCGGCGAAGCGCTGTGCGAGCGCGGTATATTTGGGGCCGCCGATGATCGGCGTGCCCATCGTGATGATCTCGCGGACAAGGTGCGGGTAGGCGCGCGCGGTTTCGCGGGCGATGACGCCGCCGAGGCTCCAGCCGATCAGGGTGAGCGGCGCGCCGTCGGCCTTGACCCATGCGGCGGCTTGGCTCGCGAAGCGTTCGACGTCGGCGGCGACGCGGCCCTGGTTGCGGCCCATGCCCCAGTCGCGGACATGATAGCCGAGGTGGCGGAGATACGCCTCCAGGGGCCGCATCGATAATTCGCTCGCGCCATAGCCGGGGAGGAGGGCGACCGGGCGCCCGTCGCCGCGCGGCGCTCCAATCAGGTGATAGCCCGACAGGCCATAGCGCAGCATGTCGAGCGGCAGGGCCAACTCGCCGAGCGTCGCAAGGCGGCTCGGCGGCTTCAAATCCGTAGGAAGCGGGGTGTCGCGGGGCATCGCCTTCTCCCTCCTGTCGCCCTATAGCTCGCCGCATCGGCACGGCATTGCAAGGGTGGTGAACATGATTGGCGTATTCGCAGCGATTTCGGCGGCGGTGGCCGTGGCGGCGGGCGCGTTCGGCGCGCATGGTGCGGCGGGACCGCAGGAGGCCGAATGGCTGCGCACCGGCGGGCTGTACCAGCTGATCCACGCGGTCGCGGCGATCGCGATCATGGGCACCGCGCGCGGACCCGCGATCATGCTGCTCGTCGGCGCGGCGCTGTTTGCGGTCACGCTTTATGCGATGGCGCTCGGCGGGCCGCGGTGGCTGGGGGCGGTGACACCGATTGGCGGGACGTTGCTGATTGTCGGCTGGCTCTGGGCCGGCTGGCTTTACTGGCGGGGTTAGGGTCAGAACCGGCTAAAAGCGCGATCGAGGCGTCGAAATGGCGAAGATATCGGGTTCGGGTGGCCGCCGCGGGTAGCACCGCTACCCGCAAGGCTGCACGAGCCCGAGATTGAAGCCATTTCGGCGTCCCTTCGGGATTTGACCGATTTTGTCCATTGCTTCGTCGGCAAGCCTTGAACCATCGACATGGTCCTGCGCCTTGCCTCCTCGCACTGAACAAAATCGCTTCAAACCTCGAACGCACTTTTAGCCGGTTCTGACCCTTAGTCGGCTTCGCAGGTTTCGCTGTTGACGACCTCGACGATCATGTCGCCCGCCTGCAGCTTGCTCGCTTCGTCTTCCCAGAAACCATAGGGTTTGCCGCCGCGATAGATGCGCAGGCCGCGCCCGCCGCTCGCGAGTTGATCGAGGCTTTTGCCGATTTCTTCGCCGCGGACCGGGCGTTCGCGCAGCTGCACCTTGCCGCCGATCGCGGCAAGGTCGGCCATATAGTCGGCGACATGTTCGCCCTGCGCCGAACCCGCGAGGAGCAGGCCGGTGAAGCTGACCGGGTTGATGACGTTCGTCGCCCCCGCCTGGCGTGCGAGCAGTTCATTGTCCTGCGCGCGGATAACGACGCTGATCGGGACATTCGGGGCAAGATGACGGACGGTGAGCACGATGAGGATCGAGCTGTCGTCGCGTCCCGCCGAAACGAGGACGGTGTGCGCCTTGGCGATCTGGACGTCGATCAGCGTGTCGTCGTTCGACGCGTCGCCCTGAAGCACGTTACAGCCGACCGCCTCGGCCGCCTGGATGCGCGGGCCCGACTGGTCGATCACGACGATGCACGCGGGGTCGGTGCCGCGCGCGATGAGTTCGCGAACCGCCTCCGCGCCGCTGGTGCCGTAACCGAGCACGACATAATGATCGGTGAGCTTTGCCTGGATGCGGGCCATACGCCATTTTTCCCATGTGCGTTTGAGGACGAAATTATAGGCGGTGCCGACGAAGATGAAGAGCACCATGATGCGGATCGGGGTGACGATCACCGCCTCGATCAGGCGCGAGCGGTCGGACACCGGCGCGATATCGCCAAAGCCCGTCGTGGTGACCGAGATCATCGTGAAATAAACGACGTCGAGGAAGCTGATCTGGCCGTCGTGGCTGTCCTTCAGCCCCGCGCGGTCGACCCAGTGGACAAGCACGACGATCGCGATCAGGGAGAAGGCGACGCCGAGCCGTGTGATGACATCGGCCCAGATCGGCCATTTGCTCGCGCGCTTCAGCGGGCGAAAGATGTGCGGCATTTTCAGCTTGTCGGAGGGCCGACGGCTCATCGGGGCGGCAACTGCTTCATCGGATCGACTGGTATGCGATTTTTGCGCAGCTGGAAATGGAGTTGCGACGTCTGGACCTGTCCGGTCGCGCCGGCGCGGCCGATGACGTCGCCCATGCGAACGCTCTGGCCGCGCTTGACGTCGATCCGGCCCGCGTGGCCATAGGCGCTGACCCAGCCGCCGCCGTGGTTGATCAGGATCAGCCCGCCATAGATGCCGACCTGGTCGCCGGCATAGGCGACGACGCCGCCCGCGGTCGCGCGGATCGGAGTGCCCGCCGCGGCGGCGATGTTGATGCCGTCACTGACCCTGCCCGGCGCGATCGGCCCGAAGCGCGCGAGGATCGGCCCATTGAGCGGCCATTCGAAGCGGCCGGCGAAATAGGCGGGCTCGGCGATCGCGGTGGTGACGGGCGGGCGCGGGGTGGCGCTGCCAGCGGTCGGTCGGGCCGCTTCGGCGAGCGCGGGTTGGCTGCCCGTCAGGATGTCATCGATGTTGAGGCGGAAAGCGGCGGCGCGCGCGCCGACATCGACCGGACCGCGCGGAAGGACGCGCGCGTCGGAGGGCAGGCGGAGCCGCTGGCCGACGCGCAATATATAGGGTTCGGACAGCGCGTTGATCGTGATGATCTCACCCCAGTCGGCGTCATAAGCCGCGGCGATGCCGATCCCCGTCTCGCCCGCGCCGACGCGGTGATAGAGGCCGGCGGGGATGCGCAGCTCTTGCCCGAAGCGGAGCGCATAGGGCGGCACAAGGTCATTCTCGATCGCGAGCGCCTCGGAACCCGCGCCGGTCATTTCGCCGACCGCGCGGAGCGTGTCGCCGGGGCGGACCGAATAGACGCCTGCATTCACGCGGACAGCGTTGGTTGTGACCGGCTTGAGCGTCCAGGTCGGGCGCTCATAGACACCAGTCGCTTCGCCGATCGGGCGGCGTTCGAAGTCTGGTGCCGGAACGGGCGGCGAAGGCGGAGCGGGTGTCGCCGGAATGCAGCCGGCGAGCGATGCAGCGCACAGTAAGGCCGCGATATGATGTCTGAAATCCCCCATGCGCTCCCTTTGCCAAAGCAAAGCGGCGGTGGCTAGACTTCTGTCTCGGGATGAGACGGAATTCCCACTTTCGTCATTCCCGCGAAAGCGGGAACCCGGTCCGGCGTTGCTGCTGGGTTCCCGCTTTCGCGGGAATGACGAATGGTTTTTTACGCGCCGTACGCACCGCGCAACGCGGCGAGCGAGGCGTCGTGGGTCAGGTCGAGCTGGAGCGGGGTGACCGAGATATAGTTGTCGTCGATCGCCTCGAGGTCGCTGTCGTGGCCGAGGCTGTGTTCGATACCGTGAAGCCCGAACCAGAAATAGCGATAGCCGCGCGGGTCGGTGCCCTCGACGATCGAGCCGCGGCCATAGTCATGGAAGCCCTGCCGCGTGACGCGGATGCCCTTCACCTCTTCGGCGGGGATCGCGGGGAAATTGATGTTGATCAGCGTGCGCGGCGCCATCTCCATGGCGAGGAGCGGGCGCAGCGCTTTCGCGCCCCACGCTGCGGCGGCTTCGAAGGGCACGCTGTCGCCCATGCCTTCCTTGGCATAAACCTGGCTGAGCGCGATCGAAGGGATTCCCGCGAGCGCGCCCTCGATCGCCGCCGAGACGGTGCCCGAATAAGTGACGTCGTCGCCGAGGTTGGCGCCGCGGTTGACCCCCGACAGGATCAGGTCGGGCTTTTCGGGCATCAGCTTGCCGATCGCCATCATCACTGAATCGGTCGGCGTGCCGCTGCACGACCAGCGGCGCTCTTCGTGCTGGCGGATGCGCACGGGGCGCGAGAGGGTGAGCGAGTGGCCGGCGCCCGACTGTTCCTCGGCGGGGGCGCAGACCCAGATGTCGTCCGAAAGCTCGCGCGCGATCGCTTCGAGCACCGCCATGCCGGGGGCGTGATAGCCGTCGTCGTTGGTGAGGAGGATGCGCATTCGGACTCTTTCTCTCTTCGTCACCCCGGACTTGATCCGGGGTCCCGCTTTTCGACGTCGCTGAGCGGGACCCCGGATCAAGTCCGGGGTGTCGGGGGTTAGTTGGCCGGGGTGAGGCGAGTGATGCCGCCCATGTACGGCAGCAGCGCCTGCGGAATATCGACGCTGCCGTCGGCTTGCTGGTAATTTTCGAGGATCGCGACGAGCGTTCGGCCCACGGCAAGCCCCGAGCCGTTGAGCGTATGGACGAACTCGTTGCTCTTCGCGCCCTCGCGGCGGAAGCGCGCGTTCATGCGCCGCGCCTGAAAGTCGCCGCAGGTCGAGCAGCTCGAAATTTCGCGATAGGCGTTCTGGCCGGGCAACCAGACTTCGAGGTCATAGGTCTTGCGTGCCGAAAACCCCATGTCGCCGCTGCACAGCAGCATCTTGCGATACGGCAGCTCGAGCGCTTCAAGAATCACCTCGGCGGCGCGCGTCTTGCGTTCGAGTTCGGCGTCCGAGTCCTCGGGGCGGACGATCGAGACGAGCTCGACCTTCCAGAACTGGTGCTGGCGGATATAGCCGCGCGTGTCGCGCCCCGCCGACCCGGCTTCGGAACGGAAGCAGGGGGTGAGAGCGGTCATGCGGATCGGCAGATCGGCTTCGGGCAGGATTTCCTCGCGCACCGCGTTGGTCAGGCTCATCTCCGACGTCGAAATCAGCCAGCGGCCGTCGGTGGTCTGGAACAGATCCTCGCGGAACTTCGGGAGCTGCGTCGTGCCATACGCAGCTTCGTCGCGGACCATCAGCGGGGTCGCGCATTCGGTGTAGCCTGCGTCGATCGTCTGGCGGTCGATCATGAACTGGCCGATCGCGCGTTCGAGGCGTGCCATCTGGCCCTTCAGGAAGGCGAACCGCGCGCCCGACATCTTCGCTGCGGTCTCGAAGTCGAGGCCGAGCGCGGGGGCGAAATCGGCATGTTCCTGCGGCGTGAAATCAAACGTGCGCGGCGTGCCCCAGCGCGCGATCTCGACATTGCCGTCCTCGTCCTCGCCCGCGGGGACGTCGGCGAGCGGGATGTTCGGGATCGCGGCGAGGATATCCTGCAGCGCGGCGAGTTGTTCGCGCTCGGCGTCTTCCTTGGCGGGGAGGGCGGTCTTGAGGTCGGCGACCTCTGCCTTCAGCGCCTCGGCCTTGTCCTTGTCGCCGCTGGCCATCGCCTGGCCGATCAGCTTCGACGCCTCGTTACGGCGTGCGAGCGATGTCTGGATTTCGGTCTGCAACGCGCGCAGCGACGCGTCGGCCGCCACGATCTGGGCAGACAGGGGTTCGAGGCCGCGGCGCGCGAGGCCGGCGTCGAACGCTTCGGGATTTTCCCGGATCAGGCGGATATCGTGCATGCGCCGCGCTATGGCGTTGCGGGTTGCAAGGCGCAAGCCCGTCCTTGCACGTCCGTCCTTCCCGCGAACCCGGGGCCACCGATGTTATAACTCGGGCCTCGGGGTGTCGGTTATCATTGGCAAAGTCCAATATCCCAATGAGCGAGCCGTGGAGTGTGGCATGGACCTCGCCGCGCTTCTCGCCCGGATGAAGGACGATCTTGCCGACGAGCGACCGGATATCGCTTGAAGCATCGAGCCGCGTTTCAGGGTCCTTGAGCGTATCGGTGAGCGCCGCGACCTTTCTCTTGTAAATTTCGGCAATGCCGGGATGGACGTCGGGAACGTCGGCGGGCGCCTCGGCAAGCCGCGCGGTGATTTCGGCTCGTTCACGTTCAAGCTCGGCCATCCGCGCTTTCATGGTCGGCTGGTACAGCCCATCCTCGATCGCCGCCATGATCCCGGCAACGGCCTTGTCGACCTTCGCAAGCGCCCGCTTGTCGGCATCGGCCTGGATACGCTGCTCGCGGTTCTCCCGGTTGATGTGGGCCGCATAGGCGGCCACGGCGGCGTCGATCTTGTCAGGCGTGACCAGCCTGTCGGCAATACCCGCGAGCGCTCGGCGCTCCAGCACCTCGCGCCGGATGGTCCTGCCGTTGGGGCAGTTGCTGCTGCGATGATGACCAACACAGCCATAGCGGTCATCGACGACAATGGCATAGGTGCTGCCGCAGACGCCGCATTCGAGGAGGCCGGACAGGAGATAGGCAGGACGTCGTGCATTCAGGAGCGCCCGCGCCTGCGCAGCCTCCCTGATACCGGCATGGCGCTCGGCAAGCGCCGTCTGCTGGCGCTTGGCCGCTTGCCACATCTCATCGCTGACGATGCGAAGTTCCGGCACCTCATTCCTGATCCATTCCGATTCGGGATTGAAGCGGGTAACGCGCTTGCCGCTGCCCGGATCGGTGACATAATGTTTGTGGTTCCAGACGCGGACCCCGACATAAAGCTCGTTGTTGATGATGCCCGTGCCACGCCGGACATCGCCGCGAATGCTGGTATCGCGCCACGCGAGCCCTTTCGGGCCGGGAACGCCATCGGCGTTCAGGTCGCGCGCGATGGCGAGCGGGCTCTTGCCCTCCGCGAACTCGCAGAAGATACGCTCGACGATCAGCGCTTGGACCGGATCGACCTCACGCTCGCCGCGCACCAGTTCGCCCTCGCTGGTCAGGCGGCGGACCATGCGATAGCCATAGCCGACCGCGCCCGCCGAGAAGCCCTTCTCGACCCGCCCGCGCAGGCCGCGATGCGTCTTCTTCGCAAGGTCTTTCAGGAACAATGCGTTCATCGTCCCCTTGAGCCCGACATGAAGTTCGGAGATTTCGCCCTCGGCGAGCGTGACGAGCGGGACGCGCGCGAACTGAAGATGCTTGTAGAAGGTCGCTATATCGGCCTGATCGCGCGATACCCGGTCGAGCGCCTCCGCGACGACGACATCGAACCTCCCCGCCTGTGCCTCGGCAAGCAGCTTCTGGACGCCGGGACGCAGGATCATGCTCGACCCCGAGATGGCGGCATCCTCGAAGCTGCCGACAATCTGCCATCCCTCACGTGTCGCGTGCTCGCGGCAGATGCGTTGCTGGTCAGCGATCGATGCCGGGTTTTGCTGGTCGGAGGAATAGCGGGCGTAGAGCGCGGCGCGGATCATAGCGTCTTCCTTTCAAGTGGCGGGATAAAGCCCCGCACAACCGGATAAGACAGTGTCGCGCCCGGGAACCCTAGCGTCAATGCTTTGGCGGGCTTGGGTTTTTCCTGCCCGGCTCATTGTCGTTCGCCGCATATCGCGCGCGAATATGCTCACGCGCGATATGGCGCCCGATTGCTTCGGCGATGCGCGTCAGCGCGGCATCGACCTGGGCGGCGTGCAGTACAGGCGCATTGTCATTGGCGGGAGCGATATGCCGTTCCGGTTGCGGGTCATCCTCATGCATCGTCGTGCCCCGAGTCGTTGTCATTGTCCGGACGATAGGCAGCGGGGTTGGCGACCCAGCGATCGATCGCCGATTCATGCCAGCCGGCACCGTGGACGCCGATCTTCAATTGCGGCGGGAAGGTGCCTTCGGCTATCTTGCGATAGATGGTCGAGCGCGACAGCCCGGTGCGGTCAAGCACGGTCTTGAGACGGATAATTCGTTCGGGAGCGGACACGGGATTACCTCCAACATCTGATGGTTGACGACGCTCCCTGAGGGCAGCTTGCGATGATGGACGTCCGTCTTGCAACTGCCTTTTCGCTGCATCTCCACACCATCGCACCATAGGGTGCAAAAACAGGTGCTAGCGAACAATGTCGCCCAATCGGCGGCTCGCGGCACCGACAAGCGGCAATGAGAAAGTACTGCAAAGAGCGGCGTCGTGTTTTGGCGAAAACGCCGATCAATGATCGCGTCGCGATGTCCATCGCATATCGTCGCAGACTTGCTGCATGTGGTCTGCCCGCCTTGCGCCAGCCTGCATCATCTTGTCCGATCGGTGCAATACGGCGGGCATTGTAGTGCCGATAAGGCTCATTATGGTGCCGAAGCACGCAATTGGCGCCTCGCACCGGAGCAAGGATGAGTCATGCCAACATTTCTGTCATCGCTTCTCGTCGCCGTATCAGCGGCAACGCTCGGCACGTCCGGCACATGGGATTTGAAGGCAGGGGAACAGACGCTATTCCGCATCGAGATCAAGGAGGACCCGAACGGGACGATAGCGACATGGGAGCGGCCCGAGCGCTTTCAGACCGATGGCGAGAGTTTCTCCAAGATCAGTGGGCCGACAGTTCGTCGCCAGAGCCGGAATGTGCGCCCGATCGGATCCGATATAGAAATTGTCTTTGACGATGCGGTACCCGGTTCCACTCCGACCATCCTCCGCCTGCATCCGATTGATGCCGATCATGCGGAAATGTCGTTTAAGGGCGCTCCGTTTGAGCCATTCCCTCTTCTCAAAGCTGCGGAGGCTCCATCTTCATTAGGGCCGTGGGATTCCGGGCGCAGCTATGTCCCGACTGTCAATCGTCCGACCAATGCCGAGATGACCGCGATTTTCGAGGCCGATCAAGCCGATCGCCAAAACGCGAATATCGACTGGTCCGTTATCGGCCCAGCCGACGACAAACGCCGTGGCCGCACGAAGCAATTGCTCGACACCGGCGCGCTGCAAAGCGGCGACGATTATTATCATGCCGCCTTCGTCTTCCAGCACGGCAGCGAAGCCAATGACTATCTCGTGGCCCATCTGCTGGCGACGATCGCGGTCGCACGGGGAAGGCCCGATGCCGTCTGGATCGCGTCGGCGACGCTTGACCGCTATCTTCAGGCGATCGACAAGCCGCAGATACTCGGCACGCAATACACAATTCCCGAGAATGGTCCTGCAACGCAGGAGCCTTATGACCGCGCGCTGATCTCGGACGCGATGCGCAAGGCGCTCCGCGTCCCTTCGCTCGAAGAGCAGGACAAGCAACTGAAACAATATGGCGAAAAAGCCTCTCCGAATGAACCGTAGTCAATTTGACTCTGAGACGGACCGCCTTAGCGTCCGGGACAGAACAGATGACGGAGAACGGACGTTGGAACCGCAATGGCTCACCTATGGAAAACGGCTCCAAAGCATTGCGTCGACGGGGCTTCATTTTACGCGGGATCGGTTCGACCGGGAGCGCTATGAGGACATTGCGGCAATCGCGAACGAGATGCTTTCCGTTCTCGGCGATGTCCCCATCGAGCGCATTTCAAATCTCGTTCCCGACTTCGCCCGCGGCTATGCGACCCCAAAAGTCGACGTGCGTGGCGCGCTTGTCGAGCAGGACATGATCCTTCTCGTGCGCGAGCAGTGCGACGGATTGTGGACGCTACCCGGCGGCTTCGCGGATGTCGGCCTGTCCCCAGCCCGAAATATCGAGAAGGAAATCCATGAAGAGGCGGGATTGAGAGTTTCGGCGCGACGCCTGTTCGGTGTGCGCCACAAAGCCGGTGCGGATTATTCTCCCGATGTCAGGGATTTCTACAAGATGTTCTTCCTTTGCGATCGGTCCGATTGCGCTATTCCTCAGCCGGGCCTCGAAACCATCGAAGCGCGCTTCTTCGGTATGGAGGAACTGCCCCCCTTGTCGCGAGGGAGGACAATCGAAGCCGACATTCTTGCCGCTTTCGCCTATGCCGCCGATGCGGCCAAACCTGCGTTTTTTGACTAGGTTACCGATTGGAAATGGCTGGCGTCCCGCCTGCGGCGGCCGCGCTCTACTCCGCTTCGCTTCACCGAGCCGCCGCTACGCGCCGTCTCGTCGGCTGACGCCGTAACGATCGCATGACGCGCGGCCGGAGCCTGGCTCCGGCCCGACGGTCATCGCGCGTGCCGCGCGATGGCGGCGGCCTCCGGCCGTGCGGTGGGAGCGTCGCTCTCCTCTGAGACCCGCCCGGCAGGGCGCAACCCCTTTCGGGGTTTTCCACTTCGTTGCAGCCCTTCGGGTGCGCCCTGCCTTGATGGCGGGCCTCTCCGGTCGCTCTCGCCGCTCCCCCCGCTCAGCCGGGGCTGCGGTGGTTTTAGAGCAAGGAGAGAGATCATGGAATTCCAGCATATCGAACTGTCGCGTCTTTCGGTGTCGTCCGCCAACATGCGCGGGGTCACCAAGAAACCGGACCTCACGAACATCCTGCCGTCGGTGCGGGCGCGCGGCATTCTCGTGCCGCTGATCGTCAGGCCCGGAGCGGTAGACGGCGACTATGAGGTCGTCGCGGGCAAGCGGCGCTATTATTGTGCGCTGGCGGTTGCCGAGGAACAGGATAGCATCGACCCGCTGCCCTGTGCGGTGATGAAAGCCGGGGACGATGCGGCGGCACTCGAAGCCTCGCTGATCGAGAACATCGCCCGTCTCGATCCCGACGAGGTGAACCGCTGCGAATCCTTCACCCAGCTTGTCCGCGAAGGCCGGAGCATCGAGGACATCGGGCTCACCTTCGGACTGACCGGCTTGCAGGTGAAGCGCACACTCGCCATCGGCAACCTTCTGCCCCGCATCCGCACCATGTATCGCGCCGAGAAGATCGATGCGGTGACGATGCGGCACCTGACCCTTGCCACCAAGACGCAGCAGCGCGAGTGGCTGGGGCTGGTCGATTGTCCCGAGAAGCACGTCCCGACCGGAACCCAGCTCAAGGCTTGGCTGTTCGGTGGTAGCGCGATCGCGACCAAGGTCGCGATGTTCGATGTCGCGAGCTATGCTGGCGAGATCGTCTCCGACCTGTTCGGCGAGGACAGCTATTTTGCCGATAGCGAAGCTTTCTGGACCGCGCAGATGGCCGAGATCGAGAAGCAGGCGGACTTTTATCGCGAGTGCGGCTGGGGCGATGTCGTCGTCATGGAGCGCGGCACCTACTTCAACGGATGGGAGCATGAGCGTTGTCCGAAGAAGAAGGGCGGCAAGGTCTTCGTGAGCATCAGCCATCGCGGCGAGGTCGCTTTCCACGAGGGCTATATCACCAGCAAGGAAGCGCGGCAGCGCGCCAAGGGGGCAGCGGGCACCGAAAGCCCCAAGCCGGTGCGTCCCGAGGTCAGCGCGGCGCTGGGCAATTATATCGACCTTCACCGTCATGCAGCTGTCCGCGCATCGTTGCTGACCGAACCCGGCATCGCCCTTCGGATGATGGTGGCTCACGCCATCGTCGGATCGCATCTGTGGCGGGTCGATGTCGAGAAGCTGCGCGCGGCGAGCGATGCCATCGCCGAAAGCGTCGAGGTATCGGCCAGCGAAGCGGCGTTCGATGCAAAGCGGCGCGAGGTGCTGGCCCTGCTCGGGTTCGATCCCGAAACCCCGACCGTGGTTGGCGGCTATGACGGCGAGCATGGCATTGCGGGGCTGTTCACCCGTCTGCTCGCGCTGTCCGACGCCGCGGTGATGAGCATCCTTCTCGTTGTCATGGGCGAGACGCTTGCCGTTGGCAGCGCCGAGGTCGATATGCTGGGCCAGCTCACCGGCACCGACATGCGGACCTGTTGGGACGATACCGCCGTGCTGCCCGAGCTGATCCGCGACAAGCAGTTGCTGACGGCGATCATCGGCGAGGTTGCCGACAGCGATATCGCCGAGGCCAATGCAGACGCGACCGCCAAGGTGCAGCGCGGCATTCTCGTCGATTGCCTCACCGGTAACAATGGCCGGGAGAAAGTCGAAGGCTGGCTTCCCCGTTGGTTCGCCTTTCCGCCGTCCGGCTACACGGATCGCGGCGGCATCGGCTGTGTCGAACGGAGCATCAGCATCGCACCGCTTCTCGCCCCGGCTGAAATTGACGCCGAACCGGAAATGCGGCAAGCCGCCTGAACTGCAAGCTGCGATCTTCATGGAGGAGCGGGTGAGCCCGCTCCTCATTTTTTGCCCGGCGCGAAGCGCCGGGCATTCTGGCCTTGCCAAGTGATGGGGATTGCCCGAAGATTCTTGAGGCAATGCGAACCGACGTCGATCATCTACCTGCCGCAAAGCAGCGCGAGCTTGAACGCATCGTTGAGATATTGTTCGACGAGTTCGGCCAGGCCACCGAAAACGCGACTGGGCGCCGCAAGGGCGCCCGCATCCTTAAAATCATTCTGTTCGGTAGCCACGCCCGCGGCGATTGGATCGATGCGCCGCTGTCGGCGAACCAGTATAAATCCGATTATGATATCCTCGTCATCGTCAGCCAGAAGGAACTGACCGATCGCGCTGCCTATTGGGCGAAGGCCGAGGAGCGGCTGATCCGCGCCTATACGATCGAGAAGACGCTGCGGACGCCGGTCAATTTCATCGTCCATTCGCTGCATGAGGTGAACGATGGGCTCGCGCATGGCCGCGTCTTCTTCATGGAGGTCGCGAAAGACGGGATCGCTCTGTACGAGGCCGACAATCGGGAACTGGCGACACCCAAGCCCAAGACGCCCGAGCAGGCACTGGAAGCGGCGAAGGACTATTTCGAAGAATATTACCCAAGCGGCATGTATGCCAAAAAGGTGGCCGATTACTGCCTAAAGGACGGGCAGACCAAGTACGCGGCTTTCAATTTGCATCAGGCAACCGAGCGACTCTATTCCTGCCTGCTTCTGACGCTGACCTTCTACACGCCATACAATCACAATATCGCCTTTCTGCGCTCGCTAGCCGAAGGTCTGGACCGGCGCCTTTACGGCATCTGGCCCGAGACCAATCGCCGCGAGCGGGCGATTTTCCAGAAGTTGAAAGAGGCCTACACCAAGGCCCGCTACTCGAAACATTACAAGATCAGCGAGGAAGAACTGACCTGGCTCGGCGGGCGTGTCGAGGAGCTTGGGCGCATCGTCCATCAGGTCTGCACCGACAAAATTGCTGAACTCGAAAAAGCCGCGCGCCGATAATCTCGGCTTCATTGTCGGGGCGGTTCATTCCGCTTGGTTCTCTCCGCCCCTGCCGCCGCGCCGAAAACAACGCCCAGCGCAATCCACATTGCCAAGTTGCCTGTCGCGGCACCAATAGCGGCGCCCAGCGCCAAGCCAAGCCCGACAAAGCCTCCATTCTTCGTCATCAATCATCTCTCCTGCTGGATGTAGAGCTTAGCACGCCTGTGCGTTCGAGCATGATTGCTTTTCGTGCCGAAGCAATCCGTGCGGCGCGTAACTTGCTCAGACTCCCCGATTCTGGCATAACCGTCCGCACAGGATGGAATGACTGGCGGCCATCCCGAGGATTATCCTGCCAGCATCATGCAGGCCCGGCCTTGAGGTCGGGCAGTTGCTGTAGGCCGCGCTAGCGGCGCACAGCGAACACCGCTTGCACATTCGCGCTTCATTGCGCGGACCGCCGCTGTGCGAGCTTGACATGAACACCCTCAACGACGTTACCGCGCGCGAAGTCGTGATGGCGCGCGTCGGCCATCTCATTCGCCGCAAGCAGCGCGAGATCGAGAAGATCACGCGCATCCTGCGATGCTTCTTCGATCCGGATCAGGTGCAGGCGCCCGAACCGGGACAGATCAAGCGCATCGTCCTGATCGGCCCCTATGCGCGCCGGTCGTGGTATGAAGACAAGCGCACGATCGACTTTTCCGATTACGAACTGTGGGTCGTCGTCAATCATCCGCTGTTCACCGATGAGCGATGCTGGCGCCGCGCCCGCGATATCATCGGCCGCGAGCTCGGCAGAAGCTGCGCGGTCGATCTTTCCCTCCTGTCCAAGTCCGACATCCGCATCGCGAAGGCCGAGCGCGACACCTTCATCCTCGACCGGATCGAGGCGGGTATCCACCTTTACCGCGCCTCGCGCGACGCACCGCTCGAAAGCGGCGGGCGCCGGGGAGCACGGCCATGATCGCGCCCGTCTCTTCCGCCGCGTTCGAGACGATCTACCGGACGGAGCATCGCCGTATCCTTAATTATCTGAGGCGGAGGGTCGGCCCCGACGAAGCGACCGATCTCGCGCAGGAGGTGTTCACCCGCTTGCTCGGCTCCGGTCCGATCGACCGGATCGAAAACCCCGCCGCCTATCTGTCGCGCATCACCCGCAATATGCTGATCGACCGCGCGCGCCGGATGCGGTGCGGAAGCCCTGTCTTCTTTGCCTTCGACAATGGCCGCGACGCGCCAGTGCGCGCCGACCAGACGTGGCGGATCGACGCACTCGACCTGATGCAAGTTTACCGGCAAGCCGTTCGCGCAATGCCGCCCAAGACCCGGCGCGTGTTCCTGATGCACCGTATCCGTCGCATGACCTACAGGCAGGTCGCCGAGGAAATCGGCATCAGCATCGCCACGGTCGAGTACCACATGATGCGGGCGCTGGCGCTATGCCGTGCGGCGATCGCGGAGGGATGGGCTTGAAGCCTGCACGACATAAGTGCATGTCGCGGACCGATAGAAATCTGATGAAGCCGGATCGGAGACGCATATGGAAGATCGGGAAACGCTCGTCACGCTGACGGCGGATATTGTCGCCGCGCATGTGAGCAAAAACAGCGTGGCGATATCCGACATCCCGCTCGTCATCCGTTCGGTGCACGAGGCACTTTCCGGCCTTGGCACCAACGCCGAAGCAGCGCCTGAACCACTGGTGTCTGCCGTCTCGATCCGCTCGTCGGTGAAGCCCGATTATATCGTGTGCCTGGAGGACGGGAAGAAGCTGAAGATGCTGCGCCGCCATTTGATGACGCACTATGACCTGACCCCCGAAGACTATCGCGCCAAATGGAACCTGCCGAAGGACTATCCGATGGTCGCGCCGAACTATGCCGAGACGCGCCGTGCGCTTGCCAAGCAGATCGGCCTCGGCACGAAGGGGCGCGGCGGCCGCAAGCCGGGGGCTCGCGGCCGCGCAAAGGCGGGATGACGACCCGGCGCTTCGCCGAACCGTACAAACCCTGTCGCTAGCTCTTGTCGGAGAGATCGACCGACGTACCGCTGCTGTGCGTGTCGCTGCCGCGCACAGCGTGCGCCGCCGTGTGCGCTGCCGCGTTGAGGCTCATTCTTTGCCGCATCGCCTTCGCCCATGCCGGCGGCTCTGCCGGACCGGTCGCGCCCGCCGGGGACGTCTGTGCGGATGACGATGCGGTTCCTTCGAGCGGTGCGCCGAGAGCGGAGCGCGCGCCCGCGCGGAAGTTCGATCGCAGGTCCTGTCCGACCTTGTCGGCCATTTTGCGAAGCGGCGATGACGCGGCCGCCTTGCCGAGTGCGGTCTTGCCCACGGCGGCCATGCCGCCCGCGACCGCACTGGCCCCCGACCGGCCAAACGAGCCTGCTGCATAGGCGGCCGTAGCCGTGCCCGCGGCGCGGCTCCCGGCCCCGGCGGTCGCCATCGCCATCCGGCCTCCATTCATCGCGGCACCGCCTGCCGTGCCCGCCGCGAGACGCGCACCGGCGATGCCGCCTGCGACCAAACCGCCACCGGCGAGGGCTGTTCCCACCGCCGCGCCCGCACCGAGTTGCGGACCGCCCGCAACGATGCCGTTCGCGACCGCGGGGCCGAAGATCGCGAGACCGAGCAGCGCAAGCGCCGCGAGGACGAGCGCCATCGAGGTGCGAAGATCGATCCCGGCGACGAGATCGGAATCGAGGATAAGTTCCTGGAACAATGTCGTGCCGATGCCCGTGACGATCGCGAGCACGAGCAGCTTGATGCCGGTCGACATGACATAGCCGAGCACGCGTTCCGCCATGAAAGCGGTGCGATTGAAGAAGCTGAACGGCAGCAGCACGAACCCGGCAAGCGTCACCAGCTTGAACTCGATCACGGTGACGAAGACCTGGATCGCCATGATGAAGAAGGCGAACATGATCAGGATCGCGCTCAGGAGAAGCAGCACGATTTGCGGCAGGTTGGTCAGCGTGCCGATCGGGCCGGTAAGGCTGTCGAGACTGTCGAGCAATTGTCCCGCCACATCGATACCGGTGCCGCCGATCCGGCCCGGCCGCAGGAACTCGCCGATCGCCATCGTGTCGCCGGTCGCCTTGAGTCCGAGGCCGGTGAAACTTTCAAGCAGAATCGTCGCGAGACTCTGGAAATTGCCGATGATGAACGCGAAGGTCCCGATCGTCAGCGTCTTCTTGACGAGACGCTGCATCACATCTTCGTCGGTTCCCCACGCCCAGAACAGGCCTGCTATCGTCAGGTCGAGGACGATCAATGTCGATGAGAGGAACGCGACCTCGCCCTGCAGGAGGCCGAACCCACTATCGATATAGCGGCTGAAAGTCTGAAGAAATCTGTCGATGATGTCGGTGCTGTTCATGATCCGGACTCCCGTGATGTGGGTTGAGGATTGGATGAAATGCGATCGTGGAGTTGCTCGGCTTCATGCGCGAAGGCCCGCCGGCCGCGCCGCTTCCAGACGGTGAGAGCGTGATCGCGTTCCGGGCCGCTGAGCTTGTCGGCGACCGTAAGCAACGCGCCATAGAGCGTCGGGCGATCGTCATCGGTCAGATCGACGAGCCCGGCCTTCACGACAAGGCCGCCTAACTCGATCAATTGCTTCGTGCGCTCGCGGCGCTTCACGACCCATGCGCGCATGTCTGTTCTCGCTTTGCTTGCCTCAATGCGATGCCGCGCCGCCGTCGAGCGGTAGAGCGCCGTCCGGCTGGCGGTCAGATCGCGGCGCAGACTGACGTGCGCCGCGCTGAAAGAAGGCCGCGCCCGCCTTGCGCCACCCCTCCTTTGCGCCCGCATCTTTCGTCGCGACCGCGCCGAGCAATGCCCCGGCCAGCATCTCAGTATCGAGCGCGTCGGCGCCGGTTGCGATGACGAGTTCGCCGAGCTGGCGAACACGGCGTTCCTTGAGCAGCTTCGCCTTGTCCGCGAGCGCTCTCAGTTCCGAATCAAAATCCCGTGGCTTGCGCATCGAAAAGTCTCCATTGAGTGTCGATGCAGCCATGATAGAAGAAGCACGGCGCCAGCGCAGTAGAGTCGCCGGGACAGGCTGGGACCGCCTAGTCCCTGCTCGGAATTTATTCGAGGAGGGCGCGCTTATACGTCGTGCCGACGTGCGCTTGGTGGCGTAGATGAAGAGTAGGGATGAAGCGCTCCCTCACCTTGCGGTGACGAGTCTCTTCATCCCTCTCACCGAACCGGACGTGCAAGTTTCCCTGCATCCGGCTCTCCATGCCCGCGCGCCTGACCACGCGAGGGTGGACGTCAACCCCAGTTGAGGCGACCAAATGCGTCCCAGAAGCCCGCCATGCTTTCGCGCTGATCGCGCCTCTGGACTGCATTCCATCCGTTCGGTTTCTCGATGCTGCGGTGTGGGTATCGCATCGTCCCCCCTTCCCGGAGGAGACGCAGCCGTCTGGACCCATCGGCCCATCGCAGCCGTTGCCCCCGAGCGTTGGTGGTGAAGCGATGCCGCAGCGTTCGCCACGACGTCTTTCGGTGCTTCTTCCTGAGCCAACGCCCTACGCGCTCCCATATCCATTTATCGAGCCGGGAGAAGTCCCGGCAAGCCTGTGTGGCGTAACGGTAATAGTTCCGCCACCCGAGCAGGATAGGGTTGAACTTGCCGATAACATAAGCGAGCGGGCGCCCGGTCGGGATGCCCTTCGCCATGACCTTGAGCCTGTGACGCAGGTCATTCAGCTTGCTCTTCGGGATGAAGAGGTTGCCGACCAGACGCCCCGTGCGGAGCGCCTTTGTTTGCGCCACCCGATAGCCGAGGAAGTCGAAGCCTTCCCTGACGTCGGTGACCCGGGTCTTTTCCATCGACAGCTCCATGCGAAGCTCCGTTTTCAGGAACTCCGCAAGCGCCGACTTTTCCGCTTCCGCCTGCTCCCTCGTGCCTTCGACGAGGACGACAAAGTCGTCCGCGTATCGGACCATGTAGAAGGTCGGCTTGCCGTTCGCGCGGTCAAGTGCCCGCCGGCGTGCCGCCCTCATACTTGGTTCAAGAGAGCGCATGGACCATCGCCCGTATCTCTCATCGATCGCTGTCAGGTAAATATTGGACAGCATCGGCGAGATGATCCCGCCTTGCGGCGAGCCGGTAACGGGATGACGAAGTGTCCCCTCGACCATAATGCCCGCCTTCAGGAATGCGTGGATCAGCATCAGCACCTTGCGGTCGCTGATGCGCCGTCGCACGCGCTCCATCATGACGTGGTGGTCGATTGCGGTGAAGCAGCCCTTGATGTCGCCTTCAATGACGAACCTGTAGACGGAGGATCCACGGATCGACGGATGAAGACATTTCTGGATGCGCTCCAGAGCATCATGGGTGCTGCGTCCCCTTCGGAACCCGTAAGAGGTCGGATAAAAATCCGCCTCGAAGATGGGCTCCAAAATCAGCTTCAAAGCCATTTGCACCACACGATCGATCAGCGTGGGTATGCCGAGTGGCCGGAACTGACCCGGTTTGCCGGGCTTCGGGATGAGCCGTTGCCTGACGGGTTCCGGGTGATAATTTCCGTTGCGAAGCGCCTCGCGTATTTCATCGAGGAGCCGCACGGCGCCACCGGCGCGCTGTTCGACCGAGCGCCGCGTCATCCCGTCCGTTCCCGGTGTCCGGCTGCCGCTGTTGCGGACAAGCTTTTGCCAGGCTTCGGAAAGGGTTCTGCGGTCGCATACGAGATTAAACAGATCTTCGAAGACCTTGTGCGGGTCTTCGTTGCTCCACCGATACAGCTTGCGCTGCATGTCGAGGACGAACGCGGCATTCACCGCGCCGGACATAAGCCCACCTCCTGCTTGCCTGCCATATCCACTGCCTCCCTTCGCCATGTGAACGGCTTTCCCGTTCTCGGACTACTACGAAGGCTCCGCCCCTCGTCACCACGGTCGCTGGTCGCTTCAGCCATCCGGCGTCCGAAAGCGCCGGAAGTGATGACAAGGTTCTCAGGTTCCCCCAATGATCTCTCGCTTGCTGTAGGCACCGACTATACCCCGTGTGAAGTCTGGCCTCGGCACCACGCAAACCCATGCCGGGGCTGGCGCGCGGCGAGCCGCGTGCCTCCAGTCCGCGTCAATCCACCGCAGACCAACGCTTCACCGGCCAGCGGCTTGCGCCGCAGACCGACCCGCCCACTTCCGAGTCGGCGAGTTCCATGTTTAAACGGGGCGTCCGCCATCGGTTCGGTTTCCCTTGCCATGGCAAGCTCGCTGGCCGGACCGCTCACGGGGTCGGAAGTCCCCGCCCGTCCGGCTTTGACGGGTTCTGCTGATTTATGGCTCCCCGGAAGCACCCGGTTCACCTCACCCATCTGCTTGTCGTCGCATGTTGCGTCACACGACGCGCGGGGCATCTCACCCCGCGAGATCATAAGGAGCATGAAATTGAAATACCTCCTTTCTTTCAACGTCAGAACCTGACGCACGGATTGCCGTCATGGCAATCTTTCACTTCTCCGCGAAAGTCATCGGGCGCGCTGCCGGGCGCAGCGCCGTTGCCGCAGCCGCCTATCGTGCGGGCGAGCGGCTGCACGATGAACGGCTCGACCGCGACCATGATTTCCGCGCCAAGTCCGGCGTCGAGCATAACGAGATCATGTTGCCCGAAGGCGCGCCCGAACGCTTCTCGGATCGGGAAACCCTCTGGAACGAGGTCGAAGGATGCGAGAAGCGCAAGGACGCGCAGCTTGCTCGCGAGGTCGAATTTTCCATTCCGCGCGAGATGAGCAAGGTCGATGGCATCGAGCTTGCCCGCGATTTCGTGCAGTCCGAATTTGTCGATCGCGGGATGATCGCGGATTTGAATGTGCATTGGGACATCGGTGCGGACGGCCAGCCCAAACCCCATGCCCATGTCATGCTCACCATGCGCGAGGTGGGTGAGGACGGTTTTGGGCAGAAGGTCCGCGAGTGGAACCGCACCGAACTTGTCGAGCAGTGGCGCGAGCGTTGGGCCAATCACGTCAACGCGCGGCTTGCCGAACTCGATATAGACGCCCGCATCGATCACCGATCCTTGGAAGCGCAGGGCATCGACCTTGAGCCGCAAGACAAGATCGGCCCCGCAGCCTCGCGCATGGGCGAGCGCGGGCTTGAGTCCGAGCGCATCGAGGATCATCGCGCCGTCGCGCAGCGCAACGGCGAACGCATCATCGCGGAGCCGCGCGTCGCGCTCGACGCAATCACCCACCATCAGGCGACGTTCACCAACCGCGACCTTGCGATGTTCGTGCATCGCCACACCGACGGGAAGGATCAATACGACCGGGCGATGAGCGCTGTTCGCGGTTCGCCCGACTTGATCGAACTCGGCAAGGACGGGCGCGGCGAAGATCGCTTCACCAGCCGCGACATGATCGACACCGAACAGCGGTTGCAGCGCGCTTCGGAATTGATGGCGAAGCGCGAACGACATCGCGTGTCGGAGGGCGACCGGGAAAGCGCGCTTCGCGCGGCGGCGGCGCGCGGGCTGGACCTGTCAGGCGAGCAGCGCGCGGCGTTTGAACATGCGAGCGATGGCAGGGGTTTGAGTGTCGTCGTCGGTTACGCCGGGACCGGCAAGAGCGCGATGCTGGGCGTGGCGCGGGAGGCATGGGAAGAGGCCGGGTTCAATGTGCGCGGCGTCGCGCTGTCGGGCATCGCAGCCGAAGGGCTTGAGAATGGCTCTGGCATCGCCTCGCGCACCATCGCCAGCATGGAACATGGTTGGTCGCAGGGGCGCGACATGCTCACGTCTCGCGATGTGCTGGTGATCGACGAGGCTGGCATGGTCGGCACCCGCCAGATGGAGCGCGTATTGTCCCATGCCGCCGACGCCGGCGCCAAGGTCGTGCTGGTCGGCGACCCGCAGCAGTTGCAGGCCATCGAGGCGGGTGCGGCGTTCCGGGCGATCCACGAACGGCATGGCGGCGTCGAGATTACGGAGGTTCGCCGCCAGCATGAGGGCTGGCAGCAGGACGCTACCCGGCATCTTGCGACCGGCCGAACCGGCGAGGCGATCAACGCCTACGCCGATCACGGTATGGTTCACACCGCCGAGACGCGCGAACAGGCCCGGAGCGATCTTGTCGAGCGGTGGGATCGCGACCGGCAAGCGAACCCCGACGCCAGCCGGATCATCCTCACTCACACCAATGCCGAGGTGCGCGAACTCAACGAGGCCGCGCGCGACCGGATGCGCGCGGCGGGCGAACTGGGCGACGATGTTCGCGTGAAAACCGAACGCGGCGATCGTCCCTTCGCATCGGGGGACCGCATCATGTTCCTGCGTAATGAGCGCGGCCTTGAGGTGAAGAACGGCACGCTGGGCACCGTCGAACAGGTCAATCAGCAGGGCATGACCGTTCGCACCGATGACGGGCGCAACGTCGCATTCGACATGAAGGATTATGCTCATGTCGATCATGGCTATGCAGCCACGATCCACAAGGCGCAGGGCATGACCGTCGACCGTGGCCATGTGCTGGCGACACCCGGCATGGACCGTCATAGCAGCTATGTCGGTATGACACGCCACCGCGACGGCTTGGCCCTTCACTATGGCCGCGACGACTTCAAGGACGATGCCCAGCTTGCCCGCACCCTGTCCCGCGAGCGCGCGAAAGACATGGCGAGCGATTATGCCCGCGTCGATCCGGCCAAGGAGTTCGCCGAGCGGCGCGGCATTGGCGAGCGCGTCGCGGAAATCGCCCGCGCGGGTGCGGAGAAGGCGCGCGGGATCTTCGACGGGTTGCGCCTCTCGCTGCAGGGCCAGCAGCGTGAGCAGGGCATGTTCGCGGGCTTCCGTCCGCCTGAACAGAGGAGTGAGCAGGCACAGACCCAGCCCTCCCATGCCACCGGCCAGCGTCGCGCCGTCGAACGCTATGCGCGCGCGGTGAACGAGGTCGCCCGGATGCGCGACCGGGGCTTGCCCGTGCTGCCCCATCAGCATGACGCCCTGAACAGGGCGGGAGAGGCATTAGACGCGATCCGGCCTCACGCCTCCACCGACTTGCAGAACGCCCTCCAGCGCCAGCCGGAGCTTATCCACGAGGCCGCGGAGGGGCGCAGCCAGGCTGCGGTGCAGGCGATGAACAAGGAAGCGGAACTGCGGGCCGATCCGTTCCAGCGCGCCGATCGCTTTGTCGAGGGCTGGAAGCAGCTCCGGCAGGCGCAGGACGATCTACGGCGCGACGGCGATTTCCGGGGTGCGAAGCGCGTCGGGCAGGAAATGGCGGGCATGGCGAAGAGCCTCGAACGCGACGCGCAGGTCGAATCGCTGCTGCGCGGGCGCAGCCGGGAATTGGGAATTGATGCGGCCATGGGCCGCAGCGTGGCGCGCGATCTCGCGGACTCGGTGCCGTTCGATCACGGCCGCAACCTTGGCATGAGCCGATAGGAGGACAGCATGAATAGTGACAGACAGCTACCCCGACTGCCCTATGACGAGCCGGACTCCGATCCGGCGACGCGGGCGTTCAACCGGCTAGAAGGCGAAATGGCGATGATGCGCCGTGCGGTCGAACATCTCGCAACCGAGAAATCAGAGATCGACATTCCCGATTACAGCAAGACGCTGGGCGAGATGGCGAACCGGCTTGTCTCCATCGAGCGCCAGCCCGCCATGCAGATGACTCCGGAAGACTTCGAGGCGCGGATGACGGCGGCGGCGGCACGAGCGCGACGCGACGACGAGGTCTTGATTGTGGCTGCGAAGCGGGAGCGTGGCGAGGCAATCCGCGATCTGCGGGCGATCATCGGCACGGCCAACTCCATCTACGAGCAAAAAAGACTTCGTTGGTGGTATGTCGGCGGCGGCTTGCTCGCCGGGTGCCTCCTGTGGTCGGTGCTTCCCGGATTTGTCGCGCGCACCCTTCCGACAAGCTGGCACCTGCCGGAACGCATCGCCGCGCGCACCGTTCGTGAGCCGACCCTATGGGAAGCGGGGACTCGGATCATGCACGCTGATAGTCCGGCGGCGTGGCAGGCCATCGCCGAGGCCGCCGACATGCGCCGTGACAACCGCGAGGTGATCGACGCTTGCTTGCAGCGGGCCACCAAGGTCAGGCAGCCGGTGCGGTGCACGATTAGAGTGAGGAACCGGCAACTTTGAGCATATCGCGCGGGGCAGCCCGACGAAGCCTGCTGTCAGCAAACGACCGATAACGGCTTTCCGACAACAAAATCTCGTTGCGCAAAAGCTGCTGTTCGTGACAGCATCGGTGGATGCTAAAACTGCACTTTGCTCCCCTTACTCGCTCCGTCAGAATCAGATGGTTCTTGGAAGAGTTGGGGCTCGAATACGAGTTATTACGTTCAGAGTATAATCGAGACGGTAGCAGGGGATTCGCCCAGAATACCCCGTCAGGCCAATACCCATACATTGAAGACGGCGATGTCGCTCTTTCAGAGTCGGGGGCGATCGTCCAATATCTCTTGGAGCGGTATGGAAATGGGCAGCTCGAGCCGCCTATCGGATCAAAGGATCGTGCCGCCTATCTCTACTGGCTGCATTTTGCAGAAGGCACAGCCGCCAATGCCATCAATACGACCGTTTGGTTGACAGTCTACCGGGATGATGCGGATCGACATCAGGAAATCATCAGCGCGGTGCGTGACAGCGCAAACACGGTGTTTAACAAGATTGAAGCAGCCCTCGCTACCCAGCCATATATTACCGGAAACGATTTTTCGGCTGCTGACATCATGATGGGCTTTACACTGGGGTCCGCGAAGTGGCTTCAACTGCTCACCGATGCGCATCCCAAAACGCTTGAGTATGTTGACAGATTATTCGCCCGCCCGGCGTTGCAAAAGTCGCTTAGCTAAATTCGGCAATTTGGCTGCCTTGGTCTGCGATTGGCGATAATTCGACAGTCCAGATTTTACCATTTCCGGTGAGACGTGAGCCAAATAGTTGAGCATCATTCGCTATCCGAACGGCCAGTGGCCTAAAATAAGATTTGAAGCAGCGCTGTTTCCGTCCCGTTGCGTTCCGAATCATATCATTTCGGCCCACGGGAAATGTGGGAACGCCTGTGGTGTCAGGTTTGGGCAATTTTGAAGTTTTCACGTAAAATCAACGCGATAAACCGCTTGACTGGTGACCCCTACGGAAAACCCAAGTGTGTCAAACGGCGTTCAAACGGGACCCCCGATCGGCGTCGAAGAGGGAGCCCCTTTTCGGATATGATGTTGGTTTGTTGAGGTGAGCCTAGCGCTGCGTGCGGCGGAGGGCGGGCGTAGCCCGACCGGAGACGCGCGCAGCGCAAGATAGATTTTAAAGCGGCCGAACCGGGCGGCAATTTGCGGTTTTTGAAGCGCCAGCTGTCGTTGCCGGTCTCGACGATATCGCAATGGTGGGTGACGCGGTCGAGCAGGGCCGTGGTCATTTTGGGGTGGCCGAACACGGTAGGCCATTCGCCGAAGGCGAGGTTCGTAGTGATGATGACGCTGGTACGCTCATAAAGCTTGCTGATGAGGTGGAACAGCAACTGTCCTCCCGAGCGCGCAAAGGGCAGATATCCAAGCTCATCGAGCACCACCAGGTCGAGCCGCGATAGCTGTGCCGCCAGGGTCCCGCCCTTGCTGATCCGGGTCTCCTCTTCGAGGCGTGTCACCATTTAGGGCCAAGTAGCCCTATACGCGTCCGCTATCCGGCCGGAAGCACCCCAAAAAAGAGCTGGCTTCGGCGAAGCCAGCTCGAGTCAGGATGAACAGGTCTGCGAGAGCGCCGACATCATGATCGGCCCCATAGCTAGAATTTCGCCTTGATCGATGCGTAGAAGGAGCGCCCGATCACGTCGTAAGTCGCAGCATCGGTCGTCAGCGGCGAAGCGCTGATGAACGGCGGCGCCTTGTCGGTCAGATTCGTCACACCCAATCCGAAGGAGAAGCGCTTGTCGATATCGAAGTCCGCGTTGAGATCGAGATAATTGTAAGCCGGAACCCCGGGGGTCGCCGAGGCCGGATTGGCAACTACGTCCGAATGGACCATCGCCGAGATATGCCGCCACAGAAGTGACAGGCTGAAATCATCGTTTGAATAGGTGATGCGGGTGTTGATCTTCCACTCGGGATGCGAAATCCCGCCGCCGACACCGCCGAACCCGGCGCTTCCGGCATAGTTGAGCGTGGGTGATCCCAGAAGGCCCGCCACCTTGTACTGGCGCAGGTAGGATGCGGTCGTGCTGAATTCGAGCGCGCCCGCCGACGGCGACATCCCGAGCGCTTCGAGCCCGAAACCCCAAGTGAACTGGGTATCGATGCCTGCGACCGTGTAGGTGGCGAAGTTGAAGAGCCCCTGCTGGCCCAACGCAATCTGCCCGGTCAGAGGATCGCGCGAAATGCGCTGACAATAGGCGTTGTTCACCGAATAGGATGGATTGCTCGCGCCATCCGAATTGAAACAGCGCGGCAGGATATCCGAAAGCAGCAGCGATCCGATCGCGTCCTTGATCCGGATATTGTAATAATCCACCGACAGGCTGACCTTGTCGAACAGCTTGCTGTCGAAACGCGGTGTCAACACCACCCCGAACGAATAGGTCTTGGCCCGCTCCGGCGTCAGATTGACGTTACTGCCATCCTGCCCGGCGACGGTTGAAATGCCATAGGTATAGGTCGGATAGATCGCCGCGGGAACGCCCTGTGCCTGGCACAGCGCCTGCACCTGGCTCGCGCTCCCCCCGGTGCGATAGATGCTGCCGACCGCGCAGGGATCGCCCGCATTCGGGCCCGTCCCGATCGGCAGCTGCGCGACCGACGTCGGCCCGAACAGATTGCCGAGGCTGGGCGCGCGGATCGCGACAGAATAGCTGCCGCGCACGAACACCGGCTCGACGGGACGCCAGCTCAGATCGGCCTTGTAGGTGTGCTGCCCCCCGAACAGGCTATAATCCGAATAGCGATAGCCGAGGTTTGCTGTGAGTTCCTGGAAGAAGGGCGTATCCCTGAGGATCGGCACGAGCAATTCAGCGAAAACCTCGCTGACCTTCTGCTTCCCCGACGCCGCGCTCACAAATCCGTAGCCGATCGAATCGTTGGTCGAGAGTGTCGAATCGGGAAGATAATCGAACGAAGTCTGGCGGTTCCCGGCACCGAGCGCGAAGCTCAGATCACCCGCCGGAAGAGTGAAAAGAGGGCCCTGGATCGTCGCCTCGACGATCCTTTGCGACTGGTCGTTCACGTTGATGTTCGTGCGACCAACATATTCGAGGCAGCCCGGGCTGAGCGGATCGAGACCGAGCGGATTCCAAGCATAGCCGCGGCAGGTGCCAGCGGGGCCGCTGTAGTTGGCGGTCCCGTTGAGTACGCTCGTGACGGCCGCGAGGCTGATATCACCCGCCATCACGTTGACGAATTTCGACTTTCCGTAGGATCCGTAGACATTCCATTGCAACGAGGTGCCCGGAATTTCGCCTTTCAGGCCCAATACGGCTTGCCAGACGTCATTGTCGAAGGACGACAGGCGGTTGCCGAGCGTGGTCAGCGCCTTGGTGACGATGATATTTCCGGTCGGGGTTGGCGTGATCGAATTCAGAATGGCGCGCAGATCGGCGTTGCCCGTCAGGAAGGGATTGTTCTGGGGCACCAGCAAGGGTGCCGACGGTTTCGACGAGCCGGGCCCGGTCCGGCTGAAGGCTTCCGAACGCAGATAGCCGAATTGGGCATAGCCGGTAATTTCGGGGCTGAATTCATAGGTCAGCCGCGCAAAGGCATTGTAGCGTTTCAGCGGGACCTGGACGGCGAAATATTGGCCGAGTGCGATCTGGACCTGGCGGCAGTTGCTGCTGATGTTGAGGCCCACGACGCCCTGGTTGAGGCCGCGATAGTTCTGGACGCAATTGGTTCCGGCAAGGTCGGTGAATATCGTGCCGTCGCCATTGACCCCGATCGCCCCGTTATAGAGGCCGCTGCCGGAAATCGGCGTAGTTCCGGCATATCGCGCCAGAACGGCGTTGACGGCAGCGATCGTCGGCGCGCCGCCGCCATAGTTTCCGGCCGCGATAATGCCTTCCGGAGGGCGGGCAAGCTGCCGGATATTGGCGAAAAAGGGCCGGGCGCTGCCGATCACCGCCCCGCGTTCTGCATATTCCACGGCAAAGAGGAAATTGCCGCGGTCCTCGGCGAAATCCGCACCGAAGGCAGCGCTCACGCTGGTGGTATCGCCGTCGCCTTGGTCGGTAATCCCCTTTTTCGCGGACAGTTCGAGGCCGTCCAGATTTGTGCGCAGCTTGAAATTGGTAACCCCGGCGACCGCATCCGATCCATAGGTCGCCGACGCGCCGCCGGTGATCACCTCGACCGACCCGATCAGCGACGATGGAATGGTGTTGAGATCGATGGCGCCATCGGGGCTCGACGGCATGAGCCGGCGACCATCGAGCAAAACGAGCGAGCGGTTCGGGCCGAGCCCGCGCAGGTCGCTGTAGGACTGGCCGCCGCCAAAGCCGATGGTGCCCTGCGTGTCGCCGACCTCGGCGGCGCCTTGCCCACCCGCAAATTGCGGCAACTGTCCGATCACCTTGTCGAGCGAAGGCTGCCCCGTCGCGGAAAGTTCGCTTTCGCCGACGGTGGAAATCGGGCTAGAAGACCGCGCATCGCGGCGCGCGATCAGCGAGCCCGTTACGATAATTTCCGCATTGCCTGCCGCATCGGATGTTTCCGCACCTTCGACGGCGGTCGCGTCGACCTCCTGAGCGCGAGCGGTACCGGCCGGGACACCGATCAGGCCGGCGACGCATCCCGCGAGCGTCACGCTCGAAAGGCGGACGGCGGGAACGCGCGACACCGCGACCTTCGCCATCATCGCGATCGCAATCGATCCGCTACTGCTTTGCGAATAGGCCCATAGCTTCCGGGCGCGCACCTTGCCTGCCATAAATCCTCCCCTGACCGGTCTTGCCGATCACTTGTTGCGGACCCGATTCTTCGAGCCTCTTTTCCCACATTAGGCACGCAAGCTGTCACCAAGCTGTCGCCGCCCGACATGCAGGGAATCATGTCATAGCATTGATTTTACTAAATTTATTTGAAACGAACATGGCCACACGCGGTCCAAGCGACAAGGCGACCAGAAATCGCATCGCCTGCAACGACATCACGAGCGGCGTGTCGCTGTGCGTCGACACCGCGATGATCGCGATCGAATCGAGCCCGCCGGGACTGGTAGCGAGATAGGCCGTGACCGGATCGATGCCGAGTTGCCAGACCAGAAGGCCGCCCAGCCCGGCGCACATGGCGACCAGCACCAGCGAGGAAAGAATGATCCATGGCAGGCTGCGCGCCGCGCTGGCTACCACGTCGCGGCTGAACGTCAGGCCGATGCGCCAGCCGATGAAGGCGTAGGCGGCGGCGAGGAGCGGAGCCGGGGTTGCCAACGCCGCGCCCGACCACCAGTTCCACGCCGTGCCGATGACAATCGCGCTGATCATCGGCCCCGCCGGGATACGCAGTACCAGGCCGGCGACAACGCTCGCCAGCACGACCAGTAGGGTGACACCCAGCGCCGCGAGATCGAATCCTTGCCACAGCGCCACCGACCTGTCCGGAGCGGTATGGCCGTCGCCTACAAACACCAGCAGAACGGACGCCACAACGACGACGGTCAGGACGCGCATATAGGTAATAACCGCAACCAGACGCGCGTCGGCGCCATAGGCGTCGGCTAGAATCACCATCGGCGCCGCCCCGCCGGGGGCCGATCCCCAGATCGCGGCAGTGCCCGGCACCGCGCCCGACCGCATCAGGAGATAGCCGAGTACAAAACTCGCGGCAAAGACAGCGAAGGTCACGCCGACGAAGACGGGCCAGTCGTTCGCCAGCGTCGCCAGCAACCCCGGCTCGAAATAGCGCGCGATCAGACAGCCGATGACCGCCTGCGACGCGAGGAAGCAGGGGCGCGGCACGGTTACCGTCTTGCCTCGCATCGCAAGGACGATGCCGGCAAGCATCGGGCCGAGCAGCATGGCCGCCGGAACGGCAAGCAGTTCCAGCAATCCGGTCAGCGCGATCGAGAGTGCGAGCAGCGCGGCCCAGCGGGTCAGCGGAGGCCGCGGATATTGCTTCCCGGCCGCCTCGTCCGTGCCGTCATCCACCTGCAGCGACGAACGGGAACGCGCCGGTCAGGATCGCGGCGAAGAAAAAGACGACGCATGAGCCAAGCGCCCATTTGAGAGTGAAGCGCTGATGCTCGCCAAGCTCGATTCCGACGAAGCTCACGAGGAGGAAGGTCGAGGCGACGAGCGGGCTCAACAGATGCACCTGCTGCCCGACCAGCGAGGCGCGCCCCATCTCGACAGGACTGATGCCGTAATGCGTCCCCGTTTCGGCAAGGATGGGTACGATGCCGTAGTAAAAGGCGTCGTTGGAAATGAAGAAGGTAAAGGGCGCACTCAGCACGGCGGTGATCGGCGCCAGATAGGGACCCATGCTTTCCGGCACCGCGTGGGTCACCGTAGCGGCCATCGCATCGACCATTTGCGTCCCCGAAAGGATGCCGGTGAAGATGCCGGCGGCAAAGACCAGCCCGCCCACCGCGAGCGCGTTGCCCGCATGAGCCGACAACCGTTCGCGCTGTTCGTCGAGCGACGGGAAGTTGAGCATCATCGCGAGCGCAAAGGCGAGCATGAAGAGGACGGCTAGCGGCATGACGCCCATGACCAGCATTACCAGGAGCCCGAACGTGAGCGCGAGATTGAACCAGAAGAGCCGTGGACGCCGGGCCTCGACATGGCTTTCGACGTCGGCTGCGAGGATTTCGGATGCGGTCGCATCTTCGTCGATCGCATCGACCGGCAGCTTCGCCAGCCTGTCGCGTTCCTTCAGTCCGAAACGATAGGCGACGAACACAACCCAGGCCGCGGTCGCGATCATCGACGGGATCAGCGGCAGGAATATGTCGCTGACGTCGACATGGAGCGCGCTCGCAACCCGCGCCGTGGGGCCGCCCCACGGCAGCACATTCATCACCCCGCCCGCCATGATCACGACGCAGGCGAGCATCCGGACGTCCATTTTCATATGACGATAGACGGGCAGCATTGCCGCGGTGGTGATCATGTAGGTCGTCGCGCCGTCCCCATCGAGCGATACCATCAGCGCAAGCAGCGCGGAACCGATCATGATGCGGACGGGGTCGCCGTGTACGATGCGGACGATCGCACGGATTAACGGGTCGAAGACGCCGACATCGATCATCAGCCCGAAATAAAGGATCGCAAAGACCAGCATGACACCGGTCGGGGCGAGTTGCTTCACGCCGTTCATCATCATCGTGCCGAGGTCGGTCTGATAGGCCCCGAACAACAGAAATCCGACCAGCGCGAAAGAAACCGGCACGACAATCAGCGCGACAATGGCGGAAAGACGCTTGGTCATGATCAGCGTCATGAAGACGCTGACCATCGCGAAGGCGTAGAGAGACAACATGGTCCTGATCAGCCGAGTGGTGCCGCAGCCGGAGGCCGGACAAGGCCCCCCGCGCTTCGGCGGGCCGGCAAAGATGCCGGCATGTCCGCGCCTTGATGGATAGCCACAAATCCTCCCTCATTGCTGTTCCTGTTCCGGAACCTTGCACACCAACTAGCTCAGGGACCTTTCACCAAGCTGTCAGCGTCTGGCGGGAAAATAATCGTAAGCCGCAAACCGCGATCACCCGGACCGCCGTCGAGCCCGAGGTCAAGGCCGAGAGTCTCGGCGATCGAGTGGGCGATCGACAATCCCAATCCGCTGCCATCGTTCCCGGCGTGCGGGTTCAGCCGAATGAAGCGTTCAAAGACCTTTTCGCGATCTTCGGGCGGAATGCCGGGCCCGTCGTCCTCAACCCGGATCGCGGCGGGTCGCTCATCGACAATCACGCTGACCTGCCCGCCCGGCCGGTTATAGCGAATGGCATTGTCGACGATGTTGACGAGCATTTCCGTCGCCAGCGCCGTGTTGGTCCGGACCTCGACCGCGCGCTGCGGCGCGCCGAGATGCAGTCGAATCTGCCTTGCGCTCGCGACGGCCTCCTGCCCGCTCACGACATCGGCCGCTAACCGGCGAAGATCGGCCGGCTCAAGGATCACCCGTTCGGGATGTCCGCTATCAACGCGCGCCAGTGACAGCAGCTGGTTCAGCAAATGGCTGAGCCGGGCTCCTGCATCGTCGATATCTTCGATCGACCCTTTCGCTTCGGCGCTTCCCGGCTTCGCCCGCTTGAGGACCGCGACATGGGTGCGCAGGACCGACAGCGGTGTACGCATCTGGTGCGATGCATCGGCGGTAAACCGGCGAATGCCCGCAAATCCGCTGTCGAGCCGGGCGAGCATGGTGTTGAATGCACTGACCAGATCGCCGAGTTCGCCCGGAACGCCGGCAGCCGAAAGCGGGGTCAGGTCCTCCGCACCGCGTCGATCCATTTCGGCCTGCAAACGCTTCAGCGGAGCAAGGCCGCGACGCACGGCGATCGGCATCAGCATGGCTGCGGTAGCAATGAGCGCGAGCTCCAGCACCGCGAGCCCGACCAGCAGTCCACGCGCCATACGCTTGCGCGCATCGAGCGTTTCGGCGACCTGAACGACGATCGGCTCGCTGACCTGCGGCACGATCCGGGTAACCGCCACGATACGGACTTCATGTCCCAGGTATCGACTTTCGGCGAAAGTAAACTCCTCCTGCCGCGCCGGGTCGATCCGGATCTGGGGCAGGTCCGTATAGCCGGTCAGGATTTCGCGCCCCCGCCGGACGCTGTAATAGACATTGTCGCGCGCGTTATTCTCCAGCATTCCGAATACGGCAGGTGAAAGATCGAGGGTGATTTCGCCATCGTCGCTGCCCAGCGAGTCGGCTATGCCGCGTGATGCCGCGCTCAATATCCGGTCGTTAACGGCGCCGACCGTGCGGGTAATCGCAAAAGAACCGGCGACCCCGAGGACCAGCGCCAGCATCGCAACCGGCAGGACCAGCCATCCGAGCATCCGGCCCGTCAACGACCCTTCCCGCGGCCGGGCTGACTTCAACGCGGTTCGATCACATAGCCGAGGCCACGGATTGTCCGGATTGCAGGACCATCGGGCTCGAGCTTGCGGCGAAGGCGCGCGACATAAACCTCGATCGCGTTCGGTGACACGGGTTCATCGTAACCGAACACCTCCGCGCTCAACCTTTCCTTTGGCACGACCTTGCCCGTCTGCGCCGAGAGGCGTTCGAGGACGGCCCATTCGCGGCGCCGCAAATCGAGCGTCCGTCCGTCGACCGCCGCGATACGACGAGCAGGATCGATGGTCAGCCGGCCGATCGTCGTCAGCGGCGACGCCTCGCCCGCCGCGCGGCGCAGCAGCGCGCGAACGCGAGCCTCGAGTTCGCCCGCATCGAAGGGCTTCAGCAAATAATCGTCGGCGCCATGGTCCAGCCCCGCGATGCGGTCCTCGATCGCATCGCGCGCGGTCAGGACCAGTACGGGAACCTTGGATTCGCCGCGCCGGATCGCATTCAGGACGTCGAGGCCGGAAATGTCCGGCAGTCCGATGTCGAGCACCACCAGCGCATAGGGTTCCTCGCGGACGACCATCATCGCGGTTTCGCCGTCCTCGGCAACATCGACCGAATGCCCCGCGCTCCTCAGCAGTGCGGAAACACCGCGCGCGAGGGGCGGATCATCTTCGACAAGCAATATCCTCGCCATCGCTTCAATCTGGCGAAACTCGGCATATTGGTCCACAGGAGATTTAAAGGGAGAGTGACGTGCGAAGGGGAAAGCCCCGATGAAATCACGCGGCATCGTCCGTTGCCTCGGGCTCTGGGTCGGAATTTTTGGGCTTTCGGGTGGCTGTTCCCCGGACACCGACTATGCCGCGCGGGTTCCCGCGGGCTACGACGTTTCTTACGCGAACCTTGTCGAGGACGGCACGAAGGAAGGCCGGCTTGTCATCTGGTCGACGACCGACCGGAAGGTCATGCGCGATCTCCTGTCTGCATTCGAACGCGCCTATCCCGGGATAACGACCGACTATCACGATCTGTCCGCCCGCGATGTCCGCGACCGGTTTCTGGACGAAGAAAAGGCCGGGCGCGGAAATCCCGACCTCCTCCTTTCGTCGTCGATGGACATGCAGATCAAGCTCGTGAACGACGGCTATGCCCAGTCCTATGACTCGCCCGAAAAGGGAAATCTGCCCGATTGGGCGAACTGGAAGAATCAAGCCTGGGGCGTTACCGCCGAACCGGTTGTCATGGTCTACAACAAGGCGCTGCTGTCGCCCGAGCGTGTCCCGCGCAACCATATGGACTTCGTCCGGTTGCTCGAACAGCGCGACACGGAATTGCAGGGACGTATCGCGACCTATGATCCCGCTTCATCGTCGGTCGGCTATCTCTGTCTGTCGCAGGACAATGCCACCAGCGGTCACGTCTGGCAGATGGCTCATGGCCTTGGCGCCAACCGGGCCCGTTTTTTTTCGACTAGCGAAGAGGTGATCAAGGATGTTTCGAGCGGACGGTCGGTGATCGGCTATAATGTCCTCGGATCCTATGCCTTGGACGAGGCGGCTCGCAATCCCGAGCTGGGGGTCGTGTTCCCCGCCGACTACACGCTGGTCATGTCGCGGATCGCCATGATCCCGACCACGTCCGGCCATCCCAACGCCGCGCGGTTGTTTCTGGATTTTCTGTTGTCCGCCAAGGGCCAGGTGCTGCTTACCCGCCATGCGATGCCCTCGGTGCGCAGCGACGTGGAGCGGCCGATGGAACTGCGCGGCACCACGGCACCGATGCGAGCAATACGCGTAGGTCCTGAACTGCTCATCGCGCAGGACAAGCTGACCCGTAACCGATTCATGAAACAGTGGAATCGCGAAATTGAGGCCGGCGCAGCATCAAGCAAGCAGATTGGTCCAACAGGGTGATAGCGGACAACCTCACGGAGCGCTTTGGGCGCATTCTACCACCGATCAATCGGCCTTCTTCTTAGCCTGTAGGCAATACTTGCCGAGGCGTGCGCCAAAGCGGAGCCGCTCGCCTCCGGTAGACTCGGGCAAATCGCCCCAACGTTCAAATAGCCACTTCCAGCGAATTATAATACTGGTGTCTCCGGGAAGGCGGGAATGACGAAGTAAAAAAATCTAGCCGCGATGCTCCAGTAGCTCGGCAAGTTGGCCGAGCACCGTGCCCCAGCCGTCGTGGAAACCCATCTCTTCATGCTTGGCACTGTCCTCGGGAGTCTTGTGCAGCACCCGCGCCGAATAGAGCGTGCCACCATCCTTGGCCTCGAAGGTCAGGATCGCCGTCATCGCGAGCCACGGCTCGGCGGGCTGCCAGCCTTCGGTCAGCACGGTGGTGAAGACGATGCGCTGTTCGGGGATTGCTTCGAGGAAGCAGCCATCGACATGCGGCTGGAAATCGGCCGCGGCCTCCTCGCGCATCTGCGTCACGAACCCGCCGCCGGGGCGGAGGTCGAGCGTGACGATACGGCATTCGATGGGTGCCGGAATCCACCACCGCGCGAGTTTCGCGGGGTCGCTCCAGGCATCCCATACCGCCGACGGCGGCGCGGCGATGTGGCGGGAAATGGTGAGTTCGCTTTTGCTCATGCGTTTTGCTCCGGGGGATTTTGCGATTCGACGAAGTCGGCGAGGCGGTCGGTGCGGCCCTGCCAGATCGCGCGTTGCTGCGAGAGCCAGCCTTCCGCCGCTGCGAGCCGTTCGGCATCGATGCGGCAGGTGCGGACGCGGCCGTGCTTTTCGGTGCGGATCAGGCCCGACAGCTCGAGCACCGACAGATGTTTGAGGAAGGCGGGGAGGCCCATCTCGAAGGGCTCGGACAGCCGCTTTACCGGCGCGGCGCCTTTGAGCAGGCGGCTGACGACCGCGCGGCGCGTCGGGTCGGCGAGCGCGTGGAAGAGCGAATCGAGCGCAGCTTGTTGGTTCACCATGTGGCGAACTATATAAATAGTTTCCCATATGGCAAACTGATTCTCGTTGCGCATAAAAAAGGGCCGCCCCCGAGGGGGCAGCCCTTAGTTCGGTGGTCTGGGTTAGCCCCCCGGACCGCCAGTGGATTTCTCAAGCCGCGTTGGCGTTGTCGTCGTTGCGGTTCGCCGCGCGGCGCCGCGCGACAAGCGCAGCGGCTGCAGCGCCGAACAATAGCATCATCGGCGGTGCAGGAACAGGGGTCGGGTCGCCCGACGAGCTACCATGGCTGCTGCTGCCGCCCGAGCTCGACGAAGACGACGAACTGCTGCTCGACGAGGATGACGAGCTCGTGCTGCCGGTCGAACCAAAGCTGCTGGTGCTGCCGGTCGCGCCCGATGAGGTTGCGCCGCTCGACGTGCTGCTGGACGACGACGAGGACGAGCTGGACGACGAGCTGCTGGAGCCGCCCGAACTGCCGTGCGACGAACTGCCCCAACCCGAGCTGCCCTTCGAAGAGCTGCCGCCCGAAGAGGACGAGCTCGACGACGAAGAGGAGGAGGACGAGCTCGACGACGAGCTGCTGCTCGACGAGGAGGTGCTGACGTTGCCCGAAGAGGTCGAAACATTGCCCGACGAGGTCGAAGTGCTGACGCTGCCGGTCGAGGTCGAGACACCGCCCGTCGACGTCGAAGTCGAAACACCGCCCGTCGAGGTCGACACGCCGCCCGTGGACGTCGAGACACCGCCCGTCGAGGTCGACACCCCGCCGGTGGACGTCGAGACGCCGCCGGTCGAGGTCGAGACACCCGATGAGGTGCTGGACGTCGTGCTGAGGCCGCCGGTCGTCGTCGAGGTGACGACGATGCTGCCGCTGCTGCCGCCGCCGCTGCTGCCACCGAAGAAACCGCCGAAGAAGCCGCCGCCGAAACCGCCGCCAAAGCCGCCGCCGATCACGGTCACGCCGCCGCCGCTGCTGCCGCCTTCGAAGCCCCCGCGCGGGAAGGGCGCGTAGGGGATGGGGGGCAGCGGGATCGTCTGCGTCACGACCTGCGTCTGCGGGGTCGCGGTGCGAATGATGCGCTTCGTCGTAACGACGCGGCGCACGCGCTTTACGGGCTTGCGGGCGGCATGGCGCTTGCGCACCACCTTCTTGCCGGCGCACGGCGAGCAGGACTGGACTGTCTGGGCGCGCGCCTTCGGCACGTCGGCGATCTGCATCGCGCCGCTACCGATGATCGCCCCGCCGCAGGTGCAGGCGCAAAGCTTGGCAAGGGCCATTCGGACAGACATAGGCTTTTCTTTCTTTCCCGTTGCAGGTGCGAAGCGCCATCGACCAGCACCCCCGTCACCTTCGCTATAACTCAAAAGGCCAAAGCTTTATGAACGCGGCAATTGCGTTAACCGCGTTCACCTGTCCGAGAGCGGGAAATGCCATGCGGAATCAACAAAAATCCCGGTATCTGTCCCAAAACAGAACGGATTATGTAACAATTCTATGCAATTGGTTAACCTTCGGACCTAAATCGCGTCGCGCTATAGCGTCCGGCGGGTTGCCACCGGGCGGCAGAATCGCCCCCGACACGATGCCGGTTCATCGCCGCTTCACGGGTCGTCGCTATCGGCAGCTTGGCGCTTGTATCGTTGCCAGCGGCTGGGTATAGGCGCGCCACTCCCCGAGCTGTTTAACAGCCCGTAAGGTGACAGGAAAGGACGCGAGAGCCCCTCATGCCGACCAAGATTGCCGACGTTGGCGCTGACGCGCTTCGCGAAGCCAAATCCAATCTCGATTCGGATTATGTCCCCAGCGACGACGAAGAGTTTATGAACGAGCGGCAGCAGGATTATTTCCGCGGTCTGTTGCGCGCCTGGAAAAAATCGATCCTCTCCGAATCCGAATCGACGCTGGCGCATCTTCAGGACGGCCCGCTGCGCGAACCCGACCTCGCCGACCGCGCGTCGAGCGAAACCGACTGGGCGATCGAACTTCGCACCCGCGACCGCCAGCGCAAGCTGATCGCCAAGATCGATTCGGCGATTCGCCGCATCGACGAAGGCGAATATGGCTATTGCGCGGTCACTGGCGAGCCGATCTCGCTCGCGCGCCTGCAGGCCCGCCCGATCGCGACGATGACGCTGGAGGCGCAGGAGCGCCACGAGCGCAACGAACGGATTTCACGCGAAGATTAGTCGTAGAGGACCGCGGTCCATTTACGATTCCGCAACGACCCGGCCCTAGATTCCGCTCCTCAATCACAAGAGGAACGGGGCGCAATGGATTCACTAGGACCCAGATCGGTCGACGAGGAAGTCGCGGCGCTGTCGCGCGGTGCCGATCGCGACAGCCTGTTCCTGCAGGCCGGCCTGATCCTGCCCGGCAGCCCGGACCCCGTTACCGTGCGCGTGCGCAACCTGTCGCCCGGCGGCATGCTGGCCGAGGCGAACGTCAAGGTCGCGCAGGGCGCGGCGGTCGAGGTCGACCTGCGCAATGTCGGCCCGGTCGCGGGCCGCGTGATCTGGGTGGGTGAGGGCAAGTTCGGCATTGCGTTCGACCGTCAGGTCGACCCACAGGCGGTGCGTCGTCAGGTGGTTTCGCAGTCCGATTTGCCGCCGCATCTTCGGCGCACGGGCCTCGAGAAAGGGCCCCTCTATCGCCGGCGCTGATGCGTCCTTCACAGGGTGGCATCAGCGGGGCGATAGCGCTGGCGATCAGGCGATCGTCAGCATTTCCTCCTTGAGTTTCAGTTTCTGCTTCTTGAGCTGCGCGACGACTCCGGTATCGGGGGCGGGACGGCGCTCTTCATTCGCAATTTTCGCATCGAGGTCCGCGTGACGGGACTTCAGGGTGGAAAGGTGCGACGTGCTCATTGGCATTCTCCTTTTCGACTCGATGGGCAAGGCGAATTAAATCACGAAACCTCCCCGATGTCGTGCCGATTCGGCCAAGCGGTCCCCGTTGCGGACCAGTGGTGAACGTGGCAGGGAGGCGGTGTGAACCCCGAGGAAATTACCCAGCGCCTGGAACTGCTTCGCATCGAGCATCGCGACCTCGATGCGGCGATCATTGCGCTCGGCACCGCGGCGGTTCCCGACCAGCTGCAGCTTGCGCGCCTGAAAAAACGCAAGCTGCGCCTCCGCGACGAGATCTCCTGGTGCGAGGACCAGCTGCTTCCCGACATCATCGCCTAGGGTCGGCCGACATTCGGCCCATGCCGGCCTGCAAATGTCGACCGATTCTAAACGCCTGAATCAAAACGGGACGGCCGGCGCCCGTATTTTCATGGTTACCGACGTTGCGGACCCGATGGTCGGCATGGCATCTCGCGCGTCATGGTCGGTGGGCGAACGAACATGATGGCAATCGATGTGCCGGTGCAACGCGCACAGGTCGAAAATCTTTATGTCGAGGCGATGCTGCTCGCCGATGAGGCGCACGCCGCTTTTGCCGTGCAGCGCGACCTCGGGCGGGCCGGCGGCGACGCGGCGGCGCAGATCGGCCTTGCGTGCGAATCGTTGAAGACGACGACGCGGCTGATGCACGTCATCGCCTGGCTGCTCCATCGCCGCGCGATGTTCGCGGGCGATCCGGGGGCGGGGCCGCACGACAGCGCGGCGCGGATCGGCGAGGCCGTCGCGGCCGACTGGGATATCTGCGCGAGCTTCGATGTGTCGGTGCGCCGGATCGTTTCGGCGAGCGAGCGATTGTTCGAGCGGATCGCGATGCTGGAGGCCGGCTGGGAAGCGCCGGCCGTGACCCCGGTGCAGCAATTGCTGGCGCGGTTGGAGGCGCGGCTTTGAACCGGTAGCCGCCGGTCAACGATACAGCGCTTTCGATTGGAAGCAGACTCTTCATTCATCGTCACCCCGGACTTGATCCGGGGTCCCGCTTGATATCAGAGCCGGTCGATCCCTAAAAAAAGCGGGATCCCGGATCAAGTCCGGGATGACGAAGGAAAATGAAGCAACGCTGCTTCCCACCCCTAAGTGGACGTCAGCTATCCAGCTAACCCAGCCACTCGATCCACGCGCCATGTGCGTGCGCTTGCCCGATTTTCCTCGGCGCCTCGCCGCCCGGCCAATAGCGCACGGCCAGTTCATGATGATGCACCGTGCGGTTCGCCTCGAGCGCCACCCACGCGAGCGGTCGCTCGGCGGTCGCGCGCTTGCCGGCGTCCTCCATCGCAGCGGTGACGCGCGCTTGCTGGTCGGCGGGGACATATTGCCAGACGACCGAATGCATCAGCACGCGGGTCGTCCCTTTTGCTTGCGGTTTCGCGAGTTCGGCCTCGACGAAATCTGCAGCGGTCGCACGGATCAGTTGCGGTGGGTTCTCGGTCGCCGCCGCAATCGCCGCCTCGATGCGCGCGAAGCGGATATGATGCTCGGGCCAGATATAGGCTTTGAGCCGCAGCGCCTGCGCAGGATCGGTCAGGTCGACGGGGGCGACATCGCAGCCCTTGAGGCCGGCGAATTCGATCGCATGCTGCGGCGGATGGTCGCCGCGCCATTGGGGGGTGAAGGCGATCGCGCCGGGCTGCGGCCCGACATGCACGCCGCCAAGGTCGTAATGATAGCGGTCGATCATCAGGTTGATCCCGCCGCTCGACCCGATTTCGCGGCAGTCGAAAAGCGGCGGCAGGCCGCGGTCGGCGAGCCAGAGCATCGCGGCGATGAAGTTCGACGAGCGTCCGGCCTCGTTCGTTTGCGGCGGGCCGTCGAGCCAGGGAAGCAGCGCCGCCTCATGCCGCGCGACAACCGCGGCGATGATTGTGGCGTCGTTGATATCCTCCGAATCGGCATAGATGGGGGCGATCTCGTGCGCGGTTCCCGTCAGGTGCAGCGCGTGGATGCCGCCGGCGGCGCGCAGCGGCAGCGCGTCGGCGAGCGGCGGACCCTGCCAGCCGGCGATACGGCGCGCGAATTCGCTCGTCGGCTTGCCCAGCAATGCGCCCAGCGCTGCGACGACGCGCGCGGTGACGCGGGCATCGTTGGCGCGGCAATAGGCGACCTGATTGGCAAAGGCGGTGCGGACGGCCTTCGGGCCGGTCTCGGCCATGTCGATGAACTCGTAGCGCTCGCTCATTGCCCTTTTTCCTCTCGCCGCTTATGGGCGCGCAAGCTTATGCCCGAACCGATCATCTTTGCCATCCCGAAGGGGCGCATCCTCGACGAGGCGCTGCCCCTGCTTGCGCGCGTCGGGATAGAGCCGTCGGACGAGTTTTTCGATAAGAAAAGCAGGGCGTTAGTTTTTGGGACAAATCAGCCGCACATCTCACTGATCCGCGTGCGCGCGTTCGACGTCGCGACCTTCGTCGCGCATGGCGCGGCGCAGCTCGGCATCGTCGGATCGGACGTCGTCGACGAGTTCGATTATAGCGAGCTTTACGCGCCGGTGGACCTTGGCATCGGCCATTGCCGCCTGTCGCTCGCCGGGCCGGAAGGCAGCGCGCCGCCGGGGCTCGGCGAAAGCCATATCCGCGTCGCGACCAAATATCCCGGAACGACACGCCGCTGGTTCGAGGCGCAGGGCATCCAGGCCGAGTGCATCAAGCTGAACGGTGCGATGGAAATCGCGCCGAAGCTGGGGCTGGCCTCGCACATCGTTGATCTGGTTTCGACCGGGCGCACGCTGGTCGAAAATGCGCTCGCCGAACAGAAGATCATCAGCGAGGTGTCGGCGCGGCTGATCGTCAACCGCGCGGCGTTCAAGCTGCGTTCGGCCGAGGTGCCGGCGCTCGTCGAACGCTTCCGTCAGGCAGTAGGGCAGGGCGATGCGGCGGCTTGATGCTTCCGAACCCGGCTTCGCCGCCGAGTTCGACGCGCTGGTCAACGATCGGCGCGAGAGCGATTCCGACGTTTCCGCCGACGTCTCCGCGATCATCGCGCGGGTGAAGGCCGAGGGCGACGTCGCGCTCGCCGATTATACCGCGAAGTTCGATCGCTTCGATTTGGACGCGAGCGGGTGGAGCATTTCGAAGGAGGAATGCGCCGCGGCCTATGAGGCGCTGGCGCCCGAGCTTCGCGATGCGCTGAACCTCGCCGCCGACCGTATCCGCGCCTATCACGCCGCGCAGCTCCCCGAGAACCGCGACTATCGCGATAGCACGGGCGCCCGGCTCGGTTCCCGCTGGAGTGCCGTCGATGCGGCGGGGGTCTATGTTCCGGGCGGGCGCGCCGCCTATCCGTCGTCGGTCTTGATGAACATCCTGCCCGCGAAGGTCGCGGGGGTCGAACGCATCGTGATGATGACCCCGACGCCGGGCGGCGAGACCAATCCGGTGGTGATGGCCGCGGCGCATATCGGCGGGGTCGACGAGATCTGGCGCATCGGCGGGGCGCAGGCGGTTGCCGCGCTCGCCTATGGCACCGGCCGCATCGCGCCGGTCGATGTCGTCACCGGTCCGGGCAACGCCTGGGTCGCCGAGGCGAAGCGGCAGGTCTATGGCGTGGTCGGCATCGACATGGTCGCGGGACCGAGCGAGATCGTCGTCGTCGCCGACAATCGGAACGTGCCGCATGTCATCGCCGCCGACCTCTTGAGCCAGGCCGAGCATGACCCGACGAGCCAGTCGATCCTGTTCACCGACGACGCGGCTTTTGCCGATGCGGTTGCGGCGGCGGTCGATGCGATCATCCCGACGCTCGGGACCGCTACGACGATGCGCGAAAGCTGGGATGCGAATGGCGCGATCGTCATCGTGCCGACGCTCGCCGACGCGATCCCGCTCTGCGACCGGCTCGCGCCCGAACATCTCGAACTCGCGGTCGATGCCGCCGAGGCCGATGCGCTCTTTGCCAAGGTGCGCCATGCCGGCTCGGTCTTCCTCGGCCGCCAGACCCCAGAAGCGATCGGCGATTATGTCGCGGGTCCGAACCATGTGCTGCCGACCGGCCGCCGCGCGCGCTTTTCGAGCGGGCTGTCGGTCAGCGACTTCATGAAGCGCACCAGCTTCCTCGCGCTCGACGAAACGAGCCTTGCCGCGATCGGTCCGGCCGCGGTCGCGCTCGCGGGGGCCGAGGGGCTTCCCGCCCACGCGCTTTCGGTCAGCCAGCGTCTCAGCTAAGAAAAGAGTCATGAACAAACGTTCCCAGTCCCGCTCCGCCGCCCGTCTCGCCGCCGTCCAGGCGCTCTATCAGCATGAGATGGAGGGCACGCCCGTGCCCAAGCTGATCCACGAATTCCATCAGCACCGCATCGGCGCGACGATCGAGGACGAGGAATATGCCGACGCCGACACCGCTTTCTTCGACGATATCGTCAAGGGCACGCTCGCGCGCATCGAAGAGATCGACGTGGCGATCGTCGCGCGGCTCGCGAGCGGCTGGTCGATGGAGCGGCTCGACCGCACGATGAAGGCGATCCTGCGCGCGGGCTGCTACGAACTGATGGCGCGAGGCGATGTGCCCGTCGGCGCGGTGGTTAGCGAATATGTCGATGTCGCAAAGGCGTTCTTCGATACGCGCGAGGCAGGGTTTGCCAACGGCCTGCTCGATGCGATCGGCAAGGATGTGCGGGCGAAGTAATCAAGGTCCTCCCTGTGGCGTAGCCATGGGGAGGGGGACCGCGCCCGAAGGGCGTGGTGGAGGGGCGGCGATGTTGCGCCAATAGCCCCTCCGTCAGCGCTTCGCGCTGCCACCTCCCCATCGCTGCGCGACAGGGAGGATCGGTATCTTTTATACCGCACCGCTATCCTCTAGGCTTCCCCGCATGAGCGAAGCCGACTTCATCGCCCGCCTGCGTGCCATCGCGACCGATCCCGCCGCGCGCGGGCTGGCCGACGACGCCGCGGTGCTGGGCGACCTTGTCCTCACCCACGACATGATCGTCGAGGGCGTCCATTTCCTTCCCGACGAGCGGCCGCAGGATGTCGCGTGGAAGCTCGTCGCGGTGAATCTCTCCGATCTGGCCGCAAAAGGCGCGGCACCGCTCGGCGTGCTCGTCGGCTACAGCCTGACCGGCGACGAGTTTTGGGACGCCGCCTTCGTCCGCGGGCTGGGCGAGGTGCTGCGCCGGTACGACGTGCCGTTGCTCGGGGGCGACACGGTGGGCATCCCGGGAGGTGCGCCGCGCACATTCGGGCTCACCGCGATCGGCAAGGCGCCCGCGACCGGCGCCCCCGCACGAAGCGGCGTCCGGCCGGGCGACCAGATCTGGATCACGGGAACGATCGGCAATGCGGGGCTCGGCCTTGCGATGCGGCTGGGCCAAGTCGATCCGAACGAAACCTGCCTTGCCGCCTATGGTCGCCCCGAGCCTCAACTGGCCTTTGGGCAGGCAGTGGCGCCGCATGTCCATGCGATGATGGACGTATCCGACGGCCTGCTGATCGATGCGCAGCGCATGGCCGGGGCGAGCGGATGCGAGCTTGGCATCATGCTGGAATCGGTGCCGCTCTCGGCTGCGCTGCTCGCGGTGCGCCCCGACATACTCGACACGCGGCTCGCGGCGGCGACCGCGGGCGACGATTATCAGCTGCTGTTTACCGCCGATCCCTCGGCCGCCGCGACGATCCGCGAGACCGCGGCCGGGTTGAATGTCACCGTCACACTTCTTGGTCACGCCGGGGTCGGTGAGGGAATCACGTTGACACACCGGGCACAACGCATCGCGCTGCCCGATCGCCTTGGTTTCATGCACTAGCCACCATTCCCGCCTGCGCCCTGGATCGGCAACGGGATATTTTGCTTTGAAATCCGTTTGATGGCAAAGCGATGCGCTCGGGTGGAACCGTCCGCCCCGGCAGGTGCGGTGAATCAGAAGGACCGGGAATGGTCGACCGAAAAAGCGGGCGTCAAGGCTTTGCCCGGGCGCTTCTCGCGATCTGTTTCGTATGTTTCTGTCATCCCGCGCAGGGCGCCGGCACCCCGGACCCGGCAGAAGACATGCAGGCGCAGACGGTCGCGACCGATCCCGAGCCTCCCGAAGCCGACGAACCACCCGATCAAGTCACGACGCTTGCGACTGACTGCGCGGCGGACGATGCCGAGGCGTGCACGCGGCTTGGCTATGTCCATCACGAGGGCGATGGCGTTCCGAGGGACGACGCCCGTGCGACACCGCTGTTTGCCCGAGCCTGCCATCTCGGCGACATGACGGGCTGCACGATGGCAGGTTATGCCTATAGCGAAGGGAGTGGCGTCGAACGCTCGCGCGAGTTCGCCGCCGCCTATTACGCCTTCGCGTGCCACGGCGACGAGGCGACGGCATGCTCGAACCTTGGCCTCGCCTATGTGGGCGGAGACGGAGTTGCCAAGGATCCGCGGCGCGCCACCCAGCTGTTCGCAAAGGCCTGCGATCTGGGCAGCGTGTCGGGATGCGCGAACCTTGGCGCATCCTATTCGCTGGGCAAGGGCGTCGCACCGGACCAGCGTCAGGCAGCGCGGATCTTCGAGCGCGCCTGCAAGGCGGAAGATCAGCACGCCTGCTATAATCTCGGCGTCCTCCACCGCGACGGGCTCGGCATGCCGCGCGACGAAAAGAGAGCCGCCGCGCTGTTCGAACAAAGCTGCCGCGCCGACGACGCATCGGCCTGCGGCAATCTGGCGACGCTGGTCGACGACGGGCGCGGTGTGCGCCGGAACAGCCAGCGCGCCCTCGAACTGTTCGACAAGGCGTGCGCACTGGGTGAGGCCGAAAGCTGCTTCACGCTCGGGCGCGCCTATCAGACGGGCAAGGGCATCGAACGCGATAATGCGCGCGCGATCGAGCTGCTCGAGCGGGCGCTGAAGCTCGACCCCGACACCGAATCCGCTGCCGACGCGCAAAGGGCGCTGAAGGCCGCACGCGACGAAGCCGCTTGATGCCGGCGGCCGCTCGTGCGGCGGAAATCACGGGAAACTCCCGAATAAGCGGGGTTGCGTGTCGCTTTCTTTCTTCCCATAAATCGGCGTCCAAATTTGGGGCGGTCGCATCAGGGGAGAGAGCGAACCGGCATCAATAAGTCGGACGTGCTCGACTGCTATCTTCTGCGTCGCCCTTCTCAATGGGAAGGAATAGTCACGCATGAATCCGGTTTTGATCGCGATAGCGTGCGGCCTGTTGGCCGTACTCTATGGGTTCATTACCTCGCGGCAGGTGCTCAGCGCCTCCGCCGGTAATGAAAAGATGCAGGAAATCGCCGCCGCCATTCAGGAAGGCGCCAAGGCCTATCTCGGCCGCCAATATCGTACCATCGCCATCGTCGGCGTCGTTGTCGCCATTCTTGTCGGGCTGTTCCTTGGCCGAATCTCGGCGACCGGCTTCGTCATCGGCGCCGTGCTGTCGGGGGTTGCCGGTTTCGTCGGCATGAACATCTCGGTCAAAGCCAACGTCCGCACCGCAGCCGCGGCGCAGACCGGGCTGCAGGCGGGCCTGACCATGGCGTTCCGCGCCGGCGCGATCACCGGCATGCTCGTGGCGGGGCTCGCCTTGCTCGCGATCTCGGTCTTCTTCTGGTATCTGACCGGCCCGGGTGGCTTCACCGTCGGCGGTGAGGATCGCACCGTCGTCGACGCGCTCGTCGCGCTCGCGTTCGGCGCCTCGCTGATCTCGATCTTCGCGCGTCTCGGCGGCGGTATCTTCACCAAGGCCGCCGACGTCGGCGCCGACCTTGTCGGCAAGGTCGAGGCCGGAATTCCCGAGGACGATCCGCGCAATCCGGCGGTGATCGCCGATAACGTCGGTGACAATGTCGGCGACTGCGCCGGCATGGCGGCCGACCTGTTCGAAACCTATGTCGTCACCGTCGGCGCCACCATGGTGCTGATCGCGCTGCTGCTGAAGGGCACCGGCGATATGCTGCTCCCGCTAATGACGCTGCCGCTGCTCATGGGCGGCGTGTGCATCATCACCTCGATCATCGGCACCTATTTCGTGCGTCTCGGCAGCGGGAAGAACGTCATGGGCGCGATGTACAAGGGCTTCCTCGTCACCGCGGTGCTCTCGATCCCGGCGATCTGGTTCGCGACCAGCTATGTGCTGAAGGGCGACATGACGACGACGATCGCCGAGGTTGGTGGCAAGGCGTTCAACGGCAGCGACCTTTTCTATTGCTCGCTGCTCGGCCTCGTCATCACCGGGCTGATCATCTGGATCACCGAATATTACACCGGCACCAATTTTCGTCCGGTGCGCTCGATCGCCAAGGCTTCGGAAACGGGCCACGGCACCAACGTGATCCAGGGTCTCGCGGTCAGCCTTGAATCGACCGCGCTGCCGACGCTCGTGATCTGCGTCGGTATCGTCGTCGCGTTCCAGACCGCGGGCATCGTCGGTATCGCCTTTGCCGCCACCGCAATGCTGGCGCTCGCCGGCATGGTTGTTGCGCTCGATGCTTATGGCCCCGTCACCGACAACGCCGGCGGCATCGCCGAAATGGCGGGCCTCGACGATTCGGTGCGTGAAAAGACCGACTTGCTCGACGCCGTGGGCAACACGACCAAGGCCGTCACGAAGGGCTATGCGATCGGGTCGGCGGGTCTCGCGGCGCTGGTGCTGTTCGGCACTTATACCGCAGACATCACCGAATATTCGGCGAAGCTCGGGCTGACCGAGCCGCTGACCTTCTCGCTGTCGTCGCCCTATGTCATCGTCGGGCTGCTGCTCGGCGCGCTCCTGCCGTACCTGTTCGGTGCGATGGGGATGACCGCGGTCGGCCGCGCGGCGGGCGAGGTGGTCAAGGATGTTCGCGACCAGTTCAAGAACAACCCGGGCATCATGACCTATGAATCGAAGCCCGACTATGCGCGTACGGTCGACCTCGTCACCAAGGCGGCGATCAAGGAAATGATCATTCCGTCGCTGCTCCCGGTGCTCGCGCCGATCGTCGTGTTCTTCGTGATCCGTGCGGTGGCGGGGCCAGCCGCGGCCTTGGAAGCGCTCGGCGCACTCCTGCTCGGCGTGATCGTCGGCGGGCTGTTCGTCGCCATCTCGATGACCTCGGGCGGCGGCGCATGGGACAATGCCAAGAAGTATATCGAGGACGGCAACCACGGCGGCAAGGGCAGCGAGGCCCATAAGGCCGCGGTGACCGGCGACACCGTGGGCGATCCGTACAAGGATACCGCGGGTCCGGCGGTCAACCCGATGATCAAGATCACCAATATCGTGGCGATCCTGCTCCTCGCGGCGCTGGCGCACGGCGCGGTCTGACCCACGCCGCCTGCGGGCAAAAGAAAAGCCCCGTCGGAGCGATCCGGCGGGGCTTTTTCATAGTGACGGCTTGGGGTGGGAAGTCGTCGTTGGTTCCTTACCCTTCGTCATCCCGGACTTGATCCGGAATCCCGCTTTTGTGATGCATCGGCAGGCTTCGACCTCAAGCGGGACCCCGGATCAAGTCCGGGGTGACGAGAGTGTAGGAGTCGGCGACCATTCGTTGCAGCCGTTCAGGTCGTGTTCGTCGCTTTCATCTGCTGTGCATAGCCCGCCTGTACCATCGCGCTCATCCGGTCGAACAGCGCGTCGGGGTCGCTGCGGCGGAGGCCGGCGATCATCGCTTCGGCGCCCTCGGCGACGATCAGTTCGCGCGTTCCGGCATCGACTGCCGCCAGCATCTGTGCCGCGGCGTCGTCGGGCGACAGGCCGTTATCGATCGCGGCATCGCTTTCGCCGCGCGTGCTGCCGTCGGCGTTGAGCGCGTTGCGGCTGACGTTCGTCCGCACCGACCCCGGCGCGACGACGAGGACCTTCAGTCCCAGATGCTCATTTTCGGCGCGCACGCTGTCGTGATAGCCGATCAGGCCATGCTTGGCGGCTGAATAAGCGCTGCGCAGCGGCACCCCCGCGATCCCGCGACGCTCGAGATCGCGATAATCTGGCCGCCGCCCGCGCCGACCATGCGCGGCAGGAGTTGCTGGGTCAGCGCGATCGGGGCGAGCAGGTCGACGCCGATGATTTGCTGATAAACCGCAAAATCGGTTTCGATCGCGAGGCTGCGCTGCGAGATGCCGGCGTTGTTGACGAGCCCGTCGATGCGGCCCTGCCAGCCCCATGCCTGCTCGGCGATGGCGGGGAGGGCGGCATAATCGGTCGCCTCGAACGGCAGGACCAGCGTCTCGGTGGCGCAATCGGCAGCGACGGCTTCCAACGCCGCGACGTTGCGGCCCGACAGAATCAGCTTTGCGCCGCGTGCCCCGAGCGCGCGAGCGAGCGCCGCGCCGATGCCCGAGGAGGCGCCCGTGATCCACCAAATTTGATCCTGCATACCGGCTCCCTATCTATGATTTCGTTTCAACCTGAAACGGGTCTGGGGAGCCGTCAAGGTGCCGACCGACGCATTTCCGCGCAGGGGTGGCAATTTTGTTGCGAATCTGTTATAATAAATATCAACACGCCGACACCCTGCCTCTTCCCGCCGCTCGGGCTGGGGCACATTCGGCGTTTCCGATGGAGCCATATCCCTTGTCACTCTGACTGGCTAGCGCCGCCCGAATGCTCATCCCCCTCAATACGGAGGGCCGGATGTCCCGGTGTTGTCGCAGTTTCCGGTCAGGGTCAAGGCACAGAAAGGAATTTGCATGTCCGTGAACACGCTCTTGTTCGAAGTCGGCGATTATGTTGTTTATCCCAAGCATGGCGTGGGGCGCGTCATCGAACTGCAGCGGTCGGAAATCGCCGGCATGCAGCTCGAACTTTATGTCCTGCGCTTCGAAAAGGAAAAAATGACGCTTCGCGTGCCGACGAACAAGGCCGAAGGCGTGGGCATGCGCAAGCTGTCGTCGGACAAGACGCTGAAGGAAGCGCTGCAGGTTCTGACCACCAAGCCGAAGGTGAAGCGCACCATGTGGTCGCGCCGCGCGCAGGAATATGAAGCGAAGATCAATTCGGGCGACCTCGTGTCGATCGCCGAAGTGACCCGCGACCTGTTCCGCGCCGACGACCAGCCCGAGCAGAGCTATTCGGAGCGCCAGATCTTCGAAGCGGCTTCGAGCCGCCTCGCGCGCGAACTCGGCGCGATGGAAGAAAGCGACGAAAAGACGGCGCAGGCGAAAATCCTCCAGATCCTCAACGAGCATGCGCCGCTGTACTACGCCGAAAAGGTGTAATTGCGTCAACAGCGATGAAGGAACGGGCGGTCCGAAAGGGCCGCCCTTTTCGATTCAGGCGAGCCCTGTTTCTCGTCACCCCGGACTTGATCCGGCATCGCGCTTTCTTGCGTAGCAAAGCGACGCCAGCGGAACCCCGGATCAAGTCGAACGAGCCACGTGTCTCGTTCGAGGGTGACGAAGGGGGTTGTATTCTATGGATAGGTCGCGCTCACGAAATAGAGCCCGTCGGGGGGCGCATTCAGCCCCAGCGCGTTGCGGTCGGCGGCATCGAGCGCGGCCTTCAGGTCGCGCGCCGACCATTTGCCATAGCCGACGAGCGCGAGGCAGCCGACCATCGAGCGTACCTGATGATGCAGGAAACTGCGCGCCGCGGCCTCGATAATCAACTCATCGCCGTGGCGGCTGACGGTCAGTTTATCGAGCGTCTTCACCGGGCTTTGCGACTGGCAATGCGCTGAGCGGAAGGTGGTGAAGTCGTGGAGGCCGATGAGTAGCTGCGCCGCCGCGTGCATCGCATCCGAATCGAGCGGCCGGGCAACCTGCCACGACAGACCCTTGTCCCACGTCAGCGGCGCGCGGCGGTTGACGATGCGATACTCGTACGACCGGCCGATGCAGGCGAAGCGCGCGTGCCAGTCGTCGGGGACGATCTCGCACGCCACCACCGCGACCGGCGCGGGCCTCAGCTGCGCGTTGAGTGCCTCGGTCAGCTTGAACGGGGTCAGCGGTTTTTCGATGTCGACATGCGCGCGCATCGCGATGGCATGGACACCCGCGTCGGTGCGTCCGGCGCTGAATACCTGCACCGTCTCGGCGGTGAAGCGGTGGATTGCGTCCTCGATCGCCTGCTGGACGCTCGGGCCGTGCGCTTGCCGCTGCCAGCCCATGAACGGGCGGCCGTCAAATTCGATCGTGAGGGCAAATCTTGTCATCGCCGCCCCCTTAGCCGTTCGTGTCGAGCGAAGTCGAGACGTCGTTGCGACCCTCTCCCCTTGCGGGAGAGGGCAGCGAGACTTGCGAACTTGTTCGCTAGTCGCAGCGGGAGAGGGGGCTTGTACTATCGATAGGGCGCACCCCTCTTCCAGCTTCAGCTAGGCAGCGAGCTGCCAAGCTTGCGCAACCCTCTCCCGCAAGGGGAGAGGGAGATTAGGCCAGTCGGGTGCCTTTGGGGATCGCGCGGCCGCGCAGCAACTCGTCAGCATCCATCGCGGGCTTTCCGGCGCGCTGGACCCGCGTCGCGCGGATCGCGCCGGGGTTGCAGGCGACGGCCAGCGCATCGTCGAGCGTGACGCCGGGAGTGGCGCCCGCGACGGTGCCCGCGGGATGGACGACCTCGGCAGCGAGGATTTTGTAGCGTTCGTCATCGAGTTCGAAAAAGGCGCCGGGCATCGGATTGAACGCGCGGATCTGGCGCTCGACCTGCACCGCGCTCGTCAGAAAATCGAGCCGCGCTTCGCTCTTGTCGATCTTGGCCGCGTAAGTAACGCCTTCGTCCGGCTGCGCTTCGGGGGCAAAGGCATGGAGGTCGCTCAGAACCTTGACCATCAGCCCGGCGCCGATCGCCGCCAGCTCGTCGGTCAATTCGCCCGCGGTCTTGCCGCCCGTCGGGGTCCGGCCGATCAGCCGCATCGCGCCGGTGTCGAGCCCGACATCCATCTGCATGATCGTCACGCCGGTCTCGGCATCGCCCGACAGGATCGCGCGCTGCACCGGCGCGGCGCCGCGCCAGCGCGGCAGGATCGAGCCATGGACGTTGAGGCAACCTTCGCGCGGCGCATCGAGGATCGCCTGCGGCAGGATCAGGCCGTAAGCCGCGACCACCGCGACATCGAGGTCGAGCGCCGCGAATTCGGCCTGGGCCTCCTCGCTCTTCAGGCTCTTCGGCGTGCGCACGGGCAGGCCAAGGTTCTCGGCCCAGACATGCACCGCGCTTTGCTGTACCTTCTTGCCGCGCTGCGCGGGGCGGGGGGGCTGCGTATACACGGCCACGACCTCATGCCCCGCGGCATGAAGCGCGGCGAGCGTCGGCACCGCAAAGGGCGGCGTTCCCATAAAGGCGATGCGCATGGGCGGGGCTTTGGCGGAGGATGCGGCGTCGTGCAAGGCTCTCTCACCCTTTCTTCGTCATTCCGGACTTGATCCGGCATCCCGCTTTTTGGAGTGAGAAAAGGAAGCGGGACCCCGGATCAAGTCCGGGGTGACGAAGGGGTTATTGTGCACGGTGCGAGACACCACTACCACCGCCCAATGGCGTCCACCGAAATCGAAGCGCTCGTCCAGCAACTCGCCCGCCTGCCGGGCCTCGGCCCGCGCTCGGCGCGGCGTGCTGTTCTGCACCTGATGAAGAAGCGCGAGAGCGCGTTTGTGCCGCTGCTCGCGGCGCTGCAGACGGTGTCCGAACGGCTCGTCACCTGCGGCATCTGCGGCAATGTCGACACGCACGATCCCTGCGCGATCTGCGCCGACCCGCGCCGCGATGCGCGGTCCTTGTGCGTCGTCGAGGAGGTGTCGGACCTGTGGGCACTCGACAAGTCGCGGCTGTTCCCCGGCAAATATCATGTGCTCGGCGGGCGACTGTCGGCGCTCGAGGGCATCCGCCCGCAAGATCTCGCGATCGACGCGCTGGTCGCGCGCGTCGCCGCGGGCGGCATCGACGAGGTCGTGCTCGCGATGAACGCGACGCTCGAGGGGCAAACGACGGCGCATTATCTCGCCGAACGGCTTGAGGGTTATCCGGTGCGGTTGACCCAGCTTGCGCACGGTCTGCCTGTTGGCGGCGAGCTTGATTATCTCGACGAGGGGACGCTGGCGCAGGCGCTGCGGGCGCGGCGGCCGGTGGGTTGACGTCGGGCGTTCGAGTTCATACCTGAGCCCCCATGGCCTTACTCCCTATCATAGAGACCCCAGATCCCCGGCTGCGTATCATTTCGAAGCCCGTCGAGACCTTCGACGCCGAGCTGAAGACGCTGATCGCCGATATGTTCGAGACGATGTACGACGCCCCCGGCATCGGGCTGGCCGCGATTCAGGTCGGGGTGCCGAAGCGCATCCTCGTCATCGACCTGCAGGAACCCGATCCCGAGGACGAAGAGGGCAAAAGGCTCATCCGCGAGCCGCGCGTGTTCATCAATCCCGTCTTTTCGGACGAGAGCGAAGAGCATAGCGTCTATTCGGAAGGCTGCCTGTCGGTCCCCGAGCAATATGCCGATGTGACGCGCCCCGCCGAGGTTACCGTCGACTGGCAGGACGAGGACGGCAAGCATCATCAGGAACGCATGACCGGCCTGATGGCGACGTGCATCCAGCACGAGCATGACCATCTGGAAGGCATCCTCTTCATCGACCATCTGTCGCGGTTGAAGCGCGACATGGTGCTGAAGAAGCTCGCGAAGATGCGCAAGGCGGCGTGATGGATATTCCCTCTCCCCTTTTGCGGGAGAGGGCAGTGAGACTTGCCAGCTTGCTGGCTAGTCGTAGCGGGAGAGGGGGCTGCTCCCTTATGATAGGGCGGAACCCCTCTCCCAGCTTCGCCTAGGCGGCCGAGCCGCCAAGGCTTCGCATCCCTCTCCCGCAAGGGGAGAGGGCATTAGCGACTACCCCGCCTTTGCGACGCCCACCATCGCGGGGCGCAGCAGGCGATCCTTCAGCATATAGCCCGCCTGCATTTCCTGCACGATCGTGCCCGGCGTCTTGTCGCTCGGGATTTCGAGCATCGCCTGATGCTGGTTGGGGTCGAGCGGCAGGCCGATCGCGGCGATGCGCGTGATGCCGTTGCGTTCGAAGACGCTGAGCAATTCGCGCTCGGTGGCTTCGAGGCCGGTAATCATCGGCTTCATCGCCTCGTCGGCGCGCTGTTCGTCGCTGAGCGCGGCGAGTGCGCGGCCGAGATTGTCGGCGACCGACAGGATGTCGCGTGCGAACTTGGTCGCGGCATAGGCGTGCGCGTCGGCGATTTCCTTGTCCTTGCGGCGCGTGACATTTTGCGTCTCGGCGCGCGCATAAAGCAGATCCTGCTGGAGCGCGGCGACCTGTTCGGCGAGCTGCGCCAGCTCTTCATTTTCGCCTTGCGCGGGGTTTGCCGCTTCGGCGGTTTCAACTTCGGGGTTCGCGCCGTCGTCGACCGGCGTGTCGTTTTCAATGTTCGTCATAAGCCTTATCGTATCAGTCTGGAGAGCGATTGTGCGGTGAAATCCACCATGGGAACGATGCGGGCATAGTTCAAGCGCGTGGGACCAATGACCCCGACCACGCCGACCACGCGCCCGTCCGATCCGCGATAGGGCGCCGCTATCACGGACGAGCCCGAAAGCGAGAATAATTTATTTTCGGATCCGATGAAAATCCGGGTTGCGGCGCCCTCGCGCGCGCTGTCGAGCAGCTGCGCGATATCCTGCTTGGTTTCGAGTTCGTCGAGCAGCTGGCGCACGCGGTCGAGGTCGCCGACCGCGCTCTCGTCGAGCAGATTCGCCTGCCCGCGCACGATCAGCACCGGGCGGTCGGCGCCATCGGACGACCAGATCGCGAGGCCGCGGCTGACGAGATCCTGCGCAGCGCGGTCGATCGCGATGCGCTCGGCCTCGATCTCATGCCGCACGCGCGCCATCGCCTCTGTGAGCGTGAGCCCGCTGAGCATCGACGAGATATAATTGTCCGCCTCGACGAGCGCCGAGGGATTGAGCCCCGGCGGAATGTCGATGACGCGGTTCTCGACCGCGCCGTCGCCCGCGACGAGCACGACGAGCGACTGGTTCGCCGACAGCGGCACGAAGGCGAGCTGTTTGAGCACGCGCTCATGCTTGGGCACGAGCACGAGGCCCGCGCACGCCGACAGCCCCGACAGCGCCGAGGTCGCCTGTGCGAGCGCACTTTCGATCGGGCCGGCGTCGGACAGGCTCGCCTCGATCTGCGCGCGGTCCTCGGCGCTGGGTTCGGCGACCTGCATCATCCCGTCGACGAAGAGGCGCAGCCCCTGCTCGGTCGGCAGGCGTCCGGCGCTGGTGTGCGGGCTCGCGAGCAGGCCGAACTCCTCAAGGTCCTGCATCACGTTGCGGATCGATGCGGGCGAGAGGTTGAGCGCGGCGAGCTTCGACAGCGTGCGCGAGCCGACGGGCTGGCCGGTTTCGAGATAGGCGTCGACGACCAGCCGGAACACGTCGCGGGCGCGCGTGGTGAGTTCGGTGATCGGCGGGGTGGTCATACAGGGGATTTAGGGATGGGGAGGGGATGGGGCAAGCGCAACGCCGATCCACACCCCAGCTTCGTCATTCCCGCGAAAGCTGGAACCCAGCGTGCGACGGTTGCTTGCTGGGTTCCCGCTTTCGCGGGAATGACGAAGAAAAGGAGGTGCAATTGGCTGGCCTTCTGCATAGCCTTCCGCCCCAGGGGAGAAAATCATGTCCACACGCCCGCTTGACCGCGACGACCCGCTCGACGATTTCGACCACCGCGACATCGTGCTGCTCGGCCGCAAGCACCGCGTCTATGTGGCGGGCAATGGTCCGGCCGTCATCGTAATGACCGAAATGCCCGGCATCAGCCCGCATGTCGCGCGCTTCGCGCGCTGGGTCGTGGGTGCTGGCTTCACCGTCTATATGCCGCATATCTTTGGCAAGGACGGCGCGGTGCCGCGGGCGCCTCGCATGCTGTTCACCATGATCGGCGGGTGCATCAGCCGCCAGTTCCGCGCCTTTCAGGCGAATGAAAGCTCGCCGGCGACGCAGTGGCTGCGCGCGCTTGCGGCACAGGCGCACAAGGAATGCGGCGGCAAGGGCGTCGGCGCGATCGGCATGTGCTTCACCGGAAATTTCGCGCTGTCGATGATGCTCGAACCCGCGGTGCTTGCCCCGGTCCTCGCGCAGCCGTCGTTGCCATTGAACGACGCGGCGGGGATGCATATCGCGCCGGGCGAACTCGCCGCGGTGAAGGCGCGAATGGAGGCCGAGGACCTGACCGTGCTCGCCTACCGCTTCGAGGGCGACAAATATTGCCAGGCGGCGCGCTTTGCCGCCTATGAAAATGCGCTCGGCGACCGCTTTATCGGCAAGGTGTTGCCCTACAGCGCGGCCAATCCCGACAGCCCGATGAAGAACCCGCACAGCGTCGTCACGATCCATCTGATCGACGAGGCGGGGCAACCAACGGTGCAGGCGCGCGACGAAATCCTCGATTTCTTCAAGATGCGGTTGAGCGAATGAGGTCGGCGGCCTAAGGGCCACCGCAATCACCAATCGAAAGGAAATTTCATGCGCCCTTCCGGCCGCGCGCCCGACCAGATGCGTCCCATCGTCATCGAAACCGAATTCACCATCCACGCCGAGGGCAGCGTCCTCGTCAGCTTCGGCAACACCAAGGTGCTGGTGACCGCCAGTGTCGACGAAAAGGTGCCGTCGTGGATGCGCGGCAAGGGTGCGGGTTGGGTCACCGCCGAATATGGCATGCTGCCCCGCGCGACGCACACGCGCGGCAGCCGTGAGGCGGCGAAGGGCAAGCAGTCGGGGCGGACGCAGGAAATCCAGCGGCTTATCGGGCGGAGCTTGCGCGCGGTCGTCGATATGAAGAAGCTCGGCGAGCGCCAGATCATCATCGACTGCGACGTCATCCAGGCCGACGGCGGGACGCGCACCGCGTCGATTTCGGGCGCGTGGGTCGCGCTGCGCCTCGCGGTCGACAAGCTGCTTGCGGCGAAGACGATCGCCGAGGATCCGATCGAGGACAAGGTCGGCGCGATCTCGTGCGGAATCTACAAGGGCACCCCGGTGCTCGACCTCGATTATGACGAGGATTCGGTCGCCGAGGCCGATGGCAATTTCGTGCTGACCGGCAAGGGCCAGATCGTTGAAGTGCAGGCAAGCGCCGAGGGTGCGACCTATGACGAGGAGGGCTTGCTCCGCCTGCTCCGCCTCGCACGCATCGGCTGCGGCGAGATTTTCGCGGCGCAGGACAAGGCCACGGGCCGCTGAGATGACGCGCAGGCTCGCCCCCGGCAGACTGGTGATTGCCAGCCACAACGCAGGAAAGGTGCGCGAGATTCGCGCGCTGCTCGAAGCGTTCGGGATCGAGCCGGTGTCGGCGGGTGACCTCGGGCTTCCCGAGCCCGAGGAGACGGGGACGAGTTTTCGCGAGAATGCGCTGCTGAAGGCGCATGCGAGCGCGTCCGCGGCGGGACTTCCCGCGCTCGCCGACGACAGCGGGCTCGAGGTCGCGGCGCTCTCCGGCCGGCCCGGCGTCTACACCGCCGACTGGGCCGAGCGGCAATGGTTCGAGGGCAATCCGGGCCGCGACTGGTATATGGCGATGGGCAAGGTCGAAGGCCTGCTTGCCGAACAGGGGCCAGAGGTCGACCGCAGCGCGCGTTTCATCTGCACCCTCGCGCTCGCCTGGCCGGACGGCCATGCCGAAGTGTTCGAGGGCCGGGCCGACGGCAGCCTGACCTGGCCGCCGCGCGGGAAACTCGGTTTCGGTTATGATCCGGTCTTCGTTCCGGAAGGTAACACACTGACTTATGCCGAAATCGATCCGGCGGAAAAACATGCGATCAGCCACCGCGCCGATGCGTTTGCGAAGCTGGTGGCCGGAGTCTTCTGACCTTCCTTCGTCACCCCGGATCGGGTCCGGGGTCGCCATCGGCCTTGGGGAACTCCGCGAGAGATTCCGGCTTTCGCCGGAATGACGAAAGGGAGTAGGGGGCCAGCATGGCCGAACCGCTCGCCCTTTATGTCCATTGGCCGTTTTGCGTGTCGAAATGCCCCTATTGCGACTTCAACAGCCATGTGCGCGAGAGCGTCGATCAGGCGGTGTGGCGCGACGCGTTGCTCGCCGATCTGCGGCATGAGGCGGCGTTGCTGCCGGGGCGCACCATCGGGTCGATCTTCTTTGGCGGAGGGACGCCCAGCCTGATGCCGCCCGCCACGGTCGCGGCAGTGATCGCGGCGGCTGGCGATGCGTGGGGGCTCGCGGATGACGTCGAAATCACGCTGGAGGCGAATCCCAATTCGGTCGAGGTCGCCAATTTCGCCGACCTTGCCGCGGCGGGGGTCAATCGCGTTTCGATAGGGGTTCAGAGCTTCGATTCGGAAGTGCTTGAATTTCTGGGCCGCGCGCACAGCGAGGATGAGGCGCGCCGCGCGATCGCGACGGCGCAGGAGCATTTCGCGCGCGTCAGCTTTGACCTGATCTATGCGCGGCCGGGCCAGTCGATGGCGGCGTGGGAAGCCGAATTGGCGGGCGCGCTCGCCTTCGGCACCGACCATCTTTCGCTCTACCAGCTCACCATCGAGCCCGGCACGCGCTTTGCGACGCTCGCGGCAAAGGGCGACCTCACCATTCCCGATGGCGACACCGCCGCCGACCTGTTCGACGCGACGCAGGCGATGACGCACGCCGCAGGGCTGCCTCGCTATGAGGTGTCGAATCACGCGCGGGTAGGGCAGGAAAGCCGCCACAATCTCGCCTACTGGCGCTACGCCGATTATGCGGGCGTCGGCCCCGGCGCGCATGGCCGAAGGCTGGGTCAGGCGACCGAGCGGCACAAGAAGCCCGAGAATTTCGTCGCGGCGGTCGAGCGCAACGGTCATGGGCTCAAGGTCGAAAGCGACCTCCCGGCGCACGAGCGCGCGACCGAGGCGATGCTGATGGGGCTGCGGCTGACCGAAGGCATCGATCTGGCGCGGATCGAGGCGCGCAGCGGGCTGGCGCGCGATATGTTCGTCGATGCCGATGCGGTGGCGCGGCTCGCGGAGCAGGGGCTGATGACGTACGATGGCGACCGGCTGATGGTCACCGACGACGGAATCCTCCTGCTAGACTCGATCCTTTCCGACGTGGTTCGGACCGGCTAGACTCTCGAAACCCGTTCGCATCGAGCGAAGTCGAGATGCCCCTCAGGCTCGCGCCACGCCGATGGGTGTCTCGACTTCGCTCGACACGAGCGGCGGTATAGGAGTTGATTTGCCGCAGCATTTGATCCGCGACTGGGATGCCCATCTGGCGCATGAGAAGCGCCGGTCGGAGCATACGCGCCGCGCCTATATCGCGACCGCCGAGCGCTTTTGCGGCTTCCTGTCGCGGCACCGCGGCGGCGCGGTCGATGCGCGCATGCTGAAGGCGCTGATCCCGAACGACCTCCGTGCTTATTTGGCCGACCGCCGCGCCGAGGGGCTGGGCAATGCATCGGCGGCGCGCGAGCTTTCTGCGCTGCGCGGCTTTCTGCGCTTTGTCGGCGGATCGGGCGCGAGCGTGCCGCAGATGCGGGGGCCGCGCGTCAAGAAGGGGCTGCCGCGGCCGGTGTCGCCCGCCGAAGCGCTCGCGCTGGCACAGGATGTCGAGGATAATGCCCGCGAGGGCTGGGTCGGTGCGCGCGATTTTGCGCTGCTGTTGCTGCTCTACGGCGCAGGGCTGCGCATCGGCGAGGCGCTGTCGCTGACAGGTGCGGTATTGCCGCTTGGCGAGACGCTGCGCGTGACGGGCAAACGGGGCAAGACACGGATCGTCCCGATCTTGCCCGCGGTCGCGAGCGCGGTGTCGCGCTACGTTGCGGCTTGCCCTTATCCGATCGCCAAAGAGACGCCGATCTTCCTTGGCGCGCGCGGGGGGCCGCTCCAGCCCGGCGTTGTTCGCGCGAGCGTGCGGTCGGCGCGGCGCGCATTGGGCCTTCCCGAACGCACGACGCCGCACGCGCTGCGTCACAGCTTCGCGACGCATCTGCTCGCGGGTGGCGCCGATTTGCGCAGCCTTCAGGAATTGCTCGGTCATGCGAGCCTTGCCTCGACGCAGGTCTATACCGCGGTCGATGCCGCGCATTTGCTCGATATTTACCGGAATGCGCACCCCAGGGCTTAGTCGGCCTGCTTCGGCTTCCAGGTGATGACGCGGTAGATATAGACGACGACGAGCGAACCGATCGCGACGAGCGCGACGGGGCCAACAAAGGCGTCGAGGTTCGCGAACTTCCCCCCGAACCAGTTGCCCGCGCCCGCGAGCGCGGCGATCCAGATCGTCGATCCGGCCGCTGTCCAGGCCAGGAATTTCGCCTGGTTCATCTGCACCATGCCCGCGGGCAGCGACACCATCGTCCGCGCAACGGGCATGAAGCGCGCGACGAAGATGATCGCGGGGCCATATTTCAGGAAGAAATTGTGGAGCCGCTCGACCTCGTCCCAGTCGAGCGTCAGCCAGCGGCCGTGGCGGTCGATAAAGGGCTTGAGCCGTTCGTAGCCGATCCAGCGGCCGATCCCGTACCAGACCCAATTGCCCGCGGTCGTGCCCGCGACCGCGACCGCGACGAGCGTCCAGAAATCGAAATGGCCCTTGGCGACTGCGATGCCGCCTAGCCCCATGATCACTTCGGACGGGATCGGCGGAAACACGTTCTCGAGGAACATGAGGATGAAGATCCCCACATAGCCCCAGTTCTGGATCAGATTGAGAATGAAGTCGGTCATGGAGTGCGTAACGCGCTGCGACGTCAGCCGATCCGGCGGACGATCGCGTCCCAGATCATCCCCGCCGTATCGCTGTTGTTGAAACGGTCGATCGCGACGATCCCGGTGGGCGAGGTGACGTTGATTTCGGTGAGCCATTCGCCGCCGATCACGTCGATGCCGACGAAGACGAGACCGCGTTCGCGGAGCTGCGGGCCGAGCACGTCGCAAATCTCCTGCTCGCGCGGGGTCAGTTCGGCCGCTTCGGCAAAACCGCCGACCGCGAGGTTCGAGCGGAACTCGCCTTCGCCGGGCTTGCGGTTGATCGCGCCCGCGACCTCGCCATCGACGAGCACGATGCGCTTGTCGCCTTTCGACACGCTCGGCAGGAATTGCTGGACCATGAAGGGTTCGGGCCACACCTGTCCGAACAGCTCGACGAGTGCGCCCAAATTGCTGCCGTCGGCGTCGATGCGGAACACCGCCTTGCCGCCATTGCCGTGGAGCGGCTTGATCACCACCGCGCCATGGCGCGCCTGGAAATCCTTCACCGCGTCGAGGCTGCGGGTGACCATCGTCGGCGGCATGAACTCGGGGAAGTCGAGCACAAACACCTTCTCGGGGGCGTTGCGGACCGAGACGGGGTCGTTCACGACGAGCGTCTCGTTCGCGATGCGTTCGAGCAGCCACGTGCCGGTGAGATAACCGAGGTCGAAGGGCGGGTCCTGCCGCATCAGCACGACATCGACGTCGCGGCCGAGGTCGAGCAGAACTTCGTCGCCGAACTTGTAATGCGCGCCCGCTTTGCGCTGCGCCTCGAGAATGCGATGCGCTTTCGTCGTCAGCCGTCCGGCCTCCCATGTCAGGCCGCGTACATCGTAATGATAGAGCTCGTAGCCGCGTTCGAGCGCCTTCAGGATCAGCGCGAAACTGCTGTCGCCCCCGATGTTGATATTGTCCATCGGGTCCATTTGTACCGCGGCGCGCAGGGTCATTATTTCTTCCTCAGGGTTGCCAGACGTGGACCAGATGGCGTGGCAGGCGCCCCGGCGCAAGGAGCATCACGTCGATCCTGATGTCGTCGCGCGGGCCGGCGAAGCGCGGGCGCAGCATTTCGGCGGCGGCGGCGACGCGGCGCAGGCGATAATGGTCGATCGCAAGGTCGAGGTCGGCGGCGCGGTCGCGCCATTTGACCTCGATGAAGGCGATCGTGCGGCCGCGCCGCGCGACAAGGTCGACCTCGCCGACGGGGACGCGGAGCCGTTCGCCGATGATGCGCCAGCCGTGAAGGCGCAGCCACCACGCCGCGCGGCGCTCGGCCTTGCGTCCGCGTGCTTCGGCGGCGGCGCGGTTCAAGCCTGCTCTTTCAGCGTGAGCGCGCGCGCATAGATGTCATGGCGGTCGAGCCCGAAGCGTTTCGCGACCGCCTTTGCCGCCTGCGCGACGGGCTTGTCGGCCATCGCTTCGCGCAGCGCCGCGTCGAGCGTTGCATCGTCGGCTTCTTCGGCCACCGCTTCGCCGGGCGGGCCGACGATGACGACGATCTCGCCCTTCGGCGGCGCGTCCGCGTAGCGCGCGGAAAGCTCGGTCAGCGTACCGGTGACGCATTGCTCGAACATCTTGCTGATCTCGCGCGCGACCGCCGCCTCGCGGTCGCCGAGTCCTTCGGCCATCGCCGCCAGCGACGCCGACAGCCGCGGCCCGCTTTCGTAGAACACCAAAGTCGCACGCAGCCCCGCGAATTCGGCGAGCGTGTCGGCGCGCGCCTTCGCCTTGTTCGGCAGAAAGCCCGCGAAGAGGAAGCGGTCGCTCGGCAGCCCCGATAGCGTGATCGCGGCGATCGCGGCGCAGGGGCCGGGCAGGGTGGTGACATGCCGCCCCGCCGCGCGCGCATCGCGAACGAGCTTGTATCCCGGGTCCGAAATCAGCGGGGTTCCGGCGTCCGACACCAAAACGACAATTTCGCTCTCCATACGCGCAACCAGCGCGGCGCGGGTGCGTTCGTCGCTATGATCATGATAGGGGGTCATCGGCACACGCAAACCCAGATGCGACAGCAATTTCGCGGTCACGCGCGTATCCTCTGCGGCGATCACGCCGGCGGAGGCGAGTGTCGTCGCCGCGCGCGCGCTGATGTCGCCAAGGTTGCCGATGGGCGTCGCGACGATATAGAGACCGGGCAAGGGAGAATCTGAGATGTTCGAATCTGGCATGACGCCGAAAATGGCAGAAACTGCCGACCAGCGCCAAAATAAAGCACCGGCCCGCCGCCAAATGTTGCGCGGGCTCGGCGTGATGGCGATGGCGGGTCTGCTCGCGGCGTGTCAGGTGGTGCCGAAGTCGAACGGCCCGGCGACCCCGCCGCCGCCCACCAACCCCGACGACAATGTTGGCCCCGGCCTGCCGACCGACACCGATCGCCACCGCGTCGCATTGCTCGTGCCGCAGACGGGGCCGAACGCCGACGTCGGCACCGCGATCGCCAATGCGACGACGCTCGCTTTGCTCGATTCGCGCACCGAACGCGTCCGCATCACCACCTATGATACCGCGCTCGGTGCGGCCGCGGCGGCGCGGCAGGCGGTCGCCGACGGCAACAAGCTGATCCTCGGCCCGCTGCTCAGCGAAGATGTCACCGTGGTGGCGCCGATCGCGCGCGCGGCGAAAGTGCCGGTGCTGAGCTTCTCGAACGACAGCAGCGTTGCGGGCAACGGCGTCTTCATCATGGGCTTCGTCCCCGGCCAGTCGGTCGAGCGCGTCGTCGCTTTCTCGCGGTCGAAGGGTCATCAGCGGTTCGGCGCGCTGGTGCCAAAGAATGTCTATGGCGACCGTTCGGCGGCGGCGTTCCGCGCCGCGGTGGCCGAAGCGGGCGGCACGCTCGTCGCGGTCGAAAGCTATGACCGCAGCGCGACCGCGCTGACGGGTGCGGCGCGGCGCCTCGCCAATGCCGGCGCGATGGACGCGGTGCTGATCGCCGACAGCGGCGGCAACGCCATTCGCGCGGTTCCGGTGATCAAGACCACGGGGAACAAGCAGATCCTCGGCACCGAACTCTGGAACACCGACGCCGCACTCGGCAGCAGCGCGGTGATGCGCGGGTCGTGGTTCGCCAGCGTGTCGGACGGCCTCTACGGTCAGCTCGCGACCAAATATCGTACCCGCTTCGGCAAGACGCCGTACCGGCTTGCCAGCCTCGGCTATGATTCGGTGCTGCTGACGGTGCGCATCGCGCGCGACTGGAAACCGGGGACCAATTTTCCCGCGAACCGCCTGCTCGCCGCCGACGGTTTCGGCGGCATCGACGGCATCTTCCGTTTCAGTAACAGGGGTGTCGCCGAACGCGCGCTCGAGGTCAGCGAAATCGGCGCGGGCGGCTTCCGCGTCGTCGATCCCGCGCCGACCAAATGGTAGCCGCCGGCTGACAGTGGCAGACTGGCCACAGTCGGCCCGAAAAGCGTTATAAGGTGAGCGCGGCGGCCTTTACGACGGCGCTTTGATCACTATATGACCACCACGCGTGTTTTTGCGTCGATGCTGCACGCCCTTTTTAAACGACCCAGGAGATACAGCTATACCACCGCCCATGACCCGTCGCCCAATGGCACCGATGCCGCCCAAAAACGGCCCGCGTTACAATGAATTTATCGCCTCCCCCAAAGTCCGCGTGATCGACGAGGAAGGCGAAAATCTGGGCGTGATGCTGACGGCCGAAGCGATTGAGCAGGCGGCTTCCGTCGGGCTGGACCTGGTTGAAGTATCCCCGAACGCCGATCCGCCGGTGTGCAAATTCCTCGACGTCGGCAAGTTCAAATATGAGGCGCAGAAGAAGGCGAACCTCGCACGCAAGAGCCAGAAGACGCAGGAAATCAAAGAGATCAAGATGCGTCCGAATATCGACGATCATGATTTCGACGTGAAGATGAAGAAGGTCTTCGATTTCCTCGGCGAAGGCGACAAGGTCAAGATGACCATGCGTTTCCGCGGCCGCGAAATGAGCCACACCCAGCTCGGTCTCAACGTGCTCCAGCGCGTCGCCGAACTGACGTCGGAAATCGCGAAGGTCGAGGCGCATCCGCGCACCGAAGGTCGCCAGATGCTGATGGTGATCGCGCCGAAATAAGCGCGCGCGGCTCAGCCGATACGAAATTCGAGGGCGGTCGTTCCAGCGGGACGGCCGCCCTTTTCGTATCGCCGCTCGATCATCCGGACATCGCCCGCCACCGACACCGCGACGAGCGTCGAGGCGCGCGTGCCATAGACGTCGCCGCGCAGGAACAGCGCGGGGTCGTCCTCGGCCATCAGCGTGTCGAGCAGGCCCTCGGGATCGCCGCCAGCTGCGACCGTGGCCTCCAGCGCCGTGCGCAGCCGCTCCGCGCGCGGGCACGGTGCGTCGACGGGCTCGTTGGCGAGCGCATGGACGCCGGGCTCGAGCGGCATGATCAGCGGGACGGGCCGGTTGGTGAGCAGCCGCACCTTGCCGTCGCCCACCGCGAAGAGGTTGAACGCGTTGAAGCGTGGCAGGTCCCCGGCCGCGGGGTCGGCAAAGCGCCCTTCGCCGCGCAGCATGTCGACGACGAGCGCGCCGCGCGATTCCTTGGCGGGATCGGGCATCGCCCCGCGGACATTGGTCACGACCACGGCGCGGCCGCTGGGGCGATGAACCCCGAGCCATGTGCCGCCGGCCTGCAGATCGCGGCCGGCGACGATGCCGCTGCCGTCGTCCCATTCGGCGAGCGGCGCGGCGGCGCGCGCGTGGAGCTCGTCGCGATTGCCGATGAGGATGAGGGGCCAGTCGGGATGGGCTTTGTGAGCAAGGGCGACGACGCACATGGGGTGCATATCGGGCCTCGCCACCCGCTTGCCAAGCCTCTTGACAAAACGCTTTGTTGAATGTTCAATCAACTCATCTTGACGAGGGAGAACGGCGATGGCCGACGAATTCGAGAAGATGGGCGAAAGCCTCCGTGCCAAGACGGGCAAGGGGCTGGACGAATGGGTCGCCGCGGCGCGCGCGACCGGCATCGTCGGCCATATGGCGCTGGTGAACCACCTGAAATCCGAACATGGGCTCGGGCACGGCTATGCCAATATGATCGTCCATGCCGCCAACGAGTCGTCGTCGCTGTCGCAGGACGATGATGCGCTGGTCGCGGCCGCGTTCGACGGGGCGAGGGCGCATTGGCGGCCGCTATACGACCGGCTGGTCACGCTCGTGCAGGGGTTTGGCGACGATGTCGAACTGGCGCCGAAGAAGGGCTATGTCAGCCTGCGCCGCAAGAAGCAGTTCGCGCTGCTCCAGCCGTCGACCAAGGACCGCTTCGATATTGGCCTCGCGCTCAAGGGCGAGGAACCCGTCGGTAAGCTCGAAACCGCGGGCAGCTGGAATGCAATGGTCTCGCACCGCGTGCGCATCGCCGCGGATGAAGAGGCGGGCGACGATGTGGCGGGCTGGCTCCGCGCCGCCTATGATCGTGCCGGATAGGGGAAGGCCATTGAACGCCGCCGACACCCGCCAGCGCATATTGATGACAGCGATGGAGCTGTTCTGGGAGAAGGGCTATCTCTCGACCTCGGTCGCCGACATTCTTTCGCGCAGCCAGGTCCATTCCGGCAGCCTCTATCATTTCTTTCCCGGCAAGCAGGACGTGCTCGTCGGCGTGCTCGAACTCTATCGCGACGGGATCGACGAAATGCTGCTCGCCCCCAATTGGGAGGGGGTCGACGATCCGATCGACAAGATTTTCGCGCTGCTCGCCGGCTATCGCACGCACCTGATCGTTACCGATTGCACTTATGGCTGCCCGATCGGCAGCCTCGCGCTCGAGATCCACGAGCCCGACCCGGTGGTGCGCGACCTGATGGCGGCGAATTTTACGGGCTGGTCCACCGCGATCGCGGGTTGCTTCAATGCAGCGGCCGATCGCCTGCCGAAGGGCGCCGATCGCAAGGCGCTCGGCGAATTCGTGCTGACGGTGATGGAGGGCGCGGTGATGCAGGCACGCACCTATCGCGACATCGGCTATTTCGACCGCAACATTGCTGTATTGCGTGACTATATCACCACGTTGATGGCGACGGCAAAGGATGATAGCTTCGCCTGACTTTCTGGAGGGGGAGACTTATGATGACCGAAGTGCGCAAAACGCCCTGGCACCTGTGGGTGGTCGGGGTGGTGTCGCTGATCTGGAACGCCTTCGGCGCGATGGATTATACGATGACCAAAATGGGCAACGCCGAATATCTCGCGGCGTTCACGCCCGAACAGCAGGCCTATTTCGCCAGCTTTCCCGTCTGGGCGAACATTGGCTGGGCGCTCGGGGTATGGGGGGCGCTGCTCGGGTCGCTGCTGCTCCTCGTGCGCAGCCGCCACGCGGTGACGGCATTCCTCGTCTCGCTGATCGGGCTGGCGCTCAGCAGCGTCTATCAGTTTGGCATGCATTATGGCGACCTGATGCGGATGTTCGGCGCCTTCCCGATGATTTTCACCGCAGTGATCTGGGTGATCGCGATCGCGCTCTTCCTTTACGCACGGTCGCAAGCGGCAAAGGGCGTGCTGCGCTGAGCGGAGGTTCCGCACTTTTGTCATTCCCGCGAAAGCGGGAACCCAGTGGCGACGTCAGCTAGCTGGGTCCCCGCTTTCGCGGGGATGACAAAGCAGGAAGTAATCGGGCTTCCGGTATCAGCGCCCCCGGATGAAGGCGCGGATATCGGCCGACAATTTGTGCCGGTCCTCGTCGCGAATATACATCATGTGGCCCGCGCCATAATAGGTGTAGCTGATGCGATCCTGCGGGATGCCGGTGCGCGACAGCGCATATTCGGCGGCGAAAAAGGGCGTCGCGAAATCATAATAGCCCTGTGCGACGAGCACTTTCAGCCCCGAATTTTCGCGTAGCGCCTGCCCGATATAGGGCGCGACATTCAGATAGCTATTGGTGTCGCGGTCGCCGATCCGCCAATCCCATTGCCCGCCGATGCGGCCGATCGACTGATATTCGCGGTCGGTCTTGAACCCCAGCCCGTCGCGGCTCCAGCTGTTGATCGCGGCGGTATAGCTCGCGTCGATGCCATAGAAGCTCGGATCGTTGTCGGGGCCTTCGCCCGCGCTGTCATAATCCTTGCCGGTATAGCGGCTGTCGAGGCGGCCGACGGTGAGCCCGCGGTCGCGCAGCAGTTCCTTGTAGAACCGGCTGGGCGTGACGCGCAGGTCGGCGCTTTCGAGATAGGTTTCCGATAGCCCCGTAAAGCGCGACAGCTCGCGGCGTACCGCGGCGCGTTCCTCGCCCTGCAGCTTCTGGCCCTTGAGCAAGGCGGTCGCATAGGGGCCGATCGCCCATTGCCGCGCTTCCTCGGCAAAGGCTTCGGGCGACGCGGCGGTCGCCTTGCCATGATAGAGCGCGGTCACTGCCATCGAGGGCAGGTTTGTGATCGGCGACAGCTCGTTGCCCGGTGTGTCGGCGCCCGCCGCGAAATCGAGCACGGTCGAGATCAGGATGATGCCGTTGAGCGCGACATCATTGTACGTCTCGTTCATCAGCTGGTTCGCGACCGCCGCCGAGCGCGTCGTGCCATAGCTTTCGCCGCCGAGATATTTGGGGCTGTTCCAGCGGCCATTGTCGTTCAGCCAGCGGCGGATCACCTCGGCGACGAGCTTTGCGTCCTGCGTGACGCCGTAATAATCCTTGGGGTCGGCCTTGCCGATCAGGTGCGAAAAGCCCGTGCCCGGCGGATCGATGAAGACGACGTCGGTGACGTCGAGCAGCGCATCGGGATTGTCGACGATCGGGTAGGGCGGGGCCCCGTCATCGACGCCGGTGCCGGGAATCGCGACGCGCTTCGGCCCGAATGCGCCCATCATCAGCCAGACGGTGCCCGATCCGGGGCCGCCGTTGAACAGGAAGGTGATCGGCCGGCCCGGATCGCGCGGTTCCTTGACATAGGATGTGGTGACGACCGCCACCTCGGGCACGCCGTCCTTGTTCTTGATGATCGTCTCGCCGATCGTCGCGGCATAGTTGATCCGCTGCCCGCCGAAGGTGCCAGACAGCTTGGTGGTGCGGACCTGCGGTTCATAGTCGGCGGGCTTTTCAGCCTTCGCCTTGTCGTCAGCGGGCTTGTCCTGCGCGTAAAGCGCGGCAGGCGTGGTGGCGGCAAGCGCCAGGGCAATAAGCGACAGACCTGTTTTCATTGATGACTCTCCCCGGTTTCGGGGCGGACCCTAAGCAGCGGCCAGAGGCGGGGCAAGAGCGCTTGTCGGAAAACGTATACGTTTTGTCGAAGCGAAGACTATCGCCCCCACTTGGTCTTGCTCTGCTTCCCGAACCGCCCCTTGCGGGTGCCCGGCTTGCCCTCGTTCGACCGCCCGACGCGCGGCGCGACCTGCTGATCCGCAGGCAGCCCTAGCTCATCGGCCTCCAGCTTGCGGATTTCGTCGCGCAGTCGCCCGGCCTCTTCGAATTCCAGATCCGCCGCCGCATCGCGCATCTTCTTTTCGAGGTCCTGGATATAGGCGCGGAGGTTATGCCCGACCATGTGCGTCGGCTTGTCCTCGCCGATGTCGATCGTCACCTGATCCTTCGACGCGACGTGGGCGATGATGTCGCCGATGTTGCGTTTGATCGTCGTCGGGGTGATGCCGTGCGCGACATTATATTCGGTCTGCTTTTCGCGGCGGCGGTCGGTCTCGCGCATCGCGCGTTCCATGCTGCCGGTGATGCGGTCGGCGTAGAGGATGACGCGGCCGTCGACGTTGCGTGCGGCGCGGCCGATGGTCTGGACGAGGCTGGTCTCGCTGCGCAGAAAGCCTTCCTTGTCGGCGTCGAGGATCGCGACGAGCCCGCATTCGGGAATGTCGAGCCCCTCGCGCAGCAGGTTGATGCCGATGAGCACGTCGAACACCCCGAGTCTCAAATCACGGATGATCTCGATGCGCTCGAGCGTCTCGACGTCGGAGTGCATGTAGCGGACCTTGAGACCCGCTTCGTGGAGGAACTCGGTGAGGTCTTCGGCCATGCGCTTGGTCAGCGTCGTGACGAGCGTGCGATAGCCCGCGGCGGCGGTCTTCTTCGCCTCGACGATCAGGTCGTCGACCTGCTCCTCGACCGGCTTGATCTCGACCGGCGGGTCGATCAGCCCGGTGGGGCGGATCACCTGTTCGGCGAACACGCCTTGCGTGCGGTCCATCTCCCAGGTTCCCGGCGTCGCCGATACGCTGACCGTCTGCGGGCGCATCATGTCCCATTCGGCGAAGCGCAGCGGCCGGTTGTCGATACAGCTCGGCAGGCGGAAGCCATATTCGGCGAGGGTGATCTTGCGGCGGTGATCGCCCTTCGACATCGCGCCGATCTGCGGGATCGTCTGGTGGCTCTCGTCGACGAAGAGCAGCGCGTTGTCGGGAAGATATTCGAACAGGGTCGGCGGCGGTTCGCCGGGCAGGCGGCCGGTCAGGAAGCGGCTGTAATTCTCGATGCCCGCGCAGCTCCCCGTCGCGGCGATCATTTCGAGGTCGAAATTGGTGCGCTGTTCGAGCCGCTGGGCTTCGAGCAGCCGGCCTTCGGCCTCGAGTTCCTTCAGCCGCTCGGTCAGCTCATGCCGGATCGCCTCGCTCGCTTGCTTCAGGGTCGGGCCGGGGGTCACATAGTGGCTGTTGGCAAAGACGCGGACGTAGTTGAGGGTCGCGATCTTCTTGCCGGTCAGCGGGTCGAACTCGGTGATCTCCTCGATCTCGTCGCCGAAGAAGCTGACGCGCCACGCCATATCCTCATAGTGCGACGGGAAGATTTCGAGAGAGTCCCCGCGCACGCGGAAATTGCCGCGCGCGAACGCCTGATCGTTGCGCTTATACTGCAGCGCGACGAGCTTGCGGATGATTTCGCGATTGTCGGCGACCTGACCCTTTTTGAGGTCGAAGATCATCGCCGAATAGGTCTCGACCGAGCCGATGCCGTAAAGGCACGACACCGATGCGACGATGATGACGTCGTCGCGTTCGAGCAGCGCGCGCGTCGCCGAGTGGCGCATGCGGTCGATCGCCTCGTTTACGCTCGACTCTTTCTCGATGTAGGTGTCCGACCGCGGCACATAGGCTTCGGGCTGGTAATAGTCGTAATAGCTGACGAAATATTCGACCGCATTGTTCGGGAAGAAGCTCTTGAACTCGCCATAGAGCTGCGCCGCGAGGATCTTGTTCGGCGCGAGGATCAGCGCGGGGCGCTGCAATTCGTCGATGACCTTCGCCATCGTGAAGGTCTTGCCCGATCCGGTGACCCCGAGCAGCACCTGGTCGCGCTCGCCGTCGAGCGCGGTGGACACGAGTTCCTTGATCGCGGTCGGCTGGTCGCCCGCGGGCTCATAGTCGCTAACCAGTTCAAATCGCTTGCCGCCTTCGACCTTGTCGGGGCGCGCGGGGCGATGCGGGACATAGCCCTCCGCCGTGTCGATTTCATCGAGCGATGTACGAATCTGAATTGCCATTGCTGCCAATATGGTATCGATGGGGCGGGTCCACAATCGCAATGAATCAAAACAAAGCCCCCAAACGGATAGTCACAGGAGACAGGGTATGAAGAAATTTCTGACGGTCGCCGCGATCGGCGCCCTCATCGCGGTGTCGGGTTGCGGCAAGAGCGAGAATGCGGCCGCCAGCGGTCCGGTGAAGCGCGAAGCCGGTAACTGGAAAACCGACGTCAAGCTGGTGAAGTTCGAAATGCCCGGCATGCCGCCCGAGGCGAAGGACCAGATGACGAAGATGATGGAAGGCGCCAGCGGCATGGACCAGTGCTTCACGCAGGAGCAGGTCGACAAGGAAGACATCGCGGCCGAACTCGCGAAGGGCCCGGGCAACGGCGGCGAATGCAAATGGTCGAAGAAGGATGTCGCGGGCGGCAAGATCGACATTGCCGGCACCTGCACGCAGAACGGCCAGACGGTCGACATGGCGATGGCGGGCACGATGGAAGCCAAGAAGAACGACGTCACCATCACGACCAAGGGCAAGGCCCCGACCGGCGGCGACATGGAAATGGTCATGCAGATGACCAGCGTTCACACCGGTCCGTGCAAGGCACCGGCCACGACCTAAGCCCTCTATCTTTTGACGAAAAATGATGGGGCGTCGGTGGAAACCGGCGCCCCTTTCGTATATGCAGAGAAAAGATGGGGGTCGCAAATATGCTTGGTTATGGGACGTTGGGCGCCAACGAGCTGACACCTGTGTGCGTTCGCGCCTTGCGCATCGAAGCCGTCTGAATTTGACCGGCTGGCTCGACCGCCGCGGGACCCCGCTCTGGCTCGGCCTCGCCGCCGGGCTGCTCGCGGTCGCGGCGGGATTGCTGGTGGGCGGCGATGCCGCCGAGCGCGCGGGGCTGGCAGCGCGATGGACCGCCCGCGCCGGCCTGCCGCTCTTCCTCGTCGCGTTTCTCGCATCGACGCTGGTGCGCCGCTGGCCGGGCGCGACAACGCGCGCGCTGCTTCGCCGACGGCGGCAATGGGGGCTGGGCTTCGCGCTCGCCCACACGATCCACCTCGTCGCGCTGGGCATTAACGTCATCGTCTATGCGCCGGGTCGGACCTGGCAGTCGCTCATCGGCGGCGGCCTCGCCTATGTCATCCTCTATCTGATGGCGCTGACCTCGACCGACGGGTGGCAGCGGCGGCTGGGCCAATGGTGGGGGTACCTGCACCGGTTCGGAATCTATTATATCTGGTTCATTTTTACCGCGAGCTACGCCGGGCGTGCCTTTGGCGCCGATCCGGACAAGCAGGTTGTCGGTATGGTCTTTGGTACCGTCATGGTCGCGGCGCTCGCGCTGCGCCTGTGGCCAGCACGGCGCGTTGAGCGGAGAGCGAGGGATGTCGACTTGCCGGGCGACAGAACAGGTGGGGCTGTCAGGCCGCCCGGCGAAGTCTTGAAATGAGGCCTGAGGGGGATCGAAGGGTGCCAGGGACCAGCTCGCACCTTTCGCCTTTTGGCCTCAACACCGCGACATCGTAGGAATGCCGCGATGCCCAAAGGATGCCACAGTTTCGAAACTGTGGCAGTTACAAGGGGTCACATGCCGTTATGTTGCCATTTGATAACCAATCCTTAACCCGTTTTCGCGTTTTTCCTCGCAGATTGGCGCACGGCTTTTCTTCTGATATGGCGTAAGGTTTCCTTGTTACCGTTACGTCAAAGTAACAATGGGTGGCCGCGCTTGTTGATTGGCGTATCACCCGCACCGCCCGCCAGGGGTATTTGAGGGTAGCATGGACCAGGCGAAAACGAACGAGACACAGGACCCCGCCGAGGTCGATCGGATCATCGCGGGAGAACTCGAGCGCCTGCTCGATTCCCCGATGTTCACCCGCTCGCCAGTGCTGTCGCGGCTGCTGCAATTCCTTGTCGAGCACCGCCTTCGCGGCGGGCGCAGCTCGCCCAAGGCTTATGCCATCGCGACCGAGGCGCTCGGCCGCAGCGAAGATTTCGACCCCGCCGTCGACAGCTATCCGCGCGTCATGGTGGGGCGGCTGCGCAGCCTTCTCGACCGCTATTATGCCGATACGCCCTGGGTCCACCGGCTGCGCGTTCCGCAGGGCAGCTATGAAGTCGTCGTCCAGTATCGCGCGGCGCCCCCCTCGGCGCGGTCGGCCGACGACCCGGCTGGCGATGATGACGTCAAGACGGCAGGCGCCGCAGGGCGGACGACGGGGCGCGGCGGCGTCGTCCGGCGCGCGCCCGATCGCGGCGCCCGCTTTGGTCGCTGGATCGTCGTCCTCATCCTCCTCGCGCTCGCGCTCTTCACGCTCTGGACGCTCCGCGGCGGCGACCGGCTGTTCATCGGCGACCCGGTGCCGGTCCCCTTGCTCGAAGTCAGCGCGCCGGCCGCGGGAAATCTGCCCCAATCGCGCGCGCTCGCCCGGGCGCTCGATGGAAAGCTGCGCGACGGGCTGCGGCGCTTCGATCTCGTTGACCTCCTGAGTTCGAAGGCGCCGGGCAGTGCGGTCACCGGCAAAAGCGACTATCGGCTCGACACATCGCTCGTCCGCACGGTCGAGGGCAACACCGACGTCACACTCGTTCTCAACCGCGTCGCGGACCAGCGCGCCATCTGGTCGCAACAACTGCGCCTGACACAGGATGAAACGCCCGAATTTACCGCAATCGAGCCGCTGATCGCGCAGCTTGCCGGGGATTATGGCGTGATCGTGCGCGACCAGGTCCAGCGCCAGCCCGACAATTTCTCGCCCGGCTTCCCGTGCCTCGCGCAGTTCAACCGGGTGCGCCAGATGCGCAATACCGCGAACGTGAAACAGGTCGATGCCTGCCTGCGCGCGACCCTCAAGGCCAACCCGCGCGATCCCGTCACGCTCACCGCACTGTCGCTCGTGCGCTATGGCGACTGGCAGCCGCAGCGGATGACGCCGGCGGGGCGCGAGGCGTTTGCCGAAGCGCGGGCGCTGGCGCAGCGCTCGTATGAAAGCAGCCCCAATTCGTCGGCGGGCATGTTCGCGATGGCGCGCGCCAATTTCTATACGGGCAATTGTGCGGCCGGCAATGCGATGGGCGACGCCGCGATCGCGCTCAATCCCTATGATGCCGACATGGCGGGCTTTCTCGGCCTGTTCAAGCTGACCTGCGGGATGGGGCCCGAGGGCGAGCTGTTGCTCCGGCGGTCGCTCCAGCTCGATTCTTCCTATCCCGGCGTTCCGGCGGTCACGCTCGCTTTCACGCTGTCGGAGCGCGGTGACCAAGATGAGGCGCGGCGGATCCTCGATCAGATGCCCTCGCCGAGCAATATGGAGCCGCAATATATGATGGTGCGCGCGATCGTGCAGGCGCGGCAGGGCCAGGTGGCGGAAGCCCGCGCGCAATGGCAGCGGCTGCTCGCCTATACGCGCCAGCCCGCCGATGCGACGCCCGAACGGGTGCTGGGCCGGTTCATCATCACCCCGGTGGTGATCCAGCGCGCCTCGGCCGCGCTTCGCGATTCGGGCGTCGTTGCGGCCAAGGCGGCGCCTTGACGCTGCGCCGCGTGCTGCGCAGAGTGGCGCCATGCTCTCGCTTCTAGCCCTGCTGACTTCGGTCGCGTCGCCCGCCCCCGCCGCCGTGGCAGTGCATTTCAACCGCGAAGGACAGGTCGAGGCGCGCGTCGCCCAGGGGCTGGCCGACCGGGCGAGCGGCCGCGCGATCACGCCCGACGATCCGGTGCGCGTCGCTTCTGTCTCCAAGCTGATCGTCGCGCTCGGCGTGCTGCGGCTGGTCGAGGCGGGCAAGCTCGATCTCGACCGCGACGTGTCGGACTATCTCGGCTGGCGGCTGCGCCATCCCGCTTATCCCGACCGGCCGATCAGCCTGGCGCAGTTGCTGGGGCACCGGTCCGGGCTCAACGACGAAACCGACTATGCACTGCCGCTGGATGCCGATCTCGAAACCGCGCTCCGCAATCCCGCCGCCTGGGACAAGGCGCGTCCGCCGGGCGGCGACTTCGCCTATGCCAATTTCAACTACCCGGTTGTCGCCGCGGTGATCGAGGGGGCGACCGGCGAGCGTTTCGACACCGCGATGACGCGCATCGTTTTTCGCCCGCTCGCTCTCGATGCCTGTTTCAACTGGCCGGCGTGCAGCGACGCGGCGGTCGCGCGGGCCGTCGTGCTGCACGATGCCGAGGGCAATGTCGTGCGCGACGATCTGAAGGGCGCGCGGCCCGCCTGTCCGGTCGTGCCGGCGGCGAACGGCGGCTGCGACCTCGGCACTTATCGCCTCGCCCGCCACGGCGCGGGGTTCAGCCCGCAAGGCGGGGTTCGCATCTCGGCGAACGGCCTCGCGCGGATCGGGATCATGCTGCTGCGCCGCGGCGATGGCTTTCTGAAACCCGAAAGCCTTGCCCGGCTCGAAGCGATGGCGCGCGTCCGCCCGACGAGCGGCGAGGGGACGGGCGGCTTTTTCTGCGAATATGGCATAGCTATGCACAGCACCGGCGGCCCGGCGCTTCGCGACCCCGCCTGCCGCGACGACCTGTTCGGCGACGGCCGTTTGCGCCGCGGCCATTCGGGCGATGCCTATGGATTACGCTCGGGCCTGTGGTTCGACCTTGAAGGCGGCGATGGCATTGCCTATTTCGTCACGCAGGTGCCGGAGGGGCAGAAAGGGACACGGTCGGCATATAGCGCTGCAGAGGAAGTCTTGGTCGACGCGGCGCTTCGCCGCACGGCCGATGCCAGCCCTCTTGCCAGCCCCGCCCACGGGCACTAGGGCAATTTTCAACATTCACGACATAGTCAGAAAAAAGGAACTGTGCATGAGCGATTCGGCCGAAAAGGTTAAAAAGATCGTCGTCGAACATCTGGGCGTCGAAGCCGACAAGGTCACCGAAGAAGCGAGCTTCATCGACGATCTGGGCGCCGACAGCCTCGACATCGTCGAGCTGGTGATGGCGTTCGAAGAAGAATTCGGCGTCGAAATCCCCGACGATGCGGCGGAAAAGATCGCCACCGTCAAGGATGCGATCGACTATATCGAAGCGAACAAGGGCTGATCGGGCCCGGTCCGGCCTAGCCGGACGCGGCGGCGACGCCGCCCACGCGTTTCCGGCTTCCCGGTCCCGAGCGTTCGCGCGCAGTGGCCGGGAAGCTTTTTTTATGGATATGCGTTTTCAAACGTGACGCGGCGCCCTGCGGGGGCAGGGGCCGATGAAAGGAATGACTATGCGCCGGGTTGTGGTGACGGGTTTGGGTTTGGTGACGCCGCTGGGCGCCGATGTGGAAACCACATGGGCCAATCTGCTCGCGGGCAAATCGGGCGCCGGGACGATCACCCATTTCGATGCGTCGGACCAGAAATGCACGATCGCGTGCGAAGTGAAGGGCCCTGACCATGAATATGGTTTCGACCCGGGCAAGCGCGTCGATCACAAGGTCCAGCGCCAGGTCGATCCCTTCATCATCTATGGCATCGACGCCGCGGGGCAGGCGATCGAGGACGCGGGCCTTGAGGACATGTCCGAGGAAATGAAACTGCGCGCCGGCTGCTCGATCGGTTCGGGAATCGGCGGGCTGCCGGGCATCGAAAGCGAAAGCCTGCTGCTCGCCGAAAAGGGTCCGGGCCGGGTTTCGCCGCACTTCGTCCACGGCCGTTTGATCAACCTGATCTCGGGTCAGGTCAGCATCAAATACGGCCTGCAGGGTCCGAACCACGCCGTCGTCACCGCCTGCTCGACCGGCGCGCATTCGATCGGCGACGCCGCGCGCATGATCCGCGACGATGACGCCGACATCATGCTCGCGGGCGGCGCCGAGGCGACCATCTGCCCGATCGGCATCGCGGGCTTCGCGCAGGCGCGCGCGCTCAACATGAGCTATAACGACCGCCCCGAACAGGCGAGCCGCCCCTATGACAAGGACCGCGACGGTTTTGTGATGGGCGAGGGCGCGGGTGTCGTCGTGCTCGAGGAATATGAGCATGCCAAGGCGCGCGGCGCGAAGATTTACGCCGAGGTCGTCGGCTACGGCCTGTCGGGTGACGCCTATCATGTGACCGCGCCGCACCCCGACGGTTCTGGCGCGTATCGTTCGATGGAAATGGCGCTGAAAAAGGCGGGCATGACCGTCGCCGACATCGACTATATCAACGCGCACGGAACGTCGACGATGGCCGACACGATCGAACTCGGCGCGGTCAAGCGGCTGTTCGGCAACGAAATCGCCAATGTGTCGATGAGCTCGACCAAGTCCGCCATCGGCCACCTGCTCGGCGGCGCCGGTGCGGTCGAGACGATCTTCTGCATCCTCGCGATCCGCGACCAGATCGTTCCGCCGACGCTCAACCTCGACAATCCCGACGAGGGCACCGACGGCGTCGACCTCGTCCCGCACACCGCGAAGAAGCGCGAAGTGAAGGCCGCGCTCAACAACAGCTTCGGTTTCGGCGGCACCAACGCCAGCGTCATCGTCAAGGCGGTCGACTGATTATTCGATCCTCCCTGCGGCGAAGCCGTGGGGAAGGGGGACCGCTCGCGAAGCGAGGGGTGGAGGGGTCGCGACATCGCGATATGGCCCCTCCGTCAGCGCTTCGCGCTGCCACCTCCCCATCGCTGCGCGACAGGGAGGATCAAAACCTCTTTCCTACATTGCGCGGCCATGCTCTAGCGGCGGGGAGTTCGCAGAGGCTGCGCTTAAAGCCACAAAGGACACAAAAAGACGATGCACATGCGGGTCTTTTGTGGCTTTAAGCAGGGGCCATCCAACCGACGGGAGAAAAGCGTGCATCCGTTCCGCTGGCTGACGATCACGATCCTGGCATTGCTGCTCGCCGCCTGCTCGGGCGGCGCGCCCAAGGATGCCGAAATCGTCATCCCGCCGGGCGCCAGCATCGCGAAGGCGGGGCAGATTCTCGAAGATGCCGGCCTTGTCTCGGCGTCGAGCTTTCGCAACGAAGCGCGCTTCTTCGGCTCGGACGACCCGATCAAGCCCGGCGAATACAAGGTCGAGAAGGGGATGGACGCGGGCGATATCCTCACCCTGTTCCAGTCGGGCAAGACGATCCAGCGCATGGTCATGATCCCCGAGGGCATGCCGTCGATCATGGTGTGGGAACGACTGATGGCCGAAAAAAGGCTGAAGGGCGAAATCCCGGTGCCCGCCGAGGGCAGCATCCTTCCCGACAGCTACGCCTTCACCACCGGCGAGACCCGCGCCGCGGTCGTGAAGCGCATGCAGGCGGCGATGGACAAGGCGTTCAACGAGCTTTGGGCCAAACGCACGCCGCGCACTGCGGTCAAGGACCGCAACCAGGCGATGACGCTGGCGTCGATCGTCGAAAAGGAAACCGGCGTTGCCGCCGAGCGCCGCACCGTCGCGGGGGTCTATACCAACCGCCTCGGCGTCGGCATGCGGCTCCAGGCCGACCCGACGATCATCTATCCGATCACCAAGGGCAAGCCGCTCGGGCGCCGCATCCTGCGCTCCGAAATCCAGGCGGTGAACGGGTACAACACCTACAGCATGATCGGCCTGCCGCAGGGCCCGATCGCCAACCCCGGCAAGGCGTCGATCGCCGCGGTGCTCGATCCCGAAGCGAACGACTATCTCTTCTTCGTCGCGAAGGGCGACGGCGGTCACATCTTCGCGCGCACGCTCGCCGAACATAATGCCAATGTGCAGAAATGGTATCAGCTGCGGCGCGACCGCGGGGAGATGGAGTAACCGTCTGCACCGCCGATAGAGGGGGACCGAACGATGACAACTGCGAAGCTCTTCATCCACGGGGTCCCCGACAGCCCCGCCATCTGGCGTCCGCTGCTCGCCGCGCTCGACCTCGGCGACACCCCGGTCGTGGTGCCCGCGCTTCCCGGCTTCACCGCTCCGCTGCCTGCCGGTTTTGCCGCGACCAAGGAAGCCTATGCCGACTGGGCAGTGAAGCAGGCGGAAGCGCTGGTCGCGGCGCACGGCCCGATCGACATCATCGGCCACGACTGGGGGGCGCTCATCGCGCAGCGCGCCGCGATGCTGCGGCCCGACCTCATCCGCAGCTGGGCGGTTTCGAACGCGGTGATCGACCCCGACTATCGCGGTCACCGGATCGCGCGCATCTGGAACACGCCGATCCTCGGCGAAATCTTCATGGCGCTCAGCAAGCCCGCCAAGCTCGCCGAGGGGCTGGCGGCGCAGGGCATGCCTGCCGACATCGCGCGCGAAGAGGCGGCGCAATGGGCGAACAAGGACAAGCGCCGCGCGATCCTGAAACTCTATCGTTCGGCCAAGGGGCTCAGTTTCGAGCATGACTGGGCGCGCGATATCGGCAAGCTGCCCGCGAACGGCGCGCTGATCTGGGGTGAGGGCGATCCCTATGTCGAGCTGTCGGTGGCGCAGCGCTTCGCCGCGAACACCGGCACCCCGCTGACGGTGATCGAGGGGGCAGGGCATTGGGCGATCGCCGAACAGCCCGCCGAGGTCGCCGCCGCGCTGCGCGCATTCTGGGCCACCCTATAGCCCCCCGCGCGCTTTCGGCATTCGAATTTCTGCAATCGGAGTTAATCGATAAATCCGATCAACCTTTGCCAATTTATCGATTGGACCGCAGCAGCCTTTCATGCGCTTAGGCGCACGAAACCAACAACAGAAAGGCTCTCCCATGATCAATCAGCCCGTTCCCGCCGTCACGCTCAAGACCCGCGTGCGCGACGAAGCCGTCGACGGCCCGAACCCGTTCCGCTGGCAGGATGTCGACACCGGCGAGCTGTTCGGCGAAGGCCGCCACATCCTGTTCGGCCTGCCCGGCGCCTACACCCCGACCTGCTCGAACGAGCAGTGCCCGGGCTTCGAACGCCTGCACGGCGACTTCGCCGCTGCCGGCGTTGCCGACATCCACTGCATCAGCGTCAACGACGCCTTCGTCATGTACAACTGGGGCAAGAACCTCGGCGTTGAAAATGTGAAGATGGTTCCCGACGGCTCGGGCGCCTTCACGCGCCGCATGGGCATGCTGATCAACAAGGATCACCTTGGCTTCGGCATGCGCAGCTGGCGCTACACCGCGATCGTCGATGACGGCGTCGTGGTCCAGATGTTCGTCGAACCCGGCATCAACGACGTCGGCACCGACAGCGACCCCTATGTCGAATCGACCCCCGAAAAGGCGCTCGAGTGGGTGAAGGCGAACCCCTACCAGGGCAAGCTGTCGCAGGCGGCTTAAACCGATAAGCGGCCCGGCATCCCCCCCTCCCGTCCGGGCCGCTGGCGCCGTACCCATCATCGTGACCGCGACGATGGGTGCGGCGGACCAGCTTCACTTCAACAATCTGCGCGCGGCGCATTATCCGCCCGAGCGCAATCACCTCGCGGCGCACATCACGCTGTTTCACCAGCTGCCCCCGTCGTGCCTCGATGAACTCGACCGGCTGATTCGCCGCATCGCCGCCGACACGCCGCCTCCCGCCGCAAACCTGCGCGAAATCTATTCGCTCGGCGGCGGCGTCGCCTTTCGCATCGACAGCGTAGACCTGCTGGCGATTCGCGAGCGTATCGCCGACCATTTCACCGGGATGCTGACGCTGCAGGACCAGGGAACGCCGCGGCTCCACGTCACCGTCCAGAACAAGGTGGAACCCGCACAGGCGCGCGCGCTCCTCGCCGAACTCGCCGTCGGCTTCCGGCCGCGCGCGCTGACGATCGCGGGTCTCGCCGCGCATCACTACCTCGGCGGCCCGTGGCAACCGGCCTTCGCACGCAATTTTCGCGGAGTGCGCACATGATATTGACCAGCGCGAATGCCCTGCCTATAGGCGCTGCTCGCCCATCGCGGCGGCCCTTCGGGGCGGAGTAGCTCAGCTGGTTAGAGCAGCGGAATCATAATCCGCGTGTCGGGGGTTCGAGTCCCTCCTCCGCTACCAACCTATCTAAGTTTTTGAATTAATTAGCTAGTTTGTGGAGCCGATGGTTGCCACATCTATCGGCCGTCCCATCTAACTCTTTGAAATCCTGAGGGCTGGACTTTGGCTTTCGGCTCCGGGCGGGGTTGGTCGAACCCGCAGATTCGCGAAGATCGAGCGCGCGTTGCTGTTTCATGTCGGTGATCGAGGACGGGCTGTGCCAGCCTGTCATGAGGCCAGTCTGGCCGAGCGGGAATGCGAAGAGGCTGAGATCGGCGCGCGCTTGCCGTCCGCGAGATAGCCGAACCCAGAAGCAGGGCATAAAAGCCTGGATTTCTTGACGATGGAAAATGCCAGGAGCGCATTCAAATCAATGAACGGCGCTCTCCAGAGATGTCGGATGGCGATCGTGTGTCGGGGCTGACGGCGGAGGCAACATTCGGTGAGAATGGATGTGTCGTTCGGCAGGAGTCATTGGCATCGATGGGGGCCTGTTCGTCCCAAAATGCCCGCTTTTTATGATTTGAGCCTAGAGCAGACTGTCTCCAACCGGCCATCTCCACCAGTTCAAGTCCCGCGATATTCGTCATTGAACTATGTGTTTTTCGTCGAGTGGATATCCTGGCTGGGATGTGCCGTCTGGATTCCAGCCGGTGCGGCTCAGCATCGACTGCTTTGTCACTATGCTGAGCCTTCCGACCATTTTTGCTAGAAGTTACAAGCTCAGACCTTTTCGTACAGCGTGACAACGCATGCTCCGCCAAGGCCGAGATTATGCTGAAGTGCATGGCGTACACCATCGACCTGGCGTGCGTCGGCGGTACCCCGAAGTTGATGGGTCAATTCATAACATTGAGCAAGGCCGGTGGCGCCGAGCGGGTGGCCCTTGGACAAAAGCCCGCCTGACGGATTGGTGACGACGCGCCCGCCATAGCTGTTGTCGCCATCGGCGATGAATTTCTGCGCCCCGCCTTCGGGGCAAAGGCCGAGCCCTTCATAGGTGATCAGTTCATTATGCGCAAAGCAGTCGTGCAGTTCGACGACGCGGATGTCGTCGGGGCCGACACCGGCGGCCTCATAGACCTGCCGCGCCGCCCGGCCGGTCATGTCGTAGCCGACAACTTGCATCATGTCGTTGGCATCGAAGGTCGAGGGCTGGTCCGAAACCATTGCCTGTGCGGCAATGCGGACGCCGGGCGTGAGGCCGTTGCGTTTGGCAAATTCTGGCGAGACGAGGATGGCGGCTGCGGCGCCGCAGGTCGGCGGGCAGGCCATCGGGCGCGTCATCACGCCGGGCCAGATTAGCTGTTCGCCGAGCACATCGGCCTCGCTCATTTCCTTGCGGAACACCGAAAGCGGATTGTTCACCGCATGGCGGCTCGCCTTGGCGCGGATCTTGGCGAAATCCTCCATCGTCGTGCCATATTTCTGCATGTGCGAGAGCCCGGCTCCGCCGAAATATTTGAGCGCGAGGGGGAGTTCGGTATCGACGAGCGCATCGGTTGCGGTGTTGAAGTCGACAAAAGGGCTCGGTCGGTCGGTAAAGGTTGCACCGAGCGCGCCCGGCGTCATCTGTTCGAAGCCGACCGCGATGGCGCAATCCACCGCGCCGCTCGCGACCGCCTGCCGCGCCAGATAGAGCGCGGTCGAACCCGTCGAGCAATTATTGTTGACGTTGAACACCGGAATGCCGGTCAGCCCGACCTGATAGACGACGCGCTGGCCGCAACAGCTGTCGCCATAGACATAGCCGGCATAAGCCTGTTCCACATCGGCATAGTCGATGCCGCCGTCGGCGAGCGCGAGGCGGATCGCTTGCGATCCCATCTCATCATAGGCGGGACCGGCGCCCGGCTTAGTGAAGGGGACCATGCCCACACCGGCGACAAGGACTTCGCGTTCAGATTTGGCCATTTTTCTTCTCTCCGACAGATTCATTGTTCCGTGGAGGCGTATCGGATGCCCGCCGACGTTGGGTCCAATTCAAAATAGTAGAGAACTATTCGTTTATGGAATAGTGCTCGACATCGGGACCGGAGTGGACGCAGCTTAGCCCAGCCTCTCGCGCACTTGGGCGATCATTGCCCTGGTCGCTGGCTTTGCGGGCCAGCGGGCCCGCACCGCGCAGCATAGCGGCGGCCCTTCGAAAAAATTCGTATCCCGCAGGGCCACGAACCGTTCCTGGAATCGCCGGCTGTTCGCAAATTCGACGGCAACGAAACCGATGGTATCCGACGAGGCGACGACGCGCTCGATGAGCGGGAAAAAATCCATCACATGCAGGCGGTCACCCAAGGCTTGCCCGCTTGCTTCATACATCCGGCGTACCGCGGTTGTGTAGGGTTCGGAGGACGAAGGGACGACGAAATCGAACTGGGTGAGCGTCTCCACCGTCACCGGGCCCATGGCAAGGATCGGATGCTCGCGGCGGACAAACGGTACGGCGTCGAGCACGCCCATCTTCTCGCACTTGAACTGGGCCCAGTTGGCGAATGCCGCGTGCATGCCGAAAGCCACATCGATGTCGCCGCGCGTCAGGAGCTGGACCCCCCGTTCGCTGGACCCCGTCACCATCTCGATGCGAATGCTGGGGCGACGGTGCAGCAGTGCGAGGAGCGGCTCGGTCAGCATCCACTCGAGCGAGCCCGGGAAGATGCCGATGCGCAAAAGCCCCTTGTACGGGTCGGCGCTTCGCTCGGTGTCGCCCACCAGTTCGGCGGCATCGGACAGGAGACGCGAGGCGCGGTCGATGAAATCGCGCCCCTCTTCGGTCAGCAGCGCGCCGCGCGAGGTCCGGTGAAACAAGGGATAGCCAAGCTGCCGCTCAAGATCGGCGACGCTCTTGGTCACCGCCGACTGGGTGACGCCGACATCGTCCGCCGCGCGCGAGAAGGAACCGAGCTTTCCCACCGCCACGGCATGCTTCAATCGGGAATCGAACATATCATTCCTCTCAGGCATGATCGATGATGATAATGAATTAGAGCAAATAGGCCGGTTCCGCCAATCTTTCCCTTTTCAACGAGGAGAGGATTTATGGCCGGACCTTTGGCTGGACTGCGGATTATCGAGATTGCCGGCATCGGGCCGGGGCCGTTTTGCGGCATGATGCTCGCCGATCATGGCGCGGAGGTGATCCGTATCGAACGGCCGGGCGACGGTCCGGGCTTCGCGCCCGGGGTTGCCGACGACATATTGGTGCGCTCGCGGCGGTCGGTCATGATTGATCTCAAAACGCCCGAGGGCATCGCGATTATCCGTGATCTGTGTCGCACGGCCGACGGCCTGATCGAGGGGTTTCGTCCGGGGGTGATGGAGCGCTTGGGTCTTGGGCCGGACGTCCTGTTGCAGGACAATCCGCGCCTCGTTTACGGCCGGATGACCGGCTGGGGGCAGGAGGGCCCCTACGCACACACTGCAGGGCACGACATCAACTATATCGCGCTTTCGGGCAATCTGCACACCTATGGGCGCGCGGGCCAGAAGCCGACACCGCCCGCCAATGCCGTCGGCGATTTCGGCGGCGGCGGGATGATGCTCGCTTTCGGAATGGTGAGCGCGATCCTTCATGCCCGGCAAAGCGGCCAGGGCCAGGCAATCGACTGTGCGATGGTCGATGGCGCCGCGGTGCTGGCGAGCATGATCTGGTCCTTCTATGGAAATGGTCACTGGCGGGATGAACGTGGCGCCAATCTGCTTGATACGGGGGCTCCGTTTTACGACAGCTATGAAACCGCGGACGGCAAGTTCATTGCCATCGGTCCGGTCGAGCCGCAATTTTACCGGGAACTGCTTCGGTTGGTCGAAGCGACGGACCTGCCGTCGAATCATTTCGACGCCAGGACATGGCCGGAGATGGGGGCCAGCCTTGACCAACTGTTCCGGATGCGGACCCGGGAAGAGTGGTGCGCCCTGCTCGAGGGTTCCGATGCCTGTTTCGCGCCGGTGTTGTCGCTGTCCGAGGCGCCGCTGCATCCACATAATCAGCAACGCGGCACCTTCCTTTGTGTCGACGGCAAAATCCAGCCCGCTCCGGCACCGCGCTACACCCGGACTGTGACCGAAAAGCCCCGGATGTCGCGCGCAGCGGGCGAGGATAGCGCAGAAGTGCTCTCCTCGGTGGGCTATGACGTCGCGCACATCGCCGACCTGAAGGCGCGGGGTATCATTGGCGGCTAAAAAAACGAGGCGCGGCCGGAGAGAGGAGGAGATCGGCCGCGCCTCGTTTCGGTGCGTCAGAAGCTGACCGCTACCTCGCCACCGATCACGCGCCCCTTGTTGAGTGGCGAGAAGCTGGCGCCAACCCCGCCAAAGGCCGCCGGGAGCTGTACATCGCTTCCAATCGTGGCCTCGTTCAGCAGGTTGCGGCCATAGATGGAGAATTTCCAGTGGTTGTCCGCTGTCGCGAGCGTCAGGCTCGCATCGAGCATGTCCGCACCTTGGAGGAAACCTTGATTATTATCGGTGAAGGCTGCCTTGTCACGATGGTTGTAGCTTACCCGCGCGGTGGCCGTACCCAGAGAACCGAGGCGCTGGTCGTAGGTCAGGCCGGCGCCATAGGTCCAGGGTGACAGGCGAGGCAGTTTGAGTCTGCGATCGACGCCGTTGATCACGCCGTCGCCGCTGAGGTCAAACTGGACATTGCGGTATTGGCCGTCGACATAACCGACCTGGCCCGACAGCGCGAGGTTCGGGAGGATGAAGAACAGCCCCTCGGCCTCGATCCCCTTGATCGTCGCATCGGCGGTGTTGCGGATCACCTGGCTTGCGCCGAGCGGCCCCGGCAGGACGATCTCGCGCTGCAGATCCTTGATCCGGTTGTAGAAGCCCGCAACATTGATCCGGTTGCGACCGAACTGCTGCTTCACGCCAAGTTCGAAACTGTCCTGCACTTCCTGGTCGAACGGCCCCGGCGGTACGTTCGGATCGGTGTTGCGCAGATTATAGCCGCCGCTGCGAAAGCCGCGGGTGTAGACGCCATAGACCTGCGTATCGTCGCCGGGTTGCCATTGCAGGCCGATCTTGGGGGTGAAGCCCTTCCATTTGTCGCTGTCGGCGAAATTGGTCGTGCAGATGATCGTATCGAGATTGCAGCCATTGGGCCGGAGCGTCGACACTTGCACGGTCTTGCGCTCCCAGGTGTAGCGACCACCGAGGTTCAGCGTCAGCGTCTCGCTCAAATGCCAGTCCGCCGAAGCGAACACGCCCCAGGTCGTCTGATCCTGGGCGCCGCCGCCTGAGACGATCTGCCGACCTCCGAGGAGGGTACGGCGCTCGCCATAGCGAATATCCTGCGTGAAATAATAGAGACCCGTCGTGACATCGACATCACCGAATTTTCCGGCATAGCGCAGTTCGTCGCTGAGCTGGCTTTGTGCGATCTCGATGTCGGCATGGAAGAGCGACAGGGGCGTGGCATCGATGTCGGATGACGCGGAGGACCGATAGCGCCGATAACCCGCGATATTGGTGATGACGCCCTCGCCGAAGCGGACGTCGACATTGGTCTCGGCGCTCGCCTGATCCCATTTGTTGTCGTAAAAACCGCGATTGTTGACCGAGAAGTCGAAGCTGTCGCGGCGGAACAGTCCATGATTTTGGCCTGCGGGGCCGTCGCCCTTGGTTTCGCCATGCTCATAGCGAATATCCATGCGGAAATCCTCGCCGCCCCGGATCGATAGGGCGGGGCGGATAATCAGATCCGTCGCCTTGCCAAAGCTCTTGCCGTCGAAGCGATTGCGGAACCAGCCATCGTCGTCGCTGTAATAGACCGCGAGTTTTGCTGCCACGACATCGTCGACAATCGGCCCCGTCACGACGCCACTAACGGTCTTTTTGAGGCCGGTCTCGACCGAAGCCTTGCCCCGGAATTCAAGATCGAAGCTCGGCCGCGACGTGCGGACGACGACCGCGCCGCCGGTGACATTGCGGCCGAAGAGCAGGCCTTGCGGGCCGCGCAGCACTTCCAGTCCCTCGAGGTCGAAATTGTCGAACACGACCCCCGCATTGATGCCGAGATAGACGCCATCGATGAAGACGCCGACCGTCGGGTCGATCGATGGGATCGAACTGTTGATGCCAAGCCCGCGGATCGAAAAGTTCGCATAGCCCGGGGTGGTGCCGACGGCCTCGAGCTGGACGTTGGGAACGTCGTAGCTCAGACTCTGCAGGTTCCGGACGAACTTGGCGTCGAGTTGCGCCTCGCCATAGGCGGTCACGGCGATCGGCACGTCCTGGACATTTTCGCCATAGCCCTTCTTCGTGGCGGTCACGACGATGTCTTCGCTGAGCGCGCTTGTCGCCCGGTCGGGCTGCGATGCGGCTTCATTCTGGGCGAATGCCGACCCCGGCCAGAGCAAAGATGCGGAGGCCAGCAACAGATATTTCTTCATGAGATTCCCTCTCCCTCGGATGTTGGTTTTGTTTTCGAGAGGAAGTGTCTTATTACATCGGCGAGGCGTCCAATTCAAACCTCTGCCGGGTTATTCCTGCTGCTCATATCATTCCGCTACGGCATATGAGGTTATCGGCCGCAGAAGTTCGGTGGTCGACGTGCGAGAAAAGCCGTGACGCCTTCGCGAAAATCCGCGGTTTGGGCGGCGGCGTGTTGGTCGAGTCCCTCCATCGCGAGCGTCTCGGAAAAGCTCTGATTCAGCGCGGCGCGCATGCCGTGCCGGATAAGCCGGTACGACGTTGTCGCACCCTTGGCGAGCCGATCCGCCAGCGTGCGGGCGGTTCCGGCAAGTTCTTCATCGTCGACACAGGCATGGATCATGCCCCAGTCGCAGGCCTGGTCGGCACTGATCTTTTCGCCGAGCAACAGCATTCTGCCCGCGCGCTGGAGGCCGATCAGCCTTGGAATGATCCAGGTCGCCCCGGCATCGGGCACGAGTCCGATATTGGCGAACGACTGGTAGAAATAGGCAGAGCGGGCCGCGACGACGAAATCCCCGTACAGGGCAAGCGAACACCCCGCGCCCGCCGCCGGTCCGTTCACCGCGGTAACGATGGGAATGGGGAGGTTTGCGAGCTTCTCGAAGGCGGGATTGAGCTGCTCGACGAACATTTGGCCTATGTCGCGGGCGAACGCATCCAGATCCATCTCCTGAAGGTCGGCGCCGGTCGAAAACCCGCGCCCGTTGCCCGTGAGCAGCAGGCAACGCGCGCCTTCTTCCACCACCCGATCGAGTATGGCCGACAAATCGTCGATCATATCGAACGTCAGGGCATTCAACCGGTCGGGGCGATTGAATGTGATCGTCGCGACGTCGCCGTCGAGCGCGTACAGAATGGCATCAGACATAGTTGCATTTCGCTTTCGGCATGGGGGTGGCTCAGGCCGCGTCCTGTTTCGTCCAGTAGGGCGCGCGCAATTCGGTTTTCAGCACCTTGCCCGCCGCCGAAAGCGGTAGCGGTTGTTCGCGAACCTCGCATGAGCGCGGGCATTTATAGCCGGCGATCAGCGTTTTGCAGTGCGCGATCAACATATCGAGGGTTAGGGATTCCCCCGCGCGCGGGACGATGATCGCATGCACGCGCTCGCCCCATTGATCGTCGGGCACGGCAATCACCGCGCAATCCGCAACGGCGGGATGTTTGAGCACCGCATTCTCGACCTCGGCGGAAAAGACATTTTCGCCGCCCGAGATGATCATGTCCTTGACCCGGTCGACGATGAACAGGAAGCCGTCGGCATCCATATAGCCGGCGTCGCCGGTCAGCACCCAATGGTCGATGATGGTCGCGGCAGTGACCTCGGGTTTATTCCAATATCCCATCATGATATTGAGGCCGCGAACCCAGACTTGGCCGACCTCGCCGCGCGCCAGTTCGCTGCCGTCGTCCGCGGCGACTTTGACATCGACTCCCGGTAGCGCATGGCCGACCGAGCCGAGTTTGGATATGTCGCCGTCCAGCCGTTGATATTCGGGGGACAGGATCGTTGCTCCCGGCGACAGCTCGGTCTGACCATAGCCGTGGAAAAGCTGTGCGTCGGGCAATGCCGTTATAGCGCGGCGCAAAATGGGTTCGGGCATCGGGGCGGCGCCATAGATAAGCGTCCGGATCGACGACAGGTCGCCGCCATGCTCGTCGCAATGATCGAGCAGCATTTTCACCATAGTCGGAACCAGCAGGATATCGGTGATCCGGTCGGCCGCGATCGCATCGCAGACGAGGGCAGGAACAAAGCCGGGGATGATCGAATGGGACCCGCCGAAAAATGTGGTGGAGAACATCATGGCCGCCGCCGCCATATGAAAGAGCGGGGGGGCATGTAAGGTGATGGAGTGACGACCGGGTCGCGTGATCGCGCCCATCGATTGCACGCTGGAGATAAGCCCCGCGTGGCTCAGCATGACACCCTTTGGGAACCCCGTCGTCCCGCCGGTATACATGATCGCCGCCAGCGCCTCGCCGCCGTGCCGCAGGTCCTCGATCGGGGCGGCCTCGGCGATCAGCCGCTCATAGTCCTGCGCCCAGTCGGGAGATATTCCTTCGCCAGCGTAAATAAGATGGCGCAGCGACGCAGCCTCATCGCGCAACGCCGCCGCCTGATCGGTGAAGCTGTCGTCGAACAGCAGTACCGACGGCGTCGAGTCGTCGAGCGAATAGAGGATTTCCGCCATGCTCCAGCGCGTGTTCACCGGGACCGCGACGGCGCCGATCCAGAACAGCGCATAATAATGTTCGACATAGCGATCCGAATTATGCGCCAGCATCGACACCCGGTCGCCGGGCCCCACGCCCAGTGCACGGAGCGCCCCGGCAAGCCGGGCGACGCGGTCGCCAAATTCACACCAGTTTCTTTTGCGGCCCTGGAACGATGTCGCAGTACCACTGCCGTTGATCTGAACCGATCGGTGAACGCCTTGAGTCAGGTACATATAATTCCTCTCCGCAGCCGCTCTTATGGCGGTCCGTCATTCCAACCGGTCGCTACATTCCGGCACGGCCCAGCCGCACGTCCGCTTTGGCAGGGCGCAGGGGGCGCACGACATAGACGGCTTCGGTCACCGCCACTGTTGCACCGCCGTCGTCCCGAACGACGGCGTGAAGGTGAAACGTCGCATCCTGTCCGTCCCCCATCATCTGTTCGATCCGCCGGGCCTCGCGCTCGTCGAACAGGGCTTCGGCGACGATCGCCGACCGGGCCGGGCGCTGGAAATCGATCGAGACCGACTGGACGGCACCGTACATTTTGTCCAGTTGCTCCAGGCCGAAAACGGCCATGACCACCAGACCGCCCAGAACCTCGGCCGCGGCCCATTGCAAAGCTGCATGGACGGTGTTCAGGTGGTTGCCATTCTCGCGGTTCAGCGGGATGCGCACCCGATAGATGCCGTCACGCACCGATTCCACGGTCAGGCCGGCATGCTCGTAGATCGGGAAGATCCGCCGCAGGGCGGCTTCCACTTCAGTCTCGCTGGCGGCCATTTCCATCTCCTGTCCTTGACCCATGCGGATCATGTCACATTAGCCGCGAGCCGTCTTGCCTTGGCCTTGTCGTACTGATCAGGATCGATCACCGAGAGTTCGCTAAGCTTGTTCGACGCCATCACGTCGCCGCCCACCTTCATCTGTCCGCCGAAAAAGAGCTTCTGGACGTCGGCGAGCGGGGCGGTCACGACGGTATGCAGCAGGTCCGCGTCGAGTTCGATCGTGCAGTCGGCCTTGTCGGCGATGCCTTCGCGAACGGCATCGGCCCCGGTCTTTAGATCGAGCACCCAGTGGGATTCGGGGTTGTTGAGCTTGAACTGAAAGGCGGTGTCGACCTTGGCGGCAAGCTCGGGGTGTCCCGCGACATGATCGGCGATCACAGCGAACACGTCCTGCGGGATAACCTTGTCGGGTTGGACCGCAGCCGTCGCGTTGGCGTCTTCACTCGCAGCCTTCGGCTTGCGAACCGGAATCTCGTCATAGAATTCGACCACGGCATTTTTGATCACGACCTTGCCGCGTTCCTTGACGCTCGTCTCGACGATCACGCGATTGTCGGCTTCCTTCCACATCTTTGTCACCAGCGTCTCGCCGGGGAAGACCGGCTCGGCGAAGCGCACCTTGATGCTCTTGAACTTGCGCGGATCATTGCCGAGCATCGCCTTCACCACATGGCGGCCGACATGGCCGAAGGTGCAAAGGCCGTGCAAGATCGGCTTGTCATAGCCGAACGCCTTGGCGAACGCGGGGTCGGCGTGGAGCGGGTTCCAGTCGCCCGACAGGCGATAGAGCAAGGTCTGGTTGGCATCGGTCGCTTCCTCGACGATGGCGTCGGGCTCGCGCGCCGGTGGCACATTAATGTCTGCCGAGGGGCCGCGCTCGCCGCCCCAGCCGCCCGCGCCCCTCACGAAGGACGTCATCTCGTTATAGACGATTTCCTCGCCATGCTCGTTCACCGTGCTGACGCCGAACACGACAACGGCGTGGGGATCCTTGTCATAGGCTTGCTTGAACTTGAAGATATGCTTGAGCTTCGCCGATTTGGGGAGCGGTCCGCGCACTTCGGTATATTGCTCACCGTGAAGCACGCGGTCGAATCCATAGCTCATTCCCGGCAGCTTCAGCCCGCCGTCCTTGGCCAGCGCCAGCATCGCATTGGATTGCGGCATCACGCCCCAGGTCGGCAGCGCATGGAAGTCGCCGAGCTCATAGACGAACTTGCGCTCGTCATCGTCCATCGGATCGCGCGCGGCGCCAACGCCCAGCGCATAGATGGCGAGGTCGCGCTCGTCATAGGCGGATTCGAGGACCAGCTCCTCGCGCATCGCGACATCGAGATCGATGAATTCATTGCCGCCGAGCGTCTTCGTGTTCACCGCCTGCATCACCGCGGTGAAGGTGTCGTTGACGGTCACGGGATGTTCGGCGTCGGCGAAATCGCTGATCTTGTTCCATTGCCGGGCGACATCGTCGGGTGTGAAGGCGCGATCGGTGCCGAAGCTGTAGCCGCGGGTGCGTTCCCAGCGCAGCTTGGAGATATAACCCGCGCCGACCTCGAACAGCCCCTTGGTTTCGGTGCAGCTCTCATGCGCGAGCCATCCGACCAGCGGGCTGACCGCCTCGGGCTTGAGATTGGCGAGAAATTCTTCGGGAAAGGCGGTTTCGGTGAGGCGTGAGGCGGCGATCGGCGCGATCGTATTGACGAGGATATTCTTCGCGCGCCCTTCTTCGGCCAGCGTGTTGGCCAGGCCATAGATGCCAAGCTTCGCGGCCGAATAATTGGCCTGGCCGAAATTGCCATAGATGCCGGCCGCCGAGGTGGTCATCACGATGCGACCATAGGCCTTTTCGCGCAGGATCGGCCAGGCGGCGTGGGTGACGGCCTTGGTTCCGTTCAGATGAATGCGCACGATCATATCCCAATCGGCGTCGGTCATCTTCGCGAAGCTCGTATCGCGCAGGATGCCGGCGTTGTTGACGAGGACATCGATGGTCCCGAACGCATCGAGCGCGGTCTGGACGATCTTCGCGCCATCCTCGACCGAGTCATAATTGGCGATGGCGTCGCCGCCCAACGCCTTGATCTCCTCGACCACGGCATCGGCCGCGGCGGATGATTTGCCGCCGCCGGCGATGTCGCCGCCCAGATCGTTGACGACGACCTTCGCGCCGCGCGCACCGAACATCAGTGCATGCTGGCGGCCAAGCCCGGCGCCCGCGCCGGTGATGATGACGACCTTGTTATCGTAACGGAGTTGTTCAGTCATTTTTCTGTCCACTTGCTTATAGGGGCGCGTCAAAGCGAGCGCGCGATGATGGTCTTCATGATTTCGCTGGTGCCGCCAAAGATGCGGCCGACCCGAACATCGGCGTAGAGCCGCGCGATGGGATATTCGGTCATATAGCCATAGCCGCCGAACAGCTGCAGGCACTCGTCGATGACCTGACATTGCTGCTCGGAAATCCAGAGTTTCGCCATCGCCGCGGTGGCCGCTTCGAGCTCGCCGGCCAGCAGTCGAACGATCATCTGATCGACGAAGGTCCGCGCGACGCTGGCGACCGTGGCGCATTCGGCCAGTTTGAACTGGGTGTTCTGGAATTCGAAGAGCGGCTTGCCGAACGCCTTGCGCTCTCTGGTATAGGCCGTCGTCATGCGGACCGCTTCTTCGATGTGGATCGCGCCCATGATCGCCAGTTGCAGCCGCTCCCACGCGAGCTGGATCATGAGCTGGGTAAAGCCCTGGCCTTCGACGGTGCCGAGCAGGTTGCCCATGGGCACGCGAACGCCATCGAAGAACAGCTCGGACGTGTCCTGCGCGCTCATTCCGATCTTGTGGAGATTGCGGCCGCGGCGAAACCCCTGCGCCTGATCGGCGTCATCGGCTTCGACGACGATGAGCGACAGGCTTTTCGCCCCCGCTTCGCTGCCGGTCCGCGCGACGACGATGACAAGGTCGGCATTCTGGCCGTTGCTGATGAAGGTCTTGGACCCATCGATCATATAGTGACCGCCATCGCGTTTCGCAGTCGTGCGGACCGCTTGCAGATCGGACCCGGTACCCGGCTCGGTCATCGCGATCGCGCCGATCTTCTCGCCCGACGCCAGCGCCGGCAGCCACCGCAGCTTCTGCTCCTCGGTGCCATAGGAAAGGATATAATGCGCGACGATGCCGGCATGCACGCCGACCCCGCCGCCAAGGCCGCCCGTCAGGCCGGCCCGGGCCATCTCCTCGAAAATGACGATGTCATGGGCGTAGGTACCGCCCGCGCCGCCATAGGCTTCGGGGATGCTCGCACAGAGTAGCCCCGCTTCGCCCATCTTGCGCCACGACGCTCGATCGACAATGCCTTCGGCTTCCCAGCGTTCGCGCTGCGGCACCATCTCCTGCGCCAGAAAGCGCGACGCAGCATCGCGAAGCAGCCACAACTCTTCATTCATCCAAGGGGAATTGCTTCCGGACATTCAGCTCTCCAAACCCATCGCCTTTGTCCGCCGTCGTGACAGCAGGTGCGATTGGGCTCGAGGGTGTTGGAAAGCTCGGCGACGGTCCAATTCATTCTAATGAGATCATATGCCTATCAGGAATATTGGAACCGCTAGCGCCCATGGACATTGGCCGGGCGCGCTTCGAGTTAATTGGGAAAACCGGCCGACGACCGTTCTGATTGATGCGCCAAATTTCCGGATCGCGCCTAGCAGCAGCAAGCCCTGCTGAAGACGCCCGCGAGGTCGAGGCCGAGGCGATTGAGAAGCAGCGCGACAGCATTCGCAGTCAGGCGGACATCGAAGCCGAGCGCTAGGAGCAGGAAGCGGAGGCGGTGCGCAAGGTGTCCGACGGGCGCGCTGAAGCGGCGATATCGCCAAAATGGGGGCTGGAAAGTTAGGCCGGCCGTCCGTAACCGGCCATAGCCCGCCTGCAATGGGCATCCAACGACTGCCGCAAAAGGGCTCCGCTACCGCGAAGCCCTCTCATCCTCTGCGTTCATGACCAAAGGAAGCCCCATCGACTTTCCGGGTCGCGTGGAAAGCCTCTGCCGATCGAGGCTAGGCCTATTCTGCGGGGAGTCGAGTCATATGAGCGGCCACCCGCCGATCATCGACAATTATAAATTCACGCTCATTGTATTTGGAGCCCTGCAACCCCACCTCCATGGCATCGCCCGCTTCCACCGCGTGCCGGCGACTGAGAGACCACTGCGCTCCCGCTAAAGGAGCTAAGCTATGGACCTCAATCAACTTCTCCACCACCATCAGATGGCCTTGATGGCCGTCAGCCAGGGACGACACGATGGGCAGGCGATGCCCAGTTTAGACCTGCCGCGTTATTATGCCAAACGCATCAACGAATATCGCGAGCGTCGCGGACTGAGCGGCGACGCCGAGGCCATTGCCGATCTTGCCATACCATCCACGGACGCGGTCGATGCGCAGGGCGGTTTGGTCGGTGATGTGCTGATCGCCGAATTGCTGATGGCAAAGGCATTCGAGAAGGCGAAAGGCCAGCATCCATCTGGGGCGGTTGACGGAGCGGACGGTCGGCCGTTCGACATTCGCGCCACGCTGCTGGCCGTCGGGCGCGACTTTTATCGCTCCCTGGGTGTGGAGGATGCCGCTCTCGCAGCCGCAATCGACGAGGCGGCGTCGCGCTCGGCGTGGGAAGACGAGGGAGGGAGCCTGCGCCCGCCGGCCGACGACGAGGATGGCATCATCCGGACCTATGTCGAACAATTCGCGGTGGGGACCTATCGCTATTCGAACCTTGTCGACGCCAAAGCCTCCGTGCGGCGGCAGCGCGAGGCGGCAAGAGTCGAAGCCGGACAGACGCCTGTATGAAGCGGCTGATCGCTTTCGATCTCGACGGGACGCTCGCCGAGAGCAAGCAGCCGCTCGATAACGCGATGGGAGACGCACTTGCCGATCTCTTGGGTGTTGCCGAGGTTGCTATAATCTCGGGCGGCGACTGGCCGCAGTTCGACAAACAGGTGGCGACGCGCCTTCCCGAGCGTGCGGACCGTGCGCGGCTGTGGCTCATGCCGACGACCGGCACCAAGCTTTACACCTTCCGTTCGGGCGCGTGGCAGGCGCGCTATGCCGAAATCTTCGCCGACGAAGAGAAGCAGCGCATATTCGAAGCCTTCGATGCGGCGCTTCGGGCGACCGGGTTCGTTCCCGAAGCCGTCTGGGGAGAACGCGTCGAGGATCGGGGGAGCCAGATCACATTCTCGGCATTGGGTCAGGAAGCGCCGATCGATGCCAAGGAAAAATGGGATCCCGATTTCGCGAAGCGGAAGGTGATCCAAGCCGACCTTCGCCAACGTCTGCCGGGTCTGTCGATCAATATGGGCGGCGCTACGTCGATCGATGTCACGCGCGAAGGCGTCGACAAGGCCTATGGCCTGACGAAGCTGAGCGACGAAAGTGGTATCGAACTGGGTGCGATGCTCTTCATCGGCGATGCGATATTCCCGGGCGGCAATGACTATCCGGCCAAGGCGCTGGGACTGGACACGATCTCCGTTCGCGATCCGGGCGAAACGCTTGCGATCATCGAAATCATCGTCGCCTGTCTGAGGTGAAAATGTGGCCGCGATATTCGGCCGGCGCGACCGGGATTGCCCCCTACGGCTACCGGCGAGGTGCGTGCCAAGGGGAACAAATGCGCCGCTGAATTGTTCTGTTTCGAGATGTCTGCAGTCTGTTGCGCGTCTCGAAACAACCGAAAACCTGTTGGGTGAGGCCTTCTGTCACATCATTTTTTGGAAGGTAATTGCCTGTGTACGAAACGCTCGATCGCACATCGTTCAATGAAGGCCAGGAGGCGTGCCAAACGCTCCGGCCGGAAGCATTGGCTACCGCCCGGCTCGCTCTTGTCGGCGGCTTTCTTCCCAGGCGCTGCGGCATCGCGACCTTCACGGCGGACATTCGTTCGTCGCTTGGCGAAGCTGCTCCCGACCTCGCGGTCGACGTCTATGCGATGGCGCCCGCGGCCGTCCCGACCATTTTCGATCGGGTCGTTCGCGGCGTCATAACCGAAGGTGATGCGGCCAGCTTCGTCGAAGCGGCGCGGCAAATCGAGGCGAGCCGCGCCGACATTGTATGGCTGCAGCACGAGTTCGGGCTCTTCGGCGGACTGGCGGGCGATATGATCCTCGAACTGGTGGATCGGGTTTCCGCACCCCTGATCATCACCCTTCACACCGTGCTCGCCGAACCCGATGCCGATCAGCGCCGTGTCATGGACCGTCTGATTGCGCGCGCGACCAAGCTGGTCGTCATGTCCGAGCGCTCGCGCGATCTGCTGCGGACTATCTATCGCGCCGACGAAGAGCAGATCGCTTTGATTGCGCATGGCGTTCCCGACCGGCCCTTCGGCCGCGCCTCGCAGTTCAAGCCGCGGTTCGGGTTCGAGGGTAAAGGCGTCGCGCTGACCTTCGGGCTTTTGTCGCCAGGCAAAGGGATCGAGGCGGTCATCGAGGCGTTGCCCGCGATCGTCGAGGATCATCCGGATTTCCTCTATTGTATCGCCGGGGCCACGCATCCCAATCTTCTGGCGCATGAAGGCGAAGCCTATCGCGAACGGCTTCAGGCGCTTGCCGTCTTGCTCGGCGTCGAAGCGCATGTCCGCTGGATCGATGCATTCATGGAGACTGGCGAGCTTCTCGACCTGATCGAGGCCGCCGACATTTATGTGACGCCTTATACCGGCGCGCAGCAGTCGACCTCGGGCACGCTCTCCTATGCAATGGCGCTCGGCAAGGCCGTCATCTCGACGCCCTATGTCCATGCCGTCGAATTGCTCGCCGACGATCATGGCGTGCTGGTGCCCTTCAACGATAGCGGGGCGATCGCGAACGAGATCAAATATCTGCTCGGCGATCCCGAGAGGCTGCTCACGCTGCAGAAGCGCGCTTATGCGCGCAGCCGTGACATGATCTGGCCAGTCTTCGCGGCGCGGACCCACGCATTGATCGAAGAGAACCGCGTCGTGCCGAAGGCAGCGCCAATTCCGGATCGGATCGGCGTCGAAGGCCTTTTGCGCATTTGTGACGACACCGGCATTCTGCAGCACAGCATCCACATGATTCCGGACCGCGCGCACGGCTATTGCGTCGATGACAATGCCCGCGCGCTGATGTTGATGCATCGGCTGGACGACGATGCGCTCCGTCAATGCGGGCAATTGACCTCGGTCTTCGCTTCTTTCGTCCAGCATGCCTGGAACACGGACAGAGGCGAGTTTCGCAACTTCATGGGGTTCGGACGGAACTGGCTTGAGGACGTCGGCTCGGAGGATAGCTGTGGGCGAACCCTCTGGGCACTTGGCGCGACGGCGCGCGAGGCGCGCGATCCCGGTTTACGCCAATGGGCGCGTGAACTGTTCGAGCGGACGGCCCCCTCCGCGCTGGAGTATAATTCGCCGCGCGCGATCGCTTTCGCGATGCTCGGTGCCGATTATATGCTGTCGGGCGATCCCCGGCATGGGCCTGCGAACCGGATATTGCAGCGAGGCGCTGATCGGCTGCTCGCGCTGTATGACGCGGCGGCACGTCCCGATTGGCATTGGTTCGAACCCGTTCTCGCCTACGACAATTGCCGCTTGTCCGAGGCAATGCTGCGCGCAGGCGTGCGGCTGGAGCGTGCTGACGTCACCGCGTGCGGGGTCGAAACGCTGCGGTGGATCAACGATGTCCAGATTTCGCCCCGCGGTCATTATCGCCCCGTCGGTTCCGACAGCTTCGGTCGTGCCTATGAACTGCCCCAGCCCTTCGACCAGCAGCCACTCGAGATCTGGGCCGCGATCAATGCCGCGTCGGCGGCCTATGACGTCACCGGCGACGACATCTGGCTGGCGCATGCGCGGCGTGCGTATGAATGGTTCGGCGGGTGCAACGATCGCGGCATGATTGTTGGCGATGCGCTCACGGGCACCAGCAAGGACGGGATAAATCCGCGCGGCCTCAATCTGAATGAAGGCGCAGAGTCCGTTCTCGCCTATCAGCATGCGACCTATGCCATTCGGGATTTCGTCCGGCAGGTCGGCTGAAAGGAAGATCATTTGCATTTGATCCAGCATGAACTGCGTCTGCACGCAGACCCGACGCGCGTCGTCGTGCGACCCTTTCATCTGGCCTGGCAGGCGTCGGGCCCCGATCTCGAACGCGTGCAGCGGCTGGCGCGCGAGATCGTTGAATTCGATCCCCGGACGGTGCGCGCCGAACTCGGCGTCGTGCTGCGCGATTTCGCGGACCGGCACTGGCAAATCGAGAAGGTGTTCGAGGATCGCTTTGACGAAATAGAACCCAAGCTCGGCCTCGAAGGTCTCGCCCTCAAACGCGAAATGCGGCTCCTGATCGGCGCCTATTTCTGCCACGAATATAGCTTTGCGGCGGCAGCGCTGATGAACCCCAGTGTCGTGCGCCACCCCGACCAGAGCGGGCTGCAGGAGGGGAGCATCCGCATCCTGCTGTCGCTGCGCGCGGTCGGCGAAGGGCATATTTCGACCATAGCCTTTCGCGAGGGCATCATCACCTGCGATCGCGAGCTGACGCTGTTGCCGCAGCCGGCCTTCGCCACCGCAGCGATGCTTGGCCCGCACCGCGACGACAAACCGGAAGATGTCGTCTCGCTCTACCGGCAGAAGGATAATACTCTGTCGGGAACCGTGATCTTTCCAATTACGGAGGCGCAGCGCAACGGACTCGAAGATCTGCGGCTGGTCGAGTTCGAGCGCGACAGCGGCAACAGCGAGTGGATCGGAACCTACACGGCCTACAGCGGCCGCGACATCCAGTCCGAATTGCTCCGCACGCGAGACTTCAAAGATTTCACGCTCACCCCGATCAAGGGCAAGGCTGGGCGCAACAAAGGCATGGCACTCTTTCCGCGCAAGATAGACGGGCAATTCTGCATGATCGGGCGGCAGGACGGCAAGAATCTGTATCTGCTGCGATCCGACACGATCGATCGATGGGAGGAGGGCGAGTTGCTGCTCGAACCGCGCTTTCCCTGGGAGCTCGTCCAGATCGGAAATTGCGGGGCGCCCATCGAGCTTGACGAGGGCTGGCTGGTATTGACGCATGGCGTCGGGGCGATGCGCAAATATGCGATCGGGGCGATGTTGCTCGACAAGGAGGATCCGTCGAAGGTGATCGGCCGGACCCCCAATCCGATCCTCTCCGCCGCTGACGAGGACCGCGAGGGCTATGTTCCCAATGTCGTCTATACGTGCGGAGCGATCCGCGTCGGCGACGATATCTTCCTGCCTTATGGCGTGGCCGACAGCTCGGTGTGCTTTGCGTTTGTCGCGATTTCGGAAATTCTGGCGGCAATGGCCTAGGCCCACGCAACATATGGCGATGCGGCGGATTGTAGCAGTGTCGCCTTCCGCGGCTGAAGGAACGATCGATGCCGAAAGCTCCGCCACCGTCCCCCGCGAATGACCATGAGCTTCGCGAGCACCAACCGGGCGCAGGCCAGCCCAAGATCGAGGCGAGCCGCGGGAATGGTGACGAGCTGCACCAGAATGTGGCAGCGGGCGGGAGCCCAACGGATGCGTCTTTTCTGACCGACAATTTCGGTCACCGCATTTCCGACAACCAGAATTCGCTTCGCGCCGGCGAGCGCGGGCCGGCGCTGCTCGAGGATTTTGTCCTCCGCGAGAAAATCTTCCATTTCGACCATGAGCGCATCCCCGAGCGGATCGTCCACGCGCGCGGTTCGGGCGCGCACGGCGTATTCGAATGCACCAAGGCAATCCCCGGGCTGACCAAGGCGTCGATCTTGCAGAAGGAGGGCGCGACCTGCCCGGTCTTCGTCCGCTTCTCGACCGTTGCCGGCGGCGCCGGGTCGGTCGACACCCCGCGCGACGTGCGCGGCTTCGCGGTCAAGCTCTACACCGACAGCGGCAACTGGGATCTCGTCGGCAACAATATTCCGGTGTTCTTCATCCAGGATGCGATGAAATTCCCCGACCTCGTCCACAGCGTGAAGATGGAGGCCGACCGCGGCTATCCGCAAGCGGCGAGCGCGCACGATACCTTCTGGGACTTTATCGGGCTGATGCCCGAGGCGATGCACATGATCATGTGGGCGATGTCCGACCGCGCGATCCCGCGCAGCTTCCGCATGATCGAAGGCTTTGGCGTCCACACCTTCCGCTTCGTCAATGAAAAGGGCGAAGGAAAATTCGTCAAATTCCACTGGAAGCCGGTGCTCGGACTCCAGTCGACGACATGGGACGAGGCGGTCAAGATCGCCGGCGCCGATCCCGATTTCCACCGCCGCGACCTGTTCGAGGCGATCGATGCGGGCGACTTTCCGGCGTGGGATCTCGGCGTGCAGGTGTTCGACGAGGCGTTCGCGAAAAAGCAGCCCTATGACGTGCTCGACGCGACCAAGCTGATTCCCGAAGAAGATATCCCCGTCGAGATCGTCGGCCGCATGACGCTCAACCGCAATGTCGACAATTTCTTTGCCGAAACGGAACAGGTCGCTTTTCTGCCGTCGAACATCATTCCCGGGATCGATTTCAGCAATGATCCACTGCTGCAGGGCCGGCTATTCTCGTATCTCGACACCCAGAAATCGCGGCTGGGGACGACCAATTTCCACCAGATCCCGATCAATGCGCCGAAATGCCCGTTCCACAATTTCCAGCGCGACGGGATGATGCAAACGCTCGTGCCAACCGGGCGCGCCAATTATGAGCCCAATAGCTTAGCTGAAGCAGGCGAAAATGGCGGCCCGCGAGCGAGCGCCGAAACGGGCTTCACGACCTTCACCGCCAACGACGAGCGGAACGACCCGGCGCAGAAGCTGCGCATCCGCGCCGAACTTTTCGCCGATCATTTTACTCAGGCGCGGCTCTTCTATCTGTCGCAGACCGAGAATGAGCAGGCGCATATCGCCTCGGCGCTGGTGTTCGAGCTGTCGAAGGTCACGCTCGATCATGTTCGTGCGCGCGTCGTCGGCCAACTCCGCAACATCGACGAGGATCTGGCGATGCGCGTCGCCGTCGGCCTCGCGATCGATCTGCCGGCCAAGGAAAAGGCGGCGCGACCGCCAGTCGAGCTCAAACCCTCTGACGCGCTCTCGATCCAGAAGAATGCCGACGACACGATGGAGGGCCGCAAGGTCGCGATCCTGTTCGCCGAAGGGTCGGACAAGGCGGCGATCGACAAGCTGAAAGGCGCGATCGAAAGCGCCGGCGGCACCGCCTTTCTTGTCGCGCCGAAGGTCGGCGGGATCAAGGTCAAGGGCGGCACGCTCAAGGCCGACGGCCAGCTCGCGGGCTCGCCTTCGGTGCTGTTCGACGCCGTCGCCTCGATCCTGACCGACGAACAGGCCAAGGCGCTATCGGCGCAGGGTGCCGCCGTCCAGTGGTTCATGGACGCCTATGGGCATTGCAAGACCATCGCCCATGATGAAGCGACGCAGCTATTGCTCGATAAGGCGGGGGTTGAAAAGGACGGCGGTGTCGTTGCGATCGACAAATTTGAAAGCGTGGGCACACGGCGCCATTGGACGCGTGAAGCCAAGGTGCGCGATCTTGCCTGATCGCCATTTTTGGTGAGCCGGGCATCGGCTACCCATCATCGCGACCTCCGGACCGGCCAGTCGATCTGGTCGGCGCGGCGCCGTCCCGCTATCGCCGCACAGCAGCTGACACGGGACATCGCGTGCGACGTGGTCGTCGTTGGGGCCGGCGTATCGGGCGCGCTGATCGCGGAAGCGCTGTCGGACGCGGGGCTCAACACCGTCATCGTCGATCGCCGGGGCCCGGCCGAAGGATCGACCGCCGCGTCGACCGCGATGCTGCAATATGAGCTCGATACGCCGCTCTCCTTGATGGCCGAGCGGATCGGTCGCGAGAAGGCCGAACGCATCTGGCGCCGCTCGCGCCAATCGGTCGATGCACTGCGCGAACGGACCGAACGGCTGGACCTCGCCGTCGATGGCGCGACGCGCGGCTCGATCTATCTCGATGGCGATGTGCTCGACGCGGGCGGTCTCGCGATCGAGGCCGACGCCCGGCGACGCGCTGGCTTCGAGGTCGAGCTGCTCAAGCCCGCTGCCGTGCAGGAGCGCTACGGGATCAAGGGACGTCACGCGCTGATCGGCTTCGGCAATTACTCCGCCGATCCGCGTCGTCTCACCGCGGGTTATCTGAACGTCGCGCTGGCGCGCGGCGCCCGGCTCTATTCGCCAGTCGATATCTGCGACATAGTGCCCACGGGCGATGGTGTAACTCTGGTGTCGGCTCGCGGACCAGCTATTCGCGCGCGCCATGCAGTGATGGCGACGGGCTATGAGATGATGAAAGGCATCCCACGCAAGGGAAACAAGATCATCTCGAGCTGGTCGATCGCGACCCGCCCGCAGCCCCGCGCCATCTGGCCGACCGCCGCGATGATATGGGAAGCCGCCGATCCGTACCTGTACATCCGGACCACCCCACGCGGAGAAATCATTTGCGGCGGCGAGGATGAGGAAATCGGCGATGCGGAGTACCGCGATGCCAAGCTTCCCGACAAGGCAGCGACGTTGTCCCTAAAGCTTGCGGCTTTGCTGCCGGGCGTCGACGCCACGCCCACTTATAGCTGGGCCGGCAGCTTCGGTGACAGCCCGGTGGGGACACCGACCATCGGCCGCATCCCGGGCATGCCGAACTGCTATGCCGCGATGGGGTATGGCGGGAATGGCATCACCTTCTCGATGATGGCGGCCCAGATTTTGCGCGGCTTGATCTGCGGCTACGGCGACCCGGACGCGGATTTAGTCAGCTTCCATCGGAAGTTCTGACCGCAGAGATATTCGCCCGTCGGGTGATATCCGCTTTCCGCACCTGTCTCCCCTATGCCTATCGTCCGGAGCCGGCCCATAACGGAATTGGCTGCCCATCTTTTCACAGCTTCGCGATATGAGACGATCTCAATGTCTTTGACGCACTCGGCCGCTCCAACAGAGGAGCGTTACCAAGTGCCATTGAGTGAAGCAATTATTCGGCAAGCCGACCCGCGCCTAAAGCCCCACAAGATCTCCGACGGTGGCGGACTCGACACGCGCTTCTGTTCACGCTGCTCCCGATCTCGTCCATTTGAGTGATGTGGGCGCCCGGCAGCGGCCGTAGGGAACGGGGCAAGAGCAATCGGAAAACTGGAGTGGATAGTGGAGCGCAATCTGGACCTGCGATATGTCGTCATCGGCGCGGGCATGTCGGGGATATTGGCGGCGATCCGGCTGCGCGAGGCGGGCTATCGCAACGTCACGCTTCTCGAAAAGGCGCATACGATCGGCGGCACCTGGCGCGAGAACCGCTATCCGGGGCTCAACTGCGACGTTCCCGCGCACGCCTATACCTACAGCTTCGCGCCCAATGCCGAGTGGAGCAGCTATCTGGCGCCGGGTCCCGAGATCCAGGACTATTTCGAAGATGTGACCGATCGTTTCGGCCTGCGCGAGGTCGCGCATTTCGGGCAGGAGGTCGATAGCTGCACCTATGCGGACGGCGTCTGGACCGTCACGACCAAGCCGGGGATGACCGTCGAGGCCGATGTCGTCATCACCGCGACTGGCGTCCTTCATCATCCGCGGATGCCCGAGATCGAGGGGCTGGGCAGCTTCGCCGGCACCGTCGCGCACAGCGCGCGCTGGGACGATGCGATCGCGCTCGACGGCAAGCGCATCGGCGTCGTCGGCAGCGGTTCGACCGGGGTCCAGCTCGTCTCGGCGCTCGCCGGGCGCGCGGGCAAGCTCGGCCATTTCCAGCGCTCGCCGCAATGGATCATGCCGATGCCGAACACGCCTTATTCCGAGGAGCAGCGCGAGGCGTTCCGCCGCGACCCGGCGCTGATCGACGCGGTTCGTTACGATCCCGACTATCAGGCGAATGTGCTGCGTTTCACCGCGGGCATCATCAAGCCCGACAGCGAAGAGATGCACATTATCGAAACGATCGTGCGCGACAATCTGGAACAGGGCGTCGCCGACCCGGTGCTTCGCGAGCGGTTGCGCCCGAATTACCGCGCAGCGTGCAAGCGGCTGATCTTCTCGCCCGATTATTATCAGGTCGTGCAGCAGCATGACGTCGACATCGTGATCGAGGGGATCGAGCGCATCGAGCCGCAGGGTATCCGGACGAGCGACGGCGTGCTCCACGAACTCGACCTCATCATCCTCGCGACGGGTTTTCACGCCGACCGCTTCATTCGCCCCGCGGTGGTGACCGGGCGCGGCGGGGCGTCGCTCGACGACATGTGGGCGAAGCACGCGACCGCGTACAACGCGATCTCGCTCCCCGATTTCCCGAACTTCTTCTTCCTCAACGGGCCGACGGGGCCGGTCGGCAATTTCTCGCTGATCGACGTCGCCGAACGTCAATGGGGCTATATCGAGCAGCTCCTCGACAAGGTGACAAGCGGCGAATGCGACGAAATCTGCGTCACGCCCGACGCCATGACGCGTTATGACGACGCGCGGACCGAGGCTGCCAAAGGCACGATCTTCGCGTCGGGCTGTTCGAGCTGGTATCTGGGCAAGGATGGCGTGCCGATGACCTGGCCGTGGAGCTACGGCCATTTCGCCGATGTGATGGCGAAGCCCGTTTTCGCCGATTTCGAGATGGTGAAGGCCGAAGTCGCCGCCTGAAGGCGACGCCCAATAGGGAGAGTGACATGGCAAATCCGGCAATCGCCGTCGTAACGGGCGCCAGCCGCGGCGCGGGCAAGGGCATTGCGATCGGTCTCGGCGAAAAGGGGATGACGGTCTATGTCACCGGCCGCAGCAGCGATCGCAGCGATGCGACGGGGTGGGACGGCGCGCCGCTGGCGGGGACCATCCACGAAACCGCCGCGGCGGTGACGGCGGCGGGCGGCAAGGGCGTCGCGGTCGCTTGCGACCACGCCGACGATGCGCAGGTCGCGGCGCTTTTCGAACGGGTACGGAAGGATTCGGGTCGGCTCGACATTCTCGTGAACAACGCCACCTATATCCATCATCAGCTCATCACGCAGGCGCCTTTCTGGGAAAAGGAGCTTGCGGCGGCGGAAATCCTCAACGTTGGGCTGCGCTCGGCCTATGTCGCGAGCTGGCACGCCGCCGCGATGATGGTCGAACAGAAATCGGGGCTGATCGCTTTCACCTCTTCTTTTGGCGCGAGCTGCTATATGCACGGCGCGGCCTATGGCGCGCAAAAGGCGGGCGTCGACAAGTTCGCGCACGACATGGCGGTCGATTTCCGCCCGCATGGCGTCCGCACCGTCTCGATCTGGCTGGGGCCGCAGATTACCGAGCGCGCGCTGGGCGCGGCCGAGGTCCATAAGGAGCAATATGAAGGCTTCATGGCGATGGCAGAGATGCCGCAGTTCACCGGACATATCATCCACGCGATCGCCGGTGACCCCAAGGGCGACGAACTGTCCGGGCACACCGTCATTGGCGCCGAGATCGCGGGACGATATGGCATCACCGACCGCGGCAAGACGCCGCCGTCGCACCGCGAGATGCTCGGCAGCCCGCGCGATCCGAACCCCGCGATCGTCTATTAGTCGGGCGTAGCAGTTGCCGCCTGCCGCCCCGCCATGCGCCCGAAAAAGGTGCAGTCGGCGAGGCTGAGACCCGAGCTATAGCCATGCCCCCAGCGCGGCAGGCCCGATGTCGCGCGGCCGGCGGCAAAGAGGCCGGGAACGATGTTCCCGGCACGATCGAGCACTTCGCCCGACGGGCGCGTGTTGAGGCCGCCAAGCGTGAAGAAGGAAAAGAAGCTGGTGCGGATGTTGAGCTCCAGCGCCGCAAAAGGTCCTTCGTCCAGCACTTTCAACCATTCGGACGCCTTGTTGAAGATCGGGTCATGGCCTTCGGCGGCGTAGCGGTTGAAGGTGTGGACGGTCGGCGCCAGCGTGTTTGCGGGCAGGCCGAGCTCGCGTTCGACCTCCTCCCAGCTGTCACCCACCGCGGCAATCTCGATCCGCGCAAGATCGAGCGGCCGCGCGAAAATCGCGTTGTCGACGAGGAGGAAAACACGGTCGCCGGGCTGGTCGAGCATCGTCCGGCTGACGCGCCCGTGATAGCAGTCCTCGTTGATGAAACGTTGCCCGCGTTCGTTGACGAAAATGCCCTTCACCAGACTTTCGGGCATGATCCACGGGCAGGTGGTGAAAAACTCATCCATGTGGATCGCGTCGCCGCCGACGCCCATACCCATCAAGATGCCCGACCCGTTATCATTCTCGCCGATCGGGTTCGCGAGGCGCAGCGTTTGCGGCGCGTGGCGGCGGAGCATGTCGTCGTTCATGCAGAAACCGCCGGTGGCGAGGATCACGCCCTTGCGCGCGCGAATAAATCGCGGCTGGCCGTCGAGGCGGACGACCAGGCCGGTGACGCGGGCGTCGGTATCGACGACGAGCGACAGCACGCGCGCATCGCATTGAACGTCGACGCCGAGCGCGCGAACCCGCGCTTCGAATATGTCCATCAGCTTGCGCCCGCCGCCCCAGCCCATGAACTGGATCGTATGTCCGCGCGGCGCGGGTGTCGCGGCTTCGGAAAAGGGCCACGCCGCCTCGCTGCCCGACCAGATCAGCGTGTCGTCTTCGGCGGGCTCGATGATCTTGCCGGGAAGGAATGTCCCTTTGTAGGGAATCCCCTGATCCTTGAGCCATTGATAATGGCCGAGGCTTTCGCGCGCATAGAGCGCAACCTTGGCGGCATCGGCATCGGGGCCGCCCGCCATCATCAGATAGGCTTCGAGCGCTTCGGTCGTGTCGGTAAAGCCCGCGGCGCGCTGCGCATCGGTGCCGCCGCTGCCGCCGAGATAGATTTCGCCGCCCGACAGCGCCGAGGCGCCGCCGCTTCCCGACGCCGCCTCGAACAGCGTCACCGCCGCGCCGGCTTCGGCCGCCTCGATCGCCGCGCAGGCACCCGCGGCGCCGAAGCCGACGATCGCGACATCGGTTTCGGCGTCCCAGCGCTCGACCTGTTCGTGCGAAAAGGGGCGAGCGGCGGAGAAGCCCGTCATGCGGCGGTCTCGCGCGCCTTCAGCATGTCGAGCGCGACGTCGACGATCATGTCTTCCTGCCCGCCGACCATCTTGCGGCGGCCGAGTTCGACGAGGATCGTGCGCGTGTCGAGACCATAGGTTTCGGCCGCCTTTTCGGCGTGACGCAGGAAGCTCGAATAGACGCCCGCATAGCCGAGCGCGAGCGTTTCGCGGTCGACGCGGACCGGGCGATCCTGAAGCGGACGCACCAGATCCTCGGCGGCGTCCATCAGCGCATTGACGTCGCAGCCATGGTTCCAGCCCTTGCGGTCGGCGGCGGCGATGAAGACCTCGAGCGGCGCATTGCCCGCGCCTGCGCCCATGCCGGTCAGCGAGGCGTCGATGCGCACTGCGCCTTGCTGCGCCGCGACGATGCTGTTCGCGACGCCGAGCGACAGATTGTGGTGCGCGTGCATGCCGCGCTGCGTTTCGGGCTTGAGCACGCGGTCATAGGCTTCGAGCCGCGCCTTCACCCCGTCCATGTCGAGTGCGCCGCCGCTGTCGGTCACATAGACGCACTGGGCGCCATAGCTTTCCATCAGCAGGGCTTGGCTCGCGAGCGCCTCGGGCTCGATCATATGGCTCATCATCAGGAAGCCGGCGACGTCCATGCCAAGGTCGCGCGCGATGCCGATATGCTGTTTCGACACATCGGCCTCGGTGCAATGCGTCGCGACGCGCACCGAACGGACGCCGAGGTCATAGGCGCGGCGAAGTTCCTCGACCGTGCCGACGCCGGGCAGGATCAGCGTGGTGAGCACCGATTTGGTGAGCACCGATGCGACCGCTTCCAGCCATTCCCAGTCGGTGTGTGCGCCGAAGCCATAGTTGAAGCTCGCGCCGCTCAGGCCATCGCCATGCGCGACCTCGATCGCGTCAACCCCCGCGTCGTCGAGCGCCTTGGCGATCGCCTTCACCTCGTCGATGCCATACATATGGCGGATCGCGTGCATCCCGTCGCGCAGCGTGACGTCCTGGATATAGAGCTTGTCGCCCGCCTCGACGTTGAATTGCGCGCTCATGCGACCACCTTCTTTCCTTCGCGAATACGCTGTGCGAGCAGTTCGCCGGTCGCCTTGGCGGCGGCGGTCATGATGTCGAGATTGCCCGAATAGGGGGGCAGGTAATCGCCCGCGCCCTCGACCTCGAGCAGGATCATCGTCTTGATGCCCGTAAACTCGCCGCGCCCGGGAATCTTGAGCTTGTTGTTGTCGCCGAAGCGCTCGAACTGCACCTCCTGCTTCAGGCGATAGCCGGGCACATAGGCCTGCACCTTCTTCACCATCGCCTCGACGCTGGCACGGATCGTGTCCTCGTCGGCGCCTTCGGACAGGGTGAACACCGTATCGCGCATGATCATCGGCGGTTCGGCGGGATTGAGGATGATGATCGCCTTGCCCTGCGCTGCGCCGCCGACCTTTTCGATGGCTCCGGCAGTCGTGCGGGTGAACTCGTCGATGTTGGCGCGGGTGCCGGGCCCCGCCGAGCGCGACGACACCGATGCGACGATCTCGGCATAATGGACGGTCGCGACCTGGCTGACCGCGGCGACCATCGGGATCGTCGCCTGTCCGCCGCAGGTCACCATATTGACGTTGCCGGCGTCGAGGTTGTCCTCGCCGTTGACGGTCGGGATCGTATAGGGGCCGATCGCGGCGGGGGTCAGGTCGACGACCTGCTTGCCGTCGGCGCGCAGCGCGGCGTCGTGCAACTTGTGTGCATAGGCGCTGGTCGCGTCGAACACGATGCCGATCTCGGGATAGACGTCCATCGCTTGGAGCCCGCCCAGCCCTTCGTGCGTCGTCGCGACCCCGCGCTCGCGCGCCATCGCGAGACCTTCGGACTTCTCGTCGATGCCGACGACCGCCACCAGCTCCATATTCTGCGGATATTTGATCATCTTGATCATCAGGTCGGTGCCGATATTGCCCGATCCGATGATCGCCGCCTTCACGCGTGTCATTGCCATTCCTTATACAAAACGCGCGACGCAATGGCCGAGCGTGCGGCGGCCGTCGCCGAGGATCATTTCGAAAATGTCGCCCTTCACCGCGGGCGCGAGCGGGACGAGGCTGCCCGACAGGATGATGTCGCCGGCGTCGAGCGTCACGCCATGCGCGCCGAGCGTATTGGCGAGCCAGGCGACCGCCTGCGCCGGGTCGCCCTGCACCGCATGGCCATAGCCTTCGGACAGCGGCGATCCGTTCTTCGCGACCGCTACATGCAGGTTCGGCAGATCGAGCCCGCGCGGATCGATCCGTTCCTTGCCGAGCACAAAGACCCCGCACGAGGCGTTGTCGGCAACCGTGTCGACGATGCCGATCTTCCAGTCGGTGATGCGGCTGTCGACAATCTCGAAACAGGGGGCGATGCTCGCTGTCGCCGCGATCACGTCGGCAGCGGTCACACCGGGACCGTTCAGGCTGTCCTTCAGGATGAACGCGATCTCTGCCTCGGCGCGCGGCGCGATCAGCGCTTTCGCGTCGATATCGATATCGCCCTCGACATACATCCAGTCGGTGAGGAAGCCGAAATCGGGCTGGTGGACGCCCAGCATGTCCTGCACCGCCTTCGACGTGACGCCGATCTTCTTGCCGACGACGCGCTCGCCGTCCTTCAGCCGCCGCGACAGGAAGTCGAGGCTGATCGCATAGGCGTCGTCGATCGTCAGCGAGGCATCGCGCGCGATCAGCGGTTCAACCGTGCGCCGGTCGCGCAGCGCCGCATAGAGTTCGCGCCCGTATGTTTCAGCGATGCTCATCGAGGAACTCGATTGCATAGCGGTTGAACTCGCTCGCGCGTTCGACCTGCACCCAGTGGCCGACCTTGTTGAAGGTCACGCAGCGCACATCGTCGCATGCTTCGAAGAAATACTGGATGCCCGAAAGCGGCATGAAGCGCTCGTTCTGGCCCCAGAAAAGCAGGATCGGCACCTTGATCTCGCCGAGCCGCGGCCGGACATTATGCGTCCGCATCCGCGTGATCACCTCCTTGGGCTGCTGGCTCGCGACCGCGAAGCGTTCCTCGACGAGCGCGTCGGTGATGTGTTTCGGGTCGTAAACCAGATTTTCGCCGAGGCGGCGCTGATCGGCGAGGCTGAAGTCGGGGCTGCCGAAGGAGGAGCGCATGTCGGCGATGCCGGGCATCGCGAAATAGACGTCGAGCTCCTCGATGCAGCCGGGCGCCATCAGGATCAGGCGCTCGGTGAATTCGGGATGGTCCTGCGTCATCTGGATCGCGACGCCGCCGCCGAGCGAGTTGCCGATCAGCGTCGCCTTGTCGACCCCGTGCGCCGTCAGCGCATCGTACAGCGTGTCGGTGAACAAGGTCAGCGTATAGTCGATGTCTTCGGGCTGCGACGAGGCGCCATAGCCGATCAGGTCGGGCAGGATGACGCGGTAGCCGGCCGCGACGAATGCATCGACATTCTGCCGGAAATTGGACAGCCCCGATGCGCCGGGACCGCTGCCGTGGACGAACACCAGCGCCGGGCCTTCGCCCGCTTCCTTGATGTGGATGTCATAGCCACCCGCGACGCGGTGCGTCGTTTCCTTCATCTCTCCCATGGCGATTTCCTCTTACATGAATGTGAAGGCGGGCGGTTCGCCGAGCATCGTCATGACGACGTCGGTGGTGCGATTGCCGGGGTCGTTCGCGACGTGCGCGCGCGCGGCGTTGAGGTCGAGCCACGGCTGGATGATCGCGCTCGACATATAGACGGCGCGGCCGCCGAGGAGCTGGACCATGCCGTCGACCAGCTCGGCGAGCCGCCGCACGACGGTCGAGCTTTGATAGGCATAGAGCGCGCGTTCCTCGAGCGTGATCGGCTCGCCGCTTTCGGATTTCGCCATCAGCCGGTCGAAGGTCGTCTGGTGCGTCAGCTCCATCTCGAGGATTTGCGCGTGGGCTTTGGCGATCGCGCCGTGCAGCAGCGGGTCGGCCTTCGATGCCTTGCCGGTGTTGGTCGAAATGCGGCCCTGCATGATTTCCATCGCGGCATTGACCGCGGCGCGGGCGCCGCCGAACGCCGCGGTCGACACCGAGCGGACGAAGATCTGCGCCCAGGGCAGGCGATAGAGCGGGCCGTCGTTCTCGGCCTGGCCGGGATTGGTGCAGGCGAAGCCGTCGCTCGCGCGGTGGGTGCGATGTTCGGGGACGAAGACCCGCTCGACGAGGATGTCGAAGCTGCCGGTGCCCTGCAGGCCGAAAACGTCCCATGTCCCCTCGATGACCTGATAATCGCCGCGCGGGAGCAGGAAGGTGCGCATGTCGGGCGGGCCGCCGTCGGTATCGAAGTTGAGCGCGCCGAGCAGCACCCAGCCGCAATGCGTCGAGCCCGAGGAAAAGCCCCAGCGGCCCGAAAGATAGAAGCCGCCCTCGACCTTCTCGACCTTGCCGACGGGCTGATAGGTCGACGAGACGAGCATCGCGCCGCCATTGTCGCCCCACACCTCGCGCTGCGCCTCGTCGTGGAAAAGCGCGAGCTCATAGGGGTGGCAGCCGAGCACGCCGTAAATCCAGCCGGTCGACATGCAGCCCTCGGCGAGCGCCTTTTGCACTTCGAAGAAGACATTGGGGTGCATTTCATAGCCGCCCCAGCGCTTCGGCTGCAGGATGCGGAAGAATCCCGCGTCCTGCATCTCGGCGACGGTTTCCGCGGGGACGTTGCCGTCGAGCGTCGTCTGGCGTGCGCGGGCCTTCAGCGTCGGAATCATTGCGCGGGCGCGCTCGATCAGCGCGGCGGGGGTGGGCAGCGCGGTGTCGGCGGCTTGCTGCGGGGCGGTGGCCATATGCTCTCCTCGGGATATTCATGCGCTTGCGGGAGGCCGCGTCGCGATATCACTCCTGTATTCGTAGTGAATGATGCATTTCTCTACGCAAGCTGTCAATCCGGATTCTATGCAAAATGTCGCTTCGGGCCATTCGAGGGGTCGGGCTGCGTATCGAGGCGCGCAGCGCGATACGCAAAGTGTCGCTTGCCGTAGCGGCGTTCAGGGCTTTGGATTGATCGATCGACAGCGAGAAGTGCGAGCTGAGAAGGCAAAATATACGGTTTGCGTAAATTATAACGCAAATTTCTACGTATCATACTTGATGTGGCGCGTTCTCGCCTGTAGCTTGCGCTCGATTCAGGGTGCAGGAGCACCCGTCCGTAGGGGATGAGTGAATGGCAATCAGGTCACTGGCCTATGTCGTGGTCGATACGGCCGATGTCGAAGCGTGGCGCGCCTATGCCGAGCAGGTGCTGGGCATGCAGGCGATCGACCATGCGGGCGGCCTGCGCCTGCGCATGGACGAGCGTCCGTTTCGCATGCTGATTCGGGCAGGCGACGCCGAGCAGTTTCACGCCGCAGGACTCGTCTATCCCGACAAGGCCGCCTTCGATCGCGGCATTGCGGGGCTGCGCGATGCGGGCGTCGCGATCGAATCCGCGACCGCCGACGAAGCCACGGATCGCCATGTCGTCGAATTCGTCCGCTGTACCGACCCGTCGGGCAACCGGCTCGAACTCGGCTGGGGGCGCGTCGTCGACGGCAATCCGTTCGTCTCGCCTGCGGGCGTATCCGAATTCATCACCGGCGAGATGGGGATGGGGCATGTCGTCTTCCCCGCGGCCAAGCTCGCCGAAACGCGCGCCTTCTATATCGACCTGCTCGGCTTCGGCGACACCGACGAGATGCGCGTCTATATGCAGGGCGGCGGGCCCGACGATCCAGGGCTCGGCCTTCATTTCCTCCACTGTGACAATCCGCGTCACCACAGCGTCGCGCTCGCCGAATTCCCCGTGCCGAGCGGGCTTGTCCACATGATGGTCGAGGTGCCGGGCCTCGACGATGTCGGCCGCGCGCTCGACCGCGCGAAGGCGGCGAACGTCCATATCTCGTCGAGCCTCGGCAAGCATATGAACGACAAGATGGTCAGCTTCTACATGCGCAGCCCCGGCGGTTTCGACATCGAATATGGCTTCGGCGGCATCCAGCCCGACTGGGCCAGTTTCACCCCGACGATCAGCCTCAAGGAAGACGAATGGGGTCATCATTGGGATTTCGGCGGCTGACGCCGCGCTGATCTCGCCCCCGATTTTGGAGAAAGACATCATGCCCAGCCACGAGGAAATGGTCCGCGCCGTCGAGCGCTATGTCGAAGCGTTCGACAAAGGTGACGCCGCGATGGCGTCGGGCCTTTATGCCGACGACGCGACGGTCGAGGATCCGATCGGCACCCCGATCCACCAAGGACGCGACGCGATCCACGCCTTTTATACGATGTCGATGCAGGCGGGCGCCAAGCTTCGCCTCGACGGCCCGGTGCGCACCGGCGGCGATTATGCGGCCTTCGCCTTCACCGTGCTTGTCGATTTCGGCGGCCCGAAGGAAATCGAGGTCATCGACACTTTCAAGTTCGACGGCGAAGGCAAGGTGACCGAGATGCGCGCCTATTGGAGCCCCGCCAACATGCGCGCAGTCGAGGCCTGAGATGGCACGCGAAGCCGCCATCGTTTCGACCGCGCGCACCGGCGTCGGCAAAGCCTATCGCGGTGCGTTCAACGACACCGAGGCGCCGGTGCTGGCAGCGCATGTCGTCAACGCCGCGATCGCGCGCGCCGGGATCGATCCCGCGCGCGTCGACGACGTCTATCTGGGCGTCGGCAACCACTGGAACACGCAGAGCTATAATCTCGGCCGGCTGGCGGTCCATGGCTCGGTGCTTCCCGATTCGACCGGGGGTTTCACGCTCGACCGCAAATGTTCGTCGGGGCTCAACGCGCTCGCGCTCGCCGCGCGTGGCATCATTGCCGACGAGATCGACGTCGCGGTCGCGGGCGGGATGGAGAGCATTTCGCTCACCCTCAACAAGCACACCCCGGCCTTTCGCAATCGGTCGGAGTTCATCAAGGCCGCCGACCCCCACGCCTATATGGCGATGATCGAGACCGCCGAGATCGTCGCCGACCGTTATGGCGTCAGCCGCGAGTCGCAGGACGCCTTCGCCGCGATCAGCCAGCAGCGCGCCGGCGCGGCGCAGGCCGCGGGAAAGTTTGCCGACGAAATCGTGCCGATCACCGTTCAAAAAGCGCTATTCGACAAGGAAGGCCATGAGGTCGGCAAGGAAGAATTGACGCTGGCGCATGACGAGGGCGTGCGCGGCGACACCACCGCCGAAAAGCTCGCGGGCCTGAAACCCGTGTTCAAGGACGGGCTGGTCGTCAAGGAAGGCCGCCATGTCACCGCGGGCAACGCCAGCCAGCTGTCCGACGGCGCCTCGGCGCAGGTCGTGATGGACCGCGCGATGGCCGAGAAGGAAGGGTTGCCGATCCTCGGCATATATCGCGGTTTTCAGGTTGCGGGCTGCAAGGCCGAGGAAATGGGCATCGGCCCGGTCTTCGCCATCCCCAAGCTGCTCGAACGCGCCGGCCTCAAGATCGACGATATCGGCGTCTGGGAAATCAACGAGGCGTTCGCCAGCCAGGCGCTCTACTGCCGCGACAAGCTCGGGATCGACCCCGACAAGCTCAACGTCAACGGCGGCGGCATCGCGATCGGTCATCCGTTCGGGATGACGGGCTCGCGCCTCGTCGGCCACGCATTGATCGAGGGCAAGCGCCGCGGCGTCCGCTATGCGGTCGTCTCGATGTGCGTCGCAGGCGGCATGGGCGCCGCGGGCCTGTTCGAAATCGTCTGAATCAAAAGGAGGCAGCGATGGCGCTGTTGTTCGAAGGAAAAACCGCATTCGTCACCGGCGGGGGCAGCGGCATCGGCCGCGCCGCCGCGCTGGCCTTTGCCGCCGAGGGCGCGAAGGTCGCGATCGGCGATCTCAATGGCGACAGCGCCGCCGAAACCGCCGTGCTGATCCGCGCGGAGGGCGGCGAGGCGCATCATGGCGCGCTTGACGTCACCGATGGGCGCGCGGTCGACGCCCTTGTCGACGATATTGTCACGCGCTGGGGACGGCTCGATTGCGCCTTCAACAATGCCGGGGTCTCGCTCGAGGGAATGGAAACGCCGTGGGGCGACCTTGCCGCCTATGATCGCACCATCGCGGTCAATCAGCGCGGGCTGCTGCTCTGCATGGCCGCGGAACTGCGCCATATGGAAAAGGCGGGGCGCGGCGCGATCGTCAACACCGCGTCGATCGCGGGCATGGCGGGGGCCGGGGGCGCTGGCTATTGCGGGTCGAAGCATGCGGTGATCGGGCTCACCCGCTCGGCGGCGATGCGCTACGCCGCGCAGGGTATCCGCATCAACGCGGTCTGCCCCGGTGCGATCCGCACCCCGATGGTCGACGCGGTGGTGAAGGAAGAAGCCGCGGCGCGCTTCGTGGCCGAAATGCACCCGATGAACCGCATCGGCGAAGCGCATGAAATCGCCGACGCGGTGATCTTCCTCTGCTCGGACAAGGCAAGCTTCATCACCGGCCACCCGCTCGCGGTTGACGGCGGCTATCTGGCGCGCTGAGGGATCAGTCAGCGACGAGCGCGCTTGCGCGCTCGTCGACCACGATAAGCCGGGTTTTTGATCGGTCGAGGAATTGTTCCTCGTCCGCCGCCAGCCGTGCGGCATTGGCGGGGCTCATCAGCACAGCGAGCGCCTCGTCATAGGCCGCACGGTCGTGAAACCAGATCTCGGTCACCGAATCATAGTCGAAAGGCGGGGCCAGATCGAAGGCGATGCTGCCCTCGGCCGCGACATAGTTGCGGCGATAAGCGAGGATATTAGGCATCAATTCAAGCACCAGGGGCGCGTGCCGGGTCTCATAATAGTCGATAAAGGCCGCGCGGCTGATATCCGCGCGCGCCTTCAATAGTGAAATGACCTTGAACATACCCATCAGCTGTTCACCCGCATCGCGTGGCGCGCAGCAAGCCAGCCGAAAGTCATCGCCGGGCCCAGCGTCGCGCCCGCGCCCGGATAGGTCCGCCCCATCGCGGCGGCCGAGGCGTTGCCGATCGCATAGAGCCCGCCCAGCGGCCTGCCGTCCTCGCCCAGCACCCGGCCGTTGTCGTCGGTGAGCAGTCCGCCGTTGGTGCCAAGGTCGCACGGATAGATCGGGATGGCATAGAAGGGCGCCTCGGCGATCGGCGCGAGCGTCGGATTCGGCGTTACCGAGGCATCGCCATAATGCCGGTCATAGGCGGAGGCGCCGCGGCCGAAATCGGGATCCTCGCCCTTGAGCGCATTGGCGTTGAAGCGCGCAATTTCCTTGGAAAGCGCGGCGGCGTCGACCCCGATCTCCTTCGCCAGCCCGGCAAGGGTTCCGGCCTTCTTCAATATCTTGCGCATCGCCTCGGGGATGTGGCCGTCGGCCGACGGCTTGCCCGCCATCATCGGGCCGAGCATATATTTGCCGCGATAACGCGCGTCGAACACGAACCAGGAGGGGGCGGTGGGCGCCTCGGGGGTGTTGCAGCGGTGCATCTCGCCCCCCGCGACATGATAGGATGCCGCCTCGTTCATATAGCGCTTGCCCGCCTGGTTGACGATGATCGAGGAGGGGAGCGCGCGTTCGACGAACATGATTCGCGCGCGGTCCTCGCCTTCGAGCAGGAAGCCGGGGCCCCACCAGGCCGAATCCATCAGCGCGGTCGCGGCGCCCACCGCGAGCCCGGCCTTCAGGCCGTCGCCGGTGTTGCTCGGTACCCCCGCGCTCCAGTCGGCCGAGGTCGGCTGCGGCAGATATTTTTCGCGCAGCGCGGCATCATGGTCGAAGCCGCCGCTCGCGATGATCACGCCGCGGCGCGCGCGAACCTCGATCCGCTGGCCGTCGCGTTCGACGATCGCGCCGGTGATCCCCCCCTTGCCCTGGACCAGCTCGACCATCGGCGCATTGAGCCAGAGCGGCACGCCCTTTTTGTCGATCGACAGCTTCAGCCGCCCGATCAGCGCGTTGCCGCCGGTCAGGCGCCGCGAACGCTTGGTTTTGAAGCGCCAGGGCAGGTCGAACATATATTTGAGCATCAGCTTGAACAGCAGCGGCTTGGCGCCGGGACTCATGGTCAGGAGCAGCTTGGCTTCCTCCATCGTCCAGGTGAAGCGCCCAAAGGTCAGCGTCAGCGTGTGCGGCGGCTCCATCCGCTCGAAATCGGCGCCCAGCCGGTCGGCCATCAGCGGGATCGGGTCGTGCGTCCGCCACCCGTCGCGCGCGCCCGCGACGTCCATATGATAGTCGGAATAGGCGTAGGCGGTGTAGCGGACCTCGGACCGTTCCTCGAGATAGCGCAGCATCCGGTGTGCATTGTCGACATAGGTCGCAAGCCTGGTTTCGGGCACGTCGTCGCCGATCAGCGTCTTGATATAGCCCAGCGCTTCCTTCGGATCGTCGGCATGGCCCTTGGCGCGCGCGTCGTCGCTGTTCGGGATCCAGATGCCGCCGCCCGACGTCGCCGACGTCCCGCCATAACGCGCGCTTTTCTCGACAACCAGCACGTCGGCGCCGGCATCGGCAGCGGTGAAGGCCGCAGTCAAAGCCCCGGCGCCCGAGCCGATCACCAATATATCGACTTCGTGAACCGCCACTCTATTGCTCCTGCGTGCCTGCCCCGGAAAAACTCGCGCTTTCCGGCCTGCATGCGATTCTACATAATGATTGCGTTTTTGAAAGATAAAATTTTTACGCAAACCGTTATATATTCTGCGCTGCAATCGATGAATGTTGACAGTGGCGCGGCGATACGGTCTGTGGACGCATATCGATGACGTCGACGCGCCATCGCACAGGATGCTGGTTTAGCTGGGGAGAACAGGCGTTGCGCACCGCAACCAAGGCCGGAAAAAGGACGCGGGGCAAGGCCGCGAACGCGAACCAGGGTGACGGGCTGCCGGCGCTCGACGAGGTCGACGAGCAGATCATCGCCGCGCTTCGCAAGAACGGCCGGATCGCAAACCGCGACATCGCGCGCGAGATGGGGCTGAACGAGGCGACGGTGCGCACGCGGCTGCGCCGGCTCGAGGATGCCAGCATGGTGCGCGTCGTCGCGATGCGCGACCTTTCGGCGATGGGCTTTGGCTATCTGGCACCCGTTGGGGTGCAGGTGAAAGGCCGATCCGCGGGCGATGTCGGCGCCGAGATCGCCGAGCTGGAACGCGTCATCACCGTCAACGTCGCGATTGGAACGCATGACCTGGAGATTCAGGTGGTGGCCGAAACGCTGGAGGAGATGCAGCATCTCCTGACCGGCGTGATCGCCAAGATCGACGGGGTCGAACGGCTGTTCCCCAGCCTCGCGCTCAAGGTTTTCAAATATAATCCGGAGTGGGCACCGCTATGAGCGCCAGGATCAGCCTCGACGAGCTCGATCACAAGATCATCGAGCGGCTCGGCCACGACGCGCGCGTTTCGAACCGCGAGATCGGCCGCGAATTCGACCTGACCGAAGGCACGATCCGCTCGCGCCTCAAGCGGCTGCTCGACAACAGGGTGATCCGCGTCGCGGCGGTCACCAACGCCAACCGGCTCCGCAACCCGATCCTCGCCTATCTCTGGGTCGAAGCCGACACCGCCGCCGATATCGAGAAGGTTGCGGAGAGCCTGGCGAGCCTGCCCGAGATCGGCTTTGTCGCGACGACGCTGGGCCGCGCCGACGTGCTCGCGATGACGCTGGTCGAAAACGGCAATGAGCTGACCGACTTCCTGCACCAGACGATCGACAAGATCCCCGGTGTGCGGCGTGTCCGCTACAGCCTCGGGCAGAATTTCATCAAGCACGACTATCGCTGGTGCGCGTTGGTCGATTGAGCGTGGTCTTTATCGATCGCAGAAAAATGCCCGAAACGACCGTTGAGGGGCGGAAAGCGGCCGTTGCTCCATCTCCCTTTCGTCATCCCGGACTTGATCCGGGATCCCGCTTTTCTTGACGCGTCGATCGACTTCGTCCTCAAGCTGGACCCCGGATCAAGTCCGGGGTGACGATGATGGAGAGCGCGGCAACCGATCGTTTTACGCCGCCACCCAACTCGCCTTGATCCCGTCCTCCGCCAAAGTCCCGTCGACGATCGCGCGCGGTTCCGACCGCGTGTAGCTGATCCGCCACCCCTCGGGGGTGCGGCGATAGCGGTCGTGATAAAAATTCGCGAGCAGCCGGAAGCTCTGGCTGCGCGGGTCATAGGTCGCATAGCCCAGATTCCAGCGCGCGCTCGCCTCATCGCCCTTCACCTCGATCTCGGCGTTATGCCCTTGATGCACGTCGGTGATCGGCGTCGTCGCCGCCATCTGCGTGAACACGCCGATCAGCCCGTCGAGGTCGAATTCGCCCACGGGCGGAAAATCGATCACCGCGTCGTCGGTGAAGCAGGCGCGGATTGCGTCCACATCCTTGGCGTCGCAGGCATTCAGGTAACGCGCCTTCAGGCGGCGGATGTCGCTTTCGGCTTCGAGCCGCGCGATGCGGGATTCAAGGTCGGTCATCGATGGGGATTATCCTGCTTTCGGGAATGGGATGGTCGTCGGCGCCGATCCAGCGCAGCAACATGGTGCCTTGATGGTGCCCCGCGGTATCGATCCAGTTGCCAAAGCCCGGGTCGTGCGGGCCGACGACCAGCGTCAGCGTGCCGTCGTCGTTCAGCCGCGCGCTGTGCCCGTTCACATGGATGCGGTGATGGCGATAATCGAGCGATTCCATCCAGTAATTGTCGAGCTGGAAATTCCAGAAGCTGCACTTGGGCACGCGCGTATCGATCCGCAGCATCTCGCCGGGTTCAAGCTGCCACCAGCCATGGAGGTAGAAGATCGTCGGATCGCCGCCCGCGCGAAAAAAGGGCGTCTGGTCGGCCGTCGCCAGCCGGTTCATCTGGTTCGCGCGAAAATCCTCGGTCCACTGGACGAAGGTCCGCGCCGTGCCGGTGACAAAGGCGGTGGTGCGTTCCAGCGCCGCCGTGAGCGTGTCGGCCGACAGCGGCGCGGGGTGCGCAGGGCCGTCGATCGCCTCGATCGTCACCGTCGCCGGCACCTCGTTCGCGCGGTCGAGGAAGGTCTGGCGCACGATCACCATCGAACTGTCGCCGGCGAGCGGCAGCCAGTTGCCTTCGGCCTTTTCGCGGCTGACGATGATCTCGAACGATCCGTCGGGGGCGACCGCCATGTCGGCTGAATCGAGCTCGCCGGTCGAGGCCATCGTTCCGTCGACGGCATAACGATTGGCCTTGGTGCCGAAACTCAGGATCGGCACGCTGCCGCGCCGGCCCCGGATGCGGTAACGCCGCGCGCCCGACACGGTCGCGTTCATATAGATATTGTCGGGATTGTCGGCGCCGATCTTCGCCGTCTCGTGCGAGGCGGCGTAGAAGCTCGGAAAATCGGGATCGGCATGTTCGAGCTGCATGTCGAGCGCGATGCGCAGCAGCCGGGTCAGGTAACGATAACCCTCGGCGCGGTCGAGCGGGTTGGCGGCGGCGTCGGCGCCGGTGACGATCTCGCCCGCGGCTTCGAGCCGCCGGCAGAAATCGCGCCAGACATCGGGCGACAGGATAGGGCTCTCGGTCATCGTCATGGCGCCATATACTGGCCGCCGTTGACGTCGAGCGTCGCGCCGGTGACCATTTTTGCATAATCGGAGAGGAAGAAGAGCACGCTTTTCGCGCAATCCTCCTCGGGCGGAATGACGCCGAGCGGGATGCGCCCGGTAATCTCGCCGATCACCGTATCGCGGTCCTGGCCGGCCGCTTCTGCGCGGTCGATATAGTCATAGACGGGCTTGCCGCCGATCCAGCCCATCCGCGTCGCGTTGACCCGGATGCCGAAGCGGCCAAGATCCTTGGCCATATGCTTGGTCATGGTCGTGAGCCCGCCCTTGCCGGTGGCATAGCCACCCTCGCCGGGAAAGGGATTGACCTGCGACATGGTGGCGACGTTGACCACCGCGCCGCCGCCCTGCGCTTTCATCGCGGGCAGCACCGCCTGCGTCATCCGGAGCGCGCCGAGGCAATTGACGTCGAACACGCGCGCCCAATCCTCGGGATCGGCCTCGTCCACCGTCACCCATTCGCCGTGGATATAGGCGGTGTTGACCAACCCATCGATCCGCCCGAACGCGTCGGCGGTTGCCTTCGCCAGCGCCGCACACTGGCCCGCATCGCCGACGTCGGTCGGCACCGCGACGGCCTCGCCGCCGTTCGCACGAATCTCTCCTGCGACCGCGTCGATGAAATCCCGGTTGCGCGCACCGAGCCCGACTTTCGCGCCCTCGGCGGCGGCGATCCGCGCCATCGCCTGCCCCATGCCGGGGCCGACCCCGCTGATGATGACGACCTTGTTCTCAAGCAGGCTTGGCATATTTCTCTCCCGCAAAAATGTCCTTGAGTCCGGGATCGAGCGCGTTGCCGACCTCCGGGCAATGCGTTCCCGACGGACCGTACATCGCGGCGACGCAGCGGTTGCACGCGGTGCAGCCCGAAACATCGGTGGTCCCGCTTTGCCATTTCGCGATCAGCGCCGGATCGTGGATCAGCGCGCGTGCCAGCGCGATCGCATCGAACCCTTCGGCCGCCGCCTGCCGCGCCCCGGCGAGCGACTGGACGCCGCCCAGATAGGCGAGCTTCATCGGCGTCTGGCCGAGCGCCGCTTTCAGCTTCAGCGCGGGCTCCATCAGATAATTTTCGTGAAACGGCGGCAGTTTCGGCACGCTGCGCTTCAGGGCCGCGAATTGTAGTTTCGCGAGCCACCCGCCCTGCATCGCGGCAAGGTCGTCATAGGGCAGTGCGCTGCCGAACATCGCCCAGGTGCTTTCGATATTGCGCCCCGCCGACAGCACCAGCATGTCGGCGCCCGCCGCTTCGAGCGCGCGCGCGGTTACAATCGCGTCGTCGACCGTCGCGCCGCCCGGCACCGCATCGGTCAGGTTGATCTTGGCAAGGATCGCGAGCCGCCCGCCGGTCGCCCGCTTGACCGCCGCCAGCACCTCGGCGGGAAAGCGCGCGCGGTTCGCGGCCGATCCGCCATAGCCATCCTTGCGGAAGTTGGAGAGCGGCGAGATGAACTGGTTGAGCAGATAGCCGTGCCCCATATGGATTTCGAGCGCATCGAAACCCGCTTCTTCGGCGAGCTCGGCGGCGCGTACGAACTCGCCCGTCACCATCTCCATGTCGGCGCGCGTCATCGCGCGCTGGAAAAAGCGGCCCTTCAGCACCCCCATCTTGTCGATCCCGGCCGATGCCGACATCGCGCGCGGGGTCGACAGGTCGTCGATCTGGCAGAAACTGCCGCCATGGGTGATCTGCGCCGACGCCTTGGCGCCGCCGGAGTGGATCGCATCGGTGACCGCGCGGTAATGCGGCACGCTTTCGCGGCTCAGCATCCCCTGTCCGGGCAGCGTGCGTCCGTCGGGCGACACCGCGAGATAAGCGAGCGTCGTCATCCCCACGCCGCCGCGGGCATAGGCGCGGTGGAAATCCATGAGCGCACGCGTCGGGAAGGTCGCCTTGCTCATCATCTCGTTCGCCCCCGAACGGATGAAGCGATTGCGCAAGGCGATTGGCCCGATGCGGACCGGGTCGAAGGGATCGGCGGCGCTCATGGCGCGGGCTCGGGGGTGAAATCGGCGGGCGGATCCTTGACCCAGAAATCCGCTTCGGTGCGGCTCGCGATCCGCCAGCCCGCAGGCGTGCGCACCAGATCGTCGACATAGGTGCAGCCGAGCAGGAACAGATGATCGCCCTCCGGCCGCGCCAGCTGCATCGGGTTGAACAGCATCGTCTTCGCGGTCGCGCGGTCGCCATCGAGCCGGATCAGCGGCAGGCCGATCAGATGCTGGGTGACGGGGAAGGGAGCGAGCGCCTTGGCCAGCCACGGCTTGATGTACGCCCAACTGCCCTCAGCGCCGCCGGTGACGCGATAGTCGATCGCGGCGTCCGGCGTGAACACCGCGTCGAGCGCGTCATAATCCTTGGCGTCGATCGCAAAGACATAGGCGGCGAGCAACTGCTGGATTTCGATGATGTCGGCGGCGCTCATCTTGCTCGTTCCTTCAGCCGAAATTGGCTTGCCCACCGTCGAGCGGGATCGTCGCCCCGGTCAGATAGCTGAGGTCGGGGCCGCACAGCGCCGCCACCGCATTGCCGATATCATCCTCGCAATCGCCGACGCGGCGCAGCGGGATCGTCCGGAAAAATGCCTCGGCCTCGTCCGGGTTATTTTCGATCCAGCCTTGCAGGCCCGGCGAATTGGCGTGCGGCGCGATGGTGAGCACGCGGATGCCGTCGGGCCCCCATTCGGCCGCGGCGGCGCGGGTCAGCGCGCGCGCCGCCTGCTTCACAGCGGCATAGGCGCCGTAATTCGCCATGTCCCAGCGTACGGCAGCCGAACTGGCGAGGTTGATGATCGTGCCGCCACCGCGGCGCAGAAGGTGCGGATGACAGGCTTTCATCAACCGGAACGAGGCCAGCGGTCCAGAGGTGAAACCCGCCTCGAACGCGGCATCCTCGACCGACAGCAGCGGTCCGAGCGGCACCTCCTGCGCATTGTTTACGAGGATGTCGATCGCGCCGAAGCGCTGCGCGACCGCGTCCACCACGGCGCGGATCGATTCCGCGTCCTTGACGTCGGTAGCGAAGGCGGCGGCATCACTGCCGATTTCGGCCGCCACCGCTTCGAGCTTGGCGGGCGTCCGGCCAACCAGTGCGATCCGGGCGCCGCGCCGGGCAAGCGCGCGGGCAATGCCGCGCCCGACACCCTGGCCCGCGCCGGTGACGAGTGCGACCTTGCCCGCCAGCATGTTCAGGGCTGTCCGTTCAGACTGGCGGGTGCGCCGGGCAGGAAGGGCTGATAATAGCCCGCCGACCAGCCGCCATCGACCGCCAGCTCGGCGCCGCTGATATAGCTTGCATCGTCGGAGGCGATGAACAGGCTGGCGCGTGCGATTTCCTCGGGCTCGCCGATCCGCTGGAGCGGGACGCGCTCATAGCCGACATTGAGCGCGTCGCCAGTCAGCCCCGTCGGGTTGCCCATCTGCGTGTTCACGCCGCCGGGGTGGACGGTGCAGACGCGAATGCCGCGCGGCCCCAGCTCATAGGCGAGCGATTTCGACAGCCCGCGCACCGCCCATTTGCTTGCGGTATAGGCCGACAGGCCGTTGCAGCCGCGCAGGCCGTCGACCGAAGAGATGTTGACGATCACACCGCGGCCGGCCCCGGTCATCGCGCGCGCGGCATATTTGGCGCCGAGCATCGTTCCCATCACATTGATCGCGAGGACGCGCTCGATGTCCTCGGCGGGCATCGCCTCGATCGGGCTGAAATGCACGATCGCGGCGTTGTTGATCAATATATCGAGCTTGCCGAAGCGCTGGACCGTGTCGGCAACCACGCGTTCCCAGTCGGCCTCCGATCGCACGTCGAGCTTCTGGAAGACGGCACTCTCGCCGATTTCGCTCGCGGTTTCCTGTCCCTTGTCCTCGATCACGTCGCAGAGCACCACCCTGGCGCCCTCGGCGGCGAAGAGCCGCGCGGTCGCGGCGCCCATGCCCTGTGCCGCACCCGTTACGATCGCAACTTTACCCGCGAGTCTTGCCACGCATTTTCTCCTGATTTCTGTCTGTTATGCCGCCGTCAGGCGACCTTCTGTTCGAAAGGCGCGGACAAGGTGCCGCGGGTGACGTGCGTGCCGTTGACGCGCTTCTGGAATTCCTCGGCGCGCGCGCGGCTGTTGTAGAATTGGCGATACCAGATCCGCAATTTGCCGATCGGGCCGTCGCCCTGCACCGCCATCGGATTGATGCACGGCCTTTTGTTCGACCAGATTTCGAAATCCTGCGCAAAGGCGGCGCAGGCCGCGGCTTGGTAGGCGCGCGCCATCGCGACATCGTCCGCGGTCGGCTCGGCATTGTGCACCTTGACCAGCAGCGCGTGCCACACCTTCACCACCCCGTCGTCGACGGGGGTGTGCGCGATCATGATGATCGACGGGAACTGCCCCGACATGCGCGATTGCAGGATGCCCGGCCCGGTATACCAGGTGTCGGTTTCGAGCGGGGCGTCGCCCTGGAGCGTGCGGTGCCCCGCGCGCAGCCGCTGGACGACGCGGTGACCGTCGAAATCATTCTCGAAGACGTCGACCGCGTCATTGCCGTGGACGGGTTCGAAATGGGCGCGGTCGGCCATATTGTCGAGGATCTCGACCGGATGGCTGGCGAGCTCGCCCAGCCGGTCGAGCTCCCACTTCACCCAATGCGGCTGATCATATTCCTCGAACGGCGGCAGCTCATATTCGGGTTCGAGCCCTTCGGGGTCGTGCCACATCCAGATGCAGCCCGCGCGCTCGATCACCGGCCAGTTTTCGAGCTTCGCCGCCGCGGGGATCTTCTGCGGCGAATAGGGGATCTGGTTGCACTTGCCGTCGGGGCCAAAGCGCCAGCCATGATAGGGGCAGCGGATCGATTCGCCCTGCACATGCTCATTGTCGCGGATCACGAAGCTCGTTTCGTTCTTCGCCAGATGCGCGCCCATATGCGGGCAATAGGCGTCGACCAGATAAACCTGCCCCGACTCGCCGCGATAGAGCACCCGGTCGCGGCCGAAAAAGCGGACGGCCAGCGGGGTTGTTCCCTCCAGCTCGGCGGCGGCGGCGATCATGAACCAGCCGCGCGGAAATGCCTGGTCGCCCAGCCCATAGTCTGCGGTTGTCGCCATTGGAAATCTCCCATTCATGCCCAGTTTTGCGCTAGGCATTGTCACTATGCGTTTTGAAAACTTGCGATACCATCGCATTTCGATAACATATCTCACTATTATCGACATTATGCAATATTTTGTGGTTCAAGGAGGGTGAAGATGAGTGAAGGTTCGCAGTTTCCCGAGGGCGCGACGCTGATTTTCGGTGCGACCGGTGGCATCGGCGCGGCGGTTGCCGGTGAATTCGCGGCGGCGGGGAGCGACGTCGCGATCGCATGGCGCTCGAAACAGGCGGAGGCCGAGGCGCTGGCCGAGCGTATCGAGGCGTCGGGGCGCAAGGCGAGCCTGCATCAGTGCGACGTCACCGATGACGCCGCACTGGCCGCGACCATCGCGGGCGCCGTCGCCGCGCACGGGCGCATCCACACCATGCTGTGGGGCGCCGGCCCGCTGGTCGCGCAGGTCCATCTCGCCGACACAACCCCCGAACAATGGCGCTGCGCGATCGACGTCGAGGTCCACGGCTTTTTCGGCGCGGTGCATCGCATCCTTCCGCATATGCGCGCGCAGGGTGGCGGCTCGTTCGTTCATCTGGGTTCGGCGGGCGACCTGCGCTGGCCTGACAAGGACGGCCTGTCGGTCGCGCCCAAGGCCGCGAACGAAGCGCTGGTCCGGGGCATCGCGCGCGAGGAGGGGAAGCATGGCATCCGCGCCAACTCCATCCTCGTCGGCGTGATCGAGGCCGGCATGTTTCTCGAGCTGTCGAAACAGGGCGTGTTCGACGACGCATGGACCGCCGAGGTTCACAAGAATCTCGCGCTCAAGCGCTGGGGTCGTCCCGAGGAAATCGGTCATGCCGCTGTCTTCCTTGCCTCGTCCAAAGCTGCCTATGTCACGGGGCAGCAGATTGCGGTCGCGGGCGGCTACGGGGTCTGACGCGAAGGCGCAGACCCCGGCGCCGCCGTTACGCCGCGGCTTCCATCGCGAAGGCGGCCCGCAATCCCCGGGCCGCCGTTCCCACCGCGACGTCGGCCTGCGGCAGCATGCCCAGCATGCTGGCAAAGCCGTGGATCACGCCGGGGAAATGGTCATGCGTCACCGCCACGCCCGCCGCCTTCAGTCGCTCGGCATAGGCGGTGCCTTCGTCGCGCAGCGGATCGAACTCGGCGGTGACGATCGTCGCCGACGGCAGGCCGGCGAGGCTGTCGGCGCGGATCGGGGTCGCAAGCGCGCCGGCGTCGCGGCTGGCGTCGCCCAGATATTGGGCCCAGAACCACTGCATCATTTCGCTGCTCAGCATATAGCCGGTGGCGTTTTCGACATAGGAGGCGCGGGTGAAGTCATTGTCGACCACGGGATAGAGCAGCAGCTGGTGCGCAATCGCCGGGCCGCCCTCGTCGCGGGTGGCGAGGCACAGCGCGGCGGACAAATTGCCGCCCGCGCTGTCACCGCCGACCGCGATCCGGCCGGCGTCGATGCCCAGAGTGTCGGCCTGTTCGACCGCGGTCACAACGGCGGCGCGAACGGTGTCGAGCGCGGTCGGAAAGCGATGCTCGGGCGCGCGCGGATATTCGAGCGAGAGCACCGCGATCTCGGCGGCCGCGGCGAGCGCGCGGCACAGCGGATCATGGGTATCGAGCGTTCCGAACACCCAGCCGCCGCCGTGGATGAAGACGAGCAGCGGCAGCGTCGTCCCGGGCATGGGGTGATAAAGGCGCGCGTTCACGGATCCAGCGCTGGTATCGAGCGTGACGTCGCGGACCTCGGCGACGCCGGCCTTGGGCACGGGCATCGGCTGTTCGTCGGCCAGCCGCAGCGCGGCGGGATCGAAGGGCGCGTTCAAATGCGGCAGCGCGTTCATCATATCGAGCAACGGCGCGAGGGCGGGGTCAATGGGCATGGCAAAACTCTCCGGCTTGTGGGATGGAATGGATGGAAATGAAGGTGCGATGGTGAAGGCAGGCGGATCGGCCGCGGAATTTTCGAAGCTGCTCGCCGACCTGTTCGGCGGCTTGCTGACGGACACGCCGTGGGAAGATTTCCTGCGCGGTCTCGCGCTCCATCTCGACGGCACCTATGCGACGTTGATCCTGACGATGCCGGGCACGCGCAAGCCCGGGACGATCGTGACCCCCGACGCCGATCCGCAAACCAGCGAAGACTATGCCGAAAGCTTCTTTGCCAGCGACCCGTTCAAGGGGCTGCCCGAAGGCAAGGTCCTGTCGTTCAGCGACTTTGTGCAGGGCGCGGCGCGCACGAGCGATTTCTGGCGTGACTTCCTCGAAGCCGCGGGGGGTGACCAGATTCTGGGCGTCGACCTGCGTTTCGACAGCGGGTTCGAGGCACGGCTTCGTGTGACGCGCGACAGCAGCCGTCACGATTTCGGCGCCGCCGAACGCGATGCGCTGCAGGCGCTCGTTCCGCATCTGCGCCATGCCATCCAGCTGTTCGAACGGTTGCAGGCGTCGGGCGCCGAGCATGGCGTCTATCGCGGCGTTGTCGAACAGATGGGCGTCGCGGCGATCACCCTCGACCACGACGGCAAGGTGATCCGCACCAACGCGGTCGCCGAGCGGCTGCTGGCCGAGGAAGACGGGCTGACGCTGGCGGGCGGGCGGCTCCGGCTGGCGGCGGGCAGCGCGCACCGTACGCTCGAAAAACTGCTCAAATTGCTCAGCGCCGAGGCCGACCCCGCCGCCGCGCCGCCGCAGCGCTTCCGTATCGAGCGGCCCTCGGGGCGGCGCGATCTGGGCGTCGTCGCCAAGGCGGTGACGACCCCGGCCTTCATGCGCGGCGGCAAGGGCGCGGCGCTCGCCTTGTTCATCAGCGATCCGGGGCAGGATGCGGCGCCCGACCCCGAAGCGATTCGCGACCTGTTCCAGCTGACGCGGATGGAGGCGATGCTCGCCGCGGCGCTTGCCGGGGGCGGTTCGCTGGTCGAAGCCGCCGACCGGCTGGGCATCGCGCACAACACCGCGCGCTCGCACCTGCGCTCGATCTTCGCCAAGACCGGCGCCCGGCGCCAGTCGCAGCTCGTCCACCTGCTCCACGCCGGGATGACCGAATTGGGTGGCTCCAGCACCTAAGGGTGTTGCTTCTTTCTGCGTAGATGATAGCATGTGTGAATACGAATATCGTATGTCATACATAAAATTGCTATCATAATGCAGAGAGGATGTGCGGTGAAAGAGGCAATTGGCCAAGTGCCGAATCGCGACGTGCTGGTGGCGCGGGCGCGCGAGCAGGCGGGGCTTTCGGATTTCGGCGATACCTGGTTCTTCGCCAATATCGACGCGCTGATTCCCGCGCTCAACACCGAAGCCCGGCTCAGCGAGGCGGGCGTTGCGAGCGCCTCGGCGATGATCGTCAATGGCCTCGTCAACCGCCTGCGCCATGTCGATCTTGTCAAGCGCCACCCCGAAATCCTGGGCGAGAAGGTCGAGGTCGCGGCGGTCGTCGTCGGCCTCCCGCGCACTGGCAGCACGATGCTGCACCGGATGCTCGCCTCGGCCCCGGGGATGACCGGCACGCGCTGGTTCGAGACGCAGAATTACGCGCCCCTTCCGGGCGAGACGCGCGGCGATCCCGAACCGCGCCGCGAAGCCGCGCGCGGCTTCCTCGACTATATGCTCGCGACGATTCCCGACCTCATGTCGATCCATCCGATGAGCATCGACCAGCCCGACGAGGAACTGATCATCCTCGGCCAGCTCTATTCGAGCACGATGATCGAGGGGACATATCATGTGCCGGGCTATGCGCGCTGGCTGACCGAAAACGACCGCGTGCAATGCTACCGCGACCTCAAACAGATCCTCCAGTCGCTGCAATGGCAGGACCAAAGCCGCAAGGGCGCGAAATGGGTGCTCAAGACCCCGGGTCATCTGCTTGCGCTCGATGCGGTGATCGAAGTCTTCCCCGAGGCGAAGATCGTGATGACGCACCGCGATCCGGTCGCGACGGTGCCGAGCTATTGCAGCATGGAGCACAGCCTCTACCAGATGGTGTCCGACCGCGTCGATCCGGCGAGCGTCGCCGCCTTCTGGGTACCGCGGCTCGCCGAGCTGCTCGACCGTTTCATGGCGGTGCGCGGACAGGTCGCGGGGCAGAATTTCATCGACGTCCGCTACGCCGATCTGCTGGGCGATCCGATCGGCGAGGGCGTACGCGTGCTCGAGGCTGCGGGGGTCGACGTCACCGACGCGGTGCGCGCGGGCATGGCCGAATGGATCGAAGCGAACAAGCGCGAGGATCGCGCGCCGCATAAATATGCGCTTGAGGATTTCGGTCTGGACCGCTCCGATGTAGAACAGCGTTTCGCGGCCTATCGAGCCGCCTTCCTGGGAGGGGAATAGATGATGACCGAAGCCGTCAACCTCGCTGCGATCGAGGAGATAAGGTTGCTCAAGGCGCGTTATGTGCGCGCGCTCGACACCAAGGACTGGACGCTGCTGCGCAGCTTGCTGACCGAGGACATGATCGGCGACTTCCGCGAAATGCCGGGTGAAACCGACGAAGGATTGCTGACCAACGGCGCCGACGCCTTTGTCGCAGGGGTCGCCGCGACGCTCGAACATGCCACGACGGTCCATCATGTCCACAGCTTCGAAATCCGCTTCACCGGCGCGCGCGACGCCGAGGGCATATGGGCGATGGACGACCATTTCTGGGCGGGCGAGGGGAGCGACCTTGCCGGTCGCTCGCGCCACGGTTTCGGACATTATCACGACTGTTATCGCAAGGCGCGCGGGCGCTGGCTGATCGCCAGGACCCGGCTCAGCCGCATCCGCGTCGAGCGCGACTGACGCGCCCTCCGGCTCATTCGGGCATCGGCGGGTAGCTGGCGAGGAAGCCCGCATCGGCGATAATTTCCTGGCCGTTGATCCCGCCCGAGCGCGGGCTGGCCAGGAATAGGGCGAGTTCGGCGATATGCTGCGGCAGGAGCAGGCCATCGGCCGGGAGCGCGAGCGCGTCGGCGGGCTGGATCGGTGCCTGTTCGGTCACGCCGAGGATCGCGGTCGCGACGGGACCGGGGCAGATCGCGTTGACCCGAAGTCCGCGCCGCGCGAAGCTTTGCGAGGCTGAACGCACCGCGCCGATCACGCCATGCTTCGCGGCGCTGTAGGCCGCGGCGACATTGAGGCCGATCATGCCCGAGGTCGAGGCGGTCACCACCGCGGCGCCGCCCGGTTCGAGCGCGGGCAGCACCGCTTGCAGGCCGAGAAATGCACCCTTCAGGTTGATCGCGATCATGCTGTCGAGCGTCGCCGCGTCGGTGTCCTCGAAGACAATCTGTGCATAGGCGCCGGCGTTCAGGAAGGCGGCGTCGAGCCGGCCGAACTCCTGCTTTGCCGCGGCGACCATCGCCGCATTGTCCGCCCCGCTGCTGACGTCGCAGCGGATGGCGCGCGCGCGGCCGCCGGCGGCGCGTATCTTTTCGGCGATCGCTTCGGCGCCGGCTTCGTTGATGTCGGCCACGATCACCGCGGCGCCCTCTTCGGCGAAGCGCAGCGATGCCGCCACGCCGATTCCCGAAGCGCCGCCCGTCACCAGCGCGACCTTGCCCTCGAACATGCCCATCTCGATCCTCTCTCCATCCGTCGTTGCCCGATTTCGTAGCACCGGCGGGGGCAGGCGAATTGATCCAATTGGACGAGGAGCGGGTGCGAACGGGCGCCTTATGCTCGCAAAAAACGCGGCATGACGGAGAGGATCGGACAGCCATGAAATTCTCGATCATTTACGAAGCGCAGATGGTGGACACTTCGCGCGCGAACGAAGCGCGCTGTTTCCACGAGATTATCGAGCAATCGCTGCTCGCCGAGGCGATGGGCTTCGACACCGTCTGGGCGGTCGAGCACACCGCGCTCACCCAATATGCGCATATGTCGGCGCCCGAGACCTTCCTCGCCTTTCTTGCCGGCAAGACGACGCGGCTTGGCATCGGGCACGGCGTTGTCTGTCTGCCGCCCGCGATGAACCATCCGGTCAAGGTCGCCGAACGCATCGCGACGCTCGATATTCTATCGAAAGGCCGCGTCCATTTCGGCATGGGCAAGGGCGGCACGCAGCAGGAGGCGGGAACCTTCGGCTATGACCTTGGCGCTCTTCAGCCGATGATCGATGAATCGATGTACCTGATCCCGAAAATCATGGTGCAGGACGAGATCGAACATGATGGCGAGTATATTCAGATCCCGCGCCGCCCAATCCATCCCAAACCGTATCAGGACCCGCACCCGCCGCTCTATATGGCGTGCACGCGCGCCGACGCGCTGACCACCGCGGGCGCGCGCGGCATCGGCGCGCTGGTGCTCGGCTTTGCGGGGCCCGACGACATCGCGAGCAAGAATGCGATTTATCGCGCCGCCTGGGCGAGCCGCAAGGCCGAGGATCAGGTCGGCTTCCGCCCGACCGAGCATCTTGCGGCGCTCTGTCCTGCGCTGGTGCTCGACGACCGCGAAAAGGCGCGAAAAATCGGTCTGCGCGGGCAGCGCTTCTTCGTCGAATCGCTGGGATACTGGTATCAGGGCGGCCCCAAGCCGACAGTCGAAGATTTGTCGGGCGATGAACAGGCGGCGATCCTTCAGCAGGAAAAGGCGGCGGTCGTCGCCTTCCTTTCCGAGGAAAAGATCACCATCGGGTCCGAACACACCGGCGCTTATGAGGAAGTGCAGGACGCCTATGGCACGCCCGACGACTGCATCCGCTACGTCCAGCGGCTGTTCGACGCGGGTGCCGACGAGATCCTCTTTCTCTTCCAGATGGGCGCGGTGCCGCACGATGTGATTCTGGAGACGATCCGCAACATCGGAACGCATGTGATCCCGCATTTCAGAGCGCAGACTGCGGTCGCCGCGAAATAGCGGCTCCCGCGTTGCCGCGCCGAAAGCCATGAAATGCGACCAGGAATCTTTATTCATAAACGCATATATGACATAAAATTGTCATTTAGCGTTGAAATGCGTTTCACGTAATGCCATTCGCGCTGCATAAGGGAAGCAATCTCTCGGAAAAATGATCCGGGTCGCAGAGGGGCAAGCATGAAAAATTACAGGCAATTCGCGCGCGCTTCGGTTGCACTGGTGGCGCTTGCCACGGCGCATCCGCTTTTCGCGCAGGAACAGGCGCCCGCCGCCGAGGACGTGGCGAACGAAGACGAATCCACCGAGATCGTCGTCACCGCGCGCCGGCGCGAGGAAAAGCTGCAGGACGTGCCGATTGCGATCACCGCGATCGGCGGCGCACAGCTCGACTCTCGCGGCTTCGACGGCGTCACCGACGTCGGCCAGGTCGCGCCCAATCTTCAGTTCACGCCGGGGCAGGGCGGCAACAGCGGCGGCGTCTCGGCCTTCATCCGCGGCGTCGGCGAGAATGATTTCATCATCACCTCCGACCCCGCGGTCGCGCTCTATATCGACGGCGTCTATGTCGCGCGCAGCTTTGGCGCGACCACCGAGCTTCTGGGCATCGACCGGATCGAAGTGCTGCGCGGGCCGCAGGGGTCGCTGTTCGGCAAGAATACGATCGGCGGCGCGATCAGCGTCGTCTCGCGCGTGCCGACGGGTGACCGGCTCGAAGGCGACGTTCGCTATGGTTCGTTCAACGACCTCCGGCTGCGCGCCAATGTCGAGGCGGGGCTTTCGGACAATCTCGCGATCGGCGTCGCCGCGCTCGGCGAATGGGGCGAGGGTTGGCAGAAAGTCCCCTCGGGCAAGAATCTCGGCAATCGCAATGTCCAGGCGGGCCGGCTGACGCTGCATTATGACGCGTCGCCGATCGATGCGGTGCTGACCGTCGACGGGCTCCGCCGCCGCCAGAACAGCACGCCGCACAGCATGCTGTCCTTCACCCCGACCTTCTTCTCGGGGCTGCAATCGGCCTTCATCGCGCCGTGCTGCACTGCGCCCGGCAGCATCAACCGCACCGACACCAGTGATTTCCTCAACCGCGACGATACCGATGCCGCGAACGCGACGCTGACGCTCTCGGCCGATCTCGGCGCTGGCACCTTGAAGTCGATCAGCGCCTATCGCTGGGTCCATGCGATTTTCGGGCGCGACGGCGATGCGTCGGCGGCGGTCAATTATGCGGGCGACATCCACGACGAAAGCGCGCGCCAGATCTCGCAGGAACTGCAATATGCGACCAACCTGTTCGATCGCGGCACGCTATTGCTCGGTGCCTATTATTTCCGCGAAAAATCGCGCGACGATACCCTGCTCTACGTCGCCGACGGGCTTTATCCGCGCCTGATCGCGGCGGGTTTCGATCCCGCGCTCGCGACCGCGCTCGATTTCAACATCGACTTCGCCAACCGCCAGAAGACGACCAATTATGCGCTGTTCGGCAACGCCACTTTCGATGTCACCGATGCGCTGACGCTCGAAGTCGGGGCGCGCTACACCTGGGAAAAGAAGGTCTGGGATCAGGCCGCGATGCGGATCTACAGCCAGCAGCCGCTGCTCGCGGGCATGCCTTCGTACAGGCTGAGCGAGGACTGGAAGGCGTTCACGCCGCGCGCGTCGCTCTCGTATAAATTCACCCCCGATATTCTCGGCTATGTCTCGTGGTCGCGGGGGTTCCGCAGCGGCGGCTTCAACGGGCGGCCGACCTCGGTCGAGGAAATCGGGTCCTATGATCCCGAATATCTGACGGCGTATGAGGCGGGGCTGAAGACGACGCTCGGCGGGCTTGTGACGCTGAACCTCTCGGCCTTCCGCAACGATTACAAGGATCAGCAATTGCTGATCTCGACGGTCAGCCCGAACACCGGGCTGATCGTGGTGCGCACCGACAATGCCGGCAAGTCGCGGATCCAGGGGATCGAGCTCGAGGCCGACGTCCGCGTCTCGCGCGAACTGCGATTGAGCGGGGCGTTCGGCTATCTCGATGCGAAATATCTGCGCTACACCTCGGTGATCGGCGGCGTTCCGACCGACGTCAGCTTCCGCAATCCGAAGCAGGCGCCCGATCTCACCGCGAGCAGCAGCATCGTCTATTCGACCGCGCTGTCGGACCGCGTCGACGCGAGCTTCCGGCTCGACGCCGCCTATCGCAGCCTCACGTGGATCGATGTCGAGAATTCGCCGCTGATGCGCGCGCCCGATCATGCGATCCTGAACGCCAGCGCCGAATTCACGTTGCCCGCCAAGGGGCTGTCGCTTCGCCTCGCGGTCGACAATATCACCGACAAGCGCGTGCTGACGGCGGGCTATGACGCCTCGACCAGCTTCGGCTTTGTCGAGGGCTATTATAATGATCCGCGCCGTTACTGGGTGACGCTCAGCTTCCGGCGCTGACGGGGCAGGGTTCGGCCGCGTGGCGCGGCCGGACCCTTTGCCATCGGTCGATAAGGAGAACGGCATGCGCGCGATGGTGATCAACGGGTTCGGCGGTCCCGAACAGCTTGTCTGGGGCGAGTTGCCCACGCCCGAAGCCGGCGCGGGCGAGGTGCTGGTCCGGGTCATCTGCGCCGGGGTCAATCCCGCCGACTGGAAAACGCGGGTCGGCAAGCTGTCGGCCTTTATCGATTATCATTTTCCGTTTGTGCTCGGTTTCGACTTCGCCGGCATTGTCGAGGCGGTGGGCGAGGGTGTCGATGCCTTCGGTCCCGGCGACCGTGTCTTCGGCATGTCGAAACAGGGGCAGGGGCGCGATGGCTCCTACGCCGAATATTGCATCGCCGACGCGGCCTTTGTTGTGCCTTTGCCGCGCGGGTGGAGCTTCGCGCAGGCGGCCGCGCTGCCGGTCGCGGGGACGACGGCGTATGGCGGGCTTGCCGATGTCGGCGGATTGTCGGCGGGGCAGACCGTGCTCATCAACGGCGGTGCGGGCGGCGTCGGCAGCATCGGCATCCAGATCGCGCGCTCGCTCGGTGCGCGCGTCGCGGCGACCTCAGGCCCCGACAATATGTCCTATGTCCGGGGTTTCGGCGCCGACCACGCGATCGACTATCGCGCCGGCGCTGTCGCAGAGGCGGTGCGGCGTTGGGCGCCGGGCGGGGTCGATCTCGTTCTCGATGCGGTCGGGCTCGACAGCCTGCTTCCGTCGGCCGTCGATATTGTCGCGCCGGGCGGCCGCTATGTCGAAATCGCGACTTTGGTGTCGCAGGCGAGCGCCGATGAGGTTGCGCATGCCGCGGCGAACGGGGTGAGCATCCTGTCGAACATGAACGCTGTCATGCGCCTGCCGCAGCATCTGAAGGAACTGGCGGCATTATGCGCGGCGGGCGGGGTGAGGCCGCCCGCGATCGAGATCCTGCCGCTCGGCGAAGCCGCCGAGGCGCATCGCCGCATCGAAGGACAGCATGTCCGCGGCAAGATCATCCTGGAGGTGGCATCCCATGGCGACTGATGGCACGGCGGCAGCGCCGATGGTCCATGCGATCGACGAGATCGTCGCGAAGCCCGGCGAAGGCAAGGCGCTGCTCAGCGACTATCTGGCGCGCTATGCGCCCGGCGCTCGGGCACGCGGGATGACTTTGGAACAGATCCTTGTCAGCCCGCCGATGTGGCTCGACGATCAGTCGAACACACTCGTCTTTCGCTGGTCGCTCGCCGGCGCGGGGGCGTGGTGGCAGATGCGCTTTGTCGGCGGCAATGACCCTGACGTCGCCGCCTGGTGGGCCGATGCCGACGCGCGCGCGGTTAGTCGCCGGCGTTTCTTCGCTTCGGCGCCTGCCGATATCGAAAGGCTCTGCGATGTATAAGCTGACGCGGCTCGTCACCCTGTCCGATCCCGCGAGTGTGTCGGCGTTGGCCGATGAGATACACGCGCTGGCTACGGCGCACTCCGCCTATCGCCAGCTAGTCGCACCCACCTTGGCCGGCAGCCATTTCGGCGGCGACCTCCTCGCGCATTTCGCGTTCGACGATGCCGCGAAGCGCGCCGATTTTGATGCCGCGCTCGCGCCGCTGCTCGCCGCGCCCGCGGTCGCCTCGGTCGACGGCGTCGCCTATCGGAGCGGGGAGGGTGGGAAGCCCGGTCCCGAGCTTGCGAACGGCATCTATCGCGTGCTGCTGCTCAGCGTCGATGAAGGCACCGACCCCGCCCTTGTCGAGCGCTTCGAGGCGGAAACGCGGATGATGCCATATTATATCCCCGCGATCCGCAACTGGCAGTTGAGCCGCGCCGACGAGGCGATCGGCGCGCGCCGCTGGACGCACGTCTGGGAACAGGAATATGCCGACGCCGGCGGGCTGATGGGCCCCTATATGATGCACCCCTATCACTGGGCGCGGATCGATCGCTGGTTCGACCCCGAATGTCCCGACCGCATCGTCGATGCGCGGCTCTGTCACAGTTTCTGCGGATTCGAGGGCAGGGTGATCTAGCAAAGCGAACTTGGGACTCGCGCGCTTGTCACCGCCGTTCCGCGCTTGATCGCGCAGGTGTAGATGCGCTTGCTGACCCGCCAGCCTTTGTCTGTGCGGACCAGTTCGTCGTCATATTGGCCCCACATCGAATATTGCTCGCCGGGATAGCCGCCTTGGCCGAGATGTTCGGCATAATAATGGACCTTGGCCGCCGCGGTGTCGCCGTCGATGGTGATACGGAAATTGCCGACATTGTGATGCGTCGGCCCGCAATTCGAATCGGTGCCAAGGTTCGCGTGCATCGAGGCGATCAGGCTAACGCGGTCAGGGCTGATGACGCCCGGACCCAGCGCTTGCGTATAGTCGCCTGTCGCATCTTCCGTGAACACCTCGTGCAGATCGTCGAAGTGTTTGGTGTCGACGATTTCGCAATAACGAATGTAGACTTGCTCGATCGTCCGTTGGTCCAGCAACATTTGCAGCGATCCCATCTTCCCTTCATTGGACATCATCATTTCTCCCATGCGTATCGCCATCATGTTTGTGCATGGAAAAACGCATAAGCAAGTCGTATTGTAAAAATTATGCTGATTTGCGTAGAATTTGGAGGGTCATGATGACGACGAAAGCGGGGCTGGGCAGCCAGTCCAACTATCTGGTCGAGGCGCTGAAGCGCGTGCTGAAAGAGCGCGGGCTGACCTATGCCGATGTTGCGGCGGCGCTCGGCATCAGCCACGCCAGCGTTCGTCGGACCTTCGCGCAGCGCAGCTTCACGCTCGCGCGGATCGACGAAATCTGCGAACTCGCCGGGATCAATTTTCTCGAACTCGCGCGGCTTGCCGACGCGTCGCAGCCCGCGATGCCCGATATGCTCAGCGACGCGCAGGAGCAGGCGCTGGTCGACGATCCGCTCGCGCTCTTCTGCTTTCACCTCGCGACCGGCGGCTGGACCGTCGAACGGATCGAGCGCGACTATGGCATCGACCAGACCGTGCTGATCCCGGCGCTGATGAAGCTCGAACGCATTGGCTTGATCCAGTTGCTCCCCGGCAACATCATCCGCCTGATGACTGCGCGCAGCATCAGCTGGCGCCGCGGCGGGCCGATGCGGCGTTTCTTCGACCGGCGGGTCAAGGAGGAGTTTCTCCAATATGACTTCTCGGCAAAGGGCTCGATCTGGGAATTCGAGATCGGCGAGCTGTCCGATGCCTCGCGCATCCTGCTCGAACGCCGGCTCGTCAGCCTGTTTCGCGAAGTCCGCGACCTGATCGCGCGCGATGCCCTGCTGCCGCCCGCGGTGAAGACCAACGTCGGCTTGCTGATCGCATCGACCCCGATCCCGCTGCCGATGGTCGCACGCGATGTCACCGCGGGCGCGTTCGGCGCCGAAAGTCGCGAACGCCGATCCTTCAAGGATTAAAATTCGCTACAATCATGCGACCCTCTCGGCGGTGCGGGGCACTGGCGCGATACCCGATCGCAAGCCGGCCCCGATGCCGGCGCGAGAGGGAGAAATTCGATGTCAGCAATCGCCATGCAGCCACCCGCGATGCGCGGCGGCGTTCCGCTCCTCGGTCACCTGACAGACTTCTTCAAGGATCCGGTCGGATTGCTGCGCCGGGGCTATCAGGAACATGGTCCGATCTATTCGTTCCGCATGGGCGGACGGAACATGGTCGTGATGCTCGGACCCGATAACAATCGCTTCGTCTTTCAGGAAACCGACAAGCTGCTGTCGATCCGCGAATCGATGCCCTTCTTCCACAAGATGTTCTCGCCCAATTTCTACTCCTTTGCCGAGATGGAGGAGTATCTGAACCAGCGCGCGGTCATCATGCCGCGCTTCAAGGCTTCGGCGATGAAGCAATATGTGCCGGTGATGGCTGAAGAGGCGATGGCGCTCTGTCACCGGCTCGGCGACAGCGGGGAGTTCGATCTTATCTCGACCTTGGGGCCGGTCGTCATGGACATCGCGGCGCACAGCTTCATGGGGCGCGATTTCAAGCAGAAGCTGGGTCATGAATTTTTCGAGCTGTTTCGCGACTTCTCCGGCGGGATGGAATTTGTCCTGCCGCTCTGGCTCCCGACGAAGAAGATGCGCCGCAGCCAGGCCGCCAAGAAAAAGCTTCACCGAATCCTTGGCGACTGGATCAGGCGGCGGCGCGCCAACCCGGTCGAGCCTGCTGATTTTTTCCAGGACATGGTGGCATCGACCTATCCCGACGGCCGCCCGATCCCTGACGAGCTGATCATCCACATGATCCTGCTCCTCGTCTGGGCGGGGCATGAAACGACCGCGGGACAGGTCAGCTGGGCGATGATCGATATCCTCCAGAACCGCGAATATCAGGATGTGCTGCGGGGCGAGATCGGGACCATATTGGGTTCGGCCTCGGGCGCCGATCTCAGCTGGGAACAGGCGATCGCGATGCAGAAGATGGATCTGGCGCTGCGCGAGACCGAGCGGCTGCATCCCGTCGCCTTCACGATGATCCGCAAGGCGGCGGCCGACTTCGAGCGCGACGGCTATCAGGTTCGCGAAGGCGACTGGATATTGCTCGCGCCCTCGGTCAGCCACCGGATGAGCGAAATCTTCGACCGCCCCGACGACTATGATCCCGAGCGCTTCAACACCGAACGCGCGGACAGCAAAGTCGAATCGAACAGCCTGATCGGCTTTGGCGGCGGCATGCACCGCTGCGCCGGGGTCAATTTCGCGCGGATGGAGATGAAGGCGCTGATCGCCATCCTGCTCCAGCGATACGACATGGAATTGATCGACACGCCGCGCCCGATCGCCGGTGCCGGCACCTATTGGCCCGAACAGCCGTGCCGGGTGCGCTACAAGCGGCGGGCCATCGCGGCGGGCGCGCCGGCCGACCTTGATGCGGTTGCGGCGGCGGCAGGATGTCCCGCGCACGCGAAGGGTGCGAACTGATGGCCCGCGTCACCTATGTCCAGCCCGACGGTAGCGAAAAGACCTGCACCAACTTCGAGGGCATGGCGGTCATGCATCTTGCCATCGGCAACCTCGTCGATGGGATCGATGCGCTGTGCGGCGGCGTCCGCCAGTGCGGCACCTGCCACGTCTATGTTGACGATGCCTGGATCGACCGAGTCGGTCCGCCGGGCGAGGACGAGGCCATCATGCTCGATGCGCTGTCCGACGCGATCGCGGTAACAGCGGGCAGCCGGCTGAGTTGCCAGATTCATATCACCGAGGAACTGGACGGGCTGAGGGTGCATATCCCCAAAGAACAGCCCGGGGTTTGAATGAGTTAGGGGCGGTAACTGGGGCGGCTTTGCCGCCCCTTTTTTTGTCCGCGCCCCCACCCCCAAAAGGGGGTGTTGAATTACCTGCTTGCGTAGGTATGTATTGCATATATTACGCATCATGTGAAAATTGACAAAAAGTGGCGCATAATACGCCATAATTGACAAGCAGGAGGGATGGGACTGATGAAGGCACGCACACATCGCCGCACGCAGATGGCCGCCATCGCGCTGATCGCGCCCTGGATGGCCAGCGCCGCGCAAGCGCAGCAGGCCGAACAGGCGCCGCAGGCCGAGGGTGCCGCGTCCGAGGGGCTGACCGAAATCATCGTTACGGCGCAGAAGCGCGCGGAGAGCCTGCAGGACACGCCGCTCGCGATCAGTGCGATCAATGCCGAAGCCATCGAGCAGCGCGGCATCACCAGCGTCGCCGCGCTTGGCAGCGCAGCGCCCAACCTCATCATCACCGAAACGCCGTCGGCGACGGCCAACCCGTCGATTTCGATCCGCGGCATCGTCGACAACGACCCGATCCTGACCGCCGATCCCGCGGTGGGGCTTTATGTCGACGGCGTCATCGTCGGCCGTTCGGCGGGCGCGCTGTTCGACATGATGGACCTCGAACGCGTCGAAATCCTCCGCGGGCCGCAGGGCACGCTCTATGGCCGCAACACGACGGGCGGCGCGGTCAACCTGATCTCGGCCAAGCCGTCGAAGGATTTCGGCGGCCGCCTGCAGGTCGGCTACGGCAGCTTCGACGAATATATGGTGAAGGCGCTGATCGACACCGGCGAACTGGGCGACACCGGTCTGGCGCTGAAGCTCGGCTATTACCACAGTCAGCGCAACGGAACCGTCGACAATCTGCTCGAACCGTCCGACAAGCGCGATCCGGGCGCGCGCAACACCGACGCCGTCCGCGCCGCGGTGCGCTTTGACAAGGGCACCGGTTTTACCGCCGACTATGTCTTTGATTCAAGCGACCGCAACGGCCGCGCCAATGCGTTCCAGCTGCGCGCGATCCGCCCCGACATCCTCCAGTATCTGAGCTTCTCGCCCGCGTTCGGTGGCACCGCGCCGCAGGTTTCGCAGGACCGGCTGTCGCAGATCCGGCTCGATCGCGACGGCAATGCGCATGACAAGGTGCAAGGTCATTCGTTGACGCTCAACCTCGAGATCGGCGATGCGACGCTGCGCTCGATCACCGGCTATCGCAAGTGGGACAATGTGAGCGACAGCTCCGATCTCGACGGCAATGGGGGGCTCGTCGGCTTCCTCGTCAGCCCGGCGATTCTGGTGCCGCCCAATGCCTTCATTCCGCAGGGCATCGGCCCGATCGACCTGTTCCACACCAGTAATGAGCGGCATCAAAAACAGTTCAGCCAAGAATTCAACCTGATCGGCTCGATCGGCGACGAGTTCGATTATGTCCTCGGCGGCTATTATTTCCGCGAGCGCGCGACCGAGGTGAATCCGCAGGGCTTCACATTGGTCCTCCCGTCGCCGGTGCCGATCCCGATCGCGCCGGGGGTCAACCTCAATAGCTTTGGCGTCAACCTCGACACATTGTTGTCCTATCGCCACATCTCGCGGTCGGTGGCTGCGTTCAGCCAGCTCACCTGGAAACCGGCGGCGCTCGACAGCCGGCTGAGCATTACCGGCGGCATTCGCTATACCGAGGATAAGAAGCATCTGATCCAGTCGGCGCCGGCACCGACCGCGCCGCGCGACCTGACGCGCAAGTTCAATCGCCTGAACTGGCTTGCCAATATCTCCTATGACTGGAGCGACGACATCATGACTTATGCCCGTGTGAGCACGGGGTATAAGGCGGGCGGTTTCAACGCCCGTGCGGCGGACAATAATGGCTTCAATCCCGAGGACCTCGTGTCCTATGAAATCGGGTTCAAGAGCGAGCTGTTCGATCGCCGCGTCCGCTTCAACGTCGCCGCTTTCCACGCGATCTATGACGACCTTCAGGTGCAGCAATTCCTTGCCGGCACCGGCGGGGCGGCCAGCACGACGGTGAATGCCGCGAAGGCCACCTACACCGGTATCGAGGCCGAGCTTCAGGCGCAGATCACCGATGGGCTCACCGTCGACGCGTCGTTCGGTTACACCGACCGCAAATATAAAAGATTCACCTTCGTCGATCCGATGACCGGTGTCCCGACCGATATTTCGGACGTCGCCAAGTTCCAATATTCGGCCGCGACGACCGCCAATATCGGCGCACAATATGAAACCGAACTCGGCAATTTCGGGAAATTCATCGCGCGCACCGACTGGAGCTATCGCAGCAAAGTCTATTGGCACCCGGTCAATCCGTTCAACGAGGAAATCTCCGATGGCGGGGTCGGCCTGCTGAGCGCGCGGCTCTCGATCTCCGACATCGCGGTCGGCGGCGCCAAAGCTTCGATCTCGGTCTGGGGCAAGAATCTGACCAAGGAAGATTATGCGCTCTCGGGGATCGACTTCGGTTCGCTCGGCTTCGCCGGCGTAATGTACGGCGATCCGCGCAGCTTTGGCGTCGAGCTGGGCTTCAAATTCTAGAGAGCCGCATGCCATGATCTCGTGAAGCCGGGGGTCGCAAATGAGCGACCCCCGGCTTCACTGTTTTCAGTCCGGGTTGAGGCCGGGGATCACCCCGCGGTTTTGCGGTCCCGATACATCGCTTCGGCGCGGGCCTTGAGCGCATAAGCGGTGTCGTCGAAAGCGCGTTTCACCCAAGGGCCGGCAAAGCGCATCACATGAATGCCGTTGGATCCCAGAAAGGCATCGGTCGAATGATAGGCGCAGGCATTCTCGCCCAGCGCTTCGATGACCTGATCGCGCCGCGCCGGATAGGGCCAGGCTTCGGCATGGGGAAGTTCCCATGACAGCAGCTTTCCGGGCTCGAACGCGCAGACATATTCGCAATTGGGAAAGACCGTATCGGGTTCGGTATAGCTTTTGAGCGTCATGTTGACCGGCGCGCCCATGGCGAGCGTGGATTCCGCCGCGATGCAAAAGGGGTTCCATTCGCCGTAGCGGGGCAGATCGACCAATATCTCCCAGACCACCGCGGCGGGGGCGTCGATTTCGACGCGCTCCGAGCGGACGATGGCGTCGGGATCGACATAGGTCAGCGATTCATCCTTATCACGCACGACATATCCTTTCGATTTGTGGGGCTTTAGCGGGCGAACGGCCGAACATCGAACTGGCTGGTCGGGATGCAGTCGATCCGGTCGAAATCGATGAAGCGCGCGCAGCTTTCCATCATCAGCCGCTGGTTCTCCGCGAGCCGCGCGGCGTCGCCCGCCGCGTCGAAATAGACCGCCTCGTCGGTCAGCGCGGCGGCGGGGAAGCATTCCTCCACCATCGCGACATAGGCGGGTGCGCCATAGCTCAGCGGCCGCACGATCAGATTCTGCACATATTCGAAGTTGCTTTGCGTATCGACCGCGACCGCCGAATGCTGGCGCTGCCACGCATCACGCCACGCGCCCCAGCTCAGCCGCGGCGGCAGACCGAGAAAGACGATCTGCGAAAAGCCTTCGGTGCGCACACCGGGCGTCGGCGGATGCTGAGTGTTGGCGATAATGGTGGATTCGCTCGCCAGCCACGCGGCATGGCGCGGCGCGGCGTCCGCGATGACCGCATCGACGGCGGCGCGTTCGGGGTCGTTTGCGCTCGGCAGCCAGAGCTGGACCACGGCATCCATCTGCGGGCGGGTCGAGGTCATGCGCGGCGAGGTGCCGTTCGCGACGCTGTCGTCCTGCACATTGACGCGCATCGCGTGCGCCAGTCCGCCGAGCCGCGGCGCGATGTCGCCCAGCAGCCGCGCGGTGAAGCGTGCGTCTTCCTCCGCGCTGTCTTTCCACAGAGCGTAAATGACCTTTTCCATGATGCTCCCTCAGGCTGCGAAGTCGAAAATGGTAACGGGGTTGCTGCCGTCCCAATCGCGGGCGGCGGCGGTCCCTGCCGTGAAGCCGTCGCGGATCATCGGGGTCGCCTCGATCAGTTCGAGCAGGATCGCGGGTTCGTCGGGGGCCTCGAGATAGGCGACGCGCGTTGCACCGCCCCCGCTCTCGGCGCTGAAGACCGGAACGAGGCCCGCGGCGGCGGCATCCTTCGCGGCCGCCGCGACATCGTCGACTAGCCAGGCGACATGGTGCATGCCCACGCGTACGCGGCCATTTTCGTCATGATAGGGCGAGGGGCCGGTGCCGTGCGGCGCGATCAGCTCGATCTGGGTCTCGCCTTGATACGCGAGTCCGACATCGATCCCGATCGTCGCGGGCGCGCCGCGATAGTGGCCGTCGAGCGTGACGTTGCGATAGACGGTCCAGGGCCCGACGCCCGCGAGGAGGCGCCATTGGTCGATCGCGCGATCCAGATCCTCGGTCAGCCAGGCGATCTGGGCGATCGGGCCATGCCCCGCGATTGTCCGTATCTTCTCCATCCTCGGGCATTCCTTCATTATGGGCGTCGCGTTTACGGTGTCTCCTGCGCCGCCCACGGATCAGGAAGTCCGGGATCGGTGCTGCGGATGACATGTTTGAGCAGATGTTTGAGCAGCGCGGTTTCATTCTCGTCGAAAGCGCCCAGCGCGTCCTCCTCGGCGGCCTTGGCGGCGGCGGCGAGTTCGACGAGGACACGCCGGCCGGTGTCGGTCAGCCATATCCGGTCGGGCGTATCGGTCCGGACGATGTCGCGCGCCGCGAGCGATGCGATACGATCGGGGGTGATGTGCGCGCCGGTATAGCCGATCAGACCGTCGATCTCGGTTATGGTGCGTCCGTCGTTTATTCCCAGCACGCTCAGGATGAAGTGATCGGTGGCGTCGAGATGATGATCGCGCAAGCTTTCCTGCATCCGCCCGTAGAGTTGGAAATGCGCGCGGCCGAGCAGATAGCCGAGAAAATCCTCGCCAAAACTGCCCGCGGGCTGCGTGCCGGTATCGCAGGCGGTGAGCATCGCGGCCTTGCGCGCGGCAAGCGCGTAGCGGCCGCCATGGAAGAGCAGGGGTGCGCGGTCCTCATGGTCGAAGGCAATGACCTCGCCCACGAAGATGATGTGGTCGCCGCCCTCATATTGATAGGCGGTGCGGCACTGGAAACGCGCGGTACAGCCGGTGAGCAGCGGCACGTGGCCTTCGCCGCGCTCGATTTTGGCACCGGCGAACTTGTCCGCGCCGCGTTTGGCGAAACCGTTCGAGAGCGCCTCCTGATCGGCGGCGAGGATATGCACCGCGAAATGCGCGGCGCCCTGAAACGCCTCCATGCTCTTCGACGTGCGCGCGAGGCTCCACAGCACCATCGGCGGATCGAGCGAGACCGAGTTGAAGCTGTTGGCGGTCAGCCCGCAATCTTCGCCCGCCGCATTCCGCGTCGTGACGATCGTGACCCCGGTTGCAAACGCGCCGAGCGCGCTCCGGAATGCGATGGCGTCGGGATTGGCGGCCATGACCTTTTGCTCCTCATCCGGCCGCGATCGATGGGCGGGCAGGTGTCGACCCTATCGCCCGGCCGCGGCCGCGCATCGCTCAATTGGACTAGATAGGACGCCCGGATTGCGGCGCTGGCGGGCGCGCCGCCACCCCCTTTTGGGGGCGGGTCAGCCGAGGACGGCGACGCTGCGCAGGGTGAAGCGGACGAGATCGGCCTGCCGGCTGACCCCACGCCTCATTCTAGCGCAGCATCTGCTTGCGCAGCCGCTGCAAAGCCTTTGAATCCACACCGAGTTCGCGCGCCAGATAGGTGTCGACGTCGCCATAGTCCTTGCGGATCTGGTCGAAGGCGGCGTCGAGATAGGCGCGTTCGACTCCAAGCAGGGGTTTCGCAACATCGGCCGGCAACGCCGACATCGCGGCGTTCATCCCGGCATCGGCGCGCAAAGCCTCCATATCGAGCGCGCTGTTGCTCAGCAGATAATCCTCCATGATCGTGTCATAGGGAACGCCAAGCGCGCTCAGAACGAGCGCCACGCCGACGCCGGTGCGATCCTTGCCCGCGGTGCAGTTGACGATGACCGCCTTGTCGGAGGTCAAAAGCCTGTCGAACAGCATGCGATAGGACGCCGCCTGTTCCTTGGGAAAGCCTCGATAGCCCTGAATCATCACGCCGCGCATCGTTCCGGCGTCGAGCGTCGTACCTTTCGCGAACAGTGCGCCCAGATTGCCGCCCGACAGGTCATAGTCGCGCGCCCAGTAGCCGAGGCCAGAGTCCCGCATCCACGGGGTCTTGTCGGTCTGACGCTCGCGCGTCGAGCGCAAGTCAATGATCGACCCGACGCCCAGTTTGCGGACCAATGCCTGATCGTCCGCGGTGTAGCGGCCGACCGACGCCGAGCGATACAGCTTGCCCCAGGCTATCGAATGACCGTCCTTCGTCCGGTAGCCGCCGATGTCGCGGAAATTGTCGCCGCCGGTGAGCGCGATCTCGCGCGTCCTGGTCGTTGCGGGATCGGTGTGCGCCGCCGTGGGCGCATGCTGAGCGATCGCCATCGTCGGCGTGAGCAACAGCAGCCCGAATAATGCCTTTTTCATGTCCTTTTCTCCCGCAATTGCCCGGCGACGGAAAAGCCGCCGCCGGGCTGGGTTCTTCAGAATTTTACCCGGGCTTCGAGACCATAGGTTCGCGGCTCGTTATAGAGCGTTGCGGTGGTCCTGCCGGGGATGCGGAAATCAAAGAGATTGTAGGTCGCGTTGGTCAGATTCTTGCCCCACAACGCGACTTCCAGCTCGCCGACGCCGCCCAGATCGATGTTGCCCAGCGTCAGCCTGCCATTGAGCAGCAACGCCTTGTCCGCCTTGACCGTCACCGTGCCGTTGGGGATGTAATTCCCGGCGGTATCGAGGCCGACATAGGCACGCAGCTCGCCAAAGGAAAAAGCGGGAAAGACATAGTCGGCCGAAAAGGACGCCGCATGTTTCGGAGTGAAGGCGGACGATGCCTGTTCGATCACGCCGGTGAATATATTCTGCACGGGTGTGGGCGGGGCGTCGGTGTAGACATAGTTCGCCGACAGCGACAGGCCGCGCACCGGAACGAGCGTGATATCGGCCTCGATCCCCTTGATCTTGCGCTTTTCGGGCGCGTTGACCGTTTCCGTATTCGATATGAAAACCGGATTCAGGAAATCCACCTGCTGGTTCGAGAGGCGGCTCATATAGGCGGCGATGTTGACGCGCAGCCGACGGTCGAACAGGTCGGCCTTGACCCCCGCTTCCCACGCCGTCAGTTCCTCCTCGCCAAAGGTGCGCAATATCACCGAGCGCGTGTTGGCGCCGCCGGCGCGATAGGCCCGGCTCCACTTCACATAGGCGTTGATGTCCTCGCTGAAGTCATAGGCGATCGTCGCCATCGGATCGATGCGGCTCGAATCGAAGACGAAATCCAGGTTCGGGTTCACCCCCGCGATGAACAGAAGGCGGCCGTCCTTATGATCGTCGGTGTAGCGCGCGCCGGCGGTAATATGCAGCCCGCGCAGCGCTTCGGGCGACCATGTCGCCTGCCCGAACAGCGCCTTGGATTTGACATCGACCTGCGCCGCGCGATCGGGAAGCCGGGTCGCGCCGCCATCAGGCGACGGCGCGGGGAAGAAATTGACCCCGGTCAGCGTCGAATTGAGCGTTCCCAGCGAATAGACGATCGCCTCGTCCTGGCCCTCTTCCTCGAAATAATAGGCGCCGACGACGAATTTCAGTTCGCCGACATCGCCGACGAGCTGGACCTCCTGGCTGAACTGGTTCTGCTTCACATTGGCATAGCTCAGGCGGGCGAAGCGGCGGTTCGGGCCCCAGGTCGTGTTCGATCCCTCGTCGGTGTCGAGCTGGGTCGAATCGAGATTGCGCCAGGCCGAGATCGAGCGGATCGTCAGCGCGTCGCTGACATCCCATTCGGCGGTCAGGCTGTGGCCCTTGGCCTCCTGCGGATTGCGGAAGACGGGGAAGCCGAAGCGCCCGGTTCGCACGCGGCCGGTATCGAGCTTGATGAAGGATGGCGTGACCGCGGGCGACTGCGTCGACGCCGTGATGTAATGATAATAGCCCGTCGATTTGTCGCGTGAGAGATCATAGGCATAGAGCAGCGACAGATTGTCGGCCAGGCGCCAGAGCGCCGAGATTTTGAAGCCGTATCGCTTGACCTCGCCATAGTCGAGCGCGCTGCCCAGCGGATTTTCCACCAGTCCGCCGCGCCCCTCGAACACCCCGTCGACCTTGACGCTGAGGCCCGCCGCTTCGGGCAGGTTGACGTGCGCGGCGAACGAGCGGCCGCGGTAGTTGCCGATGCCCGCCTTGAGGTCGACGCTCGCTTCGCCTGTCGGTTTTTTGGACACCACGCTGATCGCGCCGCCGATCGTGTTGCGGCCGAAGAGCGTGCCCTGCGGCCCGCGCAGCACCTCGATGCGTTCGATGTCGGCAAGCTCCATGCCGAGCCCGGACACGCGGCCCAGATAGACGCTGTCGATATAGATGCCGACCGTGGGATCACGGCTGACCTGTGTGGCGTCGACCGGAACCAGCCCGCGCATGCCGATGCTGACGGCTGAGACGCGGCCGACGAAGGGCGCGATGCGGATCGAAGGGACCGCGCCGGTGAAGAGGTCGGAAAGCGAGCCGATGCCCTTTTCTTCGAGCGTCTCTGCGCTCAGCGCCACCATCGAGATCGGCGTGTCCTGAAGATTTTCTTCACGCTTCTGGGCGGTCACCACGATGTCGGCGACACCGATATTCTCGCTCTCCGTGCTTTCCTGCGCGGTCGCGGGCGTTGCCGCGAGCCAGGTCGCGGCCGAGGCCGCGAGTGCGATACGTGACAGGCGCAATCCTTCTATCGACATATGCTCTCCCTCCCGTTTTGCGCGGATATTTGTTCCCGCGTCGACTCACCTACTAATGAGTAGGTGAATTTGTAATCGGGGAAGGGAGATTTGCAAGCGGCATTCGGATGCGCCAAATAGCGGCGATGCATATGACGATTCCGATCCCGTCGACGCGCAAGGAGCGCGCGGATGCGACCCGCGAGGCCATCCTGCACGAAGCCGAACGGGTGTTTGCCGCGACAGGCTTCAGGGCCGCGCGCCTCGAGGATATGGCCGATGCGGTCGGCATTCGCCGGCCGTCGCTGCTTCATCATTTCTCGACGAAAAAGATGCTGTACGACGCCGTCGAGCAGCGCATTTTCGAGGCTATGCACATGGCTTGCGAGGCGCGAACCGCGGATGTCGAGGATCCGACCGCCAAGTTGCTCGCCCATCTGGACGCCTGGCTCGACTTCTTCGTCGGTCGTCCGACGGCCGCCCGAATTCTTCAGCGCCTCGTTGCCGATACCGCCGTTCAGCAGGGCAACCCGATGGAGTTCTCTTCTGTCGCGCTAGAAGACATGGACCGGACGCTGGCTTATGGCATCGCGCAGGGTGTGTTTGTCCCGCTTTCGACGATGACCTTTATCAACGGCGTGGCTGGCGGCATTCTCTTCTTCGTCTGCAACAGCCGTCAGGTCGGCGAACAGCGGCGTTATGAACCGTCCGATCCGGCGGATCAGGCGGTCTTCAGGACTTTGCTGCACAAGCTCGCACGCGCCGCCGTGCTGCCCTGACACCGGTGTTGCCGGGGAACGGCAAACGCCGCCTTGCCATGGCGTTTAGCCGGGCGTGGCCGGGGCGACGGCTGCGCGGGTCAGCAAATGAAGCAGCTCGCGGAAACTTTCGAGTTCCGCGGGGTCGGCGGCGTCATAGCTGCGGTTGGAGCCAAGTTGCTTGCTGTTGCACACGTAGAAGAGCGAGCTCGATCCCACCGCGTTGACGACATGCATCGGCGGCAGCGGACGAAAGTCCCCGACGGCCACGCCTTCGTTCACCACGATCTCGACATCGCGCAGCAATATGTTCGAGAATTGCGTGGGGTCGCCGCGGCGCGGTGAGACGTCGGCGACGAGGCGTTGGATGATCCGCGCCGCGGTCGGCCGCGCGACGAGGAAGTCGAGCCACCCATCGAGCAGCGCGAGCAGCTTGTCGATCGGCTTGTCGTGCAGTGCGATGTGGCCGAGTGCTTCGCGGTGCATGGAGGCGAAGATGTCCTCCTCGACCGCGTCATAAAGCTCCTGCTTGTTCGAGAAATAATAAACGATCGACGGGCGGCGGATGCCAACGGCGGCGGCGACGTCCTCCAGCCGTGCCGTGGTGAAGCCGACCTCGGCGAAAACCGTCTCGGCCGCCTCGAGGATTGCCTGACGCGTCGCTTCGCCGCGCGCGTGCCTGATGGGCTTCATGCTCAATGCTCAAAAACCTTTCGTGTCAGCGCCTGTGAAGCGCGCTCCCTTTTGGCGCAATCAAATCCTGCTTGCAATCTACCTGCATGAAGGTAGAAATCTACCTACACGAAGGTAGAATCGTGAAACGAGGCGATCGCTCGCCCGAATGTTCGATGGAGGGGATTACGATGAATAAGGTTTCCGGGCCGCGGGTCCGTCTGCTGCTTTGCACGCTCGCGATGACCGCGGCGCATCCCGCTTTGGCGCAGACCGCCGATGCCGCACCCGACGAGGCGTCGGGCCTTGGCGAAATCGTCGTCACCGCACAGAAGCGCGAGGAATCGCTTCAGGACACCCCGATCTCGATCGCCGCCTTCACCGCCGGCGATCTGGAGACCCGGGGGATCAGCGGGCTCACCGACCTGCGCGCCAACGTGCCCAATCTTCAGCTTACCCCGCACCCCAACAGTGCCGCGACGACGCAGATCTTCATGCGCGGCGTCGGCCTGAGCGACGACCAGATCACGCAGGATGCCGGCGTCGCGGTCTATATGGACGGCGTCTATGTCGCGCGCAGCCAGGGGCAGGCGCTCGAAGTCGCCGAGCTTGAGCGCGTCGAGGTGCTGCGCGGGCCGCAGGGCACGCTCTATGGTCGCAACGCAACGGGCGGCGCGATCAACTTCATCACCAAAAAGCCCGAACTCGGCGATTTCGGCTTCAAGGGGCAGGTGACGCTCGGCAACTACGACAATCGCCGCTTCAAGGCCGCGGTCAATGTGCCGATCGGCAGCACGCTGGCGGCGCGCTTTTCCTATGCGAACATCCAGCAGGACGGCTTTGTCAAGAACCCCGGCACCGGGGTGAAGCGCTGGGGCGACAAGGATCGCCAGGCGATGCGCGCCGATGTGTTGTGGCAACCCGCCGACGCGATCAGCCTGCGCTACAGCTATGATCGTTCGGAGATTCAGGACACGCCGATCTTCGTCGCTTTCTCGCCGCTGCATCCGCTGAAGGCGCCGCGCCCCAAGGCCGGCAGCCCGCTGGTCGGCGACCTGCTCGCCAATGATGTGACGTCGGAGGGGCACAGCCTGATCGGCGAGTGGAACGCCGCTGACTCGCTCACGATCCGCTCGATCACGGGGTATCGCAAGCTCGATAACTTCCAGAATCAGGATTATCTGACGGGCGTGCTCGGCCCGACGCCGCTTCAGAAGAACAGCAGCCGCGCCACGCAGGATCAGTGGAGCCAGGAGCTTCAGTTTGTCGGCGACGCGCTCGATCGCCAGCTCGAATATGTCGTCGGCGGCTATTGGTTCTCCGAAGAGGGCGACAATTTCAGCAACAGCTTCAGCCCGCCGACGCGGACGCGCAGCTTCACGACCACCACGATCGCGAACGAGTCCTGGGCGCTATTCGGGCAGGTGACCTATTCCCCCGAATGGCTCGACCGGCGTCTTCACCTGACGGTCGGTGCGCGCCAGAGCTGGGACAAGCGCGAAGCGACGCTCGCACGCCAGACGCAGGTCAATAATGGCCCGATCGTGCCGGTGCCCGGCGTTGGCGACGGCAGCCGAAAGTTCAAGGATTTCAGCCCCAGCGTCATTCTCGCCTACGACCTCGCCGAAAATGTGAATGTCTATGGCAAGGTGGTGAAGGGCTATAAGTCCGGCGGGTACAATACCCGCGCCAGCTCGATCCCGCGCTTCAACCAGGGGTTCGATTCGGAAACGCTCTGGTCCTACGAACTCGGCATGAAAAGCCAGTTCCTCGACAACAAGCTGCGCTTCAACGTCGCGGCCTTCCAGTCGAAGTACAAGGACATCCAGATCAACGTGCAGTCCGATCCGACCAATGTCCGGATCACCGACGTGCTCAACGCGGGCAAGGCGACGGTGAAGGGCATCGAGGCCGATCTGACGCTCGCGCCCGTTCGCGCGCTGCGTTTCTCGATCAACTACGGCTATCTTGATGCGCAATATGACGAGATCGTCGACGCGACGGGCAACGACATTTCGGCCAATTTCCGCTTCTCCAACGCGCCGAAACACTCGCTGGGGCTGGACGTCAACTATGATCTGCCGACGACGCCGGTCGGCACATTTTCGACCAATGTGAACTACACGATGCAGAGCGACAAGTACGTCAGCTCGAGCATCTCGGGCGGCAAGTTCATCGTCGGCGACTATGGCCTGCTCAACGCGCGGCTGACGTTGGCCGATATTCCGGGCGTCGACGGCCTTCGTGTCGCTCTGTGGGGCCGCAACCTCACCGACAAGGAATATTATGTCACGCAGTTCAACATCGGCCGCCCCGGCGCGCTGTTTGGCGAACCGCGCACCTATGGCGTCGATCTGAGCATCGAATTCTAAGGGGATTCGCGATGCGATATGCGGCCTTGCTGCTCGGCGGCGTGCTCGCCCTCTCTCTGTCCGGCGTCGCCATCGGCGCCGGGCAAGGGGCGAAAGACTTTCGCGCGGGCACGCCCGGCGTCGCCCGCACGCAAAAGGATTTCGCGGGCGGCGCCGACGAGTTCCGCTTCGTCGTCATCGGCGACCGCACCGGCAAGCATCGCCCCGGGGTGTTTGAGGATGCGATGGACAAGGTCGAGGCACTGCGCCCCGATTTCGTCATCAACATCGGCGACCTCATCGAGGGCAATAGCGAGGATCGGGCGCAGCTCGGCAAGGAATGGGACGAGGTCAATGCCGCGATCGACCGGCTGAGCGTCCCCTTCTTCTATGTGCCCGGCAATCACGACCTGACCAACGAGGTGCAGCGGAGCGAATGGCGCAAGCGTCTGGGCGCCGACTATTACAGCTTCACCTATAAGGGCGCGCTGTTCCTCGTCCTCAATACCGAGGATCCGCCCCAGCCCAAAATCGCGCGGGCGAAACTGGTCGAGCAATATGGCGCCGATGCGATGATGTCGGTGTTCAAGGCGATTAACGGCGATCCCGCAAAGGCCGAGGCGCTGTTCGCGAGCGACCCGAAGCTGGCCGAGCTGGCGGGCAAGTTCCGCGCTTCGGAGAATGTCGCGTTCAGCGCCGATCAGGTGAAGATGGTCCGCGATGCGCTGGCGAAAAGCCCCAAGGCGCGCTGGACCTTCGTGCTCATGCATCGGCCGGCGTGGAAGGTCGATTCGCCGGCATTCCGCGAGATCGAGGGGCTGCTCAAGGGCCGTCCCCACACCATGCTCGCGGGGCATTACCACAAATATGCCTATGAAGCGCGCGGCGGCCACGATTATATCCAGCTCGGTACGACGGGCGGCATACCGGGGGGCGCGCCAGACGATCCCGCGGTCGTCGATCATGTGATGTGGGTTTCGGTCGCCGACGGCGCGCCGCGTGTCAGCAATGTGAAGCTCGACGGTTTTTTCGGAAAGCAGGGGCCGTCACCGGTCGCGCCGGCCCGATGACACGGATAATCGGCGCAGAAATTAGAATGGCCCGCATCATGGAGATTGTTCCACAATGACGTTTACTGATCTTTCGCCCGCGCTCGGCGCGCCCGGGACCGCCGTCATCGTCACCGGGGGGGCGTCCGGGATCGGGCTCGCCTCGGCGCGCGCGCTGGCTGCGGTTGGCCGAGCGGTTGCGCTCTGGGATATCAATGCCGGCAAGGCCGAGGCCGAGGCCGCGGCGATCACGCGGGAATTCGGCGCAAAGGCCATCGGCCTAGGCGTCGATCTCACCGATCTGGACGCCTATCCGGCCGCGATCGCCGCCAGCCGCGATGCGCTCGGTGCGCTGGGCGGGCTCGTCCACGCCGCGGGCATCGTCGACACCGCCTCGCTGGAAGGAATCACGCCCGAAAGCTGGGCGGCAGGCATCAACACGCACCTGCGTCCGCTCGCGCTGCTGACGCAGCAACTCCACGGTGACTTTGCCGCCAATCCGGGGTCGGCGGTGGTCGCGATCACCTCGATCAACGCGACGCTCGGTAACGCGATGAACCCGATCTACAGCGCGGCCAAGGGCGGGATGCTCTCGCTCGTCCGCTCGCTCGCCGACCGGCTGGCGCGCGACAAGATCCGGATCAATTCGGTATCGCCCGGCCAGATCATGACGCCGATGATGAAGCCGGCGGTCGACAATTTGCCCGAGGGCTTTTTCGAAAAACGCATCCTGCTCGAACGCATCGGCGTGCCCGAGGAAATCGGACGCGTCGTGCGCTTCCTGCTCTCGAACGAAGCGAGCTACATCACCGCCGCCGAACTCGTCGTCGATGGCGGCAACATCTCGTCGCAGCGCGGCTGAGCGCAGGAAGGAAGCTGAAAATGCGGAATGACGATCACCGGATGTGGCGGGCGGCGCTTGCAGCCGCATTGGTCCTGACGCTGCCGGCATGTGCGACGGTCGACAAGCGGCCGGTCGCCGGCGCGGTTGCCGAACAGTCGGGCGTCATTCCCTTCACCGCCGCCAGCGTATCGGCGGATGGCACGATTAACTGGTCGGCGCCGGGTGCGCGCCGGGTGACGGTGTATGCGGGCACCGATTCCGCAGTGAGCGACCGGTCGAAACCGGTGGGGCAGGGCGATGCTACGGGCAGCATCCACGTTTCCGGCCTAGCCCCCGGCAAGCGCTGGTTTTTCGCGCTCGTTCCCGATCATGGCGAGCCGCTGGTCATCGCCGACCGCGGGCTTCACCTGGGGACGGCCCCCAATTTGCGCGATATCGGCGGCTATCGCACCACCGACGGCCGCTGGGTGAAGATGGGGATGATCTATCGTTCGGATCAGCTCGACCGCCTGAGCGATAGCGACCTCGGTGCGATGGGCGATCTGGGCCTCGCGCTCGTCGCCGATCTGCGCACCGCAAGCGAACGCGGCCATGAACCCGATCGTCTGCCCGCTGGCGCCGAGCATCTCTTGCTCGACGTCGTCGCGGACAGCAAGGGCAGCGTCGGCGGCGACATGCGTCAGGCGATGGCAACGATCGCGGCGGGCAAGGGCGCGGAGATGCTGACCGAGGCGAACCGCGATTTCGTCTCGTTGAACAGCGCGCGCAGCGCCTATCACACGCTGCTCTCCCGCATCAGTGCAGAAGGCGCCGGACCGACGCTATATCACTGCACCTCCGGCAAGGACCGCACGGGCTGGGCGAGCGCGGTGATCCTGACCCTCCTCGGCGTGCCGCGCGAAACGGTGATGGCCGATTATCTTGCCAGCAACGACTATCTGCGCGCCAAGAACGAAGCGACAATCGCCATGCTCGCCCGATTGCCGACGCCGATCGTGCGGGAAAATCTCGAGCCGGTCTTGACCGTGCGCGCCGCCTATATCGAGGCGGCCTTTGCCGAAGTCGATAAGCGCTATGGCTCGTTCGACCGCTATGTTCGCGAGGGGATTGGCCTGGATGATGCCGCGATCGACCGGCTTCGCACGACCTTGCTGGCGGGGGCGCCGCAATAGCCGCCGTGTTTGCGTCCGGCTCTGCACAGCAGGCAGCATTTGGCGTCCTGTGTCAATTGTCCGTCGCAATCAGGGTGAATGGCGCCCAAGCGGCGGGATGCGCCCAGTCACTGGTCCAGCCTTCCACCACGGTGCCGTCTTCGCGCCTGCCCGATCGGATCGCGCGCATGGCCGATTGGAAGGCCGCCGCCTTGCCTGCCTTCCGGTTCCGCGCCGCGTTGACGAGTGTTTCGACCGTGAGCGCAGCCGTGACCCTATCGCCGACGCGCCAGCGGCTCGCGAGCAGTGCGTCGGTGCCGGCATATAGGAATGAACGTGCCAGCGCCGATAGGGCGTCGGCCCCGCCAGGCCCTCCGGTCGTTCCCGTGTTGCAGGCCGACAGAATGACCCACTCGGCCGAGAGGTCGAGCTCGGCGGCTTCGGCGGCGGTCAATATACCGTCGTCGGCGTATGTCGCGTGGCCTGGGGGCGTGAAGATCAGGCCGGGCTCGGCGAAACCTTCGATCTCGCCGGGCAATATGCCATGCGTGGCAAAAGCGACGATGCGCGCGTCGCGCAATCGCGTGTTCGTTCGGACGGCGGTCTCGGTGGCATCGGGGCCGAGGTGGATTGCGTCGATGTCGGCGTCGAGCGCGCGCGCCATCGCGTTCAGCTCGACCTCGGTGCCGGGAAGCGAAGGAAGCGCGCGCAGGCGTTCGGGATCGGCGAGGGCGCCGCCGATCCCTCCGGTCCGTGGCGAGAGTCCCGTGGCAGCGGCCCGTTTGCTCCCCGCTTTGGCCAGCACCGGTGCGCCATAACCGATGAAGGGGCGTGCGTTTCGCCCGGCCGACCGCGGCTTTCCCGTCCGCAAGGATTCGACCGACGGCAGGTTAACGATCGCAAATCGATCGCCGAGCCAGGGGGTGGCGGCGAGCGCCTTCTCGGAGTCGGGCCCTTTGGGTTCGGCGGTGATGAAGGCGGCGAAGGGAAGGTCGGCGAGCGCACCCGAAGTCGTCACATAGAGGGTCTTTACATCCTTGAGCAGCGGCTCATGCGGTTGGACGAGGAAGCGATAGAGATCCCAGGCGTAGCGGCGCTCGAACAGCGGCGAGGCGGTCCAGATGCCGCTGCAAGTCTGGGGATCGACCTCGCAGCGAAACGCTTCGATCGTGCCGCGCAGGAAGGATTGGAGCCGCGGCACCGCGTGCCAGCCCGCCCCCTTGGTCGTCACGACAAAGGTGAAATCATAAAGTTCGCCCTCGGTGACGAGAAGCAGCGCCTCGCCCGGACGCAGACGGCGGCGCACCTCGTCTTCGCTCAGGGGCTGGGGCAGTGCGAGGCGCGCGTAATCGGGGTAGGAACGACGCAGCCGGGCGTCGATTTCACTAAGTTCCCGGCCCAGCGTCCCGATCCTGTCCTTCAAATTTTCGGCGGCGTCGGGCACGCCGATCATGGCCGTGCCAAGGGTGTGGTTGAGGTCGCGGATTTCCGAGGCCAGATCCTGCTGGCGTCGCACCAGCAGGGCGAGCGGGGTATCGCCAAGCGCTTCGCGGGCGACGATACCGGCCAGCGCGCGGGTCGATGCGCTCGATGTCAAATCCTGCGCAATGCGGAAGGATTCGGATCGCAGCTTCGCTTCCTCGCTCCGGACCTGCGTCGCCCGATTGGCGTAGAGAGTGAGCGCCAGCGCGAAGGTGCCGGCCCCCGAGGCGTCGGACCAGCCGCCTTCACTGACGGCGGCGGCGACCGCGCGCTCACCCGCGCTTGCTCCCGCCACATCCCGCGCCGACAGCACGCGCGTTCGTTCCGCGCGCGCGCGCGCGACCGCACCGCGCATAAGGCTGACATATTCGGGCGAAGCGGGATCCTTGCGCGCGATCGATCGGGCCAGTTCCATCGACGCGATCGCGACATAGCGGTGACCGGGATCGAGCGAGCCGGCCGCGCGCGCCAGCGCGCGCCGCTGATAATCGATCGCAGCTTCGGCCTTGCCCTGCTTGGCGAGGATCGCGCCCATTCGGCCGAGGTCGGCGATATTCTCTTCCAGGTTGCTCTCGGGAAGTGCGGAACGCAAGGCGATGACGCGTGCCTGGAGCGCGCCGGCATCGTCATATTTCGCGCTCTTGATGAGCAGGCCGACGAGATTGCCGAGCGAGCGGAGCGTGTCGGGATTGCCCGCTCCCAGGTGGCGCTCGCGGATCGCGATCGCCTGGCGCAGCCGGACCTCGGCTTCCAGCTCCTGCCCTTGACGGTCGAGGTTGGTCGACAGCAAGGCGAGCGTTCGCGCGGACCCAAGGCTTTCGCGCCCCTTCGTGCGGACGAGGGTTTCGAGATTACGGCGATAGATCGCCTCGGCGCCCGGCAGGTCGCCCATTTCCTCAAGGTTCAGCGCAAAATCATTATATTCCTCGAGGACGAAAGGGTCCTCGGGGCCGAGTGCGAGCCTGCCATATTCGATCGCCTTCTGGATTGCCGTCGAGGCTTCCGGCCGGCGGCGCTGCCCGGCGAGCACTTCGCCCAGGGTGCCCCACGCCGCCGACAATGATCGCGTTTCCCCATCCGACGGCGTGAGCAGTTCGATCGCGCGGCGCGCACTGGCTTCGGCCTCCGCATAGCGGCCGCGTACACTCTGGACGAGCGCGAGCCGCCGCAACGCCGCGGCGTGCGCGGCGCGGTCGCCGAGCCGCTCGCGAATGCCGATGGCGTTCCGCATCAGCGTTTCGGCGGTGTCAGCGCGGCCGGTCAGATAGAGAATGTTCGCGAGCGTCTCCATGTCGGTTGCCGCGCCCGGCGATCGGTCCCCGGCTGAACGCCGGGCCATCCGTGCCCGAACCGCGGCTTCGGCCTTGACGAACTTGCCGCCATCGATGAGTTCGCGGATCTCCTTTTCGGTATCGCCGACCATGGCGATGCTCGCCGGGGCTGGCGGCGCTGAATCGCCTTGCTGTTCATGGGCGGGAGCGCGCGCTTCCGCACCGCGGCGGAGTATCGTGGCAAGCTGGTAGAGCGACGCGCGGGTGTCGGCGTGATCGCGCCCGAGCACGCGGGCCTGGATTGCATAGGCCTGTTCCGCGGTCGTTTCGGCCTCTGCGATGTCGCCCTGCAGCGCCAGATAGAGCGACAGCAAATAATGTTCGCGCGCGGTTTCGACACTGTCGCGGCCTGTCGCGTCCGCGACCGCATCGACCTTGCGGCGTTGCCCCGCGGAGCGTTCGCGATAGGCCGACATCTTCGCTTCGGCATCGGCGAGCAGTGATTGCAGTGCAGCGACCACCGCATTGCCGTCGCCGAGCATCCGCCGACCGGCGCCGACCCCTTCGCTATAGGCCGTAATAGCTTCCGGAAGCCGGCCGCGGGCTTCGAGTATCCGTCCGGCATTGCCCCAAGCCGCGATCAGCCGGTCGTCGGCCAGGCCGGGTGCCGAGAGCAGGGTTATGGCGCGCCGCGCTGCGGCCTCGGCCTCTTCATACCGCCCGCGTTCGAGCAGGACCGATGCGAGGCGGTTGAGGCTGCGGCCCGTCAGCCTGTCGTCGCCCAGCTGTTCGCGTGTTCGCACCGCGGACCGGATCAGGGGTTCGGCTTCCTCGGCGCGCTTTGTCATGGCAAGCAGGAGTGCCAGCCATTCGGTGTCGCCCGCGGCCGCGGCGGTCTCCATGCTGTCCGCTGTGACATGCGCCTTCAGGCGATCGCGCAGGATCGTTTCGGCTTCGTCAAATTTGCGGGCATCGATGAGCGGCTGGACCGCGGTGTCGCCCGGTTGCGCCGCGGATGTCGTTTGCGCCCGCAGGGGCGCAGGCTGCGCCGTCATCAGGATGCAGGCCAGCCAGCCAAGGCGATGGATGACGCGAAGTGAATGTTTTTCCATGAATGATTGCGGTCGATCGAAAATCGGTCCCATTGGATGTTGGAACAGGCGGGCACGGCATTGGTTCCGCCAGCACGCTTCCCAGTTCGTACCGCTTTCATCCAGACAACACCCGCGAGCGAGGTGGCTTTCGATGCGGGCTTCGGCGACTTCTCGGAATTCAACCGGCGATTTCGCCGATTTACGGGAGCGACGCCGGTCGTGTTTCGTCACCGCTGACGGCTGCCGGTTCCTCGCGACTGCGGCGTGCGCGTGACCACTGGCGAGGGGAGCCTCATCGAGGAGAAAGCTTGCCTTTTGTACGGCTCGTTAGGTGGAGCAGCCGGCAGCGATCGCAGCGGTATATCCGGAGCTGCAACTCAGAGCGTCGAACCACAGCAAGCGCCTCCTCCTCCGATCGATAGGAGGCCTTCTTTACGCAAATGCTTAGTCTCGTGCGCATACTGCCTCATTGCCAAAGATCGCGGACGGCTGCTTCTCGCACAAAAGAGGCCGAAAGAAATTGTCTGCTATCGGCCCGTAGCAGCCAAGGATCGGTGCTCGGTGGAATGCAATGCGCTGGTGACATCCAGAAACGCGGAAATCAGGCGCGATTGCAACCGGTCCTGCCGGCACACGATATGGGCATAGTTGAAGATTTCGGCATCGACGACCGGCAGGCTGCGGATGCGTTCGTCGGCGATATATTCGGCGCTCGAGACGAAACCGAAGCCGACGCCGCTCGCGACCGCCTCGCGCACCGCTTCGCGGCTGCCGATCTCCATCACGATTTTCGGCCGCACATTCGCCTTCGCCATGGCCTCGTCGCTCGCGCGGCGGGTGTTCGAGCCATGTTCGCGTGCCACCATCGGCTGGTCATGGAGGTCCGCGATGCGGATATGGTCGCGGTCCGGCGCGAATAGGGGATGGTCGCGGCGCCCGAATGCCACGATCGGGCTTTCGCTATATTGGGAATACCAGAGCCGGTCGTCATTTTCGACATAGGCCAGCACCGCGACGTCGGATTCAAACTCGAGAAGGTTGCGCAGGACGACGTTCGAGTTGCCAATCGACACCGAGATTTCGATTTCGGGATAGCGGGCGTGAAAGGCGACGAGCATCTCGGTCACATGAAAAGGTCCGACCGCGCCGACGCGGAGATGGCCGGTGCGCAGCTCGCGGCTCTCGGTCAGGAAATGCCGGGCGTCGGCTTCGTCGGCAATCATTCGCCGCGTGATCTGTTGAAGCTCGCGGCCGGCGTCGGTGAGGCGCATCCGCCGCCCGGTGCGCACGAACAGCTCGACCGCATATTCCTCCTCGAGCTGGCGGATTTGCGTGGTCAGCGTCGGCTGGCTGATGTTCAGCCGGTTCGCCGCGGCGGTGACGCTCTCGGTTTCGGCGACCGCGTGGAAGGATCGGAGCTGTGTGTATCTCATAGATTTTTTATATAGATGCGGCGAAAACTATCAATTGGATAATCTGTCGCGCTTCGGCTTCAAGGCTTTCCAACAAGAGCAAAGGGAGGACGAAAGCGCCGATGTCCGTTTCGTGGAAATATGGAAATCCTGTCGAGGTGACATTTTGCGAGGACGCCGTGGCGGCGGTCGGCGACAAGGTTGCGGGCCGCAGCTTTTGCCTCGTCACCTATAATGACCATCCCTATTTCGACGACATCGTCGCGGCGATTTCGGCCCGTGTCGGCGCCCCCGCAGTCGTAGTGCGCGAGGTTGAGCCGAACCCGAGCTTCAACGGGCTGCGCGGCCTGTGTCGCACCTTTGGCGCTGCCGCGACGACCCCCGAAGTCATCGTTGCGTTCGGCGGCGGATCGGTGATCGATTCGGCCAAGGCGCTCGCGGTCTCGAGCGGCGACTTCGCCAACGTCCAGGACTTCCTCGAAGGTCGCAAGGGCGCCGAGGCGGTGAAAGCGATGCCGATCATCGCCGTGCCGACCACCTTCGGCACCGGCAGCGAGGTCACTTCTTGGGCGACGATCTGGGACACCGATGCGCGCAAGAAATATTCGCTGAACCGCCCCGACCTTTATCCCGAGCACGCGATCATCGACCCGTCCACGTCGCTGGGGGTGCCACGCGGGCTGACGCTGGCGACGGGCCTCGATACGCTGTCGCATGCGCTCGAAAGCATCTGGAACGTCAACGCCAACCCTGTCTCGGCCAACCACGCCATTTTCGCGGCGAGCGAGCTGATCGATGCGCTGCCCAAGCTGGTCGACGACCTTGGCAATCTCGAGCTGCGGACCCGCGTGGCGCGCGCCAGCCTGTTTGCGGGGCTCGCTTTCTCGAACACCAAGACCGCGCTCGCGCATTCGCTGTCCTATTATCTGACGTTGCACCACGGCACCGTCCACGGGATCGCCTGCTCGTTCATGCTGCCCGCCGTGATGCGCAGCGCGATCGGCCAGAACGCGGCCTGCGACCAGGCGCTGGCGCGGATCTTCGGCGCCGACCTCGCCGCGGGCGCCGACCGGCTCGACGCCTTCCTGACCGGGCTCGGCGTGTCGACCGACGCGACCGATTACGGCGTCACGCGCGAGAATTGGCTCGCGGCGATCGACGATGCCCTCGACGGCGAGCGAGGGCGCAATTTTATCGGCACCCGCGATGCCTTTTTGTCCAGCGCGGCCTGAGGAGAATATTTGTGAACATGCCTACCACCCCCGCCGACCTCGTCGTCAACGGCCGCGCTTACGCGCATCCTGACCGGCCTGTTGTCGTCATCTGCCTCGACGGCTCCGAACCCGGTTATATCGAGGCCGCGATCGAGGCGGGGGTCGCGCCGAACCTCGACCGCATCCTGAAGACCGGAACGAACCGGACCGCGCTGTCGGTGGTTCCGACCTTCACCAACCCGAACAATTTGTCGATCGTGACCGGCCGCCCGCCGGCGGTGCACGGCATTTCGGGCAATTTCTTCTATGACCGCGAGGCGGGCGTCGAGGTGATGATGAACGACGCGAAGTTCCTGCGCGTGCCGACCATCTTCGCGACCGCCCAACAGGCCGGGATGAAGATCGCGGTGGTCACCGCCAAGGACAAGCTGCGCACGCTGCTGGGCAAGGGGCTGGACTTCACGAACGGCACCGCGATCGCTTTTTCGTCGGAAAAGGCCGACCTGGCGACCAAGGCCGAAAACGGCATCGAGGACGTGCTCGATTTCGTCGGCCTGCCGCTCCCGAACGTTTACTCTGCCGACCTCTCGGAGTTCATTTTCGCCGCGGGCGTCAAGCTGCTGGACAGCTTCGGCCCCGACCTCATGTATCTGTCGACGACCGACTATGTGCAGCACAAGGCGGCACCGGGCGCCAAGGCGGCGAATGATTTCTATGCGATGTTCGACCGCTATGTCGGGCAGCTCGATGCCGCCGGCTGCACGATCGTCATCACCGCCGACCATGGCATGAACGACAAGCACGACAGCGACCAGCAACCCGACGTCATCTATCTTCAGGACGTGCTCGATGCGGCGCTCGGCGCGGGCACCGCCCGCGTGATCCTGCCGATCACCGATCCCTATGTCGCGCACCACGGCGCGCTCGGCTCCTTCGCGACCGTCTATGTCGATGCCGACAAGGTGCAGTCGGTGATCGACATCGCGGGCGCGGTCGCGGGCGTGACGGTCGCGATTTCGGCCGCGGAAGCAGGCGAGCGCTTTGAACTGCCGATCGACCGCATCGGCGACGTCGTCGTCATTTGCGATCGCCACAAGGTACTCGGCACGACGGCCGCGCGGCACGATTTTTCGGGCCTGACCGAACCGCTGCGCAGCCATGGCGGATTGACCGAGCAAAGCGTGCCGCTGATCTCGAACCGCCCGACCGAGGTGGCCCCCGATCGCGTCCTGCGCAATTTCGACGCGTTCGACATGGCGCTGAACCTGGTGCGCTGAGATGAACATCCACACCAGCCCCAGCCAGCCCGTCCGCCTCGAATCGATGCGCATCGCGGGCAAGCTCGTCCAGACCGACGACGTCATCGAGGTCCGCAATCCCTATGACAACACGCTGACCGGGACAGTTCCGGCGGCGCGGCCCGAGCATGTCCGCGAGGCGTTCCGCACCGCCAAGGCGTTCAAGCCGAAGCTGAGCCGGTACGAGCGCCAGCAGATTTTGCAGCGCACCGCCGAACTGCTGCGCGATCGCAAGGAGAAGTTCGCTCGGCTGATCGTCGCCGAGACCGGGCTGTGCTGGAAGGACGCGCTTTACGAAGCGAGCAGGGCCTATGACGTCTGGTCGTTCGCGGCGCAGCTCACCATCAAGGATGATGGCGAAATCTATGCTTGCGACATCTCGCCGATGGGCAAGGAACGCAAGATCTTCACGACGCGCGTGCCGCTGCTCGGTGTCGTGTCGGCGATCACGCCGTTCAACCATCCGCTCAACATGGTCAGCCACAAGCTGGCGCCGGCGATCGCGACGAACAATCGCGTGGTGCTGAAACCCACCGAGCTGACCCCGCTCACCGCGCTCGCGCTCGCCGACGTGCTGTATGAGGCGGGGCTGCCGCCCGAGATGCTCTCGGTGATTACGGGCAATCCGTCCACGATGGGCGACGCGATGATCACCGACCCCGATGCCGACCTTGTGACCTTCACCGGCTCGGTGCGCGTCGGCAAGCACATCGCCAACACCGCGGGCTACAAGCGCAAGGTGCTCGAACTCGGCGGCAACGATCCGCTGATCGTGATGGAGGACGCCGACCTCGACAAGGCGGCCGAGCTTGCGGTGGCGGGGGCGACGAAGAATTCGGGCCAGCGCTGCACCGCGGTAAAGCGAATCCTGGTGGTCGACAGCGTCGCCGACGATTTCGCGAAACTCGTCGCCGAAAAGGCGAAGTTGCTGAAAAGCGGCGATCCGATGGATCCGTCCACCGACGTCGGCACCGTCATCAACGAACGCTCGGCGATCCTCTTTGAAAACCGCGTCAACGATGCGGTCGAGCGCGGCGCGGAAATCCTGCACGGCGCGCCGCGGCGCGGGGCACTGTTCGCGCCCACCGTCGTCGATCATGTGCCGGCCGACTGCGAGCTGGTGTTCGAGGAAACCTTTGGCCCGGTGATCCCGATCGTGCGCTGCCCCGACGATATTTCGGAGGTGATCCGGATATCGAACTCGACCGCCTACGGCCTGTCGTCGGGCGTCTGCACCAACCGCCTCGATTATGTCACGCGCTTCGTCGCCGAGCTCGAGGTCGGGACGGTCAATGTCTGGGAAGTCCCCGGCTACCGGATCGAAATGTCGCCCTTCGGCGGGGTCAAGGATTCGGGTCTCGGCGACAAGGAGGGCGTCGTCGAGGCGATGAAGGGCTTTACCAACGTCCGTACCTGGTCGCTCCCCTGGAATATTTAATATTTTGTCATAAAAACTGAACAAGAATCACTAAATAGAGAGCACATAAAGTGCCTATTCACGGGACAGATGCAAATGAACGTGGTTCAAAAAGGTGTTACGGATCTCCGTAACTTGACAGATAGTAGTATATTATTTCGCAAGGCTCAGCATCGTATGCTGTTTGCGGCGATGTTTTGCTATCTGTTCTTTTACACCGGTCGACAGACTTTCGGGTTCGCGATCCCGGGCATCCAGGCCGAATTCGGCGTGTCGAAAGAAACGCTGGGCTGGGTCAGCGCGGCACTTTTGTGGTGTTATGCGATCGGGCAGGCGATCAACGGCAACCTCGGCGACAAATATGGTGGCCGCCGCGTGATGAGCGCGGGCGCGATCCTTTCGTGCATCGCCAACTGGGCCGCGAGCTTTGCAACGGGCGTGCTCAGCCTTGGCGCGCTGTGGGGACTCAACGGCTATTTCCAGGCGATGGGCTGGGCGCCGGGCAGCCGGTTGTTGTCGAACTGGTTCGGCAAGCATGAACGCGGCAAGGTGTTCGGATTCTATGTGTTCGCCGCGGGCATGGCGTCGGTGCTGTCCTTCGTCACCTCGATCATCGTCGTCCATGTGTTGCAGCTCGACTGGCGCTGGATCTTTCGCCTGCCCGTGCTGTTGATGCTGGTCGGGGGTATCGCCTTCTATCTGATTGCGCGCGAACGCCCCGAAGACCTGGGGTTTCAGTCGCCGCACGACGATGTCGCCGACGAAGACACCGCCCCGGATGTCGCCGACGACGAGAGTTCGTGGGCGCGCTACAAAGCGGTGCTTTCCAACTGGCGCTTGCTGCTCGGCGGCCTTGCCATCGGTTTCCAGAATTCGGCCCGCTACGGTTTGCTCGTCTGGGTGCCGGTGCACTTCCTCGGCGGTGCGGGGGAAGCGGCTCCATCAAACAGCTTCATCGATCCTCAGTGGATCAGCGTCGCGCTGCCCGTCGGGATGGCGATCGGGGCCGCCACCAACGGCTGGGTATCCGACAATGTCTTCGGGTCGAAACGCTATCTCGCGATCGTCCTCTATATGGTGCTCGCCACCGTCACCTCGCTGTTCATGTACACGATCCCCGCCAGCGACGTGTATCTCGGCCTCGCCACGCTCTTCCTGTGCGGCTTCTTCGTCTACGGCCCGCAGTCCTCCTTCTGGGCGCTGTGCCCCGACCTCGTCGGGCACAAAAGGGCCGGCACCGCGATCGGGATCATGAACTTCTTTGCCTATCTGTTCGCGGGGCTCGGCGAACCGCTGATCGGCGGCTTCATGGACACGCATCACGACACGTCGCTGGTGTTCCTGATCGTCGCGGGGGCGAGTGCCGCCAGCGCAACGGTGGCGTTGTTCATCCGGCGATGAACCGCCCCTGAGGGGCCGCCCGGCAAAGTTTCACGTGCTCAGTTTATCCGGCCGCGCCGATCGGTGGCCGCCTGCCTACCCAGACTGCGATTTTTGCTTAATGCGGAGGGAAACATGAAAGCTCGTCATTCGATTCTATGCGGCACCGCGATGGTGTTCGCGCTCGCCACAGCAACCGGCGCCCGCGCGCAGGATGCGGCTCCGTCCGCCGACGCGGCACCCGCCGAAGCCGATGCGCCGACGAAGGAAATCGTCGTGACCGGCACCAATATCCGGCGCGCCGAAACCGCGCTGCCGGTCACCGTCATCGACCAGTCGGAAATCGACCTGCGCGGCGGATCGACCGGCGCCGATCTTTACGAGACGCTGCCGTCGGCGTCGCCGCCCGAAATCAACGAAGGTACGATCGCCTCGCAGGGCGCGCGTGGCGACGTGTCGTCGCCCGACCTGCGCGGCATCGGTTCGGGCAGCACCTTGCTGCTGATCAACGGCCGCCGCATGGCGCCGCATCCGATTTCCGGGACCGATCAAGGCGTGCCGTCGCTTTCGGCCAATGCCAATGTCATCCCCACCGCGCTGATATCGCGCGTCGAAGTGCTGCGCGACGGCGCATCGGCGATCTACGGTGCCGATGCCGCGGCTGGGGTGATCAACAACATCATCTCGCCGACCAAGGATCGCGGACGCATTTCGATGGAAAGCGCGATTACGCAGCACGGCGGTGCCGAGGAATTCCGCGTTACGGCGGCGAAGACCTTTCAGTTCGGCCAGACGTCGATCGGCATTTCGGCCGACTATTTCCGGCGCAACGACCTGCTGTTCGGCGATCGCAAATGGGGGTCGCAGTCCGACCTGCGGCGCACGCGCAAACTGCCCGCGCCGTGGAACGGCCTGCCGATCGTCAATCCGGCGACGGGCGCGAACTTCTCGCTCGACAACGACCTCGATAACGGCAGCACGATCACCCATTATGGCCAGTTTCGCCGCGGATTCATTCAGTCGGACTTCCTGACGTTCAACGGCGGGCGGCCCGACGGCAACCGCGGGATCTCGACCTCGACCTCACCCGCGGGGGGCGTCGCGACGGTCGCGACCGACGGCACCTTCTTCCTTTATCCCGGCGCCGATGGCGCGGTGAATTTCAAGCAGACGGCGCCGTCGCGCAACCTCGGCAACCCCGAGGACGAATATTATGACAACCGCCTGCCGCACCGCACGCTTGTGCCGGGGCTGAAGCGGCTCAATCTCGCGATGTTCGTCGAACATGAGTTCAACGACAGCTTCACCATATTCGGCGATGTCCTCTTCTCCGGCTCGCACGCGAACAGCCAGCGCGAAGCGGCGAACATGCAGAACGTCAACGAACCGGGCCTCTATGTCCCGGCGTCGAACCCCTATAACCCGTTCGGCTCGCGCTTTTATCATCCGCAGGGCCTGCCCAACGCCGATGGCACCGCGCGCATCGCCGGCACACCCGCCGACGTCACGATCGTGTCGGGGCTGATCCCGCCGGGCACCAAGGATCGCTATATCGAAGTCGATTCGACCTTCTACCGTGCTATGGCGGGCGCGCGCGGCAAGTTCGGCGACAGCTGGGCCTGGGAAAGCGGCCTGCTCGTCTCGGGCGCCTACAGCCACGAGACCGAGTCGAACATCTTCCGCGAATCTTTGCTGCGCCGGGCGCTCGCGCGCACCGATGGCGGCGCCTACAATCCGTTCCCGGTGACGTTCAAGGTGGTGAACAACCGCGTCGTTGTCGATCAGCCCTATGTGAACCCCAACACGGTCACCGAGCCGATGTACGACACCGACAACCGCTATGGCAAAACGCGGATCATCGTGTGGGACGCGAAGATCGGCGGCGAGCTTTGGAAGCTTCCCTTTGGCGGCGGCCCCATCCAGGTCGCGGCGGGTGCCGAGGCGCGCTGGGAAAGCTATCATGCGTGGAAGGCACCGTTCGCGGGCCTCAACCCGCCCGGATCGGGGAATGATTTCCCGTACCTGCGCGAAAACGACAACGACTTCATCGCGATGAGTCCCAATTCGGACATCGACGCCAAGCAGAATGTGCAGGCCGCCTATGCCGAGGTCGCGCTGCCGCTGGTGACCGACGACAACCGCTTCTTCCTGTTCGACCGGCTCGAGCTGAGTGCCGCGATCCGTCACGAGCGCTTCTCGATCCACGGATCGAGCACGACACCCAAATACAGCATCCTCTGGGCGCCCGCGTCCTGGGTGAAGCTGCGTGCGTCCTATAATGAATCGTTCCGCGCGCCGAACCTGGCGCAGACCAACACCACGCCGCTGCTGCGCGTGAACTACACCGCCGATCCCTATCGCCGCGACGTCACCAATTCGGCGGCGGACGACAGCGCGCCGCGGCGCACCTTCCGCCAGGGCAACGACCGGCTCAATCCCGAAAGGGCGAAGAACTTCGGCGCGGGCATCGCGATGGAGGTGCCGGGCATCCGCGGGCTTTCCTTCACGGTCGATTATTGGCGGCTGAACCAGCGCGACGCGATCACCGCGCTCGGCAACACCGAGGTGCTCGCGACCGACGAACTGCTGCTCGACCTCGCCACCCAGGCGGCGCTCGCGTCGGGCAAGACGGCCGATCAGATCGATCTCGGATCGGGGACGGCCAATTATGCGGGCAACAGCCGCGTCACCCGCCGCGCCCCTACGCCGGTCGATATCGCGACCTTCAACGCGTACAACGCCGCGCAGCCAACCAACGCCACCAAGCGCGCCGTCGTCGGTGAGATTACCAGCCTGATCAACGACTATATCAATCTCGGCTCGCGCAAGCTCGCGGGGCTCGACCTCGCGCTGCAATATCGCGTGCCCGACTTCGGCCTCGGCCAATTCACGCTGAAGGCCGAAGCGACGCACTATCTGAAGCGCGACGAGGAACTGGCCGACGATGGCATCGTCAACGACGAACTCGGCAAGAACAAGCGCGCCAAATGGAAGGGCATTGCGTCGGTCAACTGGAAGAGCGACGGCTGGTCGCTGGGCTGGTTCACCAGCTATTACGGCCCCTACGCCGACACGTCGGCGTCGACCACCGAGGCGATCTATGAAGCGCTGGGCCGGCCCAAGAGCATCATGACCTTTGACGATAACGGCATCAAACGCTTCTATCTGCGCGTGAAGCCCGCGATCCTGCACAACGCGCGCATCACCTATGCCTTCGGCCCCGGCAACGACACGCGCGTGACCTTCGGCGTCAACAATGTCTTCGACGCCGATCCGCCCGTCGCGGACGAGGATGAGGGCTATTTCGTGGGCACCGTCAACCCGCGCGGCCGCCAGTTCAAGCTGAAGCTCGAGCACCGGTTCTAAGATTCCGCCCGACCCATCATTCATTTGTGGAGCCAGTCATGAAACTTTGGCGGACAATCCAGTTTTCGATCGCACTCGTGATGGCAACAAGCCTGCCGGTGGGCCAGGCGGGGGCCCAAACGGGGGCGGCGACACCGGACGACGCCGAAGTGTCCGGCCGTCACCCGGTGCTGATGATCTCGATCGACGGGCTGAGGCCCGACGCCGTGCTCGACGCCGATAAACATGGCTTGAAGATTCCGATGCTGCGCAGCTTCCTGATCGGCGGGAGCTACGCACAGGCCGTGATCAACGTGAACCCCACCGTGACCAACCCGAACCATACGACATTGGTCACGGGCGTGCTGCCCGCCGAGCACGGCATCTATAACAATCGGCCCTTCGCGCCGACCGCTAAGCTGCCGAAAAGCTATAGCAGTTATGCGCAGATCAAGGCGCCTACGCTGTGGGGGGCGGCAAAAGCAGCGGGCCTCAAGACCGGGAGCATCTTCTGGCCGGTCACCCAAAGGGCTACCGATATCGATTTCAACCTCGTCGAAGGCAATGACGAGGATGACGCGAAGATCGCCGACGACGCGATCGCGCTGATCGAGCAGAAAAACCCCGAATTGCTGACGGTCCATTTCGTCAATTTCGACCATCAGCAGCATGAGTTCGGTCCGTTCAGCGCCGAGGGCAACGCGGCGCTTGAACGGATCGACACCGCGCTCGGCCGCGTCGTTGCGGCGTACCGGAAGACGCATTCCGGCGGCGTCGTCGCGGTCGTGTCCGATCACGGCTTCGACAGGGTGACGCATCAGGTCAATCTGAACGCCGCCTTCGTCGACGCGGGCTTCATCAAGCTCAGCGGCAAGGGCGACGAGCAGGAAGTCACCTCGTGGAAAGCCTTTGTCTGGTATGTCGGCGGGGCGGCGATGGTCGTGCTCCAGGACCGGAAGGACCAGAAGACGAAGGCAAGCGTCAGCGAATATCTGCAAAAGCTGGCGGCCGACCCGGCCAACGGGATCGAGCGCATCTACGCCCGCGACGAATATGCCAACCGCGGGCTTCCCCCGGCGGCCGAATATGTCGTGGCGTTCAAGCCGGGATACCGGATGGCCAACGCGATGACGGGGCCGATCGTGAAGCCGTCCAAAGGCGGAGCGCATGGTGCCTTCTCGACGCGGACGGTGCGTGCCGACATGCATTCGTCCTTCTTCATCACGGGGCCGGGGATCGCCGCGGGCCAGAATCTGGGCGTGATCGACATGCGGCAGATCGCGCCGACGCTTGCCGCGGAACTGAAAGTTTCGCTCCCTGCCGCCCGCGCGCCCATCCTTCCGATCCGCGGCCAATGACGGAGGAAAAGCGCGTGTCCGACGTGTATCCGGTTCCGGCGGCGTGGACAGAGCGGGCGCTCGGCGAAGCGGCCTATGCCGCGATGTACGAAACCTCGCTCGCAGAGCCCGACGTTTTCTGGCTGGAGCAGGCGAAGCGACTCGACTGGATGAACGCGCCGGACACGGCGGGCGACTGGTCGTTCGACGAAGGCGATTTCCGCATCGCGTGGTTCGCCGACGGCACGCTCAATGTCGCGGCCAATTGCATCGACCGGCATCTCGCGAGCCGGGGCGACGACGTCGCGATCATCTGGGAACCCGACGATCCCGCCGAAGACCCGCGTCGTATCAGCTTTCGCGAACTGCACCGCGAGGTCTGCCGCTTCGCCAATGTCCTGAAGGCGCAAGGGGTCGGCAAGGGCGATCGCGTCACCATCTATATGCCGATGATCCCCGAGGCGGCGTTTGCGATGCTCGCCTGCGCGCGGATCGGAGCGATCCATTCGGTGGTGTTCGGCGGCTTCTCGCCCGAGGCGCTGGCGGGCCGCATCACCGATTGCGACAGCCGCGTCGTCATTACCGCCGACGAAGGGCGGCGCGGCGGCAAGCGCATCGCGCTCAAGGCCAATGTCGATGAGGCGGCAAAGCGCGCGCCCGCGTTGGAGAAGGTGATTGTTGTGCGGGCAACCGGCGGCGCGGTGGCGATGACCGCGGGCCGCGACATCTGGTATCACGAGGCCGCCGCAGAGGTCGCCGCCGACTGCCCGCCTGAGGAAATGAACGCCGAAGACCCGCTGTTCATCCTCTACACGAGCGGCTCGACCGGCAAGCCCAAGGGCGTGCTCCACAGCAGCGCGGGCTATCTGCTCTGGGCGAGCCTGACGCATGAGCTTTGCTTCGACTATCGTCCGGGCGAGGTGTGGTGGTGCGCCGCCGACATCGGCTGGGTTACGGGGCACAGCTACATCCTCTATGGCCCGCTCGCCAATGGCGCGACGACCCTGATGTACGAAGGGCTGCCCAACTGGCCCGACGCGAGCCGCCTCTGGCAGGTCGTCGACCGGCACCAGGTTCACACCCTCTTCACCGCCCCCACCGCGCTGCGCGCGTTGATGAAGGACGGCGACGCCTTCGTGACAAGGACGAGCCGCAAGTCGCTCCAGCTGCTTGGCACGGTCGGCGAGCCGATTAACCCCGAGGCGTGGCGCTGGTATCATGCGGTCGTGGGCGAGGGCCGCTGTCCGATCATCGACACCTGGTGGCAGACCGAAACCGGCGGCGCGATGATCGCGCCGATGCCGGGCGCGACTGCGCTCAAGCCCGGCAGTGCGACGAAACCCATGCCCGGCGTCGATCCGCAACTCGTCGATGGCGAGGGGCATGTTTTGCCCGGCGCAGCCGAGGGCAATCTCGTCATCGCGCGGAGCTGGCCGGGACAGATGCGCGGCGTCTGGGGTGATCGTGCGCGCTTCTTCCAGACCTATTTCACCACCTATCCGGGCAAATATTTCACCGGCGACGGCTGCCGCCGCGACGACGACGGCTATTACTGGATCACCGGCCGCGTCGATGACGTCATCAATGTTAGCGGCCACCGCATGGGCACGGCCGAGGTCGAAAGCGCTTTGGTGCTCCACCCCAAGGTGGCCGAGGCCGCGGTGGTCGGGATGCCGCACGATGTGAAGGGGCAGGGCATATACGCCTATGTGACGCTCAATGCCGGCTGCGCCGCGGACGACGCGCTGCGCGGCGAACTGGTGAAATGGGTACGCAGCGAAATCGGCCCGATCGCGACCCCCGACGCGGTGCAGTTCGCACCCGGCCTGCCGAAAACCCGCTCTGGGAAGATCATGCGCCGCATTCTCCGGAAGATCGCCGAAGGGGATGTGTCGTCGTTCGGCGACACTTCGACACTCGCGGACTCCGCGATCTTGGAAGCTTTGGTGGCCAATCGAATCCGTTGAGAGGCGAAAGCGCCGTATCAAGATTGGTGGAATTGCCACCGCGGGAGCATTGCAAATCGAACGGCCGCATGTTCCCGTTTTTTTCATAAGCGGACATTCCGCAAACGGTGATTTGCTGTCAGGTCGGTCGCTCGTGGAACGGCGCGCCAACGACCTGATGGTGCATGCTCAATCCGCTCGTGTCGCCCGTTTACAGCGATTTCGCAGCCGGTTTCCCGCCGACGCTGATTCAGGGCGGCACGCGCGAAACATCAATGTCTCCGGGTTTTTCGATTGGATAGCGGTGACCCATTCGTCGGCGTGAGCCAGGACATATCGGTGCTTCGCCCCGTCGAGGCATGCGCCGACGGGAAAATTCCGCCCTGTGAGGATCTGAATGGACAGCGTGTAACCGCATTGACGCGAAGCGCCCCTAACCGGCCGAGTTCCATAAGGGGACTCGACAATGCAACTCGCACACAAAAAAACTTACGCTCTGACGCTTCTATCTTCTTTGACCGCGTTGGCATGGTCAATGCCCAGCATCGCTGCGGAACAGGATGCAACCCAAACGGCCGCTCCGGAAGCGGAGGCAGGAGTAGAAGAGACGGCGCAATCGGACATCGTCGTGACGGGAAGCGCCCGCGCCCAGCGCCGGTTCGATGTATCCTATGCCGTGAACTCCCTTGGACAAGAAGAGGTCCAGCGGATCGCGCCCAAGAATTTCGCCGACCTGCTCGGCACCGTTCCGGGTATCCAGGTCGAAGCGACTGGCGGCGAAGTGCAGAACATCACGCGCGTCCGCGGCATTCCTACCGATCGCGGATACCTGATCTTCCAGCAGGACGGGCTGCCGCTCTACCATGAGATTGACGGCGTGTTTTTTAACTCCGGTGAGGGCATGAACCGCTTCGACCTGATGACCGAGCGCGTCGAAATCGTGCGCGGCGGTCCGGCGCCGATCTATGCCAGCAGCGCCGCAGCGATCGCCAATAACATCACCGTGTCGGGCGGGCCCGATGCACGCGGCAAAGCGCAGTTAACTTTGGGTGATACCGGCCTGTACCGGCTCGACGCGATGCAGTCGGGACCGATCGGCGAGCGCACCTATTTCGCCATCGGCGGCTTCCTGCGCCAGCATGACGGCTATCGCGACGGCGGCTTTCCCAGCGACAAGGGTGGCCAGATCCGCGCCAACCTGAAGCACGACCTCGACAACGGCTTCGTCAAGGTGTCGATGCAATATACCAACGACCACAACATCTTCTACCTCCCGATCCCGGTCGCCGATCCGCGCAATCCCTCTCTCTCGCTCGATCCCTATATCGATTATCACACGGGTACGCTGAACTCTCCGGCGCTCCGCAACGTCAACGTCAAATATCGCGATGGTGCCGGCGTGCTGCAGGGTTTGAACCGGGATCTTGCCGATGGCCGGCACATGCGCTTCTTCAACGTCGGCCTGCAATATGAAGGCGATTTCGATGGCTGGCTGGTTTCGGCCAAGGGCGGCTTCACCAAAGGCAAGAGCAGCTTCGACGCTTTCTATTCGACCACCAACCCGGTTAGCGCGAACACCTTTGCGGCAAGCTATCTGACGGCCGCTCGCACCGCTTTCGGGGCCGATGTGGCGCGGCTCGGCTATGCCGTTGCCGGCACCAACGGCGCGACGGTTTATGATCCGGGCGCGGCTTCGGGCCTCATCATGTCGGGCCAGTATCGCGTTTCCGAATCGGACTTTTATTCGGGGCAGGCCGATCTCAGTGTTACCCGCAAGTTCGAGACCGGCCTGGGCACCCATGACGTGCGCATAGGCGTTTATGGGGCGGCTTATGGCAATACGCTCTTCCAGGCCTATCAGGACATGCTGATCGAAGTGCAGAGCCAGCCCCGCACGATCGACCTTGTCGCCTATTCTGCGACGGGCGCCGTGCTCGGCTCGGTCACCCAAAATGGCGTGTTGCGATACACCACCACGCTGAACCAGGGCGAGGCCGATGCGAAGATGGTCGCCGTCTATGCCAATGATACCTGGGAGATTACCGACGGACTGCGGGTCGACGGCGGCATCCGTAAGGAATGGTATGACTATGAAGGCTTTGCGCTGCTGTCGACCGCCGCTGATCTGGGCGATACGACGACGCTGGCCGACAACGCCACCCGCGCTTTCAGCGGGGCTATCGTGTCGAACAAGCTCAAACCCTCGGCGACCAACTGGACGGCCGGCGTCAATTATGACTTCACGGACAATTTCGGCGCTTACGGCCGCGTTTCGAACCTGGAAGTGCCGCCCCAGATGGGCGTGGTATCCAGCACCGCCCCGACAATCATCAAAACCAAGGCGCGGCAGTATGAACTGGGCGTCAAGGCCAGCTTCGGCCCGAACTACCTCTACGTCACCGGCTTTTACACCAAGTTCGATCCTTTCAACGCGACGTTCATCGCGTTCAACCCGGTGACCGGCCGCAATGACCAGCCCGTGCCGTTCATCGGCGAGGCTGTCGCAAAAGGCGTCGAGGTTGACGGCCGGATCAAGCCGGTGAGCTGGTTCGAACTGGCCGGTTCGGTCACCTGGGCCGACCCCCAATATCGTAATCTCGCGAACACGTCGGGCGCCGATCCGACCGCGGTGAACGGCAACCAGATCATCCGCGAGGCCAAGTTTTTCGGCAATGTGCGTCCGTCTGTCCGTTTCCCGGTCGGCGGAGGCGAAGTCGAGATCGCAGGACGTTACGAATGGGTGGGCCGCCGCTACGTCGATCTTTTCAACCTGACGGCGTTGCCCGCTTATCAAACATTCGGCGCAAGCGCGTCGGCGAGCTTTGGCAACTGGCGCTTCCAGGTGGTTGGTGACAATCTGACCAACGCCAAGGGATTGACCGAGGGCAACCCGCGGACCGACCAGCTCGCCGGTCAGGGCGCGAGCGATGCGATCTATGGACGACCTTTATTCGGCCGCAGCTTCCGCTTTATCCTCAGCCGCAGCTGGTAAGGGTGCGCGCAATTCGCACCACAGCCTTGAGCATCTGCCTGGCCGTCGCCTCGTCTCTTTATCCGGGAGTGGCGGCGGCGCAGGACCCGGCCGGCTACGCATCACCCTTTGCCGACACGCTGACGACCCGTGTTTTTCCGCTGTTCGCAATGATGCGAACGGCGCCAGATTGGGCGCAGGCGTTGCGTGACGATCCCGTTCTGGTGGAACTTGCCGCCGCGCGCGCCGCGCGGGTGCCGGAAAACAGCTGTGCGCCGTCTCCGCAATGTCTGGCCGATGCGTGGATATGGACCGAGGCGGACATCGCCCTGGTGCAGGCGCGGTTGCGGCTGATGGTGAGCGATCAAAAGCGCGCCAGGGCGCTCGTGACGCGGCAAATGCGACCTTCCGGGCGCTTCGCCCGCCGTGCGGCACTGTCCGATGCGGATCTTGTCGCCACGGCGTGGGCCGAAACGGCGGCAGCGGTGAACCAGGTCATCGCCGTCTATGCCAAAGGGGCACCGCCGCGTTATCCCGTTATCGACTCCATCATTTTCAATATTGCCGACCCCAAGATGGCGGACGTGCTGGATACGCACGGCGTCGCCACGGTCGCGCAGGCCAAAGCCGATGATCTTTTCTTCGATCCATCGTTGCGTTACGCGATTGGCCTGCTCCAGATGAACGAGCGTATCGACGCGGGCAGCTACCGGCCGCTATTGGGCGGTGACAATGCCGACACGGCCCGGGCGGTCGCCCGGATGAACTGGCGAGCAAAGCCCTATACCGCGCTGCTGGTGTTCGGTCATGGCCCGGAAGACGTGCAATCGCGCACGGGCGTGATGGGGCATATCCGCCTGGCCATTGCGGCCGATCTGTTCGCGCGCGGTTTGGCCCCTTTCATCATCGTATCGGGGGGCAATGTGCACCCCAACCGCACGCCGTTCAACGAAGCGGTCGAGATGAAGCGCCTGCTGGTCACGCAATATGGCATTCCGGCCGACCGCATCCTGATGGAGCCGCATGCGCGCCATACCACCACCAACCTGCGCAACTGCGCGCGGCTTCTGCTTGCCGCCGGCTTTCCAGAGGATCGGCCGGCGCTGATCGTGTCCGACCATCGCACGATCCAGTATATCGGCGGCGAGGAACTGGCGCTCCGCAACCTGAAGGAAATGGGGGTGCAGCCGGGCCGTCTGGCACCCGGCCCCGATCGCTTCACGCTGCGCTTCGTCCCCGACCCGGTCGCGTTTCACGTCGAACCGGCCGATCCGCTCGATCCCTGACGTCCTGTTCGGAGCAAAGTCCGTGCGCCATTTCCTGTTAGTTTTCGCTGCGGCCGCGTGCGCCGCCGTTCCTGTCCCCGTCCTCGCCTGGGGCGAACGCGCCCACGCAGCAATCGACAGAGCGGCCATCGCAGCGCTGCCCGCCGACGGCCCCATATTCCTCCACAGATATGCCGACTATATTGCAGCATCTTCGACCATGCCCGACAGCTGGCGCAGCGCCTCCGAGCCCTTTTCAAAGATCGAGGAGGATCCCAATCACGGATGGTTCAAGGAGCAGTTCGCATTTTTGAACCCCATCCCGCGCTCGCGCTACGAGTTTATCCTCGCCTTGCATGACGAGTATCTGCGGATCAAGGACAGCGATCCGGAGCGGGCCAAGCGGACCAACGTGCGCTGGACCGGCACGCTGCCCTATGCGGCAATGGAAAGCTATGGGCGCCTTGTCGTTTGCATGCGCCAGATTCGCGCTGCGCAAAAAGCGGGTGCCGACGCCAGTGTGCCGGAACAGAACTGTGCCTATCAGGTTGCCCGCCTTGGGCATTATATCGGCGACGGTTCGCAGCCGCTCCACGCTTCGGTCAACAGCGATGGATGGCTGGGCGCCAATCCGAAAAACTATACGACCGATCGAAGCATCCATGGCCGTTTCGAGAGCGAGTTTGTCGATGCGATCGCGCTGGAGCCACAGAACCTCGCCGACCGGATCGGCGCACCGGGGCGGCAGCGAGGCGATTTGTTCGAAGCCGTCCTGTCCTTCCTCGACGAGGCGGGGAGCCATATGGAAACCGTCTACATCATCGAGAAGAGAGGTGGCTTTGCCAATCCGGAGGATCGGGACGCGCGGGCTCTGGTCTACGGCCGGGCGGCAGCAGGCGCTGCGATGCTCAGGGACATGATCTACCGCGCATGGACCGAGAGCGCCGAGCCGTCCGCTCAGGTTAATCCGTCCCCGCTCGATCCTGCAAATCCTCTCTACAATCCGGCCACTGGTTCCGCGCCCAGTCACTGAGCGCGTTCTCGACGGGCTTCGGTCGGGGTCTTCGGCACCGCCCCGCCTGAAGGGACAAATGGCATCGTGCGTGACCGATTCGGTTCAGACCGATCGGATCCTTGCGACGAAGGTCGTGGTGTTCAGAAGCGCGTCGCTACGATAGCAAGGCGCAAATAGCCGCGATGCGAGAAGCGTCGCTCATCTGCGAGCCCCTGATTTGCCTCCAACGTCGATTGACCGCCCCGGTCCGCTCGCCGTCTCGCGAACCACAATCGGTCTGACATATCTATTGCAAGTGGCCTGACCACATATTAGTGGTTGGCAGGCATAAGCTGTGTTCGCGTGTTCACGCTGGCGGCAATATAATGCGAGAGCCTGGCGCGTCAGGAAATGAAGCGTGTTCGGGATGCCCTCGCAATAAAAAATTGAGAGGAGCCACGATGTTTCGAAGGATCGCATTTCTAGCTTTGGCCACCGCACCGCTGATAGCGCTGACGCCCAGTTCGGCTGCGCAGGATCAGCGGCAGGCTCCGTGGCAGGACGTCACGCCGCGCGCTGGACTCGCCGGCTGGCACAGCGCCGGGGGGCAGGCGCCCTATCGCGTTGTCGACGGCGAGGTCGTTGGCAGCGCCGTGCCGAACTCGGCGAACAGCTGGCTGGTGTCCGACGCGCTTTACGGCGATTTCATCCTCGAATTCGATGCCAAGACCGACCCGACGCTGAATTCGGGCGTGATGATCCGCGGCCAGAGCCGGCCCGATTATCGAAACGGTGTGGTTCACGGCTATCAGATGGAGATCGATCCCTCGTCGCGGCGCTGGAGCGCCGGCATCTATGACGAACAACGCCGTCAATGGCTCTATACGCTCGGCCGCAACGATGCGGCGCGGCAGGCCTTTCGCTCGGGCGACTGGAACCACTATCGTGTCGAAGCGATCGGGACGCGCCTGCGCACCTGGATCAATGGCGTGCCGGCCGCCGATGTTGTCGACGATGTGGACGCGCGGGGCTTCATCGCCTTCCAGGTGCACTCGGTTGCCGATGCGGTCGCGGCGCAGAAGCCCGAAGCGCGTTTCCGTAACGTGCGGATCATCACCGACACGCCCGCCCGCTTTGCCTCGCCCGCGACCAAGGTCGAGCAGCAGGGATGGCTGGCCAATCGCCTGACCGACGCCGAGCGCGGCGCCGGCTGGAAGCTGCTTTGGGATGGCAAGACGACGCAGGGCTGGCGGAGCGCCAAGGGGCCCGCTTTTCCGAAGAAGGGCTGGTCGATCGCCGGCGGCATCTTGTCGGTCGAAAAATCGGGCGGCGCCGAAGCGACCAATGGCGGCGACATCATCACCACCCGCGATTACAAGAGCTTCGAGCTGTCGGTCGATTTCCGGCTGACGCCGGGCGCCAATAGCGGGATCAAATATTTCGTCGATCCGAACCTGTTGAAGGGCGACGGATCGGCGATCGGCCTGGAATTCCAGTTGCTCGACGATGAGCGCCATCCCGATGCCAAGATGGGCCGCGACGGCAATCGGACGATCGGCTCGCTTTACGATCTGATCACCGCGCGCAACCTCTCCGATCCCGATAGCCCGGGCAAGCGCGTCAACGCGCCGGGCGAATGGAACCGGGCGGTCATCGTCGTGCGCGGCAAGCATGTCGAACATTGGCTGAACGGGTTCAAGGTCGTCGAATATGAACGTGGCTCGCCCGCCTTTCGCGAGCTTGTCGCGCGCAGCAAATATGCGAAATGGCCGAACTTCGGCGAGTGGGAGCAGGGACCGATCTTGCTCCAGGATCATGGCGACCGGGTCGACTTCCGGTCGATCAAGCTGCGCGAATTCTAAGGGGACAGGACATGATTGACCGCCGTACGATGTTGAAGGGCGCCGCAGCGACGCTGGGCGCCACGATGAGCGCGCGCAGCTATGCGCAGATCAAGGGTGCGAACGATCGCCTGCGTGTGGCGGTGGTTGGCGTGAACGGGCGCGGGCAGGCGCATATGAGCGCTTTTTCGAAGCTGCCGAACGTTTCCGTCACCCATTTCGTCGACGTGGATTCGGCCATCCTCGCGAAGCGCGCGAGCGAATTTGCCGCCAAAGGCCATCCTGCCCCCAAGATCGTGGGGGACTATCGCCGGCTGCTCGACAGCAAGGACGTCGACATCGTCAGTGTCGCGACGCCCGATCATTGGCACGCAAAGCTCGCGATCGATTCGATGAATGCGGGGCGCCACGTCTATCTGGAAAAGCCGATCGGCATCGCCCCCGCCGAAGGCGAAGCGCTGATCGCGGCACAGCGCCGCACTGGGCGTCAGTTGCAGGTGGGCAATCAGCAACGGTCGAGCGTGGAGACGCGGCAGCTTGTCGACATGGTCCGGGCAGGCGAGCTCGGCGACGTTTATGAAGCCCAGACCTGGTATGCGAACAATCGCGGGTCGATCGGCAAGGGACAGGAAATCGCGCCGCCGGCCAATTTGAACTGGGATTTGTGGCAGGGGCCGCGCCCGCGCGGGCCGTACCGGTCGAACCTGGTGCACTATAATTGGCACTGGTTCTGGAAATATGGGACGGGTGAGATTTGCAACAATGCGATGCACGAACTCGATATCGCACGCTGGGCGATGGGGCTGACCTATCCGACCAGCGTATCGACGCAGGGCGGACGGCATTTCCACCGCGGCGACGATTGGGAAATGTATGATTCGCTCGCGCTCGACCTGATCTACGACGATGGTCGCGCGATCCGCTGGAACGGGCAAAGCTGCAATGGCATCAAGACCTATGGGCGTGGCCGCGGCGTGCTGCTGCTCGGCACCAAAGGGTCGGCCATCGTCGATCGCAACGGGTTCGAGCTGTACGATCTGGAAGGCAAGTTGACGCGGGAGGTGAAGGCCCCGGCCAGTTCGGAAACCACCGGAACGGTCGGCGAGGGTGCGCTCGACATCCTTCATGCCGGCAATCTGGTCGACGTCATCCGCGGCCGCGCCAGCGTGCTCGCATCGCCGATTGCCGAAGGGCATATCAGCACCGCGCTCTGTCACCTCGGCAATATCGCCTATCGCACGAGCGGCGCGCTGACGATCGATCCGGCGACGGGCAAACCGGCCAATGCCGATGCCATGAAGCTGTGGTCGGTCGATTATGAGCCGGGCTGGGAGGTCAAGGGCTGACCCCTGGGGCGATCATGACCGACGTTGTGCGCTTTGCTTCGATGGGGACGCGCGTCGAACTGCATCGGTTCGGTGCGGGTGACGACGACGCGTTGACGGCGGCGCAGCGCGCGATCGAGGCGGTCGACGATGCGCTCACCATCCATCGCCCGTCGGCAACGACCGCGCTCAACGAACGGCTGATGGCGGGGCAGGGAGCTGGTATCGACGATGCGCTGCTGTTCGACGCGCTGGTCACGATCGAGGAATTGCACGCCTCGACGCTCGGGCTGTTCGATCCCGCGGCCGATCGTCGCTTCGCGTCGGCGGGGTGGAGTGCCATCGTATTTGATCGCAGCGCCGCGCGGATCGAGATATCGCAGCCTGTCGCGCTCGATTTCGGCGGGTTCGGCAAGGGCTTCGCGCTCGATCGCGCCTGCGCCGTGCTGCGCGAGAAGGGTGTCGTATCGGCGTGCCTGTCGGCCGGGGAAAGTTCGATTGCCGTCGTCGGCGAACACCCGCTTGGCGGCGGCTGGCCGTTCGCGATTGCACACCCGCTGCGCCCCGACGAGATTCTGGTCGAACTCGAACTCACCGACGAATCCGTATCGATCTCGTCGACCGTCGGTGCGGGGACGAACGCGCCGGAACGCGCCGCGATGATACGCCCGACCGATGCCACCATCGTGTCTGCGCCGCGCTGCACGGTTGCCGTCGACCGGCTTGGCGCGCATGCCGAGGCGATGAGCACCGCTTTGCTCGTCGCCGATGAAGATCAGGCGGAGCGCTTGCTGAACGGCGACCGGACGCGCCGTTTTCTATTCGATTTTCCCCGGGGAGCGGCGATCCCCGATCAATCTGCCAGGATGAGTTTTAATGACTGACAATGATTTCGACCTGTCACGGCGATCGTTCATCGATCGCGTGCTGATGGCGACAGCTGGCGCGGGGATGGCCGCAGCGGCGCCCTGGGCAAGCACAGCCGCCCTCGCCGCACCGGTGGCAAAGGGCGATCGCGTACGGCTGGGGGTGATCGGCACGGGCGATCGCGGTCGGGGACTGATCCAGAATATCGCCAAGACCCGCAACTGCACCGTGGCGGCGATCTGCGACAATTTCGAGCTGCATCTGGCAAAGGGGCGCGCGCTGGTCGATGCGTCGACGCGTGCCTTCACCGATCACCGGGCGATGCTCGATGCGGGCGGTCTCGATGCCGTGGTGATCGCGACCCCGCTCGACCTTCATAAACAGCAGAGCTTCGATGCGTTCGATGCGGGGCTTCATGTGTGGTGCGAAAAGGCGATGGCGCGCACGATCGACGATTGTAGCGCGATGGTGAAACGGTCGCAGGACAGCGGCAAGGTGCTGCAGATCGGCCATCAGCGCATGTTCAAACCCACCTATCTGAACGCGGTCCGCCGCGCGAAAGAGGGCGAAATCGGATCGCTTACGCAGATCCGCGCCAGCTGGCACCGGCAAAGCAGCTGGCGCCGGCCGGTTCCCGCCGGGGCCACCGACCGTCAGATCAACTGGCGCCTGTATCGCGACAGCTCGGCGGGGTTGATGACCGAACTGGCGACGCACCAGATTCAGGTCAGCAACCTGTTCTTCGACGCCGTGCCGACCCGCGTGATGGGATCGGGCAGCATCTGTTTCTGGAAGGACGGGCGCGAGGTCTATGACCATGTCGCGCTGATCTATGAATATGCGGGGGGCCGCAAACTGATCTACACCTCGCTGCTGAACAACGCGCGTTATGGCTGCGAAGAGCAGATTCAGGGCAGCAAGGGGACGATCGAACCCGAACTCGGTCGCATTTACAAGGAACTGCCGCCGAAAGAACTGGCGCTGCTACGGATGCAGGCCGACGTGGCGAGCGGGAAAAAACGTGCGGTCCCGATCGGCGGCGCGACCTGGTTCGCCGAGCTTCCCGTCACCACGCCCGGGGAGCCGCTTGGCTGGGGCGAATATGACGAGACGATGCTGCAGTTCGAGGGCTTTGGCGAGGCGGTGCGGACCGGCAAGCCGCTGCCCGGCCTGTTGTCGCAAGCCTATTATGCGAGCGTCGCGTCGCTGCTTGGCGAGCAGGCGATGGATAGCGGTCAAATTTTGGCCTGGCCGACGTCGCTGATCGCCATCTGAAAAAGGAACAAGCCATGACCGACACCAACCGGCGCGATCTTCTGGGGCTTGGCCTGACCGCGGGGCTCGCCGCGGGCTTCGCGGCCGATGCGCTGGCGCAGTCCGCGGCGCGCGGCGATGCGCCGACCGAGGGCGCGCGTGCACGCCCGGCGCCCGAGGCGAAATATCGCGTGCCGTTCGCGGTGATCGGGCTCGATCATAATCACATCTATGGCATCACCGACGCGGTGATCCGGGGTGGCGGCGTTCTCACGACCTTCCATGCGACCGATCCCAAGCAGATTGCGATGTTCCGCGCGCGCTATGGCGATATCGCGCTGGCGCGTTCGGAAGACGAGATTCTGGGCAATCCCGCGATCAAGCTGGTCTGCAGCGCGGCCATCCCCGGGCTGCGCGCGCCGCTGGGCATCCGCGTCATGCGCGCGGGCAAGGATTATCTCAGCGACAAGGCGGCGATTACCTCGCTGAAGCAGCTTGCCGAGGTTCGCCGCGCGATCAAGGAGACCGGCCGCAAATTTGCGATCATGTATTCCGAACGGCTGGAAGTGCCCGCGGCGGTCATGGCGGGCCAGCTTGTCCATGACGGCGCGATCGGGCGCGTCATCCAGACCGTCAACCTCGCCCCGCATCGACTGGCCGCGGCATCCCGGCCCGACTGGTTCTGGGACACGGCGCGTAACGGCGGGATCCTGACCGATATCGGCAGCCACCAAGCCGATCAATTTGTCTATCTGACGGGCAGCAAACGCGCGCATGTCGTCGCATCGCAGACCGGCAATTTCGCGCATCCCGAACATCCGACGTTCGAGGATTTCGGCGATATGATGCTGAGCGGCGACGGCGGCACCGGCTATGTCCGCGTCGATTGGTTCACGCCCGATGGTTTGCCGACCTGGGGCGATGGCCGTCTCTTCATTCTCGGCACCGAAGGTTATATCGAGCTCAGGAAATATGTCGATATCGCCGGCCGGCCCGGCGGAAATCACCTGCTTATCGCCGACCGGAAGGGTGTTCGGTATCTGGACTGCTCCAAAGTGCCTCTGCCATTTGGCCCGCAGTTCGTCACCGACATCGTCGAAGGAACATCGGTGGCGCAAGATCAGGAGGGAGCGTTGCTCGCCGCCGAACTGGTGCTGACGGCGCAGGCGCATGCCAAGCCCGCTCGGCAACAAGCGACCTTGTAACGCATAGGCCAACAAGATAGCGGTTTCCTCATGGGGAATGGCATGGAATCAAAACGGCTCTACGAACGCGTATCCACCGATATCGCGGCCAAGATCGAGGCGGGGGAATATCCGATCGGTACGCGTTTGCCGTCGGAGCGGCAACTCGCCCAGTCCTATGACGTATCGCGGCCGACGGTTCGCGAGGCGATCATCGCGCTCGAGGTCGACGGGATGGTCGAAGTGCGCAAAGGATCGGGCGTCTATGTGACGGCAATTTCGCATGCCGATGTTGACGGCCCCTCCGCCGACGTCGGTCCGTTCGAACTGCTCGAAGCGCGCCGTCAGATCGAGGGGGAGGTTGCCGCGCTCGCGGCCGGACGGATCACCGACGAACAGCTTGCGGAGCTTCGTACGCTCGTAAAAGCGATGGGCGATGCCGGCGGCGACAGCGCGCGCGCCGAAGTGGCCGACCGCCAGTTCCACGAACTGATCGCCAGCGCGAGCCTGAACAGCGCCTTCGTCGCGGTCGTGGAATCGCTGTGGGACATGCGCGCGCGCTCTTCGCTCTATCGTCTGCTCAGCAGCAAGGCGCATATCGCGGGGGTGACCCCGAGCGTTGCCGAGCATGAGGATATTGTCCTCGCGCTGGAAGCGCGCGATCCGGCGGCGGCGCGCGCCGCGATGCAAAAGCATCTGGCGCGCGCGCTCGAAGCGCTGCTGGAGGCAACCGAAGTGCACGAGGTCGAACTGGCCCGAAAGCGGGTCGCCGACGAACGGAGCCGCTACGCCCAGTAATCGGGCTATACCCTTTGCCTATCCCTATCGCCTGACATCGAAACCCTCGCTCAGGAAGGCTTCGATATCGGATCGCCCGAACAGGCTCGCATCGCCGGGAAGCGAATGCTTCAGCGCGGCCAGCGCCAGTCCGGTCTGCGCCGCAACGGCGATGGATTGGTCGCGCAGCAGCGCATCGAACACGCCCGCGGCGAATGCGTCGCCGGTGCCGATGCGGTCGACGATACCGGCCACCCTGATCTCCTCGGTCTGGGCGAAGTCGTCGCGCGTATCGATCCGCGCGGCGAGGCGGTGATGGTCCACATCCTCGACATGGCGCGCGGTCGAGGCGATCAGCGCCAGCTTGGGAAAGGCATCAAATGCCGCGTCCGCCGCGGTCCGTCGACGCGCCGGCCCGTCATCGCCGAAATCGCGGCCGAGCAGGAGCGCGATGTCGCGATGATTGCCGAACATGATATCGGCCAGTCCGACCAGCCGGGACAGGATGGCCCTGGCATCGCCGTCCCAGCTTTCCCACAGGCGCGCACGGTAATTGCCGTCGAACGAGACAGGAATAGCAAGCCGCGTCGCGGCGTCTGCGGCAGCGAAGGCCGCTGCCGTTCCGCCGGGGCCCAGCGCCGGGGTGATTCCCGACAGGTGCAGACGGCCGGCGCCGGCGAGGAGCCGATCCCAGTCCCAGTCCGCTGCGGGGGCGTCAGCGAAAGCGGAATGGGCGCGATCGTAGACTATGTTGGTAGCGCGCAAACCGGCGCCGCTCACTGCATAATAGGCCCCCATCCGTCCGGGCCGCCGCGCGACGGCCGAACAATCGACGCCGTGCCCCCGCAGCGCGGCGACGGCCGCGTCGCCGAGCGGATCGTCGGGCACGGCGCTGACGATCGCCGTGTCGTGGCCGAGCCGCGCGAGCGCGGTTGCGACATTGGCCTCGGCGCCGCCGATCCAGACGTCGAGCCGCGGCGTCTGGAGCAGGAGTTCGCGCCCCGGGGGCGACATGCGCAGCAGGATTTCGCCAAAGGCGACAAGGCGTCCCATGTTGGTCAGTTCCTTTCGATCGGAATCCCGGCCGCGCCGGGCATCGTCCCGGCGGGTAGCCGGTCCGCTCATATCGTCCTCTCCAGGTTCGACCTGCTTCTTCCGGCCCGTCGGCTTGGAGCATGTGCAAGCCTATTTGGTATGGCCAATTTTGACAATCGCTTTTTTATCGCCTCATGACGGGGGCTATGCGAAACCCCGAAAATGCTCGTTTTCATTCAATATGGCCAATTTGGTCGTCGAAAAATTCTCTCCCATTCTATAAAATTACGCCAACATAGGTAGGTTTCGGCTGTGGGTCGATCCATATGGCCTGTTGGCATTTCCGGAAAATATGTGACAAGCCACTTATTGCAATCGGTCTGACCAATCTCTATAGGTGTTGCATAGAGGGGCGCGGAAAGCGTCCGGACTGTTGTGGAGAATCTGATGCGGGCCTTCATTTTCGATAGCGCATGGCGCGGCCTTTGATCGGCGAAGCCTTGCTGCTTGAGGGAGCCTCCGGCGCGCTCGCTCCAGCCCAGGGCGCGCCCGACGCGACGGCGGGCGACATCATCCGTACTGCGCAGAAACGCGAGCAGAACTTCTAGCCATCCCCAGCCTTGCCGGGGTTCGTTCGGACGGATCCCGGCATTTTTCTGATGCCACGGGAGAGACATATGACGCAGGCCATTGCAGCAGGATCGGCGCCGCCGGTGCCCAGGACGGGGCGCTATCGCTGGCTGATCGTCGCGCTGCTGTTCGCGGCGACCACGGTGAACTATATCGACCGCACGATGCTCGGCCTGCTGGCGCCCGTCCTCGGTGAGGAGATGCGGTGGAGCGAGAATGACTATGGCAACATCGTCATGGCGTTTCAGGCCGCCTATGCGCTGGGTTTTCTGGCTATGGGCTGGCTGATCGACCGCTTCGGACCCAAGATCGGATACAGCATTGCGATCGCCATCTGGACGATCGGCCATGTCGCCCATGGTTTTGCGGGGTCGATTGCCTCCTTCATGGCCGCGCGTGTCGTCCTCGGCGTCGGCGAGGCGGGGCATTTTCCCGCGGTCGTCCGCGCGTCGAGCGAGTGGTTTCCCCAAAAAGAGCGCGCTTTTGCGATCGGCTGGGTTAACAGCGCGACGACGATCGGGGTCATTTTGACCGCGCCGACGATCTGGCTGTTCATGGTCTGGGCGGGTTTCGACTGGCGTCAGACCTTCATCTACACCGGCGTATTTGGCGCTCTCTTGCTGATATTGTGGCTGTGGCTCTACAGCAATCCGCGTGAGAGCGGGAAGGTCAGCGATGCCGAGCTCGCGTGGATCGAGCATGATCCGCCCGAGCAGGTCGCGCGCCTCGGCTGGTCGAAAATCGTCACCAAGCGCGAGGCATGGGCGTTCGCGGTCGCGAAATTCCTCATCGATCCCGTCTGGTATCTGATGCTGTTCTGGCTGCCCAAATATTTCGCCAGTACCTATGATGTCGACCTCAAGGTCGTGCTGCTGCCGATGATCATCATGTACCTTCTCTCCGACGTCGGCAGTATCGCGGGCGGCTGGCTCTCGTCGAAGCTGATCCAGCGCGGGCGCACCCCCAATTTCGCGCGCAAGCTGACGATGGTGATCGCCGGTTGTTTCGTCCTGCCGCTGTTGTTCGTCACCGGGCTCGACAATATGTGGCTGGCCATCGTCCTGATTGGTCTCGCGCTCGCCGGGCATCAGGCCTTTTCGTCGACGCTCCTGTCGATCCCGCCCGACATGTTCCCCAAACGCGCGGTCGGGTCGGTGATCGGACTTGGCGGCTTCATGGGCGGCGTCGGCGGGATGATCATGGCCAAGTCGACCGGGCTGGTGCTCGATGCGACAAACGGCAATTACACGATCATCTTCGCCGTGTGCACGACGGTCTATTTCCTCGCCGTGCTGGCGCTCCATCTTCTCAGCCCGCGCCTGACGCCGGTCACTGTCGAAAGCGAAGGCACCCCCGCATGACCCGCCCGTTTCAACTTCATCCCGATCGCCTGTTCCCGTCCGATCTCGCGCAGCGCGATATTTGCCGGCGCCTTTATGCCGAGGTTGCCGACCTGCCGATCGTCAGCCCGCACGGGCATACCGATCCGGCGTGGTTCGCGGGCAACGCATCGTTCGGCAATGCCGCCGAGTTCCTGCTGCATCCCGACCATTATGCGTTCCGGATGCTCTATTCGCAGGGCATTTCGCTCGACGCGTTGGGGATCCGCAACAAGGCGGCCGGCCCGCGCGAGAGCTGGCGGCTGTTCGCCCAAAACTATCATTTGTTCCGCGGCACGCCGACGCGGATGTGGATGGACTGGGTCTTCGCCGAGGCTTTCGGGTTCGATGTGCAATTCTCGGGCGAGACGTCGGACCTCTATTACGACCGGATCACCGAGGCGCTCGCGACCGATGCCTTCCGCCCGCGCGCGCTGTACGACCGGTTCGGGATCGAGGTGATCGCAACGACCGAAAGCCCGCTCGATACGCTCGAGCATCACGCGGCTATTCGCGCCGCGAATGAAAGCGGTGAATGGGGCGGGCGCGTCATCACCGCCTATCGGCCCGATCCGGTGGTCGATCCCGAGTTCGAAGGCTTTCGCGACAATCTCACGCGCTTCTCCGACCTCTCGGGCGAAGATGCCTTCAGCTATGCGGGTTATCTTGCCGCGCACCGCAATCGCCGCGCCTTCTTCGCCGAGATGGGCGCGACCTCGACCGACCATGGCCATCCGACCGCGGCGACCGCAGACCTGTCGGAGACGCAAGCCGAAGCGCTGTTCGCGCGTGTCACCGGCGTCAATGTCAGCGCCGCCGACGCCGAGCTGTTCCGTGCGCATATGCTGACGGTGATGGCAGGGATGAGCCTCGACGACGGGCTCGTCATGCAGATCCATCCCGGCAGTTTCCGCAACCACAACCCTTGGCTGTTCGAGCATTATGGCCGCGACAAGGGCGCCGATATCCCGACCGCGACCGACTATGTCCACGCGCTGCGCCCATTGCTTGGGCGTTATGGCAACGAAGCCGCACTGACGATCATCCTCTTCACGCTCGACGAGACGAGCTACGCGCGCGAACTCGCGCCGCTCGCGGGCCATTATCCGGCGCTGAAGCTCGGCCCCGCCTGGTGGTTCCACGACAGTCCCGAAGGCATGCGGCGCTTTCGCAGCCACACGACCGAGACGGCGGGCTTCTATAACAGCGTCGGCTTCAACGACGACACACGCGCTTTCCTGTCGATCCCCGCGCGCCATGATGTCGCGCGGCGCATCGATTGTGGCTTCCTCGCGCAGCTCGTGGCCGAGCACCGGATGGAGGAATGGGAGGCGGCCGAGCTTGCCGTCGACCTCAGCTATAATCTCGCCAAGGCCGCGTACAAGCTGTGAGGCTTTCGGCCCAAACACCGATCCCGGCGTCGGTGCAGACGCCGGGCTATGATCGATCCGCCCAAGCGGCAGGCATCGTCCATATCGGCATCGGCGCGTTCCACCGTGCGCATCAGGCGGTCTACACCGACGACGCGATGCGCGCGGGCGACCGCGACTGGGGCATCATCGGGGTATCGCTCCGTTCGGGCGACGTCGCGGCGCAGCTGAACCCGCAGGATGGGCTTTACACGGTCAGCACACGGAGCGTCGCCGGAACCGAAATACGATTGATCGGCGCGGTCCAGAAGGTGCTCGTCGCCTCCGAAGATCCGCAAGCCGTGATCGACGCCATCGCCGCGCCGACGACGCATATCATCAGCTTCACCGTAACCGAGAAGGGCTATCTGCGGCGTCCCGACGGATCGCTGGACCTCCCCGAAGCGGCGGGCGGTTCCAGCCTCTATCGCTTCGTCGCGGCGGGGCTCGCGGCGCGCAAGGCGGCCGGGCTGTCGGGGCTGACCCTGCTCAGCTGCGACAATCTCGCGGGCAATGGCGCGGTGCTGCGCGCCTTGATGCGCGACTATCTCGCCGCTTACCATCCCGACCTTTCGGCGTGGTTCGACAGCGAATGCCGATGCCCGGCGACGATGATTGACCGCATCGTCCCCGCGACCACCGATGCCGACCGCGCCGCCGTCGAAGCCGTGCTCGGCGTCCGCGACGAGGGCGCGGTCGTCACCGAAGGCTTCAGCCAATGGGTTATCGAGGATGATTTTGCCGGCCCGCGCCCGCGCTGGGAGAATGTTGGGGCCGAGCTGGTCGCCAACGTCGGGCCCTATGAAACCGCGAAGCTGCGCATGCTCAACGGCGCGCATTCGGCGCTCGCCTATGTCGGGCTCGGGAAAGGCCACGATTTTGTGCATCAGGCGATCGCCGATCCCGCCATCCGGCCAGTGATCGAACGATTGCTGCGCGAGGAGGCCGCCCCGACGATCGACGCCGCGCCGGGGCAGGACCTCGCCGCCTACGCCGATGCCTTGCTCGATCGCTTCGCCAACCCCGCGCTGAACCACCGGCTGATCCAGATCGCGATGGATGGCAGCCAGAAAATCCCGCAACGCTGGCTCGAAACGCTCGCCTGGCACCAGAAACGCGGCGCGCGTTGCCCCGCGCTCGAAACAGCGATCGCAGCATGGATCGCTTTCTTGCGCAGCGACCATCCTATCGACGATCCGCTTGGCGAAAAGCTACGCGAGGCGGTTGCAGCTCCCGATGCAACGCAAAGGCTGTTCGGCGAAGGCGGGCTGATCGCCTCCAAGTGGCGGCCCGAAAGCCTAGCCTAATTCCGTCATCCCGGCGAAGGCCGGGATCTCATCGTCGCAACCTGACGCACCGTCGAGATCCCGGCCTTCGCCGGGATGACGATTAGTTTGGCACCAGCACCCCGGCTCTCCCGCACCTCAACAGCTTACCAGTTGAACATTGTTCCGTCTTCGAGGCGGGCGACGGGCAGATAGGCGGGCTGATAGGGATATTTTGCCGCCAGCTTCTCGTCGATGTCGACGCCGTGCCCCGGGGCATCGCCCGCATACATATATCCCTGCTCGAAACGGTAGCTGTGCGGGAAAACTTCGTCGGTCTCGGGTGTATGGCGCATATATTCCTGGATCCCGAAATTGGGGACCCAGCTATCGAAGTGGAGCGCCGCGCCCATGCACACGGGCGACAGGTCGGTCGCGCCATGGCTGCCGGTCTTGATCTGATAGATCGCGGCCAGGTCGGCGATCCGCCGCAAATGCGTGATTCCGCCGGCGTGGACCACGGTCGCGCGGATATAATCGATCAGCTGGTTCTGGATCAGGTCCTTGCAGTCCCAGATCGTGTTGAAAATCTCGCCGACGGCCAGCGGGGTGGTCGTATGCTGGCGAATGAGTTTGAACGCTTCCTGATTTTCCGCCGGCGTCGCATCTTCGAGCCAGAATAGCTTTGCGGGCTCCAGCGCCTTGCCGAGTTGGGCGGCTTCGATGGGGGTCATCCGATGATGGCCGTCATGGAGCAGATGATGCTCGAAGCCATAGGTGTCGCGGATTTTTTCGAACAATTTGGGGATGTGGTCGAGATATTTCTTCGTATCCCAGATCGTCAGCGACGGAAGCGCGGCGTCGGCGGGCTCATAGAAGAGCTTGCCGCGGCCGACGCCATAAGCGTCCTTGATCCCCGGAACCCCCGATTGTGCGCGAATAGCCTTATATCCGAGGTCGATATACTGGCCGACAGCGTCGACGGTTTCGGCAATGTCGGCGCCATTGGCATGGCCATAGACCATCACTCCGTCACGGCTCTTTCCGCCGAGCAGGTCGTAGATCGGCATGCCCGCCATCTTGCCCTTGATATCCCAAAGCGCCGTGTCGACCGCCGCGATCGCCGACATGGTGACAGGGCCGCGCCGCCAATAGGCGCCGCGATAGAGATACTGCCAGATATCCTCGATCCGGCGCGGATCCATCCCGATCAGGCAGGGGATGACATGGTCTTCGAGATAGGAAACGACAGAGAGCTCGCGCCCGTTCAGCGTCGCATCGCCGATTCCGAAAACCCCCTGATCGGTCTCGATTTTCAAGGTCACGAAATTGCGCCCCGGACATGTCACGATGACGCGGGCAGACTGGATCTTCATGCTATTTTCCTGTTCTCGTTTCGGGGAGCCGATCGGCTGCTCCCATTGCTCATAGCATCTGCCTTACCATTTTCAATAAAATTGGTAATACCAATTGTGACAATTAATGGACCGGTTTTAACCTGGTTTCCGCCGCGCGCACGAGAGCGGTCGCCGCCCGCAACATATCGCCGCGAGCATAGTCGGAAAACCGACCGATGCTCACGGCGACAGGGAGAAGCTCAGAACTGGAAATTGACTGCCAGGCTGAACGTGCGGCCGAAATAGGAGGTGTAGAGCGGGTCTTTCCGCGTGGTGTCGGTGTAGAGGCGATTGGTTTCGTTGGTGATGTTCGACACCTCGGCGATGAGCTTGATATTTTCGTTGATGTTGTACGAGGCCGAAGCGTCGACGAAGATCGAGCTCGCATTGACGTTCGCGTCGCTGTCGGTCGGACCCGGGACGCCGGTGAGGAAGGCCGCCCGATAGTTGACCGTCGACCGGACGCTGAATTTATCGTCCTCATAATAGAGCGTGGCGCTGGCGGTTTCCGGCGAGAGACCGACGAGAGGCGCCCTGCGCGTGAGGGTCGGCGAGATGATGTAATTGATGCTCGAGCGCACCCGCGTGAAGTTGGCGAGCAGGCCGAAATTGCTGAGCGCGCCGGGCAGGAAACGGAACGGCAGCTGGAGGTTCGCCTCGAACCCGCGCAGCGGCCCGCCGTCGGTGTTGTTGCTGCGCGTCACGCTGAACAGTTCGTCGGGCGTGATGCCCGTGCCCGTGCCCTCCAGCAGCGACAGCGGAAGCCCGAGATCGCGGAACGGCACCAGCTGGTTGGTATTCTGGATATAGGTCTCGATATTCTTGTAGAAATAGGCGACCGACAGCAGCGAACCGGGCGCGAAATACCATTCGAGTGCGGCGTCGATCGTGTTGGCCCGGATCGGATCGAGATAGGGGTTGGTGATCGAGGCGGTACGGATCACGATGTTCGCGCTGCCGCTGGGGATGAGCTGCCCATAGGACGGACGCGACATCACGCGCGCCGCGGAGAAACGCGCGATAAGGTCGGGCGTGACGTCGAGCGCGAGGTTTATCGACGGCAGCCAGTCATCATAGCTACGCTCCACCGTCGAGATCACATATCGCGTGGGATAGGGCGACCCGGCCGGCGCGGCGGTGGGGATCGGCCCATATGTGTCGAAGCTGGTGCGGACATAGCGGACGCCGGCATCGCCGCGCAGCGCGAATGGCAAGACGTCTTCGGTGTCGAACTTCACCATGGCATAGCCCGACGTATATTTCTCGTCGACCCCGCCATAGGTGCCCTTGGCGCACTCCAGGTTGCAATATTGATAGCTGCTGAAGTTCACCGCTTCGCGGAACTTGTCCGGATCGATCGCGAGGAAATCCTGCATCTGGCCGTTCAGATTCTTGCCGATGTTCTTCGTCACGAAGGTGATGTCGGCGAGCGACACGCCGGCGGGGAGCACCTGCGGCAACGACTGGGCGGGGATCAACTGCCGCTCGCGCGCGGTATATTTGTTGGTGCGATACTGGCCACCCACCTGAATGGTGAAGTTCGGCGCCGCCTCCCACTCGGCGTTGAGTTCGAAGGTCTTGCTGACGATCGTATTTTTACGGATGAAGCTCGAAATCTGACCGCGCTGCGTGCCGTCGGCCAGCGGCGGGCCAAACAGGAAATTGGCCGGATTGGTCAGGTCGATGCCGTAACCGATCTTCGGGACATCCGGATTGTCGCGGAAGTCGATCGAGAAATTATCGGTGTCGTTCGAATCCATCGCGACCTGGAGGCGGTCGACGTTCAATTTGGAATCGTTGATGCCGGCCAGGCCGAAGACGCGGAACGTGTCGGAAAAGCGATGGTCGAAGTTGAGGTTCACCTGGCGGAAGGTCGAGGTGAAACGCTCGTCCTGCATTTCCGATCGCAGGTCCACGCCGTCCCACAGGCCATGGATCAGCGACCCGTTGTCGTCGACTTCGATGTCGCGGATCGACATCATCGGCTGGCCGTTGTTCGAGGCGGTGCGGCCCATCGAGCGTGCATCGAGCATCGTGTCGAGGCGATTGACCTTGAAGCGGGAGTACAGGCCGTCGAGCGAGATATCGGTGTCGTCGGTGGGTTTCCATTGCAGCGTCAGCGACCCGGCCATACGCTCCTGATTCTGGCTGCCCTTCACCGGACGGGGAAGGCGCGGCAGGAACACCCCGCCACCCGGTCGGCCCGACACGCCCGTGCGGCTCATGATATAGTCGTAGGCTTCCTTGGTGCTGGTGCGGGGGTTGCCCGCGCTGCAGTTGTTGGCGTCGGCGCCGACCGGGGTGCCGCCATTGGCATAGCCCGGCGCGGGGCTGTTCACCGGTACGCCGCCAAAAGTGTAGCCGACAGGCGTGCAAAAGGGAAAGATGATGCCGCCCTGCGACTGCCCGGCGACGTAGGACGGCAGGATGTCGACCGCCGAATAGGCGTATTCGTCGATGTGGCGCTTCGAATAGGCGAGGCTGGCGAGCACGCCGAATGTGTCGCCGAACTGCTTGGAAACGAGCGCGGACAGGCGCGGATCGGCCTTCTTGCTGATGTCGTTGTAAATTCCGCGCGCCGTGCCCGAGAAGACGAAGTCCTCCTTCTGGTCGAACGGCCGGGGTGCGCGCAGGTCGACGGTCGCGCCGAGCGAGCCTTCCTCGACGTCGGCGGAGGTCGTCTTGCGGACCGAAAGCGCGGAGAAGATTTCGGTCGGGAAGGTCACGAAGTCGAACGAGCGCCCCGTGGCGACGCCGCCGCGGATATCGCTGCCGCTGACCTGCGAGGTGCCCTCCATCCCGTTGATCCGCACGCGGGTGAATTGTGCGCCGAGACCGCGAACCGAGATATTGCGCCCCTCGCCGCCATCGCCGCGTGACAAGGCGACGCCAGGAATGCGCTGCATCGATTCGGCGAGGTTGGAATCGGGAAATTTGCCGATGTCTTCGGCGACGATGCTGTCGACCGCCGCGGTTTCCTGCCGCTTCAGGTTCAGCGCGCTATTTAGCGAACCACGGAAACCGGTGACGATGATCTCTTGCGTATCGGCTGGGGGGGATTCGGTGTTCTCGGCTGTCGGGCTGGTTTGTTCGGCCGGTGCCTGCGTAGCCGTCTGGCCATGGGCCGGCGACATGATCAGCAAGCTCATCAGACTCGTTGAAATAAGCAGGTGGCGCCTGCTGCAGCTCTCGCGACTCATTCTTCTCTCCCTTCGGCCTGCACCAAGATCCGACGCCCTTTTGTGATCAGGGCGACCGATTTGACGTCGTGTGTCCTGTTGCCGGATAGACTTGTCAGTCCAATTTGGCAAGAGTGCCTTACCAATTATCGGAATGACGGGGATTATGCGCAGATTTCGCGCGTATAGGCGGCCGCCGTCGCGCGTTCGGGACATTTGGTCAGGCCAATATTGACCCTGTGGAATGGGCCGGCCCGCATTAACGTGCGGGCTCCATGATGCCGTGCGTCATCGGCGCTTCCCTCTCTTCAGAGGGGAGAAGGCGTTAGCGCTCCCGCGCCGCCGTCGCGCGGATCTCGTCGATCGGGCTCAGCAGATAGGAGGCGAGCGAACGGCGGCCGGTGCGGATGTCGGCGGTGACCGCCATGCCGGGGGTGAGGGGGATCGCCCTGCCACCGCGCACGATCGTTGCGCGGTCCAGCGTCACCCGCGCGGTGTAGATCAGCCCGCGCTTCTCGTCCTGCACCGCGTCCGAGCTGATCTGCTCGAGCCTGCCCGGCACCGCGCCGTAGCGCGTGAAGGAAAAGGCTTCGACCTTGAGCGCGACGGGTTGGCCGGCGCGGACGAAGCCGACATCCTTGTTGGCGATCGCCACTTCGGCAACCAGCTTCCCGCGTGCCGGCACGATCACCATGATCGGCTTCGCAGCCTCGACGACGCCGCCGACGGTGTGGACGGCGAGCTGCGTGACCGTGCCGTCGACCGGGCTGACGAGGCGCTGGAGGCTGCTGCGTTTCGTTGCCTTGGTCAGCTCCTCCTGGCGCAGCCGTGCGTCGCTCTCGGCCTTGGCGAGATCGGCGAGGATGCGCGCGCGCGCCTCGGCGGTGGATTGGCTCGAATTGCCGCCGGCCACCGCGATCTGCGCCTCCGCCTTGCGTGCGGTGGCGAGCGCGGCATCGCGGTCGCGCGCGGCGACGAGGCGCTGGCGGCGCATCTCGATCACGCGCAGCTTCGAGACATAGCCCTTTTCGAGCAGCGTCTCGTTGGCGGCGATCTGCTCGTCGAGCAACGGCAGGGTCTCAGCGAGCTTGTCGGCCTGGATCTGCGCCTCGGCGCGGGCGGCGCGGGCGGATTCGGTGTCGGCGGCACGTGTCTGGCTACCCGCCCGGATCTCGGCGAGCTGGGCGCGGGCGAGCGCGATCTGGGTGGCGGCGACGTCGGCCGTGGTTCCGGCTGGCGGGGTGAAGCGCAGGCCCTGGCCGTCGAGCGCGGACAATATGGCGCGCAGCCGCGCGGCGTCGAGCATAGCGGTCTCGAGCGCCTTGCCGGCTTGCGCCGTGTCGGCATCCGAGACGGTGGGATCGAGCTCGACCAGCGGCTGACCGGCGCGGACGCGCTGGCCGTCGCGGACCAATATGGCGTGGACGATCCCCGCCGCGCCGGGCTGGATCAGCTTGACGTCGTCGGCGGGGACTAGCTTGCCCGGCGCCGAGGCGACGACATCGACGCGGCCAAGGACGAGCCAGAGCAACGCGACGGCGAACAGGCCGAGCAATAGCCAGGAAGTGACCCGCGCGGTCGGCGACACGGGGCGCTCGACCACTTCGAGCGCGGCGGGAAGGAAGTCGGTCTCCTCGGTGCGCAATATCCCGCGCGACCGCGCGCGCTCATTGTCGAGCGCGTCGCGAACGGCGGTCCAGTGGCGCGTGAGCGCGGTCATGCCGCGGCCCCCGCCTGAACGCCGATCTGACGGTGATGGAGCGCGGCATAGCGGCCGCCGAGACGGAGCAGCTCGTCATGCGTGCCGCTTTCGACGATCCGCCCCTTGTCGAGCGTCAGGATGCGGTCGCACTGGCGGATCGCGGACAGGCGGTGCGCGATGATCAGCACGGTGCGGCCGGCCGCGATCGCCTTGAGATTGCGCTGGACGATCTCCTCGCTCTCGGCATCGAGCGCCGAGGTCGCCTCGTCGAGGATCAGGATGCGCGGGTTGGTGATCAGCGCGCGGGCGATGGCGAGGCGCTGGCGCTGGCCGCCGGAGAAATTGACGCCGCGCTCCTCGACAATCGTGTCATAGCCGCGCGGCAGCTCCAGAATGAAGTCGTGCGCGCCGGCGAGGCGGGCGGCGGTCATCACGCGCTCGATCGGCGTGACGGGATCGGCGAGCGCGATATTTTCGCGGATCGAGCGATTGAACAGGATATTCTCCTGCAACACCACGCCGATCTGGCGGCGCAGCCAGGCGGGATCGATCTGGGCGATGTCGACGCCGTCGATGAGCACGCGGCCGCTGGCGGGCAGATAGAGGCGCTGGAGCAATTTGGTGAGCGTCGACTTGCCCGAGCCCGAGGCGCCGGCGATGCCGAGCGTCGCGCCGGCGGGCAGGTCGAGGTCGATGTCGTCGAGCGTCCAGGGGCCTTCGGCGGCATAGCGGAAGCGGACGGCCTCAAAGCGGACATGGCCGGCGAGCGCAGGTAAAGCGGTGCGCGATCCGGCGCCGGGCTCAGGGCCGGCATTGAGGATGTCGCCGATCCGCTGGACCGAGAGGCGGACCTGCTGGAAGTCCTGCCAGAGCTGCGCCATGCGGATCACCGGGCCGGAGACGCGCTGGGCGAACATGTTGAACGCGACCAGCCCGCCGATGGTCAGCGCGCCGGCGATCACCTGCTGCGCGCCGAAGAATAATATCGCGGCGAGGCTGAGCTTCGAGATGAGCTGGACCGCCTGGCTTCCCGAATTGCCGAGGTTGATCACGCGCTGGTTGGCGGCACTGTACGCGGCGAGATGGCGTTCCCAGCGGTCCTGCCATTGCGGCTCGACCGCCGCGGCTTTGAGCGTCTGCATGCCCGAGACGCTCTCGACGAGCAGCGCGTTGTTGGCGGCGCCGCGCGCGAACTTCTCGTCGAGCCGGCGGCGCAAGGGGCCGGTGACGACGAGCGAGACGATCACATAAGCGGGGAGGGTGAGCGCGACGATGACGAAGAGCAGCGGCGAGTACAGCCACATCGCGACGAGGAAGACGATCGTGAACAGCGGATCGACGAGTACGGTGAGCGAGGCGCTGGTCATAAATTCGCGCACCGTCTCCAGCTCGCGGACGCGGGTCACCGTGTCGCCGACGCGGCGATTCTCGAAATAGGCAAGCGGCAGCCGGAGCAGGTGGCGGAAGAGGCGGCTGCCCAGTTCAACGTCGAGCTTCTGGCTCGTCTCCGAATAGAGCCGGGTGCGCAGCCAGCCGAACGCGACTTCCCAGAGCGAGACGATCACGAGCCCGATGCTGAGCACCTGCAGCGTTGCCAGGCTGTTGTGCGCCAGCACCTTGTCGACGACATTCTGGAAAAAGAGCGGCGCGGCGAGGCCGAGCAGGTTGAGCGCGAGGGTGATCAGCAGCACCTCGCCGATCAGCTTTCGATATTTGACGATCTGGGGAACGAACCAGGTCATGTCGAAGGCGGGCGCCGCGACTTGCGCGGCGTCGCGGGTGGCGACGAGGAGCAGCGCGCCCGACCAGCGGGCCTCCAGCGCGGCGCGGTCCCATCGCTCGATTTCGGCACCGGGGCGCTGGATCGCCACGGCATCCTCGCCGACGCGGCCGATCACGAACCAGCCCTCGGCGCCGCTCGCCATAACAGGCATGGGCAGGCGTCTCAATCGCTCGAAATCGGCGGTCGTGGCGCGGGCGCGGACACCTTCGATGCGCTTGGCCAAGCGTAGCAGATCGGATGCCGTGACAGGGTCGGCATGGCCGAGATCATGGCGCAGCTCGGCCGGGTCTGCGACGATGCGGTGCATGGCGAGGATCAGGGCGAAGGCCGCGAGCCCGTCGTCCGCGGGCGGCTGCGACGTCCCGAGGGACAGGTCCTGCTGCACGGTGGATCTCCGATCGGATTCTTGAGGCGTTGACAATCTGCGGGGTGCGGCAACGTGAAGCGTCCGGCGCGAACCTTGGTAGCGGCCAAAGTCTGGAGAGCGAAGGCGCGGCGGCTCCGGTCGTCGGAGCAAAGGGGCGATTCGGCGTTCGCAGATGCAGCATATGGTTGACCCGGGTGCCGTCGCGGGCTGTTTGGTCGCGATTGCGCGGGGGGTGTCTTTTCAGGCTTATGACGGGAACCTTGCCATGCCGACCCTCTACATCTCGCCGACCGGCAGCGGTTCGGGCGACGGCTCGAGCGCCGCGAACGCCGCGACGCTGAAGGACCTGCCGCAGCTGATCGCGGCGGCGGGACCGGGTGGGCAGGTGCTGCTGCTCGCCGACCAGGGGGCCTATACCGCGCCGACCGGGGCGCTGGCGATCGTCGCGGGCGGGGCGGCGAGCGCGCCGGTGACGATCCGCGGGGTCGATGGCGCGGGCAACGCGATGGCGGCGACCATCGCCGGCACCCGGACCGAGCCGTTCGATCCGGCCAGCCCCTCGGGCGAGGAGGTCTTCCGTCTGCTCGGCGGCGCGAACAATCTGCGCTTCAGCGACCTTGCCTTTGAGAATGTCGGCACGGCCTTTCGTGTCGGCGCGGACGTGCGCAACCTCACGGTCGAGCATGTCGACGCCGCGAACGTTTCGCGCTTCTTCGACAATATGGTCTCGGGGGCCAACGCCAGCGCGACGATCACCGGCCTGACGATCCGTGACGTCGCCGTCGATGGTTATTCCAAGGGCGCGATCCGCGTCCAGTACGACAGCAGCAACGTGCTGATCGAGGATGTGCGCGGCGATAGCCAGTTCCAGGACGGCGACAATTTCGCGATCGGCGTCCATATCACCGGAACCGCGCACGACGTGACGATCGATCGTGTCGCCATGCGCAACGCGCTCGATACGGTGAACGACTATCGCAACGGCGACGGTTTCGCGACCGAGCGCGGCACCTACAATATCACGCTGCGCGACGTGATTGCCACGGGCAACAGCGATGGCGGGCTCGACCTGAAGAGCGATAACATCGTGGTCGACGGCGCGATCGTGTCGGGCAATGGGCGCAACATCCGGCTGTGGGGCACGGGCGCGCAGCTCAGCAACATCGTCAGCCTCGACGCGGGCGCGCCGCTGGCGGGCGGCAATCGCGAGCATATCTGGCTGGCCGAGGGTGCGAGCGCGACGATCGACGGGGCGTTCTTCTCCGATCCCGGTTCGCCGACTTTGTTCAACCTCGCCGAGAGGAACGGCCTGCTGACGGTGCGCGACTATGGCCTCGCCACCGGTGCGGGCACGGTGACCTTGAAGAAGGGCACGGGATCGGTGCTGACGCTGGACGGGCAGCGCGTCGTGGTCGCGGCGGGGACTGCGGGCGACGACTTGATCGGCGGCACGGCGGACGCCGATGTGCTGATCGGCGGCGCGGGCAACGACATGCTGGTCGGCAATGCCGGCGATGATGTGCTGTCCGGCGGTTCGGGCACAGACATATTGGTCGGCGGAGCCGGACGCGATCTGCTTAGCTACGCAGGCAGCGATGCTGGGGTGCAGGTCGACCTGATGCGGCTCTCCGCCAGCGGCGGCGATGCCGCGGGCGATCTGTTCGACGGGTTCGAGGATGTCGAGGGTTCGGCCTTTGCCGATGTGCTGGCGGGGGACGCGGGCGCGAACCGGCTGTTCGGCGGTGCGGGCGACGACGCGCTTTCGGGCGGTGCCGGCGATGACCTGCTCGACGGCGGCGCGGGCGCGGACCTGCTCGATGGCGGGGCCGGGATCGATCGGGTCGATTATGGCAGCAGCGGCGCGGGCGTGGTCGTCGACCTCGCCAATGGCGCGGCGAGCGGCGGCGAGGCGGCGGGTGACCGGCTGATCGGGATCGAGGGGGTCAAAGGCTCGGGCTTTGCCGATACGCTTTCGGGCAATGACGGCGCGGACTGGATCGGCGGGGGCGCGGGCGACGACCGGATCGACGGACGCGGCGGCGACGATCTGCTCGTCGGCGGTGCAGGTGCCGACACGCTGATCGGCGGCGCCGGGTTCGACAGCGCGGACTATTCGGGCAGCGACGGGGCGGTCACGATCGACCTTGTCGCCGGCACCGGCAGCGGCGGCGACGCCCAGGGCGACCGGCTCCAGGGGGTCGAGCGGCTGATTGGCTCGGGCTTCGGCGATGTGCTGACCGGCGACGGCTTCGACAATGTGCTGATCGGCGGGGCTGGCGCGGACCGGCTGACCGGCGGCGCCGGGATCGACACCGCCGATTATGCGGCGAGCGGCGCCGCGGTGAACGCGGTGTTGGGCGGCACCGGCAGCGGCGGCGATGCCGAGGGCGATGTGCTGGCGGGGATCGAGAATCTGGTCGGCTCGGGCTTTGGCGACGTGCTGGTCGGCGATGGCGCGGCCAATGCGCTGTCGGGCGGCGACGGGGACGACCGGCTGGCCGGCAAGGGCGGGGCGGACCGGCTCGACGGCGGCGCGGGCACTGACGTTGCGGACTTTTCGACCAGCGCGGGCGCGGTGACGGCGGACCTTGCGGCGGGCACGGCTTCGGGCGGGGTGAGCCTCGTCGCGATCGAGGGCCTGATCGGCTCGGCGTTCGACGATGCGCTGAACGGCGATGCTGGCGACAATCTGCTGTTCGGCGGCAAGGGCGCGGACCTGATCAATGGGCGCGACGGCCTCGATACCGCCGACTATTCGGGCTCGGCGGCGGCGGTGCAGGTCGATCTTGCCCTGTCGGTACAGGGCGGCACCGGCGATGCCGCGGGCGACCGGCTGATGAGCATCGAGGCGCTGGTCGGCTCGGCGTTCGACGATGTGCTGGCCGGGGTGGGGGCTGACGAGGCGTTGTACGGCGGCGCAGGCGCGGACCGGCTCGAAGGGCGCGGCGGTGATGATCTGCTCCAAGGCGGCGCGGGCGCCGATGTGCTGATCGGTGGGGACGGTATCGATACGGTCGACTACAGCGCCAATTCGGGTGCCATCTCGATCAACCTCCAGACCGGCGCGAGCAGCGGCGGCGATGCCGAAGGCGACCGGTTCGACGGGATCGAGCATTTCATCGGCACGGGCTTCGCCGATACGATCATCGGCGATGGCGGCGATCAGATCCTCGCCGGCGGCGCGGGCGGTGACCGCATCGACGGTGCGGGCGGGTTCGACACTGTGGTCTATTCAGACAGCGCCGTGGGCGTGAAGGTCAACCTCGCCACCGGCGCCGTGTCGGGCGGCGATGCACAGGGCGACGGTCTGTCGGGGATCGAGGCGGTGGTTGGCAGCGCCTTCGCCGACACGCTGACGGGCGATGCGAACGCCAACCGGATCGAGGGCGGCGGTGGCAATGACACGCTCGATGGCGGCGCGGGCGCGGACGTGATGATCGGCGGCGCGGACGACGACAGCTATGTGGTCGACAATGCGGGCGACCAGGTGACCGAGACGGTCGGCGGCGGACTCGATATCGTGCGCACGGGCCTGTCCTCGCTGACGCTCGCCAATGGGGTCGAGGATCTCAGCTATACAGGCACCGGCGGCTTTACCGGCACCGGCAATGCGCTCGATAACAGCCTCTACAGCAAAGCGCTGGACGACGCACTCTACGGGCTCGACGGCGACGACAAGCTGGTGGGCGGCGCGGGCGCGGACCTGCTCGACGGCGGGGCGGGGCGCGATCAGGTCGATTACACCAAATCCGCTGCGATCACCGTGAACCTTGTCACCAACGTCAATCGCGGCGGCGAGGCCGAGGGCGACCGGCTGGTCGGTATCGAGACCGTGATCGGCTCCAACTATTCCGACAGCATCACCGGCGGGGACGATCCGCTGCTCGGCGATATCCTCTATGGGCGCGGCGGCGACGATCGCCTGTTCGGCGGAGCAGGCGACGACCAGCTCGATGGCGGCGGCGGCAACGATGTGCTGCGCGGCGGCACCGGCAACGACCTCTATGTCGTCTTTGAGGCCGGCGATCAGGTGATCGAGGCGGCGGGCGAGGGACGCGACCGCATCCGCACCGCCGCGACCAGCTACACGCTCGGCGCCAATGTCGAGGAGCTGGTCTATACCGGGACGATCGGCGCGACGATGACCGGCAACGCGCTCGACAATTTCGTCGTTGGCAGCGGCGGCGAGGATCGGCTTAGCGGTGGCGACGGCGCGGACGTGCTGCGCGGCGGCGCGGGCGGCGATCTGCTCGACGGCGGCGCGGGATCGGACACCGCGGAATATGCGGGCTCGCTCGGCGGCGTGCTGGTCAACCTGCGCGCCCAGACCGCGACCGGCGGCGATGCCATGGGCGACCGGCTGGTGAGTATCGAGAATGCGCAGGGCTCGGCCTTCGCCGATGTGCTGCTCGGCAGCGTCGGGGCCAATGTGCTCACCGGCGGCGAAGGCGACGACGCGCTGTCCGGCGACGACGGCAACGACACGCTGCGCGGAGGTATCGGCGCCGACCGGCTCGATGGCGGCAAGAACGAGGATATGCTCTCGGGCGAAGACGGCGACGACACGCTGTACGGCGGGTCGCAGACCGACCGGCTATATGGCGGCGCGGGCAACGACCTTCTGGTCGGTGACACCGAATGGGTCTCGTCGGTCGCCGCCAGGGACACGCTGGATGGCGGCGATGGCGACGACATGCTGGTCGGCGACGGGATGAACATGACGGCGAGCGGCGTCGGCGGCGCGGACACGCTGATCGGCGGGCTCGGCGACGACATATTGTACGGTGACGCGGTGACCATGGCGGCTGGCGCGCGCGGGGGCGCGGACAAGCTGACCGGCGGCGGCGGGGGCGACCGCTTCGTCTTCGCGGTCGGGTCGGGCGCCGACGAGATCACCGATTTCACGCGTGGCGGCGCCGAGGCAGACCGGATCGACCTCAGCGCTTTCGACATCGCCTATGAGGCGCTGCGCTTCACCACCAGCAGCGCGGGGGTGACGATCCAACTGAGCGCCACCGATACGATCTTCGTGCGCGGCGTCGGCGCGCTCGATCAGGCGGACTTTGTCTTTGGCTGACGTACGCGTCAGCCGAAGACGAAATCATTGGGCGAAAACCCCTGTGCGCCGCGGACGAAGATGCTGTCGGTGCCCATGGTGATGCGGGTCCCATCCGCGCTCGTGGTGAACTTAAGTTGCTCATACGCGATGTCGAAGGCGCTGAGGTCGATATAGTCTGCGCCCGAGGCGAAATCGCTGATCTCGTCGGCGCCCGAGCCCGGCGCGAAAACGAACCAGTCGGCGCCCGCGCCGCCCGCAAGCAGGTCGTTGCCGCCGCCACCGATCAGGTGATCGGGGCCGTCGCCGCCATAGAGCTTGTCGGCGCCGCCGGCGACCGCCGCGGTCGTCTCGCGGCCGTCGCCATAGAGCCAGTCATTGCCGTCGCCGCCCTCCAGCGTGTCGGCGCCGCCCCTGGCGCTGTCCGTCATCACGTCGCCGTCGCCGATCAGGATGTCGTTGCCCGCGCCGCCGGTCAGCCGGTCGTTGCCGCCCCTGCCGCTGCCATAGACATTGGTCGCATCGCCGATCAGCAGGTCGGCATCGTCGCCGCCGTCGAGCCGGTCGTTGGCGCCCTGGCTGCTCAGCCATTCCTGGTCGCCGACCAGCCGGTCCGCGTCCGTGCCGCCGAAGAGCGTGTCCGACTGCCAGCCGCCGATCAGCATATCGGCACCCGACTGGCCCCGGAGCAGATCCTCGCCATTGCCGCCCACGAGCGTATCGTCGCCCGAATTGCCGGCGATGTCGTCGCCGCCACCGAGTCCGCCCAGCGTGTCGCTGCCCGCGCCGCCGATCACCGCGTTGGCGAGTGCGTTGCCATTGCCCGTGAAATCGCCGTCGCCGCGACGGATCAGTGCCTCGATATTGCCGGCGAGCGTGTAGCTGTCCAGCGTCGTCTCGACCCGGTCGAACCCGGCGTCGGCGGCCTCGGCGATCCGGTCGTCGGCGTGATCGACAAGAAAGATGTCGTCGCCAGCGGTGCCTTGCAGCGCATCCGCCGTGGCGGTGTCGGGCAGGGGGAGCAGCGCGATATAGTCGGTCGCGCCGGGCGAGGCCTCGCCCTGATCGACGGTCAGCGTTTCGCGGATCGTGTCGATGCCGACGAGGCCCGGGAGCGAATCGCGCGTGGCGAGCGTCGAGAGTTCGGACCGGGTGATCTCGACGCCCCGCAACGTGAGCTGCCCGTGCGAGGAGATCACCTTGGTGCGCGATCCGGCATCGTCGAAGCGCCCGCCGATCACGGTGACGTCGGCGTCGTCGTCGAGCCAGAGCTGGTTCTGCTCGGAGATGCCGCCGCGCAATACCGGGTTCAGGCCGACCGAGTCGATCAGCGTCGCCTCGTCCCAGAGGCGGTAGTTGCGGCCATTCTCCTCGCTGAGCGCCCGGACGATCAGGGTGCCGCTCGACTTGAGGTCATAACCGCCGTCGCTGTTGCCGCGCGCGACCGTGTCGATGAAGCGTATGTCATGGACGCCGCGCTCGCTCGCGAAACCGTCGCCGTTGAAATAGGCGCCGGCGGTGCTCTGGATATTCTCCATGACCACCCGGCTCAGCGTGACGTTGTGGACGGTGCCGTCGAGATGGACGCCCGCGGGCAGGTCGTCGCCCGTCTGCCCGGCCATGTCCGCCGTGACATTGTCGATCACCACATTGTTGGTGTCGTACTGGACGCGGATCGCGACCCTCGAGAAGCCGTGTATGTCGACGTCGCGGATCGTCAGCCCGGTGATCGTCGCGGTGCCCGAAGGCGCGCTGGCATAATCCTCGAAGAAGCGGCGGACATTGTTCGCGTCGACATCCTCGATATGGAGGTTGGCGAGGTCGGCGGTGACGCGGAAGGCCGTGCCGACATTGTCGATCTGCAGGTCGCGGAATATGAGATTGTCCGCGCCCGCCCCGAGCTTGAACAGCTCGTTGCCGGAGGCGTCGCCCGCCTGCCAGTCGGCCGGTCGCGAGCCGGTGAAATGCGCGGCCATGGCATTGCCGCCCGAATCGACGCCGCGCACCACCACCGACTGGCCCTCCGTCCCGCCGCGAGTGATGCCGAGGATGCCGGTGACGTTATAGTCGCCCTGGTCGGCCAGCAGCAGCACCTCGCCCCCCGGTCCCGCCCTTCCGATCATATTGTTGAGCGAACCGATGGACGCTGCGTTATTGATATCGCTGCCACTTTTGTCCCCGGAACCGGCTGGCGAGATGTACAGGCTTGGCATGGCGAACGACCCCTTGCTGTTACGACGAGGTTAACCTCGGCCAATCCGCCATGCTGCACTGCACTATGGTTAAGCCAGCGTTAAGCTGATCATCGGAGTGGTTATCGCGATGGACCGCCTGCCCCGGGGTGCAACCTGGCCCGGCGCTTAACATATTGGCATGTGGGCTTTTGAAGGCCGAGCGGCCGGTTCGAGGACGGCGGGATCATACCCAAAGGGGCCGACCTATTTGCGCGCGAAAAGCCGTAACAGGCAATAACCCGGAACCGCCGCCAGGGCGATGACGGCCGAAATGTCGAAGAGGCCGACCGTCAGCAGGCCCGTCACGAGCGAAGCGATCGTGACAATCGCCATCAGCAGCGGCCAAGCATATGTTCGGCGGACGGTCTGCCTGGTCATATTGCGTCTCCGCCTTCGACGACTTCGTGGACGCGCCGCTGCAGCGACTGGCCGCGATGCCCGATCCAGAGATAGATGCCGCTGCCGAGGATGACGATCGCGATGATGTCGAGCAGCGCCCAGACGATCTTGAGCGGCAGGCCCGCATAGTCGCCGAAGTGCAGCGGCTGCGACAGATACATGGCGCTGAGGCTGAGCGGCCAGGTCGGGACGCCGGTCAGCTTTGACGTCGCGGCGTCGACGAGCACGGGTTGATAGTTGCGCTGGTCGAGCTGCGATTGGCCGATCATGAACACGCCATAATGATGCTCGCCGCTATAACCCGTGCCCGGGTAGCTGACGAAGGCGGGCTTGAGTTCGGGCCGCGCCGCTTTCGCCTCGGCGACCGCCTTTTCGATCAGGCCGAATTGTGCGGGGGCGGGGCGACCCGCCCATTCGCGGGTCAGCTCGGCAAGCTGGTCCTTCTGCCACTGGTCATAGAGCGGCTCGTCGAGCGTGTTGATGACGCCGGTGAGCCCGACGACCAGCAGCCAGGCGGTGGCCGCGATGCCGAGCAGGTTGTGGATGTCGAGCCATTTCAGTCGTTTGCTGCGTGCCTTGCGAATCGTCCCGAACTCGAGCTTGCGCATGAACGGACGGTAGAGCACGACGCCCGATATGGTCGCGATGGCGAAGAGCAGGCCCATCGCGCCGAGAAAGAGCTTGCCGGGAAGCCCCGCGAACATATCGGTGTGCAGCCGCAGGATGAAGAACATGACGCCTTCGTTGAACTGCGGCGCGGGAACGGCCGTGCCGGTGTAGGCATCGAAAAGCGCGGTCTTCATCTCGGCCGGCGGGGTATCGGCGGTGGGGCCGAGATTGACGTAGACGATCGGTTCGTCGGGATACCAGCCGAGGAACAGCGGCCGGTTGCCGGGATATTGCGCCTTCGCGTCCTCGATCAACCGGTCGAGATTCGCCGGCTGCGCGCCGGGTCGCGGCGCCGACAATTCGGGCTCGGCGCCCGCGAGATGCGCGATCTCCTCGCCGAAGATCAGCGGCAGCCCGGTGATGCAGAGGAGCAGCAGGAAGACCGTGCAGACAAGGCTGGTCCATTTATGAACCAGATACCAGGACTGCACGGTCTTGCGTTTCATCGCGTCAGAACCGGTAGCCGAGCGAGGCGACGACATAGCGGCGATTGCCGCTGAAGCAGTCGCCGAAGGTGCGGCAGGCGGTGAAATAGCTCTTGTCGAACAGGTTCGAGGCGTTGACCGCGGCGGTCCAGCGGTTCCAGTCGACCGACACCAATGCATCGACGAGTGTGTAGGAGGGCGTCGTGATCGCGCTCGTCGGGCCGGTCGAGCGGGTGTTGCCGATATGGCGCACGCCCGCACCGATCCGCAGCAGCGCATCGGCGCCGAGCGGGACCGCCTTCACCGCCCAGAGCGACGCCTGGTCGCGCGGCACGTCGTTGACGCGCGCGCCCTCTTCATAGGTGTAGAGGCTTTCGGAAACGCGCGCATTATTGTGGCTGTACGCGGCGGTCAGCTGGAAGTTGCCGGGCAGGTCGAACGCGCCTTCGATCTCGAACCCTTTCGAGGTCACTTCGCCGGTCTGGAAGACATTGATCGGGTCGGCGGGATCGTTGGTCGGGCGGTTCTGCTCGACGATGTCGTAATAGGCCGCGGTGACGAGAATGCCGCGCTGCGGCTGCCACTTGATGCCGCCTTCATACTGCCGTCCGCGCGTCGGGACATAGGGTTCGCCGGTGCGCGGATTGATCCCCGAAACCGGCTGGAACGCCTCCGAATAGCTGAGGTAGGGGGACAGGCCATAACCGATCTCGCCGATCAGGCCGACCTTGAAGGTCCACGCCGTATCGACGACCGCGGGGGCGCCTTCGGTCTTCGACCGCGCGCGGTCGTGGCGGACACCCGCGACCAGCGTGACGCGGTCGGCATAGCGGATCTGGTCCTGGACATAGACGCCGAGCTGCGTGTTGCGCTGGTCGGGCAGGGCGGCGTAGGGCAGCACGTCCGCCGCGACGCCGCTATTGTTCGGGTTATAGGCGTCGACCGGGGTGATGCCGGGGGTGAACGCGCTGCCGCCCGAGGCGCCGAGCGTCTGCTCGAAATAATTGGTGTAGTCGAGGCCGACGAGGAGCTGGTGGCTGAACGGCCCGGTGTCGAAGGTCAGGCGCGCGTTCGTGTCGCTGGTAAAGATCTTGCCGTGCGGCTTGGTCTGATAGGCGTAGCGATGCAGCGTACGGCCCGTTTCGGCGGTGCCGTCGATGAACGGATTGGCCGGGTTCGAATAGACGTCGGGATACAGCTCGCGGAAAGTCGCCTTGGCGTCGTGTAACGCGCCCGCGCGCTGAGGCTGAGCAGGTCGGAAACCCGCTGGTCGACGATGAGCGTCGCCGACAGCGTGCGCTGGCGGAGCGTGTCATAATTCTCGTCACCCAGGAAGGTGCGGTTGCTGAGCCGCCGGGCGTCGTTGGGCGCGCCGATCGCCGACACGACGGGAATAAACTGCTGACTCGATGCCGAGCGGTCGCGCTGGTAGAGGCCGATCAGCGTCACCGCGGTGTCCGAACTCGGCCGCCAGCTCAGCGACGGCTGGACGAGCACGCGATTGTCGTCGAGCAGCCGCATCTGCTGGCCCGCGTCGCGCACGACCGCGACGATGCGGCCGGCGAGCGTATCGCCGCCGAGCGGGCCGGTCAGGTCGACCATCGCCTGCTTGCGGTCCCACGATCCATATTCGATCCGCGCGCTGCCGCCGGCTTCGAATTCGGGGCGCTTGCTGACGCTGTTGATAATGCCGCCGTTGGATGCCTGCCCGTAGAGGACCGAAGACGGTCCGCGCAGCACTTCGACGCGCGAGAGTGTGTCGACCGCGGCGCGGGCGAAGGGCGCGAAGGTGTAGAGGCTGCGCATCCCGTCGAGGAACTGGACGGGTGCGAGCCCGCGCACGACGCTCGCGTCGCCGCGCGTGTCGAGGCCATAGGCCTCGCCGGTGACGCCGGCTGAATAGCGGAGCGTTTCCTGCAAATTGAGCGCGCCGCGGTCGCGGAAAAGTTCTTCGGTGACGACGCTGATCGCCTGAGGGGTTTCGACGAGCGGCGTGTCGCTCTTGGTCGCGGTGACGGCTCGGTCGGCGGTGACGGTGATCTCCGCGCTGGTCTGGCTTTCCTGCGCCTGCGCGGCGCCCGTCCAGGCCACCGTTACCAGCAAGGCATTGATCATTCTATATTTCATCGCGATCCTCCAATATGGGAAGCGCGCTAGACGCGAATGATCGCTACTGCAACCCATTTGCAAGAGCGCAGCCTGCCAGCCGGAAAGATCGCGCGTCGAGCGCGCGACCGAGCAATCCGCAACCGGACCAAAGCTGGCCCCTCCGCCTGATGAACAGGCTTGGTGGAGCCGGGCAGGAAGGGATCAATAGGCTTTTCGGTCCGGGTGCGCCAATTCGGCTTCCGAAGGCCAATGGCCCTGCGGATTTTCCCGAACGATCTCGGTCAGCAGCGCCTTTGCGCCCATCTCGTCGCCGGCAAAGCGACGCTCCATCGCGATCGCGAACTTGATGGTGCTGTCACGGCTGTCCTTGAAGCCCGTGGGGTCGAGGCGACCCTGCATGATCTGGACCGCCTGGTAATATGTGAAATTCTCGATCAGCTTCAGCCCCGGCTCGATCGCATCGATCGCCGCGCGCGCCTTGTCGTGCTGCCCCATCTTCCGGTACGCGAGATAGGTCCAGTAGGTCGTCGGCACGCGCATGTCGTCGCGCGCGAAATCGGCGGCAAGCTCCAGCGATTTCGCCATGCCCGACACCATCGTCGGATAGTCGCCCGTCGCAAAGCTCGTTTGCGCGTGATAATAAACGATGTTCCCGCGATAGGTGCTGATCGTGAGGCCGATCGGGTTGGGCATGCCGTCGGGTTCGAAACTGTCGGGCGTGTCGCCCATCAGCGCGAGCGCCTTTTCATAATCGGCGAGCGCCTCCTTGAACTTGCACGCGCGCGTCAGGTCGCGGGCGCGGAAGCGGTAGAGCTTGTAGCTCTCCGGGAACTGCTTGATCCCGGCGCTGAACGCATCGACCGCGTCGCAGATGCGCCCGGCATAGTCGAGGCGCCGCCCGTACCAGATGTGGCTATCCTCGCGGCCCGGCGCGATGCGCAGCGCTGCCGCGGCGATCGCGATATCCTCGTCGAGCAGCTTTTGCGTCGCGGGTGAGAATTTAGGCACGGTCAGCGGCGTGCCGATCAGGCTGGTCGCGCAATTCCCCGCGTCGGCGCCAGGGACGTTCGCCGACGCAGGGGCTGCCGTCAGCAGCAAGGCAAGGGTGAGGGCGGAAAGACGGAGGCTCATCCGATCACTTCCTGATAGATGCGGCGGACGTTTGTCCCCATGATCTTTTCGACCGTGCTGGTCGGATAGCCGAGCTTGCGCACGCCATCCCACACCACCTCCATGCGCCGCGGACCGTTGAGTTCGTTGATGAACAAAGGCCAGTCGGGCTCGTGGAAATTGGCGCCCTCCTCGCGCTTCAGCTCGGCGATATAGGCGTCGGTCATCTCGACGACGCGGTGGTCGCGGTCGCTGCCGATCGCGACATGGTCGGCGCCCATCACCTTCACCGCATGGTCGATATGGCGGAAATATTCGGGCAGCGCGTCGTCGCGCTTCGTCGTCAGGAACGGCCGCATCTGGCAGATGCCAGCGACGCCGCCCTTGTCGGCGAGCAGGCGCAGGTTCGCGTCGGTCGTGTTGCGGACATTGCTGTGCACCGCCATGCACGCGGTGTGCGAGACGATCACGGGCATTTTCGACGCGGCGATCGTATCGGCCATCGTCTGCATGTTCGAATGCGACAGGTCGATCAGCATGCGGCGCTCGTTCATCCGCCCGACGAGGTCGCGGCCGAAATGGGTGAGGCCGTTGGCGCCGAGTTCCTTGCACCCCGCGCCCGCCCAATTCTGGTCGTTATAGGTGATCTGCGCCGACCGCACCCCGAGCTTGTGGAACAGGTCGACATTGTCGAGGTCGCGGCCGAACTGGGTGCTGTTCTGGAACAGGTAGAACAGCGCGAGCTGGCCGTTCGCCCGCGCGGCGTCGATATCGCTGGTCTTCGTCGCCTTCAGGAACAGCTCGGGATGCTTGGCGATATGCGCGTCATGGTCGAGCACCGCCTGCACCGCCTCTTCATAGGCTTGCCCCTCATAGGCCTTGGGGTCGCAGAGCGTGACCGTGATCGCGTCGAGCCCGCTGGCGCGCATCTGGCCGATCAGCGCGGCGTCATATTCGAAGCGCACCTCGCCCATCGCGTCGAAGGTGAGGGGCCGCGTCTTCGATCGTGCCGCCGCCGCGGGCGCGAACGCCATCGTGGCCGACAAGGCCGCCCCCGACAGGATGAAATTCCGTCTGTCCATCGCTTCGCCCTCTCCAATTTTCTATTGGAAAGAAATTAGCGTATCGGAAAATTATTGCAAGCCCGATGATCGGTACGAGCGCACGGGCGCTCAGCCGGTGTTGACCCACAACACGACGGCATCTTCCTCGCTCGTCGAATAGGCGGCGTGCTGCATGCTGCTGTTGATATAGATGCTGTCGCCGACGCCGAGATATGCGGGCTCATAATGCTCGGTCTGGAAGCAGATTTCGCCTTCGAGCACATAGAGGAATTCCTCGCCGCTGTGCTGCGACCAGCTCTTGAAATCCTCGAGGCTGCGCGCCTTGATCGTCGTGACGAACGGCAGGATCTTCTTGTTCTTGAGTTCGGCGGCGATCAGCCGGTGGCGGTAGACCGCGGTTTCCATCAGGCGGCCCGCGCCGTCCATCGTGACGCTGCGCCGGCCCGCGGCATCCTGCCCCGAATTGCTCGCGAACAATTCGGTGATGTCGATGTCGAAGCCGGTCGCGAGTTTCTGCACGACGTCGAACGTCGGCGACATCTGGTCATTCTCGATCTTCGACAATGTCGAGGCCGCAAGCGCGGTCAGCCGCCCCGCATCCTCCAGCGTCATCCCGCGTTCCTTGCGCAATTGGCGCAATCGCTCGCCCAGGTGGAAGCCTTCGGATCGAGGCCGCTTCGCGGTACGAACGGCACCCAAAACTTCCGGCTCGTCTCCATTTCTGGGCGGCATAAATCTCCAATCCTTCACTTGCTCGAGATCGCATGGCATCGGCCGATGGGGACGGCTGGGGGAAGAGGTCCGGCCAATCAGCCGCCGCCATCTATAAGGCACAAATTTCCGATAGGCTACGATATTGGCATATCCGCTATGCCAATGCCGTATGTGCCCACCGGAAATACGCGTCGATCTCTAACAGACGAGATCAGAATTTATACTTAGCATTCAAATAATAGAAGCCGCCGGCGACCCCGAATACACTGTGATTGTCATAGATCAGGCCGGCGCGGGCGCGCGCAGGGCCGCGACCCGGCGGGAAGATGTTGAAGATGTTGCGTGCGCCGACGCTCAGCTCGACATCCTGAATGCCCGAATAGGTCACCTCGGCGTCGAACAGCGTCACCGCCTTGCGCGGCAGGAAGGTCGCGCCATCGAGACGGCGCCACGCGCCATAATGGATCGCGCGTGCCATGAAGCCGAAATCGCCGACCTTGGTCGTCGCCGAGAAATTGCCGCGCCAGCGCGGCGTGCCGCGTTCGAACTCGGTCACGATCGCCGGGCTGAACCCCGGAGGCGGCGCGCCGCGCAGGTGCTGTTCGTTATAGTTCACGGCAAGGCTGAAGTCGGTCGAGGCATTGTCCGACCAGCTGTGACGATAGGTGCTCACCAGGTCGAAACCGCGCACGCGCGTGTCCATTTCATTCTGGAAATAGCGCACCTGCTGGATGTCCGCGCCGTTCGGGAAATTGATCGCGGCCAGCGCGGCGCGCTCGGCGGCGGTGGTGTTCCGCGACGGCGTCAGCAACAGGCGATCGTCGACGTCGATCTGATAGAAATCGAGCGTGGTCAGGAAGCCGTCGAGGCCGGTGAAGACGACGCCCGCCGACATGTTGAACGAGGTTTCGGGCGTCAGCGCCTCCGAGCCGAAGACCCGCGCCGCGGGCGACCCCGGAACGAGTACGGCGTCGAGGATGAAGCCGCCGACGCCGTCGAGCTGCGAGGTCAGGCTGGTGCCGAAGACCTGTCCGGCGGCCGGCGCGCGGAAGCCGGTGCTGACCGAACCGCGAAGCGCAAAGGCATCGCTCAGCTCGAAGCGCGTCGAGGCCTTGTAGCTGAAATTGTCGCCGAACTGGTCATAATCCTCGTAGCGGGCGGCCGCCGACAGGTTCCACCAAGGCGTGATGTCGGCATCGATTTCGCCGAACACCGCATAGCTGTTCGAATCGAAGCTGCCGGCAAATTCGGGCGAGAAACCCTGGAAACCGTTCGAGCCCGCGGGCAGGTCCCGCAGCGGACCCGTCGTGTAGCTCGCGACGTCGCCCTCGCCGATGACATAGGTTTCCTTGCGATGGCTGGCCCCGGCAAAGACGAGGATGTCGTTGCTCAGCTCATAGGAGACTTCGGCGTCGAACTGGATTTCGCGCTGGGTGAGCGAACCGGGCTTGAACGCGGTCGGCGACTTGACCCCCATCGACGCGTTGATCGTGCCGGTGATCGTGTAGTCGACGGTGTTCGTGCCGTAGCGCGCCGACAGGTCCCACGTGAGCGGACCTTCCTGGTCGCGCAGCCCGACAAGGGCGCTGAAATCCTCGAGATGGCCGCGGAATTCCGGCGTGAAGCCGCCCGGATAGACGGCGGCCAGGTTGAACAATTCGGGGTGCGCGGGCGTCAGGTCGAACGCCGAATTGGCATAGGTGCCGTGGCGGTTCAGGCCGCCCGCCGTGACGGGCTGGCGCAGACCGAAGGTGACCGAGCTCTTGCCCGTCATATAGTTGCCGAAGCTATAGAGTTCGAGTTCGTCGCTGAGTTCGATGCCGGCGTTCCATACCGACTTGAACGCCATGTAGCGCGGATCGAGATTACCCTCGGGATGCTCGGGAATACCGGGAATGCCCATCGCCCGCATCGCCTCGGCGCCCGAATGGGTGGCCTTCTTCGCATAGGCCTTGGCCTGGTCGGTATATTGGGCGGCGATGTTGAAATAGGCATTGTCGCCCACCGGAACGGCCAGATGACCCTGGATGTCATAGGTGCGGCCGCCGGACGTATAATATTCGCCAACCTGGCCGATGATCGAGCCGCCGCTCCTGGCCTTTTTCAGCTCCAGGTTGATCACGCCGGCGATCGCGTCCGAGCCATATTGGGCCGACGCGCCGTCGCGGAGCACTTCGACGCTCGACAGCGCGATCGGCGGAATGACGTTGAAATCCTGACCCTGCGAACCCGAGGTCGAGGCATGGCCGGTGCCGATCTGCACGATCGAGGCGCGGTGGCGGCGCTTGCCGTTCATCAGCAGCAGGACATGATCGGCCGGCGAGCCGCGCAGCGTGACAGGCCGCACGAAAGAGGAACCGTCGTTGCCCTGAAGGCGCTGCGCGTTGAACGCGGGGACGAGCGTGCGCAGCGCGTCGTTCACGTCCGAATAGCCGGTCGTCGCGATCTGTTCGGGCGCGATGACGTCGATCGCGACCGAGCTATCGGTGATCGAGCGGTCCTTGCGGCGCGTACCGATGACGACGATGTCGCTGCCGCCGGCACTGGTCTCTGCGCCATCCTCTTCGGGCGGCGCCGACTGGGCATGCGCCATCGGCGTGATCGCGAAGGCGAGCGCGGACGACAACAACAGGCGTGACACGAACTTCGACATTTTTCCCTCCTTTTGGACCCGTTTCCCCACCGGAAATTCGTTGATTTCCGCAATGTGTCGTAATTTCCAGAATTTTCCTATCATAAAAATTCTTGCTCAACTAGCAAAAACTTCCTATGCAAATGGGGAGTGCTGCACGGGCGGCCTCGCGGCGTGGGCCGACGGGAGAATTTCGCTTGAGCGGCATTGGGAAATGGGCGGCGCTGGCGATCGGCGTGTCGCTTTCGGGCATGGCCGTCGCGGCGCCTGCTGGCGCCGAGCTTGCCGATACGCTGGTAATCCACGCGGGCGCCGTCGTCGCAATTCCGGGCGAAAAGCCGCTGGGACCGAGCACGATCGTGGTCCGCGATGGGCGCATCGCCGAAATCCAGCCGGGCTATCTGGAGCGGGCGGACGTGCGGGTGATCGACCTGAAGGACCGGACGCTGCTGCCCGGGCTGATCGACACGCATGTCCATTTCAGCTTCTCGCCCGAAACGAAACTATGGGCGGCGGCGGTCGATACGCCCGAGGATGTCGCGCTGTTCGCTTTTTCCAATGCGAAAAAGACCCTCGAGGCCGGGTTCACGACGGTTCGCGACGTCGGCTCCGACGGCACTTCGATCCACGCGCTGCGCGACGCGGTCAACGAAGGCACGGTCGTCGGCCCGCGTATCTTCCTGTCGGGCACGTCGCTGTCGATCGTCGGCGGGCATGGCGACATGTCGGGGCTCAACCGCAAGACGACCGAGGCGCTCTATCCCTATGACTATACCGGCGCCTGCACCGGCGGCGTCGAATGCGCGCTGCGCGTGCGCGAAGCCGCCAAATATGGCGCGGACCTGATCAAGGTCACCTCGACCGGCGGCATCATGTCGCAACAGGCGCGCGGACTGGGCCAGCACCTGACCGACGAGGAACTCACTGCGATCGTTACCACCGCGCACAGCCTCGGGCTCAAGGTCGCGGCGCACGCGCATGGCGGGGAGGGCGTTGCCGCCTCGGTGCGCGCGGGGGTCGATTCGATCGAGCATGGCACCTATCTCGACGAGGAAACCGCGAAGCTGATGGCGAAGCGCGGCACCTGGCTCGTGCCGACGCTCGGCCTGCTCGATTCGCGGAAAGAAAGCGAGGCCAGCCCCGCCGTGCAGGCGAAGATGACCGAAGCGCGCCGCGTCGCGGGGCGGAATATCCGGCTCGCGGTCCAGCATAAGGTCAAATTCGCCTTCGGCACCGACGCCGGCGTGTCGCCGCACGGACAGAATGCGCGGCAGTTTCGCCTGATGGTCGAGCAAGGTCCGATGACGCCGATGGCGGCGCTGCGATCGGCGACCGTCGATGCCGCGGCGCTGCTGGATCAATCGGACAATATCGGCACGATCGAAGTCGGAAAATATGCCGACATGATCGCGGTCGCGGGCGATCCCTATCGCGATGTGACGGTGACCGAGCGCGTCTCTACGGTGATCAAGGACGGCCGCGTCATCATCCACGATGACCGCGCGAGTCCGTGACGCAAACCCGCCAACGCCATGCTTTTCCCCTTTCAACGGACAATTAGATGAACGCTCTTGATAAGATGATTTCTCCCGGTGCCGGCCACAGCGTACAGGGCGGCTTTGCCCGTTCGGTCACCGATATATTCGGCGCGCTCGGGCTGTCGCTCGATGCCCATCTGGGTTCGGACCTCAAGGTTTTCTCGCCGATCGACGGGTCGGAACTCGCAGCCCTGCGCACCGACAAGGCGGGCGATATGGACGCGATGGTCGCGAACGCGCGCGCAGCCTTTGCCACATGGAAAGACGTACCCGCGCCGCATCGCGGCGAACTCGTCCGGCGCTATGGTTTGCTGGTGCGCGAGCATAAGGAGGCGTTGTCGCACCTCCTGACCATCGAGAATGGCAAGATCCTGACCGAAGCGCGCGGCGAGGTGCAGGAGGTCATCGACATCTGCGAATATGCCGTCGGCCTGTCGCGCCAGCTTTTCGGGCTGACGATCGCGTCGGAACGCGCCGAGCACCGGCTGACCGAATATTGGCACCCGCTCGGCGTGCTCGGGTTGATCTCGGCGTTCAATTTCCCCGCTGCGGTCTGGGCGTGGGGCACCACCGTCGCGCTCGTCTGCGGCGACAGCGCGATCTGGAAGCCGTCCGAAAAGACCCCGCTCACCGCGCTCGCCTTCGCCGGGCTGCTGCAGAAGGCGGCGGCCGACTATGAGCTCGCGCCCGACCATCTGGTGCAGGTCGCGATCGGCGATGCCGCGTGCGGCACGATGCTCGCCGACCATCCCGATGTCGCGATCGTCAGCGCGACGGGCAGCGTCCGCATGGGGCAGGATGTCGGCGTGCGCGTCCAGCGCCGCTTCGGACGTCCGGTGCTCGAACTCGGCGGCAACAACGCCGCGGTTGTCGCGCCGAGCGCCGATATCGGGCTCGCGCTGCGCGGAACGATCTTCGCCGCGACGGGCACGTGCGGCCAGCGCTGCACGACCTTGCGCCGCCTGATCGTCCACGAGGACATCCGCGCCGATTTCGTGAAGCGCCTGATTGCGGCGGTCGGCAGCCTCAACATCGGCAGTCCGCTCGACGACGCGACGCACGTCGGCCCGCTGATCGACAAGGCCGCCTTCGACGCGATGCAGCGCGCGCTCGAACAGGCGCGCCGCGACGGCGGCATCGTCCACGGCGGCGACCGGATCGAGGTCGCGGGACCCGACGCCTATTATGTCCGCCCGGCGATCGTCGAGATGCCCGCGCAGAGCGAAATCGTCCGCGAGGAAACCTTTGCGCCGATCCTCTATGTCCTCGCCTACACCGGCTTCGACGAAGCGATTGCGCTGCAGAACGGCGTCCCGCAGGGGCTGTCGTCGTGCGTCTTCACCAGCGACGTGCGCGAGGCCGAGAAATTCCAGTCGGCGCAGGGCAGCGACTGCGGCATCGTCAACGTCAATATCGGGACGAGCGGCGCCGAGATCGGCGGCGCGTTCGGCGGCGAGAAGGTCACGGGGGGCGGCCGCGTGTCGGGTTCCGACAGCTGGAAGAATTATATGCGCCGCGTTACCGCGACGGTGAATTACTCGACCTCGCTCCCGCTCGCGCAGGGTGTGAAGTTCGATCTCGATATCGATTGAAGACACAGGATCAGTTCGGAGAGGATGTTTATGATGAAGCCCAGGCATTTGAAATTGCTGGTGTCGGCCGGCCTGTTGCTGATCGCCGCGCCGGTGACGGCGACGGCGCAGGAAGGCAGCTTTCAGGGCATGTCGCTGCTCGGCGAGCGCATGGTCACCAGCCCCGCGCGCAACGCGAACGTGGCATCGACCGAAACGCTCGAGCGCGCCGCGCGCGATGCGAAGGCGGCGTTCGAGGCCAATATGACCGTCGATAGCGCGACCTGGTACGGCCGCATCCTCTTCTATCAGGGCTATACGAAAGAATCGGCGGCGGTCTACGATCAGGCGCTGAAGCGCTTCCCCAATTCGGGCAAGCTGCTGCGCCACCGCGCGCATCGCGCCTTTTCGCTGCGCGAGTTCGACAAGTCGATCGAACTGGGGCTGAAAGCGGCGAAGCTTTATGAGAACCAGCCGCTCGAACGCGAAAAGCCGGGCCCCGACTATTTCCCGGGCGACCCCGATGTCGTGCAATATTATCTCTATTACCATCTGGGGCAGGCTTATTTCGGCAAGCATGATTTCGAAAATGCGGCGAAATGGTTCGCAAAGTCGGCCGAATCTGCCGCCTTCACCCATGACGTCGAGGCACGCACCGCGAACGGCTATTGGGAATATCTTTCGCTCGCGCGCGCCGGGAAGCTTCGTGAGGCACAGAAGCTGCTCGACGATTATGATCTGACCTTGTTCGAGGTTCACCCGAAGGGCGGTTCGGACACCTATTTCGACGGGCTGCAGCTGTTCAAGGGCAACCGCGCGGCCGACAGTTTCTTCAGCGACAAGGACAGCGGCCGCGCTTTCGCGACCGCCGACGGGGTGGCGGCGTCGACCGCCTACAGCCTCGCCAACTATTATATCCTCCGCGGCGAGCCCGAAAAGGCGAAGCCCTGGCTGAAGCGGTCGATCGCCGTCGACAGCTGGAGCTTCTTTGCGCGCATCCAGGCCGAGGCCGACTGGCTGCTGCTGTTCCCGAACGAAAAGCCCTGAAGAGACGCATCGAACTGACGCATTTGGGGTGAGCGGCGGACCCGAACCATCGGGCCGGATATTGGGAGACGCATCGTGAAGAACTGGACCCGCCGCAAACCCATCCCGCCGCCCGGCGAACGCAGCGCCGGGGGGCTGCCGCCCAGCCTGTCGTGGCCGCAGCTGATGGCGATGGGCGTCGGCGCGATCATCGGCACGGGAATCCTGACGCTGATCGGCGTCGGCGTCGACCGCGCGGGCCCCGCGGTGCTGCTGTCTTTTGCCATCGCGGGCGCGGTCTGCGCCTGCGCGGCGCTCGCCTATGCCGAACTGTCGGCGATGATGCCCGCGGCGGGCAGCGCCTACAGCTATTCCTATGCGGGGCTCGGCGAGGCTTTTGCGTGGATCGTCGGCTGGAGCCTGATCCTCGAATATTCGCTCGTCGTCTCGACCGTCGCGGTGGGCTGGTCGGGTTATGCGTCGCCGCTCCTGATGGGGATCGGGTTTCCCGAGGTGCTGACGCGTGGGCCCGAACTCGGCGGGCTGATCAATCTTCCCGCGGTCGCGATCATCGCGATCGTCGCGGGCCTGCTGCTGCTGGGGACGCGCGAGAGTGCGCGGATCAATTCGGTGCTCGTCGTCGTGAAGATCGTCACACTGCTGCTCTTCGTCGGTTACACATTGCCCTATTTCGACGCCGCGCACCTCGATCCGTTCATGCCCTATGGCTATGCCGCGCAGGTCGACAGCGACGGCGTCCAGCGCGGGGTCATGGCCGCCGCCGCGATCATCTTTTTCGCCTTCTACGGCTTCGATGCGATTTCGACCGCGGCTGAAGAAACAAAGCGCCCCGCGCGCGACTTGCCGATCGCGATCATCGGTTCGATGGCCGTCTGCACGCTCATCTACATGCTGGTCGCCGCTACGGCGGTCGGTGCGACGCCTTTCACGACCTTTGCCGACAGTCCCGAGCCGCTGGCGCTGATCCTGCGCTCGATAGGGCAGGGCGGTATCGCGCAGATCGTCGCGACCACCGCCGTTGTCGCGCTGCCGACCGTGTTGCTCGCCTTCCTCTACGGGCAAAGCCGCATTTTCCTTGCGATGGCGCGCGACGGCTTCCTGCCGCAGCGCCTCGCGCATATTTCAGGGCGCGGCACCCCGGCGCGCATCACGCTGCTGACGGCGGCGATTGTCGCGGTCCTCGCCGGGTTGCTGCCGATCGGAAAGGTCGCCGCACTCGCCAACGCCGGAACGCTGATCGCCTTCATCGCGGTCGGCGTCTGCCTGCTCGTCCTTCGCCGCCGCGCCCCCGATGCGCACCGGCCCTTTCGCGTGCGCGCGGCGTGGCTGGTCGGGCTTGGAACGATCGGCGGCTGCCTCTACCTGTTCCTCAGTCTGCCCGCCGAAACGCTCTTGTGGTGCCTCGTCTGGAATCTGATCGGTCTCGCCCTCTATGCGGCCTATGGGCAATACCGCAGCACCTTGGGCAAGGCAGCTCGCGGCGGATAATCCCTTTGGCGCCCCTAGATCGTGCCGGCCTTGAGCAGCTTTACGGCGTGGTCGGCGGCTCGCGCCGTCAGTGCCATGAAGGTGAGCGACGGGTTGACGCACGAGATCGAGGCCATCTGCGCGCCGTCGGTGACGAACAGATTGGCGGCGTCGTGCGCCTGGCCCCATTTGTTGAGCACCGACTGGCGCGGATCGGCGCCCATGCGCGCGCCGCCCATTTCGTGGATCGCGTCGCCGGGGACATGTTCGCGGCGCTCGCTGGTGACGTTCTGCAGCCCCGCCTTGCGCAGCATCGCCTCGCCCTCGGTCCGCGCATCGTCCATCATGCGGATCTCGTTGTCGCGGAAGGTGACATCGAAGCGCATCAGCGGGATGCCGAACCGGTCGACCTTGTCGGCGTGCAGGCTGACGCGATTGTCCTCATAGGGCAGGCATTCGCCGAAGGCGCCCATGCCGAACTTCCACGGGCCATAGCCGCGCATGCCGTGCTTCATCGCCGCGCCGAAGCCCTTGGGCGGTAGCGGATCGCGCCGCGCGCTGCCCTGATAGCCATAGCCGCGCTTGAAGCCGATCCCCTCTTCGCCGCCGACATTGCGGAAACGCGGGATATAGACGCCGCCCGGACGCCGGCCATATTCGATAAAGTCGGTCATGCCAGGTATCTCGCCCGAGATGTTCACGCGGAAGATATGGTCCATCACATAGCGGCCGAGCGTGCCGCTGGAATCGAAATGGCTCTTGGCCGTTCCGGGGATACGCGAGTTCATCAAGATCTGGGTCGAGGCCATCGCCGAGGCGCAGAGGAAGACGAGGCGCGCGGGGATCACCTCCGCCCGCTTCGTCTTCGTATCGATCACGCGCACGCCGGTGACCTTCTTCGTCTTGGGATCATATTCGAGATTCGAGACCACCGCGTCGGAACGCAGGGTCAGCCGCCCGGTGGCGCGCGCCGCGGGCAGGGTAACCGCCTGCGTCGAGAAATAGGCCCCGAACGAGCAGCCGCGCCCGCACTGGTTGCGGAACTGGCATTTGCTGCGGCCCTGATCTTCCTTGTCCTCGGTCATGTTCGACAGGCGGGTGTTGATCAGCTTGCGGCCCGGCGAGCTTGCCTCGAGCCGTTCCTTCACCCATTTTTCGGCGACGTTCATCTGCATCGGCGGCTGGAACGCGCTGTCGGGCAGCTGCGGCAGATTCTCGCGCGATCCCGACACACCGATATATTTCTCGACATAATCGTACCAGGGAACAAGGTCGTCATAGCGGATCGGCCAGTCGCCCCCGACATTCTCGCGCTTGTTCGCCTCGAAATCCTCAGGGCTCCAGCGGAAGCTCCAGCGCCCCCAGATCAGCGACTTGCCGCCGACCGCGGCGGGCCGGATCCAGTAGAATTTCTCGCCCTCGTCATAGGCATAGGGGTTGAGCCGGTCGTTGTTGTAGAATTTCTGGTTCGACGGCGAGACATAGCCATGCGTGGCGATGAAATAGTCGCTCTTGACCAGCGCCGCGGGCATCCGGTCGCGCGCCGGAATCTCATAGGCCGGCTTGCCGTCATAATCATAATCCTCGCCGTGCTCGACCATCACCCCGCGGTCGAGCATCAGGACCTTGAGGCCCTTTTCGGTCAGTTCCTTCGCGGCCCATCCACCGCTCACTCCGGAGCCGATGACGATCGCATCGAACATGTCGGTCATATCTTGATCCTCGAATATCGGGTTAGGCGCGAAGGCGGCTGAGCGTGGTGAAACTGGTCTGAATGTCGGGAAGATAGGGGGCGGGCGACTGATCGTTCTCGACATAGAAATGCTTCACGCCGGCAACAGCGTTGAGCGTGAAGATGTCGGCGAAATCGATGACGCCTTTGCCGACGCTGGTCATCTTGCCGTCGGCGGTGCGATCCTTGACGTGATAGGCATAGATGCGCCCCGGAAGACGCCGGATGATCGCCTTGGGATCCTCGCCCGCGGCGACCGCCCAGAACAGGTCGAGCTCAAGCCGGACGAGCGCCGGATCGGCGTCGGTGATCAGCGTGTCGAACAGGCTGGTGCCGCCCGGCTTCAATATGAACTCGAAATCATGATTGTGATAGGCAAAGCCCAGCCCGGCCTTTTTGAGCCGCTCGGCATAGCGGTTGAAATTGGCGACCGCGGCCTTCCAGCCCTCGGCAGTGCGATGTGCGTCGCCTATATAGGGAACGACCAGCGTGTCGGCGCCCAGCGCCTTGGTCATCGCGACCGCGCCGTCGAAATCGCTGGCGAGCGCCTCATAGGCGACATGGATCGAAGGCGACGTCAGGCCCAGCCGGTCCATCGTCTTGCGGAGCGCGGCATGGTCCATCTTGTCGTAGCCGCCGCCGCCATATTCGACCTCGCGATAACCGATCGCCGCGACCTTTTCGAGCGTTCCCATCGGGTCCTTCGAGAAGAGCTCGCGCACGGTGTAGAGCTGGATGCCGATGGGCTTTGATTTGAGGCTCTTTGCCATGAGCGGTCCCGCTGCCAGTGTCGCCCCGAGCGCGGCGCCGCCCGCCATCCATTGCCGCCTGCCAATCATCATGACGAAAACACCTTTTTGATCTCGGAATAGGGATAGGCACCGTCGTAGCGGCCGGGAACGGGCAGATATTCGCGCTCCTGCGTGATACCGACTTCCGACGTGAAATATCCGGTGAGCACGAGCTGGCGGAACTTGTCGAAGAAGTCCGCGCCGCCGGGCAGCTTGTCTTCCATCGCCAGCGTCAGCAGCGCGTCCTGCTGCGCGGGCGTCGCCTTGTCGGCGGCGATCTTGTAATCGGCCCGGCTGCGCGCCTCGATCGCGTCGAGCCCCGCGAGGATCGGTTTGCGATCGTCGGGCGACGCCCAATCGGCGAGCAGCTTTTCGATATATTCGGGGACGCCAGCGGTAATCGCGCCGGGGGTGTCGGTGGTCGGCATCACTCGCTCGCTGAGCGCGGTCATCAGCGCGCGCTGCTGCGCGGTGAACACCGGCGACGAGGGCGGGCCGCTGCTGATGAGCGGGGGCGCTTCTGCCGCCGCGGCGCGCGCGATCGGCGCGAACAGGCTTGCGCCGAACATCGCGGCCATCCCGGCCAGCGCGTCTCTGCGGTCGATGATCATTTCACGGTTCCTTCGAAGTCATGGCTCGCCGCCGCTTCGGGCAAAGGGCGCACCCAGATGTTGCGGAACGAAACCGGCGAATTATGGTCCTGGAGCTGGATCGGCGCGGCGTCGCCATGCGCTTCGTATTGCGCGACCTTGCGCCAGACGGTGCTGCCCAGCCACGGCTGGCGGTTCTGCACGAGCACGCCGTTGAGGAAGGCGGTGATATAGGCCGGGCGCAGCAGCTTGCCGTCGGGTCCGAAGTGCGGGCGCTCGAAAACGATGTCGTAGCTCTGCCATTCGCCGGGCTTGCGCGATGCGTTCACAAGCGGCGGCTTCCAGGCGTAGATCGCGCCGACGGTGCCGTCGGCGTAGGTGGGGTTCTGATAGCCGTCGAGGATCTGGATCTCGTAGCGCTGCATGAACCAGATGCCGCTGTTGCCGCGATCCTGCGAGCTATGATCCGGCGGGTTGGGTGAGCGGAATTCGAGATGGAGCTGGACGTCGCCGAAGCTCGCCTTGCTGATCAGCGCATTCTCGCCGCGGCCGCCGAGCGGTGGGATCGACGTCATCGCGCCATCCTCGACGATCCATGGCCTTGCCTTCGCCCGCCACGCATCGAGCGACTTGCCATCGAACAGCACCACCGCGTCGGAGGGCGGGGCGCCGGGAACGGTGCCCGGGGTTACTACGGTCGGATGGGGACGGTCGGAATCATGCACCTGCCATTTGCCGTCGGGCAACATCGGCGTGTCCTTGAAGCCGGGCTTTTCCTGCGCAGTGGCGGGATTGCCCGCCGCCGCGGCGACCGCGATTGCCGCGGCCCAAACGATATGCTTCACTTGTGTCTCCCTCATGCCGCGTCGATCGCGCGATAGGCGGCGACCAGCCGCTCCTCGCCCGCGCGCCCGTCGACCGAATTGCCGTGTTCCATGCCGATCACGCCCACGAAATTCTTCGCGCGCAGCCAGCGGACGATATTGCGATAGTTGATCTCGCCCGTTCCCGGCTCCTTGCGGCCGGGATTGTCGCCGAACTGGACGTAGGCGATCTCGTTCCAGCAGCTGTCCAGCGTATTGATGAGGTTCCCGGCCTGGATCTGCTCGTGATACAGGTCCGCCAGCACCTTGATCGCGGGGCTGTCGACCGCGCGGGCCATCGCATAGCCTTGCGGGACGGTCGACATGAAGACGCCGGGATGGTTCACCAGCGTATTGAGCGGCTCCATCACCATGACCAGCCCGTGCGGTTCATAGATGTCGGCGGCGCGGCGCAGCACGTCGATCACGCGCGCGGTCTGGATATCGACCGGCAGCTTGCGGTCCATAAAGCCCGTGACGATCGTCATATGCTTCGAATTCAGCCGTTTGGCGACGTCGACCGAACCCCGGATATCGGTCAGGAAGCGCTCGCGATCGCTATCGTCGTTGCCGCCCAGCAGCGGCCGGAACTCGCTCCATCGCGGCATGCTCGCGACGAACACGCCCATCGTCATGCCCCGCTGCTGCAACGCGCGCGCCATCGCGGTCTGGTCGGCGACCGAACGGCTGGCCGCCTCATTATCCTCCCACGCGGTAAAGCCCTGATCGGCGGCAAAAGCGATCTGTTCGAGCCGGTCGCCGCGGCTTTTGAAGCTGCCCTCGTGCGGGGCGTATTTCAGCGAAAAGCGCGGCGCGTTCGACGCCATCGCACTGTTTGTCGCCGTCGCCGCGGCCGCAGCCGCCATGGCGCCCCCCGCCAGAACCGCTCGGCGCGATACGCTCATGCCGTCTGACCTGCGAGCGCCGCGCGCGACTTGCCGCGCTCGCGCAGCCAGATGAAGCCAAATACCGCCAGCAGGATGACGGGCAGGATCGCCAGCCGCTGGAACGACAGCGACGCCGCCGCATCCTCGACCGCCAGCTTCGCCGCGCCCGTCAGCCGCGCGAACGCTTCGGGACCGCCCGCGAACTCGATCTTGGCCTGGTCGAACATCGCGCCCAGTTGCGGCAGCACGAAGAAGCTGGCGAGCGCGCCCGCCGATCCGACCAGCCCCATCGCCCACGATCCGCCGCGCGGATAGCGTTCGGCGACCGAGGCGAGCATCGTCGGCCACATCACACAGACGCCAAGGCCCCAGACGGTCGCGGCGACGATCGCGGCGACCGGCGACTGCGCCTGGCTCAGCATGAACAGGCCGATCGCGGCGAGCAGGCTCGATACCCAGAGCAGGCCGGGGTTCGAGATCCTGTTGGCGAGCCGCCCCGCGAAATGGCGGAAGATGAACATCAGCGCGTTGACATAGACGAGGAGCAAAATGCCGCGCATGCCGACGCGGTTCGACAAGGCGACGTCGATCCACTGCCCCGGTGCCAGTTCGGACGCCGCGGTCAGGAACATCGCGCCGAACCAGATGAAGAAGCTGGGGCGGCGAAACACCTCGCCCATCATCTCGCCGAAGCTGACGCCGCTTTGCTCACGCAGCGGCGGCGGGAAGGTGGTGGTGAGGGCGATCACGACGGTCGCTACAGCGGGGATCATCACCAGCGCCATGATGCCCTGCCACGGCAACGCTGCCGAAAGGAAGAAGCCGGCAAGCCCGCCGACGATGATGCCGCCGGGGAACCAGGCGTGCAGCACGTTGAGCCGGTGCGTGGTATCGTCGGGGTAAAGCTGCGCGGTCAGCGGATTGATCGCGGCTTCGGTCAGCCCCCAGCCGATGCCGCTGAGCAGCATGCCCGTCCAGACGAGCCAATAGATGGTCATGCCGGTCGCGAGATGGCCCGCGGTGACGATCATCAACGGGCCGAGGATGAAGCACAGCCCCGCGCCCGCGAGGCACCGTTTCATGCCGATCTGGTCGAGCAGCGCGCTGGCGACGAACAAGGTGATCGCAAAGCTGAGGAACGCCGCGCCCAGCGCAGCGGCGATCAACTCGCCCGCTTGCAACGGGGCGACCGGGTCGATCCATTCGGCCTTGAGCCCGCTGGCGATCGCACCGCGGATCGCAAGGCTCGCCGCGGCGGTGAACAGCGCGAGCACGCCCAGCCAGAACAAGCGCCCCTTGTGCAATGTCGTCATCCTGCGTCCCCTTTGATTATTATCGTTTGGTTCGTCTTGGCGTCGTCAGCTCAGCCCCAGCATCGCGCGGTTGAGTGCGGGATCGCTGCCCCCTGCGAAATCGTCGAACGCCTTGTCAGCCTTGCGGATCATGTGGGCGGCGATGAACGGTGCACCTTCGCGCGCACCGTCTTCGGGATGCTTCAGGCAGCATTCCCATTCGAGCACCGCCCAGCCGGCAAAGCCGTACTGCGTCAGCTTCGAGAAAATGCCGCCGAAATCGACCTGCCCATCGCCCAGCGAGCGGAAGCGCCCGGGGCGATCGACCCAGTCCTGAAAGCCGCCATAGACCCCCGATCGCCCGGTCGGATTGAGCTCCGCATCCTTGACGTGGAACATGCGGATTCGCTCATGATAAATGTCGATGAAGGCGAGATAGTCGAGCGCCTGCAGCACATAATGGCTGGGGTCGTAGAGGATGTTGGCGCGCGGATGATTGTCGACGCCGGCGAGGAAGCGCTCGAAGGTCACGCCGTCGTGGAGATCCTCGCCCGGATGAATCTCATAGGCGAGGTCGATGCCCTGTTCGTCGAAGGCGTCGAGGATCGGCCGCCAGCGCTTCGCAAGCTCGGCGAACGCTTCCTCGACCAGTCCCGCGGGGCGCTGCGGCCAAGGATAGAGATAGGGCCAGGCGAGGGCGCCCGAAAAGGTCGCATGCGCGTTCAGGCCCAGCCGCCGGCTCGCTTTTGCGGCAAGATGAAGCTGCTCGACCGCCCAGAGCTGACGCTCGGCCGGCTTGCCCTTCACCGCGTCGGGCGCGAAGGCGTCGAACTGGGTATCATAGGCAGGATGCACCGCGACCAGCTGGCCCTGCAGATGCGTCGACAATTCGGTGATCTCGACCCCCGCCTCGCGGCAGGTGCCCGCGAGCTCGTCGCAATAATCCTGGCTTTCGGCGGCCTTACGCAGGTCGATACAGCGGCTGTCCCACGTGGGGATCTGAATGCCGATATAGCCGGCATCGGCCATCCAGCGCGCCGCCGAGGGCAAAGTGTCGAACGGCGCGGCGTCGCCCATGAACTGCGCAAGGAAAACAGCCGGGCCCTTCATGCGCTTGCCTTTCGCGTCACTTGGTTTCGGTCTTGAGAAAGGCGATCAGCGCCGCGCGGCGCGCCGGGTCGGCTACCTTGACGACCATGCGTGTACCGGGGACTTTCTTGGTCGGCGCGGCGAGATATTCGTCGAGCGTCTTGTCGTTCCAGCGGATTTTCGATGCCTTGAGCGCCGGGCTGTAATTGAACCCGGCAACGGTGCCAGCTTGCCGGCCGAACAGGCCGTGCAGATTGGGACCCATCGTGCTTTTGCCGCCAGCCTCCAGCGTATGGCAGGCGCGGCATGCCGCGAAGGCCTGCGCGCCGGGACCTTGGGCCGGCGCCGCAACCACCGCTGGCGAAGGCGCGAGCATCAGCGCAATCAATATTGCTCCTGCCGGTGGCAGGGCGAACAGAAATTTCATTATCCTCTCCCGTCTGGCAACAGCCGGCGCGATCAGGTAACCGTTCGAAATCCTATTATGCAAACAATTTTGGAAATTCGGACCAAGGGAATGCGATGAATACGAATACGAGGTCAAAAACGCGCTACGGCATGGTCGGTGGCGGCGAAGGCGCCTTCATCGGCGCGGTACACCGGATGGCGGCCGCGCTCGACGGCGAGTTTGCGCTGGTGTGCGGGGCGTTCAGCAGCGACACCGAGCGTAATGGGCGGAGCGCCGCGGCGCTCGGGCTCGACCCCGCTCGCGCTTACCCGACGCTCGACGCCCTGCTCGCGGGCGAGGCCGCGCTGCCCGTGGATCAGCGGATGGAGGCGCTGGCGATCGTCACCCCGAATCATCTGCACGCCCCGATGGCGATCGCCGCGCTCGATGCCGGTTTTCACGTCCTGTCCGAAAAGCCGATGGCGCTGGACCTCGCCGAGGCGCGGGCAATTGACGCGGCGGTTGCCCGCAGCGGCAAGCTCTATGGCCTGGCATTCACCTATAGCGGCTATCCGCTGATCGAAGAGGCGCGCGTGCGCGTCGCGCGCGGCGATTTCGGCAAGATCCGGCTGGTGCAGGTCGAATATTCGCAAGGCTGGCTCAGCCGGCCGATCGACCAGGACGGCAACAAGCAGGCCGAATGGCGCACCGATCCCGCGCGCGCGGGGCTGGGCGGCTGCCTCGGCGACATCGGGACGCACGCCTTCCAGCTGGCCGAGCATGTCTCCGGGCTTGCGGTCGGCTCGCTCAGCGCGGATTTGACCACGCATGTTCCGGGGCGCCGCCTCGACGACGATGTGGCGGTGTTGCTGCGTTTCGACGGCGGTGCGCGCGGCGTGCTGAAGGCCAGCCAGATCGCCGCGGGCGATGAAAACGGTCTGCGCCTGCGCATCCATGGCGAGGAAGGCGGCCTCGAATGGTCGCAAATGGAGCCGAACAGCCTGACGCTACGCTGGCTGGACCGACCGACCGAGGTGATCCGCGCCGGCGGACCCGGTCTCGGCCCATCGGCGATGGCGCGGCTGCGCACCCCGGCGGGACATCCCGAGGGTTATATCGAGGCGTTCGCCAACCTCTATCGCAGCTTCGGCCGCGCCCTTCGCGCGGACGCCGCGACCCCGCCGCCGCCCGGCACGGCTGATTGGTTTCCAGCGGTCGGCGATGGTCTGCGGACGATGGCCTTCGTCGAAGCGGTGATCGAAAACAGCGCCGGCGAGGCGAAATGGACCGCACTTGCCGACGTCGCGAACGATCGCCGAACGGCCGGTGGCAATTAGCGGCGCGCTATTTACTATCCCTCTTCGGGGGATGCCGCTTTACGGCCGCGCCGCTCAGGCGGTGGCTTCGCGCCCGCGCATCTTGGTCGGCGCCATGCCAAAGCGGCGCGCGAAGGCGCGCGTGAAGCTCGCGTTGCTCATATAGCCGCAATTATAGCCGATGCTCGATATGGGGAGGTCGCTCTGCGCCAGAAGCTGGCGGGCGCGTTGCAGCCGCCGCTCGCTCACAGCTTCGGCAACGCTGCATTGATACAGTTCGCGAAAGCCCCGCGTCAGCTTGGCCTTGCTGAGGCCGCAGCGCCGCGCGACGCTCCCGACGGTCAGCTTTTCCTGCCACTTCTCGTTGACCAGCTGATGCGCGGCGGCGACGCGGGTGATGTCGAGTTCGCTGAGCGACGTGCTGCCGCCCACCTCGACCATGCGGTCGGCGGCGAGCTCGGCGAAAAGCTGGCAGAGCAGTTCCTGGCTGCGCGCGCTGCGCAACATGTCGTCGACTTCGCTGTCGCCTTCGACCGCGACCACCGCGCGGCCGAGACCGCGAAGATTGGCGGGGAGATACCAGCGCCCATCCGCCTTGGGGCGGCGTCCGAACAGCCGGTCGCACGCCGCGCGGCTGATCGCGAACACGACCAGATGATCGTCGGCGAGGCCCGCAATATCGCCGGGAAGGAGCATCGAGACGGCGGGCTCGCCAATATCGCCAAAGCCGAAGATGAGCGCGTCGGGCGGCAGGAACGCGGCGTCACAGGGGCCGCGGCCGACGAAGCTCGTAAACTCCGGAGAAATGCGAATGGATAGCTTGTTTGTCATCCTGTCATCCCAGCGAATCGGGGCATCAGTGGCGGCGCCATGCCGTATGTGCAATCATCTTGGTCCTATCCGATACGCAAATTTTCTTTGCCGATTGTTCCGACAGATTGTGCCGTTCGGCTTGATCGATGCGATAAATGCGCAAATATATGCTAGATGAGAAAATCGATTGAAAGGACACCGATGCCGGCAACGCGTCAGCCCATTCCGACCAGCGGCGACCGGCGGACCGCCGTCGACGGCAATCCGGGCGTATTCCTGCGCGAACTGCGGACCGAAAAGGGATGGACGCTCGCCGAGGTGAGCGAACGCACGCGCATTCCGGTTTCAACTTTGTCAAAGATTGAAACCGGCAAGATGTCGCTCAGCTACGAAAAGCTGCTGCGGCTGAGCCAGGGTCTCGAAATCGATATCACGCAGCTCTTCGCCGCGGCGACCTCGATCCCGGCCGCCACGCATACCGCCACGGGCCGGCGCAGCATCACCCCCGCCGGCGAGGGGCCTTCGATCAAGACGGCGACGTATAACTACACCTATCCGTCGGCGGATTTGCTCAACAAGACGCTCAATCCGATGATCATCGACATCAAAGTGCGGTCGATCGACGATTTCGGCGATCTGATGCGCCACTCGGGCGAGGAATATGTCCTCGTTCTGGAAGGCGAATGCGAGTTTCACACGGACATGTACGCGCCATCGCACCTGAAAACGGGCGATTCGGCCTATTTCGACGCGTCGATGGGGCATGGCTATGTCGCGGTTGGCGAGGGGCCGTGCCGTATCCTGTCGGTCTGCTCGGCAACCGATGCCGATCTGAAATCGGCGCTTCATCCCGTCGACGCCGAATAATCGTTTAGCACCGCGCCCTCCGGTAATCGGCCTTCGCGGCCGCTTCGGAGAAAATTCTTCCATCTTGAAATCACGCCTCCCGCACTGCGGGCGCGGCGCCGCGTCCCCCATTGACAAATTTCCATTCAGGATGCCTATATCCAGAATTGAAAATATTTCAAAAAGTGAAATTTCGATGACGCGACCGTGCGGTCGGCCAAATCGGAAAGGGGAGGATGAATGCGGTTCATAGGTTCATGCGCAGCGCTGGCTGCGGCGGTGCTGGCCGGGTTGATGGCGCCCCCGATGACCGGAGCCGCGGCGCAAACGGCAGCCAAGCCGGTCGCGGAGACGCGCGGCGGCGGTGGCCTGCTCCCCGCTCCCGATATGGTGAAGAGCGACGTCGACGCGTGGCTCGACGGCTATATGCCCTACGCGCTCAAGCGCGGCGATGCGGCGGGTGCGGTCGTGGTGGTGGTCAAGGACGGCAAGGTCCTGACGCAGCGCGGCTTCGGATATGCCGATGTCGGAACGCGCCGGCCGGTCGATCCCGAAACCACGCTTTTCAAGCAGGCGTCGGTGTCGAAACTGATCACCTGGACCGCGGTGATGCAGCTCGTCGAGCAGGGTAAGATCGACCTCGACCGCGACATCAACGCTTATCTCGATTTCAAGATTCCGGCCTTCGGCGGCAAGCCGGTCACGATGCGCAACCTGATGACGCACACCGGCGGCTTCGACGAAGTGCAGCGCGGGCTCAACAGCTATGACCCGAAGAAAATCCCGTCGCTCGGCGACGCGCTGAAACGGCAGGTGCCGCACCGCATTTACGCGCCCGGAACAACGCCGGCCTATTCGAATTATGGCACCTCGCTCGCGGGCTACATTGTCGAGCGCGTGTCGGGGCTCCCCTACGACGATTATGTCGAGCGGCGCATCTTTGCGCCCGCGGGCATGACGCGATCGACCTTTCGTCAGCCGCTTCCTGCGGCGCTGCGGCCGCTGATGGCGAGCGGATATATGCTCGGGTCGGGCAAGCCGGGGCGGTTCGAGCTCAGCAGTCTCACGCCATCGGGCGCGATGACCGCCTCGGGTGCCGACATGGGGCGCTTCATGCTCGCGCACCTCGCCGATGGCGGCGCTCTCATGAAGCCCGCGACCGCGGCGCAGATGCAGGGCACGATCCTGCGCCTGATCCCGCCGCTTAACGGTATGGCACTCGGCTTCTATGAACAGAATATCAACGGTCGCAAGGCGCTCTCGCACGCCGGCGACAGCCTCAATTTCCACAGCCAGCTCTGGATCTTCCCGGAGGAAAATGTCGGCATCTATATGTCGATGAACGCGGCGGGCACGCAGAATGTGTCGGGGCCGATCCGCAGCTATTTGTTCGAAGCCTTCGCCGACCGCTACTTTCCGTTCGAACAGCGCGACGGCCGCGTCGATGCGGCCACCGCGCGCGAGCATGCGCGGATGATGGTCGGCACGTACAACAAGACGCGGCGGCTCGAATCGAGCTTTCTGAAGGCGATGGAATTGGTCGGGCAGACGAAGGTCTCGCTCGATGGCGACGGCGGCATCCGGCTGAACGCCGTGCCGGACATCGGCGGACAGCCGCGCAAATGGGTGGAAATCGCGCCGTTCGTGTGGCGCGAGCAGGGGGGCAAGCTACGCCTCGCCGCAAAGGTGGAAAAGGGCCGCGTCGTGCGTTTCAGCGTCGATTCGGCGTCGCCCTATATCGCGTTCGATCGCGTGCCCTGGCATCTGTCGAGCGCGTGGCTCACACCCGCGATGCTCGCCAGCCTCGGCGCACTCCTGCTGACCGCGATCGCCTGGCCCGCCGCGGCGCTGGCGCGTCGCCGCTATGGCGTGAAGGCCGACCTCGCGCCCGCCGCGCTCAAAAGCTACCGGCTGACGCGCGGCTTTGCGGCGCTGGCCGTCGCGGTGATGGTCGGATGGCTATGGTTCGCGACCAGCCTGCTCGCCGATTTCTCGTCGCTCAGCGGCGAACTCGATTGGGCGCTCGTCACGCTCCAGATCGCAACGCCCGTCATTTTCCTCGGCCTGCTCGCGAGCGCGATCTGGAATATCCGGCATGTCTGGACGTCCAAACGTGGCCGGTTTGCGAAATTCTGGAGCCTCGTGCTGCTGCTCAGTGCTGTCGTTCTGCTGTGGATAGGCGTCGGTTTCCACCTGATCGGCTTTGGCACCCGCTTCTGATCGGGGTTTGGCGGGCCGCACGCCGGCCCGCCAACAAAAGAAACTTCTCTAATCGTATTGCAATTATCAAAATTTGAAAATAATGTCTCAAACAGGTCAACAGGAGCAGATGCAGGATCGGCGCCGCGACGGCGCCGGATTCTGCCTCGCTTCGGATTTTTGGTGAAAGACGTGAACATTCAAACTTCCCTCGATATCGCCGCCGGCGCATTGCAATTGCCCCAGCCCTATCTGCTGTTCCTCGGGGACACGACGGTGCGCGGCTATGCGAAGACCGCTTTCGGTCTTCGCGACTGGGCGCCCGAGAAATGCGTGGGCGAATATGCCCTGCCGGGCGCGACGGTCAGTGCGGGGCTGGAGCAGCTCGCGCCGGCAGAGGCGCAGGCGCGGGGTGCGCGTTCGCTGCTCATCGGCGTCGCGAACAGCGGCGGCGTGATTCCCGAGAGCTGGATGCCCGCGCTCTTCGAGGCGCTCGATGCGGGGCTCGATATCGTCAGCGGCATGCACATGCGGCTGGCCGACATGCCCGAACTCGCCGCGCGCGCGCAGCGCCTCGGTCGCCAGCTGATCGACGTGCGCCATCCGCCCAAGGGCCTGCCCGTCGGCACGGGGCGCAAGCGGAGCGGCAAGCGGCTGCTCACCGTCGGAACCGACTGCGCGCTGGGCAAGAAATATACGGCGCTGGCCCTCGCACGCGCCTTTGCCGAGCGCGGTGTCGACGCCGATTTCCGCGCGACGGGGCAGACCGGCATCATGATCGCGGGCGGCGGCGTGCCGATGGACGCGGTGGTCTCGGATTTCGAGGCGGGTGCGGCGGAGACGGTGAGTCCCGACGCGGCGCCCGATCACTGGGATGTCGTTGAAGGGCAGGGGTCGCTGTTTCACCCCGCCTATGCCGCGGTCTCGCTCGGCCTGCTGCATGGAAGCCAGCCCGACGTGATCGTCGTATGCCACGAACCCGGCCGCGAAGAGATTTTGGGCTCCCCCGGCTACCGCTTGCCGAGCATCGAGGAAACGATCGATCTCAATTTGCGGCTGGGTAGTCGGACCAATCCGGCGATCCGCTGCGCCGGCCTGTCGTACAACACGTCGCATCTGGGCGAGGAAGAGGCCATTGCGCTGATGGCGGCCGAAAGCGAACGGCTCGGTCTCCCCGTTGCCGACCCGATCCGCGGCGGCGAAGCCTTCGCGCGTCTGGTGGATAGCTGCCTCGCATGAGCGCAGCGGCCACCCCGGCAGCCGCGGCTGGATCCTCGTGGTTCCAGCGTTTCCTGCTGCCGGGTTTCGCCTTCAAGGCCGTGGTGATCGGCGGCGGTTATGCCACCGGGCGCGAGCTGGCGGAATTTTTCCTGCCGAGCGGGCCGTGGGGCGGGTTGGCCGCGATGGTGCTGGCGATGGTGCTCTGGAGCATCATCTGCGCAACCACCTTCGCGTTCGCGCGGGCGATCGGCGCGTTCGATTATCGCAGCTTTTTTGAAGGCCTACTCGGCCGCGCGTGGATCCTGTTCGAGATCGGCTACGTCCTCCTCGTGACGCTGGTCCTCGCGGTCTTCGGTGCCGCGGCGGGCGAGATTGGCGCGTCGATCTTCGGCTGGCCGCCGCTCGCCGGAACCGCGTTCCTCGCGGCGTCGATCGCGCTGTTCGTGGCCTTCGGAAACGCGTCGGTCGAGGGGCTGTTCAAATATGTCTCTTTCCTGCTTTACGGCGTCTACGCGCTGTTCATGGTCTTTGCGCTGAGCAGTTTCGGTGACGAGATTGCGGCACGTTTCGCCATTCCCGCGCCGTCTGACGGCTGGATTCTCGGCGGACTGACTTACACGGGGTACAACGTCATCGGCGCGGTGGTAATCCTGCCGGTGATCCGCCACCTTACCAGCCAGCGCGACGCGGTGACCGCCGGGCTGATCGCCGGCCCGCTCGCGATGGCGCCCGCGATCCTCTTCTTTGTTGCGATGATCGCTTTCTATCCGGGCATCATGGGCGAGACCTTGCCGTCCGATTTCATGCTGCGGCAGCTCGACATGCCGCTGTTCCACTTGTTGTTCCAGTTCATGATCTTTGCGGCGCTGCTCGAAAGCGGGGCGGGGTCGGTGCACGCGATCAACGAGCGGGTCGATGCGGCGCGCCGGTCGCGCGGTCATGCGCCGCTCGGTAAGCGGGCGCGCGCCGGCATCGCAGGCGCGCTGCTCGTCGGCTGCATGTTCCTTGCCGACCGTTTCGGGCTCGTGACGCTGATCGCCAGCGGCTACCGTTTTCTGTCGTGGGTGTTCCTCGCCGTCTATGTCGCGCCGCTGCTGACGGTCGGCCTGTACCGGCTGGTTCGCAGCCAGAAACAAGAGCTTCAACCCGCCGTTCAGGGGAATGTGACGTGACAAAAGCAACTGGCTGGGCGCGGTTCCGGCGCTGGACGAAGCGCATCTTGCTGGGCCTGCTCATACTGTTGGTCCTGCTCGTCGTCGTGGGTTCGATCTATGAAGCGCTGGGACGCAAGAACGCGGCCGCGAACTATCCGCCCCCTGGCAAGCTCGTCGATATCGGCGGACGCAAGATGCACATCGATTGCCGCGGCACCGGATCGCCGACGGTCATTCTGGAATCGGGGCTCGGTACGGGCGGGTCGACCGACTGGACGCTGGTCCATGACGAGATTTCCGGGTTTACCCGCACCTGCGCCTATGACCGCGCGGGCATCATGTGGAGCGACGCCAAGGATACGCCGCAGGACGCCGCGGCTGTGACCGAGGACCTGCACAAGCTCCTGAAGGGCGCAGGAATATCTGACCCGCTTGTGCTCGTCGGCCACTCAATCGGCGGTCCCTACACACGGGCCTATGTCGGCAAATATGGCGAACAGGTTGCCGGGCTGGTGATGGTCGATCCGTCGCACCCCGACCAGATCGCGCGGCTCGGGAAAGTCGTAAGCATCGACGTTCACCCGAAACGCGCGTCGACGCTGATCCACACGGCCAAGGCGCTGGCGTGGACCGGCATCGTCCGCTTCGTCATCTCGCTTGGCGACAAGCCGCAGCTTCGCACGCCGGCCGAAACCAAGAGGCTCGGCGACGCGCTGGTCAAAGCGGCCGCCTATGCCAGCACGTCGATACGGGGGTCGGCATCCGAACTCGACGGCTTCGATCGCACGATGGATCAGGCGCGCGCGGTTCACAGCTTCGGAAACCGGCCGCTGATCGTGCTGACCGCGATGGCTCCGATGAAGCCCGAGCAGCTGAAAGGATTGAGCCTGAAGGCCGAAGACGGCGCGCGCTTCAAGCAGGAATGGAAGACGCTCCACACCGAGCAGGCGGCATTTTCGACGCGCGGCCGCCAGCAGATCGTGCCCGACGCGACCCACTATATCCAGGTCGACCGCCCCGAAGTCGTGATCGCCGCGGTCCGCGAGGTCGTGGACGAAGTGCGCGCCGATGCGCAGGCGACCGCAAAGAAATGAAAGCAAAACCGTCAGTCCCCCGGCTGGCGACAGGGAGATGAATGATGAAGCGTAAGATCCTCTTGGGTGCCATGTCGATGCTGCCGCTGCTGCTCGCCGCGAACACCCCGGCGCCCGAATATGACATCGTGATCCGCGGCGGCCGCGTGCTCGACGGCGCGGGCAGCCCGTGGGTCAGTGCCGATGTCGCGGTCAAGGACGGCCGCGTCGTGCGCATCGGCCGCGTTGCAGGGCGTGGCGCCAAGGAAATCGACGCGAAGGGCCGCTACGTCTCGCCCGGCTTCATCGACATGATGGACCAGTCGGGGCGCGTGCTCGTCAAGAATGGCGCCGCCGAGAACAAGCTGCTGATGGGCGTGACCACCGTCATCGCCGGCGAAGGCGGCCCGCCTGCCGAGGCCGCCGAGATTCCGGCGCATTTCAAGACGCTCGAACAACAGGGCATATCGGTCAACTATGGCACCTATTATTCGGCGACGCAGGCGCGCGTGAAGGTGATGGGTGACGGCGCCGGGCAGCCGACGCCGGCGCAGCTCGAGGCGATGGGCCGCGAGGTCAAGATCGCGATGGACAATGGCGCTTTCGGCATCACCAGCGCGCTGATCTATCCGCCGAGCAGCTTCCAGACCACGTCCGATCTCGTCACCTTGGCGAAGGTCGCGGCGCAGTGCGACGGTTTCTACGCCACGCACATGCGCGACGAGAGCGAAGGGCTGGTCAAGGCGATCGAGGAAGCGATCGAGATCGGCGAAAAGGGCGGGGTGAAGGTCGAGATCTTCCACCTGAAGGCCGCATACGCCCCCGGCTGGGGCAAGCTGATGCCGTAGGCGGTGGCGACGATCAATGCGGCGCGCGCGCGCGGCGTCGATGTCGCGGCGGACCTTTATCCTTACACCGCCGGCGGCACGGGGCTTGAGATCATCGCGCCGAGCTGGGTGTGGGCCGACGGGGTCCAGAAGGGGATCGAGCGGCTACGCGATCCGAAGGTGCGCGAGCGGATGAAGAAGGAAGTCGCCGCGGGATCGATGCCCGGCTGGTCGAACCTCGTCCACGCGTCGGGCGGCTTCGCCAATGTCCGCCTCGCCAACGGATTCAGCGAGAAGTACAAACCCTATCACGGCAAAAGCCTCGCCGAGATCGGCAAGGCGCTGAACCGCGATCCGGCCGATGTGGCGTGGGATATCCTGCTCGAAGGGCTGCCGAACCGCTCGGTCGCGCTCTATTTCATGATGAGCGAACAGGACATCGAAACCGCGATCAAGCAGCCGTGGGTCAGCATCGGCAGCGATGCCGCGGCGTCGGAAAAGGCGGGCGAGATGGACGCGCTCGGCCTGCCGCACCCGCGCGCCTATGGCACCTTTCCGCGCATCATCGCCGAATATGTGAAGCGCCGCCCGGTGTTGTCGCTCGAGGATGCGGTGCGCAAGATGACCGGCTGGCCGGCACAGCGCATGGGGCTGACCGACCGCGGGCTGATCCGCGACGGGATGCGCGCCGATATCGTCGTCTTCGATCTCGACAAGCTCGACGATGTCGCGAGCTGGGAAAAGCCCACCGCATCGCCGACGGGGATCGAGACGGTGATCGTCAACGGCGTCGTCACGATCGCGAACGGCAAGCACACCGGCGCCAAGGCCGGCGCGGTGCTGCGGCATAGCTGTGGCGTCTGAGGATATGGCGCGGAAAGTTTCGAGCCTTTGCTTCACCGGTCTTGCGCTCGCCGTTTCGGCTCCGGCCTTTGCCGCGGCTCCGGCAATTTCGAAGCCGGAAGACCTCGGCACTGCGGTGTCGGCGCAGATTGCGTGCGCCAGCATCTTCGTGGCGGAGCGCGCCGAGGCTGATGTCCTGCGCGACGACATCCACGCGTTCGCGCCGTTCATGACGGCGGTGACGCTGGCGGTCGACCGCAAGGCGCGGACCGTCACCGCATCGGCGCCCGGCGCCGCGACGCGCACCGCTTTGTTCCGGCCTGTCGCTGGTTGCACCCTGCTGACCGGCGATGTTTCGACGACCGTGCTCGACGCACAAGCGGCAAAGCTCAAGCCGACGCGCGGGAATGCCGCGAAGCCCTGGCCGATCGGCGACGCCTCGGTGGCCGAGCTTGCCGCCGCAGCCGAGGCGAAACTCGACCGTGCCGCGCTCGACAAGGCGGTGACCGCCGCCTTCGAAGAGCAGAACAAGGGCGGCTATCCCGACACGCGCGCGATCGTCGTCGTGCAGGGCGGGGCGATCGTCGCCGAGCGCTATGCGCCGGGGTTCGACCGCAACACCGAACTGCTCGGCTGGTCGGCGTCGAAGAGCATCATGGGAACGCTGGTCGGCCTGCTGGTCGATGATGGCACCCTCAAACTCGACGAACCCGCGCCCGTCCCCGAATGGCAAGGCGCGGGCGATCCGCGCGCGAAGATCACGCTGCGCCAGTTGCTCACGATGTCGAGCGGGCTGACTTTCAGCGAAAGCTATGTGCCCGGCAATGACTCGATCAAGATGCTGTTCGAGGCGGGCGACATGGGCGCGATGGCGGCGGCTTTGCCGCTGAAGGACGCGCCCGGCACGAACTGGAGCTATTCGTCGGGGACGACCAACATATTGTCGCGTATCGTGTTCGATGCGACCGGCGGCACGCTCGAAGGCATGACGCGCTTTGCGCAAAAGCGGTTGTTTGAACCCACTGGCATGACGAGTGCGCTGATCGAACCCGATGAAGCGGGGGTGCAGGTCGGCAGTTCCTATGCCTATGCCACTGCGCGTGACTGGGCGCGCTATGGGTTGCTCCACCTCAATCAGGGCCGGGTGGGGAGCAAGCAGTTACTCTCGAAGCAATGGCTCGATTTTGCGGTCACGCCGACAAAGGCCGCACCGCGCCCCGTCTATGGCGCGCAGCTCTGGCTGAACCACGCCGAAGGCGAGCGGCGAAAGCTCTACCCCGGCCTGCCCGAAGATACCGTGATGGCGCGCGGGCACAGCTTCCAGATCGTCGCGGCGATCCCGTCGCAGGACGCGGTGATCGTCCGCCTCGGCTGGACGCCCGAGGGCCACGCGTTCGACTGGAACAAATATCTCTCGCAGATCGCGGCGGCGCTCGCGCCCGCCGCCCCTGCGCCCTGAACCGACCGAAGGACAATTTCGATGACGACGCTTACCCCTCTCTCGCTCGACCTCGCGATTGAATCGCTCCCGCTGGCCAAGCCGTTCCGCATCTCGGGGCATGTCTTCACCGACACCCCCGTGGTCCTCGTAACGCTTTCGGACGGCGAGCACAGCGGGCGCGGCGAAGCGTCGGGGGTCTATTATCTCGGCGACGATGTGCCCGCAATGGCGGCCGCCATCGAAGGCGTGCGCGGCGCAATCGAGGCCGGGGTGACGCGCGACCAGCTGCAGACGCTGCTCCCCGCGGGCGGCGCGCGCAACGCGCTCGATTGTGCGCTGTGGGAGCTTGAAGCCCGGCGCAGCGGAGTCTCGGTATGGGAACTCGCCGGCCTCGCCGAACCGCGCCCGCTCCGCACCACCTTCACGCTCGGCGCCGACGATCCCGACGTAATGGCCGAGGGCGCGCGCCACTATGCCCAGGCGCGCGCGCTCAAGCTCAAGCTCACCGGCGACCTCGACGTCGATATTGCGCGGGTGCAGGCGGTGCGCGCGGCGCGGCCCGAATGCTGGATCGGGGTCGATGCCAACCAGGGATTCGCGATCGGCGATCTCGACGCGCTGGTGGCAGCGCTGGTCGCCGCTGACGTGAAACTGCTTGAACAGCCTTTGGCGCGCGGTCGCGAAGCCGACCTCACCGGCTACCAATGCCCGATCCCGATTGCGGCGGACGAAAGCGCGCTGACGCTTGGCGATGTCGAGGGGCTGGTCGGCCGGTTCGACGTGGTGAACATCAAGCTCGATAAATGCGGCGGGCTGACCGAGGGACTGGCGATCGCCAATCGCGCGCGCGAACTCGGGCTGGGCGTAATGGTCGGCAATATGGTCGGCTCCAGTCTCGCGATGGCGCCCGCGTTCATTGTCGGACAGCTCTGCGACATCGTCGATCTCGACGGCCCGATCTTCCTCGCGGACGATCGCAAGCCGTCAATCGAATATACCGACGGCGATGCATGGTGCGGCGAGGCGATCTGGGGCCGCGAAGTCAGCTGAGAGCGATATCGGGACAGGGAGAGACAGGGTGAAAAAAGCAATATTCGCAGGCTTGGCGCTGGTCGCGCTGATCCAGCCCGCCGCCGCACAAGAACCGGCGACGACATACATCCACGCCGGCCGCCTGCTCGCCGATCCCGCGAGCGGCCGTGTCGAAACGAACAAGACGATTGTCGTCACCGCCGGAAAGATCGCCGAAATCCGCGACGGTTTCGTCGGCGAGGGCAATGTCGTCGACCTTCGCGACCAGTTCGTCATGCCGGGCTTTATCGACAGCCATGTCCACCTGACCTTTGAATCGAGCCCGACGAGCCGCCTCGACGCGGTGACCAAGTCGACGGTCGATCAGGCATTCGACGGCGTCGTCTTCGCCAAGCGCACGGTGCGCGCCGGCTTCACGACGGTGGTCGATCTCGGTTCCGATCCGCAGGCGATCAACGCGCTGCGCGACGCGACCGCGACGGGCAAGGTCGTCGGGCCGCGGATCATCGCCGCGGGCGGCGTCGCGGCGCACGGCGGGCATGGCGACATCCACGGCTATCGCCAGGAAATCATCGACCTGTTCCGCGCGCCGACGCTCTGTTCGGGCGCCGACGACTGCGCACGCGCGGTACGCTTGGCGGTGCAACAGGGCGCCGATGTCATCAAGACCGCCTCGACCGGCGGCGTGATGTCGAACACCGCGGCGGGGCTGGGCCAGCAGATGAGCGACGCCGAACTCGTCGCGATCGTCGACACCGCGCACCGCCTCGGGCGCAAGGTGGCGGCGCATGCGCACGGCACCGACGGGGTCAATGCCGCGCTGCGCGCCGGCGTCGATTCGGTCGAGCATGGGACTTATCTGGACGCCGAATCGATCCGGCTGTTCAAGGCAAAGGGAAGCTATCTGGTTCCCACCCTGCTCGCCGGCGACACCGTCGCGCGGCAAGCCGAAACCGCCGACTGGATGCCTCCGCCGGTTCGCGCCAAGGCGCGCACCGTCGGCCCGCTGATGGTCGATGCCCTGCGCCGCGCGCATCAGGGCGGCGTTCGCATCGCGTTCGGGACCGACAGCGCCGTGTCGAAGCATGGCGAGAATGCCCGCGAATTCGCGCTGATGGTGAAGGCGGGGCTGACCCCGCTGGAGACGATCAAATCTGCAACCGTCTGGGCGGCAACGCATGCCGGGCTCGAAACCGAAATCGGCACGCTCGCCGCCGGCAAGTCGGCCGATATCGTCGCGGTGAAGGGCGATCCGCTGACCGATGTACGCAGCCTCGAAACGATGGGCTTCGTCATGGCGCGCGGCGTCGTCGTGCGGGCGGCAGGGGAATGAAAATGCGCTCGATCAAATTGTTTGCGCTGCTGCCGCTCGCCATGATGCTCGGCACGGCGGCGACGAAGCCCGCAACGCCGCTGGCGCCGGTTCTCGCGCCGAAACCGGCGGCAGAAGCGCAAAAGGCAGCGCCGCCCGTAACGACCCCGCTCGCACCCTCAGCAACGCTGACCAAGCAGGACGTCGACAGCTGGCTCGACGGCTTCGTCCCGTTCGCACTCAAGCGCGGCGACCTCGCCGGTGCGGTGATCGTCGTGGTCAAGGACGGCCAGGTGCTGACGCAGCGCGGATTCGGCTATGCCGACGCCGCCAAGCGCACCCCGGTCGATCCCGCCCGCACTTTGTTCCGTCCCGGTTCGGTGTCGAAGCTGTTCACCTGGACCGCGGTGATGCAGCAGGTCGAGGCGGGCAAGATCGACCTCGACGCCGACGTCAATACCTATCTCGATTTCAAAATCCCGCTGAAGGACGGCAAGCCCGTCACGATGCGCCAGCTGATGACGCACACCGCGGGCTTCGAGGAACATGGCAAGCTCACCATGTTCGAGGACAAGAAATTCCAGATCCCGCTCGGCGATCTGGTGAAGGGCGGCATTCCGAACCGCATCTACACGCCGGGAACGACGCCTTCCTATTCGAATTACGGCACCGCGCTCGCGGGCTATATCGTCGAGCGTGTCACGAAAATGCCGTTCGACGATTATGTCGAGCAGCGCATCTTCCAGCCGCTCGGCATGGCGCAGTCGACCTTCCGCCAGCCGCTGCCCAAGGCGTTCGCGCCGTGGATGGCGACGGGCTATCGCCAGCTTTCGGCCGGGCCCTCGAAGTTCGAGATCGTCGGCCCGTCACCCGCGGGCGGCCTCTCCTCGACCGGCGCCGACATGGCGAAATTCATGATCGCGCATCTGAACCAGGGCGCGGGGCTGATGAAGCCCGAAACCGCGCGGATGATGCACGACACGCCGCTCACGATCCTGCCGCCGCTCAATCGCATGGAACTCGGCTTCTTCGAAACCAACATCAACGGCCGCCAAGTGATCGCGCACCTCGGCGATACGCAGCTGTTCCACACCGCGCTGCACCTGTTCACGAATGAGAATATCGGCATCTATATGTCGTTCAACGCGACGGGCGAGCAGGCGTCGGTCGGTCCGGTGCGCCGTGCGCTATTCGAGGATTTCGCCGATCGCTATCTTCCGGGCAACGAAATGCCTGCGACGCGCGTCGATGCGAAAACCTCGGCCGAACATGCCAGGATGCTCGCGGGCAACTGGCTCAACAGCCGCCGCGCCGAAACGAATTTCTACGCGATCGCCTCGCTCTTCGGACAGGTGAAGATCAGCGTCGGTCCCAAGGGCGAACTCATCGTCCCGGCGGGGCGCGACCTCAACGGCAAGCCCGCGAAATGGGTCGAGACCGCCCCGTTCGTCTGGCACAATGCCGACGGCCACGGCCGGCTCGCCGCGCAGGTGGTGGGCGGCAAGGTCGTGCGCTGGAGCATCGACGGCATCTCGCCCTTCATGGTGTTCGACCGCGCCCCCGCGTCGAAATCGGCGGGGTGGATCATGCCCGCGATGTACATCAGCCTCGGCGTCCTGCTGATCACCTTGCTCCAGTGGCCGATCGCGGCGCTGATCCGCCGCCATTACAAGGCACCGCTGACGCTCGATCGCCGTTCGCTGCGTGTCTATCGCGGCGTCCGCGTTGGGGCAGGGCTGGTGCTCGCGCTGGTCGCGGCGTGGGTGATCAGCATGTCGAAACTGAAGGCGCTGCCCTCCTATGATCCTTGGCTGTGGTTCCTCCAGATTGCCGGATTGATCGTCCTCGTCGGCGGGGTTGTGCTGGCCGCATGGAACTTCCGCATCGTCCGTCAGGAGAAACGCGGCTGGTTCCGCACCCTCTGGGCGCTGCTCCTGCTCTTCGCGACGATCATGCCGCTCTATGTCGCATGGACCTTTGGCCTGATCGCGATGACGGTGAATTACTGACGGCATAATTCGCATGGGGAGGGCCCGGCCGGGCTTCTCCGTCAGCGCTCTGTTCTGCAACCTCCCCGTCGCCGCGCGACGGGGAGGTTTTTTATCCTCGGCATCCTGGATCGAGTGGAACGAGACACATAGCGCGGTCGAGAATGATTGCGTCGGGAAACGACCGATTTCGGACGTTTGGCTCGGTCAGGCGGCGACAATGCTCACACCACGCTGGAGGCAGGGTTGATGAACAGTCAAACGGGCCTATGCTGGCAGGATGATTGTCGTTCATGAAGAGATTACGCAGTCTGAGTTGCTGCTTAGATATGTGTCGGGGCAGCGACGTTTCCATAATCTGGACGTTTGCGATGATGGTTCAGACGCTCTGGTAGGCGCCCATCTTGACAATATTGAGATCATCGACTGCTTCGTAGTCGCATCTTTCCGTAACGCTTCTCTTAAAAATGCGGTCGTCCATGCCAACGTGAAAACTTGCGACTTTTCGGGTGCCGACCTGTCCGGCTCTGACTTTCGAGGGGCAGCACTTTGCGCAACGGTTTTCACCGGCGCCAATATGGAAGGTGCCGATTTCACCGGGGCCTTTTACTTCAGTGACGCCTTGGGAACGGGCGAGAAGCCCGACTGGTAAGGCAGGCCCGGCAATAGCTGCGTTCCACCGTCTTGGTAGCGCGGTTCCGAATTAGCCGCTTTGGCGGCTAACGACCAATGTTGGTCATTCGCTGGCGTTTAAATTGGCGACAAAAGCTGACACGGCTAGTTGATCGTTCTCGCTCGTCGCCTCTTCTAGCAATGGGTTGAGATGATAGAGAAGCAACTCGCTCTTCTCTCCGAATTGCGGCGATAACCTCCCGAGGATTTCCAACATCCCAGCAAGCCCCAGAAATTTTGCGAACAGACGATAGGTGCGATCTGAAGCGTATGGCGCGCGGCTCAAGTAATAGGTCGCGAGTTGCGCGGCCTCCCGCTTGGGAAATGAGGCATGTTCAAGCAGAGTAATTGCCTTTCCCCAATTATCACCTTCTATCGGGAAATGCTGGATGAGCCAGTCGACGGCTTCCGGGGGTGCTTTTCGACGAAGCTCAGCCCCCATGGTTCGCATTTCCTGATCCATTCACCCCCTCCGATACAGCGTCAGCTTGCCGAGGCTATAAGCCACAAAGCAGGCGGTCGGCAAACCACCCCAAAGCAGGCGTCGCCTTCAAATAGGCCTTTCCTACATTATCCGGCTGTGCCAGCCTTTATCCCGGCTCTTTCATTTGGTGGATAAAGGCGGTCGCTGCCCGGCGACTACGGCGGGGGCGTGGCGGCGTCGAGCACGCCGCGAGGTCCAAAACGGGCGCGCACAGGGCTGAACTTTACTGAACTTTGGAATTGCACGGTCCTTGCGCCGACCGGATCCCGGATCCAACCAACGATGACGGTGGGCGACCTCGATTACGCTTCGAAATCGCCATTCCGACACAGAAAAAGGGCAGCGGTATCACCGATACCGCTGCCCCCGGGACTAGCTTTTGAGACGGGTCAGAAGCTCAGCTTCACGCCCCCCGAAATATAGCGGCCGATCACGTCGAAATTGGGACTGGTGTACGGCGTGATCGGCGGATCGCGGTCAAACAGATTGTTGACGTTGCCGAACAGCGTGAACGGCCCCGCTTTGAACTGGGCGCCAAGATCGACATAGGTGCGGCTGCCCACCTTGTTGTTCACGATCGGCACGGCGACCCCGTTCACGACCGTCAGCGGGCGGTCGAGGCCGCCGTCGACGTAGCGGACGCGCAGATTGGCGCCGAAGCTGTCGTTGTCGAAGGCAATCGTGCCCGTTCCGCGCCATTTCGGGGTCGAGAAGGCCGTGTCGCCGCCAACGTAACCCGACACGTCCGCGCCATTGATCTTCAGGTTGAAGACATGGTTGGCCAGCGCGCGGAACGACAGGTTCCCGTCGCCCAACGGCATGCGGTACGACGCTTCGATATCGAGGCCCTGGGTGCGGTAATTGGCGAGGTTGCGATACCCGTTCGTGATCGATCCGATGGTGCCGTTCGCTTCGCGGACGACGATGCCATTGCAGGTTGGATCGCCCGGAGCGTTGGCGAAGCACTGCTTGAGCAGATCGTTCGCGGTGACCGTCGTGATCACATTGTCGATGTCGATATCGTAATAATCGACCGACAGACGCAGGCCAGGCGCGAAGGACGGGGAGTAGGATCCGCCGAGCGTCAGCGTATGCGAGATTTCGGGCGTCAGGAGCTTGTTGCCGCCGCCATAGACGACCACATTGTTCTGCACCGTGCCGTTCTGACCCTGGAACGGATCGAAGACGGTGCCGATGTTGGTCGAGCGATTGAGGAAATATTCGGTGATGCTGGGCGAACGGATATCCCGCGAATAGACGGCGCGCAGCAGCAGGTCGTTGACGACGCGCAGCGTGCCGCCGGTCTTCCACGACCAGATCCCGCCGCTGGTGCTGTAATCCGAATAGCGCGCGGCGCCGTTGATTTCGAGCTTCAGCGTGTCGGTGATGTCGAGCAACGGCACGTTCACTTCGGCGAAGACTTCCTTGACGTTGAAGCTGCCGTTCGTCGCCGACGAATTGAGCGTGCCGAGCGCATTGGCGAGCGACAGCGGGTCGACGAAGTTGGTGACCTGCTTTTCCCAGCGGACGTCGGTGCCGAACGCGATGTCGACGGGGCCGGCCCAGGTCGAGAAGGGCTGACCCGAAACGCTGGCGCCCGCCGCATCGAGCTTGATCGTGTAAATCAGCTGCGAACCGCCGAACGCCCACGCTGCCGCTTCGTCGGAAATGCTGCCATTGCCGAACAGGTTGATCGGCACGCAATTGGGGTCGTTGTTGGTCGTCGAGGCATCGGCGTTGATGCGGCACGTCGGCGTGCCGTTCACCAGGACCGAATCAACGCCATTGTTGAAGCGCGACTTGATCCGCTGGTTGTTGAGCTGCTGGTTGAGCCGGATTTCGCCATGATTATAATAGGCGTCATATTTCCACCCGTCGCCGAAGCTCCCGTCGAGCCCGATCGCGCCCTCGAGGTTGCGGCGGCTGTATTTGAACTTCATCACCCCGTCGGCGCCGACATCGTCCATGACGCGGCCGAGGAGGAACGGACCCGCGACGCCGGCGGCGGCGAGCTGATTGCGGTTCGCCTGCGTCAGGAAGGCGTTGTCGGGCATGATGACCACGGCGGGCGTTTCGGGGAAGAAGCTATAGTCCGCCGACATGCGGTGATAGCTGAAATTGGCCCAGACCTTCAGCGAGTCGGTGAGGTCATAGCTGGCGCGGGCGAAGAGGTTGACGCGCTCATAGGGCGTGCTGACCGCGACATAGTCGAAGATGTTCTGGCCGCCGCCGCCGATCGTCGTGACGCCGTTCGTCACGCTGCCGAGCGGGAAGGCGCCGATGTTGCCGTCGGGATTGAAAACCAGATTGCGCGGCGCGCCGGTGAGACCAAGGATCGAGCCGCCGTTGTACAGCTGAGTCGAATTGGGATCGCGCACCAGTTCGAGCTTGTTGTCGGCGCGCTGGAACAGGCCCGCCTCGAGGTTGGGGCGGTCGTCGCGGCTGAGCGCGCCGCGTTCGTTCATATATTCGCCCGCGACCATGAAATGACCGCGCCCGCCCGCGAAATCGGTGCCCCAAGCGATGTCGGCGCCATAACGTGCCGCGTCGCCGCGCGACGAGATGCCGCTCTGGACGCCCATGCGCCAGCCGGTGAAATCATCGTCGAGGATGATGTTGACGAGGCCCGCGACCGCGCCCGAGCCCCATGCCGCCGATGCGCCGCCGGTGACGACGTCGATCCGCTTGACCAGGCTTTGCGGCACGATGTTGAGATCGTTGGCGCCGGCAAAGCGGTGCCCGTTGAGCAGGGTGAGGGTGCGGACCGACCCGAGGCCGCGCATGTCGGCGGTCGAGACGCCGCTGCTCGTGTTGCCGGGCGTCGTCGACGGCGTCGAAGTTGCGCGGAACTGGGGGGTGTCGTTCAGCACCTGCGCGATGCTCGGGCGGTTGCCCAGCGCCAGCTCAGCCTCGCCGATTACCGTCGTCGGGGTCGGTGCATCGAAGCCTTCGCGTTGAATGCGCGATCCGCTGACCACGATTTCCTCGTTTGAAATCACGTCGGTCGCGGTGTCGGCGGACTGCGCATAGGCCGGGTTCAGGCTGACCAGCATCGACAGGGCGGTGCCCGCATACAAGCCGGATTGAACGAACTTCATAATTATCCCCTTCGCCTGTGGACGGCAATTTCGCTGTCCGGTGCTCGCTTATGTTTTTTACCGCGAGGCTCCTGCGATCCTCGGGTTTGCGATTTTCTATAAAGTCGGATTTTTTTGAAAAATCAACCCCAATCAAGACATAATTTTCAATAATAGAAAATATGTCGTGGGAAAGTCGAACGACTTGGGTCGATAATCCTATGAATCAGCGCGTTTTTGCGCCAAGAGCCATGTTTCAAAAATCCGGATTCTTCAACCGGCATCTTTTCGGATCTTTATGATCCATTTCGCTGGCTGCCCCGTTCGGGCGAGCGGCGGGGCGCAGCAACACCGCGCGCGGCGCGCGAGCGTTAGCGGCCGTTTCGATTCAAACGAGACGAGGCGTCAAGGCGCCGGCGTGCAGGGCGATTCGGACGCCCTGCAGTTCGTCCAACCGCCACCCATCGCCTGAAACAGCTGGATGCGCGCGGCGAGCGCGTCGGCGCGGAGCTGGATCAGCGACAGTTCGGCACCGAGCAGGCCACGCTGGGCGTCGAGCTGTTCCAGATAGGGTGAATAGCCTTCACGATAGCGATTGGTCGCGAGCCGCAGGCCCTCGGCCAGCGCATCGCGCTGCGACTGCGCGAATGCGATCTGCGCGTCGATCCGGCTGACCGCGGCGAGCGCATCCTCGACTTCGCGAAATGCGGTCAGCGCGGTGCGGCGATAGACGAACGCTGCCTGATCGCGCTGCGCGCCCGCGGCTTCGGCCTGCGCGGTCAGCCTGCCGCCCTGAAAGATCGGGGCAAGGATGCTGCCGCCGACCGACCAGATCGAAATCGGGTCGCCGATCAGCGTCGAAAAGGCCGCGCCCGCTGCCGAGGTCAGCCGGATCTGCGGCAGGAAGCGCTTGCGCGCCGCGGCGAGATTCTTGTCCGACGCCGCGAGTTGATATTCGGCCTGCGCGACGTCGGGACGGCGGCGCAGCAGTTCGGACGGCAGGCCGTCGGGAACCGCGGGCACCGCGAGCCGGTCGAGCGCCGAGCCGCGCTCGACCGCGCGGGGTGTGTCGCCGACCAGCAGGCTGAGGCCGTCCTCGGTTCGCGCGATGGCGAGCTCGATCTGCGGGACGATCTGCGCCGTCGCGTCATATTCGGCTTGCGCCTGCTGAAGCTCGAGCTTGGGCGAATAGCCCCGCCCGACGCGCGATTTCGCAATCCGCAGCGATTCCGACCGCGCGCGCACCGTCTCGCGCGCGACCTCCAGCCGCGCATCGAGACTGCGCAGCGAGACATAGCTGCTCGCGACCGCGGCGGCGATCGACAGTTGCACCGCATCGCGTGCCGCTTCGCTCGCGAACCAGCTATCGCGCGCCGCCGATTTCTGGTCGGCGAGGCGGCCGAACAGATCGACTTCATAAGCGACCTGGATTTGCGGCTGCGCGAAATTCTGTTCGGACGGCTGGCCGAACGGACTGACCGAGCGCGACCGCCCGCCGCTGATCGCCGCATCGATCGTCGGCAGCGTCTGTGCCCGCGCGAGCGCGAAATTGGCGCGCGCTTCGCGCACGCGCGCCGCCGCGACGCCGATGTCGCTGTTATTGGCCAGCGCCTTGTCGACCAGCGCGGCGAGCGTCGGATCGCCGAACGAGCGCCACCAGTCGCGCGGCAACGGCGCGGCGGGATCGGCGTTGGTTCGCCATGCCAGCGGCGGCGTGACGGGCGCCACGCCGGTCGCCCTGACGTTCGGCCCGGCGCAAGCGGCGAGCGCCGCCGCCAGCCCGACCATCGGCGCGAGCCGCAGGGCCTTCATCGCTTCGATCCGCCGCGTGTGTCGATCCGGACCTCGACCGACATGCCGGGCCGCAGCCGCGCCGCCAGCGGTTGTTTCTCGTCGATCTTGATCCGCACCGCGATGCGCTGCGCGACCTTGACGAAATTGCCCGTGGCGTTGTCGGCCTTGAGCACCGCGAATTCGGACCCCGCCGCCGGCGACAGATTCTCGATCCGCCCGGTCAGTTCGGCGCCGCCCAGCGCATCGACGCTGAACCGCGCGCGCTGGCCGATCGCCATATCGCCGGTCTGAGCTTCCTTGAAGTTCGCAATGACCCAGACATGGTGCGGGACGACCGACAGCAATTGGGTTCCGGCGGTGACATAGGCGCCGACGCGCACGCCGATTTCGGACAGCTGGCCGTCGGCGGGCGCGCGGATGACCGTGTTGTCGAGATCGATCTGCGCGAGGCGAAGCTGGGCTTTCGCCGATTCGACTGCGGCTTCGAGCCCGGCGCGCCCGACGACGACGGTGCGGACGTCCTGCGTCCCGATCGCGCGGCTGGCGCGCGCCTGTTGTAGCGCCGCCTGCGCCGCGAGCAGCGCCGCGCGCGTCTGGTCGAACTCGCGCGTCGAGATCGAGCCGTCGGCGACGAGCGCGCGGGCGCGGCGCATGTCGGCGTCGGCTTTGGTCAATTGCGCCTGCGCGTTGGCGATCCCGGCATTCTGGCTGTCGGTAGCGACCTCGCGCGAGCGCTGCGCCTGCGCCGAATTGGCGAGCGCGGCCTGCTGCGCCGCGACATTGGCTTCGGCCTGCGCGACGCGCGCGCGATAGATGCGGTCGTCGATCGTCGCGAGGATCTGGCCCGCCTTGACCTCGGCGAAATCCTGCACGGGCACGCGCGTGACATAGCCGCTGACCTGCGGGCTGATGATCGTCACGCGCCCGCGTACATAGGCATTGTCGGTCTCTTCCGAGGCGCCGGCGAAAGGCGGCAGGTCCCACGCGTAGAGGATGGCGAGGATCGCCAGTACCGCGGAGGCGATGATGACAATCACCGTCGTGCGCGTCTTGTCGGGCGGCCGCCAGGAGGATGGCGGCGCGTCGATCTGCGGATCGGAGGGAGGCGCGGCGTCCGCCGCTTCGGCAGGCTGCGTTACCGTTTCCGGTTCGGGTTTCGGCGTGTTCGCCTTGGGCTTGTCGCTCATCCTATTGCCCCTGTCGAGCTTGTGCCTGCGCCTGCAGACGCTGGGCCAATAATATCACCGGCGACGGTTCGTTTCGCCGCCGGATAGACCAGCTGATCATGAAACCCCATAGTGCCGTCAAGATCGCGAGCACCCCGACCAGCAGGAATACGTCATTATACGCAAGGATATGCGCCTCGCGCGTGACTTGCTGGCTCAGCAGCGCGGCGCCCTCGGCAGTGCGTAGTACCGGGTCGCCGATTGTCCCGGCAACGACGCGGCTGCCCGCGCCGAGCCGTGCCGCGACCAGCGGGTCGCTCGCGACGATGTTCTGGACCAGCTCGTGTGAATGATATTTCTCGCGGACCGTCTGGAACGTCCCGAGCAGGGTGCCGCCGGCGAGACCGCCGATGCTCTGGCTCATGCTGAAGATCACGACGAAGCTGATGAAATTCTTGCCGCCCGCGAGCAGGGTCCGCGCGATGCCGATCACCATCGCCTGCGCAAGGAAGAGCAGCGAGGCAAAGCCGATCAGCGCCTGGCTGAGATAGAAATGGCTTGGCCGGGTAAGGTTGGTCGTATGGGCATCCATGAAGGATGCGATCACGATCAGGACGACCGCGATGATGATCGGCCGCGACAGATTGTCGGGACGAAAGGTCAACACCGCGGTCACGAGGCCGGCGATCGACGCGAAGACGACGATCAGGTTCAGCGTGACCATCTGGTCGTTGATCATGCCCACGGTGCTGAGGAATCCGACCGAGCCGAACGCCTGTTCGGACAGCAGGATGCGGACCGATGCGGCGACCGCGATCAGCCGGAGCATCTCGCGCGTGCCGAGCCAACGCGTGTTGATGAGCGGGTTCCGGCGATGATGTTCGACGAGCACCGCGGCGGCGATCAGCGCGACACTCGCCGCCAGCGACCAGCCGATCCACGGCCGTTCGGTCCACCATTGGATCCGCCCTTGCGACAGCACCGCGATCAGCAGCCATAGTCCCGGCGCGAGGAGGAAGAAGGTCAGGAAGTCGAGCGGCTCGAACACTTTTTCGCGCTCGCTCGGCGGCAGCGGCTGCGCCATCACCGCGGCCAGCGTCGCCAGCGCGAGCCCGAATTCGAACCAGTAGAGATTGTGCCAGTCGCCCCAGATGAGCAGTCCCGGCGACAGCACGCGCGCGAGCGGCGTCGCGATCTGCGGGATACAGATGCCGATCATCACCGCGGCAAGCCGCTTCGATGCCGGAAGCGCCTGGAAGAAATAGAGGATGGTCAGCGTCGAGAGGCCGCTCGCCGCAATCCCGCTCATCGCGCGCACCGCGACCGACGTCCAGAAATCGTGGATGAACAGGTGCATCAGCGTCGTCACGGCATAGGCGACGAGCGTGTAGCGGATGAACGGCTGGAGCCCGAACTGCTGGCGATATTTGACGAGCAGCAGGTTCGCCGTGACGTTGGTCATGAAATAGGCGGCGGTCAGCCACGCCGCTTCGTCGCTGTTGAGCCCGAGCGTCCCTTGCGCGAAGTTGAGGTTGACCGTGACCAGCGCGTTGCCGAGCCCGCCGGTGATCCCGATCAGGCAGCCGATCAGGAAATGGCGCACCATGCGCGCGGTCGGATGATCGGGATTGGCGGGCGATCCCGGAAGCGTCGGCCGCTCGTGGGGTTTGAAGACATATTCCGCCATAGCGGGTCAGGCCGGCTTCGCGGTCATGGACGCGCCACGAGCGGAGCGAGTCGGTTCGGTAATCATGATTTTCCTTACCGCATCGACGGGGCGCATGCAGCCTATTCGGTGGAATAGGAGTCCCACGATGCTGACATAGAAGCGGCCGGTTATGCCCCGGATACGCGATCGCGGTGCGTCTTCCAAAGCCAGGCGGCGCAGGCCAGATCCTGGACGATCGAGCCCAGCGATTTATAGATGGTGACGTCCGATGCCGTCAGGCGGCCCGGGGTGGAGCCCGAAAAGACATGCCCGATCTCGGGCAGGACGTGCGCTTCGGTGACCAGCCCCGCGTCGCGTGCGCGCAGATATTCCGCGCCCTGCGCCAGCACCCCCTCACGATGATCGGGCACGAAACGCGCCCGCGCTACAAGCGCTTCGTCGATTTCGGTCGGTCCCGCGCGGCTGGAGCCGACGGCGTTGATATGCGTTCCGTCCGCGACGTGCGCGTTGAGCAGGAATGGTTCGGCCGCCCCGGTCAGCGTGCAAATGATATCGGCGCCCTCCGCCGCCTCGGCCACCGAGGCCACCTCATAGGCAGCAAAACCGAAGTCGTCGGCGATCCGGCCGGCAAGCTCGCCCGCCTTTTCAGGCGCGCGTCCCCAAATTCGCACTTCGTCGAGCGCCCGCACGTGGCGGATGGCGGCGACATGATGCCATGCCTGTTCGCCCGTCCCCATGATCGCGAGACGGCGGGGGCCGGGCCGTGCGAGCGCGTCGGTCGCGGCTGCGGAGGCGGCGGCGGTGCGGATCGCGGTGACCTCGCTCGCATCGATCACGCACACCGGCGCGCCGCTCGTGCGATCGAACAGGATGATGACGCCTTGATGCGAGCTGCCGTGCGTGGCGGCGGCCGGGAAGATGCTGATGATCTTCGCGCCGAAGCCGGCGCCGTCGAGCGCGCCGGGCATCACGCCGAACAGATCGCCGCCGTCGAGGTCGATGATGCCGCGCAGCAACTGCCGGCTGCGTCCTTCGGCAAGCGCGATCATCGCGGGGCGCATCAGGTCGATGCACGTCCGGTGGTCGAGCCGCTTGCGGACTTCGTCCGCATCGATGAAGCGGATCGGATCAGCCACCCCAGACGCCTTCGGCGTGGCGCAGGAAATTGAGCCCCATGATCTTCTCGATCCGGCCACTCGAATAGCCGCGCGCGGCGAGCAGGCCGATAAGTTTGCGGAACTGGTCGGGCCCGCGCAGGTCGACGACGAAGGGGTAGGTGTCGGGGCGCTCGCCCGCGGCGCTGATCCCCGCGGCGCGGCGCTCGGCGATCTCCTTGGCGAGCACGGCTTCATACGCCTGGAGATCGTCGATCTGGCCGACGGTGCCGTCGGTGCCGATTCCGACATGATCCTCGCCGCAGATGTTCACCGCATGATCGATATGCGCGACGACATCCTCGGCGCGGGCGTGGCCCGAGACGTTGAGGAAGGGCATGAAATAGATGCCGACGAAGCCGCCTTTTTCGGCGACCAGCCGCAGTTCGGCGTCGGTCTTGTTGCGCGGGAGGTCGGTGACCGCGCGGCAACCGGTGTGGTTGATCGAGATCGGCGCCTTCGACGCGCGCGCGGCTTCGAGGCAGGTCTTCTCGCCGCTGTGCGACAGGTCGACGATCATCCGCTGCGCATTGAGCCGCTCGATCACTTCGCGCCCGAACGGCGTCAGCCCGCGATTGTCGGGTGCCATCGATCCGTCGCCGAGCTGGTTCGCCGGATTATAGGTGAGCTGGAAGATGCGCACGCCCATGTTGGCGAAAATGTCGACGCGGCCCGCATCCTTGCCCATCATCGCGCCGTTCTGGAAGCCGTAGATGATCCCGATCTTCTTCTCGGCCTTGGCGCGGCGGATGTCGGCGGCGCTCAATATCTTGACGAGGTCGCGCGGATAGCGGCGCAGCAGCATGTCCATTTCGGCGACATCGGCGACGCTCTTTTCGAACGGTTCGGCCGGACCCGCGACATAGCCGAGGGTGCAGTTGATCGCGGTGACGCCCGACGCATGCGCCTCGGCCAGCACGCGCGGCGAGAACGGGTCGGGGGCATCGCGTATATTCGGATCGGCGAGCCCGCCGAGCGCATTGACGATCACCCATTTGCGGCCATCGGGCACCGCGGCGCGGCTCGCTCCGGGAAGCAGCGATGTTGCGGCCAGCCCCGCCGCACCCGCCAGCATTGCGCGCCGGTCAATCGTCATTGCCAAGCTCCTTCGCGGTCGGCGCGATATAATCTGCGCGCCGGTATTCGCGGCCGCGCTTCACCGTCATTTCGATCTTTTCGATATTGTCGATGTCGGCGAGCGGGTCCGCCGCGAGCACGACGAAGTTCGCGAGCTTGCCGGGCTCGATCGATCCCATCTCCTTGTCCTGCCCCGCGGCGCGCGCGCCGACGAGCGTCGCCGAATGGATGACCGCGAGCGGGGGCATGCCGACGTCCTTCGCCAGATAGCGAAGCTCGGCGTGGACTTCGGGCCAGGCGTCGCCGGCCGGGTTGACGAAGTCGGTGCCGGTCGAAATCGGCAAGCCCGCGCGCCATGCCTGCTGCGTCAGCCGGATCGTGCGGGCGCCGCTGCAACGCAGCGGCTTGGCCCCTGGGTCGGCCTTGCGGGAGGCCTCGAACTTCACGAACAGGCTGCCGGTCGCGTCGAGGATCGTGCCGCGCGTCCGCATCGCGTCGAAGAGGCGGGCGACCACCGGATCGTCGCCGGTCGCGGCAAGGCGCGCCTCGTCGACCGGGGTGCGGTCCTGATAGGCGGCGAGCATTTCGGGCTGCGCTTCATAGCCGAGATAACAAACATGGCTGACCGAATCGACGCCCGCCGCGATCACCTCGGCGGGGCGGGCAGGGAAGACCGCGCTGTGCGCCCAGATCATCAGCTTCTGGCGGTGCGCCTCGGCGGTGATCGCCGCGACGCGTTCGGCCGGCAGGTTCGCGTAGATCTTGATCGCGCTCGCGGAGGTGCCGCGCGCTAACGTGACCGCGGTGCGGAGGTCGGTCTTTTTGTCGATCGCCTGCATCCACGGCGCGGTGCCGGGCGTGAAGCCGCGGCTGACCGCGAGCACGCGGGGATCCTCGAAAAAGGACGGCCCGGCCATCAATGCGGCATAATGGATGTCGGGCGCGGGAATCTCGCCGACCAGCGACGCACGCGAAAGCTCGCCCACCGCGCGCAGATCGTCCGCCATGTCGCGCACTGCGGTCACACCCCCATAAAGCTGGCGGCGCAGGATCGCTTCGGCGCGCGCGCGGTTCGGCGGGGTGGCGAGATGGACGTGGCTGTCGATCAGCCCCGGGATCACGAAGCGCCCGGTCAGGTCGACCCGGCGCGCGCTCCCCGCCTGCGACGCCAATGTATCATGCGCGCCGATCGCTATGATCCGTTCGCCATCGATCAGGATGTCCTGATGGCCGCGCGCCGGACCACCGGTGCCGTCGATAACCGACGCATCGGTATAAAGCACCCGTTCGGCCGCGTACGAGGGCGCCGCCGCCATCAGCGATGCGGCGATACCAAGCGACTGAAAGGCAGCGACGAGCGCGGGCGGACGTGAGCGAACCGATGTCATGGCCCGTCGCTAGCGCCCTCATTTCATGTCCGCAATCGACTTGCCACGCGATCGCATGGACCAGCGTCTATTCCCCGGTCCCGCACTATGATACCGGTGTATCAGGAATCCGAATTTTCTGTGCCGACGCGGTCCCAATAAGCCGTGCGGTATCGACTGCCTGAACCTTCCCCGTGGGCCTTCGCGTCCATTGGCAAACAGAACAGAAACGGACGAATGCGATGCAAACTCCCGAAGAATATGAGCTGTCCCGGCGCGGCGTGCTCGTGGGCGGCGCGGCCTCGGTCGCGACGGTGACGATGGTCCCGATCGGGACCGCGGCCGCCGCTCCTCCTGCCAAATCTCCGCCGACCGCCAAAGTGGCCTTCGAGGTGAATGGCACGGCGCGCGAGCTGGAACTCGACACGCGAACGTCGCTGCTCGACGCGCTGCGCGAGCATCTGCATCTGACCGGGACCAAGAAGGGCTGCGACCACGGCCAGTGCGGGGCTTGCACCGTGATCGTCGACGGGCGGCGGATCAACAGCTGCCTGACCTTGGCGGTGATGCACGCGGGCGAGAAGATCATAACGATCGAAGGGCTCGGCACCCCCGACAAGATGCATGCGATGCAGGACGCCTTCGTGACGCACGACGGCTATCAATGCGGCTACTGCACCCCGGGGCAGATTTGTTCGGCGGTCGCGGTGCTCGACGAGATCAAGGCCGGGGTCCCGAGCCATGTCACCGCCGACCTCGGCGCCGCGCCCGCGGTGACGAAGGTCGAGCTGCGCGAGCGGATGAGCGGCAATATCTGCCGCTGCGGCGCCTATTCGAACATCATCGATGCGATCACCGATGTGGCGGGAGTGAAGGCATGAAAAGCTTCACCTACGAACGCGTCGACAGCGCGGCGGCGGCGACCGCGGCCTTTGCCCGGACCCCCGGCGCGCGGTTCATCGCGGGCGGCACCAACCTGCTCGATCTGATGAAGCTCGAGATCGAAACGCCGCAGCATTTGATCGATGTCAGCCGCCTCGCGCTCGACAAGATCGAGGCGACGGCAGATGGCGGCCTTCGCATCGGCGCGATGGTCCGCAACACCGATTTGGCGAGCGACGCGCGCGTGCGGCGCGATTATGGCCTTTTGACCCGTGCGCTCGTCGCGGGCGCATCGGGGCAACTCCGCAACAAGGCGACGACCGCGGGCAATCTGCTCCAGCGGACGCGCTGCCCCTATTTTTACGACACCAACCAGCCGTGCAACAAGCGCAAGCCCGGCAGCGGCTGCGCCGCGATCGGCGGCTTCAACCGGCTGCACGCGGTGGTTGGCGCCAGCGACGCGTGTATCGCGACGCATCCCAGCGACATGGCGGTTGCGATGCGCGCGCTCGACGCCGCGATCGAGACGGTCGACGCGGCGGGCAAGGCGCGGGCGATCCCCATCGCCGATTTCTACCGTGCGCCGGGCAAGACGCCGCATCTGGAAACGGTGCTGGCGCCGGGTGAACTGATCACCGCGGTCACGTTGCCGAAGCCCGTCGGCGGCACACATATCTATCACAAGGTCCGCGACCGCGCGTCCTATGCCTTCGCGCTGATCGCGGTCGGCGTGATCGTCCAGCGCGACGGGACCGGGCGCGTCGCGCTCGGCGGGGTCGGCTACAAGCCGTGGCGCGTCGAAGCGGCGGAGGCGGCGTTGCCGCGCGGCGCGAAGCCTGTCGCCGACGGCCTGCTCGCGGGCGCCAAGACCACCCATGAAAACGCCTACAAGCTGCCCCTCGTCGAGCGCACGCTCGCCGGGGTGCTGGCGCAAGCGAAGGGCTGAGCCATGAAATTCGACACGCCCGCCACCACCAACCCGATCGATCAGATGAAGATCGTCGGCAAACCCACCAATCGCATCGAGGGGCCGCTCAAGACGACGGGCACCGCGCCCTATGCCTATGAACGGCACGATGTCGCGGCGAACCAGGCCTATGGCTATGTCGTCGGATCGGCGATCGCCAAGGGGCGGATCGCGTCGATGAACCTCGACGAAGCGAGGGCGGCACCGGGCGTCATCGCGATCGTCACCGCCGACAATGCGGGCAAGCTGGCGAAGGGCGATTTCAACACCGCCAAATTGCTCGGCGGTCCCGATATCGAACATTATCATCAGGCGATCGCGCTCGTTGTCGCCGACAGTTTCGAACAGGCGCGCGCCGCCGCCTCGCTCGTCCGCGTCGAATATGCGCGCGGCAAGGGCGCTTACGATCTTGCGGCCGCGATCGACACCGCGATCAAGCCGAAAGCGTCGTTCGGCACCGAACCCGACAGCGCCGTCGGCAATTTTGCCGCCGCCTTCGCCGCGGCGCCGGTGCAGCTCGATGCGCGCTACACGACCCCCGATCACAGCCACGCGATGATGGAACCCCACGCGACGATCGCCGCGTGGGAGGGTAACAAGCTGACCGTCTGGACCTCGAACCAGATGATCGCCTGGTCGGTCGGCGACATGGCGAAGACGCTGGGCATTCCGAAAGAGAATATCCGCTTCGACTCGCCCTATATCGGCGGCGGTTTCGGCGGGAAATTGTTCAATCGCGCCGATGTGCTGCTCGCCGCGCTGGGGGCGAAGGCGGCGAAGCGGCCGGTCAAGGTCGCACTGCCGCGGCCGTTGATGATTAACAACACGACGCATCGCCCGGCGACGATCCAGCGCGTCCGCCTTGGCGCGACCGCCGACGGCAAGCTCACCGCGATCGGTCATGAAAGCTGGTCGGGCGACCTGCCCGGCGGCGGCCCCGAAACCGCGGTGGCGCAGACGCGCCTGCTCTATGCCGGTGAAAATCGCATGACCGCGATGCGCCTTGCCGTGCTCGACCTGCCCGAAGGCAATGCGATGCGCGCGCCCGGCGAGGCGCCGGGGCTGATGGCGCTCGAGATCGCGGTCGACGAACTGGCCGAGAAGCTCGGCATGGACCCGGTCGCCTTGCGTGTCCTCAACGACACACAGGTCGACCCCGAAAAGCCGAGCCGGCCCTTTTCGCAGCGCCAGCTCAACAAATGCCTTGAGACCGGCGCCGACAAGTTCGGCTGGAGCAAGCGCGCGAAACCCGGCGCCACTCGCGACGGGCGCTGGCTGGTCGGGATGGGGGTCGCCGCGGCGTTCCGCAACAACCTCAACGGGCCATCGGCCGCACGCGTTCGCCTCGCCAAATCAGGGGTCGTGACGGTCGAGACCGACATGACCGACATCGGCACCGGCACCTATACGATCATCGCGCAGACCGCCGCCGAAATGATGGGCGTGCCGCTCGACAAGGTCGTCGTGAAGCTCGGTGATTCAGCCTTTCCGGTGTCGGCGGGTTCGGGCGGGCAGTGGGGCGCCAACAGCTCGACCGCCGGCGTCTATGCCGCCTGCGTCAAGCTGCGCGCGGCCGTCGTGCAGAAACTCGGCCTGGCGTCCGATGCGGTCTTTGCCGATGGCAAGGTCAAGGCCGGACGCCGCAGCGTCGCGCTCGGTGATGCGGCCGCCGACGGCGAACTCGTCGCCGAGGACAATATGGAATATGGCGACCTCGCCGAGAAATTTCAGCAATCGACCTTTGGCGCGCATTTCGTCGAGGTCGGCGTCGATGCGATGACGGGCGAAATCCGCGTCCGCCGGATGCTCGCTGTCTGCGCGGCGGGACGCATCCTCAATCCGAAAGCGGCGCGCAGCCAGGTGATCGGTGCGATGACGATGGGCGCAGGTGCGGCGCTGATGGAGGAGCTTGCGGTTGACAAGCGCTTCGGCTTTTTCGTCAATCACGATCTCGCCGGCTATGAAGTCCCCGTCCACGCCGACATTCCGCATCAGGAAGTGATCTTCCTCGACGAGGCCGATCCGACCACCTCGCCGATGAAGGCGAAGGGCGTCGGCGAACTCGGCATCTGCGGCGTCGCGGCGGCGGTCGCCAACGCGGTCTACAACGCGACCGGCGTGCGCGTCCGCAATTACCCGATTACGCTCGACAAGCTGCTTGGCAAGCTGCCGGACATGGTGTGATCGCCAGCGTGAGAGCGGGGTTTCATTTGGGCAAATCGCCCGGCCGGTCGATGTCCGCCAGCTCGTCGGCACGGGCGGGGACGAGTGCGGCATCGGCCAACAGAGCTTTGCCGCCGCGGTCGCCTTCGCCGCCGCGCAGCTTTTCGAACAGCCCGCGGGCGAACAGCGCCGGGGGCATCGTCGCGTCCCCGTTCGTCGACGCCACCACGGGCGCTGCCACCGGATCGAACCGGGCGATGAGTTTGCGCAGATGGCCGGTGCCGACGAAGGGCATGTCGGCGAGGCAGACCATCGCCGCGACGTCCGGCCCGCGCGCCGCTTCGGCAATGCCGCACGACAGCGATCGCGACAGCCCCTGCTGGGGATGCGGATTGGCGACGATCTCGAAGCCGTGCGCCGCCAGCAACCGCGCGAGCGCGCCATGCTCATCGCGGCAGACGGCGATGCGCCGCCGCGGCGTCAGCAGGGCGATGTGCCTGGCTGCGTGCAGCGCCAGCGGTTCGCCCGCGAGCGGGGCGAGCAGCTTGTCGTCGGTCCCGAACCGCTGCGATGTGCCCGCGGCGAGCAGGATGACGGCGATGTTCGCGGCTTCGACCATGGCTCCGGCTCCTTCTGCCGCCCTTTGCGCGTCGGCTGACTTCAAAGCAAATCGCAGATGATAGCAACCACGCCGGCCGACATATTGCGCTTTGTTCTGGCGCGCACCGCAGAGGGCGCCGCGACGATCCTCGTCACGCTCACCGCGATCGAGGGATCGTCGCCGCGCGCGATCGGCGCGCAGATGGCGGTGGCCGAGGATGGGCGATATGCAGGTTCCTTCTCGGGCGGCTGCATCGAGGCGGCGGTCGTCGCCGAGGCGATCGGAACACTGGAGCACGGGCGCGCTAAGCTCGTACGCTTCGGCGCGGGATCGCCCTATCTCGACATCCGGCTTCCGTGCGGCGGCGGGATCGACCTGCTGTTCAACCCGCGCCCCGATCCCAATGCGATCGGACAGGCGCTCGCGCAGCACGATCGCCGGCAAATCACGGCGCTGCGGCTGGCCGACGATGGCGTGCATGTCGATACGATCACCGATGCGCACGCGCGGGCTGGCTGGGAGGATGGAAGCTTCCGTCTCGGCTATGCACCGAAGCTCCGGATCGTCGCGATGGGGCAGGGCGAGGAGCTCACGGCGCTGGCGCGTCTCGCAGCCGCCTTCGGGGCCGAGGTCAGCGTCCTCTCCCCCGACGAACGGGCTTTGGCCGATCTCGATGCCGAGGGTTTCGACACGGTTCGGCTGACTTCGCGCACAAACTTGCGGCCGCTCGTCACCGATCCGTGGACCGCGATCATTTCGGTCTTCCACGACCGCGACTGGGAGGAGGAGTTGCTGCCGCGCGCGCTCCAGCTTCCTTCCTTTTACGTCGGGGCGATCGGGAGCCAGCGGACGCAGGATGTCCGGCGGAACGCCTTGCGCGATGCCGGCGTGCGCGAGGACCTTCGGGAAAAGCTCCGCACATCGGTTGGGCTGATCCCCGCGACGCGCGATCCGGCGACGCTGGCGCTGTCGGCGCTGTCGCAGATTGTGCAGGACTATCACCAGCTTGGCGTTGCGGGCGCGGGTGTCGACGGCCCGCAGATGGTTCGCAGCCTGACCAGCCCGGTCTAATCGCGCTCGCGCGGCTGCCGTATCGCCTGATACCGGGCGTCGAGGTTGACCGCGCGCTGTTCATCGACGTCGGCGCGCTTCGTATCGCCCTGTTTTCGCAGCAGAAGGCTGCGATTATAATAAGCGCGCGCCGATTGCGGCGCATGCTGGACCGCACGGTCGAGATCGGCGATCGCGCGCGCGCTTTCGCCCTGACGGTCGTAAGCGAGGCCGCGATTGAGATAAGCGACCGACAGGTCGGGCGCGACGGCAATCGCCTGATCGAAGGCGGTAATCGCGCCGTCGATATCGCCCTCCCACGCCTGTTTCAGTCCATCGGAAAGATGCGCGTCGGCTTGCGCCCGAACGGCTTTCGCTCCCCGGCTTGCCAGCTTTTTGCACCGCGACAGCGTCCGGCTCGGATCGTTCACCGTGCAGGCGTTCCAGTCGCCGCGCCGGGGCGCGCCGCGCGGCGCGACGCGTGTTCCCGTGACGACGACCGAATCCTCGGCGACTTCGCTCGATGAATAGGCCGAAATGGCGGAGGGTGAATCCTGCACAGGGCGCGCCACGCGCTGCGCCGAGACGATGATCCCCTCGCGTTCCTCGGCTTTTGCGGCGGGCGCGGCGGGCGGCGCCTGCGCCAGTTCCACTCGCTTCGCCACCGGCGCGGAAACGGCAAGCGGCGCCGCCGCGACTTGCTCGGCGGCAGGGCCGTTCTTTGCGGATGGCGGTGCCGCGATCGCGGCGGGAGCGGGCACTTCGGCCTGGTTGTCCACGACCGTTGCCGGCTCGCCCGTCTCGCGCGCAATCTGTTCGTCGGCGGCGGGTGCGCCCGGAACCAATGCCGTCCATGCAAAGGGCAGGCCGATCGCGGCGACCAGCGCGGCGGTCGCGAACAGCCCGGCCTGCGGACGCCGAAGATTGGCCCACCAGGATGCTCGTGCTGGTCGAGGCGCGACCTCAGGTGCGGGGGCGCCGTCGAAGCGGGCAAGCGCGCCGGCAATCGCCGCCTCGCGCCGCTTCGGGGCGGGCGGCGGCGGTTCGGGCAGAAAGGCTTTCAGCTCGTCATCGCCCGCCATGGCTACGATGCCCCCGGCGCGGCGCGGCGCGATTTCGAACCCGGTCGAGATGGCAGGCGCGAGAGAAGGGGCATGGGCATCGTCTGGCCTTATACGCACAATATCGCGGCGGTCGAATATCTCGATCGGCCGGTCGAAATGGGCGGGGCGGATGCGGCGGCGCTTCGCAGGAACCGCCGCCGCACCATGATCAGCGTTCCAGCTTTGCCATCGATCCCGCCGTCTTGGCGGCGCGGACCATCTGGACCAGCTCCATGCGGTATCCGAAATCGTCGGTGCCGCGCGCGGCGCCGACGATCTGCAGCACATCGTCATAGGTCATCGATCCGCTGTAGCGCCCGCCGCGGAGCAGTTCGGCAAAGGCCGCGACCCCGGTTGCGAAGCGCGCATCCTGCGGCGCGTCGGCGAAGCGGGCAAACTCGACGCGCCGATCGATCGGCGTCGAAATCAGCTGGCTGCGATCCGATTTCGGCAGTTTGTACCGGATCTTCACAAAGCCATATTCGCTCGATGGCGCCGCGACCGCCCGCGGGGCGGGCTTGCTGTACCTGAGGTCACCCATCGTACGCGGCCCGCCGACGGGGACGATCTCGTAGATCGCGGTGACCGTCTGCCCCGACCCGACATCGCCCGCATCGACCTTGTCATTGTCGAAATCGTCGCGGTTGAGCATGCGCGTTTCATAGCCGATGAGCCGATATTCAGCGACGGTGGCGGGGTTGAACTCGACCTGGATCTTCACATCCTTCGCGATCGGGAACAGTGTCGATGTCGCCTCGTCGACCAATGTTTTGCGCGCTTCGCCCAGCGTGTCGATATAGGCGGCGGCGCCATTGCCGTTCTGGGCGAGCGTCTGCATCAGTGAGTCATTGTAATTGCCCATCCCGAAGCCGAGGACCGAGAGGAAAATGCCCTTGCCGCGCTCGCGCTCGATATAGCCTTTCAGCTCATCCTGATTGGTGATGCCGACGTTGAAATCGCCGTCGGTGGCGAGGACGACGCGGTTGACGCCGTTCGGGTCGAGATTGCGCTCGGCCAGCGCATAGGCCTGGCGGATGCCTTCGGCGCCCGCGGTACTGCCGCCCGCGCCGAGCTGGTCGATCACCGCGAGGATCTTGCCTTTCTGGCTCGCCGGCGTCGGCTCAAGCGCGGTGCCCGCATTGCCCGCATAAGTTACGATCGACACACGGTCGTTGCGATCGAGCTGATCGAGCAGCAGGCCGAGCGATTTCTTGACGAGCGGCAGTTTGTTCGGCGCGTCCATCGACCCCGACGTGTCGATCAGGAAAACGAGGTTCGCGCGCGGCCGCGTCGCACGTTCGATCGTATAGCCCTTGATGCCGATGCGGACGAGCTTGCGGCCCACGGTGAACGGGCTCGGGAAGACGGCGACATTCGAGGAAAAGGGCTGCTGGGCGCTGCGCGGCGCCGCATAATCATAGGGGAAATAATTGACCAGCTCCTCGGTCCGCACCGCGGCGGGCTGCGGCAATGCATTATTGTTCAGCGACGCGCGGACAAAGGAATAGGACGCGGTGTCGACGTCGATCGAAAAGGTCGACACGGGTTCGTCGCGCGCGATCTTGAACGCATTCTCCTGCGTCGAGGTAAATTTGTCGCGGCCGACGTCCTGATACCAGGGCATCATCCGATCGGGATAGGGCGCGCGAATGGCGCTGCCCGTCACGACCATTTTTCGGGCCTGTGCCGGCGGCGGCGGCGATGCGATGTGTTGCGAACCGATCGCCGACATCGCCACCGGCGCGTCCATCACGTGCGGGGCGACCCGCTGTCCGGTGACGACGATGTCCGAAGCATGCTCTTCCAGCTCGGTCTTTGGGGTCGGCGCGGTCGCCTCCGACGACGGCGACGCAATGTCGGCTTCGTTCGATTGCGAGCAGGCGGTGACGAGCGTGATCGAGAGGCCCGCGGTAAGCGTCAGATAGAAACGGGACATGACATGTCTCCCTGGCAACAGCGGCGCACAATCGCCCGCATGTCCCTGGGACGCGTGGGCGCGGGAAATCCTTGGCGGCCTTTGCGAAAAAAAATCCGGGGCGCCTCGTTGTCAGTCGTCGGGGCCAGAATTCGCCGCGAGCTGGCGCCGGATTTCGTGCATTCGCCACGACACCGTCGCTTCGGCTACTCCTAAGATTTGCGCGGCTTCGGCGTGCGACAGCTGCTGCCCCGCGATCAGCACCGCGGTGTCGCGAAGGTCGGGTTTCAGCCGCGCGATCGCGCTTTCGATCCAGACCGCGTCGTACAGGTCGCGGCCGTCGGGACCCCGCGCCAGCCCGGCCATGATACTCAGCCGCCCGGTGAAGCGCGTAAAGGCCGACCGCCGCCGATGGAAATCGCGGCAGGCGTTGTAAACAATGCTGCACAACCAGGTCGTGAATTTGGCGTCGCCGCGAAAGGCGGAGAGCTTTTCGGCGAGAATGCAGCAGACATCCTGCGCGATATCATCGGCATCGGCGCGCGATCCGGTCAATTGCCACGCGAGGCCGTGGATGCGGTCATAGTGGCGCCGCAGCAAGGCTTCGAAAGCGTCGCGGTCGCCCGCGATCGCGGCCGCAAGAATATCCGGTTCGTCGGCGTCGGCCATGCGTCAGCCTCGCACGCGCGCTGCGCGCCGATGGCATTCGGCTGTGGAATCAGGCTCGCCGGCGGACCGAAGGTCCCGCGCCGGCCAAATCGATCCCCCATATCCTGCCATCGCAAGGCTTGTGCCCCATTCGCCGCGCGAAGGCTATCGCCGACTTTCGCAGGGGCGCGTCGCGGCCTCAGCCCTCGGCGTCGCGCTTTTCCAAGTCGGACCAGGCCCCCCCTTGGAATGGATCGGCGGCGGGGCGGCCGAAATAATAGCCTTGCGCCTGCGGGCAGCCCTCGTCGAGCAGCATCTGGCGCTGTTCCTGCGTTTCGACCCCTTCGGCGACGATCGGCATATTGAAACTGCGGCCGAGCCCGATGATCGCGCGCACGATCGATCGCGCTGCTTCATCGTCCGAAATCGAGGCGACGAAGCTCTTGTCGATCTTGATCTTGTCGAACGGGAAGGCTTTGAGATTGCTCAACGACGAATAGCCGGTGCCGAAATCGTCCATCGCGATCCGGACCCCGAGCGCGCGGATTTCGTGGAGCGCCTTCAGCGCGCTGTGCTTGTTGCGCAGGAAGGCGGTCTCGGTGATTTCGAGCTCGAGCCGATGCGCCTCGAGCCCCGATTGCGACAGCGCGTCGCGAACGACGGCGGGCAGGTTCGGCACCTGAAACTGGATCGTCGACACGTTGACGGCGACCGAGACATTCTTGGGCCAGCCCGCCGCCGCGCGGCAAGCCTCGCGCAGCACCCATTCGCCGATCGTAACGATGGCGCCGATTTCCTCGGCAACGGGGATGAAATCGTCGGGCGCGATCTCGCCGCGTTCGGGATGGTTCCAGCGGAGCAGGGCTTCATACCCGATCACCGACGCAAAGGCCGTCGCGACGAGCGGCTGGTACACGACATAAAGCTGATCGCGGGCGATCGCGTGGCGCAGATCATGTTCGAGCGCGCGGCGTTCCTGCGCCAGCTCGTCCATCTCCTGATCGAAGAAGGCGGCGTTGCCTCTTCCGTTATTCTTCGCGCGATAGAGCGCCGTGTCGGCGTTGCGCTGCAGCATTTCGGCGTTGGTTCCGTCCTCGGGAAAGAGCGCGACGCCGATGCTGACCCCGACCGCCATCGGATCGCGCGCGACGTCCATTTCGATCGCCAGCGTGTCGAGGATGCGTGCCGACAGCTTGCGCGCGTCGTCGGGCCCCGAAACGCCGGTCTGGATGACGAGGAATTCGTCGCCGCCGATGCGCGCGACAATGTCGTCGGCGCGCACGACGGAGCGGAGAATGTCGGCGATGCGGCACAATATCTCGTCGCCGGCACCATGGCCGAAGATGTCGTTCACCGCCTTGAACCGGTCGAGGTCGAGCGCGAGCAGGGCGAACGGCGCCTTCGCTTCGATCGCCGCGTCGAGCGCGCGCGCGAAGTGGGCGCGGTTCGACAGATCGGTCAGCGCATCGTGCGATGCCAGATGCTCGATCGCCCGCTGCGCGCGTTTCCCGTCGGACAGGTCGCGGATCGCCAGGACCTGACAGCTTCGCCCGCGATATTCGATCGTCTGGGTCGCAATCTCCAAAATATGGTCTTCGTCGAAGCTGCTGCGGAGGCGCGCCTCGGCGGAATGGCCGTCGGGCGGTTCGAACGAGCCGCCGTCGCCCGCGACGAACCAGTCGGATGGCGTGCTGCCGACGATCGCGCCGCTGCTGACGCCGAGCAGAGCGCAAAGCCGCGCATTCACTTCGATGATCCGCCCGTCGTGCGTGATCGCGAGCGCCTCGAGCGTCGCATCGGCCAGCCCGTGCGCATCGGTGAGCCAGCGGTCGACGAGCGAGCCGGTGAGGGCGAGCGCGACCAGCGCGACATTGGCGATCACGATCGCGGGGACGAGCCAGTCGCGGCTGCTCGCCGTTCCCAATATGTCGCCGCGCGTCGGATCGGGGACGAGCGTGGTGGCCGACATCGCGGTAAAGTGCAGGATGACGATCGCAAGCACCGCGAAGCCCGCGGGCAGGGCGACCTTCTTCCAGCCCTGCGTCTTTGCGAAGGCGAGGAAGGCGGCGAAAAAGCACAGCCCCGATAGCAGCAGCGAAACGAGGATCGGAGCCAGGTCATAGGTCACGCGGGCGGGCGCGATGATCGACGCCATGCCGGTGAAATGCATCGCCGCGACCCCGACGGCCGCGCCGGCCGCCGCGGCGGCGCAGCGCCCCACGCTGGGCGCCTTGCCGAGCAATCGAAAGCTGCACCAGAAGAAGCCGATCGCGATGGCGACCGACAAAATGGTCAGGCCGACGTCGAAACGGATCGGCATCGATCCGCGATAGGCGAGCATCGCGACGAAATGCGTCGCCCACACGCCGACGCCTTCGGCCACCGCTGCGACCATGAGCCAGTGACGCCGGCGGGCGTCGACGCAGTGCGTCGATCGGCCCAGGACGACAAAAAGGCTGATATTTCCGAGGATGCAGACGAGCGCGGCTATCAGGACGAATCGCAGATCGTGCTGATAAACGACGCATTCGAGGACGCTGAACATGCATTCCCTCCCTGGTCCCCGTCGTCCTTCTACCTCCCAATTCTAAATATTGCCTTATCGGATGGCCGGCGGGCGCGTCAGCGCGCCTCGATTACTTCGGCCGGGACAAGTAATGGTTTGCCCTTTTCGACGATATAGGTTGCGAGTTCGGCGCCGTTCGCGGCCGTGCGATTGCGCGCCTTGTGGGCGACGCCTGCCGGCACGAACAGCACTTCGCCGGCTTTCAGCGTTACGGGCGCCTGACCCTCAAGCTGATATTCGAGCGTTCCTTCGATGATGTAGATCACCTCTTCGCCCGGGTGGCGGTGCCACGGCGCGATCGCGCCGGGCGCGATGTCGATGCGCGCCTGGACCGTCTCGCGGCCGGGCGCCGAAAGATCGTGGCGCTGAAGGTCGGTCCGGCTGAGGCCTTCGGGCGCGGGCATCGCCGCGATGGCGGGGCTCGCGAGCAGGAGTGCGCCGGTAAACAAGGCACGGATATGTCGGGTCATGATGGCCTCCTTTGGCGTGGCTGGAATGGCGGTTCTGCTCGCTTGGGAAGAGTTTCGCCGTCGCGGCTCCGAAGGTTACTTGCCGCAAAATGATTCATCGCATATAGTTAGCATACTAAGTAAAATGATGGACGAGAAGGCGCGGGCGATGCGGGGATGGAATGCAAAATATCTGCGGATGACCGCCGTGCACGGGACGTTGTTCGCATGACCGATATTTCGGCGTTGCTCCCAGCGTTGATGACCCGAATTGCGGGTGCTGGCGTTTTGTCGGGCCTGACGCGTTTGTCGGGCGGCGCGAACATGGAGAGCTTTGCGTTCGCTTGGGCGAGGGAGGCCTATGTCCTGCGCCGCGCGCCGTCGGCGGACTATATGGCGGACCGTCCGTTCGGGCATGTGGACGAGGCGGCGCTGGTGATGGCGGCGTTTGATGCGGGGGTGAAGGCGCCCGAAGTCGTCGGCGTGCTCGAGCCGGGCGACGGGCTGGGCACGGGCTATGTGATGCGGCGGGTGCTGGCGGAGGTGTCGCCGGCGAAGA